>CAVSAW010000005.1:0-13382 GCA_963725945.1 uncultured Acidobacteriota bacterium | reverse complement strand
ATACGGGACCGGCACCAGCGGCGGCTCCCGTCCCCGCATCAGATGCGGATGAGGATGAAGAGATTCTTGCCGAAATCGCCGAAGATGAGCCAGCGGATGAGGCCGACGACTTTGACGAGGCTGCGTAAGCGCCAATCCTAGTCCAGCTAGCCTGGCAACTGCTTTCATCGAAACCGTGTTGACCAGCGCCTTGTCGCGGCCAATCACCAACGGTTTGAGAGGCTGAAGTCCACGCCACAAGTTCCGGTTGCGAACGGGCCGATGCACGTTTTGAAGACCAAAGCGTTCGAAATGAGAATTGGCGACTCAGCCTGGAGCCAAGAACTCCTCCCGTCTACATCGGCGTTTTCCGGTACGAGTCCGAATCGGGCTGCGGCTGCGGTGCACGGAAGGTGGTCAAATCGCTGATCTGGCCCCAACTCAGTCCCAGCCGGATATCCACCCAGTCAAAAAAGGGGAGCTAGGAGACGAACAGCGGGTAGCGGGTATCACCGGTTCCCGCCGTGCCGCGGTGGAATCCGTCTGATAGGTATTCGACTTGCTGCGCCAGAAATCGAATTGACACTTCTTTGTTGTTTCCGACGAATTGTTCGCCGGTCGAGGCTTCGAGTTGGAATGAATTGGCTCCGTATCTTGACGAGTAAACAAAGAGTGACCGTGTCTCTGAGGATCCTTGCTTTCCAAAATGCACGTAGTAAGCCGCTGGCCCCCGGTCAAATTCTGGAATGGCTGAGAGGTTCTTGCGATCCTCCCACCTCTTTATCTCTCCCAATTGAATGAAGTCGCCGTATCTCTTGTTAACCTTGACCTGGAGTGGGCACGATCCATTTGGAATATCGACTATTTCCACATCCTTGCAGTCGGCGTAGACGACAAAAGCCTGACTCCCCTGCTGCGCCGGATTAAATAGGGCGACAATGTTGCCATCTGAAACCTCGGGCAATCACGAGGCCGCCTCCCCACCGGCTGTTGTCACTATTTAGGGCGACAACCGGACTTCCGAGATGCCCGCGGAGCTTAGCAGCATTTTTCTCGGCTTCTGTCTGAGGGCGATGCATCTGTCTTGCAATCTCCGCCAGATGTTCGTTACGTTCCGACTGAAGCTGATGCTGCAGCTTGTTGTTCTCTTCAGCTAATTTATTATTCGCAGCAGCTAGCGTGTTGTTGCCTTCGGCAAGTCTGTTGCGCGCTTCTTCCAGTTCATTGTTGGCTTTGGCGATTTCGTTCCGACCTTCGCGTAATTCATTAGCCTTCGCGGAATGATGCAACTCAACCACCGCGATGACCGTGCCGAGTTCTGGCAACATCACAAGGATGCTCTTGAGCCACGAGTGCGCCCACTGTGCGTCTCTGAGCAGGTTGTACAACAGGATTCCCGATACGACTGCCACGATGCCAAGGAACACCTGAAGGACTCTCTTCATACTGGCTCCTGGTTCTTCGCAATGAACACTTGTCTGTCTTATGCCCAACTAGGGCACAGTTTATTCAGTTTCATCCCACTCACAGGCGCATAGTTCGGTGACTTCAGGCGGATTGGCTCGCAGATTTAGGAGCAGGTTTTCATGTCGCGCGTCTTCGAACCGAAACACTTCGGCAACGGGATGTTTGATCTTCAGCCTTCCGGCCTTAACGCGCTTCAGAACCTCAATCTGCTTTAGTTCATCAGCGGGCAAGAGAACTAACCCCCAGCAGCACGTGTTGTGCTCACGCTGATACCTTCTCAGATGATCGGGGAATTCGGTGTCCGCCGTTACCAACATAGCCTGCTTTTGTTGGCACAGATCAACCACATCCGGGTAGTCTGGGGCGCTAGGGCGCAATCCGCATTCCACCGTGGTTCGTGCATCGGATGGCAGGTGCTCCTTCAGCGTCGCGCTCAGATCATTATCGATGATAAAAGGCTGCTTCTTCTTACTCATTAGCGGCATGGTTCGTCCGTTTTCTTTGCGAGGGGCGAGTCGGTTTCCTTAAACGAGAGAGTATAGCGCACTTCAGATTCTTTATTACGCTTGGGGTCTTTATCGACGATCTGGAACCGGCAAAATCGGCGGACAGCGACGATTCCTACCGGCCAGTGTCATGGAATCCTGGGACTGAGTCATGGATCGATAATCGCAGGCGCTATCGACGTTTCACGTTACCTATTCGATCGTGATTGACCCTGCGCGCCTTTCACACCCTGCCCTCGCGAACGAGTCTAGCCGTCACGAACGAGAAGCCAATTCCTCAAGGAAGGGCATCCAAAAAGTCCATAATGGCGCGATAGGCGCCGATCAGGTCGAGCTTGATGTTGTCGCGCTCCCTAACCTTGAGGGGCTTCGTCTTCCGGCCAGTTTTGAATTCAAATGGGTGACTGTCGGGTATGCTGTTTCGTCTGTCGTTCGTAGATCGGAGCGCCGTAGCCATCGCCGGGAAGTTCTGCGCGAACGGTGCAGCAGCCTCCAACATCACCCCGAACGATATCCACTTGCCAGTTCTTCCCTTTGCGCGGCATAGCACCAGGCAAACCTGCGGTATTCAGGACATCTTGGAATGCCCCGAAGACGGCGTCATTGAATGAGTTCTGGGAAGCGAGCCAACCGGAGCGATCCGAGTAGAACTTGTTCTCCGCAGTCAGCAGAAGTTGGAGGGCATGCTGATAATTTGGGCCGAGCAGCGCTTTCCAACCGCGCCAAGGTCGCAGTTTATAGGACGCGCGGAGGATTTCGCCGATCTGGTCGAAGTGTGGTTTCGATACGCCGCTGATTAAACCCAGGCCCTGGAAAACATTCTTGACCTCCGCCGACAGGCGATAAGTGGCAATTCCCATCTGTTTCAGTGAAAGTCCTCGATCGACAATCTCAGCAGCCAAAGTCATGCCCGGTGCGGGCGAAGGCCGCTGGCAAAGCTCGGCTGCGATGCCGCCTTTAATATAGTCCTCGTTCGTTAGATACGGGACCAGCAGCGACTGGATATAAGGGCTCTTGGACCGCACACGCTTGAGTGCGTGGGAAGCTGGAATAGAGCCCAGCCTTCCGGCACGACAGAAAGAAGACGCATAGCGCCCGTTGCATCGAGAATGAGAGCTTGTCGCGCTTCGCTTGTGCGATTGCAACCGGCAGCAGTGCCTGAAGTTCGTCAGGCCTAGCTTGGCGTGACGCGATCAGCCAGAGTTCTCCTTGAACGTAGTCATGCAGTACCCCTTTCTTGAGCATGAATGTGACGTGACGGACGATCAGCCGCGATTTCGAGTAGTTCTGAAAAAATGCCGCGAATGCGTCGATGTGCTCGGGATGCGTCGGCAAGAGCTTCAGTGCCTTGTTCAAGATGGTGCGCGATGGGCCGCTCCGGTAAAGCACGAATCGAAGCCTACTCTTGTCGATCACGCGCAGCGGACGGCCTCCTATTGCGTCGCCGAAAATCTTGAGCGCCGCGTCCTCATCCATGACAGTTTCGTCGGGGTCTTGGGCCGCCGACTCCGCAATACTCGGGAGTGTGCCCAAGGCTTCTGTAACGTCTTTGGCATAGGAGACCTTGAACTTTGACCCTTGCGGGATTAGGCTCCAACGTCGGCATTCCATTTCCAGGACAACCGCAGCACGCCGAACCTCATCCTCTGTCTTCGCCAGAACGCGGATATCGTCGACATAGCGAATGTAGGGGATGCCGGCCTTGTCCATCGCCTCATCAAGCGGCAGGAGAAAGATCTCTGCGAGGAAATCTGAAGCTATGGGGCCCTGAGGTATGCCATGGTCGACGGAGATTCCCTTGGTTTCACAAGTCCACATGCAAAGGCATCGTCGAATCATTTCCCAAGCTTCGTTACTTCCTCCGGACGGCGAAACAACGGTCTGTAGTGCCTTGTGGGAGATCGTTTCATAGAAAGCAGCCAGATCAAAGTGCGCGATCCAGTGATTGCCACTGGCCAAATGCCTTCCGAGCCGAAGCTTGAAGTCGTGATAGGTCCGTCGCCAACTCTGCAAGAAGAAAATGGAGTCAGGCTTTGAATTCAGGCATGAGCTGAAGACCAGCCTGTTTTCAACGACCCGCCGGCGCTTAAACATTTGCTTCGCTACCTGATTAGCGATTGCTTGAAGGACGATTTGATCGTCCAGCGCAAGCAGCGTTAGTGGACGCAGTAGCCCGGAGGCCTTTGGCAGGTATATTCGAATGGGGCTCGTCGGCTTCCATCCGCCCTTGAGCTTCTCGTGCAGCAGCTGAAGATTCGCCTTTCGCCCAGGCTCATATGCGCTGTAGAGGTGGCGAAACATTTGCTTATGCTGAAGATTATTGGCCGTGGTGATGCGAGACCAAGCAAGGTCGAGGTTGCCAAACGAGATAAGCGAAGCCTTGCTGATCATGTAAGTTCCTCCTGCGGCGAAGCTTCAATTCTAGTGCGATTGCCGATCAAGCCGCTAACTCTTCAGCGCAAAAACGACGGATATCGCGAAGTCGGCCAGTGTTCGTCGATCTGCGTGGGCGTGATCCTGGGATGTGGATTGTCTGATCAAGAAGTACACCAAATTCCAGCCCGCTATCGCACGTGAGCAGAGGTTATTTCCCGCACATTTCAAACCAATCGAGGAAACTTCATGAAACCATCAAAGCTCTATGAGGCGCTTCACGCGCTGATCGGCGAACGTGTGCCGTTGCATATTTGGGGTGCGTGCGGCGTTGGCAAATCGCAGATCGTCGCCCAGGTCGCCGACGATCTCGACTGCGACTTTCTCGACGTGCGCGCCGTGCAGCTTGACCCGGTCGATCTTCGGGGTCTGCCGCGGATCGCCGAAGACCAAACCGAATGGGTGCCGCCGAAGTTTCTTCCCACCACTGGTAAGGGCATCCTCTTTCTCGATGAGCTGACATCGGCGCCGCAGATGACCCAGGCGGGCTGCTATCAGTTGGTGCTGGACAGAAAGCTCGGCGAGTATGTGCTGCCCGATGGCTGGGTGGTCATTGCCGCCGGGAATCCGGCATCGGAACGCGGCGTTCACTTCGCCATGCCGCGACCGTTGCGCAACCGGTTCGTACATCTGGACCTTGAACCGGACCTCGACGACTGGTGCAGGTGGGCGGTCAAGGCTCAGGTCCGGCCTGAGATCATCGCCTTCCTCCGCTTCAAGCCAGAACTTCTGCACACGGCCGACACGACCTCAGACGCCAACGCCTGGCCCACGCCGCGTTCTTGGGAGATGGCTTCTCATGTTTTGTCCGGCATTGCCCGTCGCCAAAAGACACAGCTCCTCTCCGGAACGAGCGAGTTCGAGGCTCAGCTTCTAGATGGCACAGTAGGGGCGGCCACGGCCTCGGAATTCGTCGCCTTCCTGCGGCTGTTCCGCCAATTGCCATCGATCGACGAAATCCTTCTCAATCCCGCAACAGCTTCGGTTCCCTCGGAGCCTTCCGCGCAGATCGCAATCGCTACAGCTTTGGGCCGGGTCCTGAGCGACAGCTCTGTCGGGAGAGGACTCACCTATCTCGACAGGATGCCGACCGAGATGCGCGTGATGGCCATGCGCGACGCAGCGGCGCGGGACACAGGAATTACTCACACACCGGAGTTCGTTCGCTTCGGAGTGGAATACCGGGAGGTCATTCAATGATTACGGAACGGGCAATGCTCGCCGCCGTCCACATCAGTATCTGGACGGCCGTCAAACACGACCGCAAAGTCAGCCGGGATGTCGCCGATCAACATGGGGCGCGCGAGGGCGCGGGCCGCTACAACAAGCAACTGTTGCGTGGCGCCGACAAGCTGGATGAACTGCGCACACTTGCCGGGCAGATCCGGCAGCACTTCTACAAGATCACGCTGCCGTGGTCGGACGAAGGGTTCCGGCTCCTGCCATCCAACTTCTACTTCGATCTCATGGAGCGCATGCGCGAGTTCGAGGCCGGTTTTGAACAGGGAGTGGACGGTTTTCTCCGCGTCTATCCCCAGTACATTGAGCAGGTGAGGCCGGAACTGAACGGGCTTTTCCGCGAGGAGGACTACCCGGCTGTGGAAAAGCTGAGGAAGAAATTTGGCGTCAAGCTCGAGGTGCTGCCCATCCCGTCTGGCGCTGACTTCCGCGTCCAGATGTCGGCCGAGGAGCAGGCAAGGGTTTCACGTGAAATCGATGCCAATGTGCGCGAATCGCTGATGCGCGGAACTGAAGATCTCTGGAAGCGTCTGCGCGAGGTGGTCGCCCACATGGTCGAACGGCTCAATGAGCCGGAGTCGCGCTTCCACGGCTCGCTGGTCACCAATGTTCTGGACCTGGTGGAGATATTGCCGCGGCTCAATGTCAACGGCGACACGGACCTCATCCGGCACCCGCGGAATGCTGACGGGATCCTTGGGTGCGCTGCGGCCTTCAAGAAACGGATAGCGATCTGGATCGAACAGATACCCCTCGCGCGCCGGGATGCGTAGGCTATCGATAGGCGTAGTCAATCGCGTCCTGATAGTTCGGCCCCTCGCGCAACAGGCCCAGTGCCGCCATGATGTAGTTGACAGGAAGGTTTTCGACCGCGGGAAGATCCGAAACTGCAGAACGGACGAGATCTCGCCTACCATGTAGCAGTGCTGTGATGGACAGTCGAAGCTGTGCCAACTTGTGCCCAGGTTCGCGCTGCAAGAACTCCTGAAGACGCTGGATCGCCTTATCGCGATCGTACTGCTCCAAGTGCTGGACCTCGAACTCCAGCATCTGCCAATTCGGCGGTCGCCTGCGGCTCAGCTCTTCGCAGATCTCCAGCACCTTCTTGTGCAGGCGTAATTCAGCCGCGCATGCAATAAGCTGGCGCGCATCGAAGGTTGGGATATCGTTGTCGAACAGCTCCTGGAAGATGGGCAGCGCGTCAGCGGCTCTCTTGAGCTGCATCAGAAGTCCCGCAAGAAACTCCTTCGTCCCTGCCTGAACTGACTCCGAGAGATTAGCCATCCGGTTTTCCCCAAAAGCGATAGCACCGTAATTCGAAGCAAGCCTGAACCGCTGACGATCGGTAAAGAGATGGCCGTTCTTTGTCTCTTCCTGCCGAAGCACGATGGCGGCATCGCGGAACTCTCGCTTGTTCACAAGGTCCCGAGCTTCATTGATGCGCTCGTCGATCTGGGTTCCACGAACGACATCGGTGAAGCCAGTGAGCAATTGGTCATTCCGGGCCTGCAGCTGAGCACCGATCACGTCGGTGACCTGACTGAGTGGAGCGACGGTCGTCACCTGGAAGAAGTCTTCGTAAAGACGATCAGGAGCCGCTTTGACCTTGCGAGTGAGGGAAATACTCTCGTGCCGGTTGAGGCGAATGCGCTGCGTCAGCGTCTGCCGCAGATATGCACTGACCTCAGACCATTCCAGGGTGGCAAGCGTCTTGTTCGCTTGCACTACGTGGTCGAAAGCCTCGCGCAACTGTTCTTCCGTGAGTGAATGGGGAAATTCAGCCAGCCAACGTTCGGCCGGCTCGGTGAGACCTCCCGGAACCCAGAACTCGTATGTGATCCCATCTTCAGAAATGTAGCGTTCGGTGTAGTCGTAGAGGACAAACTTGACCAGCTCCTCAAGTAAGGACGGCAGAGCGAACCGATTTTCGAGATTCTTACACTGAACGACGACACGAAGCCGGCCGTTCAAGTGAACGAGGACGTCGCGCCCGGCGTCGCGCGATGCTTTCACCAGGGTCAGCACCGCATCTTTCGGCTCTTCCGCTTGTTTGAGGAGGAATGTGAGAATCTCAAAACCTCGTCCACCCACCTGGAGAAACGGAAGCAGATCCTTATTGAAAGGGGCCGGCTTGTCGGTGGGGCGCTGTTCGATCTCCGAGAAAACATCTTCGTCTGACTCTGCTGTGTAGAAGCTTGGAATTGGCAGGGGGGAGTCGGGTTCAGCCGGGGCCACCCCGCGGTTGGTCAACCGCGCCATGGTATCCAACTGGGCGCGCAGAAGACGAAGGCCTGCTTCAGTGATTTGGTAGGGGCGGCGAGCGTACTACACATGGAACGGGTCAGTGCTGGAAGGAACGCCGATGGAACCAGACGAACTGATCGGGTTCAATTGGCGCGAACGACGGGCGGGGACAGACGGGCAACTTGAACACGTTATCGAATCGATTCGAAGTCACCGCTCTGTAAGTGCCAATTGAACGCGCTGTTGATACCCCTTAAGGGACTCATTTCCAGGATTTGCCGTTACCTGACAGCAACACGAATCGGGGACAGCTTCATTCATCAATCGGGCGCCAGAGTGGTCCTCGTTGTCGAGCGAGAGTAGGCTTTAATCAAGAATCCCTCCCGGCGACATTGGCGTTTATGAGGACCAATCACGATCTTGACTCCGTTACGGCTTTACGCTCAAGCGGATAGCCAACGAGACCGAGCTTGTCGGGCGCTCCCTGTCGCACATTGTCCCGGCCCGTGCGTTGCCGTTCCATTCACCCGTGACCCAATACAGAGTTCCGCGTTACCCTTATGCTCTATGGAAAAGGCCATCCCGATACTGTCGCTAATCGTCGCCCTTCTTGCGGTCTTTGTCGGGCCGCTCCTCTCGCTGCGGATCGCTCGGCGACAAACGCTATCATCGCTGGAAGTAGCAAACAAACAGGTCATCGCCCCGATGCGCCAAGCGTGGATCAACAGTCTGCGTGATTTACTAGCAGAGTTCGCAAGCACCGCCCTCCATTATTTCGTAGCCGGTTACGAAGATCGGACCGATGCCGAATATCTCCGGCTAACGCTGCTCGAACACAAAATTCAATTGATGCTTAACGCAAAGGAAGACGATCACCGGAAGATCGAGAGTCTAATGCGTAAGATGCTCAACGCAATCGAGTCAGGCCCCGAGGGGGACGACGATTTTCAGGTCAGCCATCCCGCTCTCATGGGCTTGTCGAAAGAAGTGCTCAAACGCGAATGGGACCGCGTGAAGGACCCCATTAAGATGCCATAATCACTATCGTTGCTCCGGTCTCTCCGGCGGGCGTTCAGACCACTGCTCGTATAGCCAAAGCATCACTCTGCTCGGTTATCCCACATTCAAACACAGCCTCCTCAGGGGTCAATCGGGCCAATTCATCCCACTCTGTGCTGCGTTCGATCACGGAAGAGCACTTTGGACAGCGATAAAGAACTTTCATGGCCACCCCCGTTCATTCTAGGACGAAGCTCGGCCATCAGTAGAAGATGCCAGTCGCCACGCACACGTGCCGGGGCTTGCGAGGAGTAGCGCTGTCGACGTGCGTGTGCGCTCGTGCGCGGCGTATCTTAGGTATATGGACATCGAAAGCCCCCAGCTTTACGCGAGCCTCACGAGAACGCCTGAAGTGCGGCACCTGATTTGGTTCTTCGATAACGGCCCGGCTAAAACGCGATTGGTCCAATTTAGCGGCGGTGTAGAGACGCCCATTGCGACAGGCACACAGTACGAAATGGAGCAAGAGGCCCTCGTAGTTCTCAACCGCTGGAAAGAGGAAGGCTTTGACTTTCCGGGTAAGAAACAGCCGGTATTCGAGCGCCTTGACTGGACAATCGCATTAGCGATGAAGTTGGGTCACACACATCTTATCGACCCATCTCTACAGCAACTCGACCGACTCCCTCTTAATCCAACCGGCCTAGTTCCGCTTGCCAAATGGACCGGTATGTCCGCTAAGAACGGCGGCAGCTATGAATATGCACTGGACCACATGACCCTTTGTGCCAGCCCAAGGCTCCCGCCAAATCATGAGCTACTGACCCTGATCCCGCCGATAGGCACTAAGGAATTCGTTGCATATTTGCTTGCATACACCGAGGCAGCCAAGGCCGTAGGCCCTACCCGCAATTTTGTCCTTGTCGGGCAGATCTAGCTTTCCAGACCGCTTTCATGTTTCATAAAGGGTAAGTTTCGACCTGTCGCTTTACTGCCCTTCCGCAGTACCATTGCGGGATGGAAAAGCTCGCAGGGATTGTCGGCCCATGCGGCGCGGCGTCTGATCGAGGCGAAAACCCTCAGGAAGAACAACCATGAACGACTTTCTTCGGTTTATTGGTCACCTACTCGACAAGATTCCTGCCACATTTTGGGCTGTTGTATTCGGCTCTTTCATCTCTCTGTTAGGTAGCATTATCGCCAATCGCGCTAATCTCCACCGCCTGCGTTTGCAACTCCAAAATGATCAGGAGTTAAAAAATCGGGAACGGGAAATGACTTTCCGAAAGGAAACATACGCAGCGGCGGCTGAGGCCATTTCAGTTTCTGTGGGCGCCCTTTCCAAGCTCAGCGAATTGAGCTCTTCGCTGAAGGAAATTTCGGCTATGTGCCTTGAGAAATCTCCAGTTCTTGTGAAAGTCAATCTTGTCGCGGGTGAAGATACCATTCGTGCGCTCGCCAATTTCGGAACGGAATTTGCGGGAGCTTTTTCTCGTTTGACGCAACAACGAATGGTCCTGGACATCTTGCAAGGACAGATTGCGGTAAAAGTTGCGTTAGTTAAAGGCTTTGAAAAAACACGCGACGCTATGATTGAGCTTATGCGGCATCACAATATTGAAGGTAGTCAAGATGTGCGCAAGTTTGAAGCGATACAGAAGAACTTTGAGTTTGAGGCAGGCCGTATCGCAACGACAAACCAAGAAATTCAACAGATGACCGCCGAACTCTTTGCAAAGCACATTCCTTTTGCAAAGCAGTGCTTTGCGGAAAGCACAAATGTTAGTCGACTGCTTATCCCTTTACTGGTCGCAGCCCGGATGGAGTTAGAGCTTTCAATTGGCAAAGAAACATACGCTGAAATTCTTGATCAAACTTACCCAAAACTGGAAGGGCAGTTGGATGAGCTTATTCAGAGTGTTGCTGCTGTGAACGTTGTGGCACCGACTTCGCAGTCGGCGCAGCCCTAAAGTGACGGCGCCTCCAAGAGGCGTAGATATAGGTCCCGATATGTCTTAGTGCTGTATCTGGAGCGCCCGCGACGCGACTGTCCGTAGTTGCATGGTTTTGGCGGGGCGCTTCGGATACAGCGACTTGAAGGAAGCCGCCCTCCGCGGAAGCCTATGTACTTTGAATCGGCCTATGCGGGTGCAAAGGGCTCAGGCACCGGCTGAGTCGGGCGGGATTTGCTGCTTTGATGGTGGGATGATGCGGTGAAACACCGAAATGGGGAGTCAGTTCAGGGCTGAAGAGATAGCCGGGCAAGCAGTTCTGGATAGTTGAGACAAGGAGTCCGCGTGCGCGCCGAAGCACGGGCAGAGACAGAGGATGTAGATAGAGCTTCATGCTGCGCACCGGTCTGGTTGAGGTGGAGAGCGAAGCAGGAGTTGCGCGGCCGAGAGCCGTTCGACAACGCGCATGGATCCGCCGCAAACAGGACAGTTCCAGAGCGAGTGGTTCTGATCGGTGGATGGTGATGCCACCGAAGCAGGCATCTTCTCTATGCCGCTGAGCAGTTGGAAGCATAGCGGCAAGAGTGCAGCGCGGTTGCGGTTAGCGAGGAATCCGAAGTTGCGAATGCGCACGAAGCTCGGGGGCAGCAGGTGGAGCAGGAAGCGGCGCAGGAACTCGTTGACCGCCAGAGTCATGAGCCGTTTCTTGTTGCCGTGGGCGGAATCGCGCCAGCGGAAGGTGACGTTGCCATCAGCGAGAGCGACCAGCCTGGAGTTCGAGATAGCGACGCGATGGGTGTAGGCGCCGAGATAGCGCAGCACATGTTCCGGTCCGCCGAAGGGCTTCTTAGAGTAGACGACCCAGTCGTGGCGGAACAGCAAACGCAGCCAGGCAGCGAAGGCGCTTGGTTGCGCAAGGTACGCGAGGCTGCCGTGAAACTGAAGCTCACCTCGATGGAAAGCGTTGCGCAGTCCTTCGACGAACTTGCCGCGGAAGACACGGCTGAGCACGCCGATGGGCAGGAAGAAGGAGCGCCGGGCCGAGATCCAACGGGAGTGATCCGGAGCCAGGCCGCCGGCGGCAATGACACAGTGGACATGCGGATGGAACTGCAGTCGCTGATTCCAGCTGTGGAGCACGCTGAAGAAACCGATCTCGGCACCGAGATGCCGTGGATCGCGGGCGACTTCAAGCAGGGTCTCAGCGCTCGAGTGAAAGAGCAGGTTATAGATGAGCCGTTTGTTCTGCAATGCGAGCGGGGCCAGATCCCGCGGCAGAGTGAACACGGCATGGACATAGCGAGTGGGCAACAGTTCCCGTTCGCGCGCCTGGAGCCAGCGTCGGCGCGCGTTGCCCTGGCATCTTGGGCAATGCCTGTTGCGGCACGAGTTGTAGGAGATCCTGGTCGTATGTCCGCAGTCGGTGCAGCGATCGCGATGCCCACCGAGCGCAGCGGTGCGGCAGCGTGCGATGGCCAGCAACACCTTCTGGTGTTGCCAGCTGATCCACCTGCGGCTGTGTTCCACAAATGCCTGCCCGGCACAGCGAACAATGTCGGCCATCTCCACGAGAGGCCGGTTGTTCAACTGTGCTTGTGTCCTCCCTTGGAAGAGAGCGTGAGGGCATCAAGCGGGCTGGCGGTCGCGCTGAGATGCCGTTGGGACAGATGCAGATAGATGGTCGTTACTTCGAGGTCGCGGTGCCCGAGCAGTATCTGAATGGTGCGCAGGTCGGCGCCGGCTTCGAGTAGATGGGTCGCGAAACAATGCCGTAGAGTGTGCGGATGAATGCGCCTGTTATCGAGGCCTGCGCGTTCGGCGGCGATCTGGCAGGCGCTCCATAGGACCTTGGTGGTCACAGGATGACTCGCTGTGTGCCAGCGGTTGCCGGGAAACAACCACTCCTTGGGCTTGCGGCGAAGGCCGCGCCAGTAAGTGCGCAGCTCTTCGAGCAGCTTCGGGCTGAGCATGACATCGCGGTCCTTGCCGCCCTTGCCCTCATGGATGTGAACCACCATCCGCTGGCTGTCGATATCGCTGACCTTGAGGCGGGCTGCTTCTGCGCGACGTGCGCCGGTGGCATACATGGTCATCAGCAGGATGCGATGAAACGGTGTGTCCGCAGCTTCAATGAGTCGCGCGACTTCTTCCTGGCTGAGTACCCCTGGAAGGTGCCGCACCTTCTTCGGATAGGGCGTCTCGGCGATGCTCCAGCCACGCTTCAAAACGTGAATGTAGAAGAAGCGCAGCGACGCCAGCCGCAGGATGACCGTGTTCGGGCTGAACTTGAACTGGGTGAACAGCGCTGCCTGATACTTGCGTATGTCTTCCGGGCCAAGCTGATCTGGCGGGCGCCGGAAGTAGCGGCTGAAGTGCGCAACGCCGTGAAGGTAAGTGCGGATGGTTGTGGCGGCGAAGTTGCGGCGGTGCAACTCCTCAATCATGAGCTGACGTAGTTGGTTCACAGAGAATCCTCCTTCTCTGCGAACCAAACTACCCCGATAGCCGCAAAAGCTGGTTCAACCGCACGCGGATGCGTCCGCCGCCGCAGCGGCTTCGTTCA
>CAVSAW010000004.1:0-87126 GCA_963725945.1 uncultured Acidobacteriota bacterium | reverse complement strand
TTTTTGCCTGTTACTCGTTTCGTTGCGTTGTTGCATGGAAAGCTATCGAAGACAAAGTCAAAGCGGGCGCGATATTGCTGGTCACCGGGCCATTTGGCGATGATGCGCATTTCCACGCAACCGACCGGCAGGATTCTGTCGGCCTACCTTATCGAACTGAGCCCCTCACATTGCGGGATCAAACGCTGCATTTTCCGGGAGGCGACGAGGCGCTGACCTTCACGGGAAACAAGACAACCGTGCTCAACCGCGCGGTGCTGCCAAGCGGCCAAGACTGGACGGAAAGGCCTCTGGGGAAGGGAAAAATTCTCTTCGCCGCACTTCCATTGGAACTCAACGACAACTTGCAAGCGCTGGGCGATGTTTATTCGTACGCAATCAAGACTGCTGGGATTGCGCCTGTCTATACGACGTCTCTTAAGGATCCTGGAATACTCATCTGCCCCACTCGGTTCCCTGATGCCACGCTCTATGTGGTCACGTCGGAATCGAATCAGCAAGACGTTTCATTTGACGATGTGCGGAGTAGCAAACATTTCTCAGGGAAACTGGCGAGCGGGCGGGCGGCCCTTTTGCTGGTGAGCGCCGATGGCAAACTGCTTTCGACTTACAACTGGACTGGGGATTAGGAGCGGTTGCATTCGCGCAGCGCCAGGGTCGTTCAGCACAACTCACTGGGGGGCCCAAGGCGTGACGCAGTAGCGGCAAATTCGCTGTGCAAGAAAATGAACAGGAGAGATCACATGTGGACATCCAGGCGGGGTTTTCTGATGGGAACGGCGATTGCAGGCGCAAGCGTGGCGATGGACGGGTTGTCGGTACTGGCCGAGCCACATGGTGCTCAGGCGGCGGGAAGCTCTTCTGCTGCCAGCGGCGCAGCACAGACCGCGGACACGCTGGAGCATACGCGCGGGGTGGGTATCTATCCCGGCTTGCCGAGTGCGGACTTCGGCCCTGAACTTGTCCCTGACACCGCCTATCGGAATCTCGCTTTGCTGCGTCCCGCCTATCACTCAAGCAGCTATGACTACAATTTGACCGCGCAACTTGTGACTGACGGCATGAAAGATACGCGCCTGCCTGAGTGGGTAGCCATTTCGGAAGGCTTCCGCGGCGAGCTTCCGAAGGAAGAGCGCGAGTACATCGTCGATCACAGTCCCATGAGCGCATTGGAACTTAACGGCCTGCGTCCGGCATGCGATATCCAGCTCGGCGGTGGCGAAAGCGCGCCGGAGATTGACCGCGTTCAGATATTTGTCGTGGTGCCGCCGCGGACTCCAGCCTCAACGTTGAAGTTCACCGTATCCATCTCAGCGGATGGTAGAACGTGGCAGGAAGCCGGCAGCGTGAGCGAGCCTCAGCCTGTATCAACCGCCGGATATCCCCCGGACTTCGCTGCGCCAGGCCAATTTTTTACGCCCTCCATTCCATTGAGTGCGGTCAGTCGCAGTCGCTTTTACCGAGTAGAGTGCGCAGGCGGAGACGCGGGGGAGAACCCAAGGGCAGGCTTTGGAAATACCTGGCAGCTTAGCGAGGTAGCTTTCTTTCGCGGCGATCAACGCGTTCAGGTTGGCGGTCCCTATAGCTTCACAAGCGCCTGGAAGAGTGCGGGAATGGGCGAGGAGTGGGTCTATGTGGATCTTGGGTCGCGCTTTGAGTTTGACCGCGTGAAGCTTTACTGGATCGCGCGCGCCGCAGAGGGCTCAGTGCAAGTTTCGGACGATGCACGTTCATGGCGTGACCTGCAAACGCTCCCAGAAGGATCTGAGCTGGTCGATGATCTGAAGCTCGCGCAGCCTGCGCAGGGCCGGTATGTGCGCGTGCTCATGACACGGCCTGCCTCGCCGGATGGCTACATCCTGAGTGAGATGGAAGTTTACGGGCGCGGCGGGTTCGTGGCGAGGCCAAAGCCAGCGCACCGGAGGCTGCCGATGGCCGGCTGGACCTGGCGGGTGGCGCATGGCGCATGCAACGATCGAATTTCGTGGATGAGCGGTGGCGAGGCAGTCTCAAAGACGGGCTTCGAAGATTCCGGATGGCTTGTCGCCACGGTGCCCGGCACCGTGCTGACCTCCTACTTGAACGTCGGCGCGATTCCCGATCCGAACTTCGGCGAAAATCAGCTCCACATTTCCGATTCCTTTTTCTACGCGGATTTCTGGTACCGCAACGAGTTCACTGCGCCCGCCGGTCGCGCCCGGCACAGATGGCGTGGCTCAACTTCGACGGCATCAACTGGAAGGCCGAGGTCTATCTGAACGGCGAGAAGCTTGGCCGCATCGAAGGCGGCTTCATGCGCGGCCGCTTTGACGTCACCGGCAAGCTGATCGCGGGCGGCGCCAACGCGCTGGCGGTGCGCATCGAGAAGAATGCCACGCCCGGCAGCGTCAAGCAAAAGACGTTCGAGACCCCGGGCAAGAACGGCGGCGCGCTCGGCGCCGACAACCCGACCTATCACGCCTCGATTGGCTGGGACTGGATTCCCACCATTCGCGGCCGCAATACCGGCATCTGGGGCGATGTTTACCTCACCGAAACCGGGCCGGTGACGATCGAGAATCCGTTTGTCACGACCACGCTGCCGCTGCCGGATACGTCGCAGCGCCGATGTCAGCGATCGAAGTCGACCTGGCGAATCATCGTGCCGCAGCCCGTGAGCGGCGTACTGCGCGGGCGCTTCGGCGAAGTGCATTTCGAACAGCGCGTGACGCTCGCGGCATCGGAGCGACAAGAAGATCAAGCTCGATCCCACGACACATCCCGCACTGCGCCTCAGGAATCCCAAGCTCTGGTGGCCAGCCGGCTATGGCGAGCCGCATCTCTACGACGTCGAATTGACGTTCGAAGTCGGCGGACAAGACAGTCTCCGACACCAAATCGTTCAAGGCCGGCGTGCGCCAGTTGACCTACAGCGAAGATGGCGGCGCGCTGAGGATCTGGATCAACGGCCGGCGCTTCATTGCGCGCGGCGGCAACTGGGGCTTTAGCGAATCGATGCTGCGCTACCGCGCGCGCGAATACGATGCGGCCGTGCGCTATCACCGCGAGATGAACTTCACCATGATCCGCAACTGGGTGGGCCAGATCGGCGACGAAGCCTTTTACGAGGCCTGCGACCGGCACGGCGTCATGGTGTGGCAGGATTTCTGGCTGGCCAATCCCTGGGACGGTCCCGAGCCGGATGATGACGCGCTGTTCCTGAGCAACGTAAACGACTTGGTGCTGCGGATTCGCAACCATGCCTCCGATCGGCCTTTACTGCGGCCGCAACGAGGGCTTTCCGCCTCCAGCCGCTGGAAGCGGGCATCCGGGAGACTCTCGGCGAAGCTGCATCCGGATTTGCACTATATTCCCAGCTCGGCGGACGACGTGGTCAGCGGTCATGGCCCCTATTCCGCCATGCCGGCCAGCTTCTATTTCCGCGCTGCCGACCGCAAGCTGCACAGCGAGATCGGGGCGCCGAACATTCCGCCGATTGAAAGTGTGCGCCTGATGATGCCAGAAAACGCACTCTGGCCGCAGGGGCTGTCATGGGGCCTGCACGATTTCTGCTTGCAGGGCGCAATGGGCGGCGCTGGTTTCCGCGGGATTATCGAGAACGCTTTTGGGGGAGCCAAAAGCGCTGAGGAATGGATCAGGCTTGCGCAATTCGTCAACTACGACACCTACCGCGCCATGTTTGAGGCGCAAAGCCATCATCGGATGGGAGTGTTTCTTTGGATGAGCCATCCATGCTGGCCCTCCTTCGTTTGGCAGACGTATGACTATTATTTTGAGCCGACGGCTGCCTACTTCGGTTGCAAGAAGGGATCAGAGCCGCTGCACATTCAATGGAACTGCGAAAACGAAACGATCGAAGTGGTGAACTACAGCGCCGGCAACGTAACAGGACTCACGGCGCACGCGGAGATTTTGAATATGGATGGAACTCGCATCAGCCAAAAGGCTGCAACCCTTGACAGCAGCGAGGACAGCACAGAAGCGCCGATTCAAATGACCTATCCAGCGGATCTCACGCCCGTGCATTTCCTGCGTCTCTCGCTCATGCGTGGCTCAGAGACTGTTTCGACGAACTTCTATATACGCAGCCTTGAAGCAGGCAACTACCGGGCAATCCGTCAGTTGCCAAAGCCCCAGGTGGAGACAAAAACGACCGTGGAACGCCGGGGCGATCGCTGGCATCTCACGACGCAACTTCGCAACAGCGCCGCGTGGCCCGCGCTGATGGTGAGGATTAAGGCCGTGCGTGAGAAGACCGGAGATCGTATCCTCCCGGCTGTTTATTCTGATAATTACGTCTCACTGATGCCGGGCGAGAATCGCACTCTTGTGACCGAGGTAAGCGAAGGGGATGCACGGGGTGAGAATCCCGCGATTGTATTAGATTGATTCGTACCGCACGAATGAACACTGGCCCGACGAATCCCGCACTCGAAGCGGCGATGACTAGAGCTGGTACGCGCGATGCCTGTTCCAGCGAATTTGACTTCGCCGGAGCATAACGGAACTTTCCGTTGTCCAGATGTAGGGGCTCTTGCGACAAACCCATTGCCTCGACCTGGGGTCGACCTTGGGGCAGTCGGCGGAGTGCCATGTGATCGCGCTGATCGTAGTTGTCGGCGGATTCAAATGATTCGCATTGCGGACATCATGCAGAGCTAAGAGACTTTTTCAGCAACCTCTGTTTATTCTTTAATAAGCTGCTTATTGTCAACAGACTCTGTAATGTGGCCCATCTTTTCGTGCTTGGTACGAAGGTAGCGCTGGAAGCTTTCCTGCGGCTCGACTTCGGCGGAGACGCGCTCAGTGACGGCGATGCCGGCGGTCTCGAGGGCGGCCACTTTCTCAGGATTGTTGGTGATTAGGCGAACCTGTGAGACGTTGAGGAGCTTGAGGGCTTCCGCCGGGAGTTCATAGCCGCGGCAGTCGGCGGCAAACCCGAGTTCGACATTGGCCTCGACTGTGTCCATTCCCTGATCCTGCAATTCGTAGGCTCTCAGCTTGGCCATGAGGCCGATGCCACGGCCCTCCTGCTGCTCGTAGAGCAGAATTCCCGAACCCTCCGCGGCGATCATGCCCAGGGCCATCTCGAGTTGCAGGCGGCAATCGCATCGGAGCGAGCCGAAGACGTCGCCGGTGAGGCATTGCGAATGAATGCGGACGAGGGGAGGCGCGGAGTGGATGTCGCCCATGACGAGCGCGACCAAGCCTTCAGCATTGGGTTTATTCGCGGTGTCTGTCGCCGGCGGTTCGCAGGGGCGCGGCGCGGGCGGGATACCCTCGAACCCGAGGATGCGGAACTGGCCCCAACGGGTGGGAAAGTCAGCCTCGGCGATCATTTTCACGCTGTCAAATGCCATATTTCCATTCTACGTTGCAGTGGGTTAAGTCGCCGCGATCGCCGTCACAGTCTGTGGGATGAGCGGCAACAGCAGGCGCCAAGCTGTTGAAAATCAGATGCATCGGTCTTGAAACTTAGATGTATTGCTCTTGGCCGCGATACATTGATGAGGTGACGGACAGGCTCATTCTGATTACGCTGCTGGTGAAGCTGGGGGTGGTTGCCTCGGTGGCGAGCGTACTGGCGCGGGCCAGCAGCTTTCGTCGGCTGTTCTTTGCCGAACATCGCCGACCGGGTCAAACTTTGGCTTTGCTGGCGTTTTTCCTGGTGCCCCTGACGCTTGGGGTATGGGTGCGGACGGCGGTGCCGAATTTTCTGGCAGCGGATATTTCTTTTGAGACGGTGATTTTATTGGGGCTGTTTCTGGGGCCTGGGTGGGCAATGCTGGGCGGGTTGGTGCTATCGGCGCCGGCGGTTTATCACCATGAATATCTTGCGCTGCCATTCAATGCAGCCGTGGGGTTGCTGGCGGGAGTCCTGGGCAATTCAGTTGAGAGCGAAGAGATCTGGTCGTTTACTCCGTTCATTGATTTGAGCCTTTACCGTTGGGTGCGCCGCAACCTGACCAAGCCGCGCGTTGACCGGCAGTTTTTGATGTTGTTTCTTATTGTGGCGGCTGCGGTGTGTCGCGACTGGCTTGCTCATGAGTTTCCGCATCGGTTGTTCGGGCTGCTGGCGAGCCAGTGGTGGCTGCAGGTACTGGTTTGGCTGAGCGCGCCGATCGTGGTGGGAATCGCGATCAAAGTGTGGAATGCGCTGCGCATCGAGATCAAGCTGGAAGAACAGAAGCGGCTTTTGCTTGAAGCGCGGCTGGACGCGCTGCAGCGGCAGATCAATCCGCACTTCCTGTTCAACACTCTCAATTCGATCGCGTCACTGGTGCGGATGAAGCCGGAGCTGGCGCGCGAGATGACAGTGAAGCTGGCCAACATTTTGCGCGCGCTTCTGAAGGATCACGACACCTACGTGCCGTTGAGCGACGAATTGAGTTTTACGGACGACTACCTCGACATTGAAGTAGTTCGCTTTGGCGCGGACAAGCTACGGGTGGAGAAGGAGATCGATCCACGCACGCTGGGCGTGCTGGTGCCCAGCATTTTGTTGCAACCGCTGATTGAGAACAGCATTAAGCACGGGCTGGAGCCACGCATTCATGGGGGAACGGTGACATTGCGCAGCCGCCTCGAAGGGGACCGAGTGCTGATTGAGGTAGCTGACGATGGTGTGGGAATGGGCAATCGTCCGGTTTCTGCGCTGCCTCGGACTGGCGCTGGAATCGGGATGAAAAACGTGCAGGAGCGACTGGAAGTGTTGTATGGAAACCAGGCGCAATTCAGCGTGGTGAGCAATCCGGGACGCGGGACGCTGGTATCGATCGAGATTCCAGCTAACCTGGCAAAGTTGCCGTAGCCGGTGTTAGCGCCTTGCTTCGAGGGCGAGCACTGCGTAGCTGGTGGCGGCGTCACTCATGAATTGACCGACATTCGATTTGGGATCGCGATTTTTGTTGAGTGACCATGCCGGCCACGCGCCGGTTGTCTTGTCTTGATTGGCGACGAGCCAGGCTAGGCCGCGGGCAACGTGCGCATTGTGGCGTGTCGCGCCGGTCTCTTCGAGAGTGAGCACGATCAGGCCGGTTGCATAGCCATCGGGGCGAGTTTCGAGTGGCGTCTTGTCGCGACGCTTCCAGGCGCCGAGATCGGTCAGACTCCAGCCGCCGTCGGGACGCTGCAGGGTGTAGAGAAGGCCAAGCAGAGCGTTGCGCTGGTCGCCTGTGAGCAGGTCGGGATACGCGGCAGCGGCTCGCAGCGCAACGATTTTGTTCAGCAGGGGCTGCGCGGCATATTGTTTGCGGAGATAGGCGAGGAGGAGATTTAGGTTTGCGGCGATGGCGGGATCGCTGCGGTAGTTTTCCCGTGCTTTGGCGACGGTGAGGGCCATTAAAGCGGCCCAGTGGTATTGCGATTCCGTTGATTCCCACGGCGTGTAGTCGAAATTCTGCCAGACCCACGCGCCGGCATCGGGGCCGGTTTTGGATTGGAGCGCCCATGCGTTGTTGAAGGCGATGCGCGTGGCCTCGCTCATGTGGCCGTTGTGCTGGTCATAGCTGGAGAGGATGACCGCGTTCAGGACCGATTCTGCATCGCGCGACTCGATCTCCTTGCCGGAGCCATAGACAGCGTCGCTGTAGAAGGGTTGCATGTCTTTCCAGCCGCGCACGCGCTTTTCGATGCTGGCGAGCATGACTTGTTCTGAGGGTGAAGGGCCTGTTTCGCTGAGCTCGCTACGAAGTGCAGGGCGAGCAACGCCATAGGAGGCTTGCGTGTGACAGGAGATGCAAAGGGTTCCGTGATCCTTTTGTGCGCGGTCCCAGGATTGCCACCAGATTTCGCGGCTATCGAGGTAGCTTGCAGCGGCCTTGCGATCCCAATCGGCAGTTGAGGCTGCATCTGGCTTTTCGGCCGCACGCTCCGAGGTGAAACCGTGTTCGGGCAGGAAGATGACCATCCAGACGGCTGCTGCCATGGCCAGGACGGTGATGAACCTTCGTCGGGTCATGCTTTGGGCCTCCAAGAATGATTGCAGGCGGAGATGGCTTGTGCGACTTGGGGGGACGTGCGCTTCGTGTTGTAAGGATAAAGGAGACGGCGGGAATCCAGTCATAAATTTGGCTTTCGGATATCGAAATGGCGAGGTGCCGCGCTGGTCAACTTCGCATCTGCACAATGCACAGGCTTGCGCTGTATGCTCGAATGATGGTGCGTTTCACTGTGCTGGCGTCGGGTTCAAGGGGCAACAGCACAATTGTCTCCGGTGGGAAGACCCGGATCCTGGTGGATGCGGGGCTGAGTTGCCGTGAGTTGTTCCGGCGCATGCGGCTGGCGGACGAGGAACCGGAGACGCTGGACGCGATTATCATCACCCACGAGCACCAGGACCACATCAACGGGCTGGCAGTGACGGCACGCAAGCTGGGCATTCCCGTCTACTTTACCGAGGGTACGCACCGTGCATGGATGCGATGGCTGATGCCTCGGCGACAAATGACCTACACGCAATGGATGGAGCAGTGCCGCCATCAAGCCGCGGCAAGGCAGGCCGAGGCCGACGCTGCTGCCTGCGAGGGCGAAGTGGACGATGCGGATTTGGTGGATGCGGCAGACCCGGTTGCGAGGGAGATAGATCTGAGTGCTGCGGCGCAGGTCGAAGTTGCCGAGGTGGAGTCCGCGAAGGGTGCGGTGCAAAAGGATCCGACATGGCTGCCGGCGGTTGAATACTTCCAGGCCGGGCAGCCATTTCAGATTGGCGACATCGCTGTGAGCCCCTTCACTATTCCGCATGACGCAGTGGACCCAGTGGGATTTGTTTTTCAGGCTGAGGGAGTGCGGATAGGGGTGGCGACGGATCTTGGTTACATTCCGCCAAATGTGAAAGCGCAGTTGAAGGGGCTTGATCTGCTGTTGCTGGAATCGAACCACGACCTGGAGATGCTGCGAGACGGACCTTACCCGTGGTCAGTGAAACAGCGGGTGCTTTCCCGGGTCGGCCATCTGTCGAATGAGGCTGCAGCGGAGTTTCTGGAGACGGAATACGATGGCCAGGCGGCTTATGTGATTCTGGGTCATCTGTCTGAAAGTAATAATCTTCCTGAGTTGGCACGGGTGACGGCAGAGCGTGCGCTGAACGGCCGGGCCAGCCTGCTGGCTAACCGGCTGCTGCTTGCGGCGCAACATGAACCACTCTTGCCTATATATTTCTAAGCAAACTCATTTATAATGAACTGAGAAGGCTTCACTGAGTACCAAGCAGGCTGGCAGGGAAAACGCCCGGGGCATGGGGTCCCGGATCAGGCAGAGTTGAGAAAACTCCGTTGCACCAATCGGGAAGACGGAGCATCCAACGACACAAGGCCGCCCGTTGCCGCGTGAACCACGCTGAATTTCAGCGAATGAGCACGTCCTTCTGCAAAGTGAGTCTAAACGTTATGGCAAGAACTCAATGTACCGACCGAGTTGTTGGCGCGATTTTGGCGAGCTGGCGGTATGACATTTCCGGGATTTACCCGGAGATGCGCAAGGACTATGAAAGCCATCTGGCGGAGTGCGGCTACTGTCGCGGCCGGCAGAAATTCCATCGCAGTCTCGATGTAACGCTGGCCGTCCTTACTTCTCTGGCAGTTTTCTTTTTCCTCTTTGCATTGGCGGTTTTGAAGCACATCAAGCCGCTGGATCATGTGGCCTTCAATGTCTTTGGTCTGGATATTTACGACATGTACCACATGCTGTTTTCGGCGGGCATTGCAGGGCTCTGCTTCTCGGTGATTGCATTGGCGCTGGTGCTGACGGCCACGCCGGCGCCGTCTTACCTGGGCGGCATCGCGGCAGAGCGGGCGAAGCTGATTGAAGAGCGTTTGCCGGAGGCGATCAAGGCGTTGCGGCCCCGGTAAGCGCAGCGTAGGCACAAGGATAAAGGGCCTCCCAGTGGGAGGCCCTTGCTGTTTGGGGTTTCTGCGTGTTATCTCACAATCGGCACGCGCAGGTCGCCGCCGGTCATTTGTTTGGGCAGGCCGAGTTTGAGCAAGTTCAACAGCGTGGGCGAGATGTCGCGCAGGGAGCCGTCGGGGCGCAGGCGATAGTGGCTGGCCTCTTCGCTGACGTAGATCATGGGCACGGGGTTGGTGGTGTGCGCGGTGTGCGGGCCGCCGGTGACGGGATCCACCATCAGTTCGGCGTTGCCGTGGTCGGCGGTGATGAGCCAGCTTCCGTTCTTTTCTTTGATGGCTTTGTAGATGCGGCCCAATTGCGCGTCGACGGCTTCGCAGGCCTTGATGGTGGGTTCGAGCTGGCCGGAGTGGCCGACCATATCGGCATTGGCGAAGTTGGCGACGACCAGGTCGAATGCGGTGTCGTTGATGGCTTTGACGATGGTGTCGCCGATGGCTTCGGCCTTCATCTCCGGCGCGAGATCGTAGGTGGCGACTTTCAGCGAAGGAATCAGTGCGCGGTCTTCGCCGGGAAAGGGCATCTCGATGCCGCCGTTGAAGAAGTAAGTGACGTGCGCGAACTTCTCAGTCTCGGCCACGCGCAGGTTGCGCAGATTGTGCGCGGAAAGAATGTTGGCGAGGATGTTGTCCATCGATTCGGGCAGAATGACCAGCGGCAACTCGTAGAGCTTGTCGTACTGGGTCATGCACAGGTAGTGCAGGTTTTTGGGAATTTCGCTGCGGGGAATCTCCTCGTCGAGCGCTTCCCAGCCTTCGAGATTGCGGCCACCCTGCTTGTTGAGGCCGCTCTCGCGGGCCAGCACGCGGGTGATCTGGCGGGCGCGGTCGGCGCGGAAATTGAAGTTGATGCAGACATCCTCGTCGCGAATCTGGCCGACGGGCTTGCCTGCGGCATCGACGACGACAAAGGGAATGAGGAACTCGTCGGTGATGCCGTTGTTGTAGTTCTCCTTGATGCGGGCGACGGGATCGGCGTGCGCGCCGCCCTCGGCTTTGCCGTTGACCATGGCGTCGAAGGCCTTGCGCTCGCGCTCCCAGCGCTTGTCGCGGTCCATGGCGTAGTAGCGGCCGTTGATGCTGGCCACTTTGCCCACGCCGTATTCGCGCATCTTCTGTTCGAGCGCCGCAATGTAGCCCGCGCCGGAGGTGGGCCCGGTGTCGCGGCCATCCATGAAGGCGTGGACGAAGACGCGCGTCGACGCCATATTCGCGGGCGATGCGCAGCAGGGCGTAGAGATGCTCCTGGTGGGAGTGAACGCCGCCGTCGGAGACGAGGCCGAAGAGATGAAGCTGCCGGCCGCCCTCGCGCGCGCGCTGCATGGCCTGCACGATGGCGGGGTTTTTGGCGAACTCGCCGGAGGCAATCTGCGCGTCGATGCGCGTGATGTCCATTTGCACAATGCGCCCGGCGCCGATGTTCAGGTGGCCGACTTCGCTGTTGCCCATCTGGCCGTCGGGCAGGCCGACAAAGTGCTCCGAGGCGCGGATCAGCGTGTTGGGAAACTCGCGCAGGAGCTTGTCGTAGGTGGGCTTGCGGGCCAGAGCGATGGCGTTGTTGGCGGTTTCGGCGCGATAACCCCATCCGTCGAGGATGGTGAGAACGAGAGGATGCTTGGTGGTGGGCACGGGCAGGTTCCTTGTGGCGGAGCTAGCGCAGTTAGCGTGATTGCAGAATTAGAGGAGGCGGAATGGGAGTGCATTCCCAGGTCTCAAACGCGAGACCTGGGGCACCCAGATTTGAATGACGATTCGGAGTTAGTCGTTGTAGTTGAGGCCTTCGAGGCCGAGGAAGACCGCGCCGGCGCCGAGTTCTTCTTCGATGCGGAGGAGCTGGTTGTACTTGGCGATGCGATCGGTGCGGCTGACGGAGCCGGTCTTGATCTGGCCTACGCCTGTGGCGACGGCGAGGTCGGCGATGAAGGTGTCTTCGGTTTCGCCGGAGCGATGCGACATGACCGAGGTGTAGCCGTAGCGGCGGCCGAGTTCGATGCAGTCGAGTGTCTCAGTGACGGTGCCGATCTGGTTGACCTTGATGAGAATCGAGTTGGCCACGCCCTCTTCAATGCCGCGCTGCAGGCGCTTGACGTTGGTGACGAAGATATCGTCGCCGACGAGCTGAATGCGGCTGCCGAGCTTGTCGGTAAGGATCTTCCAGCCTTCCCAGTCGTCCTCGGCGAGGCCGTCTTCGAGAGAGACGATGGGATATTGGCGGACCCAGTTGTCGTAGAAGGCGACCATCTCCTCGCTGGACAAGTTCGCGCTTGTCGCTCTTCTTGAAGACGTACTTTTTCTTTTCCTTGTCGTAGAACTCGCTGGAGGCGGGATCGAGCGCGATGGCGATCTGCTCGCCGGGCTTGTAGCCGGCCTGCTCGATGGCTTCGAGGATCAGCTCGATGGCTTCGCTGTTGGACTTGAGCGAAGGAGCAAAGCCGCCCTCGTCGCCGACGGCCGTGTTGTAGCCCTTCTTCTTGAGCACGCTCTTGAGGGTGTGGAAGGTCTCAGCGGCCCAGCGCAGGGCCTCGGAGAAGCGCTCGGCGCCGACGGGCATGATCATGAATTCCTGAAAGTCGACGTTGCTGTCGGCATGCGCGCCACCGTTCAACACATTGAGCATGGGCGTGGGCAGAATGCTGGCATTGATGCCGCCGAGATAGCGATAGAGCGGAATCTCCAGTGTTTGCGCAACGGCGCGGGTGGCGGCCATGGAGACGGCGAGAATCGCGTTGGCGCCCAGCTTGCTTTTGTTGGGCGTGCCGTCGAGGGCAATCATGGTCTGGTCGATCATGCGCTGATTGGCGGCGTCCATGCCTTCGAGCTCGGGGGCGATCACGGTTTCAACGTTGGCCACGGCCTGCAGAACACCCTTGCCGAGAAAGTGGCTCTTGTCGCCATCGCGCAGTTCCACGGCCTCATGTTCGCCGGTGGACGCGCCCGAAGGCACAATTGCGCGGCCCAGAGCGCCGCTTTCAAGAATTACGTCTGCTTCCACGGTGGGATTGCCGCGCGAGTCAAGAACTTCGCGGGCGCGAATGGCAACAATCTCAGTCATATCAGTCCTCACGATGCGGTGCTGCAGCCGGTCATTCAATTGGGGACGGCGATCTACGGCAAGGGCTTCTCCGGCGGCGCTTTGAATCGTTTCCAGAAGCTCATGCACGTTTCAGAATCTCCTCTCCGTCCTGCTCTCAAAAATGTTGTTGTGTCCGTACGGATTCTAGCAAACCGGGGGATGCGACCCGGTGTGGCCGCGGTCACATGAGCCCAAGTGATTGCAGTGGTTGACGATGGAATGGAGAGTTATCTCTGTTGATTCGTAGCGCGAAAGGCACCCACGGCGGCCGGATGCCCGCTGCGCCGCTAAACGCCAAGCTAGCATTAATGTGGGTGAACTGTGTGCGACTCGCATTTGAGCGCGGTTCACTCAGAACTTTTCGCCGCAAGCGGGGTCTAAACATAGTAAGGGATGTTCCGCTCGCGAGAAGGAGACTTGGATGAACCGGCCGATTCTTGTTATTGCATTCTTTGCCGTCGCCACTGCCGCTCTGGGAGCGCAACAGGCAAGCCAATCCAGCCCCTATGAAGGAACTTCGACTCCTCCTCCGGACGACACCATTATCACTTCGACGATGCCGGAGGCCAAGCCTCCGGCCGCGCATCCTGAAAGCATGCCGCAAGCTGCGCCGATGCAGCAGGCGCCAGCGGTGAATCCGACGGATGCGAATCTGGCCCCAGTTGGGAATGCCAATTACGGTTCGATGTCGAGCGATGGCACCGATGACGGCATTGTGCAGATCGCGCCTCCGATGAGAAATCCGGCGATGTCGCAGGGCTTGTATACGCCCGACCCGGATAGCGATATCGTGCATCCGGCTCCGCTGGGCCCCGGCGAACTTGGGAGAAGGAACTTCGATTCGCGTGGAGCTGATTGGCGAACTTTCGAGCTCGCGCAGTGAACAGGGCCAGCCGTTTCGCAGCCGGGTCGCTTCGGATGTTCTATCAGGCGGCCAGGTGCTGATTCCGGCGGGTTCAGAGATCGATGGCAAGGTGGTCAACGTATCGAGCGGACATTTTGGCGGGCATGGCTCGCTGATGCTTCGCCCTGAAAAGGTGATATTGCCAAACGGGACAAGCTATCAGCTTCACGCGATGGTGACCGATACGGCAGGTTCGCGTACCTGGGTCGGCGCAGAGGGAGTGATCAGGCCGGATTCGCGACTGAAGCGCGATGGGATTGAGTATGGCGCGGTGGTTGGCGGCGGGGCCATCACCGGCGCGTTCCTGGGTGGCCCGGCCGGCGCATTGGCGGGCAGCATCGTCGGTGCGGGTGTTGTGACTACACATTTGCTGGTGAGCCATCCACAAGCGAATCTCGATTCGGGCACGACGCTGATGCTGACGCTCACTGAGCGTATGCACCTGGTTCCCGCTGGTATCGAACGGCGACTAGCGCGGGCAATGGCTCAACTATGAGGGGAACCATCCCTCTGGGGCTGAAACCTTCGTGCAATTTACGGCGATCATGGCACGAGTGAACTTGTGCCCTTTCAAAACAACCTGAAGCTGAACTGCCACCCTATCTAGCTGTGTCTCCGCGAAAATAGCTCCAGCCTGCTACACTCCCTCTTGCATTGCGAGAGGGAGTGCAGTTGGCAGAGATCATGACAGTCGGGGTTGTGGGTGCGGGGACGATGGGCTCCGGAATTGCGCACGTCTGCGCGCGCGCCGGACTCAGCGTATTGCTGTGCGACGTGGAGCAGCGGTTTCTCGATCGTGCACTCGGCCAGATTCGCGCCAACCTTGGCCGCGAGGCTGCGAAGGGCAAGCTGGCTGAACCGGAGATTGAATCAACACTTGCGCGCATTACGGCAATCACCGATCGTGAGGCGCTTGCGCGTGTTGATATTGCGATTGAAGCGGCTCCGGAGCGCTTTGAACTGAAAGCCGAGATTTTCAAGGCACTCGACAGGATTCTGCCGGAGAATGCCATTCTGGCGACCAACACATCTTCCATTTCAATTACAAAGCTGGGCGCGCTTACGCGCCGCCCTGATCGGGTGATCGGGATGCATTTCTTCAACCCGGTGCCGGTGATGGTGCTGGTGGAAGTTGTGCGCGGGCCGGCGACGAGTGACGCGACGTGCGCCGCGGTTCATGCTCTGGCCGCGAAGCTTGGCAAGAAACCGGTGGAGGTGAATGACGCGCCGGGATTCGTCTCAAACCGCGTGCTGATGCCGCTTATTAACGAGGCGGCCTTTGCGGTGATGGAGGGCGTGGCGACTCCTGAGGCCGTGGATCAAATCTTCAAGCTGGGCATGGCGCATCCCATGGGTCCGCTGACGCTGGCGGACTTTATCGGGCTCGATGTGTGCGTGGACATTCTGCGGGTCTTGCAAGAGGGATTCGACGACCCCAAGTACAAGCCGTGCCCACTGCTGGTGCAGATGGTGGAAGCGGGGTCGCTGGGACGCAAGTCGGGGCGGGGCTTCTACAGCTACGAGAAATAGATTCGCGCTCGTATTTCGGTGGTGGTGAACCGGTCCCCACTCACTTGCCGCTGGCCATTAGCTTGCGGATTGGGTCGTTGTCCGCGTAGACGCGCCATTCTGCAACCCGCCCATCGTCGATGTGCGCCCGCACGGAGATGGGAGTTTGCCAACGGTTTTGTGGAAGCAATTGCCCGTCTCTTGAGTAGGTACCCTGTGCAATGCCGAGCATAACTACGGCAGGACCGAGAGAGTAAGTTTCTTCGATGGCCAAGGTGTAGTCCGGAACCATTGCGAAGTAGGCGGTCCAGCCCTTGCGCATCGCATCCCGACCCTCAATTTGGTTGCCGAGTGAATCGACAAAGCGATGGCTCAGGGACATCAGGACACTCAATCCATCGACGTCCTGTCGATTGATGGCTCGGACAAAGGCCTTTGCGGTGGCTTCGGGCGGATTTGGGGTCGATTCCATCGGGTCCTCCTGGCGACATTCTAAGCGCGGCCTGGAGGGAACAACCCGGTTCGAGCATGCGTATCTACTCTCAGGCGTTCGTCACATTTGCATTTCTCAATGCGTGGCATTCGTTGGTGAGGCGCGTCGAAGGATTATGCAGTCATTTTCTGACACGCTCGGGCAGGTCTATCGCGCCATCGGTGCGAACAAGCTGCGCAGCTTTCTGACCATGTTCGGAATTGCCTGGGGTGTGGGCTCGTTGCTGGTGCTTGTGGGCTTGGGCGAAGGATTTCGTTCGGGCCAGCACCGCCAGCTGGAAACGCTGGGCAACGACCTGGTGATGATGTTTAACGGGACCATTCCGGCGGTAGCTAACCAGCACACCGGAATGCGTCCCTATGAGCTAACGGTAGGTGATGAGGCCGCGGTTCGAAAACTGCCGGAGTTGCGCGCCGTGACGGTCGAGTTGCAGCGGTCTGACCTGTACGAAGTGAGCCAGTGGAGCAATACCTCGAGCCACGTAATCGGCACCGAAGCGAACTACCCGGTGGTTCGATTTATCCCCATGGCCACGGGACGCTTTCTGGACGACGCCGACCTGACTAACCGGCGTCACGTAGTTGTGTTGGGTTTCAAGGCTGCGGCGCTGCTGTATGCTGGCCGGCCGATGCTGGGGCAGACGATCACCATCAACGGCACGGCGTTCACGGTGGTGGGCGCAGTAGGGAAAATCAGCCGCGGGAACAATGACTACGACGACCAAAAAGTCTACATTCCGGTCACGACAATGCTGGAGCTGTTTCCTCTGAAGGGCGACAACATTCCCCAGGACGCACTGACCTCAATTCAATATCAGCCGGCGACGAAGGGCGAAATTGTGGCCGCGGTGGCTGCGGTGCATCGCGTGATAGCGCAGCGCCATGGTTTTGACCCGTCGATGAAGGACGCGTTCGAGGAATTCGACACGATTCAGGAAGAGAAGATGATTGGGGCCATCTTTACTGCGATGGACATTTTTCTTGGCGGTGTAGGCATTGTGACGCTGGGATTGGGTGCGGTGGGGATTATCAACATCATGCTGGTGTCAGTGACAGAGCGGACACGGGAGATTGGATTGCTGAAGGCGCTGGGGGCTACGAAACGGAGCATTCTGGCACAGTTTTTCTGGGAGGGACTGCTGCTTACGGGAATCAGCGGGCTGATTGGAATTTTGCTTTCCGCGGGATTCATGTGGCTGCTGCAGCAGGTGCTCACGGGAAAGATGCCGGGATGGGATCCACCACGGCTGGTGCCGTGGTCGGCTGCTCTGGCGCTGGGCTCGCTGGTGCTGAGCGGTGTGGCTGCGGGGCTCTATCCGGCCAGCAAAGCGGCGCAGATGGACCCGATTGAGGCGCTGCGAAGAGAGTGAAAAGGGCAGCTACTAGCTGTTAGCTCCTAGCTTTAAGCTGGAAGCTAAAGGCTAGTGGCTAGAAGCTAGAGGCTGAAATATGCTCAGAGACATTTGGGGACAGGCGTGGGAGGCGATGGTGTACAACCGTCGGCGCACTGCCATCACCATGATCGGAATGGCGTGGGGCATTGCCACGGTTGTGCTCTTGCTCGCATACGGCGCAGGGTTCAGCCACGCGATTGAGGCCATCTTTGCACAATGGGGCACAAGCGTGATCGGGACATTTCCGGGCCGCACGAGTGAACAGGCCGGTGGCGATAAGGCGGGGGTGCAGGTGCGGTTCACTGAAGACGATGTGGACCGATTGGCTAATAGCGTGGCAGGAATCGAGCACATATCTCCCGCAGGTGCAAAAGGATGTGTCAGTGCAGAACGACCTGCATACCTACACCTGGACGGTCAATGGCGTGCGGCCCACATTTCAGGACATCTGGAAGCTGGATACGGACGATGGGCGCTTCTTTAACGGAGAGGAAGACGGGCAGCGCGCGCATGTGTGCGTGATCGGCTCGGAAGCCAAGACCAAGCTGTTCTCAGGTGCGTGGGCGGTGGGCCAGACGATTCGCTTGAACGGCGTGCTCTTCACCATCGTCGGCGTGCTTGCGCCCAAGATGCAGGAGGGCGAGAACAGCGATCGCAACAGGCAGATCTACATTCCGTTCAGCACCATGAGCGACATCAAGGACACGAAGTATCTGGATGGCATCTGGTTCAACTATCGCGGCGATTATCAGATGGTGGAAAAGGAACTGCGCGAGACGCTGGGCGCGGCGCATCACTTTCGTCCCACGGACCACAACGCGATTTACGTGGCCAACCTGATGACGCAGCTGCACCAGTTCAGCATTTTGTCGCTTGCGCTGCAGGTGCTGCTGTCGATGGTGGGAGCGCTGACGCTGGGGATTGCGGGCATCGGGCTGATGAACATCATGCTGGTGGCGGTGCAGCAGCGAACGCGGGAGATCGGCGTGGAAAAGGCTCTGGGGGCGCAGAAGCGGCACATTCTGCTGCAGTTCCTGGCGGAGGCGTTTGTGATTACGGGCGTGGGCGGGTTGAGCGGGATTGCGCTGGCCTACCTTGTTTCGATCATGGTGGGGCGGATTACGTTTTACAGTGCGCTGGCGAGCCACGCGGAGGCCGCGGATATCTACCTGAGGATTTCGCCGTGCTTCGGTGATCGTAGCTACGTTGATTCTTGCAGTTACGGGGTTGGTGAGCGGGATGATTCCGGCGATGCGGGCGGCCAATCTGGACCCGATTGAGGCGCTGCGGTATGAGTGAAGCAGGGAGCAGGGAATAGGGAATAGGGAGTAGCGAGCTGTGCTGAAGGCGGGTTGCCGGCGCGCGTGGCTCCGAAGAAAAATGACCTCAGGCGGCGCGGTTGATGGGTGCTGCTTTTGAGGTGAAACCGAGGCAATGGGTTGCCACGGTTGGCGGAAAAGCGTGGCCATGGGTTGCCACGGATTGCGCAAAGTGAGACAGGGTAAAGGCGGTTTTTAGCTTCCAGCTCTCCGCTTCGGCAGTGGCAGGGTGGGAATTGTGGGTTCCCGATCCTCGCCTGAAACAAGTGATCGATGAGGCGTCTGACTGTAATACCTGACCCCGAAGTAGTCGTTTTCGGATTCGGAATCCCGTTCTTTGCCGGTAGAATGAGGCGGAATGCTGGACGCTTCGCTGAACGCATATGCAGCAGTGAGCGTCATACCAGTAGACCTCCGCGTCGTAAGCATAAACCCACGTCTCAAAATCGAGACATGGGCACCTACTTTTCGTACTGGTCGGATCTGGGCCACCCGCCGAAGGACGGTCGTCACACTTTCCTCGACCTTCGCAGGCGAACGAAGAAAATCAGATTTACGAGCAAAAGCAGAAAAATGCCAGTCCCGACTATCGCGAGTACAGGAGCACCCCGGAAGTACTCGTAGACAAGGCCTCCCAAGATGCACACATTGACGATTACCGCCTGACTTTGGAGATTCATTTCCACCCCTTGTACTTGCGTGCGGAAATCCACGCGATGCCGTTCATGAGAAGAAGCGCAAGACCATAGGAGAAAATGGAGACAACCTCCCAACGCAGGCTGCCACTGACAATCAGGTAAATGATCGTCCCGAGATTGAAGACCAAGAACCACGCCTTTTTTGACATGATTTTGGGTAGTTCAACCATTGTCACTAACAAGCTCCGGGGGTGGAACCGCACGCTGGTGGTCTAGGTGGCGCTGGTGCTGGTGCAAGGGGCCCAGAATGAGCGGGTGCGAGGGCTCCCGAAACAGAACTTCTGACCGCGTCAACTGTTTGATTTATGAGGCTGCCGGTTTCTTTCACCGTCTGCGCTGCATCAATGCCTGTAGCCACGTTCTTGACTGCTCCCTTCGGGTCCGTAGCTAAAGTTGCTGCATTGGTTATGGTCGTGACAGTTTGTGCCGCATTAAGATTGCCGCCCGATGCAGCAGTAACAAGTCCCGGACCACTCGATGTAGCGCTGAGAGCACCCTGAGCCGACGTTGTGTTTGTGTCGGTGGCCGTACCAATGATCTGCGCAGTTCCGCTAACAGCGGTAGCAGTACCTCCGAGAACCGTGTTACCCACCAAGAGCGCCCCGGCGACGCCGCCAGGAACATCGCCCCCAGCGGCAGTAGCGACAAGTCCCACTCCAAGAGCTATTTTGCCTGTCCCTTGGACATAAGGATTACTTGCCGCCTGACTATATGCCTTGTTCATAACCGCCGCGCACTCGCTCGTAGAACAACCAAGATGTTGATGTCCATCCACGTCGACGCTGCTGAGTGGGTTGTTCTGTACATAGCTGTAAAGATTCAAGCTCTGCGGATCATCCAACTTCGCGTACGGAACTGGTTCTTGCTGTGCGCTCCAGTCGGGGCTCATGAAGCGGCCCATCGCACTGCTGTAGTAGCGCGCTTCGAAGTAGTCGTTTCCGGATTCTGTGTCCCGTTCTTTGCCGGTAGAAATAGGCCAACGGCCGAACGCTTCGCTGAAGAGAAATGCGAGCCGCGGCGTCGTAGACGTACCCAGAATTCGAATTGAAGCCATCGCTTGCATCGCATCGATATCCCGCCCCTCCAAGAAACGATTTGGCGGAGTCCCTGCACACCTCCCGCTCATCGCGATAAAGCCGCGATGAACGGGGCACAACCGATTCCGGCTCAGTCCATTTCCTTATGTCCTTTGACCGGGCCACCTGCCTCGACCGTCTCCCTCGCAGCTGGCCTCTCAAGCAGCGGCAGACGGTGAAAACAACTGAAGGTAATGAAGTGCAGTGACTCCGCTTCTTGAAACCGCTTCAAGCCGCTGGGCATGGCTCGGTCCTCGTTCGGACATGATCTTTACGCAACGCCCGCTCATCGCAAACAACGCGATGAACGGGGCACAGCCTTTACGGCTCTGCGATCTTCATGACCGGGCCACCTGCCTCGAAGTCGGACATGCCATGTATAGGCCGCAACCACTGGAAGCTGAAGCGCCAGTAATCCTATGAAATCACCGCCAGGTTCCACCCGACGCACAAGTACACAGGTCCAAGGGCACAATAGTAGCAGCACGGCCCGAACGGCCCACCAAATGGGCCAGCCGATCGTCTTGAAGAATCGGCCGAAGCCGAAAATCCAAAGCGCGCCGCGCTTTTCACGATGCCGGACCAGACGAAAACAGCAAGAGCAAGGACGGCGTTTTGGCTGGACCGCGACCGTCGCTGATGCCCGCCCCCGCTGTAATAAAACACGTCAAGGATGGATTAGATTGCTCCTCGCCTTTTTCCACGGCCCGAAGATGTAAATGAGCAAAACAAGTAGTGTCCCGTCAAGTAGCCAGGTGATCAGTGAGAGCGCAATAACAACGGTCTTGGTTTGCTGCATCACCAAATGAGTAGACGAAAACCAGCTCAAGCCAGCACTCAACAGGCAGAGAAATCCCGCCCCTGTGATAATCCTCTGCCGAAAATCTCGAAGGCTCATTCCTGGTAGCATAAAGCCAATCGACAGCGATAGACCCACGATGAGTTTGATCAAAAGAATGAAGATTAGCGTCTTCGTCCATTTAGCTTGCTTAATGCCTAGAATACGCTGAGCGTCCTCGTCTCCCTGATCAGCCGCTTTATGAAACCAACGGTCGGCCGCCTCTCGATCCTGTGGCACACCTTGGCCGTAGTAATACATATAGCCGAGACAATATTGAGCTTGGGCTATCCCCTGATCGGCGGCTTTGCGATACCAATGAGCGGATTCAACACGATCTTGCGGAACCCCCCGTCCCTCGTAAAAGCTCAGGCCTAGAGCATATTGAGCTTTCGCATCGCCCTGATCGGCGGCTTTGTGGTACCAGCTGAACGCTTCGTTAAGGTTCTGAGGCACGCCCTCGCCTGTGTAATACATGTAACCGAGTGCGTATTGGGCTTTCACATTGCCTTGGTCTGCCGCTTTGAGATACCAACGGAGAGCCTCCCCGTAGTCCTGAGGTACCCCCTTGCCGTGGTGATACATCAAAGCGAGTGTGTATTGAGAAATGGCGTCTCCTTGCTCGGCTCGAACATGGCAGGCCTGTGCATCCTCAACGAGTTGTTTCTCAACGCCTCTATTGTGCACTTGCCGGACGAGCGCTACTCCACAGACCGCAACCAGGCAAACAACAGGAACTGCAACTCTCCAAGGCAATCTCAATTCGCCACACTCCCAGAAATGACATTCATTCCGTCAACCTCGCGTTCAGATTGCGTACCCTTTATGCGGTGTGACTGAGGAGACAATCCCGCAGCCTCTCTGCTGTGGAGAGTAGGAAAACGCGCCTCGTTGCGCCCTCCATACTCCCACAAGTTCTCCTTCAAAACGCCGCAATTTGATTGCTTCTGGTGGGGCCACGGTGTACCCATGCGGTATTTCGGGGGATCATGGCTCTGGATCACCATTCTTCACGCCACGTACCTGGATCCGGTGTTATCGGCGGCTTTTGTCCAGGCGGATAAGGCGACCCAGTGGGTGGCATCCCAGGTTCTCCACAGGAAGGACAGTTTCCCGGAGCAGGATGCGGTTGCGGTGCAGTGCCTGGCGGTGGATCAAATCGACCTTCCAATTCCAACGTCTCCAGCGTAAACGCGACTTCTATACCGATAATTGCAGCGGTTGCTCCGGCCATCTGGAAAAGTGAATACTCCTCTTCGTCTTCCCGCCCGCGCGGATCGATCCAATTGATTGGATCTCCTCCAACGTAGAGATACTTGTGCAGTGATTTTGGATCGGGGAGCTTGCCGTCAAGCGGGTCGCGGGACATGAACCTTCCTGTGAGCGGGTTGTAGTATCTGGCTCTCAGGTAGTAGAGGCCGAGATCGGGGTCGAACTGTTCGCCGCGATAGAAGAAATCATTCGGCGTTGAACTCCCGCCGGTGACCGTGAATTCGTTTCCGAAGGCGTCGTAATCGTAGGTATCGGTTACCGCTCCGGCAGCATTGGTCAATTGGCGCACGCTGCCCATGCCGTCGTAGCCGTAGAAGCTCGGTGTCCAGGTACTCGAGATGACCTGGTCCTGGCTGATCCGCTGCAGGCCATACGTGTAGGTTCGCGTCACCGCTCCACTCGTCAGCTCGTCCACCACCTGCGCGTATCCGGTCGGGTTGAGGTCATCCAGAAGATACTTCGTCGTCACACCGCTCACCGTCTTCGAGACGCGATTCCCGTCGCCATCGTAGACCACGGCGACAGTGCTGCCCATCGAGATCAGATGATTCTCAGCGTCGTATGCGAACGTCTTGCCGCCCGACGAGAGCACGTTGCCGTTCTGGTCGTAAGTCTCGGCAGAAAGCTCATCGTCAGAATTGAACGACCCGCTGACGGGCGCAAGACCTGAGACCGATGACGTACCCGAGGTTCTGGTGGCAGGTGGCCCGGTCAAGTTTTTCACTTCTGGTCCTCCCTTGATGGATTGTGCCCCATCCAAGCAGCGTCTTTTGCGGCTTGGGTGGGGAAGCACGAGTGTTTGCCCTGCCGCAAGCGTTCTCCCGCAGGCAACTGGCTCCCTCGCCGAAACGCGGTCCACTGCGATTCGATCTCCACCGTGCCCTTCACGCCGGACGCGTGGTGCCGGAAGCTCGACCACGGCCAGTCTTCTGGCATCGCAACCAGTCCGCGCTTGGCCGGATTGCGGTGGATATAGCGAATCACTTCGGAGCGCGCGTTCTCTCCGCGAACGTTGCTGTCGTAGTAGCGGCCCTGCCAGAACTTTTCCCGCGGTCCGCGCAGCTTGCGCGAAGTTACCTGCTTAACGGCTTTGAGGAATTGGGCCAGCAGTATCAGCGGCGGTTCATTCACAAGCAGATGTACATGCTCGGGCATCAGAACGTAGGCGTAAACTCGCGCATGATGCTTTGCGCGCGTCTGTTCCAGCACCGCCTCGACCGTCTCCCTCGCTGCCGGCCTCTCAAGCAGCGGCAGACGGTGAAAACAACTGAAGGTAATGAAGTGCAGTGACTCCGCTTCTTGAAACCGCTTCAAGCCGCTGGGCATGGCTCGGTCCTCGTTCGGACATGATCTTAACGCAACGCCCGCTCATCGCAAACAACGCGATGAACGGGGCACAGCCTTTACGGCTCTGCGATCTTCATGACCGGGCCACCTGCGACATGATCTTTACGCAACGCCCGCTCATCGCAAACAGCGCGATGAACGGGGCACAGCCTTTACGGCTCTGCGATCTTCATGACCGGGCCACCTGCCAGCGTCGATAGAGCTTTGCACATCGCGTTGCGCTACGTGATTACACAGGCGGGAGGGCGTCGACTACGGGAACGCCGGGGGGCGGGGTGAAGGTGAAGATTCCGGCGGGGATGGGGACGTTGGGCTGCTCGGCGGTGAAGGTGAAACGGGTAAGCGCGCCGTCGGCTTCTTCGATCTCGATCGCTGTGATGGAGCCGTCTGGAGTGACGGTGAGAGTGAGGCGGCTGACTCGCTTCTCCTGCCCTTTGGGCACGCCGGTGAGGGTGAATTGGCCGTTGGGGGCGGGGGCGAGTTTGAGGCCTGTCAATTCTTTCTCAAGCTCGGTGTGGCCGAGGAGAAAGCGAAGCGGGGAGCGGAGATCGTCGAGCTGTTTGGCGGGGATGCGCTGCGCCTGGGCATCGCCGGGGGTGTAGAACCAGGCGAATTTTCCGTCGAGGAGGAAGAGCTTGCCGGGAGGTGCGTTGTACTCCCACTTCATGCGGCCGGGCTTGAGGAGTAGGAGGGTTCCGCTCTCGGTGCGCGAGCATGCCGAGACCCGTGTAGCTCTCGGTGAAGGCGGCTTTGAGGGAGTGGAGCTGGTTGTAATGGCGGTCGACGCGCTGAGCGAGGGCGGAGGCGGTTGGGGTTTGGGCGAGGAGGGTGGGTGTGAGTGCAGAAATAAGGAGGAGAGCGCAAGGGAGGATTCGTACTTTCGCATGTCTGTGATTCCACACGATGGGGCACCCATGTTGGTGCTAATTTGCGTGGGGAAAGAAGCAGATCTTCACTACGCTTACCCCACAGACTCTGGTCCGCGGGGCCCCAGACGCGCTCCGTTCAGGATGACACGTTGTTTGGGTTTCAGTATTCCTGAGGTCGGGACGAGACATGCCGGTGTGGGTTCGATGGTCTCCAACCCTGGCGGCAGAGGTCGCCGCAAGGATGGGGCACGCATGGTTGTGCGAATTGATGCGGACGATGAGGCGATGCGGGTTGCGCGTTGGGTCATTGCACCATCTGGGTGCAGTTGGTGCCGCCGGAGGGGTCGGCTTTCATGGCGCCGCCCGACTCGAGGCAGAAGCCGCGGTCGCCGGTCTTGCCGGGGGTGGCGGGAACAGCGGTGGCCGTATAGCTGGTGATGCGGTCGGCGTTATTGACGTTCACCTTGGTGCAGTTGCCGATGTGAAAGATGTATCCCGACTTGATGCCGGTGGCGAGTTCGCCATTAATGACGCCGGCCGAAGTCGGGCTGGGCGGTCCGGCGCTGGGATCGCCGCCCAGAGACTGCAGGCTGCATGCATAGCCGTTGGTGGGATAGGTGGACTCGTACATCGACTCAGCTTCCTGAATCGTCTGGAGCGACTTTTGCGCGGAGAGCTCGTTGGCGTGCTTGCGAATTTTGCCCGCGGTGGGAATGGCCACCAGCATGAGGATGAGGATGATGGAGATGACGATGAGCAGCTCCATCAGGGTGAAGCCGTTTGTCCGGCTGATCAGCGAATCGTCTTCTTCACTCGCGGTCTCCCGTCCTATCCGCCCAGCCACACCAGCGACGAGGACCTGTCGCCGGGGATCCTGAAAGCGCGGAAAGGATGGAGCACCCAAACTAACTTCTGAGAACTTGCTTTTCATTGGGTCCGATGCCTCACGTGCGGGCCGGCACAGCACGGCCCACCCGAGAAAATCCTACAACGTATGGACGCGGAAGGGAAATGGGACGCTCGCGCGTGGCGCGCGCACATCCCAGCTTTCAGCTTTTAGCTTCTGAGCCAGGTTGTGCTTCTGTCGTGCAACCTCAACTCGACCGCGGGACGGTCTGGGGGAAATGTCGACCAAACCTCGAAGGGTAAATCCGCAGCTGATAGCAAGAAACTGAAGGCTATTTCTCAGCAGACGAGCCGGGCGCGGTTGAGCTTGATGCCGTCGAGGCGGCCGAGGAGGGTGACGGCGATGCGCGTCGGGGTCGAAGAGGCGCTGGGCCATGGACTGCACCTGCGCGGCTTCGACCGCGTCGATGCGGGCGATGATTTCTTCGACGGTGAAGAACTGCTGGAAGTACATCTCCTGGCGGGCGAGGTTGGCCATGCGGGAGTTGGAGCTTTCGAGGCCCATGAGGATGTTGCCCTTGAGCTGATCCTTGGCGCGGGTCAGCTCTTCGTCGGTGAGCGGGATTTCTTTCAGGTTGCGGAACTCGGCGAGGATGAGGTCGATGACTTCGAGGGCCTTGCCGGCCGAGGTGCCGGCGTAGACGCAGAGGGTTCCCGTGTCGCGGTAGGGATTGAGGTCGGAGTAGATGGAGTAGGCCATGCCGCGCTCTTCGCGGATGGTCTGGAAGAGGCGCGAACTCATGCCGCCGCCGAGCACGGTGTTGAGGATGAGGGTGGCGTAGCGGTTTTCGTCGGTGATGGGCGGGGCAGGCACGCCGAGACAGATCTGGACCTGTTCGAGGGCCTTTTTGTTGCGCAGCAGGATGCGGGCGCTGGCGTCGGGCGCCTGCTCTTCGCGCACCGGCATCGCCGGCGGTGCAGGGAGGAAAACTTCTGGGACGACGGCCTCGACGAACTGGTCGTGATCGAGATTGCCGGCGGCAGAAAAGACCATGTTGCCGCCGTGGAAGCGGCCGCCGTGGTAGTCGAACAGCTTTTGCTGGTCGAGCTTGGCGACGGTGGCCGAGGTGCCGAGGATGGGCTTGCCGAGGGGATGATCTTTCCAGAAATTCTGGGTGAAGAGCTCGTGCACGAGGACGTCGGGATTGTCTTCGTCGATCTTGATTTCTTCAAGGATGACGCCGCGCTCGCGCTCGATGTCAGTGGAGGCGAAGACGGGATTGAGCACCAGGTCGGCGAGGACGTCGAGGGCGATGGGGACGTGTTCGGCGAGGGACTTGACGTTGAAGCAGATGGTTTCCTTGCCGGTGAAGGCGTCGAGGTTGCCGCCGATGGAGTCCATTTCGCGGGCGATGTGCTGGGCGGAGCGGGAGCGGGTGCCCTTGAAGAGCATGTGCTCGACGAAGTGGGAGATGCCGTTGGTTTCGGCGGGCTCGCAGCGGGAGCCGGACTTGATCCACACACCCATGGCGACGGAGCGCAGGTGGTCCATGCGCTCGGTCAGAACGATCAGGCCGTTCGGCAAAACGGTGCGGCGAAGATTTCGCTCTGTACTCATTAGCCTCTGTTTGATTCGCGCGCAGGCCGATGCGACTCAACTGCGCACTCGGACTGCCTGATTCTGAAAATGAGAAGCGATGCCGAATCGGTTGGATGGGTGCGGGCTGCATGGGTGGAAGAAATGCTCTATGCTGGGCCCAGCCGTGACTGCGCAATCCAACCAACTCGTTCGATTAGACACCAAGAACCGAGCAGAGGGAAGCCGGAGAGTGCTTTTCGGGCTCGAACAGGGCGGCTTTGTCGGCGCTGATGGAGGAGATGGGCGAGCCGAGGTGGCGCGGAAGTCAACTGGCAGAAGCTATTTATCGTCAGCGAGTTACGACGGTTAGTGAAATTACCACATTAGGAAAAGATTGCGCCGAGAGATTGGTGGCAGAAGGCTGGGAGGTGGGCCGGCCGCGGATTGCGCAGGCGTTTGTCTCGACGGATGGGACGGAGCGCTACCTCGTGGAAGGGCAGGCGCGGGATGCGGAGACGGTGGAGACGGTGTGGATGCCGGAGGGAGACGGGGGCGAAGCGGGGGACGGGAGCGACTCGGCGCGGCACGGGAGCGGCGAGGTCGAAGGGCGATGCGAAGAGCTGGGACCGGGCGCACGATCTGCGTTTCGAGCCAGGTGGGTTGCGCGGTGAATTGCCAGTTCTGCCTGACGGCGAAGCTGGGTCTGCAGCGCAACCTGACCGCGGGGGAGATTGCGGGGCAGGTGGTGGCGGTGCTTGACCGGCACGGCGTGGAGGTGGGCAAGGACCGCGTGAACCTGGTGTTCATGGGGATGGGCGAGCCGTTTCTGAACTACGACAACTTCATGGCGGCGGTGCGGCTGCTGGTGGAGGAAGTGGGGATCAGTCCGCAGCGGATGACGGTGTCGACATCGGGAATTGTGCCGGGCATTGAGCGGTTTGCGGAGGAGCCGGCGGAAGTGCGGCCGAAGCTGGCGATCAGCCTGAATGCGCCGAATGACGCGATCCGCAGCGAAGTGATGCCGATCAACCGCAAGTGGCCGATTGAGGCGGTGGTGGATGCGGTGCGGCAGGTGAAGCTGCGATCGCGGGAGCGGATCACTTTTGAATATGTGCTGCTGGGCGGGTGACGGATCAGCCGGAGCATGCGGCGGAGGTGGCGCGGCTGGTGCGGCGGACAGGGCTGCCGGCGAAGGTGAATCTGATTGCGTGGAATCCGGGGCCGGGGATTGGGTACACAATGCCGCGGGCGGATGCGGTGGAGGGGTTCAAGCGGGCGCTGGTGGCTGAGGGCGTGCCGGTGTATCTGAGGCGGCCGCGGGGTCGGGATATTTTTGCGGCGTGCGGGCAGTTGAAGAGGACGGTGGAGGGATGAGGATTCCCACATCTCAAAGACGAGATGTGGGGCACCCGGGAATAGGGATTAGGGACTAAGGATCAGATGGACCCGGTTCACAGGAATGCATGCACTGATTAGTGTGTTCTGAACACTCAGGGTGCTAGCAGTTCTGGTATTTCCAGTTGCGCTGTTTACCTTCACTGATCCAATCGACGGCGGTGGCAATGCGATTGTCGCGGGTCTCGGCGCGCTTGGCATCGGCGACCCATTCGATGTATTCACGCTTGCAACTTGGACTGAAGGCCGCGAACGCCGCGGAGGCTTTTTTATTCGCCTTGAGCGCCTTTGTGAATTCAGGAGGCGCCGGGGCAAGCGGCACGGGGGCTTTGACCACTCGATGACGGGCGGCGATGGGGCTGGTGTACTTTCCGCTGTCGATGAATGCCACGGCTTGCGAAAGGATGCCGAGCATGCGCTTGTCTGCCGGCAGGTCTTCAACGCGCGTGAGCCGACCGAGGGAACCCATGGCGCCGGGCTGCAGGACTTTTGCCTGGCCCAGAACGGCAGATATTTCTTCACCCCAGAAGCCAAAGCTGCAGTGTTCTTTGAAAGCGGACATGTTGCAGAGGATGGCGCTCTTGTATTCGAAGAACGGCCGGCTCCACTTGATGGTTTCGATGACCTGGGGACAGGCCTTGTGAACCAGCTTGCGGATGTGGTTGAGGATGGGTTGGGCAAAGGGTCTGGACTTTGCGATGTAGGCATCGATGCGTGGGTCGAGTGTGCTGGTTGGGCTCACGTTTCGCTCCTGAAGGTTGCGAGAACAGTGTAATGGCGTTTCTCGAAAATTGAGTAGGCGACTTTGGAGGCGGGAAGGTGAATTCTGTCGGGGCCAGGGATTGTGTGTTGTCCGGATTGCCGCCGGCTCGACGGAACTGCGGAATTTGCTGCCCAGACGGTGGATTGCGGCTTCAGCGATTGGGCATCGACGGGCTTGCGTTTCGCGCTTATCCGGCGCCAACCAGCTTCAGGTAGTCCGGCTCATCGGCAATCGTGCGATGGCGAAAGGCGCGCACAATCTTCCGGTCCTTCAAGAAGAACACGCCTGGCATCTGGTCCGCATCTTCCTTAATCATGCCAATTCCATACTTGAACATCGCGCCTTTGAGCCAGCCCTTCCAGACGGTCAGATTGAAAAAGTGCAAATAAGGGTTGGTGCGCGACAAGGCAAACGCGGGAAGCTGATAAAGCGTCGCCTCGGGGTTGCTGATCCTCTCTACATCGGAGAGGTTGTAGTAGTCGAAGTAAGGCTTGGCCCGTTCGGGTGAGCCGAGATGCACAAAGACAGGCCGCACGCCCCTGGCTTCAATCTGCGGCCGGACCTGCGAAACGCGGTCGATGGCTTGCGCACAGAAAGCGCATGCAAAGTGACGAAGAAAAATGAGCAGGACCGGCGATTCATCCACGAGATCGAGCAGCGACCGGCCCGTCTCGGTATGAAACTCGCGCAAGGAATACGCGAGATTCGATCGCTCAATTGACTGGAGGCTGCCGGTATTCATTCGATTCTCTCCGCTCCCGTGGGAGACGTCGATTATAGACGTGGTCCCAAGAATACGAGGATCCATGGCGACAGGTATTGGTCGCCGGTGGTTGAGGCGAGTCATCGAATCGGGAGCAGAACTTCGGGAGATTCTGTTTGTTCGCAACCCTTGTTGCCTGAAAACGGAGCGATGCTTGTCTCTGACGTCTCCAAAAAAGCTTCTGTGCAGCGTGAAGGGGAATTATCATGAGTCGATTCAAGGTCACTCGATCTGGGCTCACAATGTGGAAAGCGCGGGGAGAAGCCGTGCGACGCGCGCCGATGCGGAAACCGTGAGGAGGCACACGATGAACATCCTGCTATGGGTCGTGCAAGTCCTCGGCGCGCTCCTGTACGGATCGTCGGGCGTCATGAAGGTCTTCCTGTTTGACAAGGTAAGCCAGGACGTCCCGTCCTTTGGCGCTTTGCCGCAGAAAGCCTGGATGGGCCTGGGCATCCTCGAGCTCGCGTGCACGGTTGGACTCATCGTTCCCGCCGCGTCCCACTGGCTGCCGCAGCTGACGATTCTTTCTGCCGCGGTCCTCGCAGTTGAGAGCCTCGTTTTCGTGTGGGTGCATGTCAAGTACCGCGAGGTCGCGCCCACGATCCTAAGTGCGGTGCTGGGCCTCCTCATGGCGTTTATCGCGTATGGCCGAATGGTTCTACAACCGATCCTCTGACTGGCCTGCCGATTCGCAAGGGGTTGGTTTCGGAATCAACCGCGAAGCTACTGCTTCGTCACCGGAGAATCGTATTCCGAGGCAAACTCGAGTGATCCGTATTGAAAAGCCTGGACGTGCAGTCGTCTATCCAGACAAACTCGGCCACCGCGAGTGACTACTGGTTAGGCGGTGATTCACCAACTGCTTAAAGAGGCAGTTGAAATTGCAATCACGGCTCTGGCAAACTCCTTGTGGGTAACGCGGATATGCATGGGCAGAAGAAGAGACGCAAGCGGACACTGGATGGATTGATTACGGTGGAAGGTACCGGCCTTTGTTGGGAACTTGTCAGTGAGCCGCAATGGTCAACTGAGCACGGATATCAAGGTGCCTGTATCTCGGTCCGAACGGAAGACAAACGCCATCGAGAACTCATCTTGCAGTACCCATATCCAAAAGCCAAATCTGGACGTCCACTGCCGCTTCCACAGCGACCAAAAGTGACCGTGAGATCGATTGGAGCTGACGTTCAGCGTGCTATTTCAGCAGGGTGGGTGCCAACGTCACGTGGACAGGCATTTTTGTTTCTGACGTTCTGAGTCCTCCAGCCAAGGGCCCATCTGTCGTCATCTAGTGGATGTGGCTAACTCGGAAGGAACCCGCGTTCGGGAACAGATAAGGGAAAATGCACGGCTCGGGTCAGGGGCGATGGGGCGGGATGGTGTGGCCTAGCGCGAGCAGGGCGCCGGTGACGCGGGTGGACGCGTGGCGGACGACGCTTTCTTCGCTGGCAAAGTCACCGGCGATGCAGCGGACGCCGAGAGCCTCGATGCGTTCGATGTCCGACTCGATGGGGGCAGCACGTTCGGCGGCGTAGCGGGTGATTGTCTGGGGCGAGAATGGCGCCGTGTTGACGATGGCGTAGTCAAAGATGGGCGCGCGGGTGTGCTCGTAGATGCGCTCGATGTGCTGTGATGCGGTGAGGCCGAGGCTCTCGTTGGCCTGGGTCATGAGGTTGCAGACGAAGACGCGCACGCCGCGGGCATTGGCGAGAGCGGAAGGGATGCCCTGGACGAGCAGGTTGGTGATGAGCGAGGTGTAGAGCGAGCCGGGACCGACGGAGATGAGGTCGGCGCGTTCGATGGCCTCGAGGGTCTCAGGCAGAGCGGCGGCGTCGGGCGGGTCGAGCATCAGTTCGGCGATGTGCTGGCGGCTGGCGGTGATTTTGGTTTCACCGCGGACGAGCGAGCCGTCGTCCATGCGCGCAACGAGGGTGGCGTTGGCGGTGGTGGCGGGATAGATGCGGCCGCGGGTGGCGAGAATTTTGGATGCCAGTTGAATGGCATGGGCGAAGTCGCCTGTAATCTCAGTGAGCGCGGCGACAAAGAGATTGCCGAAGTTGTGTCCGTCGAGGCCGTCGCCGGCGCGGAAGCGGTGGGCGAAGAGGCGGGCGATGACAGTCTTCTTCTTCGCTGAGGGCGACCATGCAGTTGCGCAGGTCGCCGGGAGGGAGCATGTTGAAGTCCTTGCGCAGGCGACCGGAAGACCCGCCGTCGTCGGTGACGGTAACGACTGCCGCGAGGTCGGCGATCTGGGCCTGTTCGGCGCTGGGCTGGCCGGGAACGCTGACGTGGCGGCGAAGTCCGCGCAATAGGGTGGAAAGGCCGGTGCCGCCGCCGATGGCGACGACGCGGAGGGGCCGCAGTGGGGCCGCAGATCCATTGGGGTAAAGCAGGGATGGGGCAGGACTCAAACCGGCGGGATTCGACGACGCAGAATTCACAGCATTCCTGAGTTGCGAGAACAGTCCCTATGGAAGCGAGTCTGACGTTCATCGAAGAACAACCGCAGATTCTTCGACTCACCACCCCCGAACTGAAAAACGTTCGGGGCCCCGTTCGCTCAGAATGACGGCCAGTTTTGCGTTGCGTATTTCAGACTCAGGACACTAGGGAATCTCAGGATACAGCAACTCGGTGAACCGGGGATCGTCGACCATGCTCTGAAAATCGTTGTCGGAGCGGGCCTGGAGCCGGTTTTTCGGATTGAGCTCGATAGCCTTGGAGAGGTTGTCGAGGCAGCTCTGCGCGCGTCCGGTGATGGAATCGATGACGGCAAGGCCATAGAAGGCGTAGTCGGCTGCTGGATGGTCTCCAATCAGGTTCTTCAACTCCGCGGCAGCCTCATCGAAATAGCCTGCATTCAACTGGGAGACGGCGTAGTCATAGCGCTCTTCCGGAGTGAGGAACGAGAGGCCTGTTTTCTCCAATTGGCGTTGGCAGGTGTGCATGTACATTTTGCAACGTTCGACGATCTCGAACGGCGCGGAGGGGATCAGCTTTTCAAAGGCGACCAGCGCCTTCTCATATTTGCCCTGCTGCACGAGTTGGACCGCGGCCTGGTAATGCTGGAAGACGGGCCCTGTAGCCGTGGAGGAGTGACTGCCGGTTTTGGCAGGGGGCGGTGGAGTTTTCTTACGGCCTGCAGCCGTGGATCGAGCCTCTTGCGTCATTGATTTGCCATGGCGCGCCATTCGCAAAGCGCAGGGCTGGCTGGATTTCTGGGCCAGTAGCCGTGCGCGAGGGAATTGCGCTGCTTAGGCCCTCTTTATACGCATAACCCCGTTTCACGTCAATGGGCAGCCCATGAGGGACGGCTTAATGAACGGGGTCCAAGGGCTGTTTACGATAGATGGCGGGGTTGAGGGAGGGGTCGTTATACATCTTCAACTGGCGGTAGATTTTGAAGCTTCGATGGCCGGCAAGCGTTTCCTGCCACAGGGAATCGAGACAATGGGCGAGGTCGGCGCGTTGCTCTTCGAGGACGGCCAGCCGATTGCGGTTGCGGTCGTTATGCCCGGTGGGCGCGTCGGCTCGCCCGGCTTCTTCGCGGGTGTGGAAAATCTTGAGGGCCAGTATCGAGAGGCGATCGATCATCAGGCCGGGCGACTCAGAGTGCAGCGGGGCATTCGGGTTGGGGAGTCCTTGAGGCGCGAGCCACTCAAGGAGGGCGCGGTCAAGAGCTTCGGCGAGGTCATTGCGGAGCTGGTTGGTGGAGTCGATACGGCGCTTGACCTGGGCGAGTTGGGAATCGGCGACGCCGGGGGTCCGGGCTTCGTCTTCAATATGCCAGAGGTCGAAGTTGGCGCGATGCTGCTGGGCGACGAGGTCGAGCCATTCAGTTTCGGTGAGGGGTGTCGAGTGTGGTTCTCTGCCGAGTTTTGCGGCGGCGGAGGGCGGGGTGGTGTCGAAATCGAGATGCCAAGCGCGGGTGAGCTGGTCGTGAAGATCGACGATCGCGTGTGCGGAAAGCATCGGAAACAATCCTTGAAAGCGAAACTGCGGTGCGGGCAGCCTCTATGGTAGAACTATCGTGACCTTGGGTCCAACAAGAGGATCCAACAGGAGGGCCGATGACCGACGCGAGCCAGCGGTTTCTCTGCGTTTCAAGCTACGAGAAGGGGCAGGATTTTCTGCGCCAGTGCGCGGAGATGGGCGTGAAGCCGACGCTGCTGACGGTGGACAAGCTGCGCGACGCCGACTGGCCGCGCGAGGCGCTGGAGGATCTGGCAACGATGCCGGAGGATCTGACGCGTGAACAGATTCTGAACACCGTGTAGCTGGATGGCGCGGGGTCGGCGATTCGATCGCGTGGTGGCGCTGGATGAGTTTGACCAGGAGACGGCGGCTGCAATTCGCGAGCACATGCGGATTCCGGGAATGAGCATCAGCGTTGCCGCGCATTATCGCGACAAGCTGGCGATGCGGACAAGCGCGCGGGAGAAGGGATTTCTGGTGCCGGAGTTTTGCCGCGTGCTGAACTACGACGAGCTGCGCGCCTACATGGCGAACGTCCCGGCGCCGTGGCTGCTGAAGCCGCGCGCAGAGGCTTCGGCGCTGGGCATTCGCAAGATTCAGGAGCCGGAGCAGCTTTGGCGCACGCTGGATGAATTGGGAGACGAGCAGAGCCGGTTTCTGCTGGAGCAATTTGTGCCAGGCGATATTTTTCATGTGGACTCGATTGTGAGCGAAGGCAAAGTGGTGTTTGCCGTGGCGCATCAGTACGGGCGGCCTCCGATGCAGGTGATGCACGAGGGCGGAGTGTTTACGACGCGGACCGTAGACCGAGAGAGTGCGGACTGGAGAGAGTTGACGGAGCTGAATGCGCGGCTCGCGCCGGCGCTGGGGATGGTGCGTGGAGTGACGCATGCGGAGTACATCAAGGCGCATGCCGGATGGCCGGTACTACTTTCTTGAAATTGCGGCGCGGGTGGGCGGGGCCTTTATTTCAGACCTGGTGGAGGTTGCGACGGGCGTGAACCTCTGGCGGGAGTGGGCGCGGCTGGAGGTGGCGGATTTGCGGAAGGAGGCTTACGCGCTGCCGGTGACTCACGCAAGCTATGCGGGCAGTGTTCTGTGCCTGGCGAAGACTGCGGAGCCGGACACGGCGGGGTTCGATGCGCCGGAGATCGTGGTGCGAATGAAGAAACATCATCACGCTGGTCTGATCGTGCGATCGGACAATCCGGAACGAGTGAGGGAGTTGCTGGAGCAATACAGCCAGGAATTTGCAGAGCGGTTTTTGGCGGCTATGCCACCGCCGGACAAGCCAACGGCGTGAAGCGACCGCGTAGGAGGAATTCAAAATGAGCCTGAATGAAGTATCCGAGAGCGTGACGTGGCCCGAGACGCATTACGTATTCGTGGAGCGAGTCGGACCCTTCATGGAACATGCGCCGCAGGCCTGGCAAAGCGCGCATACATTTGTTCCGGCGCTGCTGGAGCATAACAAGATCATGGGCTATATGAGCCTCTACAAAGTCGGGCCGAAGATTTACCGGGCAGGCTTTGCACTGGCGGCGCCTCCGGTTGAATTGCCGCATGGACTCGCGTATGAGAAGTTCAATGGCGGCAACTACGCCAGGTTTGTGCTGACGGGATCGTACGGGCAGCTTGGGTGGGCATCGGGGCGCGTGTTTGAGCTGGTTGCAGAGAAGAAGATTGCGCAGCGCGATGACTTCAACATTGAGAACTACACGAATGACCCGCGGGTGACGCCGGAGGAGCAATTGATCACGGAAATTCTGATTCCGACGGTTTGAAATGGTGTCCGGGGCAGCCCGTTAGAATTGCGCAGGGAGCAAACATGGGATCGAAATGGCAATATCCGCACCGGCGCTGGAATCCGCTGCGGCAATCGTGGGTGCTGGTTTCACCGCATCGCACGCAGCGGCCGTGGCAAGGGGAAGTGGCGCAGAAGACAGCGACCTCGGGCGTGTCGTATGACCCGCAATGCTATTTGTGCCCCGGAAACAAGCGGGCAGGGGGCGCAGTGAACCCGGCCTACGAATCGATTTTCACATTTGTAAACGATTACGCAGCGCTGCTGCCGGATGAAATCGCGACGGCGGACGCAACGACATCGCCGTTGCTGGTGGCTCGAGCCGGCACGCGGGCTGTGCAAGGTGCTGTGCTTCCATCCCGACCATAGTTTGACTTTGGCGCGCATGACGCGGACGGAGATTCGTCGAGTGGTGGATGCTTGGACGCACGAATATGCGGAGTTGGGCGGGCTGGATTGGATCGAGTACGTGCAGATTTTTGAGAATCGCGGGGCCATGATGGGCGCGAGCAATCCGCATCCGCACGGGCAGATCTGGTCGACGGGGTTTGTGCCGGATGAACCGGCAGCAGAGACGCTGGCGCAGAAGGAGCATTTGTCGCGCACGGGGCATTGTTTGCTGTGCGACTATGTGGCGGCGGAACGGGTGTCGGGCGAGCGCGTGGTGTTTGAGAACGACTATTTTGCGGCGTTGGTACCCTGGTGGGCGATTTGGCCGTTCGAGGTGATGCTGGTTTCGCGGCGGCATCTGGGGGCGATGCCCGAACTTACGAGCGACGAGCGCGATGGATTGGCAGACGCTCTGAATCGGATCACGACGCGCTTCGATAATCTTTTTGAGACGAGCTTTCCCTACACGATGGGGTTTCACCAGACCCCGACAGACGGGGCGCATCCTGAGTGGCATTTTCACGCGCACTTCTACCCGCCACTGCTGCGGTCGGCGACGGTGCGGAAGTTCATGGTGGGATTTGAAATGCTGGGGATGCCGCAGCGGGACATTACGCCGGAGAGCGCGGCGGAGCAACTGCGGGCGTGCTCGGAGGAACACTTCTGGGCGCGAGGATGAGCGGCCTGGTCAGGATGTGTGCTGCCGGCGCAGAACGTGTGGCAATCTTTGCGGTCGATTCGCTATTGGATCACCTTACCGGAAAGGTTCGACGGAGCCGACGGAGTCGAAGAGTTGGTTGCGAATGTCGTAATGCTCTGAGCCGGCAGCGTATACGTAAATGAATTATTTGATACGGTTACATTCGACTGTGCCGCAAGACTCAAACTTGAGGAGGTAGTCGTCGGAGTCAGGCTTGTAAACGTGGGAGCGTTGGTTATATTGAACGTTTGGGACACAGATGAACTTGTGTAGTTGGTCGCGACGATGACCAGATTATTCGAGGATTTGTTCTGGTAAGCAGAGACACTCACTCCGGTTTGAGGAAGGTGCGTCGCGTCGATTCGGTAATAGCCGGGGCGCACAAATTTGCTGTACTGACCCAGCACGTAGGCTCGCTTCGCGGCAACGTATCCACCTGCTGAATTCGACATCAGCGCACCATCATCGGTGGATGGTCCGCCACCTGCCAGGTTGTAGTCAATCATTTGCCAGTAGAGCCAGGCGTTGGCTCCGTCACCCGCAATTCGCTGATCAATGACTGCAGCCCAACCGAGGCCGTCGGTTGTCATGTCGGCATTAAATCCCGATTCGCAGAAGTTTGGACCATAACCATCTCCACACGAGGCTTCTGTTTCCCAAAATTTCTTTCCTCCGGGCCAGCCGGAAGGGTAGGGATTTGGGGCAACCGTGTTTGTGCCGCTAAGACTGGCATCATAGTCATGCCAATTGAAGTTGACATATTGATTGCACGACGAATCGCTACCGCAAGCCGCGCCCAAATTAGTTGATGCGGAGTAGCTGCCACCTTCCGGCACAAAAATGAGAGTGGATAACCCATCGGATGCAAATGTGGGACCCATATCAGACCTTATGAAAGTATCAATATCCCCTGCCGACCAAAGGGCACTGTCGTACGGCTGGCATTGGTCCGGTTCATTTTGCAGCGATATCGCATAGAGGGTAATACCATCTTCTGCTTTTAGGCTCTGGGCGAAATTGGCAAGCCACGTCGCGTATTGAGGATAGTTTGAAGGGTTGAGCCCCCCGTTCCCGCTTCCCGCTTCGCAATGTGTGCTTCCATTTGTCTCGTAAGCCGCCGGCGGCGACCAAGGCGTCGCATAAACTCTTCCACCATTGGAAATCACTGCCTGCATATCGCCGATGTATACGCCAGCACAGCTTGGGCTCACACCTGTACAGTCTCCAGGGTCCTGGCTGCCATCCGTTACGCCCACTCTTAGCAAAGACAAGCCGAGCTGCCCGGTACCCATTCCAAAAAAGAAGGCTTGATGGGCAAGCGACATGCTGGCGCCTTGAGCTTCGTTTGAAGCACCGAAGCCATCAATGACCTGGTGAACATTGGTCCAGTTGATCGTGGCAGTCTGCGCCCCTGCCCGTCCGGCACCAGCCAGGAACAAGGTGAAGGCCACCGCGAGAATTGCGGCTAGGAGCTTTCTGTGAGTACCGGGCTTGATTTCGAGGGACAGGGTTTCGAAGGAGGTGGCCCAATCCTTGTGCGGTGTCCACAAAGCAGCGGTAGAAAAAGCAGAAATCCCGATGGACTTTCGCACGTAGGGGTCTAAGTATCTCATTATGTTCCTCTTAGATGAATACGAATCGATCTAGTGCTTCTATTATAGGTTACTTTTGTTGTAGGCGATAGATTACCTAGGTGCTAGGGAAAGGCGTCGAGTTTGGACACTTGCCCGACAGGCGGCCGGGGACCGGAGCTCACTCGCAACGGGCAACTTCCGGCCACAACCGGAGAAGGGTTCCACGCAGAAGTTGGGCCATGCTGGACTCATTTTTTGAGCCAGCAACGGCACTGGTTCGGCCGGCGGGGCGAATTGCGGTTGGAAAGATTTTTGATAGCGGCTTTGAGAGATGCTTAATCCATTCTTTTGAATGGTGAGCTCGCTGGGACTTGAACCCAGGACCCACGCCTTAAAAGGGCGTTGCTCTACCAACTGAGCTACGAGTCTCTCGATCAGGGCCGCTACTTCAAAACTACCACAGGGAGGATTGCGCCGCTTTACTGCTTGCGGAGGGGTTTTTGCATGGGGACGACCTGAACGGTGACGTCGCGGACTTCGGAGAGGAAGCGGTTGAGGACGGAGCCGCGGAGAAGGATGTCCCAGCGGGAGCGAACGGACTGGCCGAAGATGACGTGGGAGATGCTTTCCTGCTGGGCGAAGCGGATGAGGGCATCGGAGACGTTCTTGTCGATGAGGTTGACGACCTGTGCGCCGAGGTCGCGGGCCATGCGCTGGTACTCCTCGAGGCGGTGCGAAGGCTTCAGGGTCGCCGTGGCCCTTGTCGTCGTCGGGGCGGGTGACGTAGACGGCGTACCAGTTGGTAGCGAGGCGGCCGGCCACGCGCGCGCCGACGCGCAAGAAGCCGCTCAGTGCCGGGCCGGGTGCTGAGGCAGACCATCACCTTCTCTGGAATCGGCGCCTGCTCGAGGCCCTGGGTGCGGCGGTATTCGGAGGCGCGTTTGCCGACCTGCTCGGCGGTGGTGCGCAGGGACAGCTCGCGCAGCAGATTGAGATTGCCCTTGCGGAAGAAGTTGGCGAGGGACTGCTCCACCTTTTCCTTGGCGTAGATTTTGCCTTCACGCAGGCGGGAACGCAGTTCTTCAACGGTGACGTCGACGTTGACCACTTCGTCGGCGCGCTTGAGGAAGTTGTCGGGGACGGTCTCGCGGATGACGGTGTTGGCGGAACGGTTGACGGCGTCGTTGAGTGTTTCAAGGTGCTGGATGTTGACGGCGGTCATGACGTTGATGCCGGCGTCGAGCAGTTCCAGCACGTCCTCATAGCGCTTGCGATTTTTGCTGCCGGGAACGTTGGTGTGGGCCAGCTCGTCGACGATGACGGTGTCGGGATGGCGGGCGAGGATGGCGTCCACGTCCATCTCTTTGAGCTCGACGCCGCGATAGGGAATCACGCGCTGGGGGACGATTTCGAGATCGCGAATCTGGTCGACGGTCTCCTGGCGGCCGTGTGTTTCGACGAGGCCGATGACGACGTCGACGCCCTGCTTGCGCTTGAGGTGGGCGTCGTTGAGCATGTGATAGGTTTTGCCGACGCCGGGAGCCGCGCCGATATAGATGCGGAGCCGGGCGGGTTCCTGCTGGCGTTCGAGTTGGATCTCTGCCATTGCTAGCCCACCTCGACCGGATGATGCACCACTTCCACAGCGGCCACGGGAAGGGTGAAACGGAAGGTGGTTCCGTGGCCGAGGCGGCTTTCGACGGCGATCTGCCCGCCGAGCGACTCGACCAGGCGGCGGACGAGGGCGAGGCCGAGACCGGTGCCGGAATCGGAGAAGGCGTTGAGGCGGTCGAAGATGTTGCTCAGGCGCTCGGCCTCGATGCCGCGGCCGGTATCGCGCACGGTAAATTGCACAAAGTCCTTGATCTCTTCAGCGGCGAGCAGGATTTCGCCGTCGGGGGGAGTGTAGCGGAGGGCGTTGGAGAGCAGGTTATCGAGGATGGAACGCAGGGCGCGACGATCGGCATTGACGACGGAGAGATCGGCGAAGGCCTTGACTTCGACGCGAATGTGCTTCTGGGCGGCTTCGTCGCAATAGCGGTCGCGGACCTCGTTGAGCAGAGGAAGGGGGCGAAGGCGTTCGAGTTGAAGTTCGCGTTTGCCGGTGTCGAGTTCTGCGACTTCGATCAGGTCGGACATGAGGTCGTTGAGTTTTTCCGATTCGCTGCTGGCGGCGGCCACCAACTCGGCCTGCAGCGGCTCGAGAGGGCCACCGAAGCCCTGTGCCAGCGCGTAGAGGCCACGGCGCAACTGCAGCAGCGGTCCGCGCAGCTTGCGGCTGGCCACGGTGATGAACTGGGTCTTGAAGCGATCGGTGTCCTGCAGGGTGGTGACGTCTTCGAGGGTGGTAACGGTGCCCAGCAGACGGCCTTCGGAGTCGCGCATGGGGGTAGTGCGGAGGCGATAGCTTCGCTCCATGTTTGCCGATGCGCATGGGCAGCATGGCAGCTTCGTCTTCAGTGGCGACGGCCTTTTGCATGGCGACTGCATCGCGGATGGCGCTGAGAATCTTGTCGCCGCCGGGGGTGTTGCTGAGCGCCATGCGGTCAGTTGCAGCGTCGCCCAGGACTTCAGCCGCGGCCTGGTTGACTTTGATGACGTGTCCCTTGCCGTCGGTGACGATGATGGGCTCAAAGATGGATTGCAGGACGGCGTCGGAGAGCTGAAACTCCATCTGCTTGCGGCCGGCTTCGGAGTCGCGCAGATCGCGCATCCTGACGGCGATGCGGTTCAACTCGCTGGCGATGACGCCGAAGTCGTCGCGGCTGGTCCATTCGACACGATGTTCGAGGTTGCCCTGGGCGATTCGTTTGGAGTCGCGGGCCAGCATGTGGATGGGCCGCATGACAGCGAGGCAGGTTCCCACTGCGACAACTACAGCAGCTGAGGCGAAGACATAGGCGACGTGAGGATCTCCCCTGCACCCGCCAGGGCATGGCGGGCGAATAACGCGAGACCCACGGTGAGGGCCGCAAGGACAGCGCAACCGAGGATCAGGCGTTGCAAAAGATTCAGCATGGACCGGACTCCGCGCCGGAGGAATTTGCCTGGTGCTTTAACCATTCTCGCGGAAAGAGGCTCATCACGCAAAATATGTGGAAAAAAGAGGGAGTTGAGGCTTTCTGAATTGTCCAAGATGGCTGGCGTTTTATGGGCGTGATTTAGGGAAGAATGCGGTGAGCCAGGGAATGTTGACGAAGAGAAGGACGACGAAGACCACGATGCAAACGGTCAGGACTGCCATGAGGCGCGGTTCTCGATAGAGCTTCTCTGGATTTTGCACGGAGCTGTCGTGGTTGAAGGACAGACCGAAGTAGACTGCCATGAGCCAGGCGACGACAGGGAAGGCGAGGATCAGCTCGATGCGATAGCGCATGATGAAGGCGCCGAAGAAGAGCATGGCCGCGGCGGCGTAAAAGACGACCGAGTTGAGCAGTGATTCCTGCGAGTAATAGTGAAATGATTTGCGGTAGCTCGCGGCAACCTTGGAATCGCCGATCTGACGGTACTCGCTGAAGCGCTTGAGGGCCATGAAGTAAGCGCCCAGCATCCAGTAGGAGAGCAACAGAGAGGCCGGCGGAAGCATGTCGGCGGTGACCATGTACCAGCCGAGGCAAAAGCGCAGGGGATTATTGACGGATTCGCTGAGTACATCGACATAGGGCAGGTCTTTACTGCGCACCGGGGAGATGTTGTAGATGCAGCCCATGACCCAGAGAGCGAGAGCGCTGAGCAGGAATCCGAGGGACAGCATGCGTGCCAGTGCGAGGCCGGCAAGCATCATCAGGATCCATTGCGTGTAGCCCCAGCCGATGTGGACGAGGCCGCAGGCGGCGGGACGATTTTTCTTGGTTGGATGAAGACGATCGAAGGGAGCGTCGAGGATTTCGTTGATGACGTAGTTGCTGCTGGATATGAGCGTGGCAGAAATGAGCCCGATGAGGATGTTGAACGCCAATGCAAGGTCCAAGTGGCGGCCGGAAAGGGCCATCGCAAGCACGATGCCGGGAAGGATGAAAGCCTGCTTGATGCTATGGTCGAGCCGCGTGATTTGAAGATGTGCCGCAATGCGGCGGCGCAGGGGAACGGACGCGCCTGCAACCGCAGAGACCTGGGCATTTGCAACATTGGGGTCCAGCGTCATGCGATCGATACCTGAGGTCAGCGGTATGGGGATGGAGCCTTCACCGATAGTAGAGTTTTGCGGGCCTGTTGTGAATAGACAGGCCGAGGGATTGACGAAGTGGGAGTGCTTTTGAAGCTAGGGGACCTGGCAGACGGTGAGAGTGCTGTTGTGCCATTTGCAGAGGAGGCCCGGGGTCTGCGGATAGTTGACCAGCACCCAATTCACGCCGAACTGCGCTTTCAGCCTCTCGAAGTCTTCCAGCCTGTAGGAGGGCCACCCTGTTTGAGCTGCAACCTGCTTGTCCCATGCGGGTCCCAGAGAGGGCTCCTTGGTGACGGAGGCAGTGTCTTTGATGGCGTCGGCGAGCACGCTGCGTTCTGCGAGGGCACGGAAGCTGTGATAGTCCTCGCCGGAAGCAGCAATGTAATTGGGGCCCACTGCAAAGTAGGCATCTGTGGGTGTGTTCTGGCGAATCCACTGGAATGCCTGAAGCCAGGGATTGGAGGATGCAAGGCCGGGGAGCTCTATGTGTTCGGTGGACGCGAACAATTGGCGTTGGGCGACGAACATGCCGCCATTGGCGAGGAGAAGAAAGATGGCCCAGCGCCAGACCTTGTCTTTGAGGAAGTACTTGCCGAGGTAGGCGCCGCCGATCAGGGTGAGGAAGAAGTAAACCAGGTGGAGGTAGCGCATGGGTTCCAGGGTACTGAAGCCGATGGGCGCGGCAGGGCTCAGAATGACCATCGCCAGTACCTGCTGGAATACGCTGAAAATCAGGACGGCGGTTGCTACCCGGGCTAGAGTTGTTTGGCCGTTCTTGCGGGCGTTCCGCGCGATGAACCAGAAGAGCACGATGGGACCAATGGCTCCCAGCCACTCGTACCATGTCCATTGATAGAGCTGGTAGAGATGGCGAGTTTCCATGGCCTTGAGCCAGGTCTGAGAGGGTTGGCCGAGGATCCAGCCAAATGGGATCAGGGCGAAAACGGGTGCGACGGGTTCCGCAACTACGCGCTCACGCAGATTGCGCAGGCGTACATGCAGGGGCTCGTACATGGTGAGAGCAAGCACGCAGCAAAATGAGATGCCGAAGGCACCCATGAGCGGGTGGAGCATGAATCCCGTCAGGGCCAGCGGGATCGCCTGCCAGGACTTTCCAGCGATGATGCGGGCAACGGCGATGAGGATGAGTCCCGTAGCCAGGTTGCGCGGATGCATGTACTGGTCGACGAGGTAGAGCGCGGTGCCTGCGACAGGAAGCGTGAACATGGCGGCTACCATGGCGACGCCTGCCCATTGAGCGGAGGCCTCAGGAAAAAGCTGCCGGACGATGGACCAGCAGGCGAACACGATGAGGGCAACGGAGATGAATTGCCACAGGATTTCTGCCCAGGCCAGGGGCATTTGGGTTCCACGGACGAAGCCGGCCATCCATGTGTCGAAAGTGGAGGTTTTGACCTGGAGCTTGAAGAAATCGGAGTCGTAAGGATAGAGAGCGGGATTGAGATCGGCTTTGACGGCGGTGACGTAGATGATGTCGTCTTCCGCGCCGGGGTGATAGCCCATGACGCCGAAAGCCAGCACCGAAAATGCAAGTACCATAAAGAGATTGTGTTTGCGAAGCATTTCCACCGTGTTCAGCCCTTCAATTGCACTTTGATTTCGCGCGATGCGAAACAAGTCTGCAATGCGCCTGCGTCGAAGGTGGGACCGGTGCGAGCGAACCCTTCGCGTAAACTGCAGGCCGAACGAGGGTTCACGAAGGTAAGCAGACAGGTAACTCTGCCCATTTCGTGGGAGACTCGAATGGCTTTCGGCAAACTATAATCCGGATTGTAATGGACTCTTGTGTGGGCTGTCTTCAACGGAGTGAGTGCGGAAGGTAACAAAATTCTCGGGGCAGGCGATTGCATCTTCCAAAGTTAGACTCGGCGAGAAGGAAATGGTCGGCAAGGGGCTGATGGAATGAAGCTTCAGACAATGCGGGCCGTCGACTACTGGATCGGCATACCGCTATGCTTCTTTTTCACACAGGTAGTGCGCCTGATGGGTACGCCGCACGGACCGGATAAGCCGCGGCGGGTGCTATTTATCGAACTCTCGGAGATGGGGAGCACGGTGATTGCCAACCCTGCACTGCAAAAGGCAAAGGACTGCGCTTGGCGCCGAGATATTCTTTCTCATCTTTGAGCGGAATGTGGAAAGCCTGCGCCTGCTGCCTACGGTTCCCGAGGCCAATATCGTCACGATCCGCGAGACAAGCCTGACGGCGCTGGTGATGCGACACGCTGCACTTTCTGCGCTGGGTGCGCAAGGCGAAGATCGACACCGTGGTGGATATGGAGCTGTTTTCGCGCTACTCGGGACTGCTGACGGGGCTGTCGGGGGCACGGCGGCGGGTGGGATTTCACAAGTTCCACGCCGAGGGACTTTATCGCGGCGAAATGCTGACGCATCGCGTGAGACACAACGGGCATATTCACATGGCCAAGAACTTCATCTGCATGGTGAATGCGCTGCTCGCGGACAAGCCCGAGGTGCCCTACTCGAAGACCTACGTATCTGACGAAGAGATCCGGGTTCCGATCCAGCCGGTTTCTGACGAGGCGAAGGAGAAGGTGCGCGGGTTGGTGAGGCAGGTGTATCCCGACTACCGGCCGGATTATCACCGCATCGTGCTGATCAATCCCAACAGCTCAGAGATGCTGCCGCAGCGGCGGTGGGAGCGCGACAACTACATCGACGCTGGCGAAGATGGTGGTCGAGGAGTGGGAGGATGTGCTGGTGCTGATCACCGGATCACCTGCCGAGCGCGAAGAAGCTTTGCAGATGCAGGAGAAGGTGGACCATCCGCGTTTCCGCAGCTTTGCGGGCATGCACAAGCTGAACGCGATTACCGCTCTCTACAACATCTCGACTGTGCTGGTTTCAAACGACAGCGGGCCGGCACACTTTTCGGCCATCACGCCGATCCGATCGATTGTGCTGTTTGGACCGGAGACGCCGCGGCTCTACGGGAGCCTGGGAAATACGGAATCGATTACGGCGGAGCTATCGTGCTCGCCCTGCGTGACGGCAGCAAACCAGAAGAACTCGGCGTGCAACGATGCGGTGTGCATGCGGATGATTACGCCGGAGCGGGTGACTGCAGTCAATTCGCGGGGTGCTTGAACGAGGGCACGCGAAGAGCAACGTGGTGCAGATCGCGACCGCTCGCTTGTGACGCAGAAGTTAGAGTGCCGGCAGCATCAGACGCAGCAGCAGAAAGCCGGCAACCCCCAGGAAAAACACCAACGCCATGCGAATGCCGGGCTCGCGGTTGACTTCGGGCACCAGATCGCTGGCGCCCACGTAAAGCGCGACGCCGGCGGAGATGGGCAGGCCGTAAGGCATCCAGTGGGGAGCGAGCTCGATGACCAGCACTCCAACAAGCGTGGCGACGGCGAGGGCGACGGCGGAGTAGAAGGCTACGGTGCGGCTGCGTCCGCTGGCGAGCATGACGGAGGCCATGGTGAATCCTTCGGGCGCCTTGTGCAGGAAGATGGCGAGAAAGATGAGCCAACCGAGGGCATTTGATACGACAAAGCCGGAGCCGATGGCGACGCCGTCGAAGAGCGCGTGCACGCTGAGGCCGCCCAGCACCGAGTAGCCGGTGCGCTTGGAGACGAATTCATCGTGATGGGTCTCTTCGCCGTAATGGAAGTGGGCGTTGATGGTGTGTTCGAGCAGATGCACGACGCAATAGCCGGCCATGATGAGGATGGGGCCCAGCACCGGGCTGAGACGGAGACTCTCGGGAGTCATCTCGAGCAGGGCGGTGGCCATGAGAAAGCCGGCGCCCAGGGCGACGAAGTAGCGCAGGTAGCGCTCAATGCCGCGGGCGCGGACCAGGACCAGCCCGCCGGCCACGTCGGCCAGCGCGGCGAGCAGGCCGAGAAGGATGGAGAGCTTGAGCATGCTCGGCTTACCCGCTGTGCCGGATGTGCATCACGTCGCCATCGTGGACGACGTATTCCTTGCCTTCAAGGCGAAGGGTGCCGAGGGAACGAGCCGCGGCTTCTGAACCGGCGGCCAGCAGGTTGTCCCAGCGGATGGTTTCGGCGCGGATGAAGTGATGCTCCAGATCGGAGTGGATGGCTCCGGCGGCCTGCGGAGCCTTGGATCCGGCAGGAACCGTCCATGCGCGGCACTCGTCTTCGCCGGCGGTGAAGAAGCTGATGAGCCCGAGAAGTTCGTAGCTCTTGCGGATGAGGCGGACGAGGCCGCTCTCGTGAAGGCCGTAGCTGGAAAGGAATTCGGCTGCCTCGGCTTCGTCCATCTCGGCCAGTTCGGCCTCGACTTTTCCGCAGATGGCGGTGGCTCCGGCATTGGGGCGATGGGCGACTTCGTCGAGCTTGAAGCGGCTGACGGCGGCCTCGAGGTCGTCGCCGAGCGTGGTGCTCTCGCCGATATTAACTGCATATAAAACAGGCTTTTGCGAGAGAAACATGAAGCCCTTGATGAGCTTTCTTCTCCTCGGGGGTCATCTCGAGTTCGCGCAGCGGCTGCTCTTTTTCGAGAGCCTCTTTGGAGCGGAGCAGGAGGGCTTGTTCGCGTTCGAGTTCGCCGGTGCGCCCTTTCTTCAGATCCTTCTCGACGCGCTCGAGGCGCTTTTCGACCTGGGTGAGGTCGCTGATCATGAGGTCGAATTCGACGTTCTTGATGTCGCGCAGGGGATCGATGGGGCCGACGTGGGGAATGGAGTCGTCTTCGAAGGCGCGCAGGACGTGAATGAGCGCGTCGACGTTGCGGAGGCTGGTGAGGAACGCGGTTTCTTTGAGCGCTTCCTGGCCGATGGCGGCGACGTCGACGAATTCGACCGATGCGAAGGTGGTCTTCTTAGGCGAGTAGAGGGCGGAGAGCTTGTCGAGGCGCTCGTCGGGGACGCGGGCCACGCCAATGTGGGCCTCGCGAGGGTTGGAGTAGCCGCGGTCTTCGAGTTTTGCCTTGGTCAGGATTTTGAATAAGGAAGTCTTGCCTACCTGGGGCAGGCCGATGATGCCAGTTTTCATGAGCTTTCCATTGGGGTCCGTGCAGGTGTGAAGCGCGGACGAAGGACCTCTTCGATGATACAAGAACGGGGACCAGGGACCGGAGAACCGACGCATCTGTCCTGGTTAGGCGCACAGGGATGTGGTTTGCGAGGGCATCACTTCTCAGCGCGCGTGGATTCTGCACGGGCGACGAGGACGACGGTGGCGAGACCGAGAAGCAGGATGGCCACTTCGACGTGCTCGCTGCGGTTGTGGAGTTTGTTGAAGTCGATGCGGTGCAGGGTTGGTGGTTGCGACCGCGTCGATTGCGCCGCCGGCAGCGATGCGGTCGCGCTCCATGGCCGGAATGATGATGTACTGCGAGTAGGCCGTGCAGGCGAGCATGAGCGACGATGAGGATCATGGGCGCGAGCACGGCGCGCGGCTTGTAGATGTCCCATGCGGGCGCGAGAGCCAGCAGAGCCAGCGCCACTGCGCCGGAGACCATGCCCATGCGTGCAGGATGCGGAGCAACTCGCCGACGATGGTGCCGGCGGTATGCGTGTCGCCAGGCAGCGTGCCGAAGGTGATGGCGGCCACGACGGGGAAAAAGATCTCCGCGCCCAGCCAGACGATGAGCGCGAGATAGAGCAATGTGCGAAGAAGAGTCTTCATCTGGGAAAGGATAATACTAGGGAATAGGGAACGAGGAATAGCGAACACTACCTCAGTGAAAGTGTTTGCGGTCTGCTGATTCGTGAAGTCGGCTTCTATTCCTCGTTTACCGGGTCAGGTTGCCATAGACAGAGGGACGGCCGATGAGGCGCTTGATGCGCTCCTGGATGGGCGGGTGGGTGCTGAAGAGGCTTGCGAGTGTTGCGCCGGAGAGCAGCGGGGCCACGATGAACAGGTGCGCGGAACTGGGCGAGGCAAGCAGCGGAACCTGGCGGCTGACGGCGGAGATTTTCTCAAGAGCGCTGGCCAGCGCGTAGGGATTGCCGGTGAGATGAGCACCGGATGCGTCGGCCTCGTATTCGCGTGTACGCGAAACCCAAAGCTGAATGAGCATGGCTGCGAATGGCGCGAGGAGCAGCATGAAAAGGCCGCCGAGACCGCCGCCTTCGCGATCGCGCCGGTCGCCACCGCCGCCGCCAAATGCACCGAACCAGAAGGCCATGCGGGCCAGGATGGTGATGGCTCCGGCGAGCGTAGCGGCGATGGAACTGGTGAGGATGTCGCGGTTGCGCACGTGGCCGAGTTCGTGAGCGAGGACGCCTTCAAGCTCTTCGTCGTTGAGCAGGCCGAGGATGCCGTGGGTGACGGCGACCGAGGCGTGCTGCGGATTGCGTCCGGTGGCGAAGGCGTTGGGCGATTCGGTGGGGATCACGTAAATCTTCGGCATGGGCAGGCCAGCTTTGGCTGGTCAGGCGCTCGACAACTTCATAGGCGCGGGGCAGTTGTTCGCGGGTGACGGGCTGCGCGCCATACATCGCCAGGGCGATCTTGTCGGAATAGAAGTAGCTGAAGAAATTAGTGGCCGCGGCGATGACGAAGGCAATCAGCGCGCCGTTGGTGCCGCCGATGTACTCGCCGGCGAGGACGAGCAACAGGGTGAGAGCGGTAAGAAGGATGGTGGTCTTGAATGTGTTCATAAAGAGAAATTCCAGCCTGTAGCGGCCGGCTCCTCGCTGGTGATTGGACGCGTTTGGGAGGGGTGAGGACCCATGGATTTTTGTGTCGTGGATTGGTGCGAACCCGATGCCGCCTCATGGAATGTGGCATGGAGGCAGGAATGCGGATCACGCATCGCCGATAAAATCTGCAAGGTTTTCTGTGGAAAAGAAAATATTGGAGGGGGGTGGGAGGGGTGCCTTTGTCTGCTTTCAAGGCCAGCTCCAAATTCGGCTGAGCACTCCATCTCCGATTTGATTGTGCGCCGGCGAGCGGTAATTAAATGCAAAGTGGCCAGGGTGGGGATCCTGCGATCGTAGGGATGGATTTGGTGGGAGAAGCAGATCCTTCCCTTCGCTTACCCCATCGACACGTGTGTCGATAGGGCCCCAGGCGTGCTTCGTTCAGGATGACACTTCACAACGCTTGGTGAGCGTGAGGACGAAAGGAAGCTGCAGATCCTTCGACTACGGTCGCTTCGCGACCTTTGCTCAGGATGACACGGTGATCGGGAAAGGGTGGGGCTCGGAGGTTGTCGGATTCACACCCTAACCTCGGTTCTCCTTCGAAGTGCCGAGGTTAGGATGGGGCACCCAATTTCGTAATGGTGCGGGCGGGATGCTAGGAGTTGCGTTTGAGGGCGCGCTTGAGGACGATTTCAAGGGCGGGTTTGATCTCGGCGTATTCCGCGGCGGAGAGGGTGCCGGAAAGCTTTTCGCTTTCCAAGGCGAATAATTCCTCTTTCAGTGCGTTGAGCAGGGCCGTGTTTTTCGCGGCGGGAGATGATGGAGATGCATAGGCGGGCAGCGGCTAGGTCACGCCGGGCTCGTAGGTGACGACGGTGCCGACGCACCGGGGGCTCCGGCGGGCTTGCGGAGCAGGAAGGCCGCGGCGGTGGCGAGCAAGAGAGCGAGGCCGCCGAGAATCCACCACTTGTATTTGCTGAGCGGGTCGGGGGTGTTGATGGGCTCGCCGATGCCGCCGCCGGGCTGGTTGCCGGGAGCGGCCGCGGCTGCCGCCTGCCGCCGTTGTCGGCCTGCGGTCTCGCGGGGCATGGAGCCGGTGCCGGAGATGGTGAATTCCAGCGCCTTGCCGGGAGTGGCGTTCTTGGCGACGAAGGTCTGGATGTTGGGATCCTCGGGCACGGACTGGAAGGCCGATCCGGAGCCGGCGGCGAAGGTCATGCTCTTGGGCAGCAGAACGCCGATGCTCTGGGTGGGCAGCGTGACCTGGGGATGGAAGGTGAATTTGCCGTCGCTGTAAGGGAGCGTGTATTCGATCTGGAAGAGCGTGTTCTTGTCGCCTTCGTCGGGCTGAATGGGGAAGTTGAAGGCGTAGTGGCCTTTTGCGCCGTCGGGATCGAGCTTGACGCTGGTGGGCAGGCCGGTGGGGCGCTGCGCGGCGACGCCCGCGACAACCGCTTCAGGGGGCAGCGCGATCTCGAAGGTGCGCGGGCTCCACTCGGTGCGGGGCGGCATGCTGGTGTTGTGGACGAAGTAGCGCTCGGTGACGCGAAGCTGGCCGTTGTCGGTTTCGATTTCGAAGACGTCGGCCTCGATGAAGACGCCTTCGACCTTGGCGGCCACGTCGTAGACGGGAATGTCGCCGGGAGCGCCGCCCTGGGGTGCGGCGATGAAGTAGCCTGCGCCCTGATGGGTGACGCGGATGAGGTATGGACCGCTGCCGGGCTCACTGAGGGAGTAGTGCCCCTGCGCATTGGTGGTGGCGTGGGACGACTTCGCCCATGCCGGCCTGCACGTCGACGAGAACGACGGGATCGCCCGCGGCGGGCTTGCCGGTGGTTTTGTCGGTGACGGTGCCGGTGACGGTAGCGGCCTGGGCAAGCGCGGCGCTCAGAAAGAGGATGGCCGCCGCGGAGTACAGAAGAATCTTGGTCGATCTTTCATGATCTTGAATGAGTTCCTATCGTTTCGTTGAACTTGTGAAGGTTCGTGCTTTCCCAGGTCTCAACAAAGCGAGACCTGGGGCACCCAAGATTTGTTCGGAAGGGATAGCATTCCTACGATCACGCATGCTGCAGGTGCTCGATTTCGGCCAGCAACTGGGCCGTTTCGTTTTCAAGCATGCGCCCGCTGCGCGACAAAATCCTCTTCAGGATATTTGCCGGCGCGGAACTCGAAGTTCAGGTCGCGCAGGTTTTCGTAGAGCTGTTCTTTGCGCTCCAAGAGATAGTCGAGGCGGGTCTTCTGGTGCTGGCTGGCGAAGACATTCTCAGGCCAGAAGGTGTAAATGCCGAGCGCGAAGGCCAGCATGATGCCGGCGACAAATCCCTGCATTTCAGTCATAGGTCAAAAGCCTCCGTCGAGTCTCGGCGCCGGTTTCGCGGCGGACTTTTTCGCGCAGTGCATCCATCTCCGGGTCGGCAGGCAGCGGAGCGGTTTGTGTTTTGCCGATGGACCACTGCCGCACGAGCAGGATGGTTCCCAGCAGCGCGGCGGCGAAGACGGCGAAGGGCGCGACCCAGGCGACCAGGTCGAAGCCGTGGGTGGTGGGCGCGGCCAGCACCGTTGCGCCGTACTTGGCGGCGAAGCTGGAGAGAATCTGATCGTCGGTGGCGCCGGAGGCGATGGCCGCAGCTCAATTCGTCGCGCACTGTGGCCGGAGGCGGGGCAGCCGACGTGGTCGCATTCGCCGAGAAGCTGCGCGCATCCGCAGGTGCACATCAGGCGGTGACCCAGGTCGTTGAAGCGGGAACCGGCGTCGCTGGCGCCGATGGAGAAGCAGACGGCGATGGCGAGGAGGAGGGCTTGCGCGGATTTGATCAAGAAGTGATGGTGGGATAGTCGCTTCCCAGATTTCAAGCATCAGATCGGGCACCCTTTCTAGCGCGAGGTTCTCGGGTGGACGCTGTGTCATCAGCGCCTCCTTGAGCGCCGGCTCAGGCGTCGCGGGCGGGCGGCATGCGGCGTGGCCGGAGTGAGGCTGGGCACGAGGGCGACGAACGTGCCGAAGACGATGAAGACGACGCCGGCCCAGATCCAACTGACGAGCGGATTGAGGAAGGCCTTGATGATGGGCTGGCCGGTGTCGGGATTTGTGCCCTCGTAGACCACGTACAAATCCCAACTGGGAACGGAGTGGATGGCGACCATGGTCTGCGGCTGATCGCTGGCCAGGTAGACGCGCTTCTCGGGAGTCATCTGGAACTGTTTTTTGCCGTTCTCTGTAGACATCGAGCAGCGCGTACTCGGAGTTGTAGTTGAGGTTCTGATCCTGCGTGGCGCCGACCTGCACGAGCGTGTAGGGGCCGATGGGCAGGGTGTCGTGGAGGGCCAGTTCTCTTTCTTCGCTGCGATTGAAGGCCGCGCCGGCGAGGCCGATGACGACAATCACCACGCCGATGTGGATGATGTATCCGCCATAGCGGCGGGTATTGCGGCGAGTGAGGAGGTACATTGCGGCAAACAGGTTGCGATGTGTTTGCCGGGAGATGACGCCGGCGCCGCGGAAGAACTCCGAGAGGATGGCGGCGAGCACTCCGGCGGAGATGGCGAAGGCCACCAGCGCGTAGAAGTTGCCGTTGTCGAAGGCGCCGTCCTTCCATGGGCGGACGCCGACGGCGAGGCAGACGATGACGGTGGACCAGAGAGCGATGGACGGGCACGATGAAGTTGCGGCGAATGGCGCGCAGCGAGGTAGCGCGCCACGGCAGCAGCGGACCGACGCCGGTGAGGAAGAGCAGAAACATGCCGATGGGAATTGCGACGCGGTTATAGAACGGCGGGCCCACGGTGACCTTGGTGCCCTGCACGTATTCGCTGAGGATGGGAAAGAGCGTTCCCCAGAGAATGACGAAGCAGGCGGCGAGCAGGACGAGGTTATTGAAGAGGAAGCTGGACTCGCGGCTGACGAGCGATTCGAGGTGATGTTCGCCCTTGAGGTGGCTGCGCTGCAGGATGTAAGTGAAGATGCAGACCGCCAGCACGATTCCCATGAAGACTGAGAACCAGGTGCCGATGGAGGATTGGGCGAAGGCGTGGACCGAACTGACCAGGCCGGCGCGGGTGAGCAGCGTGCCGAGCAGAGTGAGCAGGAAGGTGGAGAAGATGAGCCAGACGTTCCAGCTCTTCATCATGCCTTTCTTCTCCTGCATCATGACGGAGTGGAGAAAGGCGGTGCCGGTGAGCCAGGGCATGAAGCTGGCGTTTTCAACCGGGTCCCATCCCCAGTAGCCGCCCCAGCCGAGGACGGCATAGGCCCAGTGCATGCCGAGGAAGATGCCGCAGGTGAGGAAGAGCCAGGTGACCATGGTCCAGCCGCGGGTGATCTTGATCCACTTTTCACCGGGGTAGCGCATCATGAGCGCGCCGAGCGCGAAGGCGAAGGGAACCGAGAAGCCCACGTAGCCCAGGTAAAGCATGGGCGGATGAATCACCATCTCGGGATATTGGAGCAGCGGATTGAGGCCGTTGCCGTCGTCGGGGATTGCGCCTTTCAGCAGCGCGAAGGGCGGCGCGGCGAAGTTGACCACGGCGAGAAAGAAGACCTGGATGCCGGCGAGAATGGTGCCGGCGTAGGCGTAGAGCTTGACGTCGTTCTTATGGGTGAGGCGGAGGACAAAACCGTAGATGCCGAGCAGCCACGCCCAGAGGAGCAGTGAGCCTTCCTGGCCGCTCCACAGCGCCGAGAACTTGTAGGGGCCGGGCAGGGCGCGGTTGGAGTGCTCCAGGATGTAGGTGATGGAGAAATCGTTGGTAAAGACGGACCAGACGAGCGCGAATGCGGCGCGCGGTGATGGCGATGAAGCCGGCGATTCCGGCACGGCGGGCGGTGTCGGCCAGCCGCTCAGGCGAGATGGCTGCCGGCTGGCCGGTGGCAATCAGCCGCAACGCGATCGTGCCGGCGAGCAGATTGTAGGCGGCTAACGCCAACGCAATGAGAAGGGCAAAACTACCAAAGGCTGCCATCAGGACTCCATCATGATTCTCGCACGCAGACTGGGGGTCACAGATTGGCATCCCAACGAGGTATTGTCAACCAATGATAGGCCCTTGAAATGTGATTTACCTCACACCATGAGGTGGAGAATGGAAACGAGATGCGAGTGCGGCACTGGTGGAGTGCGCAGCGGGTGTCCAGCTGGATGGCAGTGTCAGCGGTTTTGCGCCTGAGCATCTGGCTCGCCACGGAGAGCAGTCTTCAGAGGCAAAGGGGCGGGAAAGAAAGCGCACGCCCTCTGCCGCGTAGTCGGCGGAGAGTTCGCTGGGTGCGCCCAGGACCAGAACCGGCACCTTGGGTAGCCGGGCGTGCAGCTCGGCTACAAATGCCGGACCGCCGATTCCGGGCCTGTGCAGCCCGGAGATGACGAGCCCAAGGCCTGCCGGCAAACTGGGGTTGCTCCACCAGGCAGAGAGCTTCAGCAGCATCGGAGACTCGCTGCACGTCGTGAAACCGCTTCTCCAGGGTAGACTTGCGCACGAATGCCTGGAACGGGTCGTCGTCGACCAGTAGGATTGTCGCCATGTGCCCCTGAATCCGCGCAGCCCATGGCTCGGCCGGCCAGAACGATTTATGCTAACTATTGACCCTACGATGGCGGAATGGACAGGAGGTTGCCTGCAGCCGATCGATGAAGAGGTCTCCGGAGTGACCCGGATTACTAACCGAAGAGGAACTCCTTGTCGCGGAGTTCCTTGATGCTGTCGCGCAGGCGGGCGGCCTTTTCGAATTCGAATTTGCGGGCCGCTTCGCGCATCTCGGTTTCGAGCTTGGCGATGTATTGGTCCACCTCGGCCTGGGAGGTGAATTCGGGCAGGCTGGCGGTCTCTTCTTCGGCGACATCGCCGTATTCGGCCTTGAGAATCTGCGCGAGGCCCATGTCCATGGTGTTGATGATGGACTGCGGGGTGATGCCGTTCTCCTCGTTGTAGGCGCGCTGGATGGCGCGGCGGCGGTCGGTTTCGTCGATGGCGCGGCGCATGGAGTCGGTGATGCGGTCGGCGTAGAGGATGGCGCGGCCTTCGATGTGGCGGGCGGCGCGGCCCATGGTCTGGATGAGCGAGCCGGCGGAGCGCAGGAAGCCTTCCTTGTCGGCGTCGAGGATGGCGACGAGCGAGACTTCGGGCAGGTCGAGGCCCTCGCGGAGCAGGTTGATGCCGATGAGGACGTCGAACTCGCCCTTGCGCAGGCCGGCGAGGAGCTTGACGCGCTCGAGGGTTTCGATTTCAGAGTGCATGTAGCGGCAGCGGACGCCGACCTCGGTGTAGTAGCCGGCGAGGTCTTCGGCCATGCGCTTGGTGAGGGTGGTGACGAGGACGCGTTCGTTGCGCTTGGCGCGGTCGCGGATCTCGGCGAGCAGGTCGTCGATCTGGCCTTTGACGGGGCGGATCTCGACTTCGGGATCGACGAGGCCGGTGGGGCGGATGACCTGCTCGACGACCACGCCGGCGGAGCGGGTGAGCTCGTAGGGGCCGGGCGTGGCGGAGACGTAGATGGCCTGGTGGACGCGGTTCTCGAACTCCTCGAATTTGAGGGGGCGGTTGTCCATGGCCGAGGGCAGGCGGAATCCGTAGTCGACGAGGTTCTGCTTGCGGCTGCGGTCGCCGAACCACATGCCGTGGACCTGCGGAATGGTGGCGTGGCTTTCGTCGACGAAGAGCAGGAAGTCGCGGGGGAAGTAATCGAGCAGCGTGGGCGGCGGCTCGCCGGGCAGGCGGCCGGAGAAGTGGCGCGAGTAGTTCTCGATGCCGTGGCAGTAGCCCATGGACTTGATCATTTCGAGATCGAAGCGGGTGCGCTGGTGGACGCGCTGGGCCTCGACCATGCGGCCCTGCGGACTCGAGCTCGGCGACCCACTCGTTGAGCTCGGTGACGATGGAGTCGATGGCCTCGGCGCGGCGCTCGGGCTGGACGACGTAGTGGCTCTTGGGATAGATGGGCAGGCGGGAATACTTCTGCTTGACGGTGCCGAAGAGCGGATCGATCTGCGAGAGGGATTCGATCTCGTCGCCGAAGAGCTCGATGCGGTAGGCGGTTTCGTCGTAGGTGGGGAAGACTTCGATGACGTCGCCGCGGACGCGAAAGGTGCCGCGGCGGAAGTCGGTGTCGTTGCGCTCGTAGAGGATTTCGACGAGGCGGCGGGTGATGTCTTTGCGGCTGATCTTCTGGCCTTTTTCGAGCAGCAGCAACATGCCGTAGTAGGCCTCGGGCGAGCCGAGGCCGTAGATGCAACTGACGGAGCTGACGATGATGGCGTCGCGGCGCTCGAAGAGGGAGCGCGTGGCGGAGAGGCGCAGCTTGTCGAGCTCCTCGTTGATGGTGGCTTCCTTCTCGATGTAGAGGTCGCCGGCGGGAATGTAGGCTTCGGGCTGGTAGTAGTCGTAGTAGCTGACGAAGTATTCGACGGCGTTGCCGGGGAAGAACTGCTTGAACTCGTGATAGAGCTGGGCGGCGAGGGTCTTGTTGTGGGCGAGGATGAGGGCGGGGCGGTTGGACTGCTCGATGACCTTGGCCATGGTGAAGGTCTTGCCGGAGCCGGTGACGCCGAGGAGGACCTGGTGCTTTTCGCCGGCGCCGAGGCCCTGCACCAGCTCGTCGATGGCGCGGGGCTGGTCGCCGCGGGGCTTGTAGGTGGTGACGAGCTGAAAGTCCATGTTGGGATTATAGCAGAAGAGCGAAGATTGGGCGAAGATTGATGGCAGGCTTTTGAAGCCGCAGACTTGCTTATGCGGGGGCGCTGTGGCCATTGCACTGGAGTACGCCGAGGAATTTGCTCCAGGGACCGACGGCTTCGCGGTATTGGTGGGCGAGGATGCGGGAGACCTGGTGGAGATGGGTCATGTCGTGCGCGGTCCAGGCGGCGAGCAACTGGGAGAGTGTGACGGGACCGAGAGCCGGGTGACGGCCGCGCTTTGCGAGGTCGGCGGGCTGAAGGTGCAGGGCGCGCAGAGTGTCGAGGTTGGGTGCGCGGAGGTGGGCGAATTCGTCGAGCAATTCGGGCAGGGACTTCTCGTGAATCATGCGCAGGTGCGCGGAGCGATCGACGGGCTGAAATGCCTGGGCTTCGCCCGAGTCAAGGATGATGCGGGCGCGGACCATCCAGTCAGTGCGCTCGCCGTGCACGAGATGGGCGACGACGCCGGTTGGAGTCCAGGTGCTGTCGCCTTCATCGCAGGTTGTCCAGGATTGAGGGAGATCGCGCAGAAGGGCGTTGAGTGTGGATGGCGTACGAGAGAGAAGTGCGATGGAGTTGGGCAGATCGAAGTTCATGGGGTTCCCCGATAGTGCGTAGACAGTAGTATGCCGGAGCGGGGCGAAGGATTGTGCTTTGGGTTCCTTGCTTTCCCAGGTCTGAAGTTCCAGACCTGGGGCACCCCTTTTCTTGGCGATTGATGCGTCCAGCCTTCCCACCCGAACCACAAAGAGCACAGCTAGGATGGGCATCCATTTTCGTCGGTATAGATGGGTTGTGAGAAGCAGGTCCTGTGTTCGGGATGAAAGTTGTTGGGGAAGATTCGTGCTTTCCCACCCATGGCGCAAGGACAAGGACGCGCCATGGATGGGGCACCCATTTTCGTCAGGATTCCGGGTTTTCGAACAACCTATTTGAACATGGAACCCATGCTGGTTTTGATGGATGGGTTGGTCGTCGTTCCCGTGACGGTGATGGGGATTTGCCGTTGGTACTGGAAGTGGGGGCTTGGTTTTGCCATGAAGGAGACCGCCAATTCCGCCGACTGCGCCGCTGACTGCGTTGACGGCTTTGCCGGCGACCATTCCGACGCCCGAGTTGGGGCTGAATTTCGCCATGAGCTTGAAGTCCAACGCGCCGGAGGGCGAGACAGTACCGTTGCCGGTGGCGGTTCCGATTTGCGGCAGGTCCGCGATAGATGTTGGTGAGTTGAGTGCCTTGCGGCGAGTTGTTCAAGGTGGAGCGCAGGGTCTGGATTTTTGTGCCGCCGCCAGTTCCACCAAATGGGTTGATTCCCCCGATTTTGGAGCCGAGATCGAATCCAGCGAGGAGGGAATTGTCGACTTCAACGGGACCGGCGATGGTGGTGGCGGTAGCCGGGCCGGTGACGGTGAGATTGGCGGTGAGGGTGCCTCCGTGGAGCGATGAACCGCTAGGAAGGCGGATGCCGGCAGCGGGCAATAGCTCCTCGAGTTGATCGACAGGAAGACTGGGCGCGGTGAGGCGGAGGTTGAGCACGATGGCTTGCGGGTCTGCTGGAAAGCTGCCGTGACATGTGCACGGCGACGGAACCGGTGTGGATGGCGATATCGGAGACCTGCCCGGTGCGGGTGGCGAGATTGTCGGCGACGGAGTAGTCGATGTTGACTGGATGGGGAGCGGGGGAGCCGGTGCGCGCCAAGCTGAAGATTTGTCGCCGTGATTTTTCCCTTGCTGGAGAGGTTGGCGCCATCGGATGCGAGCTGGGCATCGATATCGACGACCATGGAAATTCCCTGGCTGAGATCGATGACGCCTGCGGCAACGGGATCAAAATGCTTGAGCTGCAGCGTGGCATTGAAGGGCGTGTCGGCGGCGTTTTTTTGCGCCAGGGGTCCGGCGTTGCCGTTGAGATCGAATGATCCTTCGCCGGGAAGTTTGGCGGAAAGCTGGAAGGGGAACGATTTGGCAAAGGAGAGCTGTTGGACGGCGAGATTGATGCCGGTATAGACGAAGGGCTTGCCGGTGGCGGGAAGCGAGGAGACGGTGGCGCTGCCGTCCTTGATTTTCAATTCTCCGACGGTGAGGTCGGGGATGTGCCCTGTTGCTGTGGATGGCGCGGTGGCAGCGGCGCCGCCGAGGCTGGAGAAGTTCCAAGTGCCGTTCTGGGCCGTGGACGAGTTGAATGGTGGGGGACTCGACGGTGAGGGTGGTGATGCGCACCTGGCGATGGAAGATGAGCGGAGCGACTTCGACGCCGATGTGCAGCGATTTGGCTCCAAGAAACGGCGATGTACTGAAGGCCGGGTCGTCGGCGATGGAAATGTCGTTGGCGACGAGGCTGCCGCTGAAGAGCGAGAAGCTGAGGTGGCCGAGAGCGACTTTGCGCCCGAGAGCACTGGAGAGCTGGTCTTCAATTCTGGGGCGGAAGGTATCCGCGTTGACGAGGAAGGGAATGACGAGAACGATGAGGATGAGGACGGCGGCGACGGCAGCAGCGACTTTGACCCAACGTTTTTGCATGGGAGTCTCCTTTCAAGCCTGCATTCGCTCGAATTGTACCGCCCGGCGGCGGATGTGAGGCCGCCATCGCTTGTTCAAGAATGATTGGAATGCCGCTCGCCTGGGAGGCCGCGGGATTTACCAGGGCAGGGGTTTGCCCAGATGGAAGTAGCCGCCGCTGGGGCCGTCGTCGGGCAAAGTGGCGAGTGCGGCGCTGGTTTTGCCGCCTTCACTCAGTTCCATGGGGGCCTGGTTCGCCGCCCATGTCGGTCTTGACCCAGCCGGGATGCGCGGAGTTGACCTTGATGTTGGTGTCGCGCAGTTCATAGGCGAGGTGAACGGTGAAGGCGTTGAGGGCGGTCTTTGAGGCGTCGTAGGCGAAGGACTTGGCGTTGTAGATGGGCGATTGTGGGTCGGCCTGGAGGGTGAGCGAGCCGAGAATGCTGGAAAGGTTGACGATGCGGCCGGCGGGGCTCTTTTTGATCAGGGGCAAGAGCGCTTTGGTGAGCGCGACCTGGGCGAAGAAGTTGGTCTCGAAGACCTTGTCGAGCACGTCGAGCGGGACATCGGCGGCGGAGTGCTCGGGGCCTGTGCCGGGAAATGTGCCTCCGGCGATGCCGGCATTGTTGACGAGAATGTCGAGGCGGCCGTACTTGGAGTTGAAGTAGTCGTACGCGGACCTGGTAGTCGGCGGGGTTGGTGATGTCGAACTTGAGGCACGTCGGCATCGACGCCGGCGGCGCGGAGCTTTTCGACAGCCTGTTCGCCCTGCTCGAGGTCGCGGGAGCCGATGACGACTTTTGTGCCTGGATCCTTCAGATCGAGTGCGGTCTGGAAGCCGAGGCCGCGGTTTCCGCCGGTGATGAATGCAATTTTCTGAGACATTGGGGAAGTTTCTCCTGTGCTGCTTTGGATTCACGGGGTCGCGCGGAGGGTGCAGGGAATTGGCGCTGAGAGGCCTGGGCAGGATCTGAAGCACGGTTTGAGCGGGAGTTGCGAGACGTGCAGCGCGATACAGGGTATCGTTCGAGGAAGGTCGAAGCCAAGTCATGCGCCCTTCTGATTCCCCGGAACAGGACGCAGCGGCTGCGGCCGAGCACGAACGGGCCCAGTTCGCTCACACCGCGTTGGAGAATCTGTTTGATGTTTCTCCGGACGCGATTTTTGTCACGGATGCCGAAGGGGTGATTCGTGGCGCGAACCCGCGCGCGGCGGAGTTGTTTGGCTACACGCAGGCGGAGCTGTTCGGGCAGCCGATCGAGAATCTTGTTCCGGAGCGCTTCCGCGGGCACCATCCCGCAGCATCGCGAAAACTACAATGCACACCCGAGGGCGCGCCAGATGGGTGCGGCGATGAATCTTTTCGGGCTGCGCAAGGATGGAACGGAGTTTCCGGTCGACATCATGCTGAAGCCGATGGAGACCGCCGTCGGGCCCCATCGTGCTGAGTTTTGTGCGCGATGTGACGGAGCAGCGGGCAGCGCTGGAGGCCTTGCGGCACAACGATCAGCAGCTTCGCTCGATTGTGGAGAGCGTGCGCGATTACGCCATCTACCTGCTGGATCGCGACGGGTGCGTGATGACCTGGAATCCGGGCGCGCAGGGCATCAAGGGGTACACGGCGGAAGAGATCCAGGGGCTGCATTTCTCGCGGTTCTTCACGCAGGAGGATGTGGAGCGAGGCAGGCCGGCGGAGTTGATGCGCCTGGCCGCGGCCAGAGGGACGCGTGGAAGAAGAGGGCTGGCGGGTGCGCAAAGACGGCTCGCGCTTCTGGGCCGACACGATTCTTACCGCCATTCGCGACAGCAGTGGAGAAGTGACCGGGTACGCGAAAGTGACGCGCGACTTTACCGACCGCAAGCGCGCCGAGGAAGCGGTGATGCTGCAATTGAGCAGCGCGCTGCTGGCCAACATGGATGTGCGCAAACTGCTGGGAGCGATTTCGGCGAGCCTGCGCGAGGTTGTTCCGCACGATTGCGCGACGCTGGGGCTTTACGACCCGGCGACGCGGATCGCTTACGGTGCAGTTTTTGGAGGCGGAGGAAGGCGAGACGCGGCGTGGGGAGATTCGGTTGCCGCGTTGACGGTTCACCGGCGGGAAGGGCGTTTCGCAACTCGCGAGCCGGTTTTGCTGGACCGGATCAAGGATTCGCGCTTTCGCAATGGAGGCGGTACGCCACCTGACTGGAGCTGGGAATGCAGTCGGCTGCTGGGTTCCGCTGATTCATCGCGGCGAGGCGATTGGAACCCTGATGGTGGCGAGCAGGCTGGAGGGAGCATTTTCAGCACATGATGCGGAGATGCTGGCGCAGGTTTCGGTCCAGGTGGCCATGGCGGTGAACAACGCCGTGGCGTTTCGCCAGATTGCCGAGTTGCGCGACCGGCTGAGCCAGGAAAAGCAGTACCTGGAAGAGGAGATCAACCTCGAGAACCGGTTTGAGGATATTGTGGGCGAGAGCGCGGGGCTGCGCCAGGTGCTGAAAGAGATTGAGACGGTGGCGCCCACCGATGCGACGGTACTGATCCAGGGAGAGACGGGGACGGGCAAGGAGCTGCTGGCGCGCGCGATTCACCGGCTGAGCCCGCGGAGTGAGCGCACTTTTATCAAGCTGAACTGCGCGGCGATTCCGGCGGGGCTGCTGGAGAGCGAACTGTTTGGGCACGAGAAGGGCGCGTTTACCGGCGCGATTGCGCGCAAGATGGGACGGCTTGAACTGGCGCATGAAGGCACGCTGTTTCTGGATGAAGTGGGCGAGATGCCGCTTGATCTGCAACCCAAGCTGTTGCGCGCGCTGCAGGAGCGGGAGATTGAACGGCTGGGCGGCAACCGGGCGATTGCGGTGAATGTGCGGCTGATTGCGGCGACGAATCGCGACCTGGCGAAGATGGTTGCGGAGAAGCAGTTTCGGAGCGATCTGTATTACCGGCTCAAAGTGTTTCCCATTTTTGCTCCGCCGCTGCGGGAGCGGGCGAGCGATATTCCGGTGCTGGTGCGGCATTTTGTCTCGTCGCACAGCCGGCGCATGGGCAAGACCATCGAGACGATTCCCAACGAGACGATGGAGGCGCTGGTGCGATGGCCGTGGCCGGGGAATATTCGCGAGCTGGAGAATTTTCTGGAGCGGGCGGTGATTCTGACGCGCGGCACGGTGCTGTATGTTCCGCTGGCGGAGCTGGAGACCACGGCCAGAGGACGAAGAGGCCGCTGTGGCGGAGAGCCCGACGCTTGAAACGGCGGAGCGGGAACATATTCTGCGCGTGCTGCGCGAGGCCAAGGGACAGATTGGCGGCGACGATGGCGCGGCCGCGCGGCTGGGCCTGAAGCGAACCACACTGAATTCGAAGATGAAGAAGCTCGGCATCGAGCGAAGTGACTATATGTAGTCTCGGTGACGAGATTTCGTCATCGTCACTTCGTCATCGATACGCTTCGCACTTTGACGGGGGCGATTTAGAGCCAGATTAGATAAACCCTTTCCTATCAATCGCTCACAAGCGAAGGATCTTGCGCGCGCCAGGTTTGGCACGGCGGATGCCTTAGTCATGGCGTGGCGCAGGACGAGCCAGAGTACGTTAAGAATCACAACTAACGAAACCAGTGAAGCGGTAGCGATCACGCTGGAAGGGCCGCGTGGCGGGGCCGTGGGCGGCGGAATTAAGCCGCGTCTGGGTGGAAACGGCTCCGCGACTTGCTTCAAGAGAGATTGTCGCTCGATTTACGGAATGTGACTTATGCGGATGTTAGCGGGAAGCAGGTTCTCGAGGGAAATTTATGCCGAGACGGAAGCCGAGCTTGTCGCGAGCACACCGTGGACCCAGTATCTTGCCGATGAAATCAGGGGCAACAACGAAGAGCGGATGGACGAGGAGGCGGGAAATGGCAAACGATGCGTAATAGCGAGTGAGCAGTTGCAGAAGCCAGGTTGAGCGGACAGGAGAGTTCTTCAGAAGTTGTCGCCTGAGGCTTTCAAGGATCTGGCGTCGTTGGAGTATCCGTCGTCCTATGCGGCCAACGTGATTCTTGTTTTCAGAGAAGGAACCGGCACGCGGGATCTTCGTGGTGCTCGAGGGAGAAGTGAAGCTCTCGATCAACTCGACGGATGGCAAGCGGCTGAGCCTGAGCATCGCGCGGAAGGGCGACATTCTCGGGCTCTCATCGGCACTGACGGGGAGTCCCTACGAGATGACGGCCGAGACGCTTTATCCATCGAAGATTGCTCCGATCAGCCGCCGCGATTTTCTCAACTTCGTCATGGAGCACCCCGAGGTTTACCAGACTCTGATGGAAGAACTGAGCCGCCAGTACACGCATGGCTTGCGAGCAGTTGCGCACGGTGGGGCTGGCTTCGACAGCGCCGGAGAAACTGGCGCGTCTGCTGCTGGAGTGGAGCGAGAACGGACAGACGACGGAATGCGGAACGCGGTTTCGGTTTTCGCTGACGCATGAAGAGATTGGCGAGTTCATTGGAGCGTCGCGCGAAACGGTTACGCGCACTCTGACCGTCTTAAAGCTCGCCGGCTGGTGGCGTTCACGGTTCGATGCTGACGATTCCGAGCCGGGTGGCGCTGGAGAGTTTCGCGCACTGCTAAAGATAGAGCTACGGGTCTTCTTGAATTAGATTCTGTTTTCATTCGTGGATTTTGTTTTATCACCCACCGCGGCAGGGAATCAGGCCGCAGTCGAACCAGGGCATCAACTCAAGAAGGGCATCAACGCAAGCCGGGCACCAACAGAAGCATGGGCATCAACACAAGCGGGGTACCAACTCAAGCAGGGCACCAATACAATTCATTTGACCACCAAGCCTCCACGGTACAATGTCAACCAACATTACCGTGGAGGCTTTATGCGTCAGGATGCTTCGCGCTTTTCTGGTTGTATTGTTTGTTGGCGGGTTGACCGCGCTGATTGGCGCAAGGCGCGCCGCCGCAGGGCGGGGCTGGCCAGCCTTACACGGTGGAGTACTACTACAAAGTGCCAGTGGGGCCATCAGGCAGGAGTTTCTTGAACTCTTCCTTAAGAACCACTACCCTCTGCTGAAGAAAATTGTGGCGCACGGGGCGGATGCTCTCGGTGAAGATCGAGTCGCCGGCGTATCACACGACGGAAGATGGCCGCTGGGATTACCGGGTGACGATTCGCTTCAAGAATTCGACGGTGGCGACGACGGCGAATCCGGACGAAGAGGCGTTCATCAAGGAGCTATGGCCGGACCAGGCGACGTACAAGAAAGAAGAGCAGCGGCGGTTTGAGATTCTGCTAGCGCACTGGGATCTGCCGGTTACGGATATTACGCCGGGGAAGCGGTGAAGAAGTGAATGAGTGAGGAAGTGAAACAATGAAGAAGTGAATGAGTGAAGGAGTGAAGGAGTGAAGGAGTGAAGCTGTAAACAGCTACTGCGCTCTTTCAGTCGTCGCTGTGGCGCCATTGCTGGACCAGGTCTTCGGCGGCGTGCGGCCAGTCGGGGAATTCGAACTTGAATCCGGCGTCGAGCGAGCCGGGTGGGAACGACGCGACGGCTTTTGAGTACCAACTCCGTTTCGGTGCGGAGGAAGAATGCGCCGATCTCAATGAATGGCGCCGGGATGGGCAGGCCGTTGGGCATGTTCCAGGCTTCGCGCAGTGCGGCCATGAAGTCGCGATTGGGCTCGGGATTGGGAGAGGCGATGTTGATGGGGCCGTCGATATCTTCGCGAGCGATGAGAAATTCGACGGCGCGGGCGAAGTCGGTTTCGTGAATCCATGAAACGAACTGGCGGCCGTTGCCCTGCTTGCCGCCGAGACCTAGACGCGACAAGATTTGAAAACACTGCGAAGGCGTTGCCCGGCGCGGGGCTGAAGATGATGGCCGAGCGCATGGCCACCTTGCGGGTGCGCGGCGTCGCCGTGTCAAAGAACGCACGCTCCCAATCCTTTGCCACGCGAATGGAGAAGTTCCACGTGTCGGGAGCGCCTGGTTCGTTGCCGCCCAATTGGCCGGTGAGCTCATCCATTGGCCGGTCGAGGGCGTGGCGATAGATGGTGGCGGTGGATGCATTGAGCCAGACCCGGGGCGGGTCGGCGAGGCCGGCGATGACCTGGTTGAGCAGGCGCGTGGTGTGGATGCGCGAGTGGTAGATGGATTCACGGTTGGCATCGGTGTAGCGGCAGTTGACGCTGCGGCCGGCGAGGTTGATGCAGACGTCGGCGCCTTCGAGATGCTCGGTCCAAGGGCCGATGTGCTCGCCATCCCAATGCACGGTTTGCCAGGGGGCGGTGTAGGGTCCGCGGGTGAGGACGGTGACGTGGTGGCCGCGCTGCTGGAAGATAGAGAGCGAGCCTCTGGCCCACCTGGCCGCTGCCGCCGGGGATCACGATGCGCAAGGGGCGGGGTGTGGCAAGATTGGTGTGCATTGACCTAGCGTACAGCGTTGGCTAGGGATGCGCTTCACACACAACCGCAGTACCCAGTTTTGAATCCCTCAGGGACTTCGCCCCCAAAGGCGTCTCTGCTAGCATTTTGCTTACATTAAGAAATCGAATGACATGGATTGAGGTTCTGGGATTTGTAACCGGCGCAGTTTCGGTGGCCTTCGCGGTCCGCGAGAGCGCATGGAATTGGCCGGTTGGTATTGCGAACAATGTCTTCTTCTCTGTCCTCTTCTGGAAAGCGAAACTGTACGCAGACGCTCTTCTCCAAATTGTCTATGTATTGATCTCAATCTACGGCTGGTGGAACTGGCTTCGAGGCGGGGTTGGACATTCGAAACTCCACATCGTTAGTACGCGTCTGCCGACGGGGTTGTTGCTCTTCCTTGTCACAGCGCTTTCCACCGTTGTCATGGCTTTCGTCCTGCATAGATTCACGGATAGCCAAGTGCCATTCGGGGATGCAGTGACAACAGCACTCAGCCTCACTGCTCAATATATGCTCAGTCGCAAACTTCTTGAGAATTGGTGGGTATGGATGACCGCCGACGTCATCTACGTTGTCCTGTATTGCTACAAGTCGCTCTATCTCACCGGAATTTTATATGCTGTATTTTTTGCGATGTGCATCGTGGGATATACAGGTTGGCGCAAGTCATTCAGGGGGCTCAGTCAAAAAGCTGAGGCCGCGTGATGACGCGTGGGTTGGTGATCGGCAAGTTTTATCCTCCGCATCGAGGCCACAAGTTCCTCATCGAGACTGCCCAGCGCGCAGTAGATCGTCTTGACGTGCTGATCTGCGTTCTTCACGACCAAGCCATCTCCGGCGACTTGCGCCAGAGCTGGCTGCGAGAGATCCACCCCACAGCCAACGTTATGCAGATAGACGACATTGGCGACGACGATAATTCCGAAGTGTGGGCCGCCTATACCAAGAGAATTCTCGGGCAGTCTCCAGATATGGTCTTCACCTCGGAAGGCTATGGCGACGCTTACGCTCGATTTCTCGGATGCCGGCACATCCTGGTTGATCGCGAACGGCATCAGGTCCCCATTTCCGGAACGAAGATTCGATCCAACCCCCTCGCATACTGGGATTTTCTGGAACCCTGTGTCCGAGCCCATTTTGCGAAGCGGATCTGCGTTGTCGGCGCAGAGTCAACTGGTACTACTACGCTTGCTCAGGATCTGGCAAAACACTTTGAGACGGTCTGGGTACCTGAGTATGGGCGGGAGTATTGCGAGAAGCTGACAGCGGCAGGCGTTGATCTTTGGAATTACCGATGGAAAAGCTCTGAATTCACAATCATCGCCCGTGCCCAGGTCGAGCTCGAACAAAAAATGGCCCGTGAGGCAAACCGCGTTCTGATATGCGACACAGACGCATTTGCGACCAGCATCTGGCACGAGCGTTACCTGGGATCGCGTTCTTCCGAAGTAGATGCAATCGCCGCGTCACAGCCTGACAGACTCTATCTTCTCACCGACTGCGACATTCCCTTTGTGCAGGATGGGCTCAGAGATGGCGAAGGGATTCGCAAGTGGATGACAGATCGGTTCAAAGAAGAACTCACCCAGCGGAAACTTTCCTGGATGAAGGTGTCGGGCACCCGAGCACAAAGGATGAATTCAGCAATCCAGCGAATTGAATCGTTACTGACACCGCGTTTGCACGAAGTCATCCCTGGCGGAACGCCGTAGTATTACTTCTCCACCCGATTCTGAGGACGTCTCGACCACAAGAGAATAAACATGTTCGTGTGCCGAATCCAGGGCCAGGCCGCATTCTGTTCCAAGCTAAAATTCCGTTTCGATTGCGCGCCGGCCGGAGATGGCGACACCCTGGTCATGACCCGATACAAAGCAGTTCGATGACGCACGCAGCTAGGGGTGCGGCGGTGGCGGGAAGGGATAGGCCGCATACATTTGCCGACGGCGGAAGTGGCGGATCGCGCTCACGATCAAGATGACGATACCGCCGAAGATCATGAGCGGAATCAGGAGAAGCCAGGCAGGCTGGACGACGCGATTGCCTCCAACGCTGACCGATTCGGCGGTATGGACAGCGCCAAACATGGCCACCATATCGTTGCCGACGGAGACGTTCTCACCCAAGCGGATGGCGCCGAAGAAGCTGACCATGTCGTGGCCGATGGAGGCATTGTCGTCGGCACGAATGTCGCCGAAGAAGTCGACTATGTCGTGGTCGGAATGACCTGCGATGTGGACGTTGCCGAAGAAGACGACGACGTCGTGGTCGATTGTGCCCTGGGCGTTTACGCTGCAGAAGAAGCAGACGGCGTCGTGTATCGATTCACCCTGGGCCACGTTGATATTGCTGCCGAACTGGACTTCGTCGCGGTCGGCGTGGGCCGGAAGTGCGGTGAGCGCAAGGGCGGCTGAGAGCAGAGAACAGGCGAGGATGCGGTGGCTCATGAAGCCTCCTGCCAGAATTGTACGAGCACTGCCGCGGAAAAGTTCCGCTTTCTAGAACTCGAAGCGCATGCCCATCTGGATGCGGCGGGGCGGATTGACGCCGGTGACCTCGCCGAAGTCGGGCGAAGTTTCGACGGTGTCGATAGCTGGAGGGGTTCTCGTGGTTGAGGATGTTGAAGGCGCCGGCGGAAAAGCCCAGGCGGGGGCTTCCTCGTCCTTGTTGGGGGTGATGGCGAAGTCGTGGCCCCAGCGCAGGTCCAGATCGACGTAGGATGGAGCGGTCTCGGTGTTGCGGCGCCACGCCGTCGGGGCGGGTGTTGAAGAGCGAGTCGCCGTAGGCGTCGGTTCCGGTGAGGATCGGTCCAGGGCCTGCCGGTGTTGGCAAAGATGCCGGTGGAGATGTTGAAGACGCTCTCCGGATTGAACATGGCGTACATGCCGAGGCGATGGCGGCGGTCGAAGCCGGCGTTGGCCCATTCGTCATTGGGGGCGTACTGGTTCTGCGGGAACCAGCCGATGCCGCCGGTGTTGGACTCGTAGTGGGACCAGGTGTAGCGGCCGAAGCCGGAGAAGTATTTGTTGAGGCGGCCGCGGTAGGAGATGTCGAGGCCGCTGCCCTCGAAGAATGCCGGCGGGCTGCATCTGGCGGATGAGGCCGAAGGCCGGATTGGGACGCACGGTGTAGCCGGATTCGGGCGTGGGGGCGTTGACGTCGACGGAGCGGAACTCGTCGATGCCGCGCGCGGAGTAGACGCTGACGACGCCGGTGGCGCGCTCGCCGAGTTGCCGCTCGATGGAGAGGCCGTATTGCATCTGGTAGGGGATTTTGGCGTTGGGCGCAAGCTGAGCGAGGTTGGGCGGCTGCGCAGTGATGGTTTCGCAGTCGGTGATGGGCACGCAGCCTGTGGCGGGCAACTGCGCGGGATCGAGCGAGAACTGGATGGAGCGGCGGCGGGCGGTTTCGTAGCGCACGAGGTCAAGCAGCGGGCCGGAGCCGAAGCGGTCGTAGTAGATGCCGCCGCCGCCGCGAAGCACGACTTTGGCGTCCGGGTCGAGGACCCAGGCGAAGGAGACGCGGGGCGAGAAGCCGAGGCGCCGGGTGGCGAGGAAGTTTTGCCAGTCGTAGCGAAGGCCGGGAGTGATGGAGAAGCGGGCATTGATCTTGAACTGGTCCTGAATGAAGGCGCCCATCTCCTGCTGGTGATAGATGAAGTGCACGTCGCCGGTGTTCTGCGAGAAGCCGGAGGGCAGGTTGGCGGCGTAGTTCTGGAGTGCGGTCTGCAAGACGGTAACGCCGTCGGCGGCGAGCGTGGGGCCGAAGGTGTAGGTGCCGAGGGCGTTGGTGTTGTCGTCGAAGGCGCGGCGATCGATGTGGGGGATGCCGATGCCGGCCTTGACCATGTGGCGGCCGTGAGTCCATGTGACCATGTCGTAGAGGCGGAAGTTGTACTCGGTACCGAGCGAGTCGTTCTGGGCCGAGCCGCCGACGAAGTCGCCGGAGACGCGAGACTCGCGGGGCCTCGGAAGACATTGTTGTGGCTGCTGGAGTCGTGCTCGCCGACGATGGAGAACTGGTTCAGCAGGACGGCGGAGAGGGTGGAGTCGACGTGGGCGACCGTATCGTCTTCGCGGTACTGCTGGTTGTAGCCGGCCGCGGCGAGGGTCTGGCCGCCTACGCCCTGGTTCTGGCCGGTCCAGTCCTGATAGCTGTATTGCACGTAGCCGGAGTGGCTGTCGCCGAACTGATGCGCGGCGCGGAGGCTGAACTCGGTGTCGCGGGCGGGCGCGGGGACGTTGGCCTGAAATGCGCCGGTGGGGTTGCCGGGGGTGGGAGCAATGGTTGCGCTCACCACGGATTCGCAGGTCTTCTTCGGCGCGATTGAAGGTGGCGAGAAAGCTGCTTTTGGGCGCGAAGAAGATGGGGCCGGTGACATGGCCCTCGTAGATGCGGCGCTGCTCGAAGGGCTTGGATGGGGCGAGCGCATTTTGCGCGTTGAGCGCGGAGTCGCGAAAGAGGAAGTTGAACTGGCCGTGGTAGTGGTCGGCGGCGGACTTGGTGATGATCTCCATTTGTCCGCGGCCGGGCCAGTAGTACTGCGCGGAGTAGGGATCCTGGTTGATGCGGACCTCCTGCACGGCGGAGGCGGAGACGGTGGCGCGATTGGCCTCGACGCCATCGACCATGAGGCCGGAGCCGCCGGTGCCGGCTGCGCTGTCGTCGAGGAAGGCGCTCATGGCGGTGGCGTAGTCGTTGTCGAAGATGGGCATCGACTTCAGATCTTCTGAACTCAGAACGGAGGAGTCGTGGTTGTCGTCGGGCGCGGTGAGGTCTTCGCTGGTGTCGGCGTTGACGCGCACGTTGGTGGAAACCGCGGCGATGGGCAGGACGATGTGGAGCGGGCGCGGCGAAGGTGTGTGCGGCCTGGACGCGCGCCGCCGCGGAGACCGCCGGAGACGCGACGACCACCGGATTGTGGACGGTTTCAAATCCGGGCTCGGAGACGACGAGGGTGTAGCTGCCGGTGTGGGGGGCGGTCAACTGGAAGCTGCCGTCTCCGCCGGAGTGAGCGGTGCCGGCGACCGCGCCGGCGGGTATCGACCAGGTCGACTTCGGCGCCGGGGACAATGGCGCCGGTGGGGTCGGCCACCACGCCCTGCACAGACGGATGGCAGAGGCTGGCGGTGGTCGAGCTGAAGGCTTGCAGGCAAAGGCGACTACATGGTGCAACGAAGAAGAATTGCCAGGGCAAAAGAGCGCATGATGCGGAATCTCCAAAGCAAACGTGAAGATGAAGACAAGCAAAGCGAACGGACTCGACGGCGCAGCCCGGTTAAAGGCGATTGCTTTGGTTGTAGACGCGCGTCCGTGGCCAAGTGGACGCAATGAAAACGTCTTCAAAAAGAGGGCAACAGTTTCGCCCGTCCTGGAATTCGATATGCGGGATCGTGCACTTCAAGGCACAAAAGCGCGGCGCATAGAGAATTAGACGATCAAAGTGGCTGAGATGCTCGGGCTGCCAGGTCACGCGCTGCTGCCCTAAATCGATTTTCGCAGGAGTAAGGGCATCCGTCCAGTCCGCAGGCGAGTCGACCAGGACGTCGGGGGGGATGACTTCGAGGCTGCCGGGGGCGAGGCCGAAGGTGCAGCCGATGGACCAGGCGCCGGCGTTGCGCGCGGTCTGCACGTCCACCTGGCTGTCGCCGATCATGACGGTCTCTTCGGGGCGCGCACCGGCCTCCTGCATCAGCGCGAACAGACCCTCGGGATCGGGCTTTCTTGGTGGTGAAGCTGTTGCCACCGTAGATGTTAAGGAAATAGGGCGCGAGGCCGAGGGCTTCGCAGATGGCCTGCGACGGGACGGACGGGCTTGTTGGTGAGCACGGCCATGGCCCGCGAGCGAGCGCGCGGGCTGGTCGTGGACTGTGCGCAGCGCGGCCAGCGCCTCCAGAACTCCCTCGTAGGCGTAGGTGTAATCGAGTTTGTGCTCGCGATAGTAATCGAGGAAGAAGGCGTAGGCCACTGGCGAGCAACTCCTCATCGACATGTCGCGCCGTTTTCGGCGGCGAATGCACGGCGCACCAGCATCAGGGCGCCGTTGCCGATGTAGCCGGCGATGATCTCGTCGGGCAGCGGGGGCCGAGCGATGTGGGCGAGGGTGGCGTTGACGCTGTTGCAGAGATCCTGCGCGGAGTCGATCAATGTGCCGTCGAGATCGAAGACCAGCAGCTTCAGGGATTCGACGGGCAGGGGGCGGAAAACGCGGATCATGGATACAGTTTATAAGGCAGGGATCAGGGATTAGGGAAGCAGTGAAGAAGTGAAACAGTGAAGAAGTGAAAAAGTGAAACGGTGAAAAAGTGAAGCAGTGAAACGGTGAAAAAGTGAAGAAGTGAAACGGTGAAAAAGTGAAGAAGTGAAGAAACGGAACATTGGTCAGGGGCCGGCATGCGTGGAGTGACGCCGGCCCTTTGAGTTGTTCTATTCGCGGAAAAAAGTAGCTTCGATTTGAGCCATCAAATTTGCCCGACTTCAAACAGCATTTTTTGAAAGCTACGGCCGGAGCCGCACGGGCAGAGATCCTTGCGGCCAAGTTTTTCGCAAAGCTCCTTCTCGGCTCTTACGACCCGGAGGCCGCGTTTCACGTGGGTTTCTGAGGGATAGCCTTTGCGGCGCTTACTGCTTCGCTCGAAAGCAGGAGAGTTCGTCGTGATTCTTGATAGCCATAGTGTTTCTCCTGTAGTTGGAATAGGTCGATATTAGCAGCGTTCTATCGATGCGGGCAATCGTGAATGTGTGGTTTAGACTGACCGTTTCATAGATGATTGATGAGGAGAGTTCGATGTTGAGGAAGCGCATTGTTTTTGCATTTGTCTTTTTGATGTTGATCACCGGATCACAAAGATTCGTCGCACAGCCGGCTGCGGCGAGGTTTTCTTTGCTGGCTCCAGGCGAACGGATTGCCAATCTCGACACTCTTAAAGAAGAACTGAAGCGGTATCACGACTGCACCTGCACTTGCGGATGCTATGCGAAGGATCTGGACCTGCAGGCGGATCGGGCGATTGCTTTTCTGCGAACGCACGCCGCGCGCGGGCGGCAGAATGAAAAGCCGGCAGTGGTGCTGGACATTGATGAAACCACGCTATCGAACTATGACGAGATGTTGAAGGCCGGGTTTGCCTATGACAGCAAAGCCTTCGGGGCGTGGGTTGATTCGGCCGCGGCACCGGCGATCCCTGGGACGCTGCGCATCTATAAAGAGGCTGAGAGATTGGGTGTGGCGGTGTTTTTCCTAACTGGAAGGTCGGAAGGACAGCGGGACGCGACGGAGCGGAACTTGCGGAGCCAGGGATTTGGCGGATGGAAGCAGTTGATTCTGCGATCGGCAGGACAGGAAAAGTTGAGTGCGCTCGCGTATAAGTCGGCGCAACGAAAAGGGATTGAATCGCAGGGTTATCGGATCGTGTTGAATGTCGGCGACCAGTGGAGCGATCTGCGCGGCAAGCCTGAGGCGGAGTTCTCAGTCAAGTATCCCGATCCGTATTACTTTTTGCCGTAAACGGGCCGCGTCCTGCGATGAGAAACAGTAGCGGAAAACACGGAACTGGGGGAGGGTAAAAAAGCAGGCGAGGCCTCCCATGGAGCCTTGCAGACCTCGCCTGAGGAACAACTTGTGGGCCGGACCAGATAGCGGTTCGGCCGAATCAGTGGACGCTGATGTCGCCCGAGCCGGTTTCGACGCGTACGGTGGGGCCGCCACCGCCGATCTTCCCAATGACGTGGTTGTGTTCGGACGCGCCCTGCGTGAGCATTTCATGGTCAGTGTGAATGCTGCCGGAGCGAGTGGATGCATCCAGTGTGAAGCTCGCGTTTCCGGGCCAGAACTCGACGTTACCTGAGCCGGTTTCAAGGTGCCAGGGGTCAGAAGGCTCGCCCGTTACCTTGATGTCGCCTGAACCTGTGCCCGCGCGCAAACCGCCGTGCAGGTTGCGCAACTCGATGTTGCCGGAGCCCGTATCGGCTTTCACGTCGCCTTGCCCGGCCTGGTCCGCATAAATGTCGCCGGAGCCAGTGTGGGCGGTGAATCCGCCATGGATTCCCGTGGCGTGAATGTTGCCGGAGCCGGAAGATAGTTTGGCGCCGTCGCCGATGCCGTCGTCTGTGATGTCACCGGAGCCGGAGTCGGCGTCGAGAAAGACATTCGCGGGAGCCTGAATCTCGTAGTCGATGCTGATATTGTGCATATTCTCATGATGAGCGCCGACGCGAATAATATTGCCTGTCTGCTCGATGGGAGGGTTGGCCGCGATTTCGCGAACGCGCTGTTCGCTGCCTCCCCACCCGGACTTCACGTGGCCGACGATATGCACCTGATTTTCAGAACCGCGGGTGAGATGGACGTTGCCCGAGCCGGTGTGAGACGGACAAGTCGACGCGTCCATTGACTGGACAGGTTGCGTTCGAAGGTGGCCTCGGTGGCAAGCGCTGGAAGGCTCGCCATTGCAAGGGCGGCCACTGCGATCCAAACATGCTTCATGTAGTTCCTCGTTTCAACTGCAAAAGTCAGGGGGTCAGCTGTTAGAGATCAGGGAGCAGTAACTCGGCAAGCTTTCAGGAGCACCCGTCATGCCAAAGTTGAATTCGCGGCAAACTCAACAAATCCTGAGACTTCAATCGCGCACCCTCTTTCTGGCTGGTAGGCATTGTGTTCGCTCGTGAACACCTCTGTGCGACAGCGGACAGGTTCGAGCAGGGAGGCGGTTCGGACCGGCATGACGACGCCATAATTGCACTTCCAGGTCACCTGACCTTTGGGTTGATTCCCGGATCACCTGTCCTCATCACTAATCCGGATCACCAGTCCCGATCGCTGGTCTTTATCACTAGAAGCCGTCTCACAAATGCTCTTGCACCGCGAAAAACGTCCCTCAGGGGCTAAAGCCCGTCGATTTTTGCGGCCTTTGCGGCACGACTAAAGTCGTGCCCTTTCACAAAGCTATTTATGAGACCGGCTCTAGTCCCTATCACTAATCCTGGAGGACGACCTGATCTCCAAGATTCAACCCGCTCACGATTTCAGTGACTGACCCATTCGACAGTCCGACCTTGACAGCAACCTTGCGCATGCCGTCTTTCTGGTTTTTGTCGGGAAGATCGACGAAAGCATTCTTCTGGTTGTCGTAGGTGACTGCATTCTCAGGAACCGTCAGGACATTCTTGTGCTCGTCAAGGAGGATTTCCGCGTTGGCGGTCATGTTGGCTTTCAATTCGCCGCCTGGGTTATCGATGGAGACGCGCACCTCGAATGTGGTTACGTTGTCCTTTTCGACGCCCAGCGGGGCAATCTTGGTCACCTTGCCGTAGAAGGTACGGTCGCGGAAGCTCTCCACCTTGATGCGCGCCGCCTGGCCCATGTAGACGTGGGCAATGTCCGCCTCGTCCACCTTGCCCTGCACGTAGACCTGATTGACGTCGCCCTCGGTCATGACCAGTGTGGCGGTGGAACCGAGCACGAGGATGGAGCTGACGGCATCGCCGATTTCGACGTCGCGGGAGAGAATCACGCCATCCATGGGCGCGACGATGGTGGTGTAGCTGAGCTGCTCCTCAAGCTGCTTGAGGCTGGCCTGGTTTTGCAACACCTCTGCGCGCGCCTGTTTCAGCTTGGCCGATGTCGACGCCAATCTGGGCTTTGGCGGAGTCGCGCCGGGTGAGCGCGGCCAGGTAATCCTTGTTGGCATCGTCGAGCGCCTGGCGGCTGACGATGCCTTCCTTCTGCATGGCGAGATTGCGGTCGAGGGTGGCCTTATACATGGGCAGGTCGGGGGCGGCGGCGTTTACCTTGTCCTGCTCGATGTTGGCCTCGAAGGTGGAGACGTTGGCCTCGGCGGCGGCCAGTTGCGCGCGCTGCGCGTCGACTTGCGCCTGGATTTCTTCCTGGTCGAGCTGAGCCAGCTCCTGGCCCTTGTGGACGCGATTGTTGATGTCGACGATAGAGCTTCTCGACGATGCCGGAAGCCTTGGACTTGACCTCAACTTTGGTGATGGGCTGAATCTTGCCGGTCGCCACCACGGAACGCGCAACATCGCCGCGCTGCACTTTGGCGATCCTGTTGGGATCGATTTGCGTGCCCTTGACCATATGCGCCGCCATGGTTCCGAGCACCACCACCACGAGCACGGCGGCGATGCCGAGCCAGATCCAGAATCGTTTGCTTTTCCGCGACGCAGCCACCTGAGCCTCCCACTGGTTCAAGAGAGCCAGAGCCCCTGAATGATTGATGAAACGATGAACCCGCGCCATTTGCGACCACGCGAGCCCATTTGTCAGACGGCTCGAGCACTCTGCTGTCAACCTGGCGCCATGGAAAGAGTGACGAACACAATCCGTGGACCGCTGCACCTTCATACGCAAGTTTCGGCATATTTGTTCCAGATGTCTGTGATGCAAGCGTCCGATGAATGAGGCGCGGACTGGAGGCTCGCAATGGATTCAGGCTGCGCCAGCGGATGGAGCATCCGACGGGAGGGCGAGGAGCCTTGAAACCTCTCAAGATGCTATGCTCACAGGCGAGATGCACGGTTTGCCGCTGCTGCAATTTGTCGCTGTGGCCATGCTGATTCTGGCCAACGCCTTCTTTGTGGCCGCGGAGTTTGCGCTGGTCAGCGTGCGCGACACACGCATTGAGCAAATGATGGCCGCGGGCGTTCCCGGCGCGCGGGCGGTGCGCCGGCTGCAGCATGAGCTGGACGACTTTTTGCCGGCGGTGCAGCTGGGAGTGACGCTCTGCTCGCTGGCGCTGGGCTGGATCGGCGAGCCGCTGGCCGCGACGCGTCTTTCTGGGCTGGATGCAGCTGCTGCCGCAGATTCCCGTGCATGCGCAGGTTTATGCGCACCTGGCGGCTGTGGCGCTGAGCTTTGCCTTCATCACTTATATGCAGGTGCTGGTGGGCGAACTGGTGCCCAAGTCGCTGGCGCTGCGGCGGGCCGAGGCGCTGGCGGTGGCGGTGGCTCCGGCCGATGCTGTTCTTTATGGCGCTGGCGCGGCCGGCGGTGCGGTTGCTGAGGAACTCCGCGGCCCTGGTGCTGCGCGGATTTGATGTGCCCATGACGGAGCGCGCCGCGGTGCACTCGCCGGAGGAGTTGAAGCTGATTGCGACGGCGGCGCGGCGGATGGGTGTTCTGCCCGCGTTTCAGGAGACGATCGTTCATCGGGCCCTGGAACTGGACGACGTGCCGATTCGCGAGATCATGACGCCGCGGCAGAAGATTTTCTCGCTGCCCTCGGACATGCCCGTTGAAGAAGCGAGCGCACAGGTGATCGAGCATCAGCACTCGCGGGTGCCGGTGTACGACGAGACGCGCGGCCCGGAGCACATTGTGGGGGTGGTCTATTCGAAAGACCTGGCGCGGCTGATTTTTTTCCGGCCCTCGGCGCAGCGGCTTTCCAGGGCGGCCGGGCACGACGGAACGGCCGGGTGCTCCCTTTGTCGAGCTCCGAATTGAGCCAGGTGATGCGCGACGTGCTGGTGGTGCCGGAGACCAAGACCGTGCTCGATCTGATTCGCGACTTCCAGCAGCGGCGGCGCCAGATGGCCATTGTGGTGGACGAATACGGCTCGACCGTGGGCCTGGTGACCGCCGAAGACGCCATCGAGCAGTTGACGGGCGAACTGGAAGACGAGTTCGATGACCCGGCGCGGCCGGTGCTGACGACAGCGTCAGGCGCGCTGCTGATGGATGGCGGCGTGAACCTGCGCGACCTGGAGACGCAGACGCAGTGGAGCCTGCCTCGCGAAGGCGGCGTGGAGACGCTGGCCGGCTTCCTGCTGATGCGGCTGGGCCACATTCCCAAAGACGGCGAGAGCATCGCTTATGAAGGCCGCAAGCTGACGGTGGTGGAGATGGAAGGCCGGCGGATCAGCAAGGTGAGGGTGGAACCGGTGGATGAGACTTCGCCTGGCGACTGAATCCCGCTGGCGGGCGGTCGCGAGCCGGCTCAGGTTGACCGCCTGGGCCCAGGCGCATGCCGCAGCAAAATGAAGGTGCTTGAAGGGGGTTCATCTGGCACCGAAAAGCAGCAAAACAAGTAACTTTTCATGGTTACCGATTTACCAACTGGTAAAGAGCGTATCTTCCGCGGTGGATTTGAGCTTATGGAGTTCTTGAGGGTCAAAATGTTGAGCATATAGGCGGATATCGATGAAATCGCACAGAGAAGGCTGATTTCGGCGGTTCCGATGTGGAAATCGCCATTACCTTTGTACTTTTTGGTGGTGACTAATCCTTCCTTTTGCATTCCACTTTAGTGCTAGACTTCAGCCTTGGAGTGACTATGAGACACGAGACATATCGTTTCGCATTCGAAGAGGCAGCAGCTGAGCTAAAGGATATTGTCGTGCGGTTCGACCAATTGCGCAGCAGGAAAGAGCGGGTGGAGAGGATCGTTGAAGCTCTGAAACCATTTGCCGATTTGCCGGCAGGAGCACCGATTCCGGACGAGTTGGCTGCGGCGCAGTCGCTCTATCTGATACCCCAGGTCGCCCATTTGGACGTTTCGCCAGTGCCGGTCCAACGTGAAGTGGAAGTGGCGCCCGCGGCGATCCAGAGCATCGTGGAAACGACTCCCGAGCCAGTTGTATTCGCTTTGGAGGAAACCCCTGAAACGATCGAAATGCCTGCGGAGGTTTCGCGCGATCCGTTTCAGCGTCGAATCGACAGCGTTCTCTGGGGCTGGAGCCAGAAACGCGAGGGAATGCTCCCGGCTGTTTAACGGGGGAATATTTCGAACGAGGTGCGAGTCATCCGAACGAGTGGCGGTTGGCAGCACCGAGTGAAGAAGTTTGCGAACGGCGACGGCGTGGTGTCATTCGTCGCTGCCGGCCCAGGATGGAAGCTAACCTTGCATGCCGCCTGTGTGGATGCGGGTGCGACTGACAGGTGAAGGTTGGTTGTCGACGGAGAGTTGCTAACTTACTGCGCGGGACGAAGCGCTCAGATTTTGACGAGTCTCTTGCGAAACGAAAACATAACTTGAAGATGCTTGCTGCCAAGATCGCCGTATTGGCAGCCATATGAGACGAGAAATAGCAGCGATTCCCAAGATATAACAGGAAAGTTGCAGAAAGTTTTCTCTCTCCAGTTTTTGCATCATGCTAGACTACCGGCCTGGAGGGAAGATGAAACAGGATGTTTACCGCTTTGCACATGAAGAGGCAAGCTCGGAACTAACTGAGATTGTCAAAGAGTTCGATAACCTGCGTGTCCGGAAAGAGCGGATCGAAAAACTGCTGGAAGCTCTCAAGCCTCTTGCCGATGTCGAGGCACAGGGATTGGCAGCAGACGCGCAGTCTCCTGATTCTCCGGGATACTCATTCCAGCCTGCGGCGGGCCCTTCAGCTTACTCTTACTAACAAGCATCGAACCCGCCACCTGACCCGCTTGCATTGCGCGTCGATAGCGCTCATGGGTCAGGTGATCCTCGGGAAAGCAGGGAAGCGACAGGGCCTGGAGAGCGCTCCGGGAATGTTGCACTCAGATTTGATTCCTGCGATCGCGATCGTGGCGGGCTGGAAGCTAAGTAAGCAAGGGTCGCGCCTGAAGGTCACAAACGCCGCGTCGACATCCAAGCTGGCTCTCCCCGGCGAGGCGAATGGAACATCGCCACCCATGGCGATGATCGAGTAAGTCACGCGGAAGACAACTTAGATCGTATGGCCATTACTTAACCAGGTATCCTCCAAGCTATTTCCGCTATCTAGACTTGAACTCATCCCGATAAGTCAGACTCATCTTCCAGACAACTTATTCTGCAAACTTTTGCGAATGCCACGGTTCTGTTGGGGCATCAGGCGAAGCCTTTGTAAGAATCCAGCGACGTCCACCCGGCCTGCTCTGATCAATCGGGAAGATGAAGAATCCGGAATCAAACGCACCGACAAATCGGCGAGGTGGGTCCATGAAAGTAACCCCAAAGTTGCAAGAAAATTGTCGTGCGGCGATTTTCAGTCATGGTAGACTACGCGCCTGGGGTGAGCATGAGACAGGAAGTTTATCGCGTTGCGTACGACGAGGCAAAGACGGAACTTGGCGAGATTCTAGGCAAGTTCGAGGCTTTGCGTTTGAGGAAAGACCGGATCGAGAAGGTCGTTGAAGCTCTCAAGCCACTGCTCGCGACGGAGGCCCAGTCCGCCGTGGCAGAACGACCGGCAGCGGTTCCGGATCGACAGACATCCTTCGGCGTATCCGAACAGATTCATCAAGTTGCAGAAACCGTTCCGCAGCCTGTTCAACAGGCAGCAGAACAATCGGGCGATCCGTTCCAACGCCGCGTTGAGGCGGCAGTCGGACTGGGATCCGTTGCCAGGGACGTGAAGGAATATAGCCGACTGTTTAACGGCGGTTCATCGCACTAAATCGCAAGGGGACCCTGGGCACCAAGGAATTTCGCGTTCATCGACCCTCATTGCAGCCATTTTGGAAAATGGATGGGCCGCAACGTTCCCTATTGCCCTCTTTAAGCTTTCCCCCTTGCTCTCGATTTCGGTCTTCATCGGTGAATGATCCTGTCCTGCTGATTTATGGTGGAAGCGAGCCATGAAGCAGATCCTTATTCGCCTCGGCCTCACGCTTCCAGTTGTCTGGCTGGTGGTGTCGCTGGTCTTTCTGCTCATTCACCTGGTGCCGGGCGACCCGATTCTGCAGATGCTGGGAGAGGGCGCAACCCCCGCGGATATCGGCGCATTGCGGCATCAATACGGGCTCGACCAGCCGCTGTGGACGCAGTATCTGCACTACTGGAACGGGGTGTCTTCACGGCGATCTGGGCAGTTCGATCCGGCTGCACGAAACGCGTGACCCACCTGATTGTCGCGCGCTATCCCTACACTCTGGCACTGGCACTGACGGCGCTGGGCTTGGCGCTGGTGTTGGCGCTTCCCGCTGGAATTCTGGCGGCGGTGCGGCGGGGGCGATGGCTGGATCAGGCGCTCTCGGTGGTAAGCCTTTTTGGCTTGTCGGTTCCGGCCTGGCACTGGGGCCGGTGCTGATTCTCGTCTTTTCCATCTTGTTGGGATGGCTTCCCGTGTCCGGGGCCAGCAGCGGCGGAGCGCGGAGGCGGCATTGACTGGGAATATCTTGTGCTGCCGTCGGTGGCGATGGGAGCTTCGCTGGCGGCGATTCTTACGCGCATGGTGCGCACCGCGATGCTGGAAGAACTGGGTCAGGATTACATCCGGACGGCGCGGGCCAAGGGCCTGAGCGAAACGGCGGTTGTGTGCCGGCACGCGCTGCCCAACGCGCTGGTTCCGATCATCACCGTGGTGGGTTTGCAGTTTGGCGCGCTGCTGGCCGGCGCCATTGTGACGGAGAAGATTTTCAGCTGGCCGGGATTGGGCCGGCTGGTGGTCGACGCGATTTCAAATCGCGATTACGCGCTGGTGCAGGGATGCCTGCTGTCGATCGGGCTGACGTATGTGCTGGTGAACCTGCTGACGGATGTGGTGTACCGGTGGGTGAATCCGCGCATGCGTGGATAGCTGACGCGTCGAGATTCGGATGCAGGCTCAGGCAATGCTCGAGATCTACAATCTCAGCTTTCAGTCGCTGCCGGCGACGACAGTGAGCATGCCAATGGTCACGGGCAGATCGAAGCGTCTCGGGCCGCAGGAGCCGGGGTTGAAGTAGAGCACGCCTTTGCGGTGTTCGATGTTTGGTCGGTGCGAGTGGCCATAGAGCACGGCGGAGAACTTTGGCGGCGGCCGGATCGAGGTGGAGCGTGCCGAGGTCGTGGAGCAGGTAGAGGTAGTGGCTCTCGAAGAGCAGGACGTCGGTTTCGGGAAGGCGGCTGCAGGGGCCGGTTCGATCGATGTTGCCGCGGACTGCGTGGACGGGAGCGATCTCGGCCGAGGGATTTGAGGATGGATGGGCTCCCAACATCGCCGAGGTGGAGGATGTGCTCAACGCCGGCCAGAGCGGGCAACACTTCAGGGCGAAGCAAGCCGTGCGTGTCGCTGACGACGCCGATCTTCATCGGCTGAAGCTGAAGATCTGGGCCCAGATTCGCTTGACGTTTCTCGCTTTGGATTGGACTCCTGATGATCGGGTCGGCGATCTGGCGCAGGTGTCCGGGATCTGCTGGGATCTTCGATGACCATGCAGTAGGTGTCGCTCCAGTTTCCTTGCCAGCGCCATCCACTGGCCGCACCGACTGAGTTGCGCTCAATGTGGCCTGCCGCATATCGGCTGAAAGCGGCGAGTTGCAGTACACGCAACGCGGGGAAGCGCCTTTGCGGAAGTGTCCGCCGCATGAGCAGGGGCGCAGGATAAGGCTCCCAAGTCGCGCGTCGATCACCTGGTTGCGGTTCGGAAGATTGGCGGCAGGTTCACGAGATCTCTGTACGGTATAGGCGAAGGCGGCGAGCATGCCGCAGCAATCGCAATAGGCGTAGGAAAAGTCGCCGAATCCTGCATGCAGGAGCATGTAACGGTAGGTCTCGGGAACAATGTTCGCAGTCGCCTTTGTGCAGCGTAAACATGGCGACATCATAGCCCCATTTCGAGGCGTGTGCGAGGATCAAGTTGATCGCGAAGCGCATCGCCGACGAAATTGAAGCCAAGGACGGCGCCCGGCGACAGCGGCGGCAGGGAAGAGCACGAGGTGAGGAGAATCGAACAAATGAAGGCGCGCGTCGTTGAGCATGGCGCCCCAACTGGGCGCCGGGGCGGGAATTCCGAGGCCAAGAAACGACAGGGTGGCTTCAGCCAGGATGACTCCGGCCATGCCGATAGCTGCCTGAACCAGAATGGGTTGCACGATGTTGGGCAGGATGTGGCGGAAGAAGATGCGCAGCCCGCTTGCGCCCGAGCGCGCGGGCCGCCTCGACATACTCGCGCTCGCGAACGGCCATGACCTGCGCCCTGACAAGGCGGGCGTAGCCGGCCCATCCGCCGATGGCCAAAGCCAGCACCAAGTTGGTAAACCCTGGTCCGAGAAATGCGGCGAATGCGATGGCCAGCAGAATGCCGGGCAAGGCGAGAAAGGTATTCATCGCAAAGGTGGTAAGCGCGGTATCGACCCAGCCGCCGAGGTAGCCGGCGAGCCGCCCACGGCAAGGCCCAGCGCGCAGCGAGATGGTAACAACGCTGACGGAGACGGCAAGCGAAAGACGTGCGCCCCAGAGCAGGCGCGAGAGAGTATCGCGGCCCAGTTCGTCGGTTCCGGCCCAGTGCGCGGAAGAAGGGCCTTGAAGTCGGTGGATCAGGTCGATGGCCGAGGGATTGTCGGGCGCGAGCCACGGCGCGGCCAGTCCGCCGAGAACAAAGGCCGCGAGCAAGACGAGCTCCCGCGAATGCGAGCGGCTGGCGGCGCATGAGATTTCGGAGTACTTGGTATCGGACAAGCATCGGCACAGCAAGAATACCGCGACGCCGGCGAACGTAGTAGTGTTGTAACAGGATATGGGTAATCTCGCGAATGGGAATCGTGATTTTGTGCCTGGTGCTTGGCGGAGCTCGTATGGAGCTGCGAGCGCAGGCGGCATTGTACGCGCAGCAGCAGGCGGGACAGGTGATGCCAGCGGCGGCCGAGCAGTTGTTTGCTCTGGCCAACCAGGCTCGCGCGGAGGCCGGGGCGGGACGGCTGAAATGGGACGGGGCACTGGCGGAGGCTGCGCGCCAGCATTGCCTGCGCATGGCGGCGGAGGGCCCGATTTCGCATCGATACGGCGGCGAGCCGGACCTGTCGGACCGGGCCGGGCAGGCGGGCGCGCATTTCAGCCTGATTGAAGAGAATGTCGCACTTGGCCCCGACGCCGGCAGCAATTCATGACGAGTGGATGCATTCGCCCGGCCATCGGGCCAATCTGCTGAATCCCGCAGGTGGACCGCGTTGGCATTGCGGTGGTGGCTGGCCGCGGCGAACTCTATGCGGTGGCGGACTACGCGCGTGGGGTGCAGACCTTGTCGCCTTCGCAGGTTGAGGCCCGCGTTGCGGCGCTGATCCGGCCGAGCGGCGTGGCGATACTGAACGATCCCGCGATAGGCGCGGGCGGCTTGCGCCATGGATCACGGATTGCCTGCGTCGCATGGCGGTCCGCAGGCGCAGTTTGTCATGCGCTGGCAGGGCGCGGATCTGAGCCGGCTGCCGCAGCCGCTGGTGGAGAAGCTCGCATCGGGGCAGTATCGACAGGCGGCGGTCGGCAAGTTGCCCGGCGCAGGTTGAGGCAGGGCGATTTTTCGGCCTATCGCGTGGCGGTGCTTGCTGTATTGATAGGTGCCGAAGACCCTCAGCCGAAGTCCTGGTGTGTCTTCCAGAAGCTCGGGCCAGGGCAGGCGCGGCGGGCCGCAGACAAAGATGTCGGGGTGGTACTGGCTCTCTTCGTTCTTGACTCCTTCGGAGTTGCCGTTGTGGCCGGCGAGACGGCAGCCGGTGAAGATCGTGTCGGCCTGCTCGCGCGTGAGCCCGAGAACGATGAACGTGGTGGGCGGAGGCGTTGGGTAGCCGCGGAGCCATTCGGAGTTGGTTGTGCCGATGGGCTCGGGAAGCCCGTAGGCGGCGGCCGAGAATTTCGATCGCTCCGTACTCGCCGTAGTTGCCGGTGGTGATGCCGAGGTGTGCCTGCTGGTCGGGCGGCAGGGAATCGCGGATCGCGGCAACGGTCCTGACGAGCTCGTTCCAGCCGAATCTCCTCGCGCAGATCGCCGTTGTGTCTGAGGGCGAAGTCGCGCAGCGGGCCGCTGGACGCGATGGGAAGGATGACGGCGCAGACATAGGCGCCGCAGACGGCCAGACCCGGTGAAGAAGACAGGTGCGATAATGCGGCGAGCGCAGCGCGGGCAGGGAAGCGAGCCAGCGTTCGCCGCCTGCAGCGCCCATGGCGATCAGCATGGGATAGGCGCCGGCCATGTAGTAGCCGCGGCCTTTGCCGATCCAGAAGAGCGCAAAGGGGACCAGGAACATCCAGGCCAGCATGCGGTAGCGGCGGTCACGCAGGAAGAGCGCGAGGCCGGCGAGAGCCAACGGGGCGGCGAAGACATTGATGCAGATGAAGAATCTGGTCGCGCAGGAATCCTTCTGCGCGGCCCTCGCCCACGTCGCGCTCGTGAATGTGCTGGAGGAAGTGGTAGGAGATGAAGTCGTGGTGGACGAGCCAGAGGAAGTTGGGAAGAAAAATCAGAAGGGCGAGAGCGATGCCGGCCCAGAACCAGCCGCTCCGGAGATAGCGGCGCGCCTGGGAGAGCACGACGCCGACGAGGATTCCGGCGATGAGAAACGTGATGGAGTACTTGGTTTGGAGGCCGAGGCCGACTACGGCGCCGATGGCCAGCCACCAGCGGGGATTTTCGGATTTGAGCAGGCGAATGGTGAAGTAGGCGATCAGCACCCACCATAGGAAATCGAAGGATGTGTATTGGAACTCGGTGCCGTTGAAGAGAGGCAGCGGCGAAAGCGCGACGGCAAGGGCCGCGGTAACCTGAGCCAGCCGGCCGACCGCCGAGCTCGCGCGCCATGAGCCCGGTGACGACGATGGCCGCGGCCTGCGCGATGACCGAGAACAGGCGCAGGCCGACGAGCGAAAGGCCGAAGATGGCGAGGCCGATGTGCTCGAGAAACGGCGTCAGCGGGCGGATAGGCAACGAAACCCCAGTCGAGATGGCGGGCGTCGCTGAGGAACTGAAGTTCGTCGCGGTGAAAGCCGTAGCGGCCGTTGGTGGCGATGTGGACGAGCGCGACCGCGCGGCGATGGCGAGCAAGGCCGTCAAATCGGCTGTGCGCGGAGCGGCGGGCACTCGATGCTCGAGGTTGTGATTATCTGGTCTGCAGGCATGGCGATCCCATGGGCGCGGTGCATTCGTAGCAGCGACTACGATGGGCAAGTAGCCTCGGTTCCTGTGAGGATGCAGCGTCGCTCAGTTCTCTCGATGGAATTGCGGAACGCGGACGGAGGCCATTCCGGCGGCAGTTGCCGCCTGAATGCCGAGCTCTGTGTCTTCAAAGACGAGGCAATCTGCCGGCGCGACGCCGAGCCGCTCGGCCGCGAGCAGAAAGGCATCGGGAGCGGGCTTGCCGTTTTTGTAGTCTTCAGCGCTGACGATGGTGTCGAACTTGTCGAGGAGATCGAGGGCGGTAAGCGAGCCGACGACCGAATTGCGCCGGCTGCCGGAGACGACGGCGAAAGGAATGCGGCCGTGTTGCGCCTGGATGTGCTCGAGCACTTCGGGGATGGCTTTGAGCTGCGGAAGCTGCTCGTAGTAGAGACTCTCCTTGCGCGCGGCGACCGCTTCGACCGGCATGTTGAGGCCGTTCATCTGATTGAGGGCGGCGATGATTTCGACGACCGGCTTGCCGCCCCAGGAATAGAAAAGACGCTCTTCGAATTCGCAGTTCCATTCGGCGAGTGCCTTTTTCCAGGCGATGTAATGAAGAGGCATGGAATCGACGATGGTGCCGTCGCAGTCGAAGAGATAGGCGCGGAAGTCGCCGGCGGGCAATTGCAGTTTCATGCGAAGAGATGAAGCTCCTTGTAGGCACGATTGGATGAGGGAGGTCTTGGCGGCGTCTGCGGCAGCGATTCGATCACGCAAATCAGATGCTGTCGCAGACAGGTTGCAGCTGATCGAGCGGTGGTTGTCTCAGCAGTCGGCGGGGCGGCGCAGCCGCCTTCGCCGGGCTTGGTCGGTTCCATTTGCAGGGCATTGTTGAAGCGGTTGAAGTAATTGAAGAGGCCGATGGCGCAGAGCAATTCCACGATTTCGCCTTCGGAGTAGAAGCTTCGCAGTTCGGCAAACTGCTCGTCGGTGACGGCATGGGCGTCGCGGGTGACGGTCTCGGCCAGGCGGAGAGCGGCCTTTTCGGCAGGGGTGAAGTCGTCGCGCTGGGCCAGTCGGCAAGGTGAGCGAGCTGGTCGTCGGTCCACCCCAGTCCACGGGCCAGGATGGTGTGGCTGGCCAGGCAATAGGGGGTTGACGTTGACCTGGCTGGTGCGGACGATGATCAGCTCCTTGAGCTTGGTGGAGACGGTGCCGGTGTTGAGCACCGCGGCGAAATGCGCCTGCATGGTGGCGAAGATTTCGGGCCGATGAGCCATCACGCGGAACATGTTGGGAACGTTGCCTCGCTGGGCAAAGGCCTTGTCGTAGAGTGCCGCCATATCGGGGGTCACTTGGCTGCGATCGAGCCGGGAAATCCGGGACATTGTGCCTCCTCTTCAGGCTGCTTCTATCCTACCGCCGCGGGGGCGGCGGCATGCGGCCGGGCGCTTTTGACGCGACCCTGCGCAGTCTGGTAATTTGATAATGGACAATCCACGCCAGACACTCCTCAGTAGCTCAATGGCAGAGCATTCGGCTGT
>CAVSAW010000003.1:0-482452 GCA_963725945.1 uncultured Acidobacteriota bacterium | reverse complement strand
CCCTGGGAGATGAATCCAAACTGCAACGCTTCCAACCCATAGGAGGCGTGTTTGGCACTCGCCTTCCCGCAAACCAGTGCCACTTATCCACAGAAGGCAATCATCTTGCCAAATGGAAATGGCCACCCTAAGGTGGCCATTATCTGTCAGATTCTATTTGATTTAGCTGGCGGAGAGGGAGGGATTCGAACCCCCGATAGCCTTACGACTATGCCTGATTTCGAGTCAGGTGCATTCAACCGGGCTCTGCCACCTCTCCGCGATGGAACAGCCGCTTTTTGAATGAGATGCGGGACCCGGCGCCTGCATCCAGGAGAGCAAAAAGCTGGCTGCGCACAGGCAAGGCCCCGCGAACTGCCGATCAAACGCTTGATTGCAAGCGAAAGCGGCTATACCAGGACAGGATGCGATAGCGCATCCTTAGTCTACCGGGAGGAAGTCACGGTGGCAATGGACGGCCCGACCGCAGAAGGGAGGGCAGACGGGCGCGAGGCGGGCGCAGTGGTCGGTAAGAGGTGAGGTTCAGTGAGCGTTACATCCCGGTGCGCCGAGCAGCTTTTTCAGGACCCTGGAGCGCCGAGGTGCTCGCAGATGATACTTTACCTTTTGGCCAGGTTCATGCCGCAATGACGAGCTGAATCGGCGACCCACAGGCCTGGTAACAGGGACCTCGGTTGTGCATTCGTCATCACGAGTTTGGGAGCTCGGTTTTCCATGATGGAATTCCACATTTCGCGGAAGGCGCGGGACAGGTATCAGTTTGCGGAGTCACTGTTTTCTTACACGGGCAATGTCGTCTTTGCAGATTTGGACGCATGCCGGGCTTTCGCTCACAAGATGAACCTGGTGCGCGAGGTGGAGAAGTATCCCGAACGGGTAGTTCATGCCGGCGCGCTATTCGCGATGGGCCTGATCGATGAAGCAAGCCACGTTTTAATGACGCGTTACCGCGAGCAGTTTGACCCCGAAGTGATGACGGCTGCGCTGGACTGGTTTTCCGCGCGAGTTGGCGGCGAGGAACTGGATAGACTTCTGCTGACATTTGTGGAGCATTTTCCCGGCGTGAGTGTAATGCGCGGGGTGGAAACACCAAGCAAGTGGCTCGCAGGCGCCACCGACGGTGTTCCGCATCGAGCGGCGGCGCTGGAAGAGATGCTTCTGCTCTGGACCGCGAATCGCAACGAGGCGTTCAAGCCATTTGAAGAACTTTTTGAGGAAAAGAGTCTAGCGGAGAAGACTGTTTACCGGCAGGTGACGCAGGAGCTTCCTGATTATTTTGCAACGCGTCCACTGATTCCGCTGCCCGATGCTTCTGCGATGAATCTGCTGGACCTGCTGCGCGCGCCGGCGTCAGGTGCGCCTCGGTCATTGCGGGACCAGCTTTCGTTGATTCGGAAACTTTGGAAGCCGCTGCTCGGCGACAGCCTGGAACGATTTCTGATGATTGCGGGCGAGATTCTGCACGAAGAGGAACTGGCGATCTGGATGCAGTTCAACCCGGATGCAGCGCGGGTGAGAAGCGCGGCTGAGGAAGCAGCAAGACGCCGACGTGAGCGGGGAGAACAACAATGGCCATCCATTGTCAGCCACTCGGACGTGCCGATCTTCGGCGACCCTGCGCACGAGTACGAGAAGTTCAGCCCAGATACTGCATGGATGCCCAATACCGTGCTGATTGCGAAGAGCACGTACGTGTGGCTGGCGCAACTGAGCAGACAATATGGACGAAGAATCTCGCGCCTGGATGAGATACCCAACGAGGAACTGGAGACGCTTGCGCGGCGGGGGCTGAACTCACTGTGGCTGATTGGCGTATGGGAGCGCAGCCGTGCTTCGAAGACGATCAAGCAGCTATGCGGCAACTCGGATGCTGTGGCTTCAGCGTATTCGCTTTTCGACTACAAAATCGCTGAAGACCTGGGTGGGGAAGCGGCTTATATCAACCTTCGGGATCGCTGCTATGGATATGGGCTTCGACTGGCCAGCGACATGGTGCCGAATCACATGGGCATCGATTCACCGTGGGTGGTGGAGCATCCTGAGTGGTTCATTTCGCGGCAACAAGCACCCTATCCCGCATACAGCTTCAACGGACCTGATCTCTCGAGCGATGGGCGGGTGGAGATTAAGATAGAAGATCATTATTTCGAACAGACAGATGCTGCAGTTGTTTTTCAACGGCGCGATCGAGCGACAGGCGAGACACGGTATATCTACCACGGGAACGACGGTACCAGCTTTCCCTGGAACGACACCGCGCAGCTCGATTATCTGAACCCAGCGGTGCGCGAACAGGTCATCCAAACGATTCTGCACGTAGCGCGACTGTTCCCGGTGATTCGTTTTGACGCTGCGATGACTCTGGCCAAGCGGCACTTCCACAGGCTCTGGTTTCCGGGGCCGGGGGCAAGTGGCGCCATCCCTTCTCGAGCCGAGTACGGAATGAGCCAGGCGGAATTCAACAAGCACATGCCGCATGAGTTCTGGCGCGAGGTGGTGGATCGTGTGGCGGCTGAAGTACCAGGGACATTGCTGCTGGCTGAAGCGTTCTGGCTGATGGAAGGCTACTTCGTTCGCACCCTGGGAATGCACCGCGTGTACAACAGCGCCTTTATGAACATGATGCGCGACGAGGAGAACGCGAAGTATCGATCCGTCATCAAGAACACGCTGGAATTCGATCCGGACATCATGAAGCGTTACGTGAACTTCATGAGCAATCCCGATGAGCGCACAGCAATTGACCAGTTCGGCAAAGGCGACAAGTGCTTTGGCGTTGCGGTGATGATGGCGACGCTGCCGGGACTGCCGATGTTTGGCCACGGACAAGTGGAGGGATTTACTGAGAAGTATGGGATGGAGTACCAGCGGCCACGGTATGACGAGAGTCCCGATCCGTGGCTTGTCGAGCGCCATGACCGCGAGATCGCTCCGTTGCTCAAGCGGCGTTGGCTCTTTGCCGAGAGCAGCAACTTTCTGCTTTACGACCTATTTGAGGCCTCTGGCGCGGTGGACGAGAATGTCTTCGCCTACTCGAACCGAAACGGTGGGGAACGCGCGTTGGTGGTTTACAACAATCGCTACGGGACAGCGCACGGGACCATCGATTACTCAGCGGCCTATGCCGATAAAGCCAGCGCTCAATTGCGCCAGCAGCGGTTAAAGGATGCCCTGGGTCTAGGGTCTTCTTCAGATACGGTTCTTGCGTGGCGTGACTCGCTGACGGGGCTTGAATATCTGCGCCGGTCTAACGATCTTGCAGAGCGCGGGCTGACGCTCGAACTGCATGCCTATCAGTGTCACGTCTTCCTTGACTGGCGCGAGATGCACTCAACTGCGGAGAAACCGTGGGATCGTCTCTGCGATCACTTGAACGGGCGTGGTGTTGCCAATCTTGAAGACGCACTCGTGGGCCTGAAATTGATGCCTGTACACAATGCACTTCGCTGGCTGCTTGATCCGGACCTGGTGCGGCTGCTCGCAGATCTGGCGGAGCATCCTCGGGGAGTTGGCGCTGCGGATAAGAGCCTCAACCGCGATCGCAACGAATTCTTTGAGAAGGCATGGACACGGTGCGAAAACTTTTTGCGCGAAGCACAGTCTACTTACCTGGCACGCCTGGGCAACGATCACCAACCGGCGGTCAGGCCAACGGAGCCGGCGCTTCTTAGACCCGCATTCAGAGAGCGCGTACAAGCGGCGATGCGCATTCCGGTGGTAGAGGCACTGTTTCCCGTGCCGTGGTCGGCGGCGGCTCGGCGCGTGCTTCCGAGCCCCAGTCCGCAGCTTACCGCGACAGCGATGTGGGGTCCGCTGTTTGCGTGGTGTGCGCTTGAGCTTCTTGCGGAGTCAATTGACGCGGAGAATCCGGAGCGAGTCGCGCTGGACCTGTTTGATCGTCTGCGCCTGCGCGAGCCGTTTGCGCATGCATTCAACGCCCTCGGGTTTGAGGACGAAGCAGGCTGGCGGGCCGCCGCACGAATCAAAGTCGTGTTGCTCGCGGGAGCAGGCATCGGCAAGCGGGAGCCGAAGGAGGTTGAGCCCGCCGGCGTTCCTGACCGTTCGGAAGTGGATGGCAAGACAGCCGAGACTGGCGCATCTTCGGCAGGGACTGAAACGACATCCTCGTTGCCGGTGGGCAAAGACGACCCCGCGATCGCCGAGGAGCGGATTGCTCTGGCACCGGAGCTCTGGCTCGACTCCGATGTCCGCTGGCTGACAGGCGTCCATGAGGCGGAGGGTCATTTCTACCTGGTTCGAGAGCCGTATGAGGAACTGCTTTGGTGGCTGCTGATGCCTGCGCTGTTGCGTTTGGCGAGCGAAGATGTACCGGGCAGGGCGGCGGCAGAGAAGATGAGAACGACCGTGGAAGAAGCCCTGACAACAGCCGCAACTGCGAATTATCGATTGGGAACCTTGCTGGAACAGGAAGAGAAAATCGCGGTTGAAGCGGGGGATAAAGCTCCGCGCGAGTCGAACTCAAGTGAAGTTATTGAGATCGAGCCGGGCACAGCACAGATTGACGAGCCGCAAGGAAGCCCCGAAATGGCGGAAGAGACGTCCAAAGCGACGAGTTGAGGATTTGGAACTGCCCGGGCAATTCCAACGCCCAGCGCGTCGCCAGAGGGCTGTGGTGACTGCTCTGGTCCGGAACTGAGTTACTTATTCTTCAAAGGGCTGAGTGGAATTCGGAAGAGTTGGCAGGACTGTATTAAGCTTCTGGTAGGAGCCAGCTTGGCGATTGAGCGATTTTCTTAGCCCAGGTTTCCTGTGTTTTCATTTTTGAACATTGCTCATATCGAATGCTTTCTTTTTCCCCTATTCGCTCGAACCGTTCCAAATCGTTGAGGTGTGTTCTGCGGCCAGAGTGGTCACAACGCGGCGCGAGTGTGTCAATTCTCTCGTAACCGTGTTTTCGCGTATGTCAGTTATACCGTGGCAATTCCTCTGGCGCGGGTTGGTCTAAAGCAGAAATCTGTTGAGCTTCTCGCGCTCCGCCGGGAGCCGGGATGGAGGTCGAGATTGAAGGGTGTCTTTGTGGTCGGAGCTGGGCCCGCGGGCATGTTTGCCGCCAGGCAAGTTGCGTTAGCGGGTATTGAAGTTTTTCTATTCAATCGGGATATCAAACCCGGTGGGCTGGCGGAGTACGGGATTTACCCTGTGAAAGACAAGATGAAGTTCGGCTTGCGGAAGCAGTTTGCGCAGGTTCTGAACTTGCCCAATATGCACTATTTCGGCCATGTGCAGGTGGGCGATGGCTACGACGTGACACTGAGAGATCTGGAGGCCATGCGGCCGGCCGCGATCATCTTTGCTTGTGGCGCCCAAGGAGCCGGGAAGCTGGGGCTTCCCGGCGAGGACGCAAAGGGAGTGTATGCGGCAAAGGACTTCGTTTACCACTACAACCAGTTGCCTCCTTACGCCTCGATGGATTTCTCCACCGGCAAAAGAGTTGCGATTATCGGACAGGGCAACGTGGCCATTGACATTTCTCGATGGTTATTGAAAGACGCCCCAAACCGGAAGACCGAAAGCGTGCTCGTGATCGCACGTCGCGGGCCTCTTGAAATCAAGGCAGACCAGAAGGAAATTGCTTATACCGATCAGCACATTTCGCGAGAGGAGTTGACTGCCGAGCTGAGGAGGGTGAGTGAGCGGTGTGCAAAATGCGGTCAGGATGTTTCGCCGGAGAAGGTCTTTGAACGTCACTTTCGGCATCTTCTGGACCCGGGTTTCACGTCAGTCGAGCCGCGGCTATCCTTTCGCTTTCTTTCATCGCCGACAGCGATTCTGAAAGATGCGACCGGACGCATTGCAAAGATTGAGGTGGCTGAAAATGATTTTGTGTTACGAGATGGCGCAACCGTGGCGGTGCCCACTGAAGAGAAGGTGACTCTGGATGTGGACACACTCATTTTCGCCATTGGCGATAAACACGACCGAAAGCTCGGGTTGCCCATGGGACCCGATGGCTACGCCACCGAACCCGACCCAGAGCACCCCAATGAGCCTCATTTTGAAGTGTGGAATCCAGGGTCAGAATGTGTGATGCCAGGACGTTATGTTGTCGGCTGGGCGAGACGAGCCAGCACGGGCCTGGTAGGAATTGCCCGGCATGACGGCGAGGTGGGCGCGTCGAAGGCGATTGAATTTGTGAAGAGCGCCGCGGACGGCGGGACGATGAACGAGGACGAAATCCTCGCAGTGCTCGAGGAAAAGAACCTGCGAGTCGTGACGAAGGCGGATTTGGCGCTACTCGCAGGCGTCGAGGAGCGCGAAGCAAAAGAGCGCAATCTGACCTCGTTCAAGTTCAGCGACGACGATGCCATGTTCAAAGCGATCAATGAGGCGAAGGAGCATATGAAAGCCGGTAGTCGCGCGATGAGTGTAGCGACGCCGTCCTCCTGAACTGTTAGAAGTTTGGCGGACGCTGTTCCGCTACTGCGAAAGCTTTCTCCAATTCCATGCCTGCCTGGGCGATCGTTCCTTCATCGAACAAACGGCCGATGAGCGTAACGCCGTGCGGAACCCGGCGAGGCGGTGAGAACCTGGGAACTGGATTCTGGGGATCGGGCGCCCAATCGGTGCGGGCTTCAGAAACCTCGACGAAACCGGCGCGAAGGGTGAGGGATGGATGACCGGTGAAGTTCGTAATCACCAGCATTTCATCTCGGAGCGATGGAACAAGAAGCAAGTCGACCTCGGAAAGCACCCTTGCCATCTCCAGTGCAACCTTGCGGCGGAAGCGGTCTGTCTGGACAAAATCGACAGCAGAGAGAAACCTCGACTGGCGAAACGTATTGGGCCATGCATCAGGTACCTGGACCTTCAATTCGTCGAGACGGTGGCTCAGAGTCAACTCTTCGAATGCCGCGGCGGCCTCGGCAAAGAGAATCAGGCTGAGCGAATCGTAGGGCCAATCGGGAATTGAGACCTCAACTGGAATCATGCCGAGCTTCTTCACAGTTTCAAGCGCATTGCGGTCTACGTCGGTTGCAGGGCTGTCTTTCATCCAGGCGGGGAAGTATCCGACGCGCAAGCCCGTGACGCTCGCTCCCGCGTCAAAGGCAAGCATCGACGGCACGCTGGCATGGTCACCGGCGTCCGGCCCTGAGATGGCGTTGAGAACCAGCATGGCGTCTTCGACGGAGCGCGCCATGGGGCCGAGCTTGTCGAGCGACCAGCAAAGGGTCATTGCCCCAGTGCGCGGCACACGCCCGAAGGTCGGGCGCAGGCCGGTTATGCCGCAACGCATGGAAGGGCTGACAATGCTGCCTTCGGTTTCACTGCCGATGGCGAAGCCTACGAGGCCCGCCGCTGTTGCCGCGCCGGGTCCGGCGCTCGACCCAGACGAGCCTTCCTCGAGCAGCCAGGGGTTCTTAGTTTGACCGCCAAACCAGACATCGTTAAGTGCCAGCGCGCCCATGCTCAACTTGGCGACCAGCACGGCACCCGCTGCATTCAGCCGGTCCACGACAACGCTGTTTGTTGAGGGGACGCGGTCCTTGTAGGGCTCCGCGCCGTAGGTAGTGGGAATACCTGCGGTGTCAAGGAGATCTTTTGCTCCCCACGGGATTCCGTGGAGTGGTCCGCGGTAATGGCCGGCAGCGATTTCTCTGTCTGCTTGTCGAGCCTGCGTGAGTGCGTGCTCGTGCGTGAGTGTGATGACGCAATGTAGCTTTGGGTCGAAGCGCTCGATGCGGCGAATGTAGATCTCTGTCAGCCGCTCCGATGTAAGTTGGCGGTTTTCGATCCAACGTGAAAGATGGGTGAGGGGAGCAAAGGCGATGTCGTCTTCGTTGGTTGGCAGTGGGAGCTGCCGATCTGCGCTGCGGACGAAGAGATTCTGCGTGCGGCTTGGCGGACACGGTGCCGGGCAAAGAGGGATTCCATTGGGTAGCCGGTGCCAGGTCCGACTCAAGGGAGAGCTTGCGCGGTCCTACGCGACGCTCGTAAAGGGGCGCCATCTGCATTCGCCAGTTGCTGGCGGCCTGGGCGATATGGGCGTCGGTCATCTCGACATTGACAAGTTTCTCAGCTTGCTGGAACGTCGCCGGTGACACTTCAGGCCCGACGGGCGGGGCAGTTCCGAAAGCCGGTGGAGCGCCGGGGGTTGCACTCGGAGCCTGCGTGCCAGGGGACTGGCCAGCCGCGTCAGGGAGCGTGGTTCCTAGCAATCCCAGAGAACCGAGAGCGACGAATTCTCTTCGTGATGTGGGCATTGTTCCTCTCAGAATTCAGAGTGCGGTACCGACCCATGCAGCGGGGAAAACCATGGTATCAAGCCTTTATCGGGGGCCGGATCAAGGTTAGTTTGATCGCAGTTACGTGTCGATTGGGGGATTCCTTTGTCTGGAAGGATTTTGGTGAGGGACCGCCCTTGATTTGTCCCAACCGGCCGCGACCCGTAGAATCACCATTGTGCGGTCAGCAGGGACGGGATTATAGCTTTCCGGCCCGAGCGACGCCCAGGTACAAATGAGCGAACCATCGACAGGCAGTTCCCCAGGAGGCGCAGGCGGTATCACCTGCGTGGAGCAGAATCGAGCGGGCCCGCCATCCCCAGCGGCCCTATCCCATGGACTTTATCGAACGAATCTTTACGGATTTCAGCGAGATTCACGGGGATCGCGCCTTTGGCGACGACGAGGCCGTGGCTTGCGGAATGGCACGGCTTGGCGACGACGAAGTACTGGTGATCGCCAACCGCAAAGGCGGAAGCACTAAGGAGCGGGTGCGGCGCAACTTCGGCATGCCGCATCCTGAGGGTTATCGCAAGGCATCTGCGCTGCATGAAGATCGCCGAGAAGTTTGGCCGGCCCGTGATCAGCCTTATTGACTTGCCCGGCGCGTATCCCGGCCTCGGAGCTGAAGAGCGCGGCCAGGCAGAGGCGATCGCGCGCAACATACGCGAGATGGCGCGGCTTGCGGGTGCCGACGATTTCTGTGATCAGCGGCGAGGGCGGATCGGGTGGTGCGCTGGCCCTGGCTGTGAGCGACCGGGTGCTGATTCTCGAAAACGCGCTTTATTTCGTGATTACGCCGGAGTCCTGTGCAGCCATCATGTGGCGCGACGCATCGCACAAGCAACTGGCCGCAGAGGCCATGCGGATCTCCGCGCCGGAGGTTGCCGCGCTGGGCTGTGTTGACGAAATTATTTCCGAGCCGGTGGGCGGCATTCACACCGTCACGAGGCGGGTGCAGGACTGCTGGGCACGCGTGCTCAAGAAACATCTGGCAGAGCTGAAGGGCATCCCAATCGAGACAATGGTGGCTGCGCGGCAAGAAAAATTCCGCAAGATCGCCCAATTTTATACGGAAGGCTAGCTTTGGTGGCGTATCGGCTATTGAATAGGGTCGGCGATACCCGCGAGGTTCCCCTTGCGAGCAGTTGGTGCCGCGGTATTTGTCTCGTACCGCGTGTCACAGAGGTCTGCCGATGAATTCGAGCCCAGTGGTTGGCGGAAGGATTGCGCGCCTATCTTGAATTTGTTACCGCGGTTGTCTTTTACTTTCTTGCACGATCCGTGGCGCATCATGGCGCGGCCGGCCTTGCGAATGATGCCTGGTCACCACTCGTTGAGCAGGCAATGCTGGCGTTTTCTGCTGGTGCTCGGCTACGCGGCTTTGGGACGCTTGTTCGATCGAGAAAAGCATCCTGTCGCGAGCAGGGGCTCCATCTTCGGTCGGGCTGGCCGGGCGAAGCGGGAATGGGACTGGCAGTGGGCTGGTCGGCAGCGGTAGTGTGCGCGCTTGTGCTCACCGTGGCAGGCGGCATTGCCATTGTGCTTTCGTTCTGCAACCCTCGGCGTGGGGATGGTTTCTGGCGGACACTGCTTTCTTTGCTTTTGCAGCCATGGCAGAGGAAGTCGCCTTTCGCGGCTACGCATTTCAGCGATTTGTCCGTTCCGTGGGACCGATAGGAGCGACGCTTGGGTTTGCGGCGTTCTACGCCATCGTGCAGGCCTTGCAGCCAGGCGCAAATCGCGCGAGCATTGCGGTTTCAATTATCTTCAGCCTGGTGCTCTCAACAGCCTACTTGCGGACTCGGGCACTCTGGCTAAGCTGGGGTCTGAATTTTGGCTGGAAGGCGAGCCGGGCACTTATCTTCGGGCTCGCAGTCAGCGGAGTCAGCAGCCACTCCCCGGTGGTTGAAGGGAATCCCATGGGGCCGTTGTGGATCACCGGCGGCGGCTACGGTCTCGATGGCAGTTGGGTGGCATTCATCGTTCTGCTCGCCGCATGGCCCGTGGTGTACCGAGTGACGCGCGAACTGGATTTCCGCTACAACGCCCCGGTGATTGTGCCCGGTGGGATTCCGGTGGATCTGGACGCGGCGGCGCGGCGCCAGCATGAGGCGGCCATGGGACCCGCCGAACCAACGGTTCCCGCTCTGGTGCAAATACTCCCTGTCTCTGGACCTCCTTCAGCGGTGGTGAGGACTTTGAATGACGACCCCGCCGATTCCCACAGTCGGGAGGGGACATAAGGAGTCTGTGGCGAGCAGTGGGTTCTTATGTAACGGGATCAAAACCGATTTGACCTTTCTACTTGAACGGAACTATTGTTTGCTCAATGCTTGAAGCAGCCATGGGAGGTTCCCATGAACGTTCAATTTCCCCGCAGAAGACCGAGAGAACCGAAGCAACTCTGACAAGCGCCCATCGGAAGAATGATTTGCGGCGATCGTTAGGATGCTGGGCGCTGGCCGTGCTTTTGCCGGCGGGAATAGCTTCAGCACAGGCCATCACAATCAATACGAAAACGGGAACGGTGACAAACGGTTCCGCGGGCTCGGCAGGGACAGTCGATCGGCGCTTTCAGCAGATTCATCCGACCAACGTTCCTCTTCCGCAAAATGACTGGATGCCAAAACCCGCCAGGAACTGATCCGGTTCCTGCAGGCGGATCAGGGATTTGCGATGCGCCCGTTTCCGCTGGGCCACAAAGGCCTGACGCTGGCAGCCAATGGCGAATATGGAGCCGGCCGGAGAAGGCTACCTGAACATGGTCACCGCGAATGGCTTTGCGCCAAGCCCGGCGACAGGGTGGTTCTGACCGACGTCAAGATTGAGCACTCGCGGATCATCCTTGCAATTGAATGGCGGACCGGACGCTAAGCATCGCTTCTTGCGCCACATTGAGATTGGCGCCGGGCCAATGACGAATCCCGTCGTGCAGGACACCGGCGACCGGGCCACTGGCGCGCGCCTCACGCTCACGTTTGCGCACGGAGTTCCCGAGCTGACAGGGCAAGCAGGTGGAGGCGCTGCTGGCGCCCCTGATTTCATTTGAAGTAAAGACTCCGATTCAGGCATTTACCGACACTCTTCCGCCGATGCTGAAGAACGCGATTCTGGATCACCATGTACTGGTGGGTATGAGCACGGACATGGTGCTCTTTGCCAAGGGGCGTCCGGAAAACAAAATTCGCGAGATGGATGGGCAGATGCCCATCGAGATCTGGATTTACGGCAAGCCGCCCGAAGATGTAGATTTTGTCAGAATCAACGGCAATCGCGTGATTCGCGTGGAGGTCGCCGCTGTAGGAAAACCAGTGGAGGTCTTTACGAAGGACGAAGTGGAAGGGATGATGCGAACAGATGGCACTCCGCTGACTCCCGGCCAATGCGTCAGCGACTCATACCGTTGAGATGGGCGATGTTGTAACGAATCCTGACACCCAGGCACCGGCGTGCGCCGCCCACTTGCGCAACCCGGGCGAAACTCTGCCAACGGATAACAGCAAAGACAGCCGAGTCGGTGTCATGAAGCCTGTGCAGTTTCCCAAGCAGAAACCTGATGACGATGGAACCGGCGCCGCCGAACGGCCAGCATGGCACCAAGCGGGTCCAGCCAGGCAGCCGGCCTGCCGGCTCCCGATTCCTCGGGCAACCAGCAGCCCGCTACGGCGGCGGATGCATCGCAGCCTCCAGCCCAAGCCTGCTCCGAACGGCAGCCAGCAGCCACAGTAAGGTCGCGACCGCAGGATTGATGTAAACTGGATGGAGCGAGTCCCGCTTCCTCCCAGCAATCAAGTTGCAGCAAGAGGTGAGTGAATGACCGCGCCGTTGAAGCCGCGCGAAGAACTTCTCGCGTGTGTGCAGAGACACCACCAAGAAGGAGAAACACCCGACCGATGGCCAAAATTGCCAAAACAGGTGATCGCAAGAAAGTAATGGACACGACGAAGTCGACCGACTGTCCCAAGTGCAGCAAGCCAACGCGCATCGTCAAGCGCGTGAAGGACCGCGAGCGCGGCATCCCGGGCGGAGTCTATATCTCGTGCTCTGCGTGCGATTTCTATGAAAAACTTTAAGCGTTAGATTAAGTTTTGACGCGTGGCCAAGGCCCGGCTTTTTGCCGGGTTTTGCTGTCTTCGAGTCGACTTCTCAGAGCGCTTCGGCCATCTCGCTGAGAATTGCTTCCGCCGCTTCCGCCGGATTGGGCAGCAGCTGTGATGGGTCGGCCTATCGACCAGATAGCTGGCGCCCTGCCGCAGCGCCTCGGTCGGTGTGGCAATACGCTTCTGGTCGCCAACGCGCGGCTCCGGCGGGTCGTATGCCGGGAATCACAAGCACTCCTTCGGGACCGGTGAGAGCACGCAAGGAGGCTGACTTCCTGGGGTGAGCAGACGAACCCTCGAATTCCTGCATCCACGCCCATGCGCGCAAGCAACCCCACCTGCTCTCCGCGGTGAACGATCTAGGCCGACGGCGCTCATCTGGTCGGTATCCATGCTGGTGAGCACGGTAACGGCGAGCAGTTCCGGCGGGTTCGCAATACCATCCAGCGCAGCTTCGGGCAGCGGCCAGCATAACGGGACCGCCGGCAGCGTGAACGCGTCATCATGCGGGCGCCGAGGGTCGGCGGCCGAACGCACCGCACCTGCAACCGTGTTGGGAATGTCATGGAGCTTCAGGTCGAGGAAAACGGAGTGTCCGCGCGACAGCAGCGGTCGACAACTGCAGGACCCGCGGCGACGAACAACTCCAGCCCGACCTTGAACCATGTACAGGTATTCTCGAGGCGATTCACGAGCTCGGATGCCGCCTTGCGGCGTTCGGCACGTCAAGAGCAACGATCAGGCGGTCGCGAGCCTGCTCCATCGGCTCACATGCAGCCGGAGTGGACGAAGCGAAGGAAGGATTCAGCCGCTCCGGAATGGGCATAACTGAATCGTAACTCAAAAGTGCGGGCTGGCAGTCCTGTGGTTAAGGCTGAGCCCGTCGTTGGTTCGTCGGCGCATCCTCCAACCCTGGCCTGGTCCTGGGCCGGAAGAAAGCGGCAGAGATAGGCAATACTGGGTCGTCGGCGCGGCCATCTGGCGGAGATGGTACTTCCACACATCGGGCTTGATGGTGCGTCGGGTAAATGGCTTGCGGGTTACCTGCACGACTTCGCCGCGGCTGTTGACCCTGGGATAAGTAATCGAGGGGACGCTGAAGCTGATGAATGCACCGGTTCTCCAGAAGCACTTTGCGAAATTCGTGGGAGAACAGCAGCCTGTAGTGGCGGCCTTCGCTCGCGAGCACGCTCAGTGCCTGTTCAGCCCCGGGCCAGGAGGGATTGAATGTGCGCTTGAAACCAGCGGCGGAACTCAAATCCGTTAAACTGAGCTTGATTCAACAGAAGCCGTAGCAACTCGATACGACCCATTGCACCACTCCTTTTGAAGCCTGGTCATGGGGTGGAGAAGCCGTGATTCGCATCTGTCGTGCAAGAAGAGGCCAGAGCGGCTGGAACTCCTCTGCATGATTAACGTCAACACGTGCCGGAGTTTCCTTTTTCGTGGACGGAATGATTTTTGCGGGTAAGCGTTAGGTGCCGGCGATTGAGCAACAGGGAGTTTGCACGGCCGATTGAAAGGTGCGTGACTGTGAGCCGCAAGGAGATAGCGGGTTGAGGAAAGCGAATCATTGCGGAGTCTGAAGGCCTGGTTAGTGCTGGTGTTTCTGGGTGCAGCCGCAATGGGCCTGGGGCCTCAGAAGTGCATACCAACCCGCTGAACCGCGATCCGCTGGTGCGCGAGGCCTATGTCCACTTCTACAACCTCGACTATCCCGGCGCAGTGGAACGCTTCGAGCGCTTTCACGACGAGCATCCGGGCGATCCGCAGGCAACGGCGCTGCTGTTGAATGCGGTGCTCTTTCAGGAACTCTATCGGCTTGACCTGCTCGACACGACGTTCTACGCCAATGACGGATTTTCTAACCGGCCGGCACGCGACGGAGGAAGACCCAAAGACTCGCGACCGCATTCTGGCGTCTTGCCGATGAAGCGATTCACGAGGCGGATTGGCGGCTGGGCAAGAATCCCAACGACGTGGATGCGCTGTATGCCCGCGGATGGGCGCGCAGCCTGAAATGTACCTACCTGGCCATGGTGGAGCGAGGGCTTTGGCGCGGGCTTTCGGTTGGCGACAAAAGCCAAAGACGACGATACTCGCGTACTGCAACTCGATCCGAATTACGTCGACGCGAAGCTGGTGGTGGGAGTGTATGAATATGTCGTTGGGGCGCTGCCCTGGCCGTTCAAGCTGATCATCGGGTTTGCGGGCATCACGGGGTCGAAAAGCCGCGGGCTGGAGATGCTGCGCGACGACGGCAGATCGCGGGGTGACGACCAATGTGGAAGCGCGCACGAGTAATTGCGCTTTTCCTGCGCCGCGAAGGGCGATACAAAGAGGCGATCGAGGTGGTGCGCGGGCTGATAAATCAGTATCCCGCACGACTTTCTCTTTCTGCCTCGAAGAAGCCAACCTGCGCAAGGACGACGGAGAGGGAATGCGCGCCGTCGATGCCTACCGGGCGATTCTCGCGAAAGAATGCCAAGCCCTGGATTATTTTGCCGAAGCGCGGCTGGAACTGGCTTATTTTGGGCTGGGCGACGCGCTTGCGGGGGCAAAGGCACTTCGGCGAATCGGCGCAAGCTTACGAGCAGGCGGCATGGGCAAAGGATGTCGGACCCGAGCTGAAAATCCGGTCGCTGCTGGCCGCCGGGGAATGCCGCGACCTGAACGGCGATCGCCCATTGGCGGTGAGGGATTACCAGGCCGCCATCGATGCAGGGCCAACAACCTCGCGAGCTGACACGGCAAGAAAGTATCTGCACAGCCCGTATCGAGGTAATTTTAGGCCGCGACGACATTCTACGCAAAGCCGGGAAGGGAACTGCCGCCGGCCTGATTCCGTATGTTTAGGATGAGTTGGATGATGTGAAAAGGGGGAAGGTTATGGCCTTCTATTGTCATCGCTGTGGAACGGGATTGCCGACAGGCGCACGTTTCTGTTCGAACTGCGGAACTGTGGTAGCCGCGGTGGCGCCAATGCCCGGCAGGCCGCTGGTTCGCCCCCTGGTGGGCCGCCAGATTGCCGGTGTCTGCCTGGGCGCTGGCGCAGGCGAATGGATGGGATGTGCACGCTGGTCCGCATTCTGACCGTTGTTGGCTTTTTTTTCTCCGGGGGGTTGGTAGGAGTCGCTTATCTTGCCGGCTGGGTCGGCATTCCCGAAGAACCGATGGGGACGCCGGGGGCGTATCCTCCGAATGTATGAGGTCCAGTTTTGTCTCGGATGGCGCGCGGCTGAGTTTTCGCGAACGCGGAACCGGCTTGCCCGTCGTTTTTCTTCATCCCACGCCTCTCGATCATGAATACTGGCGCCCACTGATTGAGGACCTGGCCGGGGTGCGAGCCATCATCCCCGACCTGCGCGGACATGGCGCTTCAGAGTTGGGCGCGAACCTGCCCGTTGGCGAATTCGCAGCGCGTTCCGGATGCACCTGCGCTTACGATGGCACAACTTGCCCCCGACGTGCACGCTCTTCTCGATCATCTATCAATTGCCGAGGCCATGTTTGCCGGCTGCTCTATTGGGGGATACGTGCTGATGGAGTTGTGGCGGAGGGCGCCAGCCAGAGTGCGCGGATTGGCCATTGTGTGCTCCAAGCCGCAGCCCGACGCCGAAGCCAACCTTGTCAAGCGCGCCGCCACAATCGCCCAGGCCCGAGCGACGGGAGTGGATGCGCTTTTCGATGGGATGGCGCAAACCCTCCTCGGCGCGACAGCGCGCACACGACGGCCAGGAGATTGTGGCAGAACTCCGAGCCCACATGACTTTGAAACGGAGGCGGTGGTTGCTGTCCAGGCTGGGCTCGCTACGCGGCCTGATTCGGTGCCGACTATCAGCACGATCAATGCTCCAGTACTTGCCATCGCTGGAGGCGAAGACCCAACCACGACACCGGCAGAGATGGAGGCTTACCAGGCTGCGCCGGGCGGGTGCGAGTTCCACCTGCTGCCTGACGCCGGACACTTTGCCGCCTATGAACAGCCGCAGAAAGTCGCAGCCCTGTTTGCGGATTGGCTGCGGCGAATCTGGCGGATGAAAGGCTCAGCGACGGATCGTAAACAGCTAGAGCGGTTCAAATGCGATAGGCTCAAAGGAGCGCATTTTTCCATAGGAAACCCAATCTTGACTCCAGCTTCGACTTCATCGTCCCGCCCGTTCCATCACCCGAAACCAAAAAGCGCCCTTCACTGTGGCAAAGTTTCGCTTGAGACGATTGGCGCGCAAATTCGGAACGCCTCTCTATGTTTATTCAGCCGATCAGATCGTTGAGCGGCTTCAGCTTTTTCAGCAGGCATTTGCCGGCCGGGATCCCTTGATTTGCTATGCAGTCAAGGCAAATTCCGCGCTGGCGATCCTGAAGCTACTGGCAGACGCGGGATCGGGTTTGACATTGTTTCAGGCGGCGAATTTGAGCGGGTGTTGGCCGCTGCACCGGAGGCGGCAGGCCGTGTGGTGTTTTCAGGCGTGGGCAAAACAGCCGCAGAAATCGACCGCGCTTTGGCGGCGGGCATTCTTGAGTTCAATGTAGAAAGCGAGGCAGAACTGCAATTGCTGGCTGTGCGCGCGCAGAAGCTCAAAAGGAAGGCACGGTTTGCGCTGCGAGTGAATCCCGACGTGTTTGCCGAAACGCATCCCTACATCTCGACGGGACTGCGCGAGCACAAATTCGGCATCGATATTCGGAAGGCGCTCAGGATCTACAAAGCTGCTGCGGGTAATCGCTGGCTTGAAGCCACATGGCGTCAGTGTCCACATCGGCTCGCAGATTCGTTCCGCAGATCCGTTTGGCGCTGCCATGGAGCGGGTGAATAAACTGGTGCGGCAACTGCAAAATGCGGGCATCACCCTGAAGGCTATGGATGCTGGCGGGGGGCTGGGCATCGATTACCACGGCGGAACTTTGATGCAGCAGGCAAGGTGCGCGAATATGCCGCTGCTATTGAAGGCGCACTGGAAGGCTTCGAGGGCAGATTGATGCTGGAGCCGGGACGGTTTCTCGTGGCGCAGGCAGGCGCGCTGGTGGCGCGCGTATTGCAGGTGAAGCGAAATGGCAAAAAGACCTTTGTAATTACCGATGCTGCGATGAACGACTTTATTCGACCGGCACTTTACCAGGCACATCATGAGATTGTGCCGGTAAGGCCTCGGAAGGGAAACTCCCGCATCGTGGATGTAGTCGGTCCGGTGTGCGAAACGGGAGATTTCTTTGCGCGCGACCGAGAACTTCAATCCGTAAAGCCCGGAGATCTGATCGCCCTGCTTGACGCAGGTGCGTATGGCATGGCGCAAAGCTCGAACTACAACACGCGGATGCGTTCGGCAGAGGTGCTGGTGAAAAGCAGGACCTGCCGACTTATTCGGCGTCGAGAGACTATTGCTGATCTGCTGACGCCGGAAATGCCATACCTGGAGAGCTGATTCCGGCTCGATAACCTTGAGGGTTTGTATCTGCGGCTCCCCGTCCTGATAAGGTGTTGCGCGGAGGAGTTTCTCATGCGCTTTAGTTTTCAATTGGGACGTGCAGCGGTGGTCGCGGGGTTGCTGATGGCGGTTTCAGGATTTTCCTATGCCGACTCCCTGGCGGTGAAGATCGAGCAGGGTAAGGTGCAGGGCAAGACAATCAATGAGGGCAAAGTGCAGGGCATTTCTTGGGATCCCGTATGCGGCTCCGCCAGTTGGCGAGTTGCGCTGGAAAGCTCCAGAGCCACCGTCAAGGTGGAAGGGCACACGCGACGCGTCCAGCTACGGTGCACGTTGCATGCAGGGCGAGGTCTATGACGACATGGTCTTCCAGGACAGCGGGCCGTCTGAGGATTGTCTGTTCCTGAATGTCTACACTCCGGCGGATGCCACGGAATCGAGCAAGCTGCCTGTCATGTTCTGGATTCATGGCGGAGGCTATACGGGTGGCGCGAGTTCGGAGCCGCGCCATAATGGCGACTTCCTGCCATTAAAGGGCGTGGTGCTCGTAACGATTAATTACCGGCTTGGAGTTTTCGGCTTTCTGGCGACGGAGGATCTGGCCAAAGAAGCCGGCGGGGCAGCTGGGAATTACGGCCTTATGGATATGGTTTCCGCGCTGCAATGGGTTAAGGCGAATATCAAGAAGTTTGGCGGGAACGCGAACAATGTAACGATCTTCGGCGAAAGTGCCGGCTCTTTTGCCGTGAGCACGCTGATGGCTTCACCCATGGCGCAAGGATTGTTTCAGAAGGCAATCGGAGAAAGCGGCGGGGCATTTCCGAAGGCCACGAGTCCAGGCGGCAAGACTGTCGCTGAACGGTCGAAGACGGATGGCGCATGGGTGGATTCTCTGGGTGTTAAATCGCTCGCGGAGTTGCGCGCTCTGCCTGCGGAGACGATTCTCGAAGCGGCGAGGAAGCCGGGCGCTGCGAAGTTTGAGGAGGATGTCGATGGCAAATTGCTGACCGAATCAGTTCCAGACGTCTACGCGGCGGGTAAGCAGGCGCATGTGCCGCTGCTTGCGGGCTGGAATGCCGATGAAGGGAGCGGGTCTGCGGCTCAGGGCATGACCGTAGCGGAATGGAAAGATCGAGCACAGTCGCAATTCGGAGATCGCGCCCCAGAATTTCTGAAGCTTTATCCGGGAGACACAGACGCTGAGGCGCTCCGTTCAGCCATTGATTTTGGGGGAGACTCGTTCATTGCGTTTGGCACGTGGAAGTGGATCGAAGCCCATCGGAAAACTGGGGACTCGCCCGTGTATCGATATCACTTCGAACTCGCTGCGCCGCCAAGCAAGTTTCATCCTGGCTCGTTCGCTTTCCACTCCGACGACATCGAATATGTGTTCGGCACGTTGGCTACGCGCCCAGGAGCGGTATGGCGCGCGGAAGACTGGAAGCTGAGCGACGAAATGATGAGTTACTGGACCAATTTTGCAAGAACGGGGGATCCAAATGGACCTGGTTTGCCGGAGTGGCCGAAATACGGCAAAGACGACACGCTGATCCACCTTAACGATCCGATCACCGCAGGGCCCGATGCGCTTCGTCCACGCTACGAATTTCTCTTAGAGGGAATTCCGCCGACGCATTTCTAGGAACGAAGCATGGCGTACCGATGCAAGAAAGGGCCGCTCGATGCGGCCCTTCTGCTTATGATGCTGCCATTGGCAGCAGTGCCAATATGAAGTTATCCGCGAGAAAACTGTTTCAGTGATTCGTGCCGGCCGCGGCCGCAAAGCCGGCCGCCTGCGCGGAAGGAATCGTACTGACCGGCGGCGGGTCAGCGAATGTCGCACTCTTGGCGTTGATGGCGTCGGAGTAATCAGGCCCGAGACCGAGCTTCTTCAGGGCGCGCGAGTCAGGCATCAACTTCGTTTGCCAACCCTGGTCACCCTGGTACTTCTGCATCGCGGCAGCCGTGACTGAGTCCCAGTTGCCTGTGGCTTCACCGCTCAAATAATGCTCACGAATCAACGCCTGCTGAATCTCAGTGACGCGCGCAGGTTCAATTGCCTGCTGACCGTGAAGCCGGTGCGACTTCTTTGCTACCTTGTGAAGTTTGTGGGAATGTCTGCTTGTCGAAGTCCGGTGCGTGAGAGAGGCGAGCGCCGGCGACGCGACAAAAGCCGCCGAAAGCACGATAGCCAGACTAGCTCGAAATGAAAGCATGCTGGTTTCCCTCTGCAATATGGATTTTTGTAGCGGTACTGTCCAAATCTTAATGGAGCGGACGGGTAAATGCCAAGAAAAACCATCCTGGTTGAAATCCATATACGTTACGCAAGGCACTTTAAACGAGAGGATTGCGGGTTTCTAAATGCCCTTGCGAAACCCGTTTGGATTACTCGCTTAGACGCCTTTCGAAAGGAAAAAGAAGCCTTTGGAGTCAATTGATCGGCTGAGGGGCTGAAAGCGCCCCTCATTTCCGAGGATTATGCTGCTATTGCAAAGTGCCGCCGATGTAGTTGATTCCGTCCCCGGGTCGGCGTGGATCCATTACTTCGAAAACTACGTCGTCACCCGCCTTCAACTTGCTTACGACGGCGTCGTACTGTTCCTTTGTGCCTGTAGGTTGCTTGTTAATGCGCGTGATGACGAGTCCAGGTTCAAGGCCTTGCAAATCAGCAAACGAGCCGGTTCGAACCGATTGAATGACCATGCCTGAAACGTGCAGCTTAGCCACAACGGCTGGCGAGGCTTCGCGGACCACAATTCCGAGTTTCGCTTCGCCGGCATCGCCTTGTTCCTCTGGCGCGGCGGTGCTCTGCTGCCCATTTAGGTCGGCAAAAACTTTATCTCGATCACCGATGGTAACGGTCGTGTCATTTTGCTTGCCGTCACGCAGGAACCCGAGGCGAATCGTTGAGCCAGGATGGCGGCTTGCAATCTCATTTACAAGGTCGTCGCCGTCCTTGATGGAGCGGCCATCAATGGTCACAATGATGTCTCCAGGCTTGAGGCCGGCTTTATCGGCTGGGCCGCCCGGTTGAACCTCCTGCACGAGCACGCCATTCTTGAATCCATAGACGCGGTTGACGGCACCGGAGAGATTGGGACGGAACTGAATGCCAATTGAGCCGCGCGTGACCTTGTGGCTGGGGCTAATGAGGTCGTTGTACACCGAAACCACGGTGTTCGAAGGCATCGCAAATCCGATGCCCTGATAGCCAGCCGACTGCGTGAAGATTGCCGTATTCACGCCGATGACTTCGCCATTCATATTGAGCAGCGGGCCGCCAGAGTTGCCAGGATTGATGGCGGCGTCCGTTTGAATGAAGTGCTGGAACTGTCCGCTTGCGCCGGGTTCGATGGTGCGGTTTTTTGCAGAAATGATGCCAGCAGTCACAGTTTGCGACAGCGCGAAGGGGCTGCCAATCGCCTCGACCCAATCACCCACCTGAGTTGTATCGGAGTTTCCGAGCTTAACAGTGGGTAGCGGCGAATTCGTGTCGATCTTGATCACGGCAAGGTCGGTTGCCTTGTCAGTGCCGATGACGCGTGCGGGACGGCCCAGGTCCTGCGTGTCGGGGTCGGTCGAAAGCTTGACGTAGATCTTGTCTGCTTTCTCGATCACATGGTTATTGGTGATGATGTAACCCTTGGCATCCACAATAAAGCCCGAACCGAGCGATTCCTGGACACCACCACCGTTGTCGTCGCCGCCTTGATCGGGAATCTGTCCACCGAAGAAGCGGTTGAAAAAGTCCTGGAAATTATCCTGGCCCTGTCCTTTGCCTTGACCTTGCCCTTGATCTGGCTGCTGATCGTCATCCCCATTGTTGTCGCCGGGGTTCTGAGGCGCGGGCTGAATTACGTGTCCATGAAAGTTGCGGTGATCTTTGTTGGACGACTGCTTGGGCAGGGTCTCAGTGTTGATGTTCACGACAGCAGGTCCCACCAGTTTGGCAATCTTCACAAACTCATTGGGAGGGACGGTGGAGTCGACCACCTTGAGAGGGGTGGCGTCGGCACTATCATTCTGTTTTTCCTGGCCGCGGACGCCGTGGGCCTGGAAGGAACCGGCCACAATCGCAATGGAGAGTGTACCCAGTAGCACAAAGATTGAAGCGAGAGGGTGAGCGCGCAGCCGATCGAAAAGCGATTTCATGAAGTCCTTAACCTCGTGGGGTGTCCAGCGGTCACAGCTGGGGGTTCATTGCACCTTGAAACAGTATAGCCAGTCGCGGGGAATCCGTTCGAGGCACCCGTATGCATCGATTGCGGACAAGAATGCGCCCCAATTCCGGGTGATTCGAGATTTCGGACAGGCCAAAGTCCATCAGGCTAAGAGACGAACCACATCAGTGATTTAGACGCAAATTGGGTGGAAGGGTCGTGCTACTATCCGGCATGGATTTTAAGCGAAGAGCGAGGAAACGGTGGTGCACGGTCGCGCTGGCGGTTCTGGGAACCACGCAGATATGCGGAGCCCAGAATGCTCCGGCATCGGGTCAGCCAAGCATTCTGGATCGCATGAACGCAATGATTGCCGGGGGGAAGAGCGCATGGACCCGCGAGCAGATGGCAGTCGATGGAGCGGGTGCGGGATGCGGCGCTGAAGGATCACTTATGCACTGAACGAATTGAGGCACATCAGCGACAACATCGGACCACGGTTGAGCGGATCGCCGCAAGCGCAGCAGGCGGTGGAGTACGTGGCGGCGGAGATGCGCGCGCTGGGCGCGGAGGTGACGCTGGAGAAGGCCACGGTGCCGCATTGGGTGCGGGGCACTGAGACGGCGGAATTGGTTTCGTGGCCGGGACAGGCATCCGGCACAACACAAAAGATTGTGATCACGGCGCTGGGAGGCAGCATCGCGACCCCTCCCGAGGGGCTGACCGCGGAGGTTGTAGTGGTGGACGACTGGCAACAACTCCACGAGCTGCCTGCGGATGCGGTCAAGGGAAAGATATTGCTCTTCAACCACAAATTCGATAAGGAACTAGCTGCCACAGGGAACGGCCTGGATGCGTATGTGGATGGAGTCGTCTATCGCGGCGCGGGGCCGATCGCCGGTGGAGCGGCAGGCGCGGTGGCGGTGTTGGTGCGGTCGGTGGGGGGCGCAGATTTCAGACTTCCGCACACAGGTGCGACTGGATACTCGCCGGATGTGGTGAAGATTCCGGCAGCATCGGTGACTGCCGAGGATGCAGACGTTTTAAAAGACTTGACCAGCCAGGGCCCGGTGGAGATGCACCTTATCCTGACCCCGCAAACGCTCCCGGATACCTCGAGCTACAACGTAATTGCCGACTGGAAGGGAAGCGAACACCCGGAACAGGTCGTGGTGGTTTCAGGGCATCTTGATTCGTGGGATTTAGGCACCGGAGCGATCGACGACGGGGCCGGTGTGGTGGTTTCAATGCAAGCAATTCACCTGTTGCATGAGCTGGGGATTCATCCCAGACGCACGGTGCGGATGGTCGCGTGGATGAGCGAGGAGGAGGGTTCAGAGGGCGCGGCGGCCTACATGGCGGACCATAAAGATCTGATCGCGAACCATATCGGCGCGATCGAGTCTGACCTGGGGGCAGACCATCCAACGGGGATTTACTACTCAGGGAAGCCGCCGTTGGGTGATTGGCTGCGGCCGCTCGCGCAGGTGCTGGACCCGATTGGAGCGGAGACGCTTGTGAGCGCACCAGAGACAGGCGAAGACATCGCGGGGCTGACGGAGAAGGGTGTGCCGAGTTTTGCTCCAGTGCAGGATAGCCGGTTCTATTTCAACTATCACCATACGGCTGCGGACACTTTCGACAAGGTGGACCCCCGACATCTGAGTGAGAATGCGGCGGTTGTGGCGGTGCTGACCTACGCACTGGCGGACTCAGCGGAGCCTGCACCGCGTTGAGAGGAGCCGGTGAACCCAGGAAAAAGGACCGGAGAATAGCAAATAGAGACCACGCCTTCGGGGTGACAAAACAGGCACCCCGGACGGGCGTTTGGGGGTGTTGTTTTTGTCTTGAACCGGGGGATTGGGGTGCCACGGTCGGTCAAATGCGTGGCAATGGATTGCCACAGTTGACGAAAAGTGTGACGCGCCAGGAGCAGATTCCCGCTAATCGCTTCGACCAGCGTTTGGGGGTTGTGACGCCTCGGGTCTCGAGCCGACCCGACAGCTAGGACCTGCCCTTTGCAAAAACCGCCGGTTAAGCACCCCGAATTCGATGGGAACGGCGGTAACCGAGGATGGCCAGCAGAATCTGGGGCTTCCGGTGGGGTGATTTAAATCACATCCCGAAGAGGGGAGTTGGAGGACACTCAGCTCGAAGGTTGGGCCCCGATGAACAGTGTTTCGCTGATGGAGAAGCTACTTGAAATTGAGCGTGCGATCGGAGAGGAAGAGCCGCTAACGATTCGTTTGATGCTTCATGATGCACAGGAGTGCGTTCTGCGCATGCAGCGCGATCTTATATGCAGTCCAAATAGGCGAACAGGATTCTTCGAGGAGCACGAGGCACTCCGCGTATGAGCGGTAGAGCCACCCCGATGGAGGTCAAATGAGGATATCCGGATCGGTTCAATTCGACGGGCTTTCTGCAGAGGCTCTCCGCGCCATCGAACATTTTCAACGCAGCCATGCGGGTCTTCACCTGGATGCCGGACCCCATCCGGGGACAGTCGCTGTCCACGGGGAGTCGTTTGAAGCGCTGGCACTCCTTACACGTCTCGCGGCCGAACTTCAAACTGAGCGTCTCTCCTAAGCCGCTACAATCTAGTATCCGACCTTCCCCTGCAACTTGCTTAATTCGCTTGAGATTTTGCGAAGCTCAGTGACAAGCGCCGCGACGCGGAGCATCGCCTCTTGCTTCTTCCAGACCTCGGTGGAGGGGCAGGCAATTTCGGCGTAGAGCTTCGACTTCTCCAGCCGGCTGCAGACCAGCTGCGCTTTGAGCGCTTCGAGGCGAATTGAGAAGTATGCATCCATGTCAGTCATCGAACGCGGAGAGGAGAGGCCCGCGCATCCAGACTCGCAGGCTCAGGTGAGCGGGTGGAGGATGTGCATGCCGTGAAGGTAGTCTTCGCGGGACCAGGAGTCAATGAGGAAGGGAAGGTCGCGCATCGCGTGGTGATGCGCGGTGACGCAAAGGTTGACAAGGATTGGGGAAGGTTCGTGCTTTCCCACGCTTGGTGCAAAAACAGAGACGCGCCAAGGATGGGGCACCCCGAATCGTGCTGATCTGAGGGATGGGACGCCCAGTGTTGATCAGTGAACCGTGCTGTCAGGCTTCGTGTGCGGTGGGGACGTGAGGCTGAGGGACTAACTCTGTGAGGGCGATTCCAGCGAGGATGAGGAGAGCGCCGGAGGCGGGGCGGAAGCCGAGGCGTTCGCCAGTGAAGAGGAATGAAGTAATCCAGGCGAAGACGGGCTCCATGGTGAGGAGCAGGGCGATGTGTGTAGAGGGCAGGATGGATTGGGCCCAGCTTTGGATGGAGAATGCAGCGGCGGTTGCCAGGGCGGCGGCGATGGCAAGCGCGATAGCGAGGCGGGGAGTCCAGTGGATGTGCGGATGCTCGATGAGGGGAAGACTGATGGCCATGAAGACGGCGCAGAATCCGACCTGCAGAAGAGCCAGCGGCTGGAAGGCGATGCGGGGTGACACATGGCTAAGCGCAAGGCAGTGAAAGGCGAAGCCAATTGCGCAACCGAAGGTGAGCATGTCTCCCACGTTGATGGAGGAGACGCCTGGCAAAAGGGAGGCAGCTTGCTGCAGGGGCGGCAGGTGCGCGCGGACTGAGGTGGCGGCGGGGGCGGTAAGAAGCAGGATGCCGAGGAAGGCCAGGATGGCACCGACAAAGGCGTTCCAGCGGGGTGGACGGGCCTTGGGAGGACGCAAGGCGGGGATTGCCGAGAGGAGGGGTACAAGGACGACGACGAGGCCGGTGATGAATGCGGATTTGGACGGTGTGGTGCGGGCAAGCCCGGTGGTCTGGAACTGGTATCCTGCGGCGAGACATAGTCCGACGAGCGCACCGGCGGCAAAGTGGCTGGGACGCATGTCGCGCCAGGAACGGTGATAGGCAAGAGCGAGCAGTGCGAAGGCGAGGGTCATGCGGACGAGATTGAACGCGGCCGGGGTGGCGTCAGTGAGCGCGCCTTTGACAAGGACGAATGTCGATCCCCAAACGGCAACCACAAACAACATGAGCAGGTAGGCGCGCAGCTTCATTCATCTGGATTATGGCAGGCGGACGCGCGGAGGGCGCGGAATGGGGAGATTTTGAGGAGCAGGCAGCGGGTGAAGTGAATCCTGCGTCCAAGCAGGAAACGGTATTTGTCAGGAGAGCGGATGGTGGCCATTACGTTGTCCCCGCATGACTGGGTATTGGGCATTTTTCTGTTCTGCGCTGTCGTGGTGCTTGGGAACGGAGCCCACTACCTCGTATTCAGGTATGTGCTGAAGCGGGAGGCTGATTCGCGGCGTCGGAACTCGACTATACAGAGTTACCTTGCGTGGCCGGTCCGGGCGGTTTTTCTGACCATCGGATTGCGGATTGTGCTTCCGTTTGTGCCGCGGATACCGCCGCGGGTGCTGGACCAGGTCGACCAGTTGGTGGAAATCCTGCTGGTGCTGTTCCTTGGCTGGCTGGCGGTGGGCGGGGTGTACGTGTTTGAGGCGATTACGTTGAAGCGCTTCGACACCGCGGTGCGGGACAACTTGCGTGCACGCCGCGTGCACACGCAAATGCAGTTTTTTCGCCGCATGCTGATTGTTGGAGTGGCGATTCTGGATGCGGGTGGCCTCTTATGGAGCTTGCACGATGAAACGCTCTGGAAATATGGCACGGGGCTGTTGGCATCTGCGGGGCTGGCGTCGCTGGTGCTGGCAGTGGCGGCGAAGTCGACGGCGTCGAACCTGATTGCCGGAATGCAGATTGCGCTGAGCGAGCCGATACGGATTGACGATGTCGTAGTGCTGGAAGGCGAGTGGGGACGCATCGAGGAAATCACGAGCACTTACGTGGTGGTGAAGATTTGGGATGAGCGACGGCTAGTGGTGCCGCTGAGCTACTTTATCGAGCAGCCATTTCAAAACTGGACGCGCAAGAAGAGCGACATTCTGGGAACAGCTTTTCTGTACGTGGATTACACAGTGCCGGTGGAACCGCTGCGCAAGGAACTGGCGCGGGTGGTGAAGGCTTCGCCGCTGTGGGATGGTAGAGTGTGCGTGCTCCAGGTGACGAATCTGAGCGAGCGGACGATGGAACTGCGTTGCTTGATGAGCTCGGGAGGTTCGTCAGAAAGCTTTGATCTGCGCTGCCTGGTGCGGGAAAAGATGATCGAGTTTCTGAAAGAGAGTTATCCTGCTGCGCTCCCGACGATACGGATGGAAATGCGGGACACGGATGTACGCGGTCCGGAGGCGCAGGCCGAGGCTTCGTCGACGCGGAAGCGTTCTTCAGATTATTGAGTGCTGCCGATGTAGGCCTGGTTGCCGCCGACATAGGTGCCGAGGACCTTGGTGGATAGGATCGCGGGCGGTTCGACGGTGAACAGGTCGCGATCGACGAGGATGAAGTCGGCGTCGTAGCCGGGGACAAGCTTTCCTTTGCGCTTCTCGGCGAATTCAGCGTAGGCGGAGCCCTGCGTGTAGGCGTAGAGCGCCTGGCCGCGGGTGATTTTGTTCTCAGGGAAGTAGGTCTTGGTGCCGGCTTCGTTCATGCGGGTGACGGCGGCGTAGAGTCCGCGAAAGGGCGTGATGGGCTCGACGGGATAGTCGGTGCCGAAGGCGAGAGGCACGCCGGCGTCGAGGAAGGCTTTCCATGCGTAGGAGTAGGCGGCGCGCTTGGGACCGAGACGAGCCTCGGCCCAGTTCATGTCGGTGAGCAGATGGCTGGGCTGCATGGAGGCGATGACGCCGAGTTGCTTGAAGCGCGGAATGTCGGCGGGATCGACGACCTGAGCGTGCTCGATGCGATTGCGCGCGGTGCGTGGAGATGCCGGGCTGCGCGTAGGCGTCGAGCGCCATGGCGGCGGCCTTGTCGCCGATGGCGTGAAAGCCGAGCTGGAATCCGGCCTGCGGCGCGCTCGACGGCCATCTTGTTGAGCTGCTCCTGCGTGTATTGGGGAAGGCCGGTGTTGCCGGGATCGTCGGAGTAGGGCGCCTTCATGGCGGCGGTGCGGGAGCCGAGCGAGCCATCCATGAAGCCTTTGAGAAAGCCGGTGTGGAGCATGGGATCGTTGAGGTCGTGGTGGGCGCGCATCTTGATGAGCTCGGGGAGCGGAGTCTTTGAAGGGCAGCCATTCGGTGATGCGGAGCTTGAGGTTGCCTTCTTTTTCCAGTTCTTCGTAGATGAGGAAATCCTGCCAGTCGCTGAAGTCCTGCACGCTGGTGACGCCGTGGGCGAGCGCGTCGGCGATGGCGAGCTCGTCGCCCTTGCGGCGTTCGTCGGGCGTGGGCGGCGGAATGACTTTGTCGACGAGGTCCTTGGCGGACTCGCGAAGAATGCCGGTGGGCTCGCCGTTGGCGTCGAGGTCGATGGCTCCGCCTTGCGGCGGCTTGGTTTTGCCGGTGATGCCCGCAGCGGTGAGGGCGGCGGTGTTGGCGATGGCGATGTGGCCGTCGATGCGGTCGAGAAACGCGGGATGGCCGCGCGGTGACCTTGTCGAGATCCTGGCGCGTGGGCAGGGTCTTGTCGGGCCAGAGGGTGTGGTCCCAGTTGCCGCCGGTGAGCCAGTGGCCGGCGGGCGCGGCGTTGGCGAAGGACTTGATCTTGGCGAGCATGTCGGCGAGCGATTTGGACGCCGGTGAGGTCGACGTTGAGCTTGGTTTGGCCGGCGCTGCCGAGGTGGGTGTGCGCGTCGTTGAATCCGGGAAAGATGAAGGTGCTGGTATTGGCGGTGTTCGAGATCGCGGAGGATGGTTTTGGGTCCGGCCAGGCGGGTGACTTCGTCGGTGGTCCCGACGGCGAGCACTTTGCCACCGCCGATGGCCATGGCTTGCACGATGCGAGGCTTGTCTTCGGCGAATCCTTCGCCGGTGTAGATGACGCCGTTGAAGAAGATGATGTCGGGCGATGCTGGAGGTGCGGTTTGGCGTGTGCTTGCGGGCGCGGATTGCTGCGAAGAGACGTTTGCGGCGAGCGGAACAGAGCAGCGGCGGCGAGCGAGGGCGAGAAGCAGAGCACGAACTGGCGCGCATGGGCGGAGTTTAGCAGACGAGGCTACTGTTCCGCGGCCCATTCGGTCATGGCGAGGGTGAGCAGAAGCACGCGGCGGAGGCCGAGTTCGCGGTCCTTGTCGCAGTACCACTCGGCTAGGGTGTGCGCGCCCGCACCCTCGCCGCCCGCACCCATGGAAAGAGCCGGAACGCCGAGAGAGATGGGAATGTTGGCGTCGGTTGAGCCCAGGCGGAGATCGGTGCGCAGGCCCAGATGGCGGTCGACGGCGCGCAGGGTTTCGAGCAGCGGGGAATCGGCAGGCAGTTGCGCGGCAGGACGGTCGCCGATTTTTTCTACAGTGAAGGACAGAGGGCCGCGGTTGCGCGGCGGGGAGAGTTCGCGCGACGGTATTCCAGTGCTCGACGGCATCTTCGACGGCGCGATGCAGTGCGACCTCGAGGCGCAGCAGTTCGGCGGGGCTGGTGGAGCGGAAGTCGATGGAGGCTGTGGCGTTTTCGGGGATGGAGTTGACGCTGGTTCCGCCGTGGATGGTGCCGAGGTTCAGCGTGGTGCGCGGCTCTTCGGGCAGCGGGGTTTCGGCCAAAGCGGCGAGCGCGGAGGCCAGGGCGGCGATGGGGTTGGGTGTGCCTGCGTCAGTAAAGCTGTGGCCGCCGGGGCCGGTGATGGTGACCTGAAAGCGGCGGCTGCCGAGGGCCTGGGTGACGGCGGAGTCGGCGCCTGCGCCGTCGAGGACGATGTGGGCGGCGATGCGGCCGGCGAGCGCAGCCTGATCGTAAAAGTGACGCATGCCGCGCAGATCGCCTTCGCCCTCTTCGCCCACGTTGGCGAGGACGACGAGGGGAGCGGCGAGTTCAACTTTGGCCTGGATGAGCGCGTGCGACGATGGCCAGCATGCCGGCGACGCCGGCGGCGTTGTCGCAGGCTCCGGGAGCGGCGAGGCGGCTGCTGCCGTTGACTCGGCTGACGACGGGGTTGAGGGGCGTTTCAGCGGGAAAGACGGTGTCGAGATGCGCGGAGAGCACGACGACGGGGCCGCTGCTTTCGGGCGGCAGTTTGGCGGCGGGGAGGAATCCGATGACGTTGCCGACGGCGTCGGTTTGGATGTGGACGAGGCCAGCTTCGGCGAAGCGGGCGGCGATCCATTCGGAGCGGGCCTGTTCGCCGAAGGGCGGCGCGGGAATGGCGACCAGTTCCGCCTGCCAATCCATGATGGTTTGGGGGTTGTTGTGCATCCACGCAAAGGCGGCGTGGACGGGGCGGCGCGCGGCCAGCGCGGTGACCCGGGAGAAGGCCGAGCTGCGGGAAAAGAGCGGCATAGGAATGATTCAAGGGTAGCAGGGGCAGCGAGGGCTTCATCGCAGGGTTGAACGCAGTGCGATTTGATTGGGTGCGGAGGATTTCTTACTCCGTATTCGACGGAATGCAGGAAGAGGCCGCGGGCGGGGGCGGTGGGACCGGCGGCGGAGCGGGAGCGGGCGGCGAGGATGGCGGGGATGTCGTCAGGCTGGCGGATGGCCGCGGCCGACGTCGAGCATGGTTCCCACGAGGTTGCGCACCATGTGGTGCAGGAATCCGTTGCCACGGACGCGGTAGACCAGCAGAGTGGCCGGCTTCTGTCTCCGTGGTTTCCCAAGCGGAGGAATAGATGGTGCGGAGCGGCGATTGCTGCGGCGCCGGTGCCGAGGGCACTCTTACTTGCTCGGAGCAGTTCATGGGCAGCGGAAGCAGTGCGTGCTGGTGAGGTCGGGATCGGTGGCGGCGAAGCTGAGGAAATCGTGTTCGCCGAGAAAGAAATGCGCTGATCGTTCGAGGGCGCGACGTCCAGGGGCCAGGGGTAGGCATAGACATAGCGGACCAGAAAGGGCGGACAGACTTCACCGCGAAAGATGCGGTATTCGTATGTTTTGGCGACGGCGGAGTGGCGGGCGTGAAAGTCGTCCGGCGCGATGGCTGCGAAAGAATCGCGGATGGAGGGAGGCAGGGTGCGGTTGAGCGCGCGGGCAGATTTTCGGCCGGAATGGGCGCAGACAAGGAGAAGCTGGCCACCTGGGCGAGGGCATGGACGCCGGCGTCGGTGCGGCCGGAGCCCTGGGGCAGAGGCGACTCGCCGGTGACGCGGCCGAGAGCTGACTGCAGTTCACCCTGGATGGTGGTTTCGCCGGGCTGCACCTGCCAGCCGCTGAAATCCGTGCCGTCGTAGGCCAGGGTCAGCTTCCAAGTTTGCAAGTCGGGTGCGGATTGAGTGAAGTCAGTCAAGGGTATCCACGTAGATAACAGGGTAATTGAGAGCGCTGACCGGGGGTGCGGAGAGAGCGGCTGCGATATACTCAGCTTTTCGCAGCATTGCCCGGCCGGGCAGCTGGGAAGGGTGACAAGGGAACGAACCGTGAACCGGTGCGCGTATTGCCTGAGAGATGGTTGGCGAAGCGCGGGCAGGAAGCGAAAATCGCCCCGAAGGCTCACAAATTTGCGTCCGGAGAGGCTCTTCGGGCGTCTTGAAGAATGGCACCCCACATGCCTCAGCAACTCGTGGAGAGGAATCATGCATTTGTTCGGTATACGTGTGTTTGAGCAGCAGGATGAGACCACGCGGCAGGCAAAAGGGAAGCCAGGCAGGCAGCTTCGCGCGCTGGCGGCGGCCATGCTGACATTGGCGGCGGGAGTGCCTTCGGGATTTGCACAGCAGGCTGCGCCCACGGCGACGGACAAAGCGGCGTCGAACTTGCCCGCCGCGCCCGCACCGGTGCTGACGCAGCCATTGTATCTGCGTCCGTCGCAGCGCGATTTCACCAAGCCGGCTGGGGGCGTTTTAGGCGATCCGATCAACATGTACCGGCCGACCACGATCGCCAAGGCGAACTTTGAGAATTCGGTTCGGCTTGCGGACCTGGTGAAGGACGGCAAGATCTATCTGAGCCTTTCCGACGCGATTGCGCTGGCCCTCGAGAACAACTACGACATCGCGATTGCGCGCTACAACCTGGACATTGCGGATACCGATATTCTTGCGCACGACGCACGGTGCAGGCGCTGCTGGGGCGCCAATGCGGGCGTTGTCACGAACACGCTGGGCGGGACCTCTTCGACGCTGACTACAGGCGGCGGTCCGGGCGGAACGACGGGGGGATCAGGCGGCGCAGGCTCCGGCAGTGCAGGATTGGTGCTTACGACGAGCGGCGCGGGACCTGCGCCGGAGGTTCTCGATCCCATCGTGGCGGGGACGATTCAATTTGAGCGGCAGCACGCGCGTATCGACGCAGCTTCTTTCTCGGGCGGCAACAAGCACGAACCAACGACGTACAACTTCACCTACAACCAGGGATTTGTGACCGGCACTGCGCTGCAGTTCGGGTTCAACAACACCGTACGCACCACGTCGACAATCCGTTCACGCTCTACAGCCCGCAGTTGAACTCCATCTTCAAGGCCACGGTGACGCAGCACCTGTTGCAGGGCGCAGGCATCTGGGTGAACAAGCGCTTCATGTACCAGGCAATCAACGACCGGCGCATCACCGATTCGTCGTTCCGGCAGCAGATTCTTTACACGGTGAACCAGGTGGAGAACATCTACTGGGGTCTGGTGAGCGCGTACGAGGATGTGCAGGCCAAGGAGCGCGCGCTGGATCAGAGCACGAAGCTGGAGTCGGATGACACAGCAAGCAACTGGAGATCGGCACCATGGCGCCGCTGGATGTGGTGAACGCCGACTCGAGGTGGCCACGCGACAAGCAGGCGCTGATCAGTTCGCAGAGCAACCTGAACTATCAGCAGCAGATCATCAAGCAGGCGATTGCGCGCAATCTGAACGATCCTGCGCTGGAAGCGGCCCAGTGATTCCGACCGACCGCGTGAGCCTGGAGAGCTTCCCGAAGAGAAGCAACCGGTGGATGAGCTGGTGCAGGACAGCCTTTCAAGCAGCGGCCAGAACTGGAGCAGGCGGTACTGACGCTGAAGAACGATGAGATCACGTTGAGGGGCGCGCGGAATGCGCTGCTGCCCACATTCGATGTGTTCGGCTATCTGGGCGGTTCGGGCATCGCGGGGTCGATCAACAAGAATTGCAGCACTCAGTTTTACGGAACCGCGAGCTGCACTTCGAATTCGTCGAGTGGCTATGGGACCGCGCTGAGAACGCCTTCAACAACTCCGCTCCGGATAAAGGAATTGGATTCACGCTCTCGATTCCCATTCGCAACCGGACGGCGCAAGCTGACCAGGCACGGTCGCTGATGGAATACCGCCAGGCGGAGTTGCGGCTCGAGCAGCTTTACACGCAGATTCGCATGCAGGTGGTGAATGCGCAGTTCGCGTTGACCAACGACCGGGCGCAGGTGAGAGGCATCGATTGCGGCCGAGAGAGTTTGACCAGCAAAGCTACGACGACGAAGTAAAGAAGCTGCACCTGGGCGCATCGACCACCGCCACTGGTGTTGCAGCAGGAGCGCAACCTGGCCACCGCGGAAGACAACCTGATCTCGGCCAATGCAGCCTATGCAAAAGACCGGGCGGGCCTGTATCCAGACACTGGCCACAACGCTGCAGCACTACGGCATCAATTTGAACGATGCCGCAACGGGCAACGTAAGCGCGGCCCCGGTGGTGCCGGGCGTGCAGCCGGCCGAAAAGGGCAATGAACCTACGACGACTCCGCCGGCAAGCCGGTAGAGTGGATTGGCAGAGATGAAAGGCCCGGCTGCATGCCGGGCCTTTTTGTTGGTGGCGAGGGATCGTTTAGAGATGGCGGCGTGCTAGCGCTCTGCGATCCGGTCGAGCATGTCAAAGAATTCCGGGAAGCTGATGGCCGCGGATTCAGCGCCCTGAATCAGCGTCTCGCCTGAGGCGCGGAGCGCGGCCACGCTGAAAGCCATGGCGATGCGGTGGTCGCCGCCGGAGTCGATGGTCGCGCCGTGCAGGGTTCTGGCCGCCGGGGACATCGAGACCGTCTTCAAATTCGATCACCTCGGCACCCATGGCGCGCAGATTTTGGGCGACGAGGGCGATGCGGTCCGACTCTTTGACGCGCAATTCCCTCGCATCGCGGATGCGAATGCCGCCGCTGGTGTAGGGCGCGATGGCCGCGAGCACGGGAAGTTCGTCGATGAGCTGCGCAGCGAGCGCACCGCTGATCGTGGTTGAACGGAGGCCTTCTGGCGGGCGCGGTGATCTGAACGGTGCCGACCAGCTCGGCGTGTTTCTCTTCTACATTGAGCACGGCGATGTGCGCGCCCAGAGCAGTAAGGACATCGAGCAGCGTGGCGCGGGTGGGGTTGAGCCCGATGAGGTCGAGGACCAGCGAGGAGCCGGGAAAGATTGCCGCGGCGCAGAGAAAGAATGCGGCGGAGGAGATGTCGCCGGGCACCGTGGCATCGATGGCGTGGAGAAGCTGCGGGCCCGTGATGGAAACGGAATCGATGGTGCGGGTGAGCGTGGCGCCGAATGCGCGCAGAGCGAGTTCGCTGTGGTCGCGGGTGCGCACGGCTTCGCGCACGGTGGTGGTGCCGGCGGTTTGGAGGCCGGCGAGAAGAACGCAGGTCTTGACCTGGGCGCTGGGGACGGGCGTGGTGTAGTCGATGGCGTGGAGGGACGCGCCTTGAATGTGGATGGGGGCGTGGCCGTCGGTGAGCGTGAGTTGCGCGCCCATGGATTCAAGGGGCTTGCGGATGCGTTCCATGGGACGGCGGGAGAGCGAGGCGTCGCCGATCAGCGTGAAGCTGCCTTGCTGCGGCGCGAGCAGGCCGGAGATCATGCGCATGGTGGAGCCGGAGTTGCCGCAGTCGAGGGATTTGTTTGAGGGCGTGACGCGGCCGCCGACGCCGGTGATTTCGACGGTGTTGTCTTCGTGGCAGTTGACCTTGGCGCCCAGCGCCTGCATGCAGGCGAGGGTTGAGGCGCAGTCGGCGCCGGTGGAGAAGTTGGAAAAGCGCGAGGTGCCCTCGGCGAATGCGGCGAGCATGCCGTAGCGATGGCTGATGGATTTGTCGCCGGGCAGGCGCAGGCTGCCCAGGATGTTGCGGGCTGGGCGAATGATGCGTTCTTGCGTTGCGGTGGACAAGGGGTCTCCGGAATTTGAGTCTCATTCAAGTTTAACGGAAAGGACAGGATGGGATAGGGAATAGAAAGCCGATACTGGGGTTCTGATCCCAGATCCATGATCCGTGAATCCATGCCGCTTACCGCACTCGAGGACGATGATGGTTTCGTCGTCGAAGCGGTCCTGTGCGCCCTGGAAGCGGGTTACGTCGGCCATGACGGTCTCGGCGATGTGGGCGGCGGGCTTGTTCGCGGTTGGCACAGAGCAGGCTCGCGAGGCGTTCGTCGCCGTACATTTCGTCCGTCGGATTTTCCGCATCGAGAATGCCGTCGGAGACGAAGATGATGGCATCGCCGGGCTGTGCGTCCAAGTTGATTTCTTCGTAGGTGACGTTGGGAAACAGGCCGAGCGGCAAGCCCTCGGCGCGCACTGTGGACGGATTCGCCGGCGCGGCAGAAGATGGGCTGCACGGCTCCGGAGTTGGCCACCTGCAGGGTTCGCTTCTCGTCGTTCCATAGCGCGAAGAGCATGACGACATATTGCGATTCCAGCCTGCGCTCCTGCAGAGCATCGTTGAGCGCGGTCAGCATTTGCGCGGGATCGAGGCGTTGCACGGCGGCGGAGCGCATGATGCCGCTGACCAGTGCGGCAAAGAGCGCAGCGGGCGCGGCTTTGCCGCTGACGTCGCCGAGAACGATGGCGGTTTGGCCGGGGCCGTATTCCACGAAGTCGTAGAGGTCGCCGCCGATGGTGCGCGCGGGCAGGAATCGCACCGCCATTTCGGCATGGGGATGCTCAGGCGGATGGGTCGGGAGCAGGCGGAGTTGCACTTCGCGCGCCATGGCGATGTCGCGCTCAAGCTGCTGCTCCTGGCGCCTGACGGCCTGATAGAGGCGCGCATTCTCAATGGAGATTGCGACCTGCGCGGCCATGGTGGTAAGCAGTGCGCTCGTGCTCTTCGTTGAAGAAGCCGGGGCGCGTGTGTTCGAGGTCGAGCACGCCGATGACGCGGCCCTTGTGAAAGAGGGGGACGATCAGCTCGGAGCGCGTCTCGGGATTCATGGGCAGATAGCGCGGATCCTTGCGCACGTCGGGAACATTGATGGGACGCCACTCGCGCACTGCCGCGCCGACGAGGCCGCTGGTGATGGGGATGCGGCGCAAGGGAGCGTGCGCGTAGCCGAAGCGCCATGCATAGCGAGTGATGAGGGTCTCGCCTTTCTCGTCGAGCAGCATGATGGAGAACATCTGGTAGTCGATGAGGCGGCGCAGAAGCTGGCCCACCTTGGCCAGCAGGGGGTCGAGATCGAGGATCGACGTCAGCTCGGCGGAGATTTCGTTGAGGACGGTAAGCGTCTGGGCCTGGCGGGAGACGCGGGCATAGAGGCGCGCATTCTCGATGGCCTGCGCGATGCGCGATGCGGTGAGCGTGAGCAGGTGCAGGTGCTCGGGACGGAAGTATCCGGCCTGCTCGCTTTCCAGGTCCATGACGCCGATGAGGCGGTTCTTGGCGATGAGCGGCACGGCGAGTTCGGAGCGCACATCGGGATTGGCGGGAATGTAGTATTCGGCCGTGGAGACGTCGTTGAGGAGAATGGGCTGGCGGGTGAGCGCGACCTGGCCTACGACGCCTTTGCCGAGAGGATAGCGGGCGCGCTGCGCCTCGGGAGTGTGGCCGATTTGGAACCGCATGCGCAGGTCATTGGTGCGGTCGTTCAAGAGGAGGATGGCGAAGATGCGGTAGTGAATGATGGTGAGGACCAGCTCGGAGATGCGGTTGAGCAGGGTTTGCAGGTCGAGCGTGGTGTTGAGCGCATCGGCCATCTGCACGAGGTAGGTGAGATCGGCAGGCTCCACGCGGACATTTGACAGATCAAGATGCGCGTGCGGATTGTCGGAATCGGCGGGGCGGTAATCTCCCTCGTATTCGTGCTGCTCAGGACGCGCTGGGGGAATGGAAGCCATGGGTGTCGAAGGGAATGATAGCGTATTTGGAGCAAATGCAGAGTAGTTGGGTCTTGTTGAGTCTCGCGCGGAGTCGCCATCCTCTGGTGGTCGTGTCGACTTGAAGGCTGTGGTTTCGGGGTAAAGTCACTCCGAATTCGCTATAGGCGGCGCGAAGCGGAGACGATGAGATTAGAGAGCGGGCGCAGGGTTCTGCTCGGTTGTTTAAATGGGCCTGCTGTGCACGAATTCGAATTTACGCTTGAGTCGCAGGAACGGGGTTTCAAGGAAAGAGTAGGAGATGACGGCCGCGGCGATGGTGAGCAGAAGGGCAAGGAGAGCCGAGGCTGCGAAGTACACGGGGCCTTGTTTTGAAGAGAACAGAGCCTGAGAGAAATCGATTGAGATGACGTGGTAGACGTAGAGCCCGTAGGATATTTTTCCGAGGCTGGCAGCCCACGGTGGAATGTGGGAGGCGCCGATCATGCAAAATCCCTGAAGCACGGCAGCGCATCCGAGAGCGACGAGTGCATAGCCAAGGATGAGGGCGAGGCCACTGATCGCGGTTCCCGCCTGGGCAGGTTGCTTTGCGTGGAACACGAAACACGCCACAAACCAGAGGATAGGGCCAGTGAGGACGAAGATCGAATCCGAGAGCAATGTTACGTATAGTCGCGAGTTTGTCTGAAAGAGCAAGGAGGATGCCGGTGGCGAACATCTGGAATTGCACGAAAGTGTTGGTCCAGACTTTGGATTCGGTTTCGACATGGCGTTTTCCGAGGAGAAAAAGCGTGATGTTGGCGACGGCGATGAAGACGAATGCGCAAATGAAGAGTCCGCGGCGCGAAAGCCAGCGCATGGCCCATGGCCAGAGCAGATAGAACTGCTCCTCGATGGAGATGGTCCACAAGGGCGTCAGTGGGTTGGGAATCCAGCCGAAGATGCCGCAATAGAAGTTTCCTGCAAAGAGCAGGTACCAGACGAATCCAGTGACGTCGCCGGGGCGATGAAGGATGAGCGCGATCACCATGCCGAGGGCGATACCGAAGAAGTAGAGCGGCCAAATTCTGAGCGCCCTGCGAACGTAGAACTTGCGGATGGAGACGGTAGAGTATCTTTGCGCGCTCTTTCATCAGCAGGGTAGTGATGAGGTACGCGCTGAGGGTGAAGAAGAGGCAGAGGCCCATTGCGCCGGTCTCGCCTACTGCGAGGCGAAGGCTCCATGCACTCTGGCCAGCGAAGCCGGAGAAGAGTTTCGAATTCATGTAGGAGGAAGAGAGAAGAAGGAAGTGATGGATGAATACGAGCAGGAAGGCCATGAAGCGGACTGCATCCAGTTCCGGCCTATAGCCGCGCACCTGTTGATTTCCGGCGTTCGGAGCTGACCCATTGCCTGCGGAACCTTCGTTCAAGGCGCAAAGACCTCGACCCTTTATAGCATGGCGATATTGTTGGATTTGGCGGCGTCTATTCCGCGCCCAGTTCGCGGACGATGGCGACGGAGGCGGATGCGCCGATGCGGTTTGCGCCGGCTTCAAGCATGGCGCGGACGTCGGCGAGTTTGCGGATGCCTCCGGAAGCTTTTACGCCGCATCGTCCGCCGGCTACCCCGCGAAGCAGGGCCACGTCGGCCGCTGTGGCTCCGCCGGAGGAGAAGCCGGTGGAAGTCTTGAGGAAATCCGCACCTGCCTGGATGGCGAGTTCCGCACCGCGCAGTTTCTCTTCGACGGTGAGGAGGCAAGTTTCGAGAATGACCTTGAGCAGCGCGCCGTGATGATGGGCGACCGTGGCGGCGGCGTGAATGGCGTGCTCGACGGCATGATGGTTGCCGCTCTTGAGTTGGCCGATGGGGATGACCATGTCGAGTTCGCGCACGCCGAGCCGCGCGAGGGCAGCGGCCTCCTGCCGGAGCGTGGAGACGAGCGACGCGCCGAGGGGAAAGCCGATGACGACGCCCACGGGAATGCCGGTGCCTGAGAGCATAGGCGACGGCGGTGGCAGCCCACAGGGGGTTGACCATGGCGCAGGCAAAGCGGTAGCGCACGGCCTCGTCGCAGAGGCTTTCAACCTGGTCGCGCGTAGCGTCGGGCTTGAGCAGAGTGTGGTCGATGACCGCGGCCAGGGACTGCCATTTTTCAAACGCGTTGCGAGTGAAGGCAGCCGAATCGAAACTGCCATTGTCGAATTCGAGATCCGCTTCGCCGATCGGGGTAATGAGAGACATTGGCAGTGCTCCCTCCTTCTGGGGCAGGCTTTGCGGCTGCCTGCCGTGGAGTCTACGGGAGATGAGTATAGTGCCTGCCGGAGCGGAGGGCAAAGGGGCTACCAACAGTAGACGATGTCCGGTTGAGACACTCGCTCGCGCCAGAAGCTCTATTCGATGTCCATTCTTGCGATGAGGCCATTTTGGATGCGATAGGCGTGGTGAACGATCTGTGTCGACGAGAATTTTGCCCTGGAGGTCGCGCGCGACTTGATGGACTTCGACGATGAATCGGCCGGATTCATCCTGCAAAATGCTCAGAGGTTCGACATGCGGATCAATGAGCGGTCCACTGGCGGGTCCAATATGCGCGAACTGCTTCGCGCCCATGGACGTGTCCGCCCTCCATTCCATTGGCCCATTCCACGTCGAGGATGCATTCTCGCCAAGACTTCATCGATGCGAGCGCGCATTGAAGTCGCGATAGGCTCCGGCAAGCAGTTCGCGCTCGTCCATTGTCGATTCTCCCGCGGTTGCTACTCCGGGTGATCGGGCGCCATGAGGCAGATTTCGGGCAGGTTCCGGTAGCGCTCGGCATAGTCCATTCCATAGCCGATGACAAAAAGGTTGGGAATGGAGAAGCCGACGTAATCGGCATCGATTTTTTCAATTCTGCGCGAAGGCTTGTCGAGGAGGGTAGCGATGCGCAGCGTTTTGGGATGATGCTGGAGGAAGATTTTGCGCAGATAGGCAAGGGTGAGGCCGGTGTCGAGAATGTCCTCGACGATGAGCACATTCTTGCCTTCGATGGGCTCGTCGAGATCCTTGATCAGTTTGACGGCGCCCGAGGAGCGCTGGCCCTTTGCCGTAGCTGGAGACGGCAACGAAGTCGAAAGTCGTGTCGACCTGCACGGCGCGCGCGAGGTCCGAAAGAAAGATTGCCGCGCCTTTGAGCACGCCCACCATCACCAGTTTTTCACCGTTGAGGTCGGCGGTGATCTGAGCGCCCATTTCAGTAACGCGGTCGGCAATTTGCTGATGGGTGTAAAGGACTTCGAGGCCCTTGTAGGTGATGGTTGCCATGCAGACAGTATTACCCGAATCGGCGATGGAGAGGTGTGAAAATCGCGGAACGAAACCGGACGCACCTTATGAATGCGAGGCGCGTCTATACTTAAAGAGGAATGATTCCGTATATCCATATCTGGCATTTCAATCTGCCGACCTTCGGGCTGATGCTCTGGCTTGCGGCGGTGGCGGGGGCCTTGGTCACGGACCGGGCGTTCAAGCGGGCACACATTGACGCGGACGCGGTGGGCATGGTGGCGATGGCCGTGGTGGCAGGGATTGTCGGCGCCAAGCTTTGGCATGTTCTCGATACGCCGTCGGAGTTTCGCGAAATCGGCTGGCGGGTTTTGTGGGATTCGGCGGGGTTTGCGTGGTTTGGCGGATTGACCTTTGGCATCTCCGCGCTGGTGCTTCAAGGCTGGCGGGCGAAGATCGGTGGATTGCGGATTCTCGATCTCGCGGCGCCTGCAGCGGCCATTGGCTATGGCATCGGGCGCATCGGGTGCTTTCTTTCCGGCGACGGATGCTATGGCATCGCCACGAATCTGCCCTGGGGCATGAGTTTCCCAAATGGCCTTGAGCCAACGCTGGTGCGGGTGCATCCGACACCGCTGTATGAGCTGGCGGCGGGCTGCTGATCGGCGGCGTGGCTTGTGGATGCGCGGGAATAAACCGCGGCCTACGGGCTGGATCCTGGGCGAATACCTGGTGTTGACGGGAATAGCTCGATTTCTGGTTGAATTTATACGCCGCAACCCGAAGGTTTTATGGGGCTTATCAAATGCACAACTGGCAAGCGCCGGTTCGGTGATTGTGGGCATTGGGCTGATCTGGTGGGCCTCAACGCGGGGAGTCACGGAGCCCGAAGGCGCGGCGACGGACATGGAGAAGGCAGCTTAAGCGGCGATTACTTAGGTCTTGCGGCGCAGGTCGGTTGCGCGACATCTTTGCCACTACTTTTTGACGGAAGCAATCGGGGCGCATGGTCATTCACCATGCCGACCGCCTGCATCCACGCATAGACGATGACGGGGCCGACGAATTTGAAGCCGCGTTTCTTCAGGGCTTTTGAGATCTCTTCAGCGAGCGGAGTCATTGCGGGGACCGGGCCGCGGTTCTGAATTGGCTTTCCGCCGGCCATCTTCCAAACCCAGGTCTGAAAAATCTTCGCCTGCAGCTTGCATGGCGAGATAGATGCGCGCGCCTTGAATGGTGGCTTCAATCTTTGCGCGCGAACGGACGATGCCGGGGTCTGGCAAGCAGGCGCGCGATTTCCGTCTCACCGAAGCGCGCGACCTTTGCGGGATCGAATTTTTTGAAGGCTTTGCGGAATGCGTCGCGCTTGCGGAGAATCACAATCCACGAAAGGCCGGCCTGAAAGCCTTCGAGCATGAGGGTTTCCCAAAGCGCGCGGCTGTCATACTCGGGCACGCCCCATTCCTCATCGTGATAGGCGCGGTAGAGGGGGTCGTTCTGTGACCAGGCGCAGCGCTGGATGGGCTTTGCAGTTGGCATGGCTGAATTCTCCTCACAAGCGTTTGATGAACGAGAGCGCTTCTTTGAGCTGGGGGAAGAGCGCTTCTTCGGCCTTGAATTCGCGGGAGTGAACGCAGCGGCGCAGGCCGCGCATGCGCACAGGATGCTTGAGGTGAAGCATCTCGTGGTAGAGCAGGTACTCGACGGCGTAGCGCGGGCTTGAGGGGCGGTCGAAGACGCGGCTGACGACGATGGTGTTGTGGGTGGCGTCATAATGGCCGAGTGAACGCCTGGCCATAGCCCTCGCTCCAGGTGAGCTGGGGCCGGCCAAGCAGGCCGCCGAAGAAGCCGACATTCAGCGAGTCGAAGACCTCTTCGAGGTTGTAGAAGCGGCCTTCAGGGCCGGAGAAGCGCTTGGTGCCGCGGGCGTGACGGATGAGTTCAGTCTGGCGGGCGACGGCGGCGCTGGAGGCGAAGCGCTTGAAGCGAAGATTCTGCGCGGCGTCGACAGGCTTCTTATGTAGAGCTTGGCCAGGAGGATGTGCGCGATGGCGCGCAGCACGCTTTCCGGCGCGCCTTCAAGCAGGTCCGACAGGCTGACCAGGATTCTGCCTTCGCGCAGGCGGATGGTTGTATTCAGCGAAGTGAAGCGGCGAAAACGAATGAGGATGGGCGGCATCGGCGCCCTGGGGCGCAGGGCACGGTACTCCTCCTGAAAGATTGGGACGAAATCGACGGCCACCAAGGTACATTTTACAGCTTGCGAGCTGGCGAGCTTCATTCGCGGTTCGGCGCCGTCTCCTGGCCTTGCTGAGTCCTTATGAAGTTCGAAGTAAGCAGTCTGCTCTTTGAGCATTTGCGTGGCCTGGTCGGCCAGGTCCTTTCCGCTCTCGATGGCTTCTTTGAGGGAGAGGTCGAAGCCGGATTCAGTGGGCAGGGAGTGAAGGACCTCGAGCCAGCGCTGCGTGGCTTCAGTCAACGGCTTCAGAGCCTTGCGGAGGTCTGCTTTGCGATCGCCGTATTGATCGAGGTTGGCGCCGAGCTCGTCCATCAGCGAGGTGAGATCCTGCAATTCATTGTCGAGGCGGACGACGCGCGCGGACGGAATGGGCTCTCGGTGATGAGCCCCTTGATGGTTTCCATGCGTTCGTCCACGAATTTGGTGTAGAGCTTGATGCGCGCGGCGGGGTCGATTCCCGCTTCGCGAATCTGCTCAATCTGAGGCTCGGTCAGGGTTGGGCGCTGCTCCTTCTGGCGCGTGAAGCAGATGGATGCGCAGAGAACAAGAATGACCAGAGCAAGCGGGAGATGAGCGAAAAACGCGCATGGGTCTGCATGCCCCAGAGTTCTAATTGAAGCATACGAAGGGCGCCGCAGAAGTGGGAAGAATTGACTCGGATCGCTTCGCGAGACGGGGGCTACTTCTTGAAGACCTGCATCATGGCCTCGTTGTCGGCCTGGTTGACCTGGGCCAAGGTCTGCTCAAGCAGTGGGCGGTCCTCATAGCTACTGGCGTGAAGCATCTCGTTGAGGCGGAAAGCGGTGTGGCGCAGGAGGATCTCAGCGTTCTTCAGCCGCTTGTCGTTGTCGGCGACGGAAAGGTGAAGCTTATGCGCAATCGCTGAACATGCTTGAGCAGGGAGTTGGCCTTTTGCACGTCGCCGGCGGAGTATTGCTGCAGGCTGAACTCGGTCATTTGGTGGATGAGTTCGGCGTAAAGGTAGCACTGCTCGCGGGGCTGGGCCTGATCGATTTTGGCTTCAAGCGCGGCGATGCTTTCCTGGTCGGCGGGCTTTTGCGTCAAGGGAGGACGCAGCGGCCGGAACTGGCGACGGCCGAGACGAGGACGAGAATCCAAACGACACCAGACACCGCATGAGGAACCTCCGCTGTTGCGGAACTTCGAGCGGTCGTCAATCTGGGGCGACCGCTCTATTCCTGGCCGTGACTATAGGAGCTTTTGGAGGAATCCGCAAGGGACAGATGCACAATCTCCAACGGCTCACATGTCGCGGTACATCTTCGGTCAAGGCAACGACACTGCAATGCAATCGTTCGGAGCATTGTGGCACAGCTTAATTCTTATTTCCGAGCAATTTTATACGCTGCCGTGCCTGCCATTCCTGATCTGGGAACTTGCCGGCTGCGGAATCCAGAAAGTGATGGTAGTAGGTAATGGCCGCCGCCTTTTGGTGCAATGTATCGTAGGATGTCGCCCAAAGGAAGTACGTAGAAGGTACTTCGGGAAGATACTTTGACCGCATCGTAAGAGCATGCAGTGTGACTGCGGGTTGTCCAGTTTTCATGGCGGCAAAGGCCAGACCGCTCCAGGCATCGCCATCGGCGGGGTCAAGCCGGGTGGCTTTGTCGAAGACCGCGAAGGCCTCGGCATAGAGAAGCTGGTGAATCAGATTCTGCCCATGCGCGAGCGAGCAGGTCAGGATCGTCAGGGTTGGCTTTGAGAAGGATCAATGTAGAGCCGGTCGGAGCCGGCGGCGTCCCCAGCCTGGGCCATGACGTCGGCCAGCATGCGGGTGATGTCCGGGTCGGCAGGATGAGCAGTCGTGAAGTTTTTGCAAGAACGGCAGGGCTTCGGCCTTGTCTTGCGGCGGCCAGATCGGTGGCCAGTTGAGCATTGAAGGGCGGATCGTTGGGCGATTGCGCGAGGGCGTCGCGAAGAAGCTTTTCGGCTTCAGGATACTGCTTTCGGGCGATGAGCAGATGCGCGAGCCCGGTGGCGGCCGGCTCGGACTTTGGGTCATCGGCAAGCAGGCGGCGGTAAGCGGATTCGGCGGCGTCGAATTGACCCGCTGACTCAGCCAGCTGGGCGGCGAGCAGGGTGTCGGCGGGGTCTCAGGGCTGAGTTTGAGTGCCTGAGAAGCTCGTTGGAGGCTTTGGTTGCGATCGCCCGGGTGGCCGGGCGCGGGCTTGTCAATTTCGGCAAGCGCGCGCCAGGCACGGGCTTTGAGGTCCGGGTCCCGCAGGGCCCGGATCAAGTGTGGTGGCGGCGAGTAACTCGGGGCGTGCCTCGTCCTGTTTGCCCTGGCGTGCGAGCAGGAGGCCAAGGGAGAGATGTGCCTCAAAAGAATCGGGATCGGCCACGGTGGCGCGGCGATAGAGGCCGACGGCATCGTCGAGGCGGTTCTGTGCGTCGGCCACATATCCGGCGTCGAAAAGAGCGCGCGCATCTTGGGGTGATCGAGGAGCCAGGGGTCGAGGTTGGATTCCGCGGTCTTCCAGTCGGACTTGACGATGGCGGCTTCAGCGTCGGCAACCTGCTGGGAAGGGGATGGCGTGGCGGCAGCTTGCGTTGGAGGACGAGGCAGCTGGAGGAATTTCGGTGGGCGGGTTTTGAGCTGGGCCTGGGCGAGGCCGCTAAGCGGCGCAAAAAGAAGAACGAATATGTAACGGACGAAACACGAATACCTCATCTGCAGTTTAACGGTTGCAGGGAATGGCCGGACGCAATGGGTTCCACTGGACGCGACGAGTGGCACAGGGTTGAGAACTTTTGACTGAGGTGGAAGCAGCGTGGTACGTTTGGGCGGCCTACAGGAGGGAAGCAAGAGGAATGGATCGCCGCAGATTTCTAGGGAACTCGCTGGCTGCTGCCGGGGGCGCGCTATTCAGCAGCCGAGTCGCGGGAGCGAGGGCCGGCCTGCGGATGCGGAGTCGAACAGCCGGCCGGGGAGATTCGAACGCAGGACGGCGGTTGAAGGCGCTCCTTTTCCGGATGGGTTTTTGTGGGGCATGGCGACGGCGGCCTACCAGGTGGAAGGCGCGTGGGATCAGGACGGCAAAGGAGAATCGATCTGGGACCACTATGCGCACACGGTCGGCCGAATCAAAGGCGGCGATACCGGGGATGTGGCGTGCGATCACTATCATCTTTTCGAACAGGACATTGCGATACTGAAGCGGCTAAATCAAAAGAGCTACCGCTTCTCAATCTCATGGCCGCGCATTCAACCGACGGGCACAGGCGCGCCGAATCAGAAAGGACTGGACCACTACAAGCGGGTGATGGATGTGGTGCTGGAGGCAGGCATCCGTCCATTTTGCACACTCTATCACTGGGATCTGCCGCAAGGGTCTGGAAGAGCGCGGCGGCTGGCCCAATCGTGACCTGGCTGGCTATTTTGCTGACTATGCGGGAATTCTGGCCAATGAACTTGGCGACCGGATCACGATCTGGGCACCGTTCAACATGTCGTGGGCGTTCACTTATTACGGGTACGGAATCGGGATCCATGCGCCGGGTAAAACGGACTTTGGGCAATTTCTGAAGGCACTGCACACGACTACGCTGGCGGCGGGCGAGGCGTTGAGGGCAATTAAAGCCGCATCTTCAAAGGCACAGGTGGGGAGCGCGTATGGCATGGCACCGGGCTATCCCAAGACGGAGAGCGAGGCTGACCGGGACGCAACGGCTCGATATCATTTGATGAACAATGTTTTCCAACTGCACGCTGCGATGACGGGCGAGTATCCCAACGCATTTGTCGGCCAGCCGCCGTACGAGCAGATGGGTGTGCGGCCAGGCGACGAGAAGATCATGCACGCGCCGCTGGACTGGATAGGATTTCACTACTACACGAGGCGAATCATTTCGGATGCCGGCGCAGCGCGGACGGGAAAGCTGCTGCACTTTGGCACGGAAAGCGAGTCGGACACAGGCGATACGAACGGGCGCGATCCCTATACGCGCTTCCATGCGGTGATGCCGACGGATGGGCCGCTGACGCACGCCGGGCTGGAGGTTTGGCCGCGCGGGATCTATGACCTGGTCATGCAGATTTCAAAGGAGTATAGCGGACTGCCAATTGAGATTACAGAGTGCGGATGCTGCTACATGGATGCGCCGGAGGACACTGAGAACGGGCGAGTTCCAGACGCGAGGAGGACAGAATTCTTCAAGGGAATTCTGACCGAACTTTCGCGGGCCATTGCAGATGGAGCGAAGGTGCGCGCATTTCATGCATGGAGTTTAATGGATAACTTCGAATGGACGGATGGTTACAGCCAGAGATACGGACTGACTTATGTGGACTTTCGAAATCAAGAGCGAACGGTGAAGGACTCAGGACTTTGGTATGGGCGAGTTGCAGAAGCGAACTCACTCCGCACAGCCATGTGATCGAACATCCAATCTGAATTGCTTTGCTGCTCCTGAACTCGAAACTCAGGATCAGCCAACCTGCTTTCATCGTCGCGCATCGTATCGATCTGTCACGCAAAGGAGTGATCGACTATGTCAAAGCCCGTTGAAATCCCGGTGAAAAAGAAGATTGACGGTACAAAAGCAGCAGAAGCACCTGTGGATAAGAAAGTTGAGGAAATTGCCAACAAAGCTGCGCACAAGGCAGCGAAGACTGAGCAAGAATACGACAAACAGCGCACAATCATCTCAAAATAGTGGAATTGCGAGAGGTTACCTCACCCTATCCAGGATCGGCGAAAAGTTGCGAATGCGCTCAAAGTAACAAGAAGTAGTAACCACCACTTCAACATAGATGGTGACTAAGTTGAACACGTTGGGGAATAGCTATTCGATCTGAAACTCACCTATGATTGAGATAGAAAGGCTGGGAATCAGATTGGTGTTGGCTGCACTGAATTGGGCCAGTTTCAACCAGACGCAAGACGCTCTGGATGAAGCTATTTTGCCCTTGAGTGCATCCAACTCTAGTGAAGGGAAAATCAAGCGGGAGCAAAGACCGCGAATTTTCCCCGATCCGCGATTAACCCAGAAAGGTGAACACATGACTTCCCCCGCGATGGAACACATTCCGTTGATGTCTGCGTACCTTTGCCAGGATTGCGATTGTGTGGGCAACTCAGCGACGAGCTGTCCCGCCTGCGCCTCGAGATCGTTATTGGGGCTGGCAAGCGTGCTGAACCGGGAAAGCTTCTTGGTTCAGGTTCCGAAATCTACATATTCTTTTTCATCCGCACTCGCGGCCTGAGTCTATTTGAACATTTCATTACCCGCGGCTCGGTGAATCGGGCGGGTGCGTTTTTGTGCCCACCGTCGGGCGGGAATTCCGGAAGGCGCAAGACCGGCCGGCAGAGGCGGGAAACACACTATAATAAAGAATGGCTTGTTGCGTTCTGAACCTCGCTGAGGGGACTCGGATGCGGCAAGACCTTTTATTCCGGTGCCTTCCCGTTGACTTCATCGAACGACGCTATCGTCATCCGCGGTGCGCGGACGCATAACCTGAAGAACATCTCCTGCGAGATTCCCCACGGGAAGCTGACAGTGATCAGCGGCGTGTCGGGTTCAGGCAAGAGCTCGCTAGCCTTCGACACGATCTATGCCGAGGGACAGCGGAGGTATGTGGAGTCGCTTTCCTCGTACGCGCGGCAGTTTCTGGAGCGGATAGAAAAGCCGGACGTGGACGAGATCGATGGGCTGGCCCCGGCCATCGCCATCAAGCAAAAGAACACAACACGCAATCCGCGGTCGACGGTAGCGACGGCAACGGAGATCTACGACTACCTGCGGCTGTTGTATGCGCGCTGCGGTGAAGTGCACTGCGTGTATTGCGACGGAATTGTAAAGCGCGATTCGATTGACGAAGTTGCCGAGGCGACGCTGGCGCTGGGCGACGGGACGCGGCTGAATGCGCTGTTCCCGGTGCGGCACGAGTCGACGGCTCAGGAACCGGAGAAGACCGCGAAGCGCGCGACGAAACCTGCAGCCAAGGCGGGGGTCAAGCCAGCCGGGGAAGCGGCCTTGACGGAAACTCTGAAGGCACGGCTGCTGGAACTGCGCGGATCGGGATTTAACAGGCTGTATCAGCGCGGGCGCATCTTTGAGTTTTCTACTCCCGAGTCGCTGTTGGATCTGGACTTCAGAGACCCGGTCTTTGTACTTCTGGACCGAATTGTCGTCGATGCCGACAATCGAGCGCGGATTGTTGACGCGGCTGAGATAGCCTATCGCGAAGCGGGCGAGGTGATCTTTGAGGAGGTTGATCACCCCACGGACCAAGGCCTGTCCGCGGGGGCCCCGAATCCTCGGGAGGAGACGCCGGAACGAATAAGGCATCGCTTCTCGGGCGAATTTGAATGTACGAGGTGTCATCGTCCAGGCAAGGAACCGGAACCGCGCTTGTTCAGCTTCAACAATCCCTTTGGAGCTTGCCCGCGCTGCCAGGGATTTGGAAACACGGTGGACTACGACCTGAACCTCGTCATTCCCGATAAAGGGCTGAGCCTGAGCAACGGCGCGATTGACCCGTGGGAACGGCCGAAGTATCGGACCTGGTTCAGTGACCTGCGCAAACAGGCTGGAGAACTGGGCGTGCCGCTGGATGTGCCTTGGCACGATCTGCCAGAAGAGGCGCAGGAAATCGTGCTAAGGGGCAAAGGCAGTTTCGTGGGCGTGCATGGATTTTTCGCGCAGATGGAACGCAAGAAGTACAAGCTGCATGTGCGGGTGATGCTGAGCAAGTATCGCGGGTATGCGGAGTGTCCTGATTGCCGCGGGCAGAGACTTCGCGCCGAGGCGCGCGCGGTGCGACTCAACGGCAAAAACATTTGCCAGGCAACGGCGTTGACGATCGCCAAGGCGAAAGAGTTCTTTGAAGCGCTGAAACTGACACCGATGCAGGAGGAGATTGCCGGGCCGATATTGCACGAGGTACGGCAGCGGCTGATTTTTCTGGACGCAGTGGGGCTGGAATATCTGACACTGGACCGGCTCGCATCGACACTCTCAGGGGGCGAGGCGCAGCGAATTCAACTGGCGACTTCGCTGGGATCGCAACTGGTGGGCGCGCTGTATGTGCTGGATGAGCCTTCGATTGGCCTGCATACGCGCGACACGGAACGGCTGATTCGGATCTTGAAAGAACTGCGCGACCTGGGCAACACAATTATCGTGGTGGAGCACGATGCGGATGTGCTGCGGGCCGCGGATCACCTGCTGGACCTGGGACCGGGCGCGGGGAGCATGGCGGGAAGCTGCTGGCGGAGGGCGTGCTGGCAGAGATTGAAGCGAATCCGCAGTCGCTGACGGGGAGGTATTTGTCAGGACAGATTTCGATTCCAGTTCCGACGCGGAGGCGCGCGCCGGGGCGGGAGAAGCTCGTGCTGCGCGGAGCGCGGGCCAATAATCTGCATGGGCTGGACGTGGAGATTCCGCTGGGGATGCTGGTCGCGGTGACCGGGGTTTCGGGTTCAGGCAAGTCGACGCTGGTGCACCAGGTGCTGTATCGCGCGGTGGCGCGGGCGTTGGGGCAGACCGATGGTGGCGACCCCTCTGGAGTTTTCACTTCATTGTCGGGGGTGGAGCGGCTGAATGATGTGGTGCTTGTGGACCAGACACCGATTGGGCGCACTCCGCGGTCGAATCCCATTACGTATATCAAGGGATTTGATTTGGTGCGCGAGCTCTTTGCGGCGCAACCGGAAGCCAAGCGGCTATCGCTGACGCCGGGGCATTTTTCGTTCAACGTGCCTGGCGGGCGGTGTACTACGTGCGAAGGCGACGGCACGGTGACGGTGGAGATGCAGTTTCTGGCGGATGTGGAGCTACCGTGCGAGGACTGCAACGGGACGCGCTACCAGGCCAAGATTCTTGAGGTGCAGTACAAGGGCAAGAGCATTCACGACGTGCTGCAGATGACGGTGAAAGAGGCGCTGCGGTTTTTTTCAGGTCAAACGCGGTTGCTGGAAAAGCTGGCCGTGCTGGACGAGGTGGGACTCGGTTATCTGCGGCTCGGGCAGTCGGCGACGACGCTTTCGGGGGGCGAGGCGCAGCGGGTGAAGCTGGCAGCGCACCTGGCGCAGGTGCGGTCTGCGAATGCAAACGCGAAGCCATCGCAGGCGAGCAGGGTGCTGTACATTCTCGACGAGCCGACGACGGGGCTGCATTTCGACGATGTGTCAAAGCTGCTGACGGCGTTTCGGAAACTGATCGACGGGGGCGGATCGTTGGTGGTGATTGAGCACAATCTGGACGTGATCAAGAGCGCGGATTGGGTAATCGATCTGGGGCCGGAGGGCGGCGAGGGCGGCGGAAGGATTGTTGGGGAGGGGACGCCGGAGGAGATTGCGGGAAACCTGCATTCGCATACGGGGAAGTGGCTGGCACGGGCGTTATAGCGGTTCCAGCTTGCCGTCACGGAGGCGGGTGATGCCGAGCGGGTTGGCGTCCTGCAGTTCCAGCGGAAGCAGGCTTGCGGGAATCCCTGAAAGCAGACGGGGCGGGCGAAGCGGTAGATGGCGAGCGAGCCAACCGAGGTGAAGCGCGGGTCGGAGGTGGCGGGGTAAGGCCCTCCGTGGACCATGGCGTGGGTGACTTCGACGCCGGTGGGAAAGCCGTTGAAGATGACGCGGCCGGCCTTCTGCTCGAGTATTTGGATCAGCTCGCGGTTGGCGGCGAGATCTTCGTCGTCGCCGAGGATGGTTGCGGTGAGGTGGCCGTCGAGCCCTTGGGCGATGAGTTTCATATCGATTGTGTTGCCAGTAACGAGAAGCGTATCAGGGCCAAAGATTTCGTCAGAGAGGCCTTGCTGGCCCTCTCTGCGTCCGGTTTCGTAAAGAAACTCCTGGCTATCCGCGGTGAAGAGCTTGGCTTCGGCCAAGAAACCAACTGAGGGTTCAGGTTTGGATCCTGAGGCAGCAAGTTCGACTTGACCGGCGCGTTCTGCGGTTGATTTTTCGTATGTCCGCGCAATGCCTGCAGTGAGCAGCGTAAAAGGCCGCGACTTCTCGACGAGGGCTTTGAGTTCGTCGAAGAAAGCTGCGCCATCCGGAGATTCCGAGACCAGGACGATGCCCGGCTTGGTGCAGAACTGACCGGCGCCGAGGGTGAAGGATCCGAAGAGCGCTTGCGGCGAGTGCGGCGGGACCTTTGCGGAGTGCGCCGGGAAGGATGAAAACGGGGTTGCCGCTGGACATCTCGGTGAAGCAGGGGATGGGGTCGGGACGGGCAGCAGCGAGATCCATGAGAGCGCGGCCGGCGCGGAGCGAGCCGGTGAAGGCCACGGCGCGGACGAGCGGATGCTTGACGAGGGCCGCGCCGATTTCGATGCCGGAGTCGAAGAGCATGGAGAAGACGCCGGGGTGCAAGCCTCCAGCGGTCACCGCTTCGGCGATGATTTGCGCCGCGAGTTCGCTGGTGCCGGGATGAGCGGGATGCGCCTTGACGATGACGGGGCAGCCGGCGGCGAGTGCGGAAGCGGTGTCTCCGCCGGCGACTGAGAATGCCAGCGGAAAATTGCTGGCGCCGAAGACCGCGACAGGGCCGAGCGCGCGCAGCATCGAGCGGAGGTCGGGACGCGGCTGCGGCTGGCGGTCGGGCAGTGCGGGATCGATGCGAGCCTGGACCCACGAGCCTTCTTCGACGACGCCGGCGAACATGCGAAGCTGGCCGGAGGTGCGGCCGACTTCGCCGAGAAGGCGCGGCATGGGCAGGGCGGTTTCAAGATGTGCGCGCGCGGCGAGTTCTTCGCGATGGGCGTCGAAGCCGTCGGCGATGCGGCGGAGGAATGCTCCGCGGGCTTTGCCGCTGGTTTGGGAGTAGCTTGCGAAGGCCTCCGAGGCGAGCTTTGCGGCTTCTTCCACGTCTGCGGCCGTCGCCGAGCCATAGACAGGCGGTAAAGCCTCGCTGGTCTGCGGATTGACGGCCTGAAACTGTTGCGGTGTTGCTCGAGGCGCGACGATTTCCCAGGAAGGAGTGTCCGGTGAGTTCCATAGTCAATTTGAATTATCACGCATGGAGATGGGGATTTCACCGCGTCGGGAATCGACCATTTGGAAATCGTGACTCGGCGTTCGCGGTCTCCCAGGTCTCAATGTCGAGACCTGGGCGACCCTCAGCTTGGTTGGAGCGCCGAAAGCGGGCACCGTTACTCGGCGACGACGGGATTGGTGAGGGAGCCGAGGCCTTCGACGGTGACGGTGACGGTTTCGCCGGGCTTGAGCCAGCGCTTGGGAGTGCGGCCAAGGCCGACGCCGGGCGGCGTGCCGGTGGAGACGATGTCGCCGGGAAGCAGCGGCGTGATGGACGAGAGGTATTCGATAAGCTCGGGAATTTTGAAGACGAGTTCGCGGGTGTTGGAGTTCTGCAGGAGTTCGCCGTCGATGGAGAGGCTGATGGCGAGCTGGTGCGGGTCGGGGATTTCGTCGGCGGTGACGATGGCGGGGCCGAGGGGGCAAAAGGTGGGGAAGCTCTTGCTCATGGACCACTGCGTGGAGGCGAATTGCACGTCGCGGGCGCTGACGTCGTTGACGATGGTGTAGCCGTAGACGTGTTCGCGCCATGCGGAGGCGGGGATGCGATAGCCGCCTTTGCCGATGACGAAGGCGAATTCGGCTTCATAGTCGGGCTGGGTGGAGTTTTTGGGAAGCACGATGGGCTCGCCGGGGCCGATGATGGCGGTTGTCAGCTTGAAGAAGACGACGGGCGTGGTGGGGATCGCCATGCCGGATTCCTTGGCGTGGTCGCGATAGTTGAGGCCGATGGCGAAGATGCGGGGTGGATTGGAGAGAGGCGCGTGGAGTTTGACCTCGTCGAGGGGGATCTTTCCGGCCGCGAGTGTACCGAGCTTGCCGCGGGCGATGACTTCAAGGGTATTGGCGAAACCGCTTGGTTCGAGGTCGAGAACGAGGTTCGAGTCGTCGAAGAGAATGCCGGGGCGAACGGGGCCGATCTGCGACGGAAAAGGAAATGAGCTTCATGATGGCATTCTCCAGATATCATGGGGTTAAAAAGCGACGCATTCTTCAGCTACTTCAGGCATGCCCGAAGAAATGCCATCTTAAAAGATTCTAGTTCGCTGAGTATTGCGTGAGCACTGAAATCGCGACGGAATGCGAACACAAATGCCAGATGCTTTCCGAGCATGCCTTCTTACGCGGCGGTCCAGCCGCCGTCGATGTTGAAGAGCGAGCCGGTGATGAAGGCGGCTTCGTCGGAGGCTAGATAGCGAACCATGGAAGCGACTTCGTGCGGCTGGCCGAGGCGGCCGATGGGCTGGCGGGCGCGGAGTTCGGCGCGCATCTCTTCCTTGTTGTGCTTGTGAAACTTCTCAAGGTAGCCCTCGACGAAGGGCGTCTCCACGGTGCCGGGACAGATGGCGTTGACGCGGAGGGTCTTGGGATATTCGACGGCAAGCTGGCGGGTCATGGCGATTACCGCGCCCTTGGTGGTGCAGTAGGCGAAGCGCTGCTTGATGCCGACCAGGCCGGCGACGGAGGCGATGTTGACGATGGTGCCCGGTTCGTCCGCTGGTGTTTTCTGCCGCGAAGCAGCAGAGGAAGAAAGCCGCGGGTGACCAGATAGACGGCGCGGACGTTGACGTTGATGAGGCGGTCGAAGTCTTCGGGCTCGGTGGCTTCAATGGAGCCGACATGGCCGATGCCGGCGTTGTTGACCAGAATGTCGAGCCTGACCGATGTGCTTGACCGCAGCGGCGATGGAGTCGGGGCTGGTGACGTCGAGGTGGATGGCCTGCGCCGAAGTGAGGGACGCAGCAAGAGCTTCGGCGGCGGGGAGATTGATGTCGGCGATCCAGACGAAGGCGCCGGCGGAGACCAGCTCCTTGACGGTGGCTTCGCCGATGCCGCTGGCGCCGCCGGTGACCAGGGCGTGACGGCCGTCGAGGCGAAACGGCTGCGATGGATGAGTGACAGATGCTGGGTGGACGCAGGCGTTCCGGTCATGGAGGCTCCGTGGATGCTTACGAGCAAGAAGCAGTATACAGCGGGGCGAACTTAGCTCGCAGTGCGCTGCGGATGGCGGAACTGGTGGAGGACTTTGAGATAAGCCTGCGCGGTTTCAGTGATGGAGTCGGGATGTCCGCGCTCGATGGCGTCGAGATTCACGAGGTCGCTGCCCACGCCGAGGGCGCGTGCGCCGGCGCGGAGAAAGCTCTCAGCAGTTTGCAGCGTGACGCCGCCGGTGGGGATGAGCTTGAGAAATGGAAAGGGCGCGAGAAGAGATTTCAAATAGCTGGCGCCGCCCATCGCGGAGCAGGGAAAAATCTTGACGTAGTCCGCGCCCGCATGCCAGGCGGTGATGACCTCAGTGGGCGTGAGAGCGCCGGGGATGGAGAGCTTGCCGAGAGCGTGGGTGGCGACGATGACTTCGGGATGAAAACTGGGGCTGACGACGAATTCCGCGCCGGCCTCGATGGTGGCTTCGGCTTGCTTGGCGGTGGTAACGGTGCCGGAGCCGAGCAGAAGCTTGGCGCCGTATTCCTTCTTGAGCGCCTTGATCAGGTCGATGGCGCCGGGAACGGTCATGGTGACTTCGACGACGTGGACTCCGCCGGCAATCATGGCTTTTGCGACGGCGTGCGCCTGGGCTTCGGAATGGGCGCGCAGAACCGGAATGAGGCCGATGCGTTCGAGGATTTCTGCGGTGGTTTCAGACATTTTTCCTCTATCGCGCGATGCGCGCGGAGCCGCCCTTGATGGCGCGCTCGACTTCAGCGAGTGTGGCCATGCTGGTGTCGCCGGGGGTGGTCATGGCCAGCGCGCCGTGAGCCACGCCGCAGCGGACGGCCCACTCGATGGGCTTGCCTGCGAGCAGGCCGTAGATGAGGCCGGAGGCAAAGCTGTCGCCGCCGCCGACGCGGTCGTAGATTTCGATTTCGCGCTGGGGGACGTGGACGATCTTGTCCTGGCAGAGCGCGATGGCACCCCAGGCGTTGCGGCTGGCAGAGGGCGCGGTGCGGAGGGTGCTGGCGATGAGCTTGAGATTGGGATAGGCGGCTGCCACTTCGCGGAGCATCTCTTCGTAACCGGCGATGGGCAGTTCGGCGAAGTCTTCGGCGACGCCTTTGATCTGGACGCCGAGCATGGCGGAGAAATCTTCTTCGTTGCCGAGGAGCAGGTCGACTTTGCGGACCAGTTCGCGGTTCACCTGCTGCGCTTTTGCCTTGCCGCCGATGCTTTTCCAAAGCGAGTCGCGGAAGTTGAGGTCGTAGGAGACGAGCGTGCCGTGCGAGCGGGCCGCGTCCATGGCTTCGGCGGCGACGTCGGCGGTGGAGGCGGAGAGCGCGGCGAAGATGCCGCCAGTGTGAAAGCATCGGACGCCGTTCTGCGGAGCCGAAGATCGAGGGCCAATCAAAATCGCCGGGCTGGACCTGGCTGATGGCGGTGTGGCCGCGGTCGCTGCAGCCGGCGGCGGCGCGCACGCCGAAGCCGCGCTCAGTGAAGTTGAGGCCGTTGCGGACGGTGCGGCCCACGCCGTCGTAAGGGACCCATTGAGCAGGGAAGTGTCGACGCCGCCCTGCAGGATCAGGTCTTCCACCAGTCGGCCGACGGCGTTGTCAGCCAGCGCTGTGGCGATGGCGGTGCGCAGACCGAAGCAGCGGCGAAGGCCGCGGGCGACGTTGTATTCGCCGCCACCCTCCCAGACCTGGAAACTGCGGGCGGTGTGAATGCGGCTGTCGCCGGGATCGAGGCGAAGCATGACTTCGCCAAGGCTAAGGCAATCCCATCGGCGGGATGTATTGGGAATCTGAATTGCATCCATGGGTTCGAGTCGATCGTCCTATGACACTGTAACGCATCGCGCGACGGTGAGGGAGCGACGAATGTCGTGGCCTCAGGCGAACAGGGGCAGAGACTTGAGTAAGGGGAACCCGCTAAGATGACCGAGAGCGAAAGCTGAGGATTGAATCATGAGCCAGAGTCTTTTTGATTTAAGTGGCAGAGTCGCAGTGGTAACGGGCGGAACGACCGGGCTGGGGTACGCGATTGCACTGGGGCTGGCGGACGCGGGTGCCGACGTTGTGCCCAGTTCGCGACGACGGGAACAGGTGGAGAAGACGGCGTCCGAAATCGAGGCGATGGGACGGAAGTCGTTGCGCGTTGCGAGCGATGTGCAGGACAGGGCATCGATTCAGGCGTTACACGACGCGGTGATCAAGGAATTCGGCAAGGTGGACATCCTAGTGAATGCTGCCGGCGTGACATATAAAGCTCCAACACTCGAGACCGATGAGGCGGACTGGTCGCGGGTGATGGACATTAACCTAAACGGAACATTGCGGACGTGCCAGATTTTTGGATCGACGATGGTACGCGCGGGATATGGGCGCATTGTGAACATCGCCTCTCTGACGTCGTATGTGGGGTTTTATCGTGTAGCGGCTTATTCGGCAAGCAAGGCCGCGGTGGCGTCGCTGACGAAGGTGCTTGCGATTGAGCTGGCGCAAACAGGGGTGAATGTAAATCGCTTTGCGCCGGGCGTATTTCCCACGCCGCTGAATGCGTCTCTCATCCAGGGCACACCGCGCGGCGAGGAGTTGGTGATGCGGACCCCTATGCGACGTTTCGGCGAGGCAAAGGAGTTGGCGGGTGCGGCAATCTTTCTGGCTTCAGAGGCGGCATCATTTGTCACGGGAGAGATTGTGGCGGTTGACGGCGGATTCCTGGCCAGTGGAGTGAACCAGTAAGCCGGTAGTGGCTGCCGGGGACCTCGGGCTACTGGCCGCACGGTGACTCACTTATGAGTTAAGGAAAACTTGGACGAGGTGCAGGTGATTCGCATATCTGCCTGAACCGAGCTTCATTACTTCCTGGGCATATACGCGAAAAAGCAATCCGATGTAATTTGAGTCATTGGTTGCGCGTAGATGGCGTTCAGCCGGAGGGCTGGACGCCTCAGGCAATGATTGCCAAACAATTATGGGGGAAGACAAGTGCTATGACACAACCGCGCAAACTGCGGATGGGAATGGTTGGCGGGGGCCCCGGTGCGTTCATCGGGCCGGTGCATCGCATTGCCGCCGAACTGGATGGAAAGATCGAGTTAGTAGCGGGCGCCTTTTCTCAATCTCCGGAGCGGGCGAAGTTAGCCGGGGTATCGTATCGAGTGGATCCGGCTCGATCTTATCCGACCTACCAGGAGATGATGGCAGCGGAACGGCTGCGGACGGACGCCATCGACTTTGTTGCCATCGTAACTCCGAACCATCTTCATCTGCCGGTTGCGGCATCGGCGATGGCTGCGGGTTTTCCGGTGATGAGCGACAAGCCGGCGACAGCAACGTATGCCGAAGTGTTGAAACTGGAGAAGGCGGTTGCGGATTCCGGGCTTCCTTATGGACTGACCCATACGTATGCCGGCTACGCGCTGGTGCGCGAGGCGCGCGCGATCTGCCGCGATGGGGAGTTGGGCGAGATTCGCAAGATCGTGGTGGAGTATCTGCAAGGCTGGTTGAGCAAACCGATCGAAACCACAGGGCAGAAGCAGGCGGCGTGGAGGTCCGATCCGGCATTGAACGGGCCAGGGCGGCTGCATAGGCGATATCGGGGTTCATGCATTTCATTTGCTGGAGTATGTGACCGGGCTGCGGGTCACGGAGTTGAATGCGACCCTTCGCTCGGTGGTGCAGGGACGGCGACTGGATGATGACTGCACTGCCTTGCTGCAGTTAAGCAACCAGGGCAGCGGGGTGCTGATGGCATCGCAGGTTGCCGCGGGCGAAGGCAACGGACTGCGGTTGCGCGTGTATGGCGAGAAGGGGTCGATCGACTGGCGCCAGGAAGATCCGAATCGGCTGCGCGTGAAATGGCTGGATGGGCCGGAAGAGACTCGCCATGCAGCGGGGGGCTATTTGAGCGAGGATGCGCGGGCTGTGGCGCGGCTTCCGGGCGGTCATCCGGAGGGCTACCTCGAGGCATTTGCGGTGCTGTACCGGGAGTTTGCCGATGGGCTGACATGCGTGGAAAGAGGGAAATCCGCGTCCGCTGCCCGACACGCTGCCGGGGATCGTGGCTGGGGTGCGCGGGATGAGGTTTATCGAGCGTGCGATCGAAAGCAGCAGGAGCAAGAGCTGGATTGGGTTCTAACAGAGCAAACTGTCGTACAGAGGTGACGGAATGAAAACGATCAAAGGGCCGGGGATTTTTCTGGCGCAGTTTGCGGGGGATGAAGCGCCTTTTAATTCGTTGGAAGGGATGGCGCACTGGGCGTCAAAGCTGGGATTTGCGGGGGTTCAGATTCCAAGCTGGGACAGCCGCCTGTTCGACCTTAAACTGGCTTCGGAAAGCCAGGACTACTGCGACAAGGTTCTTGGAGTGTGCCGGCATGCGGGGCTGGCGCTCACGGAGCTTTCAACTCATCTGCAGGGTCAACTGGTGGCCAGCCACCCGGCCTACGATTTGCTGCTGGAGGGATTTGCACCGGCGGCATTGGCCGGAGACGCAAAGGCGCGTCAAGCCTGGGCTGTGGAGCAGTTGGAATGGGCGGCGAAGGCCAGCAAAAGACTGGGATTGACTGCGCATGCGTCGTTTTCCGGCACACTGGCATGGCCGTTTTTCTATCCGTGGCCGCAAAGGCCTGCGGGGCTGATCGATGAGGCATTCAAAGAGTTGGGAAAACGTTGGTTGCCCATTCTGCAGAAGTTTGACGAAGCGGGCGTGGATGTCTGTTTCGAATTGCACCCGGGCGAAGACTTGCACGATGGGGTGACGTTTGAGCGCTTTCTGTCGGAAGTCGACAATCATTCGAGGGCAAACATTCTTTATGATCCGAGCCACATGGTCCTGCAGCAGATGGACTACCTGGCGTTTCTGGACATCTATCACGAGCGGGTGCGGGCGTTTCATGTGAAGGACGCAGAGTTCCGGCCGAGCGGGCGCTCAGGAGTTTATGGGGGCTATCAGAGTTGGATCGACCGGCCGGGACGGTTCCGCTCTCTGGGCGATGGGCAGGTGGATTTCAAGTCGATCTTCAGCAAGATGGCGCAGTACGATTTCCCGGGCTGGGCGGTGCTGGAGTGGGAGTGTTGCATGAAGCATCCCAAGGCGGGGGCAACCGAGGGTGCGATTTTCATCGGGAACCACATCATTCACGTGACAGACCGAGCCTTTGACGACTTTGCGGATTCGGGCGCGGATGAGAAAAAGAATCGCGGGATTCTGGGGCTGGAGGAGGATGCCGAGCCTGCGACTGAGTGATATCGGAGTCCATGACGCAGGAAAACTACCAGACGATATTTGAGTTAGGGTTTCGGACCTTTCCGTGGGCGGGAGTGGGCCACACACTTATTGTCCTTCCCATTGGACTGATTCTTACGCGGTTTCCCAAGAGCAGGCGATTTGCCCTCGTGGGAATTCTCATGGTTTCAGCGGCCTCATTCTTTTTTCTCATATCGCTGTTGGCCTTTGTGCCTAACTTTCTCAAGCTGCGGAGAGAATACTTGTCCGGCAAAAGTGCTTTGGTGGAGGGTATTGTCGAGAATTTCCATCCAGCTCCAGCAATTGGTCCCTTAGAAGAGTCTTTCTCAGTGCGCGGGATCCTGTTCTCGTACTATGCAGGTGATAACACGCCATGTTTTCACAATGCACCTTTCCGCAAAGGTCCGATTCGAGACGGAATGTTCGTTCGGATTCACTATAACGAGGGGTGCATTCAGCGCATCGACATAGTACAAAACGCGGGCGTCCACCCTCCAAATTCCCAACAATGAAAGCACGCCATATTCTTATTGGGCTTCAGCGTCCTCAAGCGTGGCGGCCATGGGCAGGAACGTGTCTACTTTGGTGATCTTGAAAAGCTCGCGGACGCGCGGGGTCACCCCGACGGCGACAATGCGGGCGCAGTTGCCCAGGCAGCGAACATGCTGACTGACGATCATGCCAATGCCTGCGGAATCCATGTAGGGTACTCCGGTTAAATCGAAGATGGTCAAGGATGGCGGCTGTTCGCCGATCGCCGGATCTGATTCAAACAGGTTGCGCAGGGCGGCAGGAGTGAGGGCGCCGTACATATCGCGCGCGGTGAAGGGGCCGGAAAGGCAGAAGATTACTGTGCCGGGCGCTTTGCCTTCCTTGCGTTCGATGGAGAAAGTGGAACCCTTCCAAATCTGCGCTTGAATGATCGGCATTGTCGATTCCTTCCAGTTTGAGGTGGCTCGGGCCGTGTACTTCTGCGGTGTACACAGCACTGCGCGGCGATGGGAATGCTAGATTGTAATTCCTGCGGAACGATAGATCTCAGTAATGCATTGCATGTCGCGCAGGCCCTCTTCACCGGGCGATTGCGGCTGCAGGTTCTCCTGAATGCAGCGAGAGAAATGCGCGGCCTCTGCCATGAAATGGGAAGGGTCTTTGGCGGGATTGAGCTCGTCGAGTTGCGTGCCGGAGAAGTCGGCGCGCAAACGCAGACCTTCGTAGACGAATGCCTTGTCGACTTCAAGCCAACCTTTTGAGCCATAGACGCGGAAGTAGCCGTCCATATTGGCGCCGTATGTGGTTGCGCAACTGGCCACGATGCCGGAAGGGAACTTCATTGTCCACGAGACATTTTCCTCGACCTCGTTAAAGCGACCATCATGATCGATGACTGAGGCGTAGGCGGAGATGCTTTGGGGCTCTTCGCCGGTGAGGTAGCGGCAGGCGTTGAGCGAATAGATGCCCACGTCGAAGACCGGGCCTCCGCCAGCGAGCTTCTTGTTGATGCGCCATTCGCCGGGAGAGATATTGAAGCCAAAGGAGCTTTCGATGGCCTGGACCTGACCCAGCGCGCCGTCGCGAATGAGTTTGATGGCGCGGAGATTGGTCGGTTCGTAATGGCAACGGTAAGCGATCATCAGCTTGACATTGGCTGCTTTGCAGGCTGCGATCATGGCCTCGCAGTCGGCGACGTTAGTGGCCATCGGCTTTTCGCAGAGCACATGCTTGCCGGCTTTGGCGGCGCGAATGGTGTATTCGGCGTGCATGGAATTGGGCAGCGCGACATAGACGGCGTCGACGGACTTGTTCTCGGCGATGCTGTCGAAGTTTTCATAGTTGTAAATGGAGGTTGACAGGGATGCCGTAATCCGCAGCGATCCGGTCGGCTTTGTCGCGGTGGCCGCTGACCAGCGCCGGTGATTTGCGAGTTGGATGTGAGGCCTGCGCCGGGCATGAAATGGCCGGCGATGCGGCCCAGCCCTATGACTGCGTAGCCGATCTTTTTCTCAGTGGCCTGCGCGCGAAGCGAAGGAGAGAATTGCGCGGCCAGACCGAGCGCACCCAGCCTGGTGAAATCCCTTCGAGTGAGTCTCATGGGTTGGGAACTCGCTTTCGATGATGGATGAAAAGTGAAGTTCATGCACGGGACTCACTGCCGGAGGGTGAAGGAATTTTGCGGCACCGCTGGCTCGCGCAAGGGGAACACACAAATATAAAGGGATTCAGTGGGTTTTGCGCAAGCGGGGCGGAATAAGTGAAATTCAGCGGCGACGGGCCGGCTTTCGGGTGACCGTGGTGAGCTTCCCTGTGACAGCGTATTTGCGGTGCTCTACCGGCGAGGAAAGCACGAGGCTTGTAACCGGGTTGCCGTAGGGCAAGAGGGCCTCAATGAGCGCTTCAAGGTCGGCCATACTGGTGGTTGTAACTTTGAGCAGGAAGTCGTCGCCGCCGGTCAGGTGATGGCATTCGCGCACTTCTTCCAGGGTCTGCACATATTCGAGGAGGCGATGGTAATTCTGGCCGCCGCAGCTCATGCGGATGAAGGCCATGACCTCCAGCCCCAATGCCTCGCGATCAATTTCGACGGTATAGGCGCGAAGGATGCCAATCTCCTCCATCTGCTTAAGGCGCTCGGCGGTTGCGGTCGGTGAGAGGCCAATGCGGCGGCCCAGTTCTGCGATGCTGAGGCGCGCGTTGGCCTGTAGCTCTTTGAGTAGGCTTCGTCCATAACCATCGAGTAGCGTAGTGGAATCCATTGCCATAACAGCCAAGCATAGCGAATTGGAGGCCAAGAGCCAAGCTCTGCTGCGGAATCCATATGGACCGGAAGGCGGAGCGGGCCTAGTATCGGGCACATGGAAACTGTGTTTGTGGATGGCCAACCTCTGACGCTGGCCGAGATTGAGGCTGTATCGCTGGCCGGCTGCCCAGTGGCGGTTGCCCCGGCGGCACTTGGCCGAGTGGCCTGAGAGCCGGGGGCTGATCGAAGAGATTCTTGGTGCGGGGCAGACGGTTTATGGGGTCAACACAGGGTTCGGCAAGCTTTCTGATGTACGGATTCCTGCTGAAAAGCTGACGGAGTTGCAGATCAACCTTGTGCGGAGCCATGCAGGCGGAGTGGGACAGCCGCTCTCAGAGGCGGAGTCACGCGGGATGCTTCTGCTGCGAGCGAACGTGCTGGCCAAGGGATTCAGTGGGGTACGGCCGGCGCTGCTCGAACTTCTAGTGGCGCTGCTGAATGCAGGGGTGCACCCCGTAATTCCAGAGAAGGGATCGGTGGGCGCAAGCGGCGACCTGGCGCCACTGGCGCATCTCGCACTGGTCGTGATCGGCGAAGGGGAGGCCATTTATCGGGGAGTGCGCATGGCCGGGAGAGAAGCCCTGCGGCGAGCGAAGCTGGAACCCATGCAACTGGCCGCAAAAGAGGGACTGGCTCTGCTGAACGGGACGCAGGCAATGACAGCTGTGGGGGCGCTGGCCGTAGCACGCGCGCTGCGTGTGACGAAGCTGGCTGACCTGGCAGGCGCGATGTCACTTGAAGCGCTGATGGGCACTCCAGCTGCGTTTGATCCGCGGATTCATATGGCGCGGCCGCATGCCGGACAGATCGCCGCCGCCGTACATCTCGTAAGGCTGCTCGCCGACTCGGAGATTCGGGAGTCGCATCGGGAACACGATCCGCGGGTACAGGACGCCTATTGCCTGCGCTGCATGCCCCAGGTACATGGCGCGGTGCGCGACGTGATTGGCGCATGTGGCCGGTGTACTGGAGATCGAAAGCTGGTTCAGCGACCGACAATCCGCTTATCTTTCCGGGGAATCTGTCCGGGACGGAAAAGGGCGGAGATGTGCTATCAGGCGGGAATTTTCATGGGGCACCTCTGGCATATGCGTTCGATTACGCGGCCCTCGCTTTGACTGACCTGGCAAGTATTACAGAGCGGCGCATCGACCGGCTGCTGAATCCCGACATCAACGAGGGGCTGCCGGCGTTTCTCTCCAACGATCCGGGGCTTTCGTCTGGATTCATGATGGCGCAGATAGTTGCGGCTGCGCTGATCAACGAGTGCCAGGTGCTCTCACACCCTGCGTCGACCGGAAGCATTCCGACCGACGGGGGCAAAGAAGACCACGTTTCGATGGGAATGACGGGCGCGCTCAAGCTGCGCCAGATTGTCGAGCATGCGGAACGAGTAGTGGGGATCGAGCTAATGTGCGCCGCGCAGGGACTGGAGTTTCGCAGACCGCTAACGGCTGGACGAGAGATTGAGCGCGCCCACGCCGTGGTGCGCGAAGTTGTGCCGCGGCTGGAGAAAGACCGTACGCTGGCGCCGGATATTGAAGCAATGGCGGCCGCGGTGAGAGGTGGGAAGTTTGACGAGTGGTGCGATTAAACCCGGACAGGCAGCATGGCAGTAGGCACTCGAAGTGTGGTTCACCGCGTTCTCCGCATGTACGATGGAGGACGAACGAAGGAGGCTGAACGAAGGTGAAGCTCTACCACAGCACTGCCGGCAGTTTTGTCGAGGAAGATGGTCAATATTATCGAATCGACGGTCTCTCATGGGATGGGCTCCTTGCGCTTGAGGACCTTGCGCCGCTTTCTGACGACGTTGATTTCGGAAGAATCGCCCTCGCGTGAATTTCACACGGCCAACCTGATGGCCCCGATTGGAATGCAGGAAGTTTGGGCGGCGGGAGTGACGTATTTCCGCAGCCGTGGTGCGCGGATGGAGGAGTCAAAGGATGCAGGTGGCGGCAGTTTCTATGATCGTGTGTATTCGGCGGAGCGGCCGGAACTGTTCTTCAAATCCACCGCCAGCCGCACCGTGGGTCCGCGCGAGAAGGTAAGGATTCGCGCGGATGCCAGTTGGTCAGTGCCGGAGCCGGAACTGACCCTGCTGGTGAGCCCCGGCGGAAACATTACCGGCTACACCATCGGCAATGACATGAGCTCGCGCGACATTGAGGGCGAGAATCCGCTCTATCTACCGCAGGCCAAGGTGTACGACGGCAGTTGTGCGCTCGGACCGGGAATTCTGGTGAGCCAAGGTCCGCTGCCGCAGTCGACCGAGATTTCGATTGAAATTTTGCGACAGGGCCGGATTGAGTTTTCGGGTTCAGTCGCGCTGACGGAGTTGAAACGCGACCCAAAGACGCTGGTCGAATTCCTGCGGCGCGACAACTCATTTCCGAGCGGGTGCTTTCTGATGACGGGCACTGGGATTGTGCCGCCAAGCTCGTTCACGCTGGCGAGCGGAGACCGAATCCGCATCACGATTGAGCCGATTGGCACGCTGGAGAACGAGGTGGCCTGAGACAGCGTGAAATGAGGCCGCTTAGGTCAGATGCTCTCTTAAGAATGCAAGGGCGCGGCAGCGGGCAAGGGCCGAGGCTTCAGGGTTGTAGCTTGCACGCATGTCGCAATTGAATCCGTGGCCCGCGTTGTCATACCAGTGAATCTGCACATCGGGATGAGCGGCTTGGACCTTGTCGACCTGTTCGGCGGGGATGTGGGTGTCGAGCTTTCCGAAATGCAATTGGACAGGGACCTTCGGGGTTTCCGCGGCATAGTTCCCGATGCGACCAGCATAGTACCCAACGGCGGCATCGGGATGAAGACGCGCCGCGCTGAGCCAGGCAAGGAGACCACCCAAGCAGTAACCGATCACACCGGCTTTCCTGCCCGTTTGCTCGCGGACGAATGCGAGGGCTGCGGCGATATCTACAAGAGATTCGTCGATGTTCGATCTTCTGCATCAGTGCGACACCTTTTTGCGCTTCCGGCCCATCGTATTCGAGCTCGACGCCTTTCTCGACGCGGTCAAAGAGCGCGGGCGCCACCGCGAGAAAGCCGTCTTTTGCATAGCCATCGGTGACGGAGCGGATGTGCCGATTGATACCGAATATTTCCTGTATGACGACGAGGCCGGCGATGGGCACGCCGGATGGCCGTGCCACATACAAGTCCAGTTCGTGACCGTCATTGGCCTTGATAACTACCGTTTCACCCATGACCTCACCTCGATATTGAGCCAAAAGAATCGCGTCGATTGCTTAGATGCATCATTGGGCGTCGCGTACACATCGAAAACCGACCCCGCCGGAACGATCGTAGGAGGGGGCCATGAGCAATACCTTACTGTGCTCGTCGTTGTGAATGGCCTGGGGAAAATACCAGATGGAGCCTTGCGGCTGGTAGTAGTCGCCGCCACGGACGATGGCCGCGCGAGTGTGCTCGTCAGCGAATTCATCGGTCCACTGCCAGACGTTGCCAACCATGTCGAGTACGCCGTAAGGGCTTGCACCGCGAGGGTGGGCATCGACTGGGTCGGGACCGCGCATGGTGCGACCAGTGTCGGGAGCTGGGACGTTTTCAGGCTCCCAATTGTAGCCCCATGGGTAAGGACGGCCGTCGGTACCCTGCGCGGCAAACTGCCATTCCCACTCATGCGGCAGGCGCTTTCCGGCCCAAGCCGCGTAGGCGCGGGCATCCTCGAGAGAGACCCACGTGACGGGGCGGTTGTCCCAGCCTTCGGGGTAGGCGCCGTTTTTCCAGTCACGAAGGAAGTTGATTGAATCCTTGGGCGCGTAGTGGGTGGCATGAAGAAACTGCTTGAACTGCGCGTTGGTGACAGGGTATTTGTCGATAAAGAAGGGCTTAATCGCCATTTTGTGTTCGTGGAAACGGCGCGGCGAGTCCTCCCACGGATACTGCACATCAACGCCGGGATCGACGCCGCCTTCTATCTCAGTGCCACGCACTTTGAAAACGAAGTCGCCGCCGGGAATGCGCGCCATGCCCTCGGGGGCTTCTGAGGCGGGCTCGGTTGGTGAAATCTCAGCGATGCTTTGATGGAGAACTTTCCACTCGTGCGAGTAGGACGAGAGTGGCTGCTGTGTCATTGCAGCCATGCGCTTCATAAGCGACTTGATTGCTTCGCTTGGCTCGCCTGGCGTGGCGAGAATTGCGCCGTATCCGTTGGCCTCGAGGGTGAAGCTGAGCACAGCGAATGGCCCTTCACCGGGCGGATTGATGTCGGGCTTCAATTCCACGCCGTGATAGAGGTCGAAATACCGCATTCCGGGGGCATAGGGCACATTCATCTGCCGCCCATCGATATCGTAAGCAGTGCGATTGACGATGGTCCAGGCAGTGTCGTGACCAAGGGGCCAGCGGCTGGCATATATGCCGTAGTTATCCATGGAATAGAAGCGGTTCCCATTCCGCACTGACAAGGAACGGGGCGATCGCGCGCTCAATAGCGCCAACGCGGCGCGTGGCCTCGGCGTCGCGGGGAGTGATTCCGTTCCAGATGCCCCATATGTTTTCCCAGCTTTCCCAGCCCACTCCATTGAAAAAGGCGAATTGCAGGTCGTTGGTCTTATCGGGTGCCCAGCGGTCGCTGATGTTGACCATGTGGCGGGTCTCGAGCCATTTGTAGCGGTCGACCATGGGGATGAAAGGAAAGCTGTATTGTCCCCAGGTCATCACGTCCCAACTGAGTGCTTCGTCGCTGGGGCTGCCCTCGGGCTCAAAAGCCAGCGGATGATCGATCTTTTCGGCGGCCAGTGCGAAGCCGAGAGGAACGCCATCCTGCGTATCGCCATTGATGCCATCGGCGTTGATCTGTTTCATCAGTGCGGCGATAGCGTCCGGCCAAGACTGGTCCGGCGGGTGAGTTCCTTCATCCCACATCATCATGGGAAAGAGAACACGCACGCCGCGGCGGTGAAAGTCGGCAACCATCTGCCGGACGCCTTCAACGCCACCTGGCATGGACTCGACCATCTGAAGCTGGTTGCGGTCGTCGATGCCCATATTTGGATAGGTGGACCAGACGAGCACGGCATCGATACCGCCGTAACGGTTTTCAAGGTCATCGAGATAACGGTCAACGGTGTATCGACCGGCGACAGGGTCGTAGAAGTAGCGGTCCTGCACCATCATCTGCGGCTGGATGAAGCTGGACTGAGTCCATCGAAGCGCTGGCGATTCATAGCGCAAGGGATCGTACGTCGTGCGAACCCGGCGCTCGTCGCGCCAATGCTGGAGGTCCTTGAGCCATCGTTCGTGCATGAACGGCGGGCAGGTAGACTGCGGTCCCTCCCATACATTGTGCAAATTCATGCAGGCGGGTGGAGGGATTTGCTGTTCCCTGGCTGGAAATTGCGTGTCTTGCGATTTTGCACAAAGGGTAAAACTTATGATCAGAATTCCAAAACATAACGTGCGGTGCATGAGGGTCTTCATCTCCACAGTGAGGGCAGAACTCAACAGTTTATAGATCCGGCATCGGGTCAAGAATGTTCAGAGAGGAAAGCGTCCACCTCGGCGCGCGCAGGCATTGAAGCTTGCGCACCATGACGCGTGACGGAGATGGCTGCGGCGGCGTTTGCAAATCGGGCTGCGGCCCATGGGTCATGCCCTTCGAGTAGGGCGACAGCAAAGGCACCATTGAAGCAGTCGCCGGCCCCGACGGTATCGACAGCTTTGACAGGGAAAGGCGAGACCCATGCAGCCCTCCCGCCCGCGACGGCGACGTAGGCACCTTCAGATCCGCGTTTGAGCACGACTCCTTTGATGCCACGAGCCAGCAACTGTTTTGCGGCGGATTCAACGGGCAGATCGCCTTCAAGGTAAAAGGCGGCTTCGGTTTCGTTCGGTGTTAACCATGTGACGTGTCCCCAGACTTCGTTGGGAAGGTGCGCGGCGGGAGCAGGGTCGAGCATGACGGGAACGCCCGCAAGGGCGCAGACCGCGAGGATGTGCGGGAGCGTGTCCATCGGCAGCTCCAATTGGCAGAGCACCATGCCAGCGGAGCGGATCAGGTCGGCATGCCGGTCAATGAATGCATCGTCGACCTTAGCATTTGCACCGGGAACCACAATGATGCTGTTCTCGCCGTTCTCAGCTAAGAAGATGGGGGCGAGGCCTGAAGGGCCGTCGATGTGGGCCATGGATGCAGTGTTCACGCCGGCGGCAGCGAGATTGTCGAGTAACTGCTGGCCGTAGACGTCGTCACCGACCAGTCCGGCCATTTCTACGGGATAGTTGAGACGAGCCGCGGCAACGGCCTGATTGGCCCCCTTTCCTCCGGGGGTTGTCTGGAAGCCGGTCCCAATGACGGTTTGGCCAATGCGGGGAATCTGCTTCGTGCGAGTCACCATATCCATGGTGACGCTGCCGACGACGACGATTGGCTTTCGGTATTCACTCATGCTTGAGGTCCTCAGTAGAGGGGAGCGAGGGCGATGGCGCCCAGTCCGAGCAGGAAAAAGATAAACATCAGAACCAGAAGCAAACGAGCTGAGCGCGGAGCCCCAGCGAATTCGTGCCATACGAAGACGCCCCAACAAGCCGAAACCATAGTGGCTCCCTGGCCGATGGAGTAAGAAACGGCAGGTCCGATCGGTTTCGCGAGGTGCGCAACCGAGGCTATAAAGTTCGCGACTGCTCCGACGCACCAGACGGCTCCGCCAAGAACGCCCGCAAGATGCCAGCCGAATGGAGCGCGCCAATATCCAGATCCATCCACGGGCGGTTTGCCGTCGAGGGGTTTGGCCATCAACAGCAGGTTGGCGGGAACGGTGGAGAGCAGCACGCCGATGGCAAAGAACAGCGCAATTGCATAGGGGCCGGGGCTTCCAGCTGCGCCCAGGTCGTGAGTTGCGATTGGATACCACCCACCCATGAGCACGCCAGCGACCAGGGAGAGAACAATGCCGCGCGTGGTTGCGGCCTTCGCAGAGCTCTCCCGCTTGCGGTAAGCGGCGGCATCGGTGACGATGGCGACAGTGACCAAGGCAACCCCGGTGAAGAGCAGCAGGGGATTGGCCGCTGGGGAGACAACGTAGCTTGAGACCGCTCCGATGACCAGGGCCAGGCCGATGCCAACCGGGAAGGCGACAGCAAGGCCTGCAACTTCGATGGCCGCGACCAGGAGCAGATTGGCAATGTTAAAAACCACTCCGCCGCAAATCGCGAAAAGAATTGTGCTCGATCTGGTCTGGCCTAACGCATTCAGAAAAGAGGGCCCTGCGTGGCCGAGGCTGCCGGCGGTGAATCCCCAAACGACAGTGGCTAGCAGCAGGCCGATAGTGTAGTCCCAGTAGAAAAGCTGAAAACGATAGCCCGGGCAAAGCTTGAGGGTATTGGCCCACGATCCCCAGCAGAACATGCTAAGGAGCATCAAAAAGAGTGCGGCCTGATAAGTTTCTGGAAGAAACATTCCGGTAGACCCCATCGGCGCATTCGTTGCGCTGCAACTTCGGAAACATAGCTGCTCAACCCACTGGCGCGCAAATGCGAGCAGTTTGGCGCGCGTCGGTTAAGAAGCGGGTTCAGGCGATCATACCTACTGCCTGGAGGCCTTAATAGCTTCAGTCAGGGCCGGAACCACCTCGAACAGGTCGCCCACGATGCCATAATCGGCCACTTCAAAGATGGGCGCGTCGGGATCCCTATTGATCGCCACTACGCACTGCGAGCCTTTCATCCCGACGAGATGCTGGATGGCACCGGAGATGCCAACGGCGAGATAAAGCTTGGGCGAAACGGTCTGGCCGGAACTGCCCACCTGCCGTTCGATGGGGAGCCACCCGTTGTCGCAGATGGGGCGCGAGGCAGCCAGTTCCGCACCGAGCGCAGCGGCCAGTGTCTCGACCAATGGAAGATTGCCAGCCTCTTTAATTCCTCGGCCCACGCTTACGATGAACTGCGCGGAACCCAGGTCTACGGTTTGTGCGGAGCCACGGAAAGGAGCGCTCGGGCTTGGTCGAATTTGGGATGCGTCAAGTGATGGCGCAAAGGTCTCGATTGCCGCAGGGCCGGATTCGCCATTTTCCGCTCGAAAGGCACCTGATTGCACCGAGACGAAGCACGGTCCGCCGCCGGCGTGGCGGTATTCACCATTCATGCGCCCCTGCATCAGTGGCGCGTGTAAAGACGGGGCCCTCGCCTATAGCTACCACGTCGCCAATGAGTACCTGGCCGACGCGGGCAGCGAGCGCAGGGGCGTAGTCGCGCACCTGGTAGGTGTGAGGAAAGACCACGTAGTCGGGCTGCTCGGCGCGGATAAACTGCTCGAGGGCGAGCGAGAATGCGTCTGGCGTGTAGTCGGCCAGCAACGGATGCTCGAGGCATACGACCCTGCCGAGCGCTTTCGTGGCGGCTTCTAGGGCGAGGAGCGCGGTCTGCGCGCCAGGAAGGATCGCATTTGCAGTGACCCCTAACTGTGTCGCGAGTTTTTGTCCGGCGGCAACGGCCTCCCAACTAATGCGGCCGATGCGACCATCCCGCTCTTCAAGAACAACCCAGACACCGCTCATAGGACGCGCACCTCAAATTTAAGCTTTTCAACCAGCGCGGCGGCTGCCTCCTTGGGAGAGCCGGGACAGAATCTGCGTGGACTTTTGCTTTTGCGGGAAGGAGATGCGATTGAGGATTACCACGGGGGCTGCTGTCTCATTGAGTTCGGCGGCGGAGACTCGTCTGACTTCCTTTGTTTTGGCACGTTTGATGCCCATGAGCGTTGCATAGCGCAGCTTGTTGCCTCCGGACTGTATGGTCAGCACGGCTGGCGTGGGCAGGTCGATGGTTTGGAACCAGCCTTCCTCGAGTTCCCGCTTAACGGTGAGGCCCGTGTCGGTCTTTTCGACGTGCAAGATGAGGGAGGCGTGGGGAAGGCCGAGCAACTCGGCCATGATGACGCCAGTCTGGCCGTAGCCGAGATCGTCGGACTGCAGGCCAGTGAGGATGAGGTCAGGATTCTCGGGCTTGATGGCAGCTGCAAGGAGTCGCGCGACGCCAAGCGCATCGCGCTGATCGAGGTCTTCGGTGTCGACATGAATGCCGCGGTCTGCACCTTTGGCCAGGGCTTCGCGGATGGTGGAGCCTATGCGTTCCGGACCGGCACTGAGGACGACAACTTCGCCGCCATGCTTCTCTTTAAGCTGAAGCGCTTCTTCGAGGGCGTAGGCGTCGGACTCGTTCAGCGCCCACTGGAGGTCGGATTCTTCGATCCACTTAGAGGATGAGTTGATGCGCACCTGCGCATCGCGCTCGGGAACCTGTTTGATAGCGACAATGATTCTCATATGAAAAGTCCCACGTTCATCTTAATTGGCCTCGGCTCGCGGTAATGCCCGCGCTGTGAGCTGAGCAATGTCCAGCAGTTGGGGCGGAGCATCGCCGATGGCGGAGAATGCGTCGCGGAACATGCTGTTGCAGAACGGACAGGCTGTGCCGACGGTTTGAGCGCCGGTGGCTGCGAGTTCCTGTGCGCGGACGTGACTTACGCGCTCGCCTGTTTCTTCGCCGAGGAAGGCGAGTCCTCCGCCAGCTCCGCAACAGAAGCTGCGTTCGTGGTTGCGTGGAGCTTCGACGACGGTTCCGGCAAGGGCAGCGACGGTACGCGGCTCGTCATACACGTTTCGATAGCGGCCGAGGTAGCAGGGATCGTGGTAGACGATCTTTGTCCTCGGTTGATTGCTTAGGAAGCTTGCCGGCGAAGCGGGAGAGGAATTCGCTGTGATGCTCAATTTCAGGGGGAGTGCCGAATTCTTTCCAATCTTCTTGGATGGTGCGGACGCAGTGCGGACAGATGGAGACAATCTTTTTCACTTTGTTCTGCGCGAGGGTTTCGAGATTAGATTCGGCGAGTTGCTGGAAAAGGAGATCGTTGCCGAGTCGGCGAACGGGATCGCCGGTGCACTTTTCTTTTCGAAGGACCCCGTAGCTTGTGCCGAGGTAGTTCATGATGCGGGCGAAGTCGGCAATGATTTCGCGACCCTTGGGGTCGTAACCGCCCATGCATCCCAGCCACAGGCAGTATTCCTGCGATCCGTCGAAGATGGGGAATTGTTGCTTCTGGATGAATTTGTCGCGGTCGCTTGCGCTCATGCCGAGAGCGTTGCTACCGCGCTCGAGGGCGAGGAAGAGCTTGGCGCCGGGTTCGTCTTCCCATGTGCCGGTATTGACAGCGCCACGGCGAAGGCCGATGAGGATGGGCAAATGCTCGATGCCGACGGGGCACTGGAACTCACATGCGCCGCAGGTAGTGCACTGGAAGACGGCTTGCTGCGAGTTGTATTTGCCGAGTAGAGGGTCGGAGGAGGCGGGGCCGAGATCGTTGAGATAGCTGCGAAGGCCGAGAACGATTTCTTTGGGGTTGAGGAGCTTGCCGGTGTTGGCGGCTGGACAGTGTTCAGTGCAGCGGCCGCATTCGACGCAGGAGTAGGCCTGAAGGCTGACGAGTTGGGTGAGGTCGGTTCCGGCAACAAGGCCGAAATCTTCGTCACCATTGAGCGCGGGGATGCTGCTGAATCCACCACGGGAAAGGAAGACAGTGGCCGGGCTCAAGACGAGATGAAGGTGCTTGGTGTGGGGAATGATGGGCAGAAAAATGAGCAGGGCGAAGGTGTGAGACCACCAGAGTAGCTCGCGCGGCGGGGCTGGCATCGGCAACGAAGAAAGCGGCGAGATAGGTTGCCATCAAGGCGAAGATGAGGAAGGCGATGAAGCCGGATTCCCAAGAAAGCTCCTGGCCGAACCAGCGCGGGCGCACTAAGAATCGTCGGATGAAGAGGCCGAGGATGCCTGCGGCACAGGCCAGAGCGAAAGCAGCGGCGAAGTCGAAGTAAATGCGGCTGAGGGAGCCTTGGGGATCGAGAAAGCCATGGCCGAGCCCGACTGCGCAATGATTAAGCGTGACCAGGGCGAAGGCGCAGAATCCCCAGAAAACAAAAGCGTGCGCGAGGCCAGGGAGTGGGCGCTGGCGGATAACTTTTGCCTGGCACATGACTTCCCAAATGAAGTCCATGAGGCGGCGGCCGATGGGAAAAAGGTGGAAGCCGGAGTCTTTTTTAGATTGCAGGATCTTATGCAAGATGGGGCCGAAGCGGCGCCAGAAAAGCAAGGCCGAGGCGATGACAAGTCCAGCAAAAAGAAGCTTCTCCGGGAGGGAGAAGTGCGGCGGTTCCGCAAGAGTTAAGGACAAGAAAGTCATAGTCGAACCCACTCACGATACACGATTGGGGCCTGAGGCGTCCCGGCTGCAGATGGGCGAACTAGTTCCAATTGGCGGGCCGGTTTTGGTGTGTTCGCTGAGTTGGGGGGGCGATTCTAATTCGTCGGCCATTTTGACGGGACAGAGTTCTCAATTTTCTGAAGGAACTACGGGGGTTCAGAAACGAAGAAGCATGTTGAGGTCTATCATGCCCTCCACTGGAAGCAGAGGCCGAAGCCGTCGGGATCTTTCAAGTAGAGCTGTTTCATTCCATACCACGCGACTTTTGGGGCACTGATCTTGAGTCCTTTGTCGAGGAGGTGTTGGTAGGCCGCATCAACGTCAGGGCAGCCGAAGTAAATGCAAGTGTCGCCATGCGCGCTGACGCGAGCGGGATCGGCCGTTGGAGGGCGGTCCCAAAAGTCATATGCGGTGTTGAGCATTAATTCGATTCCGTCTCCGCGTTTAAGCAAGCACCAGCCGAAGTCGTCCGGCGAACGAGGTGGAGCGTTGCTAACAATTTCAAAGCCAAGAACGTCGCGATAAAAATGGATCGAGGCAGGCATGTCGAAGACCTGCAGCAGCGGGCAAATGCCTGTTGTCTCAATGGGCATAGGATCCTCGGTTGGCGTCTCCGGGATCAGAATCGAGATCTCCACCCCTGCGACCAAGCCCTGTCGCTGGAGACCGCGGACCTGAGACATCCGGATTGATTCCTGCTAACAGCGAACTATATTGGGTGCGCGGATTCCCTTCGTGGCGTTGCGGGTATCGATGACCAACTTAGACTGCTCGACGATGGTCTTGTAATCGTAGCTGGTGTGATCGGTAACGATAATGACAGCGTCGTACTGGGCGAGGTTGTCGAGAGGCGTGTTCTTCATGTTGAGGGCGTAGTGGCGGCCGTGGCCCACTGTGGGAAAGTATGGATCGTTGTAGGCGACGATCAGCGCCTTTTTCGCGCAACAGCTCGATGATTGTGAGGGAAGGTGACTCGCGCAGGTCGTCGATGTCGCGCTTGTAGGCAAGGCCGAGCACGAGCAGCTTTGAGCCCTTGATGGATTTCGATTGCTCATTCAGGCCGGCGGCAATCTGCTCAATGACAAAGTAGGGCATGGCACCGTTGACTTCGCCGGCGAGCTCGATGAAGCGAGTGTGAAAATCGAATTGCTTCGCCTTCCAAGAGAGATAGAACGGGTCGATGGGAATGCAGTGGCCACCGAGACCGGGGCCGGGATAGAAGGCCTGGAAGCCGAAGGGTTTGGTCTTGGCTGCGTCGATTACTTCGTGAATATCGATCCCCATGCGCATACAAAGTTGCTTGAGTTCATTGACCATGGCGATGTTGACGCAGCGATAGATGTTCTCGAGCAGCTTCGTCATTTCGGCAACGGAGGGGCTGCTGACAGGCACCACGCGACGGAAAATGGCACTGTAGAGAGCCGCGGCAAGTTCCGACGCGGCGGGTCCGCAACCGCCGACCACCTTGGGGATGTCGTGACGTGCAACGATTTCATTTCCGGGATCTTCGCGCTCGGGTGAAAATGCTACGTGGACACCTGTCTCGTCGAGTCTGCGAGCAACTTTCAGTCCGAGCGGATTGCCCTTTTCAAGGAGCGGAACGACGAGTTCTTCAGTGGTTCCCGGATACGTAGTGCTTTCGAGAACAATGAGCTGGCCCTGGTGAATGTGGGGCGCGATGGCTTTGACAGTGCCAGTGACAAAACTCAGGTCGGGTTCGTGATACTCATTCAGGGGAGTGGGCACACAGATGATCACTACATCCATCTGAGCTATTTCAGAGTAGTCCACAGTTGCACGAAAGCCGGATTTTTGTGCTTCTTTGATACTGGCAGGCAGAATGCGGACGATGTAGGAACCGCCTGAGTTAAGGGTACTGACCTTGTCGGCCGCGATGTCGAAACCGGTGACGCGGAAGCGCTCGCCGCTAAAAAGGAGCGACAGCGGGAGCCCGACGTATCCCATTCCGACAATGCCGATGCGAGCCTGCCGAGTCTCAATCCTTTGTTTGATTTCTGTAAGAGAGGAGCCAACCGGGGAAGTCATATATTCGATTGTAAAGCCAGTGGCATTCGTCACGGACCTGCCCGGCACCCGGGTAGTATCCTGTGCCTTGCGGAAGGGAATCCGCAACGCGAAACGATTCCAAAGTTGGAGAAGAGTATTGACGACCTATCTTGTGACTGGAGCGGCAGGGTTTATAGGCCGGTCGATCGCATCCGCGTTGCTGGCGCGGGGTGAAACCGTTCGTGGCATCGACAATCTGAGTACCGGAAAGCGCGCCAACCTGGCCGGGCTGGAGGCGATGGACTTCATCGTAGGCGACCTGACGAATCCTGCAGCCTGTGAGCGGGCTTGCGCGGGAGTGGAGGTGGTTTTTCACGAAGCGGCATTGGCGTCGGTTCCACGTTCTGTGAGTCGACCCGGTGAGCACCAACCTGCACTGTGTAACTGCAACGCTGAATCTGCTGGTGGCGGCCAAAGCTGCAAAGGTACGACGCTGAGTCTACGCCGGGTCTTCATCGGCATATGGCGACACTCCCACGCTTCCCAAGCAGGAGGAGATGCTGCCAAATCCCATCTCGCCCTATGCGGTGGCCAAGCTTGCGGGAGAGCAGTATATGCGGACATTTACCCGTGTATATGGGCTGGAGACGGTGGTCCTGCGTTACTTTAATGTCTTTGGTCCGTATCAGGACCCCACATCGCATTACTCCGGGGTGCTGGCGGTATTTTGCCGAAAGATGCTTGCGGGAGCGCAGCCGACCATCTTTGGCGACGGCGAGCAGAGCCGGGATTTCACATTCATCGAAAACGTAGTGCACGGCAATCTGCTGGCGGCCAAGGCGCCGGGAGCAAAGGTTGCCGGGAAAGATGATGAACCTGGCTACCGGTTCCAGGATCACGCTGAATGAGACATTCAAGATGTTGCGCGAAATGACGGGATACACGGGCGAGCCGGCCTACTTGCCGCCTCGTGCGGGAGATATTCGAGACTCGCTGGCCGACATTCGGCAGGCAGACGAACTGCTTGGCTATAAGCCGGTCGTCGATTTCCGCGAGGGATTGCGCCGCACGGTCGAGTGGTATAGAAAGGGCGGGGCGGGGGAGTGAGTGCCGGGAAATGGTTCTGCAGGAGTCGTTGCTTCCTCATACGTGACGTGCCGCACAAACAATCTGCCACAAATTGGTCAAAATAAGGGCTAATTCCTCTGCATTGCTCTTTGGGCATGAGCGCCACGGTACCGCGTTGCCATGAGGAATTTGGAACCGAGGGCCCTGAAAGTTGCCGGATGCTCCACCCGCTGAGCTGAAATCACCGCGTCTTCTCGCAGGACCGCTCGCAGTTTCTTCGGGCCGGGACGGCTCATCGACATCTTTTTGTGAATTGTGGGCGAACTTAGTGCGACGCCGACGATTCATCGCGTGTGTGACAGGCGGACTGCTGCTCGCGTGCCTCCTCTATTGTTTGATTGTCCCCAATGAGTATGAAGCCAGCGCCACGGTCGCTCTGCGCGCCGCTCCTGCGACCACGCTCAGCCTCGATGGTTTGAGCGAAGGGAGTTCGGGATCATTTGCATCGGGGCAGACGCAATTAGAAACCTTGGCCAACGTCTTCCGCAGCGATCAGCTTGCCTGGCGAGTGATAGTGGACGAGAGGCTCTCCGATGCTCCGGCGTTCATGGGGCGGTTTCCGCGGCACTTCGCTGCGTTTCGCCCGGATGCACCTGGGCCCGATGCAGAGGCCTATTTGCTCGACAGGTTCAAAAGGCGCCTCATCGTACAGACTGTACCTCGGACACTGATCCTTCAGATTCGGTTCCGGTCGAATGATGCCGCGTTGTCAGCCGCGGTTGTGAATGAACTGATTCGAGCCTATAACCGCGAAGATACGGAGATGCGCGTAGAGGCTACGGCAGAAGCGACAAACTGGCTGGAAAATCAGTTGCAGGTGTTGAAAGCACGTGTCGAGCAGGACGATGAACGGCTATTGCAATTCCAGAAGCAGCATGGGCTTCTAGATACGCCTGACACGCTCGCAAACGGGCAACCTGGAGACACTGCAACACACGACAGCACTCCTGGAGATTGACGAACTCGGTAAAGACTTGGTCGCTGCAACTGCCGACCGTGTTCTGCGCGAAGCAGAGTACAGAGCTGCGTCGAAAGGCGATCCGGAGTTGGTGACCACTTCGGACGCGGGGCTGGAAGGCAAGAACGGCGGCTTTGCCGACGACTTTGCTGCAGCGGTTGCATGGTCGGCACAGCGAGCTGGAGCAGGAACAAACACAACTGAGCATTGAGCACGGGCCGAATTTTCCAAGAGTCGCAGAGATTCGAGGCCAGTTGCGGGATCTGGACAAACAGATTCGCGGAGAGGACAGCAAACTGGTAGAGCAATTCCGCGCAACTTTTAGAACGGCGGCGGATAGAGAGCAATTGCTGCGTGAAAACCTTGCACAACGCACTCGCGAAGGGATGAGGCTCAACGAAGCAGTCACGGAGTATGCAGGGATGCGTCAGGAAGCGAATTCAAGCCACGAACTTTACATGCGGGTGCTGGAAAAAACGCAAGAGGCGCGATTGAGCGCGGGCATCCATGGCTCTGACATTTCGGTAGTGGATTATGCGCGGCAACCGGTGAAGCCGGTGGCTCCGGATTTGCCCGTTTACCTGGCGATCACGCTTTTCGCAGGCCTCTGGCTGGCTATAGGCGGGGCACTACTGCTGGAATCCATCCGTTCCTCCGCTGCCCGCGCGGCAACTGTGGCGTTGGCCATATTACTGGCTGGCGCTACGGCTCATGCACAGGCTCCAACGCCGAGCACGTCGGGCTTGCCGACAGGAGTGGCGCGAATTCCTCAGTCGACGGAGACGAGGAGTCTGCCCAATGACAAGGAAGCTCCCACGGTCTGGAATGGGCTGGTTGGCACAGGCCAAACAGGCGCAGCAGGAAATGCATCTGGACTGATTGCGACGCCGATGCTGGCTCCAATTGGAGCGGGCGACATGCTGGAGGTGAGCGAGATATCACACACCAGAGTTTCATTCGTCGGTACGCGTTACCGGCGAAGGTATGGTGATATTGCCCCTTGTGGGGGAAGTGCAAGTAGGAGGGATGGATGAGCGGGCCGCGGCACACGCAATTGAAGCAGCACTGCTGGCGCACGGCATGTTGTTACATCCGCAGGTGACGGTATTGGTGACTGGATATGTCGGGCAGGACGTGAGCGTGCTCGGTGAAGTGGCTCATCCCGGGGTTTATCCTTTCACGGCTCACCACCGACTGCTTGACCTGATTTCGGCGGCATCAGGGTTGGCTCCGAACGCCGGCAGCCTAGCGACGATTGTTCGGCGTACGGAGCCCAACACGCCGTATGCGGTGGTTCTTGACCCCAGTGGCTTTGACGCAACCTCCGACCACAATCCAGAACTGGAGGCCGGCGACACGGTGCAGGTGAGCCGCGCTGGGCTGGTGTATGTAGTTGGCGATGTCATTCGTCCGGGGGATTCCCAGTTGATCCTGTGCAGCGTCTGACTGTGGTACAGGTTCTTTCGCTGGCGTGGGGACCGTCGCAGAATGCGTCGCTGACAAAGGCGGTGCTGATTCGCGAGGAGAAGGGCGGACGAACGCTGACCACGCTCAACCTGAAACGGCTGCTCCGCGGCCAAGACCCCGACATGCAGATCCAGGATCGCGACATTCTTTTTGTTCCCAACTCCACTGCCAAGAACTTGTGGAACCGGACCATGGAGTCGGTGATCCAGTCTGCAGCCGGTGTCAGCATTTATGCGGGTTTGGTCTACTCGCAGAGGTTCTAGCTGTGCGCCGCATTGCCTGGGGAATGCTGCTCCTTTTCGTTTTCACAATTCCGTGGGAGTATTCGCTCGATCTGGGCACGCCTCTCGGCAACGTGGCTCGAATTATGGGTTTGATTGCGATGGCGACGGCGATCCCCGCGATCTTGCAGGCGCAGGAGTTGGCGCAAGTGGGGACCTTTGCATTGGCTGGTTCTGGCTTTGTTCCTGTGGTTCAGCTGTACGTATTTCTGGACTGTCGACCCGCATGCAACGTTGGACAAGCTGCGCGGCTACGTTCAGGAAATGATGATCGTCTGGCTGGTATGGGAGTTTGCAGAGACGGAGTGCGCGATCTGCGGGCGCTGCTGCGGATCTCGCTCGCAGGATGCTGGGTGCTAGCAATGCTGACGGCGGCTAATCTTGCGTCTCCCGATGCGATTGCCGCGGGACAAATCCGCTTTACCGCAGCGGGCCAGGATCCGAACGATGTGGCTCGATTTCTCGATCTTGGATTTCCCATGGCTGCCCTGCTTCTGAGCTGGGAGAAACGCTGGCCTGTGCGGTTACTGGCGCTGGGCTATTTTCCGCTGGGACTCGGGGCGGTGTTGCTGACTGCGTCGCGAGGTGGATTCTCGCCGTCATCGTAGCGCTGTGCTGGTTGCTGCTTCCTGTTGATTCGAGAGCAGAGGCGAGTGGTACTAGGCGGATTGTTTGCGTTGCCGATGGTCGGGGTTGTGCTGTGGTTCGTCGCACCTCACGAAACCCTGGAACGAATCTGCTACGATCGCCGAGCAATTGAGAAGTGGCAGATCTGAACCAGAGGCTGAATATTTGGGCGGCGGGATGGCGTGCGTTTGTTCAAGCACCATTCGTCGGGCATGGTGCGGGATGCTTTGTCAGCGCGGCTGGATTGGCGCCGATGGACACCGCGCACAACACGGCTCTTTCGATTCTTGTGGAAGGTGGAATCTGCGCCTTCATTTTGTCTTTCGGCATTCTGGTCTGGTCTGTGTACGCGGCGTGGCAGACGCACGGGCCCTTACGCATCGCAATGATGACATTGCTGTTGGTTTGGATCATCTCCTCGCTCGTGGGAACCGTGGGCGAGAGCCGGACAACCTGGCTGCTGCTGGCGATGATTTCTCTGGCCGGACGGCTATCGAAAGAGGAGCCGGGCCAGCATGAGGGTCAGTCCGTGTTGGTTGAGGTGCTCGGCGGGGCTGTATGAGCACGCGGGTTGGCTGGCTTCCCGCTGGCAGTGCAAATCGCCGAATTCTTCATGCAGCTGCGGCCGTTATTACAGCGGGCATTTTCGTGAAGATCGTGGCCACGTTGAAAGAGTTTGCGGTCGCCGGAGTTTACGGACGTTCCGACGCGATGGATGCTTTTCTGGCCGCCGCTCTCATCCCCGGACTTTTGATCAACCTCATCTCAGAGTCGATGAACCAGGCACTGGTCCCGACGCTCATCCGGGTAAGGGAACTGGAGGGTCGAGAGAGCGCGCAACGATTGCTTTCGAGTGCAATGCTGTGGACTTGCATGCTGCTGACGGCCGCTGCGGCCGGAATGGGGCTATGCGCGCGGGGGTTCTTTCCCTTGATTGCCTCTCACTTTTCGGCAGAGAAGCAAGATCTTGCAATTCATCTCTTCTATGCACTGTTGCCGGTGGTGGTTCTGACAGGGATCGCCAGCAACTGCTCGGCAGTGCTAAATACTCTTGACCAATTCGCGCTTCCCGCGATTGCGCCGGTGTCACGCCTGATGGCGATTCTTGTATGCGCTCCGCTGCTGAGCACGCACATGTAGGCATCTGGGCCATGGTCTATGCCACTCGTGGCCGGAGCGCTGATTCACTGCACGTGGGTAGGACGTGTTGATGGACGAACGCGGCTACAGTTTCCGGCTTCAGTGGTATGGGATGAATGAGGCTACACGTGAAGTGGCTCATCAGTATGGTCCAGTGCTCGCTGAGCAGCGTCGTCGCTTCGGGAGGACTGCTGGTTGATCAATCGATGGCTGCAATCTTGCCCGCGGGCAGTGTCTCGGCGCTGGTTTATGCAAATCGCTTTGTAAGCGTGGTGATTACGTTGCTGGCGGGCGCAGTTTCCTCCGCGGTTGTGCCGCACTTCTCTCGCATGGTTGCGCGGAAGGATTGGACAGGATGCCGGCACACACTCAGTGTGTGGGCGGGCCTGATGGCGGTCATTTCAACCCCCATCGCCGTGGCACTGATTGCCGGCTCCCACTGGCTCATTCAGCTCACTTTTCAACATGGCATTTTCGGCCCTCGCGATACAGCAGTAGTGACTCCGGTGCTTGCCATGTATAGTCTGCAGATTCCGTTCTTTGTTTGCAGCCGCGTGTACTATCGCTTTCTTGTAGCAATGCGTCGCACTGACCTGATTTTTTATTGCGGGTTTCTCAATTTGGGATTGGACGTTGTTTTGAATGTCTTCCTGATGCGACGGCTGGGTGTGGCGGGGATCGCGCTCGCCACATCGCTCTGGACGGTAAGCACATTCCTATTTCTTTGGTACTGGAGCCATAAGCTTCTTCGCGTAGAAATTGGAGGCGCGAGATGATACGGCAGTCCGCTCAATACTTGCTTCGGTTTGACGACCTTTGCCCTACGGTCGAACGCAATCGGTGGGAGCGAGTCCACAACTTGATTGTTGAATTTGGCATTCGGCCAATTCTTGCGATAGTTCCCGCAAACGAGGATCCGGACCTCATTCACTCTGAGGCAAATCCGCGCTTCTGGAGCCAGATGCGCAGTCTTCAGGCTGCGGGAGCCACGATTGCCCTCCATGGGTATCAACATCTATGCGTAAGCCGCGGTCGAGGCCTGTTGCCGCTGCATCGGCGAACAGAGTTTGCCGGTGTGCCGGAGGAGGTGCAGTCGCAGTGGATTCAAAGAGGGCTGGGGATTCTGCGCGATCAGGGACTCAACCCATGCATTTGGGTAGCCCCTCGACATGGATTCGACCTGGCTACGTTGCGTGTGCTTCGTTCCGAGGGGATTCGTTATATCTCCGATGGGTTTGCGCGAATGCCGTTCGAGCGCAGCGGCGTGACGTGGATTCCGCAGCAGCTTTGGGGACCAGAGCTAAAGTCAAAAGGCCTGTGGACGATCTGCATTCACAGCAATTCCGCTTGCAGCGAAATGATGACTGGACTGAGAGGGTTCCTGCGTGCATACGGCGAGCAATTTACCTCATTTGAGCGAGTCAAAGCGGAATACGTACCTGCGGGCCTTTGTTTGGCAGACCGTGCGTATGAGGCACTTGCAGTTGCGCGTATCAAAGGATCGCGCCTCGCAAAGAGGGTACTTCGCTGAATGTTTTCAAACGGTGAGGGCGGAACGCGCGGGAGCCCAACGGGACGGCCTCGAATTTTGCGCGAGAAGTTCTGCATAAAGCTCTTCCCAGCGATCCAGGATACGGTCAAGAGAGAAGCGCTCGGCGATCAACTGTTGCGCGCGATCACCCATCGTTCGTCGTTCTCCTGAAGACATTTGCATAAGGCGATTCATGGCTTCTGCAAGTGCCACTTGGCTTGCGGCGGTTGCCAAGAGACCGGTGCTTCCGTCAACAATGATCTCCCGATTGCCAGCGACGTCGGTCGCCACCGACGGTAAGGCGCACGCTGATGCCTCAAGCAGGCTCATTGAGAGTCCCTCCCAGCGGGATGAGAGGACGAATGCATCGGCAGACTGCATCCAACGCAGCACATTCGGTTCAAAGCCGAGAAACTGGACCTTTCCGTTGAGGCCGAGGTGGGCTGACAGTTGACGCAGGCTCGCTTCAAGGGGCCCCGTGCCGGCAACTACGAGCCTTACAGGTTGGGTGATTCTCGAGAGTGCATTGAGGAGGGCGGGATAGTTTTTTACGGGATCCAGCCTCCCGGCGGCGATCCAGAGGAATTCATCGGTGAGCGAAAGCTCGCGGCGCATCGCAATGCGCACGGCTGGGTCTGGTCGAAAGATATCGACATCGACTCCGTTTGGAAGCAAGGTGAGACGACTTCTTGAGACCATTCGCGCAGACAGGCATGCATCGGCTGTTCCCTCGCTGACGGCTGTTACCTTGTCGGGTAGCCAATTGCTCAAGAAGTATCCCAATTGGCGGAGCCATGGCGCCGTTGCCGGGGTGTGCATCGTGTCGATCGCCACATGGAAGGGTGCGCCGAGCCGCGAGCAACGCATCAGCATTGCGGCGTGAGGTAGGTGTGCATGCACGACATGGGGCCGATTGTGCGTGATCCAGCGGTTGAATCGAATCCATCCGCGCGGATCGGCGAGCCCCTTGCGCATGCCCAGGCTGAGGAACTCAACCCCGGCGTCGCTCAGTTCGCTGGCCGCGCATTCCCCGGTTCCTGAAAGCGCGATGACGGTGACCTGCCAATTGCGCCTGGCCAGACCTTTGGCAAGAAGGATGAGTTGCCTCTCGGCGCCACCGATGCGATCCACGGTAGGAATGACGAGGGCAATGCGGTTCACAGGCGCTGCTCGCGGAGAGAGAGGCTGATCAGATGTTCGTAAGCTCCAATCGCAGACTTGAGTTTGAATTCCTCAATCCAGGGATGAGGAAATCGATCCAACGGTTTCAAGATGTCAAGAGCGGCAATCAGCGATTGGAACAGTGCATCGGCTGATACTTCGCGCGCCAACCACTCACCGGGGCTGGAGCCCATCAAGCTGACAATTCCTCCGGAGGCAGGAAGAGCAACCAATGGCAACCCCGCGGCGGCGGCTTCGAGAAGGGCGTTGGGCAAACCCTCGTGATAGGAGCAAAGCACAAATACGGAAGCCCCTTGAAAATAGGCGGCAGGATCTTCGACGTGACCCGGCAAGCGCACTGCAGAGTCAATTCTTAGTTCTTTGCACTGAGTTCTCAGGGTCTTTTCCTGCGGACCTGCGCCCAGAATCGTCAAATCTGCGGACGGGAATCGAAATTTGAGTTTTGCCAGCGCCTGCAATAGCATGTCGAAGCCTTTTTCGCTGGATAGCCGACCCACGGCAAGCAGATGCGGTCCCGGGCCGGACCAATGATTCATGGAGCTGGAAGCCACGCGCCTAATGTCATCCACGTCCACGGGATTCTGGAGTACCGCGAGCTTTTTGCGCGAGGTACCAGTCTCGGTGCAAAGATCCTCCGCCATGGAGTTCGACTGGCAGATGACCCAATCCGCTCTGCAGTAAAGCAGACGATAGAGGAGGCGCGTGTAGAAAGGCGCATTTCTTGCGGCTATGGCTGAAGATACCGTGCCATTTTGGCGAATGAGGATGCGCGTCTTGAACGGGAAGAATGGACGCAAGAGGAGGACAAGGAAGTTGAGATGCGCCATCCCAGAGAGAATTACGTCGGGCCGCAGGTTCCAGACAAGTCGAATCAGGCGGATGGCCGAGTCTCGAACCCTGCATGCGCCCAGGCCGTGGACATGTACCGAGCGCGGGAAATGACTCATAGGGGGCGTCGATTGAGTGATCAGCCCGAGGTGTATTTCGTGGTTGGCCCCGCACAGATTCTCTGCCAGCAAAGAAGTAACTCGCTCTGCGCCACCGCCGCCTAGATGGGGGATCAGGAGTAAAACCCTGGGCCGTTGAGTCATGTGCTTGTCTTTGAGTTAACAAGCTACAGCTTGGTGTTACAAAGCAGCAGTGACCGGCCTCACAGGTGCAACTGTGCTGGAATGTTACAGTTTCTTTGATTTTGCTTATTAGAGTTTGGATTCGACGTATTAGTTTTTAACGAAACCGCGTGACTAATCAGCCATGTCCCCAATGCTCGGGACCTGGCAGGGTTTCGAGATTTGAAATAAGTTATCGAAGCGTTGGAAAGGTGTTCTCTGGATACATTCCGGGAACCTGCCAGAGGTGCTGGCTTCTTCATGTCATCTGTCGAGATGCCACAACCTGCAATTCGTGGCCTGGGTTCCTCTTCGCCGTCGCCTCACATCGTTGTCGGAATTACGAGCCCATTCACCTGCATAGTGATGACGGGACGCTTGCGCGCACTGCGAGAAGCAGGCTTTCGAGTGACGCTGGTATCTGGGCCCGGCGAGTTGCTTAACCGCATTGGCGAGAGCGACGGCATAGACACGGTTGCCATTCCGATGGAGCGAAATATCGCGCCGCTGGCTGACTTTGTTTCGTTGATACGTCTCTGGCGGCTGCTTCGCAAACTGCAACCGGACATCACCGAGTTCAGTACTCCAAAGGCTGGGCTGCTGGGGAATCTTGCAGCGCGATGGGCCTCCGTACCACGCCGAGTCTACATGCTGCGGGGCCTTAAGCTCGAAACAGCGAAGGGATTCAAGCGCTGGGTCCTGCTGGTAGCGGAACGGATAGCTGCAGCATCGGCACACGTTGTGCTCTGCAACAGTGCGAGTCTTTACGCTGAGGCGTCAAGGCTGCGTGTGGCTCCAAAAGGGAAGCTGCAAATGGTTGGAGCTGGAAGCAGCAACGGGGTGGATATCGAGAAGTTTTCGCCCGGTCCATGTCGCATGCGTGACCAACTCGGACTGCCACACGACGCGCCTGTACTGGGGTTTGTCGGCCGCCTGACGCAGGATAAGGGTCTACCGGATTTGGTCGCGGCCTTTGACACAATCTTAAGAACAAGGCCTGAGGCGTACCTTCTGTTGGTCGGCTGGTTTGACGCCTCAGAGGACGCTCTGGACACAAGGCTCCGTTTGCGGATCCGAACTCATCCACACATTGTGTGCACAGGGTATGTGGCACACACAGCGCCCTACTATCGCGCGATGGATCTTTTGATCCTGCCCACCCGGCGAGAGGGGTTTCCGAATGTGGTACTGGAGGCCTCGTCTACAGGCATTCCGGTCATCACGACGTTGGCGACGGGATCGCGCGACGCCGTTGTGCCGGAGGTCACAGGCCTCCTTATCCCTCCCGGGTATCCAGAGGCGATCTCCGAGTCCGCACTTATGCTTCTTGGAAACCCTGAGCGGTGCAGGCGAATGGGTGAGGCCGCACGCGCATGGGTTATCGGCAACTTTGTCGATGCCCATGTGCTGACACTTACCATCGAGTTTTACAAGAGCATGTTGCACAGCGCGGATTGCGCGAGTGCCTATCAGGAAGTCGTCATCTAGTCGATTGCTCCACTGCAGTGATGGCCGGGCTAGTGGGTGATTCCGGTGGAACTTGCAGGGTGTGCGCTCCCGCTTCAGCTGCTTTAAGGACCTCGCCGGGTACGATGCCGAGAACAAGTGTTGCGGCCACTGCAAATAGCAGGGCGGCCCCCACGGTGACTCCAATTTGCGGGATAGGCGCCTGCGAATGTCCATTCTGTTCAAGCGGGCGCTGCACCGATGCAAAGGCAAAGCGCAGGTAGTATGCCGCGGCCAGGCCGGAATTGAGCAGGCCAATCATTGCGAGCCAAACCGCGCCGCCACCCACTGCAGCTGAGAAGGAGTAGAACTTGCCGAAGAAGCCGCCGGTGAAGGGAATCCCCACCAACGAGACGAGAAAGAAGATGAGCAGGCCGCCCAGAAATGGGGAGCGGTAGATGAGTCCCCGGAAGTCCTGGATCATGGGCAGCTTCTCGTCGTATCCGCTGACGAGCGGTAACGACGGCGAAGATGCCGACGTTCATGGCTGCGTATGCGGCGATGTAGAAGCTGGCAGCGGCGATGCCGCTGGTGCCAAGACCGGCGAAGGCTGCCAGCAGGTATCCCGCATGGGCAATGGAGGAATAGGCGAGCATGCGCTTGACGTTCTGCTGGCGGAGCGCGGCCAGGTTGCCCACGGTCATCGAGAGCACGGCGACGACCCAGAGGATCGGCGACCAGACGGCGTGCAACGTAGGAAACATCTCATACACCACGCGCAAAAGAAGTGCAAAAGCGGCAGCTTTGGGTGCGGTGGACATGAGCGCGACGACTGGCGAGGGCGCACCTTCGTAGACGTCGGGTGTCCACACATGGAAGGGCGCGGCCGAAACTTTGAACAGGATGCCCACCAGCATGAGCGCCAGAGAAGCCAACACGAGAGACGGATTTTGCGAGGAAGGCTACTTTGCGCGCGATTTCATAGATCTGGGTCGTTCCAGTCGCGCCGAAGATGAGGGCGATGCCGTAGAGCAGGAACGCGGTGGCAAAGGAGCCGAGAAGGAAGTATTTGATTGCGGCCTCGGGACCGCGGCCTGTCTCCTTGCGGTAACCGGCCAGAACATAGGTGGCGATGGAGGAGATTTCGAGGGCAATGAAGACCAGCAGCAGTTCGACCGCACTGGTGAGCAGGCACATGCCGACTGCGCCGAAAGACGACCAGCGCATAATACTCGCCCTGGTGATGGCGTCTTCAGGCAGGGTATCCATGCCAGCAAGCAGAGCAACGAGTACGATGCCGCAGATGAGAGCGTGAAAGAAGACGGTAAATGGGCTGGTTTCAACGGTGCCGTAGAATCCTGTGCCCATGGGCAGGGAAAGCTGCCACAGGCTGGCCCAGAGCGCGAAGTGTGGTCCCGAATGCCGCGACCCAGCCAAGCGCGCGACGCGGCACATCGGGAGGCAGCGAAGCGTCGATCAGCATCATGAGGACGCCAGTCGAGGGTCAAGAATTACTTCGGGAAGGATGCGGGAGATGCCGGGAACCGGATTCACCGCTGACCTCCCCGTGCAATGCATTGCTCAGACTCGATACAGGCAAGACGGTAGATCCTTTCACGGCTGGAGTGCCGACGCGATTCTCGATGGATGGAATCCAGATGGAAGGAGCGAGCCCCATGACGAGCATGAGCACCGCGAGCGGCCACAACACTGCAATTTCGCCGAGTCGCAGATCGACTGGCGGGCATGATCTCGCCAGTTCGCTCTCGGGCCCGTAGAAGAGCCGCTGTACCAGCCAGAGCATGTAAGCAGCACCCAGAATCACTCCGAGGGTAGCGGCGATGGCCCATCCCCTGCTGACACCGGTAAAGGTGCTGGAGAGGATGAGGAACTCGCCCACGAAACCATTGAGCATGGGGAGCCCGATCATGGCCAGCGACGCGATGACGAAGAGTGTGGCAGTCTGCGGGACCTTGCTGGCGAGGCCGCCGTAGGAGGCAATCTGGGTTGTGGCGTAGCGAATTTCGAGGACGCCGAGCAAAACAAAGAGAGCACCGTCAACAACGCCATGGTTGAGAATCTGGTAGACCGCGCCATCCCATCCGGTGAAGGTGAGTCCATAGATGCCGAGGGTGATGAGGCTGAGATGGCTCAAGGCCGCGAAGGCAAGCAGTCGCCAGAAATCGCGTTGTACCAGAGCGAGGCACGCGCCGTAGAGGATGCCGATGACTGCCAACGCAATGAGGAGCGGGCGCGACCGCCCGGCCTGCGCGGGAAAGAGTTCCACGTGGAAGCGCAGCATGGAGTAGAGACCGAGCTTGCCCGCCACTACCATGGCCATGGCGACAGGCGCCTCACTGAAGGTGTCTGCCAGCCAGCCGTGCAGCGGGAAGACAGGAACTTTGACGGCGAAGGCGACGAGGAATGCCAGCGCAACCCAGTACTAGCGGAGCGGCAGGAAGGGCACCGCTGGCAATGAGGATCTGCAGTTCAGAGAAGTTGAAGGTGCCGGTACGGGCATAGAGCCACAAGATCGCGACCAGCAGAGGCGCGGAGGGAATGAAGGTGAAGAGGAAAAACTTGATGGCGGCCTTTGGGACCGTCCTTGCGGCCGTACATGGCAATGAGAATCGCCATGGGGACAAGCGAAAGTTCCCAGAACCCGTAGTAGACCATCAGGTCCAGGGAGATGAAGACGCCGAACATGGCCGTCTGCTGAACAAGGAAGAGCAGGTAGAAAATTTTGCGCCGTTCCTTGATCGCGTTCCAACTGGCCAGAACGCCGACGGGTGCGAGCAGGCCAACCAGCACCACCAGCCATAGGCTGAGACCATCGACGCCCACGTGGTAGAAGATGGCGGGGTTCTCAATCCATGGGCGATTGATTTCGAACTGGAAGCCGTGCTGACCGAGAACAAAGTGCGCGGGCAGATGCAAAGTAAGGCCGAAGCTGACGCAGCGAGGTAAGCAGGGCAATCCAGGCGGGCAGTTTGCCGCGATCGGGCAGAAGCGCAATGAGGACCGCACCGGCGAGCGGGACCAGCAGGATCAAGGTCAGAATTGAGTCGTTCATTGCCATCTCTCAGTGCCCCGCCATGCCAATGTGAGTTCCGAAGAAGTCAGCCAGCACCGTGTTCCACGGAACCAGCACGAAGAGAAGCAACGCGGCGGCGCCGAGAGCCAGCCACGCCGCGTAGGAACGCAAATTGCCCGACTGCCAGCGCTGGAGGATTGCCCCTGCGAGCGTCGCGATGCCGCCGAGCAGCCATGTGATGCCGCCGAGGATGGCGACGTCGACCACCCACTCGAGGATGAATTTTGAGAATGCCAAGAGCGGCTTGACGACGGCAAAGCTGTAAATCTGATCGACGAAGTATTTGTTGAGCAGGAGCTTGTAGCCAGCGGGAATGGCGGCTGCGAGCTTCGCAGGACTCTCAGGTGCTGGCTGATAGAGGCGGTATGCAATGAACCAGCCGAGCAGCGGCGACGAGCAACGGCGAGAACGCTGAGCGTCGATCTCAAGCTGCTGTCCGCCGCCGCTGCTTCAGGGCATGCGACGACCGACCGAGTGCAGGCGAAGGAATGCTCCGAAGCGCTCGATGCCAATCCATCCGCCGCAGACAGAGAGAAGCGCGAGAATGACGAGCGGGCCACGCATTGACCATGGGCTCTCATGAGGATGCGCATCGTGACTGCGCGACTCACCGAGGAAAGTCATATACCAAAGTCGGAACATATAAAAGGATGTCAGCAGGGCGGTGACGAGGCCGACGAACCAGAAGATTTTCCCGTTCGTGCCATGCAGAAAAGCCGCGTAGAGGATTGCGTCTTTGGAGAAGAATCCGGCGAACGGAAAAAGCCTGCGATGGCGAATACGGCCGCGGTCATGGTCCAGAAGGTGACGGGCAGCTTCTTTCGCAGGCCGCCCATCTTGCGCATATCCTGCTCGCCGCCGAGGGCATGAATGACGGAGCCCGCGGCAAGGAAGAGCAAGGCCTTGAAGAAGGCGTGCGTCATCAAGTGGAAGATGGCTGCGGAATAAGCTGCCACGCCGCAGCCGAGGAACATGTAACCGAGCTGCGAGATGGTGGAGTAGGCCAGCACGCGCTTGATGTCGTTCTGCACCAGGGCGATGGTGGCCGCGAAGAGGGCAGTGGCCGCGCCGACGATTGCCACGACGGTGAGGGCGAAGGGCGAGCGGTCAAAGAGGAAGTGCGTCCGCGCAATCATGTAGACGCCGGCGGTGACCATGGTGGCGGCGTGGATGAGTGCGGAGACGGGTGTAGGGCCTTCCATGGCATCGGGCAGCCAGACGTAGAGCGGAAACTGCGCGCTCTTGCCGGTTGCGCCCATCAGCAGGCAGAGGGCAGATGGCAGTCAGGACGCCGCCAGTCGCATGCGGATTGGCGGCGAGTTTCGCGGCGATTTCGCTGAAGGTGAGGGTTCCGAAATTCGCCAGCAACAGGAACATGCCGATGAGGAAGCCAAAGTCGCCAATGCGATTGACGATGAAAGCTTTCTTGCCGGCATCGGCTGCGGATTTCTTCTTGAACCAGAAGCCGATGAGCAGATACGACGCCAGACCCACGCCTTCCCAGCCGACAAACATGAGCAGGGCATTGCCGGCCAGCACCAGGACGGTCATGAAGAAGAGGAAGAGATTCAGGTAGCTGAAGTAGCGCCAGTAGCCATCTTCTTCGCCCATGTAGCCGACGGAATAAATGTGGATCAGAAAACCGACGCCGGTGACGACCAGCAGCATGACCAGCGAGAGTTGGTCGAGAACGAAGCTGAAGTCGACATGGAGCAGGCCGGCGTTGATCCAGTGGCCATAGGTCTCGGTGTAAGGGAACGCCAGGCCCGGACGACTCGCGATCACGGCGTTCAGCACCACGCCGAATGACGCCAGCGGAGCAAGCAGGGCAACGGCAGTTACCAGCGACTTTCGGCAACGCGGCGGCCGAGGATTCCGTTGATGCACAAACCCGGCGAAGGGCAGCAGCGGAATCAGCCAGAGATGGAGAGAGTCCGTTCATAGTTTCATCAGGTCGATTCGGTCGACGGCCAGAGTGGCGCGGGCGCGGAAGACAGCAATAATGATGGCGAGGCCCACGGCAGCTTCGGCCGCAGCCACCATCATGACGAAGAAGACGAAGATCTGACCTTTCACCTCATGCCACTGGTGGGCGAAGGTCACGAAAGAGAGATTGACGCCGTTGAGCATCAAGTTCGATGGACATGAAGACGGTGATGAGATTGCGCTTGATGAGGAATCCGAGGACGCCGAGTGAAAACAGCGCGGCGCTCAAGAGCAGATACCAGGAGAGCGGAACTTCCTGTTGGAGCAGATGAGAGAAGTTCGGATTCACTTCGTGGCCGTCCTTTCTCGTCGTTCCTGAGCATCGCCGTCGCCGTGGCGGGCCAGAGCCACGGCGCCGAGAATCGCGATGAGGATCAGCACCGAAGTGACCTCGAAGGGCAGCAGCAGTTTGGTGAAGAGCACGGTGCTCAGTTCCTGCGTGGAGGTGATGCCATCGCTGAATGCGGCGGCGCCCAATCCCTGCGCATGCAGGATCACGGTGGCGATGACGCCAAGAATCGCGACGACCGCAGGGAAGCCCACGATAGCTGCCGCGTGACTGCCCAAGTGTGCGCTCTTCGCGTCCCGCGTTGAGGAGCATGACAACGAAAGTGAACAGCACCATGATGGCGCCGGCATAGACGATGACCTGCGCGGCGGCCAGAAATTCCGCGCCCAGCAGGAGATAAAGCACTGCCAGCGAAGTCATCACCACGATCAGCGAGAGCGCGCTGCTGATGGGATGGCTCTGAAGCAGGAGGTTAATGGCTCCAGCAAGGCAGAATCCGGCAAACACGATGAAGAGAATCAGGTGCATCGTTCCGTCGCAGTTGGGCGTGTGCCGAAAATAGAACCGGCAGGTTGAGGGAAGGCAATTGGAGCAGGCAGTTCGGCTCCGTGAAATCCCTTCCGATTGTAACTGAGCGTGCCTCTTGAAACTCGTTCTCAGGTCACGCACTTGAATGCGCAGCGAGGTCGAGGGTTTCTAACACGCTCCTAGCGATAGGCAAGCCAGAGGCTTGTCGCCACAATGTTGAGGATGGCAAGTGGCATCAAGTATCGCCATCCGAAGTTCATCAACTGGTCATAGCGGAAGCGGGGCAATGTGCCGCGCACCCAGACGTACAGAAAGAGAAAACTGAAAACCTTGAGAACGAACCAGCAGATCGGAAGCAACGCTGCGGCAGAAAAGTTCTGTGGTGCTGGAATCAAGTTGCCGAAGGGGCTGGTCCATCCGCCGAGAAAGAGCAACGTGGCCACGCATCCCACGGTGATCATGTTGGCGTATTCGGCCATGAAGAACATGGCGAATTTCATTGAACTGTATTCGGTGTGATAGCCGGCGGTGAGTTCGCTCTCAGCCTCGGGCAAATCGAATGGCGAACGGTTGGTCTCAGCATAGGCCGCCATCAGGTAGATGAAGAAAGCGACGAACTGCAATCCGCCGAATATATTCCAGGTGAGAATGCCTTTCGTCGCCTGTTGCTCGACGATCACGCGCAGGTTGAGCGATCCGGCGCGCAGTCACGACGCCTACGAGCGAGAGTCCCAGGGCGAGTTCGTAGCTGATCAACTGCGCCGAAGATCGAAGGGAGCCAAGCAGGGAATACTTGTTGTTGGATGACCAGCCGGCGAGCGCAATGCCATAGACGCCGATGGAGGTGATGCCCAGAATGACCAGCAGGCCGATATTTACGTCGGCGATCTCAAAGAAATGAAATCCGCCCGGGCCCGTTACGTCGGGCTCGCCAAAGGGAACGACGCCGATGGAGATCAATGCGCAACTGAGGGCAAGGATGGGAGCCAGAAGATAAAGTGGCTTGTAGACTCCGGTGGGAATGATGTCTTCTTTGAGGAAGGATTTTGCGCCATCGACCAGCGGCTGCAGCAGGCCAAATGGACCGACGCGGCTGGGACCCCAGCGGTTCTGGATGCGTCCTACAAGCTTTCGCTCCAGCAGCACCGTGTAGGCGACGCCCATCAGCATCACCACCGTGACCACGACTACTTTGAGCAAGCTCCACAGGAAAAACTGCAAAATCGTCACGAGTTCATAGCCTCTCTAGCAATGCATCAAATCAATCTGCAGCCGTCTCGGCCGATTCATGCGCCTGATGGCGATCTAGTTCTTTCAGAGCGGCGCTGTGGCGGCCCAAAGTCCCTGAAGTGAAAAGTCCATCGTGCGCGGGAATGGCCAGATCGGGTCCAATAAATGTGTACAACGGCACAAATCCCGGCTCGGTGGGCACATCATTTCCACCAAACAGATTGAGACGGTCCAGTTTATAGCTTGGAACCAACCGTTCGATCTCATCCAGAACAGCCAGCGGATCGAACGGGCTGAGTTTTGGTTCAAGGTTATTCGCGGCCAACCACACCGCGTGGCGGTCTGCTTCGCCGGCCTGTGCGCCGCGCGATTGGCCCAGGTCACCCGTTACGCCGCCTTTGCCGAAGGGGACGAGGGTTTTCACATCGACGCCCATAGCTGCCGGCGAGCCGCACCAGAATCTCAAAGTCGGGTTTCACTCCTGGGCGATCAGCCGCCTTTCTGACGAGCTGAACATCTCCGTAGGTGTTGGTGACGGTGCCCGTCTTCTCATAAAGGCTGGCGGCCGGGAACACGACATCTGCCTGTGCCGCGGTGTCGGAGAGAAAGACATCCTGCACAATGACAAACGCATGCTTGAATGCGGCGGGATCGAGGTTGTAGCGGGCCGCCGGATTGGCACCGATGACGAGCAACGCACCTAATTCGCCTTTTCCCAACGCGGCGAGGATTTCAGGCTGGGTCATCCCTGGAGTCGACGGCATTCCTGGATACTCACCCGCGAAAATTCCGGGCGTAATGACGGGAACGAAGCCGGGCAGCAGATCGGGCAAGAGGCCCATGTCGGCCGCGCCGCGAGAGTTGGCCCAATCGCCAAGATATCCGAAGCGCACATCGTTGCGCCGCAGTCCCCAAGTGACAAGAGCCTCAAGCTGTTTGCCGTGAAATTCGCTGCCCAGAATAATGACAAGCGATTCCTCGGCCAGAATTGCGTCGCGAAAGGCAGTGTTCTGAATATCTGCATCGCTGCCACCCAGGTACGCCGCAAGAGTCGAATAGCCGTCCGCAGGAAGGCGCAGAGTCATCTTTGCCTGGCGCTCGAGCTTGATGGCATTGGAATTGGCAATGTAGAGCCGGGCTTTGTTCAGGCGCACATTGGTGCGAAGATTCCATGCCAGTAGCGGATGCTCTTCGGTGGGATTTCCGCCGATGAGCAGGATCGCCGGCGCCTTGGCTATATCGCGCAAGCTGGCTGCCCGGCTGTGGCGCCCGGCAAAGGCGCGGATAAACGAGGCGTAATCCGCCGTGCGTTCATGGTCGATATTGTTGGTGCGAAGAATGGTCCGCGCAAATTTCTGAAGCAGGTAGTTCTCTTCGTTGGTGGTGCGATTGCCGCCCAGCACGCCGATGGCAGCGCCGCCTCGGCTGTCGCGTACTTCCCTCAATTTGGCCGCCGCGAAGCGCAGCGCATGTTCCCAAGTGGCGGGTTCTAGATTGCCCAGTGCATTGCGGACAAGCGGTTGGCTCAGGCGCTCGGGACTTTCAACAAAGTCGAAGCCGAAGCGACCCTTGGCACAAAGAAAGTCGCCATTTATGCCGCTCTTGTCACGATTATCGGCGCGGACGATTTCTGAGCCGTCATTTGACTGCCGAACTCCCAATGTCACTTTGCAGCCGTCGGCACAATGAGTACATACCGTTGAGACATGATTCATTTCCCAGGGCCGCGTCTTGTAGCGGTAGCTGCCACTGGTCAATGCGCCAACGGGGCACACGTCAATGCACATGCCGCACTGCTCGCAGTCGAGCTGGCCGCTTTGTCCGTCCGGCGTTACGCTGTTGGGCGCGATGATAGAACTGGCACCGCGATTCTGGACGCCAAGCGCCCAAACATCCATGCCTTCGCCGCACATGCGAATGCAGCGATAGCAGAGGATGCAACGGGGGCGATCGTAGTAGACCGCAGGGGACCACTGCTGCTCATCGCGATGCTGCTTGGCCTCGGCATAGAGGCTTTCACCAGCACCGTATTTAAAGGTCATGTCCTGCAATTCGCATTCACCGCCGGCATCGCAGACAGGGCAGTCGAGAGGGTGATTGCCCAGCAGCAGTTCGATAGTGGCCTTGCGGGCCTGCGCGATTTCCGGCGACTCGGTGACGAAGACCTGACCCTCAGCGACGGTTGTGGTGCAGGCGGTCTGCAGCTTGGGCACTTTTTCCTGGCGCACGACGCACATGCGGCAGGCCGCTTGCAGACTGAGGCCGGGGTAGTAGCAGAAGGCTGGAATCTCGATGCCGGCTTTACGGCAAGCATCAATCAGCAGCGTGCCCGGCGGTGCGGACAGCTTCTTTCCATCGACTGTAAAGGTTACGTCTGCCATTCGTCTCCAGCGCCCCTCAAACCACGGCCACTTCTACATGTTTGGCGAACGGGCAGAGCTTCCCGTCCAGATGGTCTTCAAATTCCTTGCGGAATTTCTTTACAAAACCCAGCGTGGGCATGGCCGCAGCATCGCCCAGCGGGCAGAAGGTGCGGCCCATCATGTTGTCGGCCAGATATTGAATGTTGTCGATATCTTTCGCGGTTCCAAAGCCCGCATGGAAACGTGTCAGCGACTTCTTGAGCCAGTCGGTTCCTTCGCGGCAGGGAATGCACCAGCCGCAGCTTTCGTGCTGATAAAAGCTGATAGTGCGGAGAGCGAATTCAACGATGCAGGTCTGATCATCAATGACCACCACCCCGCCTGAGCCGAGCATTGAACCCGCCTTGCCAACCTGATCGAAGTCCATGCCCAGGTTTTCGATCTCTTCGGGCAGCAAGACAGGAGTGGAGGAGCCACCGGGCACTACTGCCTTTAATTTTCGGCCGCCGCGAATTCCGCCGCCGACCTCATAGATCATCTTCTTCAAGTTGTAGCCCATGGGGAGCTCGTAGACGCCGGGCCGCTCCACATGCCCGCTCAGACAGAACAGGCGCGTGCCACCATTGCGCGGCGTGCCTACCGCGGCATAGGCTTCACCGCCCATCGAAACGACATGCGGAACCGTGGCAATGGTCTCTGCATTGTTGATGACCGTAGGGCCACCATAGAGACCCACAACGGCGGGGAAGGGCGGCTTGATGCGCGGAATGCCGCGCTTGCCTTCGAGCGACTCCATAAGCGCGGATTCTTCGCCCACTTCATACGCGCCCGCGCCGGATTGGGTGATGATCTGGAACTCGGTATCGGATCCGAAAATGTTCTTTCCCAGATAGCCTCTGGTGTATGCGTCGGCTACGGCCTTCTCCATAATCTCGAGCAGATAGCGGTATTCGCCGCGCAGATAGATGAAACCAACTTTGGCGCCAATGGCCAGGCCGGCAATCATCGTTCCCTCGATCACGGCGTGAGGGTCGTGAAGAAAAATCAGATGGTCTTTGCAGGTACCGGGTTCGCTCTCATCACCGTTTACCAGCACGTACTTGGGTTTGGCGGATTGTTTGGGGACGAAGGACCATTTCATTCCGGTGGGGAAGCCTGCGCCGCCGCGACCGCGCAAATTACTGGCCTTCATCTCATTGATGATCCAGTCCGGTCCTTGTGCCAGGCATTTCCTGGCTGCCTCGTAACCGCCGAGTTCGATGTACTTTTCAATTTCGGCAGCGCCCTGGCCAAAGCGGCGCGTTACGATCTTGACTTCATCGGGATGGGAGACCAGCCTAGGCATGAGCAACCGTCCCATCAGAGGTGGCCTTCCGCCCCGGTGACAAGGACCCGTCGCCTGGGACTCCGGCTCTGCGGCGATATGCGGTCAGGATTTCCGGAACCTGTTCAGGGTCGAGCTCGTCGTGAAACTCATAGTTGACCTGAATGGCGGGAGCCCAGGAGCAGGCGCCGATGCACTCGACTTCTTCGAGAGAGAAGACGCCATCCTTCGTTATGCCTTTATGTCCGATGCCCAATTCCTGCTGAAAGCGATCAAAAAGGTCGTAGGCCCCACGCAGCATGCAGCTGATATTGGTACAGACTTGCACGTTGTATCTTCCGGCGGGCTTGAAACGCAGCATGGAATAGTAGGTTGCCACATTGCGGACTTCGAGTTCTGTGATGCCGATGCGATTCAGCCACTTCGGCGATGACGGCGTCAGAGAGATAACCGATCTCATCCTGCGCATACAGCAGCATGGGCACAAGTGCGGAACGTCGCAAAGGATATTTTTCAACCAGAGCGTCGAATCGAGCCGCCAATCGGGGTGAAAAAATGCTCATGGATTCCATTTTCGTATTTGTCGGGCTCGCGTCTTTTGAATTCAATTCATCAGCTCCCGGGCCCATTTTTCGGCTGCCATGTCCAACTCTAATTCCTCGCGCTCAACACCATCGATCGATCGCAACTGTCCGGCTTCGGTCAACTCGAGAACTCCGCCCCGTCCATCTTCGCGCTGCCAGTTTACTTGCGATCCGAGCGTTGCAAATCCAGCCGATTCTCTCCTCTGCGGACTGTTATCAGTTCTTCTCCTAATTCCACTGTCGCCTGGCGCTACCGTTTAACCCGTGCGCCGCGGTGTAGCTGCGGAGCAGGGAAGCGAGCGAAACCCAAAGCTCAGCGTATGGATTCAATGCTAGCTCACTCAAAATGGCTCCGGATGAGTCCCGCGACTACGAGCTCTGCGATGTCCTCAGGTCCGAATATGGCCGGAGACCTGTTGATCGGATCCCAACCTCTGTGCCGCCGAGCCGGCTTGAGTGTGAGTGACCTGGAAAACCATCGATTCGGGGCACAGCGATTCCGCTTGCGTCCGGCTCTCCAAGCATCTCCACCTGAATCGTTGCGTTGGCTTGATCCAAATTAACTTCGCAGGATGAGGCCCTTCCATAACTAAGCCGTACCTGCGTCTCAAATCTTTTTGGGTCCATCGAGATTCCGCCGGCTTTGTGGCCAACGAGGAGGTCATACCTGTGGAGTTCCGGATTTGCCTTCTTCAATTCAAGTGCAAGTGCAGCCTCGATGTTTTTGAAAAATGCGATCGAAGCCTCTTCGCGCCTTTGCTTCATCGGCCGCGGCATTACTCGCTGCATCTTGCTTGGCCCGCTCATCTCGCGCAATCTTTCCGTAATCAATCATCAACATCTCCCTGACTTTCGCGCAGTTTACGTGCGTCTCTCGCTTGACCTCGTCGCCACCCGCCTATATCCGTTCCTTTCAGGGGCTCGGAATCGCGGCGAAACCTCGAGACAGGAGATATCCGACGCTACGCCTCATCGATGCTCACCCAACATTGTCACCGTTCCGCCTTCTTGCTGACCTCTTCGAGCTGTGCCGGGAACTTCCGGAGTCATCAGGTGCTTCCACAGGTATTCGGCGATCAATCGCGGACGTATCTTGTCTTTTTCCGGCATCCCTTCGAGCCATAACCATCCGCATCGCGTGAAGTTGAGGTCGTAAGGGCGATCGCGCTGTGCGTGAAGAACAACTTCGATTACTCCGTAGTGAAGCAGGCCTTCGAACATTGCCGATCGCTTTAGAAGCTCAATAAAAATCCAACCGGGCGGATGGTTTGCGGAGATTCTGATTTCGGAGTAAGCTCGACGAAACCTCAGTGTCGAGAGCTTGTGGGTTGCATCGGCGCGCTCGACGTCAAGCTTGATTTCGAGGCCGTCAAAGGCGGGACCGAAGAAGTTCCCGAATTGAGAACTTTGTGCCTTGTATTTCTCGGCCATGCTCAAATCCGACTCGAAACTATGCATCAAACCGTCGAAAAATGTCAGCGCTATTTGCGAACGCTCCGCCAATCCAGAAGCATAATGATCATTTTCAATCGTCTCTACCAGGTTCATCGGTCTATCTCCCCCAGCACTATGTCGATTGATCCGACTACGGCGACCACATCGGCCAGCATCCGTCCTTTACACATGGTTTCAAGAGCTTGCAGGGTTGCAAACGACGGGTTGCGCATGTGCACACGATACGGCTTTGCTGTGCCGTCTGAAACCACGTAGTAGCCCATTTGTCCGCGCGGGCTCTCAATGGCCTGATAGACTTCGCCCGCCGGTACCGCAAAACCTTCGGTGACAATTTTGAAGTGATGGATCAGCGCTTCCATCTGGGTCTTCATCTTTTCTCGATCCGGCAGCACGATCTTGGGCGCGTCGGCCTTGACCGGGCCTTCGGGCATTCCATCGAGCGCCTGCTGGATCATCTTCACGCTCTCTCGCATCTCGTCGAGGCGAACCATGTAACGCGCCCAGCAGTCGCCATCTGTGGAAACAGGCACCTTGAATTGAAACTTCTCGTATCCGGAGTAGGGGCATATCACGGCGCAGATCGAAATCGACGCCTGAGGCTCGCATTGGAGGACCCGTTACGCCAAGCGCAATTGCATCTGCAGCAGAAAGATAGCCCACACCCTTCAAGCGATTGATGAAGATTGGATTGCCACGTCAGCAGATTGGAATATTCGTCTATTTTCTCTGGGAAAGTCTTGATGAAAGCCTGGACGCGGTCGAAGAAGTCCAGCGGGGGCTCCATGGAAAGGCCGCCGACGCGGAAGTAGCTGGTCATCATCCGCTGGCCAGCGACGTGCTCAAAGATGCGCAGGATATCTTCGCGTTCACGGAAGGTGTAGAGAAAGACGGTGAGGGCACCAATGTCCATGGCATGGGTTCCGAGCCACACCAGGTGCGAGTTAAGCCGGGTCAGTTCGGAGAGCAGGACGCGCATCCACTGCGCTCTTGGGGGAATCTCGAGATCGAGCAGCCGCTCGACGGCCAGACAATAGCAAAGGTTGTTGGCCATGGGGCTGAGGTAGTCGAGCCGGTCAGTGAGCGGCACCACCTGCTGGTAGAACTTGGCTTCGCAGGTCTTCTCAATGCCCGTGTGCAGATAGCCGATTTCGGGATAGAGACGAACGACGATCTCGCCGTCAATTTCCAGCACCAGGCGCAGGACGCCGTGCGTGGAAGGGTGCTGCGGCCCCATGTTCAGGACCATGTGCTGATCTTTTGCGCCTTCGGCCAACGGGAGCTTCGAGGATAGGTGTGCCGGAAACCTCGGTCATCAGCGGTAGCCCTCCACCGGGTAGTCCTTGCGCAACGGATATCCCACCCAGTCATCCGGCATCATGATTCGGCGCAGATTCGGGTGTCCGGCAAAGCGGATTCCGAACAGATCGAAAACTTCGCGCTCGTAATAGTTGGCCGATGGCCAGACCGGTGTAATCGACTCGACGGTAGGATCTTCGGCCTGAAGCATCACACGGAGGCGAATGTACTCCTTATAGGAATGCGACAGGATGTGATAGCTCACCTGAAATCGGGGAGTAGAGGGAAACCAGTCGACCGCAGTGAGGTCCTCAAGAAAGTTGTAGCCGGCCGCCTGGACGGTTGTCGGCCGCGCCTTGAATCAACTCAGGAGAGACGGTCAGAGTCAACTCACCCCGATCGAACTTAGCGTCCACCAGTGCTGCGGGATTCCAGGCTAAAATCGCCTTCAACGCCGGATGTTCCGGAAGGCCCTCAAGCACCGCAGCCTTGTCTGAGAGCGTTTTCTCGATTGCCTCGCTCATCCTTAAAGATCCGCCTTGTCCTGGCTCCAGTTCAGGATGCCTTTGCGCACAATGTAGTAAAGGCCGACGGCCACAAATCCGAGATAAACCACCATCTCCCAAAAGCCAAAGAGCCGATTGCCGGTGATGGCGGGCAATTTGCGATAAATAACCGCCCAGGGCATCATGAAGACGGCTTCAACGTCGAACAGGATGAAGAGCATCGCGACCATATAAAAGCGAACGCTGAAGCGTCCGCGGGCATCACCCACGGCCTCGATGCCGCACTCGTAGGCGGCCAGCTTGACCGCCGAGTTTCGATGGCGCCCGACGAACCACGAGGCCACCACCATAAAGCCGGCAAGTGCGAAAGCCACGACGATTTGAAGGAACAGTGGAAGGTATTGCCAGTGATAGGGAATCATTGCAGCCCTGTCCGCAAGAAAATCCGCAAAAGTTGTGCCAAACGCACGGGGCACACCCACTCCCGGTGCGACAGACCGCTGGTTTGAGCTTAGGTTTTCAGCCTCATCCCGTCAAGGCGATCCCGCGAGGCCATTTTTCATGTGCGCATGGCGAGATACTGGCAGCGACCCAAGTCCACGACCGACTTCGCCGGAGTTGGTATGGCCGACAGCGCACCTTGAGATATATAAGCGCGTTCGACGGGTTTCGATTGTGAGCGAGGTCACTTCATTTGGAACGGTTCCAACGCTCTTGAGCTCAGAGGAGGCGGCGCCTGCTCGTACCGTGAGCGCGGGGCGGAATGAGTCGGCTCAGCGAACGTCCTTTGGAATGCTGGAAAGACAGCTGGACAGCCCAGAATTTACTGAATGTTACTCTGAAGTTGTGATCAGTTTACGTCTCGGGGATCTCTTCAGGCGCTTATGCTGCGCGCTACTCCTATTGTTTCTGAGCCGAGCGCCGCTGCGAGCAGTGGTCGCACCCGCCCCGGTTCCGACAGATGTCAATCCAACATTCACGTTTTCTCAGTTTGCTGCCGGCGAACCGATTCGCCTGGTTGTTTATGGGGACACGCGATTTCACGAATCCCGACAGTCACACGCGGAACCGATCCTCGGATTCGCAAATGGCTGGCCGAGCGCGTTGCTGAGGAACATCCTGCAGTGCTGTTGCTCACTGGAGACACTCCATTTACGGGCGCGAGTGCAGTCGATTGGAAGGATTTTGAGGATGAGACTGCGGCTTGGCGCACGACTTCGATTCTAGTTTTGCCGACGACGGGCAATCACGAGATCTACGGCGGTGCGAAGCTGGGTATCGCCAATTATGTCGAGAATTTTCCCTCAATTGCCGGTCACCGCTACTATTCAGCGTTACTGGGAGACGTGGAGGTGATTTCGCTGGATTGCACGTCCGGCGCGGGCAAAGCAAGTCCGCAGGCCGACTGGTTTGCAACACAGCTCAGTCATATTCCCGGGAAAGTGCAGTTTCTCTTCATCCTCTATCACATACCTTGGGTCGCCGACCGGCAGTCGCAGGTTTTCGCCAATTTGCCCAGCAAGGAGGCGCTGAATCTGCGCGGGATTCTTGAAGCTCATCTCTCCAAGCTTCGCGCCAGAGTCGTTGTTTTCAACGGCCACATCCATAACTACGAGCGATTTGAGCGCAATGGAGTGGAGTACGTGGTTACGGGCGGGGGTGGAGCGGAACCCTATCCGCTGTTGTTCCGAGGGCGCGGCGACCTTTACAAGGACACGGGTTTTCCGGTGTATCACTACCTCACTGTTGAGGTCAGCAACCGCCAGTTGCATGCAGTGATGTGGAAGGTGAGCAATCCGGACGCAGCAGAGTTAAGCGTGGAGGAAAAGGACCACTTCAACCTGACCGCACCCGCAAGAAGAACAGGCTCCAAAGCGCCGCCCGGAGCGAAAGGGAACCCTCACCCGCGTTGAGGGTCCAATTTGGAAGACGCCGCGGTGCAAGCGGTTCGATTTACTGGCCGATCGCCAAGACGGTGAGCAGAATCAGCCATGCGAGACCCATTGCGTGCCAATACCAAGCTGCTGAGTCCACGGCTATCTGGCGCAGTTCGACGCGCTTGAACATGCCCATGGTGCACAGGCAAACGAGCAGCGCCAGGAGGCCCAGAACCAGGTGCGCGGCGTGCAGGCCGGTGATGACGTAGAAGAAGTAGCTTGCCGGTGTGGACCAGCGGTCAAAAGCAAATCCCTGTGCTGTCAGCTGCTTCCATGCGGTCCACTGTCCTGCGAGAAATAGCGCACCGAGGGCGAGAGTGGCGGCTACCCAGGGCAAGGTTCGCCGCAGAGCGGGGCGTCCCAGGCCGAGCCATTCCTCGAGTACATCGATCTCACGAAAGATGTTGTGCCGCGCCAACTCCATGGTCACGCTGCTGAGGATTAGTACCGCGGTGTTGAGGTAGAGGATGGGCGGAAGCATGACAGGGTGCCAGTCGCCGATAAGCTCGTGGGTGCGCAGATCGAGGTGCGCGCCGGCCTGGCGGGCAAAAAACAGGACGACCAGCATGGCGAAGAACATCATGTCGCCGGCCAGGCCGAAGAAGATGAAGAAACGAATGCGATTGAGCAATTCGCGTGGGCCGCGGTGCTCATGTCTCCAGTCGTCGTCGCCACCACCGCCGCCGCCGCCGGTCGGGCGCCGGTCAACGGGGGGTTTGCCGCCGAAACCCGGCTCTTTCCGTTCCGTTTCCGCAGGGGAATGCGTAAAGGTGGAGGGCATGAGAGGCCTCTGTGAGGATGAGATTACACTCACTTTGGATTGGACGCACGTGGATTTGATGCGGATTGCCTTTATGGGATGAAAGGCGAGTTCAGCCGGGTGCCAGAAGACCGTTACTTATGGGTCAGTCTGAGCGACGATGTCGACAAATGCCTTGTGCACACGCCGGTCACCCGATAGCTCGGGATGAAAAGTGGCCGCCATCGTCGTACCCTGCCGTACGAGCACGGGGAACCCTTCGCGACGCGCCAGCACTTCAACCGAATCGCCGGTTGTTACGATGCGGGGCGCGCGGATAAAGACCATCTCCAGCGGGCCGCCGGGGAGCGAGGTTTCCGCAGTCAGGATGGAGGAGTCGATCTGGCGGCCGTAGGCGTTGCGCTCCACCGTGGCGTCAAGAATTCCAAGGCTGCGCTGGGCCGGGTTGCGGACTTCCCGTGCGAGCAGGATGGCGCCTGCGCAGGTGCCGAAGACGGGATGATGGGCGCTGAACTCCTTTAAGGCGTCGAAGAAGTGCCGTTTCTCAAGAAACTTGAGAATGGTGGTGGATTCGCCTCCGGGAAGAATGAGACCGTCTATGCCGGCCAACTCTTCCGGCTTGCGAACTTCTACCGGAATAGCACCTGCATCCGACAAAGCCTCAGCGTGCGCGGCGTAGTCCCCTTGAATGGCCAGGACGCCGATGAGAGGGCCCTTGATTGGCTCCTGTTGTTGCGCTGTTTTGGTCAATTAATCGCTCCGCCGCTCGCCGGGCCAGCCGATGGTGTTTGAACGGGCAAACTGTGCTGTTCACTACAATTTTATGCGCTCGATGCGACTGTGGTGCGGGCTGACTCGCATAGCCTCACAGCTTCACAGCCCGGCGGAGCACCGGCGATAGGTCCCGGAAGTGAGCGCGAATCGCGGGTCGCCGATATAATCTGCAAGGTTTTCTGTGGAAAAGAAAATATAGGAGTGGGGGTGGGTAAAGCCCCGTCCGCCTCCGGCAGTTTCACAATTTCACCAGGCCCGCGTTAAGGCAGCGAGTGCGGAGCGCATGTTGACCATAAAATCTGCAAGGATTTTGTGGAAATCGAAAATAAACAGGGGGGGGTGGGGGGTACGCGTCGGGGTATCAAACATCGGCACTGCGAGTCCACGGATTTTTGTCTCAGGACAGCTTGAGCGCGATCTCATGCTTCCATTGTGCGCGCGAGGAGGGAAATAATCGGCAATGTTGTGTGGGGGCCTGCGGTGCGGCTGGAGTTCCCTCCGACCGTGCTCCAAGCGGGCTTTCGGCGCGGGGAACGAAAGGGGATGCTTTCCTAGTGTGGTGAGTCTGACGTTCATCGAAGAATAACCGCAGATTCTTCGACTCACCACCCCCGAACTGAAAGACGTTCGGGGCCCCGTTCGCTCAGAATGACAGCCAGTTTTGGGTTGCGTATTTCAGACTCAAGACACTAGCCTTCGCTAGAAAAAAGCAAAGGATGGGGCACCCCAGCGCTTTTGCGGTACGAAGGGTGGCGCGAGCGGACAGCGAGCAGTTGGCCCCACCGCAGGTGGTTACCAGCCGCGGGTTTGGAGAAGTTGAGATTCTTCTAATCCGGCGGCGGCAAGGCCCTTCATGGTTCCGGTGACCTGTTCGCTGGCCTCGGCCAGAATCTTCGGATCGTTGAAATGGGTGGTGGCGATGACGATGGCCTTGGCGCGGGAGACGGCCTCGGCGCGCTCCTTGGGATCGTTCTCGACATCGAGCGGCGTGGCACGTTCCTTCATGAAGATGCCCGAGCCGACGAAGATGGCCTCGGCGCCGAGCTGCATCATCAGCGACGCATCGGCAGGAGTCGCGATGCCGCCGGCGGAGAAGTTAGGCACAGGGAGCTTGCCTTTCTGCGCCACCATGCGGATGAGCTCGTAGGGCGCCTGATGCTCCTTGGCCGCGGCGTAGAGTTCCTGCTCGGAGAGGACGGTGAGGGCCTTCATCTCTTTCACGATCTGGCGCATGTGCTGGACGGCGTGGACAACGTCGCCGGTGCCGGCTTCGCCCTTGGTGCGGATCATGGCCGCGCCTTCAGCGATGCGCCGCAAGGCCTCGCCCAGGTTGCGCGCGCCGCAGACGAAGGGCGTGGTGAAGGCGTGCTTATCGATATGGTGGGCCTCGTCGGCGGGAGTCAGCACTTCGCTCTCGTCGATGAAGTCGACGCCCAATTCCTGGAGAATCTGAGCCTCGGCGAAGTGGCCGATGCGCGCCTTCGCCATGACGGGGATTGAAACTGCCTGAATGATCTGCTTGATGAGGGCCGGTTTTGCCATGCGCGCCACGCCGCCTTCGGCGCGAATCATGGCGGGGACTCGTTCCAGGGCCATGACGGATACGGCGCCGGCTTCCTCGGCGATGCGGGCCTGTTCTACGTTCATCACGTCCATGATGACGCCGCCCTTGAGCATCTCTGCCAGGCCTACCTTGAGGCGAAGGCTGGTGCTTGTAAGATTCTTATTTCCATTCATTTCAGGCATATTTCCGACCTCGATTCAGGGCTGCGGACAACCGCCGAAGGCCCGCAGCGAGCAGCACATCCAGTGTCTACCAGTGTAGCAGCGATGTGAGTGCGCGGTAACGGTGGGCAGCGAGGCCGGATTTGGTGCTGCGCATTTATGAGTCCATTCCAATCTTTCCGCCCTGAATCTGGTCATCTTTCTGCTTGGTTTCAATCGCATGGCTGCTACCCACACATTGCCGGCGCAGGCAACCGGGCAGAGTATGAGCGCGGTCAATGCCGGCTGCAAATGTGCGCCGGATACGGCGCTGGTTGCCGCGCCGCCGGAATTGGACGTGGCAGCCGATCGAGCTCAGCGCGCCGATGGCCCGCCTCCCGGTGGAGGTTGAAGTGGGGATACCGGTGAGGAGGTTTCAGGGTGCGCAATCTGCTGGCTCTTGAGCGAGGACAAGTGATTGAGACGCAGTGGGTGCACGGAGAAGACATGCCTTTATCCGCAGGCGAGGTGCAATTGTGCTGGAGCGAGTTCGAAGTTGTGGACGCACAGCTGGCGGTGCGTGTGACGCGGCTGATTTGAGCGCAGTGGACATCGACCGACGCATGGGGGAATCGAAGAGATGAAGAACGAAGAGGGTGAGAAGGTCGAGGCGGAGGGGCGACCGGCCGGCGGCCTGGCTGCTTTGGATTGTCGACAGGCTGCGCCGCACGCCGCGCGTCGCGCCGCGGCTGGCGCTGCTGGAGCGAATCACGCTGGCGCCGCGGCAGTCCCTCGCCCTGGTCGAAGCCGAGGGACGGCGCCTGCTGGTCGCGACTTCGCCGGAAGGCGCGCCCTCTTTCTATGCGCTCGGAGAAAAGCAGGCCGGCGGTAACGACACGGCCGGGCTCGACGAAGCGTACCGAGGAGGATTTCGTGGTAGCGGTGTGGGCCGCGGCGAAGGCAGCGACCGCGGCCACTGTGCCGCTGCTGCCCGATCTGAATGCACGCCTGCACCCGTCGGATTCGACGCCCTGGACGATTCGTCTTTGTTCTGACGCTGATTACGCTGCTGCCGGCGATTCTGATGTGCATGACGCCGCTGGTGCGGCTGCTGGTGGTGTTTCACTTTCTGCGCCAGGCGCTGGGCACGCAGACCGCGCCTTCGAACCCGACGCTGCTGGGCCTGGCGCTGATGATGACCTGGTTTCTGATGACCCCGGTGCTCAACCAAGTGGACCAGCAGGCCGTTGAGCCATATCGCAGCCGGTCAAATTACGGGAATGGAAGCCATCGACCGCGGCGCAGCAGCCGGTGAAGCATTTTCTGCTGCGCTATGCGCGGGAGAAGGACCTGGCCCTGTTCACAGCAGCCGGGCAGATTGCGCGGCCCAACACGCCGGATGACCTGCCCATGCGCGTGGTCATTCCGGCCTACATTCTTTCCGAACTGAAGGCGGGGTTCGCCATCGGCGCGGTGCTGTTTCTGCCTTTCCTGCTGATTGACATGGTGACCGCGGCGATCACGACCTCGATCGGCATGTTCCAACTGCCGCCGGTGGTGGTTTCGACGCCGCTGAAGATTCTGCTGTTTGTGATGGTGGATGGCTGGAACCTGCTGGCCGGATCGCTGATGAAGAGTTTTTGAGGGAATTGACAATGACACCCGACATGGTTGCCGAACTGTTGCGCCAGTTGATGAAGGAATCCATGATTCTGGCCGCGCCGGTGCTGATTGCCACGGTCCTGCTCAGCTTTGTCCTGAGCCTCGTCCAGACCCTGACCAGCCTGCAGGAGCAATCGCTGACCAGTGTGCCGCGGCTGGCTGCCGTGGCATGATTCTGCTGGTGGGGATGCCGTGGTTTCTGACCCGGATGGCAACGTATACCCGGGTCCTGCTTTCGGATCTGCATCGTTACCTGGGCTGAAAGAACAGCTCATCAGCTATCCAGTTTCGCAGTCTTCTTCAGCTGCGAACTGCAAATACCGGCAGCGAATGGGACAGAGAACCCTGGGGAAGCTAGCGAGGCAGAGGAGCTAGAGGCTGAAATGGGCGATTGGAACCACTTTCTGAGCGCGATGACCCTGGCCCTGGTACGGGTGAGCGGAATGGTTGCGTTCGCTCCGTTCTTCTCTTCGACTGCGCTTCCGATGCGCGCGAAGGCGGTCTTTTGCCTCACCGTTGCCTACCTGCTGGCCCCGCTTGTAGCGGCGCTGCCCAACGCTCATGTGGAGATCACTTTCTCTGCGCTTCTGGGCGAAGTAGCGGTAGGCCTGGTTTACGGACTGACGCTTGCGCTGCTGAACGAGATGCTGCTGTTTGCCGGGCAGATTGCGGGACTGCAATTCAGCTTCTCGCTGGTGAATCTGATGGATCCCGCTTCGCCCATCCAGACGCCGCTGCTGGGCGAGCTTTTTCAACTGATGGGCACACTGGTGATTCTGGCGGCGGGTCTCGATCGCATCCTGCTGTCTTCGATGGTGCGCAGCTTTCGCGCGGCGCCCCTGGGCAGCTTCGCCATGGCTCCCACGACCACGCTGGCGATTGTGCGCGCTGCCGGGGGCATCTTTCTGGCGGCAGTGGAATTGGCCGCACCGGTATTGGCAGCCACTCTGCTGGTGGAGGTTGCGGTTGCGCTTCTGGGAAAGCTGAGTCCGCAGTTGCCGGTCATGTCGCTGACGGTGCCATTGAAGACGTTGACCGGCTTTGCGGTGCTGACTGGCTCGCTGGCCTTGTGGCCGCGGTTTATCGAGGCGCGCTTTGACGGGCTGCTCGATCTGGCTCAGCGGTTGATCGCTGCGCCCGCGACCGGGGCGGGAGGATAGCCGATGGCGGGAGAGCGCACCGAACAGGCCACATCAGCATCGCCGCGAGAAGGCCCGCAAGGAAGGAGACCTGCTGCACAGCCGCGAGTTCTCCGCCGCGGCAGGCACGCTGGCGGGAGTGATGGCGCTGGGAGTGATGAGCGGACGTGCGATGGAAGCCTGGCGTACGAGCTTCGCTCACTTTCTCGGACCTGGGCGCGCCGGCGCATTGGGAATCCGTCGGAACTTCTGCCCACCTGTATACGCGTTGCGCCGACTCACTCTCATCTGTGCTGGGGCCGATCGGGATCGTCATGGCTGCCGTGGCTACGGCCGCGCTGAGCGTTGGGATCCTGCAAACGGGCGGCGTGACGCTACTATGCCGGCGCGGTCGGATTCAAGCTGGACCGGATCAACCCGCTGAGCAATATCAAGAACCTGTTTTCGCTGCGCGCGGCCGCGCGGCTTGGGCAAGTCGCTGCTTCCGGCGGCGCTGCTGGCCGTGTTTGCCGTGCAAAGGATTGCGCGGCAGTTGACTGTGCCTCCGTTTTCGACTGCGCGGCTGGAGTTGCTCGGCGCGATGTATACGGCCTGCTGCTGGCTGCGGCGTGGCTGCTTGTTTGGCTGGGCCGCCATCGATTACATGGTCGAGTGGCGCAGCCGCGAGTCGCGCCTGAAGATGAGCCGCGACGACATGCGCGATGAGTTCAAGGAGACCGAAGGCAGCCCGCAGATTCGCAGCCGCATTCGCGGACTGCAGCGCCAGATGCGCCGCCGCCGAGTGAAGGCGGACGTGTCGAGGGCGGCGGTGGTGCTGACCAATCCGACCCACTACGCGGTGGCGCTGGGCTTCGACTTCGGCACCATGGACGCTCCGAAAGTGCTGGCCAAGGGCCGCAACCTGCTGGCCGAAGAGATCAAGGCGGAAGCCCGGTGGGCCGGAGTTCCGATCATCGAGAATCCTCCGCTGGCGCGTTCGCTTTATCGCTTCGTCGAGGTGGGACAGGCAATTCCGGTCGACTTGTATGCGGCGGTGGCAGCCATTCTCGCCTATCTCTATCGGCAGCGAGTGGAGGCTGAGATGCGCGCGCGCCGAGCACGCGAATCAGCAGCGAGCGGGCAAGGCCGGTTCAGAATCGAAGCCGCCGAACCCTGCCTCGATTATTCCGCCGAATGAAGGAGCGCGCGATGAGCGCAACCGCACTGCCGGCCGCGACTCTCCGTCCCCGCTCCCTGCTGCAGCGGCTGCGGGAGTACGTTCTGCCCCTGGCCGCGATCAGCGTGATCTTCGTCATGCTGGTACCCCTGCCCGCCGCAGGACTGGACTTCCTGCTGGCGCTTTCGATGGCGGCATCGATCATTGTCTTTCTGTCCGCCGTGCAGATTCGGCGCGCGGTCGAGCTGAGCGTGTTTCCAACCCTGCTGCTGTTGCTGACGCTGTTTCGTCTGTCGCTGAACATCGCTTCGAGCCGGCGCATCCTGCTGCACGGTTCCGAGGGCACCGGAGCGGCTGGAAAGGTGATCGAGGCCTTTGGGCAGTTTGTTGTGGGCGGCAACTATGTTGTGGGGTTCGTCCTTTTTCTGGCGTTGATCGCCATTCAGTTCTTAGTGGTGTCGCATGGCGCGGTGCGAACCGCGGAGGTGACGGCGCGGTTCACCCTTGACGCGTTGCCTGGCAAGCAGATGGCCATCGACGCAGACATGAACGCGGGACTGATTGATGAAGCGGAGGCCCGCCGGCGACGCCAGGCGATTGCGCGCGAGGCGGAGTTTTACGGCGCCATGGACGGGGCGGCCCGCTTCAATCAACGAGATTCTCTGGCCACGATCCTGATCACCGCGATCAACATCATTGCCGGCCTTTTGATCGGGACCCTGCAACAGGGCATTGACCTGAGCGAAGCGGTGCGGACATACACGGTGCTCACGGTCGGCGATGGCCTGGTCACGCTGATTCCGTCGCTGCTGGTTTCAGTGGCTGGCGGGATTACCCTGACGCGCGCCAACTCGGCCGGCATGCTGGGAGAGGAGATCAATCAGCAGCTGCTGGCTAAACCCGCCACTCTTTACCTGGCCAGCCTGGTGTCGGGAATCATGTGCCTGATTCCGGGACTTCCGAAGATTCCGTTTCTTCTGGTATCTGCCGGCCTGTGGTGGACCGGACGGAATGTCGCCGGCAGAGTGCAGATGGCTTCTGCGGCGGAGACCATGCCGGGCGAAAAGAAGAAGGCGGAGCAGGCACAGGGATCGGACCTGGCCAGCCTGTTGCGGCTGGAGGAATTGACCCTGGAGATCGGCTTCCAGTTGATTCCCCTGGTGGATGACAAGCATGGAGGTCAACTGCTGAACCGGGTGCGTGCACTGCGCCGCCATCTTTCAGGCGAGATGGGATTTCTGGTACCGCCTGTTCATATCTCGGACAACCTGCGGTTGCGGCCGCGGGAATATGTGTTTTCGCTGCGGGGGATGGAGATCGGGCGCTGGCAGACGGAGGGAACGCAGTTGCTGGCGGTGTCAGGGGACCCAGGGCGGCGGCCGCTGGCCGGAAAGGAAGCGCGCGAGCCGGCTTTCGGGGTTCCCGCGGTCTGGATCGCTCCTGCGCTCGAAGACCAGGCGATTGCTGCGGGCTATTCGGTTGTGGATGCCGTCACGGTGATTACCACTCATCTGGGGGAGCTGATTCGCCGCCATGCGAGCGAATTGCTGGGCCGTGCAGAGGTGAAGCGGCTGATGGACGCGCTGAACGAGAGCCATCCCAAGCTGATCGAAGAACTGGTGCCCAAGCTGCTCTCGCTTGGCGAAGTCGACCGGGTTCTGGAGCAGTTATTAAGGGAGCGGGTATCGATCCGCGATCTGGGGACCATTCTTGAAGCATTGCTCGAGACGGCTCCCGTCAACAAGAGTCTGGTGGCACTGGTGGAAGGCGCGCGCCAGAGCCTGGGGCGGCGGCTGGTGCAACCGTTGCTGGATCCCGAGGGACAGTTACCGGTGCTTCTTCTGGACCCTGCGCTGGAAGAGGAGATTCTTTCCACACTGGCGCCGGAGACTGGCCGGCGGCTTCTGTCTGCCGCCGCGGCTCCGGGAACTCCGTTGCTGCGCCGCCTCTCCGATTCTTTGAGACAACTTATCGGAGCCTCGGGCTCGGCGGCACTGCCCGTGCTGTTATGCCCTAGTCCGGCCCGTTATCACATCAAGCGCATGCTGGAGGCGATCTTTCCCCGGCTGACGGTTGTGGCGGCCGTCGAGATCCCGCCCGAGATTCGCCTGCGGCCGATGGGAACGGTGCGATAGGCGGGGATGGAACGGGGCATTGAGCAGGGCATTGAGCGGACATGGAGCGGGCAAGGGGCGGATGAATCGAGAGTTCTGTTTCTTCTGAGGGGGATGGACATGGGGACCGAAGCAGGGATAGCGGGGAATCCAATGACGAGACGCAGGACGATGGCGGGAACAGGGTATCCGCCGGCATTGGCTGGAGTGCAGGCGATGCAAGGCGAGCAAGAGCGGCTGCTGTTGGAGCATCTGCCGATCGTGCGCTTCCTGGCCCGCCGCATTCACGAGCGGCTACCCCAGCATGTGGACATTGAGGATCTGGTTTCGGCCGGCGTGGTGGGGTTGATGGATGCGTTTTCAAAGTTCGATCCCGACAAGAAGGTGCAGTTTCGCAGCTATGCGCAGTTCCGCATACGCGGCGCGATTCTCGACAGCTTGCGCACACTGGACTGGAGTCCGCGCGAGTTGCGGCGCAAGGGCAGGGCGGTCGAGGAAGCGATCCGGGTGCTGACGGCCCGGTTGGGCAACGCACCGGAGGAGGCGGAGGTTGCCGCCGAAATGGGCTTGGGGCTGGACGAATATCAGCAGCTGCTGGGGGATTTGAAAGGCCTGGAGATCGGCACGCTGCACATCGAGCGCAACGAGGACTCGGGCGAAGAGGAGCTGGCGTATATTCCCGGACGTCCCGAGGACGATCCTCTGTTTCACTGCCTGCGGGGGGAGTTGGAGGGACGGCTTACAGACGCCATCTCGCATCTGCCGGAACGCGAGAAGCTGGTCATGACCCTCTACTACTTCGAGGAGATGACCATGCGGGAAATCGGTCTTGCCCTCGGAGTTGTGGAGTCGCGCGTCTCCCAGGTTCATGCCTCCGCGGTGGTGCATCTGCGGGCCGCGCTAAAAGATCTCGCTGCCGGAGGCGCCTTTGACCGGGGGCAGCCAGTCAAGAAGGCCGGGACGCGAAGGCGTTAACGCGCGATTGCCGGAGACGAGATGAGGGCTCTGGATACCGGGGCACGCCGGGAGGGAAGGACCAGCAATGGAAAAGATGCTGAAGCAGGACGAGATCGACGCACTGTTCAAAGCCGCGCAGACGGCTGTGCCGGAGGCTGCGCACGCCCAGGCACGAGCTCGCGTGATGCCCTACAATTTCTCTTCCTCGGGGCAGATTTCAAACGACCAGCTGCGTGCCATCAGCATGCTGAACGATCTGTTCGCCCGCAACCTGACTCACAATCTCTCTGCCTGGCTGCGCAGCCGCCTGCAGGTGAACCTCGTGTCGGCAGAACAGATTCCTTTCAACGATTTTCTGCTCCGCATCCCCGAGATCAGTTATGTGGCGTCCGTGCGCCTGGAACCGCTGGGTGCGCTCTCAGTGCTGCAGCTGGACCTGGCACTCGCGCCGCCGATCATTGATCTTTTGCTGGGCGGAGAGGGCAACGACGGGCCGTTGCGCGAACTGACGGATATTGAAGAATCCATTTTGGCCAGCGTGGTGGAGATCATCTGCAGAGAATTAACCTCTGCATGGCAGCCCGTAGGTCTCAGCTTCAACTACGAGCGCCGCCAGATGCAGACCCAGGTGGCGCGCATCATGTCGGTCACCGAGAAGACGCTCTGCCTGAGTTTTGAGATCCGCATGCCGCATAGTTCCGGGCTCTTCAACCTTGCATTTCCGGCCGTTGTGTCGAACACCATTCTGCGCCGCCTGACATCGGACTGGGGCCGGAAGCGGCGGCACGCGCCGGAGGCAAGGGCGCGCATGGAGGCCGCGGCACGCCGCATCCAATTTGGCGGCTCACTGCAATTACCTCCTGTGCGTTTGCCAGCCAGCCAGATCGAAAACCTGGAGCCTGGGACAATTCTGCGGCTTGACCTTTCTGCCACCGCCACGGCCGATTGGCAGGTTGGGGGGCAACGGCTCTACGCGGCGCAGCCCATTCGCCAGGGTCCGCACCGCGCCGCACGCATGCTCGGCGCGGCGGGAGGGTGAGTTCATCATGCGTTACTTCGATTGCTGGACATCGGTAGCCAAGGCGCTCTTTTCTCAGGCGCTGGCCGGCGAGCCTGAACTTGCAGATTCTGAGCCGGGGTCGCCAGCGGCTGAAGCGCTCGTGTTTACCTCCTATCTCAACGGCGATGAAGAGGGCTGCTTCTCGGTGGCGCTCGATCCTCTGGTGATGGAGGCGCCGCTGTTGGGCGAGGGTGTCGATCAGAAGGAAGGCTGGGGAGAGTTGCTGCGCGAGATCGCCGAAGCGGCGACCGGGGAACTGCTGGCCAGGAGCGGCAAAAAATGCAGCATTGCAAAGTTTGCAGCAAACCCTGTTCAGGCTGAGGCCTCTCACTCATTTCGGCTGACGTCCGCCGCAGGGACGTGGATGATTTGGGTACAGGACGAGCTAAGGGTAGGGGAAGGTTTGGATTCTCTGCCTCAGGAAGCAATTGATGCGCCCGCCGCGACTAATTGCCCGCCGCCTTTGCCTGCGCTGAGTTCCGGAATCGAGTTGCTGCTGGACGTAGAGCTTGAAGCCACACTTCGCTTCGGCTGCCGCGAGTTGCTGCTGGGCGAAATTCTCGATATGGGCCCTGGAGACGTGGTTGAACTGGATCGTCATGCTACGGATCCTGTGGACCTGATCGTTGGCGACAAAATCGTTGCGCGAGGAGAGGTCGTACTGGTGAATGGAAATTTTGGACTGCGGGTCACCGAAGTTGCGGCGCCGCGGAAGCGTCTGGAGAGCATACGATGCCTGTTTTGAGTCACAGAAGCCGAGAGAGGGAGCGGACCGATCTTCCGGGGGTGGATTCATTGCAGAAGGGAAGCGGATGGCTCGACGCCAACGAAGGGGACGGGGAGCTCAGCCGCGGGGCGGCCTGTTCGATACCTGCGCCAATTCTGCCTGCCGAACCGGATGGTTGCACCTGTGGCGGAGCCGCTCCGCTCCGATCTTTGAAGAAGGCTGGACATGTTCCTCGGAATGCACGATGACACGGGTTCATTCGGCTGTGAGGCGTGAATTGGACGGTAGACAAAGCAGCGGTGAAAGCCATCACCATCGCATTCCCCTGGGGCTTCTCATGTTGGAACAGGGCTGGATCACGCAGAGCCAGTTGCGCCTGGCGCTGGAAGCCCAGAAGTCGGCCGCAACCGGCCGGCTGGGGCAATGGCTGATAGGGCAACATGCTGTGAGCGAGGAGACGGTGACCCGCGCACTGGGCCTGCAGTGGAGTTGTCCCGTGCTGCCGCTCGATTTCCACGACGTGGCAGGGCTTGCGCCGGCCATGCCGCGGCTGTTCCTTGATGCGTATGGGGCCCTTCCGATTCGGGTTGCCGCGGGAAGGGTTTTGTATCTGGGCTTTGAAGAGAGCCTCGATGCGGTACTGGCGCTGGCGGTTGAGCGGATGACGGGACTGCGGGTCGAGAGTGGCGTGGTGCAGAGTTCACTTTTCTCGCCGGCGCACGTGCGCATGCTGCGAACGCGATTCCCCGCGGTGGAACTGGTGGAGGCAGCCTCAGAAGTGGCAGCGGCACATGCGCTGGCGAAGGCGGTGGAGCGAGCCCGGCCGACCGCGTCGCAGCTGGTTCGGGTCCACGATTGCCTGTGGCTTCGCATGTGGACGCGTCGGCAGATCGGACCCTTACCGGAGATCGACTCGGTGCAGGACCTGGTCTGCTCGATCGGCAACATCTAGATCGAACGCCGTTCCGCGGGCGGTCAGGGAGCCGAGCTGGGGATCGGCTCATGGCGGAAGCCGAAGCGCCGATAAATGGAACAGAAGAGGCTGAAGGGCATGAGGGAAGTGCGAGCTCTAATCGTCGACGACTCCTCGGTGATGCGCAAGATTGTGGAGCGCTCGTTGCGCCAGGCGGGCCTTGACTCGCTGCTGGTGCTGGAGGCTGCGAACGGCACCGAGGGTCTGGACCTGCTGAAGTCCAGGCAGGTCGACCTGATTCTATCCGACATCAACATGCCTTCGATGGACGGGCTTGAGTTTCTGCGCCAGATTCGGGCGCAGAACCTGGCGCAGGGGGTGCCGGTGGTCATGATCACGACAGAATCCAGCGAGGAGCATGTGAAGCAGGCCATCGAGTGTGGAGCACGAGGCTACATCCGCAAGCCCTTCACCGCCGAACAGGTAAAGGAACGGGTACTGCCACTGGTCAGGATCGCCTGACAGGAGGAAGCGAAGTGCCTTTGATCGGAGTGCGGAGGGCCGCGACCCAGGGAGAGCGGGGATTCGGCATCAATGGAATGGAGAGTGCGATGGCGCTGTCGTTGCGAAAATCTGTGGATCTAGTCTCCGATCCGAAGCATTTGGATGAGAGCGTGGAAGAAGTGTTTGGCCTGATGTTGGGTGTGCATTGCGAACGCAAATCGGGCCTGAATGTGAATCCGCCGGACGGAGAACCCGAATCGGTGACCGCGGTGGTCGGATTTGGCGGTCTGCTGAGCGGGGCCTGCGTGTTCAAGTGCGGGGCTGCGGCGGCGATGAGCATGGCGGCTCACATGACCGGGCTGGATTTCCACGAGATTGATGACACGGTGAAGGACGGGATCGGCGAGCTTTGCAATATGCTGGCCGGCGCCTGGAAGGGCAAAGTGCCCGATCTGGCGGCGAACTGCGGACTCTCTGTTCCCGCGGTCATTACCGGTCGCGACTACAAACTGCATGTGCAGGCGCCGGAGTTCGAGCTGATGCATATTTACAGTTTCGAAGATGCATGTTTTGCCGTGACGATTGTCTGTGATGGCCTGCAATAAGCGGCATCCATGTTGACGCACCGCGGGGAAGCAGTCGTGGGATGCAGATGAATTGTGCGAAACATCTGCAGTTGTTTGGAGACCCGCACTCTTCAGTGTGTCATCGGGTGCGTAGGGCCTCATTCCAGCGGGCTGAGTGCCGATGTTGGCCGCGAAGCCATTTCTGATGCTTTACCTCCTCTAACAATTCCCACTGCCTTCTGGTCCGTCATCTGCTCCGCTTGAGAAGCAGGACGCGAGGGAGAGGCAGATGGACAGCGGATATTATGCGGCGATGACCGGTCTGGTGGCGCGCAGCCAGGCACTCGATACCGCAGCTGCAAACCTGGCAAACGCGCAGACCCCCGGCTATCGCGCCGAGCGCGAATTCTTCCGTTCCGTGCTGATGGGCGCGGGCTCAGAAGACTCGCAATTGGGGCAGACGGTCAACAACTACGGATTGCTGGGCGGCGACCGGCTCAGTACCGCACAGGGCGCACTACAGGAGACTGGCAATCCGCTGGACCTCGCAATCGAGGGACAGGGATTCTTTCAAGTCCAGACGGCGAATGGGCTGCGCTATACGCGCGACGGGAGCTTTCACCGCTCGCAAAAGGGATTGCTGGTGACCTCGGCCGGGGAGCCGGTGCTGTCGGCGAGCGGTCAACCCGTTTCCGTGCCACCGGGTGATGTCTCGGTAGGTGCGGACGGCGTGCTTTCAGTCGCTGGCGGAGTGGTTGCCAACAGTGGGCATCTTCACATTTCCCGCCGGCTACTCAATCTGACGCCTGAAGGCGCCAACCGGTACGTCGCGCCGCGCGGAGCCATTGCCTCCCTGTCGACGGACGCAGCGGTGCACCAGGGGGCCATTGAAGGCGCCAATCAGGATGTCATTCAGGGAACGATGGACCTGATCACCATGCAGCGCCAGGCGGAGATGATGCAAAAGGCGCTCACCATCTTCCACACCGAGTTCAACAAGTTTGCGACCGAGGACCTGCCGCGGGTTTAGCGGCCAGGCGCTCATCCGAAACGAGGAGAAAAATGATTCGAGCACTGTATACAGCCGCCAGCGGCATGAGCGCGCAGCAGATGAATCTGGATACGATTGCCAACAATCTGGCCAACTCGTCGACCACGGGGTTTCGCCAGTTGCGTCTTCAGTTTCAGGATATGGTCTACCAGAACCTGATTACTCCCGGCGCGGCGCAGAGCCAGTCCACCGTATCGGCAGGACTGCAGATTGGCCTGGGGACAAAGTCAGCGGCCACCGAGGTCATCATGACTCAGGGATCGCTGAACCAGACCTCGAATCCGTTGGACGTGGCCATCGAAGGAGAGGGTTCTTTCAGGTGCAGCGGCCCGACGGAACGGTCGCCTATACCCGCGCCGGTCAGTTTCACCTGAACAACCAGGGAACCATTGTGACCACGGACGGCGATCCTGTGCTGCCGAACGTCACCATTCCGTCGAACGCCACGGCTGTCACCATCACCCAGTATGGAGTGGTGAATGCAACTCTTTCGGGCCAGCAGAATCCATCGCAGCTTGGGCCAGCTTCAACTGGCCACGTTTCCCAACCCCGGCGGGTTGGAGAGCATGGGCTCGAATCTGCTGCAGGCCACGCTCAGCTCTGGCGACCCGGTGCTGGGGAACCCCGGCGGTGCGGAGGGTCTGGGCACGCTGCAACAGGGCTACCTCGAAAACTCGAATGTGGATGTGGTGACCGAGTTTGTGCAGATGGTCCTGGCCCAGCGTGCCTACGAGTCGAATTCAAAAGTCATCAAGGCCGCGGACGACATGTATTCGCAGGTCAACAATATGACGCGGTAGACGAAAGAATCCCGATGAAAGACTCCGTGTGTGATTTAGGAAGGGCGAACTGTTGGCGGTCTGGGATCGTAGTCCTGCTCCTTGCGGCCGTGGGAGTCATTGCGCAGGCGGGACGCGCGGGTGCCCAGGAGCAGTCCAGGGAGAGTTCAAGTTTGCATCCTGCCGCGACCGCAATTCGAGAAATTGATGATCCGCATACCGGGATGCAATGGCTGTTGATGCGTAACGCGGATCACCCAGGAGGCCCGGGCCGCCTGGCGAGGGTTGTCACGGGGACAAATCCCGATCGGACCAACGTCGAGAACAAGCGAAGTGCCCGGCCAGTGCAGGCCGCCGAGGTTCCACCAAGACCGGTGATTCGGGCCGGCGACCGGCTCATCGTGGAGGAGAATACCGCGACGATTGAAGCACGGCTGGAGGCGATGCGCTGAGCGCAGCAGCACCGGGAAGATTGTTTCACGCGCGATTGAAGATCGGCGGCAGGATCGTGCCTGTCTTCGCCCGGGCACAAGGCCATGCGGTGTTGGCGCCGGAGACAGAGGTGGTGCGATGACGCGCCGGTCAAGCCGGATTGCGGCGCTCTGGCTCGCCGTGATGGTGGCGGCGGCATTCACTTCAGTCGCGGGGGCGCGGAAGACCGAAAGCCTCCGGACGCTGCAGTAAAATCGACGCCGCCGGAGTTGGCGCTTCGCACATATATCGAGCGGGTCCGGGCCCAGCAGGCGGCGGAAGTCAAGACGCCGGGCTCGATCTGGAGCTCAGAAGGGCGGCTGGTGCGGCTGGGCACCGACGCAAAGGCGGTGAGGCTGCACGATGTGGTCTCGATCGTGGTCACCGAGAGCCTGGCGGCCTCGACGGACGGCCAGGTGAAGAACTCCCGCGCATCCAACGCCAGTTCCAGCCTGACCGCGCTCTTCGGCGCTCTCAAAGCTTCGAATGCGTTGCAGAATCTTCTTGGCCAGACCTCGTCGTCGGGCCTGACGGCGCAGGGCCAGAGCACGACCAATTCGAGCCTGGTGACCACGTTTGGCGCCGAGGTGGTGGACGTGCTGCCCAATGGGATGCTGGTGGTGCAGGCCACACGGCAGCTGACTTTTTCGCAGCAAACGCAACTGATCAAGCTGCGCGGGCTGGTGCGGCCCGAGGATGTGAGCGCGCAGAACCAGGTGCTCTCGACGGCCATGACCGATCTCGAATTGGAAGTCACGGGCAAAGGAATCGTGAACGATTCGACCTACCGCCAGAATCCGCTGGTGCGCATGCTGGAGAAGCTGCTGGTGTTTTAAGAGCGGAAACGGGGTCGGAGAAGTGGGAATGAAGCTTGAGAATAGCGGAACGAAACGGGAGAACTGGTACAGATCGAATTACCTTCGGCCTTATTCCTGGGTCGCTCGTCACCTGGCGGCGTTCTCGTCCTTACAGCTTGCAAGCGGCACTCGCCGCGACCGGGCCCGAACTCGCGCGGATCAAGGACGTGGCCACGATTGAAGGAATTCGCGACAACCAGCTGGTGGGCTACGGGCTGGTGGTGGGATTGCACGGGCACCGGAGACAGCTCGCAAACGGTCTTTCCGGCGCAGACGCTGATTTCGGCGCTGGAGCGGATGGGCATCACCGTTCCTCAGACCGGCTCGAACAGCGCCAGCAACATGCAGGTCAAGAACATGGCCGCGGTCTTTGTGGTGGCCACTATGCCGCCCTTCAGCCGGCCTGGCTACCGGATCGATATCACCGCTTCTTCGGCCGGCGATGCGCGCTCGCTGGAGGGCGGCATTCTGCTGATGACGCCGCTCTATGGACCGGACGGCAAGATCTACGCGCAGGCCCAGGGAGCGCTGGTGCTGGGAGGCTACATGGCTTCATGCCGGAGGCAATTCGCGGCAGATGAATCACCCCACGACGGCGCGGATTCCAGGGGGCGCACTTGTCGAGCAGTGCAGTGCCCTTCGACCTGAACCAGATGCATACCGTCAGCGTGGTGCTGAACGACGCCGACTTTCATACCGCCGAACGGATGGCATCGGCCATTGACAAAGCTTTGGGCTCCGCGCGAGCGCACGCAGTGGACAGCCGGCGGGTGGAGATTGCAATCACGCCGAACGAGGATGTTGCGGCCCTGCTCGATCAACGTGGAGTCCGTCCAGATTCAGGTCTATCCGCGAGCGCGGGTGGTGGTGAACGAGCGCACGGGGACGGTGGTGATTGGCGGCACGGTCCGCCTGCAGCCGGTTTCGATTCTGCACGGCGGGCTGTCGGTGAATGTGATCTCCGAGACCACCGTCTCGCAGCCCAGAGCCGCTTTCGTCCGGAACGACTCAAGTTGTGCAACAGACGAGCGTGCAGGCAGAGGACAAACCGGTGAACCGGATTGAACTGAAAGAAGGCGCAACGGTCGAAGACCTGGTGCAGGAACTGCAGCGCACGGGAGCGGGCGCGCGGGATGTGATCTCGATTCTGCAGGCGATGAAGGAAGCCGGCGCGTTGGAGGCCGACCTGGAGGTGCTGTGATGCAAATGAGCGGAGCCACTGCAATGCCTCTGGCTCGATCAAGGCGCAATACCCCGCAACCGCGGCTAGTGAGGGCGGCGCACGAGTTCGAGGCACAGATGATGAAGGAGTTACTGAAACCCATGACAACGTCCGAGTGGACTTACCGGAGAAGAGGACGATTCGGATGCGGGATCGGGATGGTGCGCTGGGCGAGTTTGCCGCAGAGTCCCTTGGGCGGGCACTGAGTGAACAGGGAGGCCTGGGCATCGCAAGGAGCATCCTGCGGAACTTTTCCCATTCAGGGAACAATTCCCAACCGGCACAGGTGATGACGAAATCCGCACGGAAATTCCGGCATCAACAAGCCTGAATGACTAATGTGATCAGCAGCAGTCGCCGATAAACCCGTAAAGGAGGGAATTGCATGGACATTCGCAACAGTATGGAAGGATTGAAGACGCTTCTGGGCGTTCCCTTGACAACGCCGGTCCAGCCGCAGCAAGTAAGGAGCGGACAGTCCGCGGGAGCCACGCCGCTCTGGGGGCGATCACGCCACATTAAGCAGCGCGGGAACCGAAGTCTCGCAGACGGCTTCTGATGCCGACGTGCGCACGGACAAGGTTGCGGCTGTGCAGGCGGCGCTCGCGGCGGGAAGCTTACAACGTGCCGGCATCGGCCGTCGCCAGCAAAATGGTGGACGCAATGTTGAGCGGCGGGACAGTCGTCGGGAAACTGATTGGGCCGCAGAGATCTGCGATGAGGATGCAGCGCCGTTGACCTGGGGGAACCGCCCATTTGTTGATGGCGTGGGGACTGGGTTTGCAACCGGGGTGGTTTGCCGGCAGGAAGAGTCGAGTAGACGGCAGATGCGGCAGATCGTGAAAACTCGCGCACGGCCGGAGATTAAAGAGATCGTCGCGGAGGCTTCGCGCGCCCTCGCTCGGCTGGATGCCGGGCGGTTGGAGGAGTTGGCGTTATCGTGCCAGGCGCTCAACCGGGAGATGACTGCCGTGGGTGCGGCTGGCCAGAAGGCACTCGCGGAAGAGGCGAGTGAGGCGGTGAAGGAGATGGCGGTTTTCGCCCGTGTGTTGACGGCGACACGGGCCAACCTCGACGTGATGAATTTCCTGCGGGAACTGCGGGCTTCGCGGCTGGAGTACTCGCCCCAGGCGAGGCGGGATGGATGTCGACGAAGGCGTGCCATGGCGACGATTAACTCCGCATTCAACATCATGTCGCAGGCTCTGGAAGCGGACCAATCGGCGCTGAGTATTGTGGCGAACAACGTGGCGAACGCCAACACCACGGGCTATACGCGCGAAGTTCCCAACTGGCAGGAGAATTCGCCCGTTCAGATCAACGGCGTCTCGTATGGCGCTGGTGTTTCGGAGACTGGAGCCACTTCAGTGCGGGACAGTGTCTGGAGCAGCGACTGGCGCAACAGCAGCAACTGGCCTCAGCCTCGGGCACGCGGCTCACGGCCTTGAATGCGCTGCAGGCTTTGTTTACGCCGGATTCGGGCTCGGCCAGTTCGACTGCCGGAGACATCGGCAGCGACGTCACGAGCTTCTTCAATTCTTTTTCGTCGCTGGAGGTGAATCCAACCGACAATTCGCTGCGCCAGCAGGTGCTTTCGACCGCTTCGACGCTGGCTGGGGATGTTTCCAATGCAGCGGCCAGCCTCAGTTCCCAGCAGTCCGGGCTGGATCAGGAGGCGGCAGGGATCACCAGCCAGGTGAACGGGCTGACGGGCGCGATCGCCCAGCTGAATCTAGAGATTCAGTCCACTTCGTCCAACGGCGATCCCGGAACGCTTGAAGATCAGCGTCAGCAGGATATCTCCCAGCTTTCGCAACTTATCGGCATCAACCAGGTGACGACGGAGAACAACGGCCTCTCAATCACCACGACGTCGGGGCAATTGCTGGTCTCAGAAGGCGCGAGCTTTCAATTAACGACAGGAACAGTGAGCGGAGTCACGCACTTCTTTGTTGGGGCGACGGATGTGACGAAGCAACTGACCGATGGCGGCGGGGAACTAGGCGGGTATCTGACGGCGCGGGACGAAGACATTCCCAATGCGCTTGCGGCGCTCGACCAACTGGCATACAGCGTTTCGACAAACGTGAACGCATTGAACAACGGCGGAACCGCTTTGAATGGTGCGACTGGAACCACGGCTAATCCGCTCAATATCTTCAACGAGCCGGGCGCTGTGGCGGGCAGCGCGGCGAATATGAGCGTGGCGATGACTGACCCGAGCCAGATTGCGGCCGCGGGCCTGGGACAGGGAACGGGCGACAACTCGAACGCGACGGCGATGGCGGCGCTGGCCAGCCAGACAATCGTGAATGGGCAGACGCCCACCAACTACTATTCGCAGTTTGTGAGCCAACTCGGTTCGACGGTCTCCAACGTGCAGGCAGAGAATACGGCGCAAAACGCTTCAGTGACGCAATTGCAGACACAAAGCGATTCGCTTTCCAGCGTCAACCTGAACGACGAGGCCTCGGCGATGCAGCAATTGGAGACCAGCTACCAGGCGGCCTCCCAGGTGTTCAACATCTTGAACACCCTCATGACTTCAGTGCTGAATCTTGGAGTGGAGACGGCGGTTTCCTAAAGGTGTCTGACGGCTGGCTGGCGCGTTTGGTGAATTTCGCAACGAACAACTGGAGGAGGAATTCGATGCGGGTTGATCCCTATTATGTTTCGAATCTTGTCGGCTCTCTGGATCAGACGCAGTCGACTCTGCAGCAGCTTACGAGCGAGCTTTCGAGCGGAGTGCGCGTGACGTCTCTGAGCCAGGACCCGGTAGCATCAGGAGAAAATGTGCTGCTGCTGAATCAGATTCAGCAGGATGACACGTTTACGCAGAATTCCAGTCTGGTGACGGGACAGTTGCAGGTCGCGGATTCGGCACTGGGCAGCGTGGTTTCGCAACTGACGCAAGCCATTTCCCTGGCCACAAGCGCGAATAACGGCACGATGAACGCGAGCGACGTGAAGTCGATTGGAAGCCAGATCTCGGGCATTCTTGCAGAAGTGCAATCGCTGGCCAACACCTGTTACCAGGGCCAGTACATCTTTGCAGGCGGCCAGACTTCCACGACTCCCTTCAGCACTTCGACCGCGACATCGCCGGCTGTGACGAGCTATAGCGGCGATGAAGATATCAATTATCTGCTAACTCCGAATGGCCAGAAGATTCAGTTGAATGTTCCGGGGGACCAGATCTTCGCGGGCAGCGGTGCCAACAGTGTCTTTGGCGCTCTGAACAACCTTGTCGCCGATTATTCCAGCGGCACCGTCAACACTGCTCAGGCTGAAAGCGATACGCAAGCACTGACCACCGCATTGAATTATGTTTCGCAGCAGCGCGTGACGATCGACAATTCCATCACACAGGTCAGTGGATCCTCAAGCGCAGTGAGCAACGAGCAGACGCAGTTGACCAGCGCGCAGACCAACCTGATGCAAGCCGATGTGGCGAAGATTTCGACGCAGCTCTCGCTTTCTGAGACGCAGCAGACGGCGCTGGAGGATGTGATTTCGAAGCTGGGCTCGGGGAGCCTGTTCGATAAGCTGCAGGGATGAGTGGTGTGGAAAGGGGCTTGCTTTCCCATGTCTCAACATCGAGACACTCACCCCAGCGACGAAGACCCGTCGCCGGGAACCCCGAGACATTGGGCACCCATGTTCGTGGCGATATGAGGTTACCGCGCCCTTCCTTGCGTTTCGGGCAGCTTATTGAGGTCGTGCCCTATTACAGTGCGCGGAAAGATAGAAGCAGATCCTTCGCGCCGCTTACCCCATTGCGCACCCGCACAACGGGGCCCCAGGCGTGCTTCGCTCAGGATGACACTTTAGTTGAGGGACGGACGTTGCGGGGTTTTGGGGGAGCACGGATTGCGCGACGCTGCGAGCGAACTTGCTATGCTCAGAGGGAGGGCTTTGCTTTGTTCGCTTCGTTACGGTTTATCTGGAATGCGACACGCGGCCACCGGCTGGCGCCGTGGCGGAGCGAGTTTCTGCGCTGGCGGGTGGAGACGTATTCGGGCAAGCCGGCGGAGACGCTGAAAGCCGGAGACATTTTTGGATTCATGTGGAGTTCGCGATGGGAGCTGCTGAGCTTTCTGGCCTGGACGGGAGACCTTGACCGCGAGGCACGCAAGCGTGTTTGATGCGCCAGTCTGCGTCCGTTCACGCCGGGCTTTGATTGAAGGCGGAGGCGGGTCATGCTTGAATTTCGGATACCTTGGGGTGTGCGGTCTTGTGCTCGGTGCGTTTCTCTGCGTTGACGGGCTTGCAGGCGCACAGCAACTGCCTCCTGCGGAGCCTCCGCAGCCGCTACCCAGCGCTCACCAAGATGCGCCTACACTGCGCGTGACCACCAATGAAGTGCTGGTTCCAACGCTGGTGGAAAAGCGTGATGGCGACGTTCTTTATGGTTTGAAGCAGGCGGATTTCGTGCTCGAAGACAACGGCGTGCCGCAAAAGATTCGCGTGCAGGAAGAGATGGATACCGCGCCGGTGGCGTTGGTTGTTGCCGCTGAAGAGGGAGGCGTGAGCGTGCTGGAGTTTGGCAAGCTGGCCAAGCTCGGTCCGCTGCTCGATTTGTTTCTTGAGGACCCGCGCAGCCAGGCGGCGTTGCTGGGGTTCGACTCGAAGCCGCATCTGATTCGCGACTATACGCATTCAACGCAGGTGCTGACGGATGCCTTGCAGCATCTGCAACCGGGGGACGGCGGCGCAGCGATTCTGGATACGGTGAGTTCGGCTGTCGATCTGCTCGAGACGCAGCCGAAGGATTATCGACGAGTGCTTTTGTTGATCAGCGAGGAGCGCGATCACGGCAGCAAGCACACGAAGCCTGTGGAGTTGATTCGGAAGATTGGCCAGTCGGATGTGCTGGTGCTGAGCGTCTCGTTTTCACCCTCACGCGCTGAACTGCTGCACGACATCCAGGACTCGGGCGAGGACCGCACCATGAACATGGTGTCGGCGCTGGTGATGGCGGTGAAGGCATTCAAGAAGAACGTTGCGAAAGAGGTGGCGTCGATGAGCGGGGGCGAGTACACCACCTTTACCGGGGATAAGCGATTTGAGCAGCGGGTGGTGGATGCGGCCAAGCATGTGCGTAACCGCTACCTGATCACGTTCAGCCCTTCGGACCCCAGCCCAGGGCTTCATACGATTCGGGTTAGAACGGTGCAGGACTATGGCGCGCGGATCGTGGCGCGGTCGAATTACTGGGTGCAGCAGGAGGAGTAAACCCGGGTGTTGCCAATGACGTAGGGGGCGCATTCATGGTAATCTCTCAATAGACACTTAAGAGTGGACACGAGAAAAAAGAGGAGTAATACACGCCGTGCTGGCGACTGCTAAGAAAACAACACTGATTGAACGCTTCCGCACCCACGATTCGGACACCGGCTCGCCGGAGGTTCAGATCGCGATTCTGAGTGAGCGGATTGGCGAACTGACCGAGCATTTCAAGACACACAAGAAGGACCACGCTTCCCGGCGTGGTCTTTTGATGCTGGTCAGCAAGCGCCGCCGCCTGCTGGATTACCTGAAGGCGCACGATTCCGATCGCTATCGCGACGTGATCGGCAAACTCGGTATCCGCAAGTAATCAGAAAGCAAACCTTGACCCGGAAGCGCCCAGACCGAAGACTGGTCACGGCCCCCGTTCCACCCAGGACCTGGGGCCATGGTGTACCTGGCGAACCGAACCCGCTGCCAGGGCCTGCGCACAGCTATCGGCTGAGTGCGGCGCCCCTGCCGGAGTTGAGTCGCAGACCGGTCTGCCATGCGGGAAAACCCGCTTCCCCGCAAACCTCCCTCCACAGTCTTTGCGCGCGCCCTGCCGGTTGGCCGGCCGTTGACCGGTATTTCCGCACGCTCAAGCGCACTGCACAATCAAATTTCCCAAGCGAACAAAATGAAACGAGGACTCTATGTCTACGAAGCATGAAGTAGCCGTCGAGCTTGCCGGCGGCAAGCGGCTGGTCTTTGAGACCGGCCGCATGGCCAAGCAAGCATCTGGCGCCGCACTGGTGACCACGGGCGAAACCGTGGTTCTTGCAACCGCCGTGGCATCCCCCGATCCCAGGGAAGGCATCGACTTCTTCCCGCTCACGGTCGATTATCGTGAATATACCTATGCAGGCGGACGCATCCCCGGCGGATTCATCAAGCGCGAAGGCCGGCCGAGCGAGAAAGAAGTTCTGACCTGCCGTCAGATCGATCGCCCCATCCGTCCACTCTTCCCCGATGGCTTTCGCAATGAGACCCAGGTGATTGCGCTGGTCTTCTCGGCAGATAAGGAAAATGATCCGGACGTGGTTGGCATCAATGCTGCCGCAGCCGCGCTGGCGCTTTCCGATATTCCTTTCAGCGCCACCGTGGGCGCGGTTCGTGTTGGCCGCGTGGATGGTGAGTTCGTGATCAATCCCACCTATTCCGAACGCGCCGCCACGACCGTGAACATTATGGTTGTCGGACACAAAGACGGCATCGTGATGATCGAGTCGGGCGCCAAGGAAGAGACCGAAGAAGTGATTCTGGCCGCAATCGAATTCGCGCATACCGAGATCAAGAAGATTGTTGCCGCGATCGACGAGTTGGTTGCCAAGGCAGGGAAGCCGAAGCGGGCATTTACCGCGCCGGAATTCGACGCCGTTTACTTCGGCGAGTTGGAATCGAAGGTCGAAGCTCGGCTCAAGGATGCTCTGGACACCAAGACGCATAGCAAGCTGGAGAGCCAGACGCTGATCAAAGAGATCAAGGACGAGTTGGCGGCTGCGCTGCCAGCCGACGATGCCGCGGCAAAGAAAAAGCTGGCTCACTATTACGAGAAACTGCGTGAACGGATCTTCCGCGAGCAGGTGACGAAGGACCGCATCCGGCCCGATCGCCGCGAGTTCGATGAGATTCGGCCCATCACCATTGAAACGGGCGTGCTGCCACGGACGCACGGTTCGGCGCTGTTTACACGCGGCGAGACGCAGGCCCTGGTGACGGCGACTCTCGGCACGGCGGACGATGGCCAGCGCCTGGAGAGCTACGAAGGCGAGCAGCGGAAGAACTTCATGCTGCACTACAACTTTCCGCCGTTCAGCGTTGGAGAGACGGGCCGTATGGGCGGAACAGGCCGGCGCGAGATCGGTCACGGAGCATTGGCGGAGCGAGCGATTTCGGCAGTATTGCCGAGTGCAGAAGAGTCTCCTTACTCCATCCGCATTGTCTCGGACATTCTTGAGTCCAATGGCTCTTCGTCGATGGCCTCAGTCTGCGGTGCGAGCCTGGCGCTTTATGACTCCGGCATTGCCCTCAAAGGCTCCGTCGCCGGCGTCGCGATGGGCCTTGTGAAGGAGGGTGACGACTATGCCATCCTTACCGATATTGCGGGCGCAGAAGACCACTACGGCGACATGGACTTCAAGGTGGCCGGTACGCGCAAGGGAATTACCGCCCTGCAGATGGACATTAAGATTGGCGGGCTGACGCGCGAGATTCTTCAGCAGGCCATGGAGCAGGCGCGCAAGGGCCGCCTCTTCCTGTTGGACAAGATGGACGCTGCGCTTGACGGACCGCGCACCGAGCGTTCCGCGTACGCACCTCGCATTGAGACCGTGATGATTCCCACCGACAAGATTCGTGATTTGATCGGCAAAGGTGGCGCAACCATTCGCGGCATTATCGAACAGACCGGCGCGAAGATCGACGTGGACGATACTGGCCGCGTGAGTGTGGCTTCTTCTGACGCCGAGGGGTTGAAGAAGGCGCTCGAGATCATCAGCAACATCACTGCCGTTCCTGAAGTAGGGAAGGTCTATCTTGGCAAGGTAGTGCGACTCGCAGAGTTCGGCGCATTTGTCGAGCTGTTCCCAGGCACGGATGGATTGCTGCACATCTCCGAGATTGCCGAGCATCGCGTGAAGGAAGTCAAGGACGAGTTGCGCGAGGGCGATCAGGTGATGGTGAAGGTGTTGGCCATCGAGGGCAATCGCATCAAGCTTAGCCGTAAAGCTCTTATTAAGGAGCAGAAAGCGAAGCTGGCCCAACCGGCTCCGGTTGAGGCGGAAGCAGAGGAGACCGAAGCAACTGAAGTTCTGACTCCTGCAAAGCCTCGCAACGAGTTCGACGAACGCCAGCCGAAATCGAATCAGAGCACGATTCTGATTGAGGGCGGCGAAGACTTCGACGAAGAAGAAGGCGAAGAGTTCGACGAAGAGAATGAGCCGAACTTCAACCGCGTGGAAGGCGCACCAGTTGTGGTCGGTCAGCCGGTTGCTGCGGGCAGCCGTCCTCCGTCGAACAACAATGATCGAAGCAGGCGCAGGCGGCGGCGCGGAGGTCGCGGACCTCGCCCCGGCGGCGGCCAAGGCTAAGCAAGAGTAATCAACGAGCCAACAAAGAGAGGCCCGGACATTGCGTCCGGGCCTCTCTTGTCAGATTGCCAATTATTTCAGTGGAGCGGAGCGAGTCAAACGGCGCTCGCGGTGGATCAGGCGCAGCCTGATTCGTTCAGGCTCGGATCTCCCAAGCCCGCTGTCTCGTGTTCGGATGCGGGCTGCTGAGCGAGCCCGCTCGCCCAGGTTCTATCGACGGTGGAGTGTCTGCTGAGTCCTCTGGAAGAGTGTTTGTCGTCGTACATGCGCAAATCGGCGGCAATGCAAAGGGCCTCAATGCCCGCCGCGTCATCCGGATAAACAGCGACTCCGATGCTGGCCCCCACCCACACGTTTTGCTCTTTGACGTTCAGTGGCTGACTGAGAAGATGCAGCAGCGATTGAGCCACTTCATGGGCAAAGTCAACGCTGGCGGTGTTTTCCAGGATGATTGAGAACTCGTCCCCGCCCGTTCGAGCGACGGTATCGGATTGGCGAACGCGGCTGGTGAAGATCGCACCGACTTGTTGCAGAAGCAGATCGCCGGCATGGTGCCCAAGAGTGTCATTGACCTGCTTGAACTGATCGAGGTCGACGACCAGGAGAGCTGCTTTGGAGCCCGTGCGGCGGGCGCGTTCGAGGGCAGCGCCGAGGCGGTCGAGAAAGAGCCGGCGATTGGGCAAGCCTGTCAGCTCATCGTGCAAGGCCAGATACTTGTTGTGTTCAATCTGGTCCTCAAGCAGTAGCAGGATCATGCCCACGGCCACGACATATTTGGGAAGATTCCAAACTTCGCTTTCAATCTGAACCTTGGGAAGAAAAGCCTCCATCCAAGGCCCGACGACGAATACGGAAGCCCATGCAAGGAATCCAGAAATGGTGATGAAAGCTCCGGCAGTCGTCCGGCGCTGGGTCCACCAAAAGTGAAGACAGCATCCAAAGTAGACGGTAAACAGCACTCCGTTGAGCGCAATATCTTCGCCATTCCCCGGCCGGTGTTGAATGATCAAGAGGAAAATTGAGAGAGCGCAATACAGAGCGACGACGATCCACCGCAAGGGATGTTGCGTGGTGCGGAATGAAACGAAAGCCAGCGTAAGGGGAATGACGCCGAAGAGGGCGGCAGCAGGAGTCAATGCCCAATCCACTGCGGGGCTGGCATTGATGATGCAGACATAGAGAGTGTTGGTGGCGAGAAGCGCGAACAACATGAATCGGCTGGATCGTTTGTTCCGATAGGGAACCGAGGCATACATGAAAAGAACCCCGGCACAGGTCAGTGACGCCAGGCCAATGTCTGCTGCGAGGATTCCCCACACGCCGGGAGCCGGGAGGAAGATGAATGCGGCGAAATGCAATACGATCAACATCCAGCCGGTAAGCCAAATTCCCGAGAACAGCGTTTGACCGCGCCGCGCGACAGATGCGAAGGCGCACGTCAAGCAGCGCGACCGCAGCCATGTCTGGAAGCTTGCTCCAATCCAAAGAGCTCACCTCTTGCCGCAAAAGCGCCAAGACTAATTGGAAATCGTCACCATGTGGGCTTGATATAGCTCTTTGGTGGGAAGCGAGAATTGAGGGCGAAACTAACGTAATCGATGGATCGATTGAGGCCCTCGTAATTGATTGGATGACCGCATCGCAATTTCCTGTGGTGGTTATTACTATCTACACTAAACTCAATCCGATGGCAGCAAGCCTTTATATCGTCGTTGAAGGAGAAGATCCGGGGTTTGACATCTTTGTCAATGGCCACGCCCTGGCCCGCAACGAAGAGGCCCTGGAGCGGTTGGCAGCAACCCTGCAAGTGACTCCGCTGTTGGATTTCTTTTCGGCCGATGAAAACTCGATGGCTCTGTTGCTGGAGCAGGGCACAGGGAATCCGGAATGGGCTCGGAACCTGCCTGAGCCGCAATGGTTTGACGCCGCGGCAGGACTTCAGACCGTTCGAACGGTGATAGAGTTTCTTACATCTAAACCTGCCGCCATCGGATCCGAAACATTTCCTGTCCTGCTTGAACTCAGGGAATATGAGCGTGTTTTGAAGAAGACAGCTGACCGCGGACTACGCTGGCACCTTGCAGCGAGCTGGCGTTGAGACGTCAGGCTTCGTCTGTCGGCCACAAAAATAAAGCTTCAGTCTGCAGCAGCTTCACTTTCTCTTGACGGAAACACGTTTCCCATTCGCTGAATCTGCGCACCGACCCCTTGCAGCTTCTCTTCGATGCGCTCATAGCCTCGATCCATGTGATAGACGCGATCGAGGATCGATTCGCCATCGGCGACCAATGCGGCCAGCACGAGAGATGCCGAGGCTCTGAGGTCTGAACACATGACCGCCGCGGCGGATAGTTTTGCGGGACCGCGGACCGTTGCCGTGCGGCCATCCACCTTGATGTTGGCACCCATTCGAACCAGTTCCTGCACATGCATGAAACGGTTCTCGAAGATATTCTCCTTGACCACGCTCACGCCTTCTGCTTGCGTAGCCAAGAGCCATGTATTGCGCCTGCATGTCAGTGGGGAAGCCGGGATACTCTTCTGTGGAGATGTCGGCGGCGTGAAGGGATGTACCTGGCGCGCACGCGCACTGCAGTCAGGGCCGAGAACGTCAACCTGGACGCCTGCTTCCTGAAGTTTGGCGATGACCGCGCCAAGATGATCCGGATTGCAGTCTGCCACGGTCAGATCGCCGTCGGTGATGGCACCGGCGATGAGAAATGTGCCCGCCTCGATGCGGTCGGGGTTGATGCGGTAGTGCGCACCATGCAGGGTGCTGACGCCCTTGACGCGGATTGTGGACGTGCCTGCGCCTTCAATCTTGGCGCCCATGGCAGTGAGGAGCGCAGCGAGGTCGGAGACTTCCGGTTCTCGCGCGCAGTTTTCCATCACGGTCTCGCCTTCGGCAAGCACCGCGGCCATCAGCAGGTCTTCCGTACCGGTTACGGTGATCTTGTCGAATACGAGGTGCGCGCCGATGAGCCTGTGATGCGCGCGCTTCAAGGTAACCGTGCTCCTGCACGATGGTGGCGCCCATCTTCTCAAGACCCTTGATGTGCAGATCGATCGGACGCCCACCGATGGCGCATCCGCCGGGCATGGCTACGCGCGCCATGCCAGCCCGTGCGATCAGAGGCCCGAGCACCAGGGAACTGGCGCGCATTGTTTTCACGATTTCGTATTTTGCAACGGGATCAGAGAGCGTGCGGCAACTGAGGTTGATGCGATGGCCTTCGCTGCCATCGGCGATTTCGGTTTCTGCTCCCATTGAAGCGAGCAGCCGACGTTCGGTTTCAATGTCGCGCACCCGGGGAATGTTTTCGAGGATGACCTCGTCCTCGGTGAGGATGGCAGCCGCCATGCAGGGAAGCGCAGAGTTTTTTGCGCCCGACACGCGGATGGTGCCCACCAGCGGATTTCCGCCTCGAATGACGAATTTATCCATAAAGAATCAGGAACTCCCTAAGTCTCAAGTGTAATTCCGGAGACGGCCGTGGATGGGAGGATCGGAGCGAAGAGGCTGCAAAGAAGAGGGGAACTGGATGACGGCGCTGATTCTGAACGGCGGCCCGGCTAAAGCGGTGCCCTTTCAACGCCTGGTTTATGAATCCAGTTCCAGAGTGGTGTGTCCGAAGTTCGCGGAAGAACAACCGCAGATCCTTCGACTCACCACCCCAAACCGAAAAGCGTTCGGGGCCCCGTTCGCGCAGGATGACATTCACTTATTTTGTTGTGAACTTTAGAGACAGGACGCTAGAGTTCGAGGACGTTGTCTTCGATGGCGAGGCGCACGTTGCCGTCTGACTTGGCGAGGCGGCGGACGGCTTCCGGCTTGTCGACCTTGGCCTTCAGCATCACCAGGGCAACGGGGACGCTGCGCCCGGCGCTCTTGATGGTTTCAACGGCGGTTGCGCGGTCGATGTTGCAGGCGCTCATCAGGATGCGGATGCCGCGCTCGACCAGCTTGGAGTTCTGCATGTGCACGTTGACCATCAGGTTCTCGTACACATAGCCCAGCCGGGTCATGGCGCCGGTGGTGATCATGTTCAGGACCATCTTCTGGGCGGTGCCGGCCTTCATGCGGGTGGAGCCGGAGATCGACTTCAGGGCCGACCTCGGCAACGATGACGATGTCGGCAGCGCGGCGAGAGGAGTGTCGTGATTGCAGGTGACTGCGGCGGTGTGGGCTCCGCGAGCGCGGGCATAGGCCACGGCGGCGACGACATAGGGGGTGCGGCCTGAAGCGGAGAGGCCGACCACGACATCTTTGCGGGTGGGGCGGCGGCGGGCGATGTCCCGCTGGCCCAGTTCCTCGGAGTCCTCGTTGACCTCAACGGCAGAGGCCAGCGCCTTGGGGCCGCCGGCCATGATGTATTGCACCTGTCCGGGAGCGGTGGAGTAGGTGGGCGGACACTCGGAGGAGTCGAGGGCGGCGATGCGTCCGCTGGAACCGGCGCCGATATAGATCAACCGGCCGCCATCGCGCAGGCTTCGGGCCACCTGGTCGATTACCTGCAGCGATTTCAGGGAATCGCTTTCTTGACCGCGGCGGCAACCTTGGCATCTTCGTGGTTGATGATGCGGGCGATTTCCAGTGCGGACTTGGTATCAAAGCCTTGAGAAGCCTCGTTCTGGCTCTCGGTTGTAAGTTGCTGAAGCAAGGAGGCTTGATCTCTTTTTGGATCCTCTCTCCCTGGTGCGTCGGCCACTTCCTGCGTCGTCGTACTGGTAAACATCAAGTCTGCCCCCACAATTGTAATTGTATCCGTAAATTGGGCAAGCCCGAAGAGAATTCTGCGTGAGCGGATTGCCTAACTGATTACCAATTTGTTATGCGGCAGCAAGCGCTTCGCGTACGGCATCGTGAAAGGCCGGACGCACCTCGCGAATCAGCCTGGCTTTGCCGATCGGGCCAGGTGCGGTTGGTGAGCAAGACACCGCGCGACGGAGGCATCCAGATCGATCCAAAGCGAGCAGCCGCTGTAGCCCAGATGCCCGATGGAGTGAGGCGAGAAATGACTGGCCGGCGGAGGATTCCGGGACGGCGTATCCCAGCCGAGCGCGCGCGAGCTCCTTCAGGACCCTGGCGCATGGCGAAGATTCGATCGTTCCGGGTTCGAAGAGCGTGCGGCTCGCCGGCGATCTGCGGCCGAGCTTGCAGCCGCCAAGAATCTCCGCAGCAAAGCGCAGCAGATCGGGCACGTTTGAAAACAGTCCGGCGTGGCCGCGCGACGCCTTGCAGCAGCCAGGCATTCTCATCCTGCACTTCGCCCTGGATGCGCGGTGACGGAATGTGGTGTCCTCTTCGGTGGGCGGAATGAGCGGCCTCAAGACCGCCGGCGGGTAGAAGCCCGTGGCGGTGAGGCCGAGGGGCTCAAAGATTTCCATTCGCGACCCAACGCGCAAGGTACTCGCCGGTCAGAACCTCCAGCGCCTTGCCGAGCAGATGAATCCCATGATCGGAGTATTCGGCGCGCGTTCCCGGCTCGGCCTCGAGGGGCAATTGCAGGCAGGCGCGAAGCAGCTCGGCGGGAGTGCTGACGGTACGGAAGAACTCGACATAACCGGGCAAGCCCGGAATTGTGGGCCAGCAGGTGACGAAGTTTGACATGGCGGGCGAGCTCGCCGCGAGAACGGCCCACCACAAACCCCGGGAGCAATTCGCCCAGCGGCGTGTCCAGATCAAGCTGACCGCGCTGGTAGAGCAGCATGGCGGCGGCGGTGGTGGCGACCACCTTGGTGATGCTGGCGATGTCATAGACGGTCTCTGGCCGTAACCGGCGGTAGAATCATCGTCGTAGGTGAAACGGCCCAGCGCGTCCTGGAGCACGACTCTCCGCCGGCGAACACGCCGAAAGCGCAGCCGGGAAATGCGTGCGCGGCGATTGCATCGAGAGAAGCTTATAGACAGGGGCGAACCGGACTGTTGCGGTCAACAGCAGAACCGGTGGCCGAGCTGGTTTCTGGCGTCATCACTGTCTTGCATCGTAACGCGAATCGGCGCTTGACGAGGGCCAGGCGAATGCAATTTGGTGTCGATCGCCGGATTGGGCTACCCTTGGGTATCAGCCATCCGTCTATTCAAAGGATGGGCGGCATGGAGGAAGAGATGCGTCTGCTGGATAGGGGATTCGACGGCTGCAATCGTGTTAGGCCTTGCCGCAGGAGCCGGCTGCTGGCGATCCGCGCCAGTATCTCGCGGCAGCCGCAAGCGGTCTCCTCAGCCGGTCGAACTCAGGCCGCCGCCGGTCTCCAGTCTCCGGCGATGCCGGCGCCGATCTGCCAGGCTCGCAACGCGAATGCAGGCTCTGCAGCGCAAAAGAAGACCTATACCGTTCCGGCCGGAACCAAGGTTCTGCTGCAGTTGCGCAGCTCATCAATACAAGAAGCGCCAGAGCCGGGCGATGGAGTTTATCTGGCTTCGACATTTCCTGTGGTGGTTGGGAACCGGGTGATGATTCCGGCCGGCGTTTATGTGCAGGGCGTGGTCGACCGGGTTGTGCGCGCCGGCCGCGTGAAGGGCAAGGCGCAGCTCGACATGCACTTTACTTCGATCATTTTTCCCAACGGCTCGGTGGTGGAGATTCCGGGCGTGGTGAACAGCCTGCCCGGCGCAAGAAACAGGAAGTGAAAGACGATGGCGAAGGAACCATCGAGCAGGATAGCGACAAGGGACGCAACGCGGGCAAGGCTGCAGAAATCGCCATCCCAACCGGCGGGACCGTTGGATCGATCGGCGGGCTCGAGATCGGGTCATCCGCTGGCCGGTGGATTGCGGGGATCGGCGCGGGACTTGCGACGGCTGGGCTGGTTTCGCTGTTTACGCGCGGCGCCGATGTGAATATTGAGAGCGGAACGCAGGTGGAGATGGTGCTGCAGCGGCCGCTGATTCTGGAAGAAGAGAATCTGGCCGGAGCGGGAGCTCCGGGCAGCGTTCCTGCGCTGGTTCCCTCCGCTAATCAGCCCAAGCCGATGGAAAAACCGAATCGAGTCCATGTGATTGTGCCCGCCGGGAGGTCTAGGCTGCGATTAACTGCGCAGACTTAGTAAACTGAGATAAAGATGGAAACACCGATTCAAGAGCCACAGGACCTGCAATCGTCCCCAACGTGATGCGAGACAAGACGGCGCACCCGTCGCCGAGGCCGTGTTCACATCGTCTCCGAAATCGACCGGCGGCATCTTCTTGTGGCTTCGCGACCTGTTGTTTCTGCGGCGATTTCCGTGCTGATTATCACTTTCCTCTATCAGCCGGTTCGCGTTGAAGGCACCAGCATGTTGCCGCGGCTTGAGGACCACGACCGGCTCTTTATCAACAAGTTTGTCTATCACATTGAGTCGATTGAGCGCGGCGATGTGGTGGTCTTCCACTATCCGCGCGACCCGGAGAAGAGCTACATCAAGCGCGTGATTGCGTTGCCGGGCGACCGGCTGCGGATCGATCACGGGCAGGTCTGGCTGAACGGCAAGCCTCTTGACGAGAATTATGTCCCGAGATGTATCGCGACAACCGCTCCATGGCGGAGATGATTGTTCCCGACGACAGCTACTTCATGATGGGCGACCACCGCTCGATCTCGTCGGACAGCCGGGAATTCGGCCCGGTCGAGCGGGACCTGATCTACGGCAAAGCCGTGTTCGTCTACTGGCCGGCGAAGGATGCCGGAGTAGTGCGATAGAAGGCCTGTTTTCCACGGAAACCCTGCACCGGCCAAACCTGCTAGAATCGATTGAATCCACTCCTCGGAGAGGCGATGCAGGCGATCCTAGCGCTCGAAGACGGGCGCATCTTCCGTGGCCAAGGCTATGGGCACCCAGGCGAATGCCAGGGCGAAGTTGTTTTTAATACTTCTCTTACCGGATATCAGGAAATCGCCACCGATCCCTCCTATGCCGGTCAAATCGTCGTTCTCACCAATCCTCAAATCGGCAACTACGGCACCAACCAGGCAGACAACGAGTCGGCCAAGCCTTATATCGAGGGCCTGATCGTCCGCGAATTCTCGGCAGTCAGCTCCAACTGGCGCTCGGAGCAAGTCACCGACGAGTACATGGAGCGGTATGCGGTGCCGGTGCTGGCGGAGATCGATACGCGCGCGCTGGTGCGGCATCTGCGCACCCACGGCGTGATGCGCGGAGTGATTTCGACGAGCGAGACCGATGCCGATGCGCTGGTCGAAAAGGCGCAGAAGCATTCGCAAGATGGATGGGACCGATCTGGCGCGCGTGGTTTCGACCAAGTCTATTTACCAGTTTGATTCCGCCGACAGCCGCAACCAGTCGGGCGATCCTTTGCTGCCCGATGCTCTCTTCCAAAAGATGGAAGCGCGGAGCGCCACCATGTGGTGGCGTATGACTTCGGCATCAAGCAGAACATTCTGCGGATGCTGACGCGCGAGGGCTGCCGGGTGACGGTGGTTCCGGCGGAGACGACGGCGGAAGATGTGCTGGCGCTGAAGCCGGATGGAGTGTTTCTGTCGAATGGCCCGGGCGACCCGGAACCGGTGGACTATGCGGTCGCGGCCATTCGCGACATGATGGGGCGCGTGCCGGTGTTCGGGATTTGCCTGGGGCATCAGCTTTGCGGACTGGCGCTGGGCGGCAAGACCTACAAGCTCAAGTTCGGACACCACGGCGGCAATCATCCGGTGCGGAATAATACGACGGGCAAGGTGGAGATCACGGCGCACAACCACAACTTCGCTGTCGATCCGGATTCGATCAACGCCAATGAAGTGGAGCTGACCCATGTGGACCTGAACGACCAGACGCTGGAAGGGCTGCGGCATAAGACGCTGCCTCTGTTCAGCGTGCAATATCATCCGGAGGCGGCGCCGGGACCGCATGACTCGCATTATCTGTTCCGCGACTTCCGGAAGATGATGGAGGAGTGGAAGGGATGAGGCACTGGCTCCCAGTCCTGTGTGTGTTGTTAGGGCTGGGGATTCTTATTTCCTGTAAACACTCTGAGATCAAAGACGTAAAGTCTGTTCAAAATGCAACAAAGCAGGTGAGTGCGCCCGTGCGGCTCGGCAAACCTTCTGAAAAGCTGTTCCCTTTTGATCGCTATCTTGACGACCAGAAGACGCATTGGCCTGAACCTGCATTGACGAGATTCGCCGCTGATTGTGGTGTCGATACGGATGCTGTCAAGCCTCGATTTGCGCAGAATCCAAGCCAAAACTGGATTCTGGTCAAAGATCTATCGAAGGCTATGAAGGATCAAGAGACTGATTTCTACGGCACAGTTGCAGTCTGGCACATTGAGGGTCGGGTTCTGGTTGAACAATGGGGGATGGAACTCGATACTGGCGATTTGTCCCGCCAGTTCATTTGCCTGCGCAATTACAGGATTGAGTCGGCTGAGGGGATCGATTGGTCAATTCCGGTTGAAGACGAGAGTGCGTCGCAACCAGCTTGGGGATACCAACAGGGTTGGAAAGTTGACGCCGATGGAAAGTATGAAAATATCTTGCGTCGGTTTGTAGATGTTTATGAACAGCCAATGAAAGAACCGAAATTGGATTCTGAAACAAGGAACAGTCTTGATTGGCGTTGGACTATTTTTACCTGGAAGGACTTGAAACTTCCTTCTTCGTTGTTGCAATGAGATTGCAGCTAGGATGTTTTGAAAGGGCACGACTTTAGTCGTGCCGCAAGAATGGGAATGGAAGCTGGGCTTTAGCCCCTGAGGGAAGGTCTTGAAACCCGCACGCGAGCACGCAACTAACAACACGCAGACCTACTTCGTGACGTCGGAGACGTGGGAGCGGCGGGCGCTCTTCCGTGCTGAACCGTGGGCTCGGTTGTTCTTTCAGAATTTGCTGGTGCATCGGGGCACGAGCTATTTGCTGAATGAATTCGTGTTGATGCCGGATCATTTTCACTTGCTGATTTCACCTGTGGTGGCGTTAGAGCGAGCTTTGCAGATGGTGAAGGGCGGATTCTCGTATCGAGCAAAGAAAGAGCTTGGCTCAAATGCGGAGGTATGGCAGCGGGGGTTTGCCGACCATCGAATTCGCGATTCGGATGACTATGAGCGACATGTTCATTACATTCATTTGAATCCGGTGAAGAAGCGATTGTGCATATATCCGTCGGAGTATCGGTATTCCTCGGCCTATTCTGGGTGGAAGCTGGACCCCATCCCTCAGGGCCTAAAGCCCGGAGACCTTATCGGAACCGTGAGCGGCACGGCTGAAGCCGTGCCCTTTCAAAACTTAGATTCCAAGATCGAGGCAGAAGCCGTGCCCCTTCAAAACCTTGATTCCGAGATCGAGGGCGAAGCCGTGCCCTTTCAGAACAAAAGCACACGAGGGCTAAAGCCCGCTATCATGGGCGGCCTTGATGTACGGGCTGAAGCCCGTACGCTTCAACTGCCGAACTCTCCCTATGGAGGGTCTCGATGAAGAAGATAGCCCTTCTACTTTTTGTTTTCGCTGCGATTCAGCCGCTTGCATTTCACGCACAGATCGATATTGAAGGGCCGATACACCTCACGCATGTCGACGGGTATGTCGTTAATACCAAAGGCAAGCCGTTAGTGAACGGAGAGGTTACGCTGGTTCGGGATGAAACGGTTGCATTCAGGACCCGAACAGATAGTCATGGCGCTTTCAATTTCGAACATGTTTCAGGAAAGTATTGGTTTCGGGTGGCGCGGACGGATAATGCGCCCGCAGCCAGGGAGATTGATGTGACAGACGAGATTGCGACTCTTTTGCAGCGGAAGAAGCTGTACGTGATTGTCGGGCCCGGCGCATGCATGGACGAGTGTTCGTCGGTTACTACGAGCAAGCATGAGTTCGATCGGGCAATTCGCAAACAGAACAGACACTGAATCAGGGAATCGTCGAAAAGATGCCACGCAGAAATGACATTCAGAAGATCCTGGTGATCGGCTCGGGGCCGATTGTGATTGGGCAGTCGGCGGAGTTTGACTACAGCGGCACGCAGGCCTGCAAGGCTCTCAAGCAGGAGGGCTACGAGGTGGTGCTGGTGAATTCGAACCCGGCCACCATCATGACCGATCCCGAACTGGCCGACCGCACGTACATTGAGCCGCTCACGCGCGAGTACGTTGAAGAGATCATTCGCATTGAGGCGGAGATGCTGGCGGCTGATCCCGAGTCCGGCAAGTTTGCGCTGCTGCCGACGGTGGGCGGGCAGACGGCGCTGAATCTGGCTGTGGATCTGGCCGATGCGGGGATTCTCGATCGCTACAACGTGGAGTTGATCGGCGCGAAGCTCGAGGCCATCAAGAAGGCCGAGGATCGGCTGCTGTTCAAAGATGCGATGCTGCGCATCGGGCTCGAAGTTTCGAAATCCGCGCTGGTCAACAATCTGCGCGATGGGCTGGATTTCGCGAGCAAGCTTGGGTTTCCGGTTCTGATCCGGCCGAGCTTTACGCTGGGCGGATCGGGCGGCGGCATCGCCTACAACCGCGAAGAGCTGATGGAGATTCTGGCGCGCGGACTGGATCTTTCGCCGGTGCATGAGTGCCTGATTGAAGAGAGCGTGCTGGGCTGGAAGGAATACGAGCTTGAGGTGATGCGCGATCTCGCCGACAACGTCATCATTATTTGTTCGATTGAAAACTTCGATCCGATGGGCGTGCATACCGGCGACTCCATTACCGTGGCGCCGGCGCAGACGCTCACCGACCGCGAGTACCAGAAGATGCGCGACGCGGCGATTGCCGTGATGCGCGAGATTGGCGTGGAGACCGGCGGATCGAATGTGCAGTTTGCGGTGAATCCGGTGGACGGGCGGATGACGGTGATCGAGATGAATCCGCGCGTGTCGCGGTCTTCGGCGCTGGCTTCGAAGGCTACGGGTTTTCCGATTGCGAAGATTGCGGCCAAGCTGGCCGTGGGCTACACGCTCGATGAGATTCCCAACGACATTACGCGCAAGACGCCGGCGTGCTTTGAGCCGACGATCGATTATGTCGTGGTGAAGATTCCCAAGTGGCAGTTTGAAAAGTTTCCCGGCGCCGACGACACGCTGGGCCCGCAGATGAAGTCCGTGGGCGAAGTGATGGCCATGGGGCGCACCTTCAAGGAAGCGCTGATGAAGGCGTGGCGCGCGCTTGAGACCGGCAAGAAGACCGGCGCGGAAGTTCTGGAGCCGCGCCGGCTGACGCAGATGCTGGTGACGCCGCGGCCGGAGCGGCTGGGCTACATTCGCTTCGCGTTTGAGCGCGGCATGAGCGTGCGCGAAGTTGCGCGGCTTACCGGAATGGATCCGTGGTTTCTGCACCAGATTCGCGAGGTGACGCTGGCGCAGATGGGCATTGCGCAGACGACGCCGGAGACGATTGGCACAGAGGAACTGCGCAGGCTGAAGCGCTTCGGCCTGAGCGACGAACGCATTGCGACGGAGTGGAAGCTTGAAGGCCACGCGGGCATGAAGCAGGTGAGGGAACTGCGCGAAGCGAAGGGGATCAGGCCGGTCTTCAAGCTGGTGGATACCTGCGCGGCGGAGTTCGAATCGATGACGCCGTACCTCTATTCGACCTACGACGAAGAGGACGAGGCGCCACCGACGACAACGCCGAAGATCATCATTCTGGGCTCGGGACCGAATCGCATTGGGCAGGGAATCGAGTTCGACTACTGCTGCTGCCATGCGGCTTTCGCGCTGAAGGACGACGGCTACGAGACCATCATGGTGAACTGCAATCCTGAGACCGTCTCGACCGACTACGACACCAGCGACCGGCTCTACTTTGAGCCGCTGACGCTGGAAGACGTGCTGGCGGTCTATAACCACGAGGCGCAGTCGGGCGCGGAGATCGGGATGATTGTGCAGTTTGGCGGGCAGACGCCGCTGAACCTGGCGCAGCGGTTGCGCGCGGCGGGCGTGCCGATTATCGGCACTTCGCCGGAGTCGATCGACCTGGCTGAAGATCGCAAGCGGTTCGGCAAGCTGCTTGAAGATCTTCAGATTCCGCAGCCCGCGGGCGGCACGGCGACCAGCGTGGAAGAAGCGCTGGCTGTGGGCGAGCGCATCGGCTATCCGGTGCTGGTGCGGCCGAGCTACGTGCTCGGCGGTCGCGCGATGGTGATCGCGTACGATGCCGAGGCCGTTGCGCAATACATGAAGCAGGCCGTGGAGTACTCGCAGGAGCGGCCGGTGCTGGTCGATCACTTTCTTGAGAATGCAGTTGAAGTTGATGTCGATGCGCTCTGCGATTCGGAGGATGTGATTATCGCCGGGATCATGCAGCATATCGAAGAGGCGGGCATTCACTCCGGCGACTCGTCCTGCGTGCTGCCGGCGGTGACATCCGCGAAGAGACGCTGGAAATGCTGCGAACGTACACGCGCAAGCTGGCGCTGGCGCTGAAGGTGGTGGGGCTGGTGAATCTGCAATTCGCGATTCAGCGCGACGCGGCAGGACAAGACCACGTGTACGTGATCGAGGTGAATCCGCGCGCTTCGCGCACGGTGCCGTATGTTTCGAAGGCGACCGGGATCCCTCTGGCCAAAATTGCCGCGCGGCTGATGACGGGACGCAAGCTGCGCGAGCTGCTGCCGGCGCAACTTGCAGGCGGCAAAGGACCTCGAAACCGGAACGCATTATTATGTGAAATCGCCGGTGTTTCCGTGGTCGAAATTCGCGGGCGTCGATACGGTTCTGGGTCCGGAGATGAAGTCGACCGGCGAGGTGATGGGCGTGGCGGCGACCTTTGGCGAGGCCTTTGCCAAGGCGCAGCTTTCGGCCGGACAGGTGCTGCCCAGCGGAGGGCACGGTGTTCTTCAGCGTGAACGACCACGACAAGGCGGCCGCGATCGAACTCGCGCGCCGATACGTTCATCTCGGCTTCCATCTTGTGGCCACGGAGGGCACGGCGAACGTGCTGGAGCATGCAGGGCTGACGGTGGAACGGGTCTTCAAGGTGAAAGAAGGCCGGCCCAATGTTGTCGATCTGATCAAGGGCGACCGCATCCAACTGATCATCAACACGCCGCGCGGCCAGGACACGTTTTTCGATGAGAAGGCGATTCGCCGGGCAGCGGTGCTTGCGCGCGTGCCGACCATTACCACAATCGCGGCAGCGCAGGCCGCCGTGGAAGGAATTGCCGCGATGCAGCGGCGGCGCACCACAGTCTATGCGCTGCAGAATCTGCATGCAGCGAATGGAGTGTGAGCAGTTCGGACCTGGGCAAGCACCCCGGTTCGTGGATCCGATGACGTGCCGTGAATGGCAGTAGGGAATTCAGCGGGCGTTCCGGCCTACAATAAAGATATGCTGATTGAAGGCGTCTTTGCGGCGATAACCACGCCGTTTTACCCAGACGAGCGGGTCTATCTCCGCAAGCTCGAGGCCAATATTGCGCGCTATTCCCGCAGCCTGCTTGCGGGCATGGTGGTGCTGGGCTCCACGGGCGAGGCGGTAACGCTCAACGACGAGGAGACGCGCGATGTGCTGCGGGTTGCAGCAGAAGCGGCAGCGCCTGAGAAGGTGCTGATTGCCGGTGTTGGACGGGAAAGCGTGAAGTCCACCGTCGAACTTGCGGAGACGGCGGCGAGACTTGCAATACGATGCAGTTCTGGTGCGCACGCCGACCTATTACTCGAGCCAAATGCCGCCAGAGGCGGTGCTCAACTTACTTCGGCAGCGTTGCCGACCGCTCTCCGTTGCCGGTGCTGCTCTACAACATTCCGCGGTTTGTTCCGTACCAGATTCCTGTCGAAATGGTGGCCGAACTGGCCCAGCACCCGAACATCATCGGCATCAAGGATTCAAGCGGTAGCCTTGAACGGATCAAGGCGCTGATTGGTGCTACGCGGAGTGTTCCTCGCCGGACGGTGACTGTCACACCGGTGTTTGAGGCCGTTACGGCACGCATGCTCAGGCCGGCTACGGATGAGGTGGGGAATTCGAATTACGTGTCAGCGAGTGATCTTGCCGGCGGCATCGGTCTAGCGACCCCGCCGCCACAGGCACCCATCAAGACGCGCACGAAAGATGTCGGCTTTCAGGTGCTGACGGGTTCGGCGTCGACGATGCTGGAGTCGCTGGAGGCGGGGGCGACTGGCGCCATTCTGGCGTTTGCAGCCTGCGCTCCGCAGGCATGCCAGGAAGTCTACCTGGCATGGAAGGATCACGACCTCGAGCTTGCGCGTGAAAAGCAGGCAAGAATCGCGGAGCCCAGCCAGCGCATTACCGGCGAACTGGGCATCCGGGGAGTGAAGTACGGCTGCGATTTTAATGGCTACTACGGTGGAAATGCGCGCTTGCCCTTGCTGCGTGCGACCGCAGAAGAGAGAGCTGAAATTGAGCGTCTACTTGGCGGAATTAGAAATTAGCGGAATCTCGAGTACAAGGCGAGAGATAGATACTGCGGGTGGTTTGAATTACATTTGGAGCCCGATCCGAGGCGGTCCCAAGTATCAATCATGTCCGATAACAGATATTCTGTATACTCAATGACTGCAAGTTCATGCCAATAAGCCCGCCACGATAACCTGTGACAATTCCTCTTCCCTTTTGTTTACTGGAGGTTGCACTACATCTTGTAGCGGCCCAGGTCCTCGTCGTTCAGGCCTTCGAGCCAACCGCGCAACTGTTCGGCTGTTGGACCTTCAGGCGGTCCCGAGGTACTCAGCTTGGCCTGCTGCATCACCTGCTCGGCGACATAGATCGGGCAATCCGCACGCAACGCCAATGCGATTGCATCCGAAGGACGGGCGTCCATTGTGATGGGCTCGTCCTGCTGCCGAAACCACAGTGTCGCGAAAAATGTGTCATCTCTAAGTTCTGTAATCACTACTCTTTCCAGACGGCAATTAAGGTGATGGATTAGATTTCTAGCGAGATCGTGCGTCATCGGGCGCGGCAGCTGCCAGTTTCTCAATCTCATCGGATATCGCCTTGGCCTCGAAGAACCCCACCCAGATGGGCATGACCGTATCGGAAGCAACGTCCTTGAGCACAATGATGGGCATATTGGTGGCCGGGTCCATCATCAGACCGCGTATCCGAACTTCGATATCCATGGACTCTCCCCCCGTGAACCTATTAGACTGCCTCGCCCACCAGGCTGTTAGGAAATGCACGCCGTGATTTTGACTTGCGCGTAACTGCCAGGCGCCGGGGCGATGGGCTGCGCGGTGGTGAAGTTCACCGGCTTATTCTGGCTGCTGCGGCCGGAAACCTGGCCGCGAGCCGGGTTCATTCCCTCGACCATCACTTCCATTGTCTGCCCTAAATGCTTCGAATAATTAATCCTTTGGATCTCGCGCTGCCGATCGAGTAACACCTGAAGCCGTTGTGCTTTCTCGGTTCCGGAATCGAATCGATCATGGTAAGAGCCGGAGTGTTGGGCCGTGCGGAGTACTTGAATCCGAACACGCAATCGTACTCGACTTCCTGGAGCAGGTCCATGGTCTGGATGAAGTCATCCGGAGTCTCGCCGGGAAAGCCGACGATGATGTCCGTCGAAAGAGAGATCGGTCTTCAAGCTGCCTTGATCCAGCTGATCCGTTCGAGATACCACTCGCGCGTGTATTCCCTGGCCATCATGCGCAAGATGCGGGACGAGCCCGATTGAACCGGCAGGTGCACATGGTCGCAAAGCGTGGGAAAGGCGTCGATGACCTCGACGATGTCGCGGGTAAAGTCGCGCGGGTGGCTGGTTGTGAATCGGACGCGGCGAATGCCTGGAACCTGGCCGACGGCCGCGAGAAGCTCAGCGAAGCTCAACTTCCCTTCCGAATCGCGGTAGCTGTTTACGTTCTGGCCCAGCAGCTGAATTTCGGTGTAGCCCAAATCAGCGATGCGCCGTGCCTCGTTGAGCACTGACGATGAACCGCGGCTGCGCTCTTTTCCGCGCGTATACGGCACCACGCAATAGGCGCAAAACTTGTCGCAGCCTTCAATGATGGTGATATAGCCGCGATACGGGTTCTGGCGGGCGGTGAACTCCGTCTCGAAGGTCTCATCGGTCTGGCGGTCGTCAAGGCCGGTAATTCGGGTCTCACCGGCTTCAAGGCGCGCAAGCATTTCAGGAAGTTTTCGATACGACGCAGATCCGGAGACGAGAGACACGTAGGGGGCGCGGTCGAATATCTTCTCGCCTTCCTGCTGTGCCACGCATCCGAGAACGCCGAAGCGCTTCCCTGCCTTATGCAGTTTTTTGTAGTCGTTGAGGCGGTTAAAGACCTTTTGCTCGGCCTTATCGCGGATGGAACAGGTGTTGTAGAGGATGAGGCCGGCAGCTTCTTCTGTTTCGACCCGGCTGTACCCCTGTTGCAGAAGTGTGCCAATTACCTTTTCAGAGTCATGAGCATTCATCTGGCAGCCGAAGGTTTCAAGGTAGAAGGTTTTTTCGGTTGCCATAACAATCCCGAGTATACCTTGCTTTGAATTGAATCGGAAAAGGGGCCAGACGATTGAGCGTTGGCTCTTCGACCGCGGTTGCAGCAGCTTGGCCAAACCGTTCAATTGCGAACAGCTTAGGCCGAAAGCGGACGGACGCTCCCCGACTAAGGCAGCGCCAGTCTAATCAATTCAGGAACTTAAGCGGAGGAGTCATTGGCAGCGGACGTGCTTGTTCAACCGCGAAGAATCCTGCCCTCCCCAACGGTTCGTTACAGCCAGAGGTGAATGCGAATGCAGACGCTGCTTCAGGACTTTCGCTACGGCATCCGGCAACTGATCAAGATGCCGGGGTTCACGCTGACGGCAATCCTCTCGCTGGCCATCGGCATCGGAGCGACCACCGCGGTATTCAGCGTGGTTTACGCAATCCTGATTGATCCATTCCCTTATCGGGCGTCTGATCGTATGAATCATCTGGACCTGGCGATGCCGAAGGGCGAATTGGGATACTACGCCTACCTGACCGGCTCCCAATGGCAGCAGCTTCTCAAGTCACCCGTGGTTGAAGACGCATTTCTTTCGGGAGTCGAAAGTCAGACGGTAACGGGAAGCGACCTTCCTGAAGCAGTAGACGCTTCTTCAGTCAGCTCAAATGCTTTCGAATTTCTGGGAGTTCCAGTGGTTCTGGGTCGCGGCCTGCAGCCCTCGGACGCTGCCGACGGCCACGATCCGCAGCAGGTAGTCGTCCTCGGCTACAAGTTCTGGCAAAGGCATTTCAACTCCGATCCTACGGTTCTGGGCCGTACGCTTCAACTGACCCATAAGAACTACACGATAGTCGGCGTGGCTGCACCACGCTTTACGTGGAATGACGGCGATGTCTATATTCCGCTGAAAATTACCGGCGACCAGGTTCTGAGCTACTTCGCCGAAGTTCGGCTCAAGCCAGGCATAAGCCATGCCCAGGCAGACGCCGCATTGCAACCGCTGATCGAGCAGTTTGTCAAAGAGACACCAAGGCACTTCCCTCCCGGCCCCATAAAACTGCACGTGGCGGGGATCAATGAGGATTTCGTCAAGCAACTCGGCGGGACGCTCTACCTGCTGTTCGGCGCGGTGTCGTTGCTATTAGCCATCGGCTGCGGCAATGTCTCGATCCTGCAACTGGCACGAGCCACAGCCCGGAGCCACGAATTCGCTGTTCGGTCGGCAATTGGAGCCAGCCGGAGCCGGATCATCCGTCAGCTTCTTACAGAGGCGCTCCTGATCTCGCTTACCGGCGCCGCACTTGGGCTGCTGTTGGCTTACAAGACCGTCGGAGTGATTGTCGCCAATCTGCCTGAATTTTCATTTCCCCACGAGGCGGCCATCCAAATCAATCTCCCGGTTCTGATTTTTTCGATTGCAGTTGCGGTCGGCACTGGAATCCTGTTCGGCCTATGGCCAGCCTGGCAGCTCTCGCGGCCTGAGGTGAGCCAGGTAATGCAATCGAATACACGCAAGACGACGAAAGGCGTGAGCGGACGAAAGCTTCACAATGCGTTAATCGCGGGGCAGATTGCACTCACCCTGCTGATGCTCGCCGGAGCCGGGGCGACCATCGAAGGCTTCATGCACCTGATGCACATCCCGCTGGGCTACGATCCGCACAACGTCATGTCAGTTGGGATTCCTCTTCCTGAAGGTGCCTACAAGACGTGGCCTGAGCGCGCCGCATATTTTGAACAACTGCATGCGCAAGTTGCAACGGTGCCCGGAGTCAGGATTGCGGCAATCTCAAGCAACGCCACGCCGCCAGCGAATGGGTTCAATACCAAGTTCGAAATCGTTGGGAAGCCTTCGGCGCAAGACCAAACCTTCCGGTTTAACCTTGTCAGCTCAGAGTATTTCCCCACATTGCGCATCCCCCTTCAGCAGGGCCGGTTGTGGAATGAAGCCGAGGCCCATCGGGGCGCACTCGTCATGGTGGTGAATCAAACGTTTGCCAGGCGATACTTCCCTGTCGGCGATGCTGTTGGACATACCATTAAGGTTCAAGAACTGAAACCCCAGCCACCTTTTTTTCTGACGGCTCCAGGCACCGAAAATGGATTGCTGATCATTGGAATCGTGACCGACAAGCTGGACGATGGTCTCTCGAATCCGATCGTGCCTGAAGTTTTTGCCCCCTATACCGTTGCCATGGGAATGGGCACCCAAATCCTGGTCCGCTCGGATGTACCACCGCTCACGCTTCTCCACGCTGTGCGAGCCAAAGTGAATTCCATCGACCACGACCAACAAACGAACAGTGACGTACGCGATCTCGAGCACTGGATCAGTCGTACGCCCGAGTACGCCCGTGGCCGGTTGATTTCCTGGCTTTTTGGCACATTCGCTGCATTGGCACTGGCGCTGGCGGCCGTGGGACTGTACAGCGTGGTCTCGTACACGGTTGTGCAACGGACCAACGAATTCGGTATTCGAATGGCTTTAGGGGCGCCGCGAAGCCATGTGCTGCGTATCGTGTTTGCTTCGACGGCAGCGAGCGTCGGTGGCGGGCTTGCGGCGGGACTGGTACTCTGCCTTGTCTTAAGCAAAGTGATCGCGCATTGGGCACAGGAGAGCCAGACCAGTTCGCGCGACCCCCTGTTGCTTGCCGCCGCAATATTGACGCTTCTTTTTATTGCGACTGTCGCCTGCACCCTGCCGGCTCGCAGGGCTGCCGAGGTCGACCCGATGACGGCGATACGCTACGAGTGAAGCAGGATCATTCCCTGTGAGTACGGTCGCCGCACGTCACCGCAGCCCGGTATGCAGGTAGGCGAGCAGTGCAGCCATCTGTTCCCTCGTAAAGCGGCCGGCGAACGAAGGCATCATTCCTTTCCCCGACAGTACAGCGCGTGTGATGTTATCGTCGGTAGCGGGAACGCCGCTTGGCAGCGTGGCGTGTTTGAAAACGCCGTGGAGGTTTGGAGGTACTTTCTTCAGCGCCAGGTCGTTGTCTTCGTGGCAGTGAGCGCAGCGAGCGGAGTAGAGTTGCTTCCCTGCTGTCTCCTGATCCGTGAGGCGAGCCTGACTGTGGCAACCATCCATGACGATTGTTGAGAGCCAAAGCAGACTTGCAATCGTTAAAGAGCACAAAATCCCGAGGACGTGAAGCACTCGTTGTGTCATCGGTCTATATTTTATCCGCACCTGGCCGCGGTTCGACGACTTGGGTATTCTGAACCTATGAAGCTGCCTGAACTGGCTCAAATCAGAGAAGCGCAAAAGATCGTCTATCGCCACATGCTACCGACCCTGCAGCAAAATTGGCCCCTCATCAGTAAGAGATTGGAGACGGAAGTCTGGATCAAGCATGAGAATCACACGCCCGTCGGCGCCTTTAAGCTGCGGGGTGCCCTGGTTTACATCGATTGGCTGAAGCAATCGCAGACGCAGCTTGAAGGCGTGGTTGCAGCAACCCGCGGCAATCATGGCCAGGGAGTGGGAATGGCTGCGCGATTGTTTGGGCTGAAGGCGGTCATTGTTGTTCCGCACGGCAACAGCAAGGAGAAGAATCGCGCCATGCTTGCTCAAGGAGTGGAACTTGTGGAGCATGGCGAGGACTTCCAGGAATCATTGGAATTTGCGCGCACACTTGCCGAACGACGAGGCTACGCCATGATCGACTCCTTTCATGAGCGATTGGTGATCGGCACGGCAACTTACGCGCTGGAGTTGTTCGAAGCGGCCCCGCCGCTGGATGCGGTGTATGTGCCTATCGGACTTGGCTCGTCCATCTGCGGTGCTTCCGCAGCCCGGAATGCGCTTGGGCTGAAGACTGAAATTGTGGGAGTGGTGGCGGCTGGATCTCCTTCTTATGCCCTTAGCTTCAGGCAGAAAAAAGTGGTCGAGGCACCTTCGCTGACGCTGATCGCAGACGGGCTCGCCTGCCGCAAGCCAAACGCAGCGGCGATGGAAGCGATCTGGGAAAATGTCGCCCGCGTCGTCGAAGTATCTGAAGCGGAAATTGCGTTTGCGATGCGTGTCTACTACCGAGACAGCCACAATCTGGCCGAAGGCGCGGGCGCAGCTGCGCTAGCCGGGGCCATCAAGGAGAAACTATCGATTGGGCGAATCGCGGTTGTTTTAACGGGTGCGAATGTGGACGCGCCGGTGTATGCAGATGTGATCGCAGGAGGCCGCTCTGATGAAAGCGACTGAAAAGCAGAGCCTGACTCCGTTTACTCACTCGGCCCAGAATAAGTGCTTCGGTTGCGGCCCTGCCAACTCCGGCGGACTGCATCTTGAATTCTTCATCGCTCAGGATGGCTCAGTTGTATGTCCAGCGACGATAGCAGAAATCTTCGAGGGTCCTACCGGCTATCTGCACGGCGGGATCATTGCCACCCTGCTGGACGAAACCATGAGCAAAGCGGTTCGGGCACAGGGCGTTACTGCGATGACGCGCCGGCTGGAAGTGGACTATCGGCGCCCCGTACCTTCCGGCAAACCGATTCGTATGGAGGGCCGCGTTGTGCGTAGCGAAGGGCGCAAGTGCTGGACTGAAGCAAAGATCGTTGACTCCGAAGGGATATTACTGGCGCATGGCTCAGGTCTTTTCATCGAAGTTCAAAGGGCCGGGCACGCAAAATGAATGGACCGGCGCCGGTTGGTTGTCGCTAACACCTATTGATCGGGACCGTCCAAAGGGAGTCTCTTCCCGCACGGAGAAAACTGAATGAAATCCAGGTTTCTCGTTTTTGTGACCCTGCTCTTGACTGCCATCTGCACGCCGCACTCATCGATTGCACAGGTTGAGGCCGTCTCGAATGTCACCGGAAGAAATGAGATTTACGCCGGCTACACTTATCTTTCCAACTCCTTCAACAGCCACGCCAGCTTCTCCGGCGGCGGATTGAACGGGTGGGACGCGGCGGCAAGTTTTCCCCTGATTCGTGGATTCGGGGTGAAGGCGGAATCCTTCGGTTTCTATGGAAGCTCTCTCGGCGATTCGCAGGTTGCACACTTTATCCTTGCAGGCGGGCAATACACAAGACGATTCGGCAAGGAATCTGGGTTCGTTCACGGATTAGCGGGCATTGGCCATATCAATGACGCGGCTCTCACCCTGGGAGGCGAGGGCCCGTCGTCGAATTTCTCGTTTGCTGCGGACGCCGGCGTAGGACTTGACACTCCAATTGGCCGAAACCTGGCGTGGCGTGTCGAAGGCGGCATTCTTCATTCAAACTTCACCGCCGCCAGCAACCAGATCCATGGTCTGCCGAACTACTTTGCGCGGCTCTCAACGGGCGTTGCATGGCGATTCTGAGTCGGCCTTCCGCAGCTGATTCAGCCTTAGTGAATCATGTTGATGGTTTCCTGGGTGACTGTATCAAAAGTGGTCACGGCTTTCGAATTGGCTTCAAAGGCTCGCTGCGCAATGATCAGATTTGAGAATTCGGCAGAGATGTTGACGTTTGAGCCCTCAAGAGCGCCATCCTGCAATGTTCCAAGGCCTGCTGTGCCCGAGGTGGAGATCGACGCCGTTCCGCTGGCGAGGGTGGTTGCAGTAGTCCCCGTTCCCCAGCATTTGCAATCCCTGCTCGTTGGTCACGCTGGCGAGGGCCACCTGCCCGACATTTTCTTTCTGGAAATTTGAATAAGTGACCGTAACCGTGCCATCGGAGCCAATGGTGAAGCTCTGATACTGGCCGGGGCCATAGCCGTCCTGGAGGGTCGCGGAGACAGCGGACGTTGCATCTACCTGGCCGATCGAGGGCGTCCCACCTGAGCCGAGAAGATTCCAGTTCATGTTGAGGTCGGCTGCATTGTCGGCCAACCCGGCAAAGCCCAACGGAATTGTGGAGATATCTCCGGCAGCCGTGCCTACGGGGGTAGGGCCAGCTGCGACCGGGGTAATCTGAGTGACGGTGTTCAGGTTGCCGCTGGAATCGAAGGTCAACGTTCCTGTCACGGGTGTAGAGATTCCAGATGCAAAGTCAGCGGCGGGTAGGGCAGCCGAATAGCTCCAGGAATTGTTCCCCTGCTGGGTGTATGTAACAGTTGCAATGTGTGGGGTACCCAGCGAATCATAGACCGTAACCTGGCCGGGAAATGTAGTGTTTTGAGAAGCGGTTGCATCGAGATTGGCCGTCATGTTGAGAGTTGTTGTAGCTTGCGGTTGCTGAACCTCGCCTACTGGAATGTTGATCGCCGTCAAGGGTGAATTGGTGTTTACCACCCCGTTGACCGCTGGATATCCCATCACGCTCAAGCCATTCGCAGTGACGAGATCGCCGTTTGAAGTGAGGGAGAAATTGCCTGCGCGACTGTATTCGTTCCCTCCGCTTCCATTGGCAACCACAAAGAAGCCGCTCCCGTTCAATGCCACGTCGGTCGAGTTGCCTGTTGAATTGATTGAACCTTGCGCATAGTCCGTTTCATTTGCGGAGACCTGAACGCCTGCGCCGACCTGGATGGGATCTCCCGAACCGGTGGAACCGATTTGCTGGTAGAAAAGGTCGGAAAAATTGGTCGATTGAGACTTGAATGCCGTGGTGTTCATGTTGGATAGATCGTTGGCGATTGTGTTCAAAGCCGTCGAATCGGCATTGAGCCCCGTAAGCGGAATGGAAAAGCTTGCCATTGAATAACTCCTCTTGAAGCCGTAGGTAAGTGCGAGACTTGAGGGCTCGCAACGAAAGAAACCCTGAGAATCTATTGCAGTTCGCGGGTCAATTTGTGAGTGTGCAGCTGTCCGCCGAGGGACTTCGCCACGCGCTCAGCGGCCGGGTTCGCGTCGGGAATTCCCAGATTGCCTGGGACGCGACGAGCTGCTCCGTCCGCGAGGTTCGCTGCCGTGCGCATCGCGGTCACGCCCCCCGACTGTGCAACCGACGGTGAATCTGAGACCGCGATGCTTTTGCTCGCGACTGCGGTTGGAGCATCAGTTCCGGTCAATCCACCGGTTGGGGTGGTTGCGCCGGAGTTTCCTGCGGCTGTGGTCAGAGTCTGGTTGATTGAGATCAGTTGCTCGAGGCTGTTCACGTTCACCAACTGATTGATGTATTCATTGGGATCGGTATCCGCCGTCGGATCCTGATTTTGCAACTCGGTGACGAGCAGACTAAGAAAGTCGTTGGCCGATATGGTTGCCGAATCGCTACTGTTGGAGCTGCTTGTGGAGCTATCCATGGCGGAGGCGCTTGGAAGCGCCTGCCCCGTCGCCGATAAATGATTCCAGATTCCCGTTGCCGCTGCCATCTTTCCCCCTTTTTGAATTTCGTGCGCTGCCCTCTTGAGTTCACCTGATTGCACGCAGCCGCAAACTTCGCCATTGCGGTCTCAGGCGAAAACGGAGATGTAGGCGCCTCCGGGCAGTAAGCCCCCGGATGACACTTCAGTCTCGCGGCGCGATTGCGATGATGCGCGATCTCCATTCGTGCGAAGAGGAGATGGGTTGAACTCTGTTGCAACACCATGGCCGGAAGATTCTTCCCTGCCCTGGTGCTGTCCCCCACTCTGAGCACCACTCTGATCGATTCCCGTCTCATTTGAGTGACCTTCGGGTGCGGCCACTGTCACTGTGTGTACCGGTGCCTCGCGGTGTTCCAAATAGTCATTCAGTCCCATGAGGTGACCACTCAGCGTTTGGGCCGCCTCTGCCGAACCTGGGATAAGAGAAGCGTGAATACCGGCCGTGTCGACTTGCGCACGCACTCCAACCCAGCCGAGCGCCGGATCCTGAAAACCCGCTTCTGCCTGACGCGCGCCGGCGTGAGTCCACGTTGGTGCGACTGCAATGCTCGCTCGATCCAATGCGACAAAAGGATCGCCTGCGGCCGCCCCCGCATTGTCCCTCACGGACGGGGCCGGTTCCGGCTTGACGCTCTCCGCATTCGTGCTCACCTCCTGCGCTGCGAATGAAGGACTCCGTGTTGAACTGAGATGCTGTTGGCTCTGCACGATTGGATTTGCATCTTCAGTCGCTGCAGCCGTGCCGTGCGCGGTTAGCGAAGTGGCAGCGGATTCGAATCTCGAAGCAGGCACTTTGGGAGCTTGCAGGATTCGAGACTTGTTGCTGGTATCCGGTGATGGCGCAGCACGTTTATTTGCTGTTGTGGACAAAGACTGGCTCGAATCGGTGAGGGTGCTCATTTGAGCAGGCGCTGCCTCGTTCCCCTTTGGCAGCCGTGTCGCATTAATTTGGATCCCATGGTTCGGAGGGCCAACCGACCTGGACTCCGCGCCCTGCGACACGGCATGGATGGCGGAATTGTCGACTGAAAAATCCTCGGAAACTCCTGATTGGGGCTTCTCTACGGGATGTGAGAGCGGCTCAACGTGAGATTGCGGTGCGCGAGTTTCTCGCAACTGCATGGGATCTGCAATGAGTGCGCCGTCCGCAGCCCGAGTCACCGATCCTGCGACCCTGGCGCCGCTGCCCTCCGGCACCGTAATGGGGATCTTGGATGCGTTTGCTGTCGGGACTTCAAATTCGGGCAAAGACTGCGAGTGATCTGGCGTGAGGTGAGGCGTTCGTGACTGAACAGGGGATGGCACAGGCGCGGTGATCTCAGCGATTGTCGCTGCGAGCGCTGGTGTCGCGGCGGAAATTCCTGCGTCGGCTTGCCCGCACTTGTGGCCCTTCTCAAAGGGAACGCTGCTTGTCCCACGTTGAGTTCGAACAGTGCCGGAAGCCTTTTCATTGCCGCATTCTGAGACTGTCGCGGACGGTACGATCGACTCTTCTCGCCCCATTCCATTCAAATCTGTAGTGGGCATTCTCAACTGGCTTGAGGTGCTCTGTTTTGATGCATCGATCGCCGGCGATAAAGGGGATTGAAGTGAAGTGCCTGCGGCGAGCGTGAGGCGATGAGAAAGAAGGCCGATGTCGTACCGTGGCGGATCCGGGCTCGAAGAATCGGGTGACGAAGGGGCCGAATCCGAATCGGCGTTGAGCTTTCCGCCCAGTCCTGCATTCGCCAGGCTTGATTTCAAGCTGGCAAGAAAGCCACGCTCGGCTGTTGGCGAGGACATGGGAGACGGCGCGGACTTCATGGGAACCAGACCGCGCAAGTATCCCGGCAGTGTGCCCGGTCCATAGCCGATCCCTCCGCTTTCAATCTCGAATGGAGTTGCCGTGATCATGCGATATTCAAATGCAGATCGCATGCCACTCGTCTGCAAAAGAAGTTAAAGCATTATCAGGAAAACGATGCGAGCTTCCAAATCCGGGAAGAGACGAACCCCCGAGGTTGAATTCTCTCTCAAGTCTCGCCGAAGTCCGACTGGCCGGAATGTGTGTCGCTTCGCTGTCCGGAAGCAGGACCTGTATGTGGGCTTCGACGCATTGCCTTCTTGTTCCCGCGAAATATGCGAGAGCCGTGCCCATCGTCCAGTGCCCGCTGGCTACGCCTGTCTGCCTCGAAGTGGACCAACTCCTCGGCCTCCTTGATCAGAGTTTCTGACTGGAGGCGCTCTACGCGGCGGGAAAGAAAGGTCTGCCGAAGCTCCTCGATTTCAGGCTCGACGGATTCGATCCGGTCCGACAACGCAACCGCATGGTGAGCTGCGAACCGACTCTCCGCCAAGCCTGCAAACCAGTCCTCCGGTTCGCCGCTCCATGCACTGTCGGAAACCAGACGGCGGCCGAACTGCTCTCTCGCCCGAGCTGCGTTCAAGGCCGCTTCAAGTTGAACCAACTCTCCCTGGGCGGAATCAAGAGCATTCCGGCTCTGCTCTTCCTCAAGTTCACGAATGCGGAGTAAGCGGCGCAAGGCGCATGAGACGGACACTGTTTATATCTCCGCTGCAAGTGCCGCCAAACGGTTTTGACTCTCGGCAAGCGAGGCTCGTTCGCATGACTCCTGCGTCATGAAACCGCGCATTGCGCTGCGGGCGCGCAGTGCACGATCGAGGTCAGGGTCAGAGCCGGGCTTGTAGGCACCGATGCGCACAAGGTCTTCAGAGCGGGAGTAAACGGCCATTAGCCGGCGCACGAGTGCAGCCTGGGTGCGATGCTCTGTTCTGGTGACGGCAGGCATAAGCCGGCTGATCGAATCGAGCACTTCGACCGGCGGATACCAGCCTTCAAAGGCCAATGCGCGAGAGAGCATTACGTGCCCGTCGAGCAGGCCCCGCACCGCGTCGACCAGAGGATCCTGTTGGTCATCGCCCTCCATCAGGACGGTATAGAACGCGGTAATTGAGCCAACCCGGAACTGCCCCGCCCGTTCAACCAGCTTGGCCAATCTTGTGAAGACCGACGGAGTGTAGCCTTTAGCCGTCGGCGGCTCTCCGGCAGCCAGACCGATCTCCCGTGCTGCCATCGCAAACCGGGTGAGCGAATCGAGGACCAGAAGGACATTCTTTCCCTGCGCGGCAAAGTATTCAGCGATTGTGGTTGCGGCCAACGGGGCACGCATGCGCATCAATGGAGACTCATCGGATGTGGAAACGATCACCACAGAACGCGCGCGGCCCTCCTCGCCCAGAGAGCCTTCGAGAAATTCACCCACCTCTCGTCCACGTTCTCCAACCAGTCCGACAACCGTGACGTCGGCCTCGGTGTTACGAGTCATCATGCCAATCAATGTGCTCTTGCCGACGCCTGACCCGCCAAAGATCCCAACGCGTTGACCCCGGCCCACGGTCAACAATCCATCCAGAACGCGGATGCCCGTGCCAAGGGGCGTGCGGATCGCTATCCGGTCGAGTGGCGAACGCACAGCCCCGTCAATCGGCATGGTCAGTGTTTTGAGCGCGGAACGCTCGCCGTCGATTGGCTCTCCCATTGCATTCAGTACGCTACCCATCAGTCCAGGGCCCACTTCGATCGCCGGATGCAGGCCCAGCGCTTCAACTGTATCTCCAAAACGGACGCCTTCGGTGCTTCCAAGCGGCATGGCAAGCACGTTGGGCCCGACAAAACCAATCACTTCCGCAGGGTGCGTTTTGCCGAATCGATCGAGAATTTCGCAGCATTCGCCTACTGAAGCCAACGGTCCGACGGACTCAACCGTTTGGCCGACCGACTCAATCACTTTCCCGCGCCAGCGCCAAGGTTGTCGTTGGCGCAACCGGTCAAAATAGCATTCCAATAGCTGGGTCATTTCTGTGTCTCGCTCTTCGCGGCTCCGCCGAAATAAACGGGTTTTTCAGCGGCACGGACGGCGGCACGATCAAAGAATCCGCGTTCAATTTCGCCTAACTGTGCACGAATGCCCAAGTCGACCGAGCCCAGTTCTGTCTCGATGACACAATCCCCAAGGCGCATCTCAGGATCCGCCTGGACCACAGGCTTCGAGGCCAGATTCGGTACAAGAGCCATTGCTTCCGACCACAAAGCCTGCTCGGCACCGGGTACGCGCAGGCGTACCACAGTTGAATTTGCCAACTGCCCCAGCGCAACTCGTACGGCGCCGGTCAAGAGGAGGGGATCCATCTGCGATTCGCGACGCAGAATGCGGGCAGCGACCGCGAGCGCGAGCTCCACCACCTCGTGCTCCACTGCCATTAGATATCTGTCGCGCTCCTCGGCAAACTTTTTCAGCGCTTCTGCGATTTGGCGTGCACGGTCTCGTTCTGCGCCTTCGCGAGACGCGGACTGCGCATCGCGCTCTGCCTGGCGGCCTTCCTGGAGGCCCCGCTCCCGCCCCTCTTCAAATTGCCGCCGCATCTCCTCGCTCGTCCTTCCTTTCGAATGCGACGGCGGGGCGTCTCCATCACTGTCAAATGGTCGACTGCACGCAGTTTCCCCAGTCACCGCCTCATCGACCAAACCATCCCAGCAGGGAAAGCGCGGTTCTGGACCGGGTGGATATTGAAAGACTTCAACCGTGGTTCCGTATTGTGCCATTGGCGGCGGACCTTTCCGGGAAAGTGCATCGCTGGCCTGCAAGCGACCAGCCTGATTCCTGTTTATGAAAAATGATTCTCACCGGACCATCGCGGCGTCAGCCGGATATAGGTCAAGCCAGCATCTCGTCACCGGTTTCAAGCTTGAGAATCACCTTGCCCTCCGCCTCGAGGCGCCGAGCCAGATTGAGAATCTCCTGCTGGGCTTGCGCCACTTCGCGGGAACGCACCGGCCCCAGCACTTCCATGTCTTCCTTGAGCATCTCCACGGCACGGGAACTCATGGCCTTGAAAATCTGCGCGCGCAATTCCTCGTTGGCTCCGCGCAGTGCCATCGCCAGTTGCCGCTTGTCCACGCCGGAGACAATCTCGCGAATGGTCGCTGGAGGGACGGTGACCAAATCTTCAAATGTAAACATCAAATTGCGAACGCTCAGGGCCAGTTCCGGTTGCCCTTCCTCGATCGTTTCGATGATCTTTTTCGATTCCTCTGCGGGGAGACGGTTCAGCAGATCTGCGACGGCTTTGAATCCGGAGTAGCTCTTTCGTGCCGTGTCGCCGACGCTTTCGAGGCGACGATGCAGTATGTGCGCCACTTTCTGCGCCATCTCCGGCGAGAACTGACGCATCTCGGCCAGACGTTGGATGGATACGACCTTGTGCTCCTCGCTCAGATTCTCAAGCACCATCGATGCGCGCTTGGGATCAAGATGTGCGAGCACCAGCGCAATTGTCTGGGGATGTTCTACGTCGAGAAGCTTGCCCAGCTGCTGCGGGTCAGTGCGCTGCAGCTTGGCCAGGTTGCCGTGCGCAGCCTCCTGCGAGCGACGCACCAGCATCAGCAAGTCATCGGCGCGCTGCTTCCCGAATGTTTCCTCGAGCAGGCGGCTGGCATAATCCAGACCGCCATGGACCATGAAGTTCTGCGTCTCCAAGAGTTGCCAGAACTCTTCAAGAACCTCGGCAGATAGCTCGGGAGTAATGCCCCGCAAATCGGCCAGTTCTTCGGTGAGGCGCTGGACGTCCGCCTCGGGGAGAGCCCGCAGAATCTCCTTGGCCAGGTCACCGCCCACGGCAACCAGCAGAACCGCCGCTTTGCGCACCCCGCTGAGAGTGCCCGCATGGCCGGCTCTTGATGCGCCGAATTCGCTTCCCTGCTCTCCCAAGGTATTTTTCCTCGCGCGTGGTTCGCTTCTTGTTTCACGCAGCCTTGCCAGGAACTGCTAGTCCGAATGAATCCAGCTTTGCAACAGCCGTGAACTTTGTGCAGGTTCCCGCTTTAATTGCGTGCTGACCTGCTCAAAGATCTGCTGCGCCTTGATGCGTTCGGGATCTGGCGCCGTGGGCTCCGGTGGACTGAGAGCCGGCGGCGTCGCTTACCTGACGCGGCAATCCGCGCGCTGGTCCCGGGCCAGTTCCACTTGAAGCCGTACGGGCCAGTCCAAGAGCGGGGCGGACTCCAAAGGCCAGCACCACCACCAATCCAACCAATAAGGCGATGTATTTCACCAGGACGGGCGAGTTCTCGGCGGTCGCTATTAATTGGCCGGGAGTGGAGACTGCTGGCTGCGCACGATTGTCATCGAAGGCCAGGTCTTCCACGGTTAACACGTCCCCCCGGGTGGAGTCGAAGCCAACCGCCGCTTGGGCCAGGGCGGTCAGGCTCTGCAACTCCGGAGTAGGCCATGGCTGCCACTGGGCGGTTGTATTCTTTGAAGCTGGTCGCATCATTCGATCGTTCACAACCACGGCCACGGTCATCCGCCGAACCCTTCCTGGATTCTCGACGACATGGCGCTCGGTCTTCGAAACGCCATAGGTCCCGGATTCGGATTTAGCGGTTTCTGGAAGTGTGGATTGCCTTGGATAAACCGGAAGTGCCTGGCTGTTAGGTGCGTTCGAAGCCGTGCCGGGAATGCCTGCGGCGACCGGCTGACTGCCAGTCGATTGTTCCGTGCGCTGCATTGAAAGTGTCGCGGTCTGGTTCGGATCGTAGGTTTCTTTTGTCTCCTCGGTAGCAGCCTGGTCGTAATCAAGGGACACCGAAGCGCGCACGTTCCCCGAACCGGTAATAGGCTCCAGGGTCGAAATCAACTTCTCTTCGAGTGTCTGCTCTGAAGAAAGCCGCAGCGCGTCGGCGGTCCTTGGACCCAAGGGAAGATGCCCCGCGGCGTCAACCAGTACCACGCGGTCAGAATTGAGGCCGTCCACAGCAGATGCCACCAGATTCCGGATAGCTTCCGCCTCGCCGTCGGCAAGGGATGAATGACGAAGCTTCAGGACCACGGAAGCTTTCGCGGGGCGCTCGTCCTCGCGGAACAACGAATCATGCGTCAACACCAGATGCACCCGCGCCGATTCGACATCCGCGAGCGTGCCGATGGTGTGCTCGAGTTCGCCTTCCAGCGCGCGCTGATAGTTCACCTGCTCATCGAACTCCGAACCGACCCAGTTGGGTTTATCGAAGAGCTCGAAGCCCATCCTCCCGCTCTTTACGCCGCCCTTTGCCGCGGTCGCGAGGCGTGCCTTGTCCAGCTGCGCAGCGGGGACCAGGATAGCGGTGCCATTGGAGCCAACATCAAATGGAATCTGGGCCTGGGTCAGAGTCAGGCCGGTCTGCCGCGCATCTTCAGGATCAAGGCCCGCGTACAAAGTGCGCCAATCGGTGCGCAACCCGTACCAGATAAGCCCGCCTGCCATGCTGAAGAGCAACACGAGCGCAGTTGCCGACCAGCCACGCTGTGCAGCCTGCATGGATGCCCACTGCACCCGGCCGCGGGTCCACAGCGTCGAGAGGCCGACGTTCAACTGTCCCTGCCCGCCCACCCCGGTCGTGGTTTTCTGCATCTGTGTCGCTGCTGTGGCCATGATTTCCGCTGCCCGTCCGCCTTAAAACTGCATTCCCATCACGCTCTGATAGGCCTGCACCGCCTTGTTGCGCACCGCCAACGCCAATTCAAACGCCATGTCGGCTTTCTGGGTGGCAATCATCGCCTGATGAACATCCACGCCTGAGCCAGTCATCAATCCGTCGACCGCGGTTCGCGCGGAATTCTCAAGAGAGTTGACCTGTCCGACAGCATCCGTCAACAAATTGCTGAACGGGGTGGCGGCGGCGTTCGCACTGCGCGTTGCTGTAAATCCATTAGACGAATTATCAAGACTCGATACGGATGAGGTCACGGCAGCCATCGCACTCGTTCCGGTTTGCATACGATCTCCCTGCTGATGATCCCTTGAGTTTCCAGCGTTCACTTCTGCGCTCGTGGTTTGTGACGCGGCCAAGATCTCGAATGCCGAACTACGATTTTGCGATCTCCAGAGCGGAAGAAATCATGCTCTTCTCCGCCTGTACTGCAGAACCGTTCAGTCCGTAGGCACGTGTCGCCCCCATCAGGTCCACCATCTCTGTGAGCGGATTAATATCCGGATAGGAGACATAGCCATCTGGACCGGCGTCGGGATGCCCGGGATCATAGCGCTTGAGGGGAGGCGCCGTGTCCGCGACGACCTGCACGACGTGCACCCCTCGCGCACCGGCGCTCTCTGCAGCTTCAGGGAGCGACGGCATCGAGCCAATGCCTGTGGATGTCTCGACTCCGGAAGCATTGCTCAATACATTCTGAAACGCCGATTTGCCCTGATTTGCGGCGAACACCACCATCTGCCGGCGATAAGGGCCGCCCGATTCGGTGCGGGTAGTTTCCGCATTGGCCATGTTAGCCGCCACCACCTCTGCGCGGATCCGTTCCGCTTGCATCGCCGAGCCGGAGGTTTCCATCAGACCGAAGAGATTCATCGCGCTGCTCCATTTCTTTCTTCAAGCGATCATTTGCTGTCGGCGTGGATCGCGTCCATCACGCGCTGATATTCCTGGCGCAACAGGGCCACTCCCGTTTTGAATTTCAATTGCACCTCGGCCAGATTCAATCCTTCACGGTCCATGGAGACATCGTTTCCATCGGGCCGCGCAACCAGCCCATCGACTGCCTTTACGCGCACGGAGTGCATTCCGACGCCCGCCGTCTACGTCACCAAGAGCCTCTCGCATCTCCGCCTCGAAGTTCATTCCCAAGGCCTGATAGCCGGGGGTATCGATATTTGCCATGTTGGCCGCGGTAAGCTTGGCTTCGCTTGTGGCCAGGTCGAGGTATTGAGCGATTTGTTCACTCAACCGGGTTTCAATCTGCATGAAAGGCTCCTCACTTTTCCTGCTTTTTTCGCACAGACCGTCAGCGATCCGGTTCTCCAAGATCTCAGTTCACAGCGTGGCCAAAGTCGATCTCGCGCGAACTAAGCAACGGCGCATCGCCAGCAAGAATCTCGGCCCTCTGCAGCACGTGTTCGAGTTCGCGTACGTTTCCAGGCCAGGAGTGGGCAGCGAGTTTGGCCATGGCAGCCGAATCAATCCTCTTGACCGGTGTTTCGCGGCCCATCTTCTCGAGGAAATGCTCCACGAGCAATGGGATGTCTTCGGCGTGCTCGATCAGCGATGGAGTACGAATTAGAAAAACCGCAAGGCGGTAATAGAGATCGGCGCGGAAGGTACCGGTCTGCGTGTCCTGGGCCAGCGATCGATGGGTCGCGGCCACGATGCGCACATCCACTTTCACTGTCTCGTTGTCACCCACCCTCTGCAGTTCGCCACTTTCGACAAACCGCAGCAGTTTTGATTGCAACGCCAGAGGCATCTCGCCGATCTCATCCAGAAACAGCGTCCCTCCGTTGGCCGACTCGATGCGGCCGACCCGGCCCTGCACCGCGCCCGTGAAAGCCCCACGCGTATGCCCGAACAGTTCCGCTTCCAACAACGCTTCGGGAATAGCAGCGCAGTTGATTGCCACGAAAGCCTTGCGGCTGCGTGTGGAGAGGCGGTGCAACCCCTCCGCAACAAGTTCCTTTCCTGAGCCGGTGGGCCCTTCGATCAGAACCGGCGTCGAACGCGGCGCGACCAGCCGGATACGGCGGCTGACTTCAAGCATGCGCGGTGAGTTGCCAACGAGCCCGGGCAGCGGTTGCTCCCCTGCCATTTCCGCGGCGCAAAACGGTCCACGCTTATCAGGGAGCATTTCGGTAACTGCGCTCGCACTCACTGAGCAAGAAACCTCTGCTCGTTTCACTGTCTTTTTCGATTCCGAAACAAGATGAACCGTAGCAGAACCGGTCGGCCCCCCAGTTGCCAGCCGCATCTCCTGGGCATTCTTCCCAGCCAACACCTGGCTGGCATTCCCGGCCACGCTCTCCGTGTCCTGGCAACGGCGCAGTGCATAGAGAAGTTCCTGGTGATGCGGACTGCGCGGGCCCTCGTGGGGAGACGAACCGTGCGCCGTCACCAGATCCACTTCGGGAAAGAAGGATTGAAAGTCCTTCAGAAACTCTCCAAGATCGAGGTCAGGCAGCCAACCGTCGACGATGACAGCCTCAGGAATTGCTTCCTGCGACTCCGTCCATACCTCCGCGCCGCCCGAGGCTTCACGTACTTGCCATCGAAGGCCGGTGAGGATTTCGTTGATTCGCTGGCGAAAACTGCGGTCGGCACTGGCCACCAACACGGTGCGAGGACGAATGCGTGCGGTGAGTGGAAGAACGGGGACTAAACAAGCCTGCATATCATTGCTCCTTCGATCTGGACGACCCTATGGGAAAGGTATCTACCGAGCTTCTGCGAACGAATGCGCGTGGAGTGGCAGAGCCGCGCGTGCGGCGAGCTGCGACGTGCCTTCCAACTCCAGCTCGACTTCGGAGGGGACCAGGTAGCCTTGCCCGCGCACCGTACGGATGAGCTTTCCCGGGGGTGGATCTTTGAGTTTGCGACGCAGATAATTCACATATACGTCGACGATGTTTGTCGTTTGAGAAGGTTCCATCTTCCACACCGAATCCAGCAGCTCGACACGCGAGACGCAGTGGCCTCTGTTGAGCATCAGATGTTCCAGAAGAGCGAACTCCTTGTTGGTAAGTTCTATTTGCAGACCTGCACGAGAGGCCGTGTGGTCGAGCCGGTTGACTTCAAGATTGCCCGCGCGCAACACGACGCGCGCTTCGCGCTTTCTCCGCAAGAGGGCACGGCACCGGGCACGAAGTTCATAGAGACTGAAGGGCTTCAGCATCAGGTCGTCCGCTCCATGGTCGAGGCAGCGGACCCTGGTATCCACCTCCTGCCGCGCAGTAAGTATCAGCACCGGCAGATCGGAATCTATTGCGCGGACCTCGTCGAGCACCTGCTCGCCGTCTTTGATTGGCATATTCAAATCGAGAATCGTCAGGTCGGGCATCTCTGCGCGAAAAGTGGCCACTGCATCTGCACCGTCAAACGCCATGCAGACTCGGTGCCCGTCAGCCTCCAGGCCTCTCCTCAGGAACAGCCCCAACGCCTTATCGTCTTCTGCGATCAACAGCCTCATGGCAGCCTTTCCCTACGGATTCCGCGCCCTGCGCACCCGCATTCCAATCCATCTCGGGCCGCCCGGCTTAGCTTGCGCTAACCTGCGACGCACTTCCACCTTCACGCTTCATGGGGAAGAACTCAAGAATGGATTGAAGAAAGAGGAGGGTGCGTTTCCGGAAGAGGTCACCTTCCGTTCCCAAGTCCCGAATGCGATAAGTGCACGACAGTGTGTGACGTGGGATACAGAAGATCGACACCTGACTGTCAGTCAGGTGTCAGACAGGCGAGAAATCGCGGTCGAAACTGACCTTCAGCTGCCACTGCGTTTAGAGGAGTTTCCAGATTTGCACGAAGCTTCTTTGCGCAGATACATCTCTGCATCCGCACGATCCAGCAGCATTTTTGCGGTTTCGCCTGGAAGATATTCCGCCAGCCCGATTGAAGCATCTACGCGGATTTTTTGAGATCCGGCTCGACCCTGCACCGTGTAATTTCCGCAGACCCAATTGCGCAGGCGGTCGGTTCGAGCGCGCGCCTCCTGCAGGTGGCAATCCAGAGAACGATGAACTCATCCCCGCCCCACCGTCCCTACAATATCGGTCGAGCGGCATGCAGATCGAAGTTCGGCAGCGAATTGTCTCAGCAAGTTCGTCGCCCGACGATATGACCATTTCCGTCGTTCACCCGCTTGAAGCCGTCGATATCAATAATGACCGCGCAGAAGACGCGCACATGCATCAATATGGCGCTGCAGGTGGCCTTCAACCCAAAGGCGACTGCCAAGGCCAGTCAAGGCATCGCACGAGGCGATGTATTCAGCCTCTTCCAGCTTGACCTGATAATTTGAAACTTCAACCCGAAGATTGTCGATCGCCGCCCTTCCCTCCGCCGACATTCTCTCGATGGAAGACTTCAGTTCAGATGCGCTCGTTTCAATCGAAGCACGAATCTGGGTCAGATCATCAAGATTCCGCGATGCCCTTGAGCCGGGTTGTGACTTCGTGAATCTGTTGAGCGCACCTCTGATCCCGATCACCAACAGATTCGGCGGTGCGGGCCATGAGCAAGAGCAGATTCCTTCACCTCCCGCGCTTTGTGCTGATAGTGGCGGGCCGTGAGCCTGCCCCAATCTTGCAATCGACTCTCGAACGCTGGCTTTCAATCGTGACGATTTCGCGTGAGTTGAGCCTCGTCGAAAGCCTCTCCAAGCACCGAAGCCAAGCTCCTTTTCAGTTCCCGACCGAGCGCAGGACAGGCATCCCGGCTGCAGTTCTCCATCTCAACAATGGCAGACCGGTAGGCGTCGATCGATTGCAGGGAGGACTTCTCTTGCCTCCGAGCTGACGCCGTCATTCCAGGCTTCGCCAGGCGCGCTATCGAGATATCTCTTCAGAGAAATCATCATTGTCCTGCCGCTGTATCTTTCACCGAGAGATTTTCGTCTTTGAGGAGCTCAGTCGTGTTCATCGGCCAGACCAGCCACCGGCTCTAGCCCGAGGGCATTTGAAGTACCGAGGCCTGAACGGGACTCTTGCCACCAGTAATCCGAGTCCGTAACCCCAAATGTATCCATGTCATAAATTGCGTGTTGCAATTCGCTTTTTATTCGCTATAATGCGCCCATGGCAGTCACCCGCAGGCAGAAAGAGATTCTCGATTTTCTTGAGTCATTTGTGACTCGCAATGGCTATTCCCCTTCGTTTGAAGAGATTGCGCGCGGCATGGGGCTCAAGAGCCTGGCCACCGTCCACAAGCACATCACCAATCTTGAAAAGAAGGGCTTGCTTGACCGTGTCCACAATCGAAGCCGCTCAATTGACTTGCTGCCGCCGGGCGCCCGCACACGGTCGAGTGACCGGCTCCCGCTCGCCGGAAGAATCGCGGCAGGTCTGCCGGTAGAAGCCTCGGAGACGGCTGAAAGCATCTCCCTCCACGATGTCGTCGGCAACCGGGATGTCTTTGCCCTTGAGGTCCGCGGAGACTCCATGCGCGAAGAGCACATAATCAACGGCGATTATGTGTCTGGTGGAGCGCACGCGCACGGCGCGTCAGGGCGAAATTGTAGTGGCTCTCGTTAATGGCGCAGAGACGACGCTGAAGCGCTTCTATTCGGAAGGCCAGGTTGTACGGCTGCAGCCCGCCAACATTGAGATGGAACCGATCTATGTTCCCGCCGCGCAGGTGGCAATTCAGGGTCGCGTGCTCGGCGTGCTGCGCAAGTACCGATAGAGCTGAGTTTCTTACGTTCGAAGACATGAAAAGGCCCGGCCGATCGGCCGGGCCTTATCTATTGCTCGCCAAACGGGCTTCTGGTCTATCCTTACGCCAGCAGGCGCTGAATCTTCTCGTCAATCACGCTCTCGGGTACGTAGCCCACGATCTGATCGGCCACTTTGCCGCCCTTGAATAACAACAGCGTCGGAATCCCACGAATGCCGTAGCGCGAGGGTGTTGCTCCATTTTCGTCCACATTCACCTTGGCCACTTTCAGCTTGCCGGCATATGTGGCCGCCAGGCTATCCACCACTGGCGAAATCGCCTTGCATGGGCCGCACCACACCGCCCAAAAATCGACCAGCACAGGCTGCTCGCTGCGCAGCACCTCCTGGTCAAACGTTGCATCGCTCACTTCCAGAACTCCCAAACCAGCCATGATCCTCCTTGCAGCACATTGCCTGATTCCAGTGTAACTGGAACCGGTCTCCATGAGATGCGGCAGACATCGTATCTGGTCGCAGATCGCGCAGCGAAGCACACGTAATTCAGCACAGCACGGGAATTGCCAAGGGGTTCGCTGCAGCGTACTGTCCCGGAGAAAGTCCGGCGTCGTCAGAAGTGGCTCAATCGCAATAAGAAGCGCCCGGATCCGATTAGGACCTCGGGCGCTAGAGCAGCCCTCCCCCAGAACTGCCCACGCAGCGAATTTAGGGGTTCGACGGGCGAATAGCAAGCAATCTTAGGTAATCCGAACGGTAATCATTTAGTAGGTGATTAGCAAGAATGACACCTCACTTCTATCTCAACATTACTCCAACGATAACTTCAGTCCAGCTGCGATCCGCACCCGAATGACCGGCGCGCAGAGTGCATCGGCAAAATCAGGTTCTTGATCTCCTCGCTCGAAACTGTCTGCTCCCGTCCGCTTGAAATCGGCAAACGAGGAGCTCCGGATCGGGCAAACCATTGACGGCACTGCGAATTGCGGCCGAAGCCTGCATCGACGCTCTTTTCATCGTCCACGATACACCAGGACCGCCGGGCCGGCGCCGCTGAGCGCTACACCAAGAATGCCGTGGCCGCCTGCCAATGGCAGGAGGCGCGGGAGCATGGGGCAGATTGAAGCGCGATAGGGCTGGTGGATGCGGTCGCTCATTGCGAAACGCAGCAAACTCGCCGCGAGCCTGCGCAAACGCCAGGCCGAGCAGCGATACTGCCTGGATATTGGCAACTGTATCGGCGCGGGAGTAGGTATCCGGCAGCAACTCGCGCGCCTTGCTGGTGGCCAACGGGGCGGGTGGAAGAACGACAATCGCCCGCCATCCAGCGGGAGGAACAACCCGTCGCCACGTGAACTGCTCTCCCTTCGCACGCCGCGGCAACGAACCCGCCCAGCCAGCATGCGGAAGCATTGTCCGGATGGCCCTCCAGCGCGCAAGCCTCCTCAAGTATCTGCTCGGAGTTCCAGTCCAAAGCGCCGAAATGAACAGCCAGCGATATCGCCGCCAGCCTGCCCGCCGCGGATGAGCCGCAGCCCATGCCAAGCGGAATGCCGTTCATCATTCGAATCGCAAGAGGCGTGATTGGCTTGCCATTCTCCAGCAAGGAGTCTTTGATAGTTCTCCAGGATGAGGTTGTTTTCAACCCGGGAACAGCGTTCGGCGTCGCGTCCGGTCGCCGCAATTGAAAACTTCGGCAGCAGGTTTCGGCTTCAATTTCCAGAAAGAAGTCCAGAGCCACGGCCGCAGCGTCAAACCCCGGACCGAGATTGGCCGATGTAGCGGGCAGCCGGAGACGAATGCCTACCAGTTGTTCGCTGCGGGAGTTGCACTCATCCGGCGCTGCCCTTCAGTGTGGCCAGCACAGCCGACGGGGTTGCATCGACGAGCCAGAGCATTGCGCCGCAGCGGCTCGATCTCCGCTTCATGCCCGGCCGTCTCATGCTCGTTCAGCAGCGTTCCCCGATGAAAATCGATGGTGTAATCGGCATCTTTGAGCGTGTGCCCGGTGAGCACCAGAACCACGGTCTCGCCCGAAGCCACTTTGCCGTCGGCACGCAGCTTTTTCAGGCCAGCGAGTGTGACAGCCGATGCCGGCTCGCAACCCAGACCCTCCGCGCCCAGCTCCGCCTTGGCGATGGCGATCTCCGCCTCCGTCACATCGAGGCACCAGCCGCCGGTGTCCTGAATCATCCGCGCAGCTTTGCGCCACGACGCCGGATTGCCAATGCGGATCGCGGTGGCGCGGGTGTGCGCTTCCACCGGTTCAAGCTCTTTACCCTGGCTCCTAACGAAGCTTCGAACCAGCGGGTTGGCGCCCTCTGCCTGAATGACGGAGATGCGCGGCATGCGCGCTACAAGACCCAGCTCGCGCAGTTCACGAAATCCCTTGCCCAGCGCGGAACTGTTGGCCAGATTTCCGCCGGGCACGATCAGATGATCGGGCACGTTCCAATCAAATGCCTCGGCGATTTCGAAAGCCGGTGTCTTTTGCCCCTCCAGCCGATAGGGATTCACGGAATTGAGGAGATAAATTGGCGCCTGGTGCACGATCTCAGTCAGCACCCGGACGCAGCCGTCGAAGTCGGTCTTCAACTGGCAGGTCACGGCGCCGTAGTCCATGGCCTGCGACAGCTTTCCCCACGCAATTTTGCCTTCGGGAATGAGGACCAGGCTGCGCAGACCGGCACGCGCAGCATACGCAGCCATCGCCGCTGACGTGTTCCCTGTCGAAGCGCAGGCGACCCACTCGAATCCCCGCTCCTTGGCCACGCTCAGGGCCGCGGTCATGCCGGTGTCTTTGAAGGAGCCGCTGGGATTCATGCCCTGATGCTTGGCAAAAAGCTGATCGATGCCGAGCGCCTTTGCGGCACGCGTCAAGCGGATAGAGCGGCGTGTTGCCTTCGCGCAGAGTGACCGCATTCCAAAGCTGTCCAGGATCGGCAGCAACTCGCGGAACCGCCATACGCCGGACTGATCCAAGCGCCTCAGACGAGCAGCGGCGCTCGCGCCACAGCCATTTGAGCGCGCCGGGATTGGGCCGGTCATGGCCCTGTCGCTGGCTCCAGCCTGCATACTCGACCTCAAAAAGGTCGCCGCATTGAGCGCAGCGAAAATCAGGCCGGGCCTCGGGGCCGGAGATGCGATCGCCGCATCCGAAACAGCGTAACTGGTGCAGATTGTCGTTCATCCTTGGTGTTAGCCTACCAGCGTAGGGCGAGTTTTGCTCGCCTTGGAGGTTGGAAAACCCATGACACCGAGCGGAATGCTCGCCGCGTTGCTTGGATTGCTGGTGGCGTCATCGGCTTGCTGGCGCAAGCGCCGCTGCGCATTGCCGCGGCAGCCGATCTGGAGCCCGTGCTGCCGCCGATCCTTGAACAGTTTCGACAGGCAACCGGCATCCACGCGGAAGCGACCTACCAGGCTTCGGCCATGCTGACCACGCAGATTCAGAATGGCGCTCCATTTGACCTGTTCCTTTCCGCCGATACGGGTTATCCGAAGCGCCTGATCGATGCAGGGCTGGCCGACGCGGCAGGATCGGCCGATTCGTCCACGCCCATCACCTACGCGAGAGGAACGCTGGTGCTTTGGACGCGCAAGGATTCTCATCTGCCGCCTCCTTCGCTCGATCTGCTGCGCAATCCGCTGCTCAAACGCCTGGCGATCGCCAACCCTGATCGCGCGCCTTATGGACGGGCCGCGGTGGCGGCGCTTACCAGCCTGAAGCTCTATGACGAGCTCAAGCCGCGCATTGTGACGGCGGAAAACATCGCCCAGACGGCGCAGTTTGTCGACTCAGGAAACGCCGATGCGGGGCTCATTTCGCTGACCTCGGCGCTTACGCCGCGACTTGCATCGAGCGGTAGTTACTTCGTGATTCCGCGCAACCTGTATCCGCCGATTGAACAAGGCGCGGTGATCATCAGCCGCACCACGCAACGCGCACGCAGCGCACAAATTTCTCGACTTCCTGCTCTCCGCGCCGGTGCAGGCCCAACTCGCCAAGAGCGGCCTCACCCCGGTTCGCTAACCATGATGGATTGGCAAGCGTTCGCCCTCACTCTCCGCCTGGCATCGGTTACCACAGCGATTCTGCTTGCGGTGGCTGTTCCGCTGGCGGCACTGCTCGTATTGGGCCGCGGACGATGGCTCGCGGGACTTGAGGCTCTGGCCGCGCTTCCCCTGGTGCTGCCGCCCACGGTGCTCGGTTTCTTTCTGCTTGTCTTGCTTGGGCCCCGCACAGCTTTCGGTCGAGGAATCACTGCGTTGCTCGGGCATCCACTGGCCTTCTCGTTTGATGGGCTTGTTGTGGGCTCGGTGATTTACAGCCTGCCCTTTGCCGTCCAGCCGTTGGTCGCGGGTTTCGCCGCGGTTGAGCCGGCGCTTCTCGACGCTGCGCGTCTTCTTGGCGCGGGTCCCGCCCGGATCGTTTTCACGCTGCTGATTCCTCTTGCCCGCCGCTCGCTGCTGGCCGCGGCGGTGCTGAGTTTTCTTCACACCGTGGGCGAATTCGGAGTGGTGCTTATGCTGGGCGGCGACATTCCCGGCGCGACGCGCACTCTTTCCATCCTGCTCTACAACCAGGTGGAGAACTTCGACTACGCGGCGGCCAATCGGACTGCGGCGATCCTTCTCGTCACTGAGCGTGGTGGCGCTGGCAGGCATCTATCTCGGCACCCGGCCGCGGGGAGGCCGCCGTGCTTGAGATGGCACTCGATGCGCGACGCGGCGGTTTCCGCCTTCAAGTGGAGTGCCGCCTCGCTTCGGATTGGACGGTGATCTTTGGGCCATCAGGCGCGGGCAAGAGCACGCTGCTTCGTCTGATCGCCGGATTGGACTTGCCGGACCGAGGGCGCATCGCGCTGGACGAGCACGCGTTGACCGACTCGGCAACGCGCATCCGTTTGAAGCCCGGCCGACGCCAGACAGCGCTTGTCGCTCAGCAGACCGCTCTTTTCCCTCACCTGAGCGTGACGGCCAATGTCGCTTATGGGCTTGCCGGTCTTGACCGCGCCAGCGGTCTCGCGCGCGTTGAAGAGATGCTGCAACTGGTAGGCGCAAATCACCTTGCCGATCGGCGGCCGCGAAATCTCTCTGGCGGAGAGGCACAGCGCGTGGCGCTTGGCGCGGGCACTGGCGCCGTTGCCCCGCCTGCTACTGCTCGACGAGCCATTTTCTGCGCTCGACGGAGCCGCCAGCGACGCGCTGCTTTCGCGATTGCAGGAATGGCTGCGCGAACATCGCGTGCAGACCATCCTTGTGACGCACGATGCCACCGACGCATATGCAACCGGCGCAGAGGTCGCGCTTCTTCGCGAAGGACGACTGGCGGCGCTTGGCCCCGCGGCGAGCGCACTCGCAGAAGAACGCGCGCGGATCATTGGAAGACTGGGCGGTAAACAATCATGAATCCTCGATAAGAGAGGCGCTTTTGCGAGAGTAATTTCGCAATTGGCCAGTTAGTTGGCTGCAATCACCACTACGGTTGCGTCATCCTGAAAGCGAGCCTCACAGAAGCCGGTTACCTCGGCAAGCAGTTTGCCCGCGAGGTCGTTGGCGGAGCGGTCAAGGTTCAACAACGCGAATGCAGCGATTCTCTCTTCCCCAAACTCCTGCTCACCGGAATCAGCCGCTTCAGTGATTCCGTCGGTAAACAGAAACAGACGGTCGTCCGGCCGCAGCTCGAGTGTCTCGTCTTCATAAACCCACGAAGGAAAAACACCAATGACGGCGCCCCCCTTTTCGAGCATCCTTGTTTGCCCGCGCGTGATGAGAATTGGAAAAGGATGTCCTGCATTGCAGTATTGAAATGTCCTCTTAGTGCCATCGAGAATGCCATAGAAGAAAGTGACGAACTTTCCTGTTGCGATGTTCTCGCAGAGGAGCATGTTGACTTTGGCGCAAAGCCTAGCCGGGCTCCCTGAGTCGCTAGCGAATGCATGTACGGCGGCCTGGACGTTCGCCATCAGTAGCGCTGCCGATACCCCCTTGCCAACGACGTCCGCGATGCAGATGCCAAGTTTATGTCCGCCGAGTTTGAAGACGTCGTAATAGTCGCCGCTCACCGCGTGTGCGGGACGCCAGATTCCCGCAACCTCGAAACCGGAGAGCTGCGGAATCTCCTTTGGCAGCAAGGATTGTTGAATTTCTCGTGCGCGCTGCAATTCCTGCTCTTGTATTTCGAGTTGCGCGGTACCAAGTTCCACAGAACGCTGCAATTCGACGTTGCGCCGTTCGAGCTTCTCCTTTGTTGTCTGGTAGAGAAAAATCAGGGTACTCGAGACGAATGTGATCAACACTGGAAATTTCCATCCCGTTCTGAGCAGGTGTTCCAGTGTTTGCGGCGTCGGTGGCGCAAGTAACCAAACGATCGCAGATGAGACTACGAAAACTGGAATCAGGAGAGCGAGCAGAACGGGGAGAAAGAACAACCAGTTGTACGGAAACGGCTTTTCGTTGTAGAGTCCGTGCAATCTTTCCGTCACGGGCACAATGAGATTCCCGATCGCAATCGAATACACCAGGATGGTTAGCGGATTGATCTTCTCGCCGATGGCCCAGAAGACGGCTCCGGCGATTGCTGAGATCGCGATGTAAGTGATTTGCTGTCTCAAGAAACGAACGAGAAATGGAAGGCTCACCCGCATGCCGGCACACTTTCACAACCTCGCGGGGATCGTAGAATCATCATACTCCGAATGCGTGAGTCCTGGCCTGGTGGCCAGTCTTCCCGGAAGGTGATTCGTCAAAATCCCACCAAGCACCGGCTCCATCTCCAGACATACGCCGAAGCGAACCTCCACCGCGGAACTGATCCGCTGCGCAAGGGCAAGAATGTCCGCGGCTTTGGCCCCTCCGCGGTTGATGAGCGCCAGTGTGTGCCGCGACGAGATAGCGCGGCCGCGCCTAATTGCATATCCTTTGGTGAAACCCGCCTGCTCGATGAGCCATGCCGCGGGCACTTTCACGCGTCCCGCATTCTCAGGCTCCGGGCCCGCAGGAAAGCGCGGCGGCTCTTTTCCGCAAGCGGCTCGCAATCTGGCGCACCTGCTCCTCTGCAGACGACAGGATTCTTGAAGAAACTGCCTGCGCTGCGACAATCCGGATCGCCTTCGACAAGAAGCATGCCCTTCGATTGCCGCACCCGGCGTACGGCGGCTGCCACTTCGGCAAGGTTCGCATCGGAGCCCTCGGGAAATGCCCGTTGCAGATCCGCATAGCGCAGAGTGGGCGGGCCGCCGGGGGTCAGGCGATAGTCCACGCGCGTCACAATAAAGCGTCCGCGATCTACGGTGTTGAATCGGCTGCGGCGATACGCAAAGCCGCACTCCGCGGCGGTGAACTCGACGAAGGTGCGCGCGTCGAGGTCGAAAGCGCGCACATGTTCGATGACGGAAGCGACTTCTTGTCCGTAGGCGCCCACATTTTGCACCGGTGTTCCGCCCACGGTTCCGGGAATCCCTGCGAGGCACTCGATGCCTGCGCAATTGTCCTGTACGGCGCGCTCCACAAACGTGTCCCAGTCCTCACCCGCAGCGACTTGGTATTTCGTGTAGCTCGATTCCACGGAGGCACAAATACCACGCAATCCAACCTGCAAAACCAAGCCGTCAAATCCAGCATCTGAGATCAGCAAGTTGCTGCCACCGCCCAGCACGAAGAGAGGAAGCTCGCGCTCCTTTGCCCATGTCGGCTGCTTCGGCAACCTCATCTTCGCTGACGGCTTTCACCAACCAACGGGCTGGTCCCCCGATGCCGAAAGTCGTGAGTGGGGCAAGAGGCTTGTTTTCTTCAAGGCGCATCGCATCAAGGCTACACTAGCGCCGTTCTGAAATTCGGGTGGCGTGACGGCTCAGCTTGAGAGAAACCATCCCTCGGGGGCTGAAGCCCGCTTGGTTTGCGGCTATTACGGCACGGCTGAAGCCGTGCCCTTTCAAAGGAGGAGCTTCATCATCAACCTGGGCATCTGCTCAATGCCTTTGGTTCCGGCCCGATACATTTGAGAAACCGCTGCGCTCCATTTGCCAGTAGAATAGACGCAGGCAACTTTCCCTGCCGGAGGCGAAAATGTATCCAGAACTGATGGTCATTCCCATGCGCGAGGAGCTTGTGCGCGCCGGAATCAAGGAAACCCGCACCGCTGAAGAAGTGGATGCCGCGCTGGCGCAGCCCGGCACAACCATGCTGGTAGTCAACTCGATCTGCGGCTGCGCGGCGGGCAAGATGCGCCCTGGCGTGCGGCTTGCGCTGGCCAACTCGGCCAACCAGCCCGACCACAAGATCACCGTATTTGCGGGGCAGGATCGCGAGGCCACGGAGACGCGCCCGCAGCTACTTTGAGGGCAACCCGCCCACCTCTCCGGCCATCGCCATTCTGCGCGACGGCAAGCTGGTTTACCTGATGCAGCGCTACGTCATCGAGCAGGCAACCGCGCAGCAGATCGCGGGCGAATTGATTCGCGCGTTTGACGAGTTCTGCGCCAAAGACGACTGCCTAGAGCTGGAACATTTTGCGCAAATAGAACGGCCTCCCGCGGGAGGCCGTTTTTCGTTCCTGCATCTTGTAGTCTCGGACTCAGTCTGCTTCCGCATCGGCGACCATCGCCTGCACCTTGCTGTGCTTGATCGAATAGCTGAAGTAGATCACAAGCCCGATGATCAGCCAACCGATCATCACTTCCCACGTGAACAGCATCAGGCGGGTCATGAGGTAAACCGCGGAGAGATATCCCCAGGATCGGCACCAGCGGCACGAGCGGGGTTTTGAATGGGCGCTCCATCTCCGGATGGCGCACGCGCAAGACCCAGACGCCTGCCGAAACGATGGTGAAGGCGAGCAGAGTGCCGATGTTGACGAGTTCGGAGAGGACATCGATGTTGAAGAAGGCCGGCATGATGGCGGCAAAGCGTGCCGAAGACGATGGTCGTAATCCAGGGCGTTCGGAACTTTGGATGAATCGCCGAAGCCCACTTGGGCAGCAGTCCATCGCTGCGACATGGAGTAGAAGACGCGCGTCTGGCCGAGAAGCATGACGAGCATCACGGTGGCGAGGCCGAAGACAGCGCCGATCTTGACCAGCAGCGCTCCCCAACTGACGCCGGTTGCGTCGATGGCCAACGCCACGGGCGCTGAGACGTTGAGAGTCTTGTAGCTGACCAGCCCGGTGAGAACCAGCGAGACCAGGATATAGAGGATGGTGCAGACGACCAGCGAGCCGAGGATGCCGATCGGCATGTCGCGCTTGGGATTCTTCGCCTCCTGCGCGGCAGTCGAGACGGCGTCAAATCCGATGTAGGCGAAAAAGATCGACGCTGCAGCGGTGGGAATGCCGCCCCAGCCGAAGTTGCCGTGACCGTCGGGAGGCGGAACGAAGGGATGCCAGTTCAACTTCGCCACTTCAGGATGCTTGAAGAGATACCATCCGCCGACAACGAGAAAGACGCAAACGATCGACACCTTGATAATCACGACAGCGGAGTTGAAGTTGGCCGATTCCTTGATGCCGATGACCAGGATGGTGGTGATGACCATGACGATCGCCACGGCAATCAGGTTGACCACGCCGGTTGCATGCGGCAGGCCAACATCGCTGACGCCTGGAGGCAGAGACATCAGCTGCAGCCATTGATCGTGATAGAAGACCAGTGGCGTGCCGGTGGTGGCGGTGATCTGCGGCGGCAGATAGATGTGAAACTGCTGCAGGAGGCTGTTGAAGTAGCCTGCCCAACCGGAGGCGACAGTGGAGGCGCCGAAGGCGTATTCGAGACAGAGGTCCCAGCCGATAATCCACGCCACGAGTTCGCCCAGCGTGGCGTAGCCGTAGGTGTAAGCCGAACCCGCAATGGGAATGATGGAGGCGAACTCCGCATAGCAGAGACCAGCAAAGGCGCAGGTGATTCCCGCAACCACAAAGCTGAGGGCGACGGCCGGGCCGGCCCGCAGTGCCGCGGCCTGACCTGTCAGCGTAAAGATGCCTGCGCCGATGACTGCGCCAATGCCGAGAGTGACGAGGTTGAGCGCGCCGAGCGAGCGCTTGAGCGTGTGTTCGCCCTGTTCACCGGCCTCTTGCGAGAGCATCGACATGGGTTTGATACGAAGCAGTCTGGACATGAATGAGGGACTTCCTCCTCAGCGGTTGGAATCGGTAGCTGGTTGCAGTTGGCGTCGCGGAGTGCCGCGACCAGAAAAGATAAACGGGAATGCCGAGCAAGACGAGCACAAGGCCCGGCCAGGTGTACTGGGGCTTGTATCGCAATAATACGATACATATCCATGTAGCCATCACGATGTAGAGCGCGGGCAGCACCGGATAGCCAAGTGCCTTGTAGGGGCGCGGCGCGTCTGGCTGTTTAAAGCGCAACACAAACAGTCCGGCGATGGTGAGGATGTAAAACACAAGCACCGCAAAGATGATGTAGTCGAGCAACTGGCTGTAGGAGCCTGAAACGCAGAGCAACACCGTCCAGCAAGCCTGCACAAACAGACCAGCCGCCGGTGTATGATAGCGCGCATTCAACTTGCCGACCGACTTGAAGAACAAGCCGTCGCGGCTCATCGCGTAGTAGACGCGCGCCCCAGCCAGCGACAAGACCATTAGCGCAGCCGAACGTGGAAATCAGAATCGCTGCTGCCATCAGTTGCGCGCCGCCGGAGTGAAAGATCACTCCGAGCGCCGCAGTGGCTACGCGATCTTCGGATGCATATTGGATCCCGCGCGCCAATGCCGTTGCCCCGTGCGGATCACCGTGCATGGGCAGCACCAGCAAGTACCCCAGCGAAGCCAGAAGATAGGCAGTGAGCACGAAGCCTGTGCCCAGGATGAGCGACAGCGGAATGTTGCGCCGGGGATTCTTAACTTCGCCGGCAGTAAAGGTAATGTTGTTCCACGCATCGGCCGAAAACAGCGAGCCCACCTGCACCACGGCGAGAATCACAAACACATTCACCAGCACCATGGGTCCGCCAATGCCCACCTGCACGGGGTGCATCGAACTCCAGCCGGCGTTCTTCCAGAACTCGCTCCAGCCCTCGCCAAAGTTGGCGGTCCATGCAGTGGCGTTGCGTCCGACAGTGAATGTGAGCAGTATCAGGCCGCCAGAGAAAGCGCCTTGGCCGAGGTGAATACATTCTGAATGGCGGCGCCGAGCTTCAAGCCGAAGACATTCACAATAGCCAGAAAAATGACGATAACGATGGCGGTGAGATTAGCGGTGTTGACGCCGATCTCCATGTTGCCCAGCACCATCGGCCCAACTGGAATCGCGGGTACGTGAGCGATGTGCCAAAGCCAGTGTGTGGTCGAGATGGTGGGGAAGAACACTCCGAGAAATTTTCCAAATGCTACGCATACCGCGGCGATGGTGCCGGTCTGGATGACTACGAATAGTGTCCAGCCGTAAAGGAAGCCCCAGAGTGGGCCAAGGGAGTCACGCAAATAGATGTATTGGCCGCCCGCCTTCGGCATCATGGCGGCGAGTTCTCCGTAGCTGAGCGCGCCGATCATGGTCATGATGGCGGTGACGACCCAGGCGCCGAGAAAGAGGGCCGGAGAGTTGGTGCCGCGAGCAATGTCGGCATCGACCAGAAAAATGCCGGAGCCAATCATGGACCCGGCGACAATAGCGGTTGAACTGAACAGGCCGAGGGTTTGCACCAGCCCGGTGGAGCTTTGCGTAGTTGCGGATTCTGCGGCAGGAGTAGGGTTTAGGGTCGTCACCTTGCTAGGTTTTACTCGAAATCAGTGGGATTGTCTTGCCTTTTTTCACGCCGTTGGGTGGAGCAGATCGAACGCCTTCAGCGCAGATGTTGCATCCAGCGACGGAATTCGGCCGCGGGATCGGAGGCTTGAAAGATTGCGGCGGAGACAGCCACGGTATTTGCGCCGGCCGCGAGGACGCCAGGCGCCGAGTCCAGTGTGATGCCTGCGGCGGCAACCAGCACAGCGCTGGGCCCTGCCTGGGCTCGCAGGTGGCGAACACCTTCAGGGCCAATGGGAAGCATTGATGTTTGCTTGGTTGTGGTTGGGAAGACTGGACCGATGGCGAAGTAATCGACCGGCTGGGTGAGAATGCCGGGCAGGAGGGAGTCGCTGCCGCCAAAAGTGCCAACGATTCGATCGGGCCCAAGCAGTCGGCGGGCTTCAGCTGGCGACAAGTCACCTGCATCCACATGAACACCGTCAAATTCAGCTAATTCAACCAGATCAGCGCGGTCATCGAGAATCAACTTGATATTCTGAGCCGGCATTGCACTGCGCAAGAGGCCGCAGTCAGCCAACAATTCGGCGTCGTCGCCGGTCTTGTTGCGATATTCCAGGAGCGTGACGCCGGCGTCGGCCAGCGAAAACGCCAAGTTCTGCAGAAAAGTGGTGCGGCCAGAAGTTGGAATGACTGAAGAATCGAGGATGGGGTACACGAGCGGAAACGCGAGCGGCATGGATTCAGCCTAGGCGATGAGGGCGCTGGTTGTCAGTGACTGAGTTGTTCAACCGTGGCGAGGGGAGGCCACGGTTGAACGTTCTCGCTTTCCAGTTCGAACCGAGTCAACGGCACGCAACGGCTGCTCGATAAGCGTGACGCAGGGTTGCCCCGGTTGGATGAAAGTGAGACAGAGAGAGGGCTGGCTAGCAGTTCCCTGCTGGTTTACATTTCGTCGGCTGAGGGGCCGTAGGCACCGGGAAGCTTTGCGCCAAGCAGACGGACATAGACTCCCAGTTGCGCGCGGTGGTGGATCATGTGGTTGATGACCCAGGTGCGCCAGACGCCGTATTTGGAGTCGTCGATCCAGGTCTGATCTCCGGCGACGAACTTCCAGTTGGAATCCCATTTCTCCATTGGCAGCTTTGCGAGCGCTGCTTTCGACTCTGCAACCTGCTTGTCAAAGCGTGCGAGCAACTCCGCTTTTGTGGCCGGATCTTTCGAGGTCATGTCCGGGGACCAGTCCAGCCTGTCTTTGACGAGTGTGTGGAGGGCCCAATCACCGTTTGTGTCGGAAGTGTGGGCGGCCAGTTTGCCGAGCGTCATCGATTTTTCGTGGGGCTTCCAGGAGAAGTCCGCACCGTCGGGAATCGCCTCGAGAATTTTGCGCGTCGTGGCGGATTCGCGGTCGTACTCAGCGATGAGTTCTTTTTGAATGTCCATGCGTGCAACCTCCGTGTTGCGAAGCAAGCATACCCGATTCTGGCGTGAAAAGGCGAAGAAAAAGCGATAATATTTCAAGAATTTTTCGGTATTAATGCACTTGGCAGGCCACGCCATTTGCTCTGCATCCAGGCCATGGAACAGCCGATTACGACCTTACAGCAAGCAATTCAATACTTTGGAGAGCCTAGGAACTGCCGGAAGTTCGTGGTTTTCCTGCGCTGGCCGGACGGCATTCTCCAGTGCCCTCATTGTGGCGCTAAAAGATTAACCTGGCTGGCAAAGGCGAAGAGGTCTGTATGGAACTTACGTCGCTGTTGCGCCATTCCACTTGGACCGCTACATCACAGAGCAAGTATTTCGGCACAGTAATCGTGCAACTAAAGACAATCCGCTGACTGACGCGGATAGGTTCATGGCGGTATGGCAGATTTCTGGGAAGGGACTGACCCATGCAGAACTGACCGGAAAGGTGGGAGGGCGGAGGCCTTCTAGTCCGCCTTGGGAGCAACGCCAGGGACGCGGGAAGAGGAAGTCTTAGATGCTTGCTTCGCTGCTTTCTCCGCATCTAGTTTGGCTTTGATTTCAGAGTGCGACACAGACACAACGCGCCGCACAAAGTCTCTAAATGTGGGATCGAAGATCTCGGATACCGCGTTCGGTTTAGCGCTAGAGTCGCCACTCATGCCGCTAGGAACCTCCGCTTAGGCGGAGCGTACCATATCCGCGAGAAAGGTGGATATGGCCACCGAGGTAGGGTCAATCGAAATTCTCAAATCTGTCATTCCTGACCGTAGGGAATGCTTCTCAGAGATTCCGCTCGAAAGAGTCGATTACCCCTGCAACAGAATTGACCATCTCCGAAAGCCTGTGATCAAACGTGTCGCTGGGGTTACACGGCGGGGGAAGCTCGGGCTCAGCGCACCCGAAAACAGTTGTTAACTTTGGGTTCATATGACCGAGATCGCCACCGCGATCACCAATCACGCGAAACCTTGCTATGATTGCGCCCTCTTTCAGAATCGCTGGAGGCATAATTTGCAGCGACTCCACCCTCGCACCTTCAGGTAAAGCGAAGAAGGGTTTCGCATCAATAGGCCATGACCCAACTAGATGCAGTTTTCTGTGCCTGTCTTTGCGGGCAAGGTCATGCAACATCCCAAGTGAGCGCCCAATACTCTTGAGCAATTGTTCCGGAGGCAAGGATTCAGCGTTGTAAGGCTGTATTCGTTCAAGAGCGTTCTGAAACGGTACTGGAAGGAAAGATAGGCGTCGCTCTTTTAATTTTGGCCATTCCTTTGGATTCTTCGTAATCGGGAACTCAAGATTGGTGGCCTCTTTTTCGGAAGGCTCTTTCCCGGTCGCATTGATCGAACCTTGGTAGATACAAGCATCGAGAGCGGCTCGAAGCTGATAGGCCATCTCACCTAAAAGCAAGGGCAACTCATCTGGTATCTCGCCGATATTTGTGGCCAGGAATACACCAAATCCGTTTGGGTCTACGAGAACCTTGGGCGTGAGAAGACGACCATCCGGAATTTCGTTCCAGAGGCGCGCTAAGCGTTCACCATGAGCAATAGCCCGATTTAAACGTGATTTAGCAACCTTGTATTCGCCCATGGGCCAATTTTATTTCATACTTCACGCGCGGGATAATTGGCTAAATCTATATAGTCAGCCAAGTATATTATCGCCGATTCGATTGACGGTTGCTATTCGCTGTCATCGACCCAGACCATGCCCATTTCGAGCAAGTTTTGACCCGCGTTTTGCCGGAGAACCTCGGCAACGTTCTCGGCCATTCCCTTGCTTTTCGCGAAGAATCGGAAGGTCACGATATCTTTGCCGAACAAGCAGGTGATGTCGATGCGCGTGTTTACGATCCTGTCGACACTCCTGACCTTCACCAATTCCGGGGAATTCGCGAAGGCAGCTTTGCGGGTATCGAATGGTCCAGCGCCCCCTTGAGGCGGCCATCCGGCGAGGTTCGACAGCTTCGGCATCCATTACTCCTACAGCCTTGATGGTACGCCATTGGGCGTTGATTCGGAAGTGACCACGATTTGGAGCGGCTTCCATATAGCCTGGCCTCCGAAAAAACCCAGGTGCCAAGGGGGTTCTCCGCGCGCTGCTCTTAGTGAGCGCGTCGGCGCGTCGTCTGGCGTTGAGCAGACTCGGTTCAATGGAGGAATCGTGCGGCTCGATTGAGACGCGTGCTTCCTGTTGTGCTGTCGCAGGCTGAGATTCTCGGGGTAGAGGGAAGCGCGCTGATTGGAAACCTAGTTGTGCTCCTGAGAGAGCTTCAGGCGCTTGAGGAATCGATTCAGGGCATTCTTGTCCGCGATTCTCTCGGGTGGAATCGAATCACCGAACAGGTGGGTGGAATTGGAAAAGACAAACGAAAGACCGCGCCCGTCCGGTCCCAGGCGGACGACTTGCATCAACACGGCAATCCAGTCTTCCGGCTCCTGCCCGTCGGCGCTGACCCTTTGCAGGGTCATCGGGATCACGCTCCCGGGCAACCAGCGTTCGTCAGTGAAGACATACATACCGGTGGAACTGATGTTCTCAACGGAACAGGCCTTTGGAGTGCCACTCGTCCAGTAATAAGCGACCAGGCCGGGTAAGGGATATCGTTTCGCAGGTTGGCTGTCGGCGGATATCCAACGGAGAAAACGGGACAACCATGAATCTTTCGTCTGGCCCTGAGGTTCAGAATCCACTTTGTCCTCCATCTGCTGCGCCGTGCCGCAGTCGTGGCTCGGCCTGAAATCCGCAGACGCGTAGTCTGAGCGGTCGGGAATTGATTCTGCTACAGAATATGATGCATTCTGGCAGAGGTACGGGTATCCGGGTCCTGGTTGGATTATGGGCCATCCGGAAAGTATTGTTTTAACGAGGCAGCGCGAAGGCAATGTAGGCACCGCCGACGGGCGAATTGGGGTCGCGGCCGCCGCTGGATGCAATCACGACATACTGCCGGCCATCGACCATGTAGGTGGAGGGCGTGGCGACCCCGGCGAAGGGCAGTTGAGTCTCGAAAAGCAGCTTGCCGGTTTGGGTGTCGAAGGCGCGGAACATGCGGTCATACACCGTCGCACCGATGAAGAGGACGCCGCCGGCGGTGACAACGGGGCCGCCGTAGCTCTCCGAGCCAGTGTTCTTCATACCTTGTCGGGCAAGGTCGGGGTACTCACCGAAGGGAATTTTCCAGAGGTACTTGCCGGTCTTGAGGTCGATGGCGTTGAGGGTTCCCCATGGCGTAGAGATAGCGGGGTAGCCATCGGGGTCGAGGAATTTGCGGTAGCCGGTGAAGTCGTACCTGTCTGTGCTGACGAGTGAGGCCGGATTTTGCGCGGTGGCGCCGATTTGCAGGTAGCGCAAGAGCGCGTCGAGATCTGTGCCTTGAACCTCGGGCATCGGGGGCATGGCGCCTCTTCCCTTCTGGATGACTTCAGTTGCCTGCGCTGCGGAAAGGCGGGAGCCGACACCGACGAGCATTGGGAAAGGCGCAACGCCTTCGAGGTGGTCGCCGTGGCACACGGCGCATTTGCCGCGATAGACGGCGGCTCCGGCTGTGTCGGCGGAGGCTGCGCGGGTTGAGCTTCTACCGGAACTGAGTTTTGTTCTTTGTGCGGGGGTGCGGCGTTGCCGGTGTGCAGATAGCTGAGCAAGGCGTCGAGTCCTGCGCTATCGATGTTGGGGAAGGACGGCATTCTGCCCGTGCCCTGGCGCACGGCGTCGGTGATTTTCTGCGGCGCGAGGCGCTTGTCGATGTCGATGAGCGACGGAAAAGCGGGCGGCGATCCGGCGAGATCGACGCCATGACACATGGCGCACTGGCTGCGGTAGAGCTGCTCGCCGGGGCTGCCGCCCTGCTCAGCGGGAACGAGGCCGCCGGTCCACGCCATTTCGGTTTCATTCACAAAGAGCACATGAGTGACGGGATCGATGGCAGGACCGCCCCATTCCGCTCCGCCGTCGAAGCCGGGAAAGATGACGGTTTGACGTCCGACGGAAAAGGGAACGAACTGGCCATTGCTGCGAAAGGTGCGGAAGGTCTTGAGGCCCAGGCGTGGGCTTCGGGCGTGCGGGTGGTGAGCGTGTCTTCAGTGAGACGCTGGCGCGCGTAGGGCGCAGGCAAATCGGGCAGAGGCTGCGTGGGCGAAGTGATTTCGCCGGGCACGGCGCTGGACGGGTAAGGGTGCTCGTGGATGGGAAAGAGAGGCTGGCCGGTGATGCGGTTGAAGAGGTAAAGGTAGCCCTGCTTGGTGGTCTGCGCGAGTGCGGGAATAGTTTTGCCATCGCGGGTGATCGTGAAGAGCGCGGGCGGCGAGGGGAAATCGCGATCCCAGATGTCGTGATGGACGCCCTGAAAATGCCAGAGCATCTTGCCGGTGTTGGCGTCGAGGGCGAGCAGCGTGTTGGCGTAGAGGTCGTTGCCGACGCGGTCGCCGCCATAGAAATCCATGACCGCGGAGCCGGTGGGCGCGTAGACAATGCCGTGCTCCGCATCGACGACCATGCCGGCCCAGTTGTTGGCGGCGCCGGCAGTTTTCTAGGCATCTTTCGGCCAGGTTTCGTAGCCGGGCTCGCCGGGGAGCGGAATGGTGTGGAAGCTCCAGCGCAAGGCGCCGGTGCGGACGTCGTAGGCGCGAATGTAGCCGGGCGGCGCGGGGTGCGCCTCAGGGTTGCGGCCGCCGACGATGATGAGGTCGCGATAGAGCACGCCGGGAGTGGTGAGGGCGATGGACTGGGTCTCGTAGTCGCGGCTGAGATTTTTGCGGAGATCGATGCGGCCATTTTCACCAAAGGAGGCGATGGGCTTGCCGGTCGCGGCGTCGAGGCAGTAGAGGAAATTCATGACACCGGCGAAGATGCGACCGTGCGCAGTTCCCTGCTCCGATTGAGCCCAGTAGGTTACGCCGCGGGCAGGTTGCGTGCCGGAAACACCGGAGTCGAATTTCCATTTGAGCTTGCCGGTGGCTGCGTCGAGGGCGATGACTTTTTGGGTTGGTGTATAGGCGTAGAGAGTGCCGTCGACGATCAGCGGGTTGGACTGGATGCCGCCTTCTTCGCCGGTGTCGAAGCGCCAGGCTTGCTGGAGTCGATGGACGTTGGCGCGGTTGATCTGGGTGAGGCGGGAGTAGTGGTCGCCGTCGAGGCCGCCGTTATAAACGGACCAATTCACGGTGCGCGGGGTTTGGCAGAAGGCGCAGGTGGAGAGTGCGGCGATTGCGATATGCGTGACGGAACGAGGGAACGATCGGGGGAACATTCAGGCCGCGGCCTCCGCTATTGTGTCTGCGAAGAAGCGATTGTTACATGGCGCGGCAATGATGGTGAAGGGCGGCGGATTCGCCGTGTTTCACAGCTATGCGAAATCATCTGCAAGGTTTTTGTGGAAAACGAAAATATTGGAGGGGGGTGGGGGGTACTTCGTTTCGGACCGAAGCGGACCTCGCCGCTACTCTTCCAATCTCATTGTGCGCCGGCAGACGGTAATTTTCTGCAAACCAGGTGCGAAGTATCTGGGAAAACCTGAAGGTTGAGTTTTGTGCTTTCCCAGGTCTCAGAAGCGAGACCTGGGGCACCCATGTTGGTGCGGGTCGATGCATTGGATGTTGTGGGGTTCGCGCTTTCCCACCCTTCGCAAAAGCGCGAAGGATGGGGCACCCGTTTTCGTGCGGATTGAAGCATTGGATGCGGTGGGGTTGGTGCTTTCCCACCCATGTTCGTGCGGATTGAGGCCGTGCGAAAAGCAGATCCTTCACTCTCCCAGGCTGCGCCAAAGACAACCGCAGATCCTTCGACTTCGCTCAGGATGACATGGGGATCCGTTGAGGCAGTGCTACTCGGTGGTTTTGGCGAGGAAGCGCTCCATGAACTTGGTGTCGAAATTGCCGGCGCGGAAGTCGGGGTCCTGGAAGATTGCCTGATGCAGAGTGATGGAGGTGTCGATTCCCTGCACCACGAACTGCGAGAGCGCGCGCTCCATGCGGGCGATGGCCTCGGCACGATCGACGCCATGGGCGATGAGCTTGGCAATCAGCGAGTCATAGTAGGGCGGGACGATGCCTTCGGCATACTGCGCCGTATCGACGCGCACGCCGTTGCCGCCGGGGACGTTGAAGACGGTAATCTTGCCGGCCGAGGGAGTGAATTTTTGCGGATGCTCGGCGTTGATGCGGCACTCGATGGCGTGGCCGCGAATCTCGAGCTTGCGGGGCAGGATGGCGTTGAGCCGCTCGCCCGCGGCGATGCGCAACTGCGCTTTGACGAGGTCGACGCCGGTGATGGCTTCGGTCACAGGGTGCTCGACCTGGATGCGGGTGTTCATCTCGATGAAGTAGAGTTGGCGGTCCTCGTCCATGAGGAACTCGACCGTGCCGGCGTTCTGGTAGCCGATCTCGGTGAGGCAGCGGCATGAGGGTGCGGCCAATCTCCTCGCGCATCTTCGGCGTGACCTGGAGCGACGGCGCTTCTTCAATGAGCTTCTGGTGGCGGCGCTGGATGGAGCATTCGCGCTCAAAGAGCGAGACGACGTTGCCGTGCTCGTCGGCGAGAATCTGAAACTCGATGTGGCGGGGCTGCTCGATGAACTTCTCCATGTAGAGCTCGCCGTTGCCGAAGGCGTTGGCGGCCTCAGTGGAGGCGGCATGGAACAGGTTGGGCAGTTCTTCTGAACTGCGCACGATGCGCATGCCGCGCCCGCCGCCGCCGGCCTTGGCCTTGAGGATGACGGGATAGCCGACGGTGGCGGCCCAATCCTGCGCCTCTTCGGCGGTGGCGATCACGCCGTCAGAGCCGGGCAGGATGGGCACCTTGGCCTTCTTCATGGCCTGGCGGGCTTTTTCTTTTTCGCCCATGAGGCGGGTGACTTCAGGCGGCGGACCGATGAACTTGATGTTGGAAGCGCGGCAGACTTCGGCGAAGTTGGCGTTCTCACTGAGCAGGCCGTAGCCGGGATGGATGGCGTCGACGTTGGCGATTTCAGCGGCGGAGATGACGGCGGGGACGTTGAGATAGCTGTCGGCGGGGCGCGGCGGGCCGATGCAGATGGCCTCGTCGGCAAAGCGGACGTGGAGCGAGTTGCGGTCGGCTTCGCTGTAGACGGCGACGGTGCGAATGCCGAGTTCCCGGCAGGCGTTTAATACGCGCAGCGCAATTTCGCCGCGATTGGCAACCAAGACCTTACTGAACATTCATGACCCTTTGAGAGCTGGATTAGGCGTACTGCGCTTGCACGATTAACCCAGCCGGATGGAAAAGAGCGGCTGCCCGAATTCGATGGGCTGGCCGTTGGAGACGAGGCATTTGACGATTTCGCCGGAAGCATCGGACTCGATCTCGTTCATCAGCTTCATGGCCTCGATAATGCAGATGACCTGGCCCTTTTCAACGTGGTCGCCGGGCGAGACGAAAGCGCCAGCACCGGGAGATGGAGAGCCATAATATGTGCCGACGATGGGCGACTTGACCGATGTGGAGGCCTGTCGCCGTGTCCTCAGATGGCGCTTCGGCAGGCGCCTCGGTGCGGCAGACCGGAGGCAGCGGGAGGCGGAGCAGCAGCCGTGGCCGTCTGGGCATGGGCGAGCAAACGGGTCAGGTCGGACATGTCCGAGGCGGCAGCTTCAGGCTGGCTGAACTTGAGGCGGATCTTCAAGTCGCCGCGGTCCAGATCGAACTCGGCAACCTGATGTTGCTTCAGGAACTCGATCAGCTCTTTCAGATCCTGGATATCCTGTGGTTTCATTCGTTCCTTGTCTCTCCCACTCGCCGGCGGGACTCTGTCGTGTGCAGTCCATTCAAAGCTCGATGAGGGCCTTGGGTGCGGGAGTCAGCACCTGCCCTCCGGTTCGGGTGACTGCCACCATGTCTTCGATGCGAATACCGAACTGGCCCGGCAAGTATACCCCTGGCTCGATGGTGACGACCATGCCGGGCAGCAGCCTGGTTGCCTGTCCTGCGCCGATGCGCGGCGACTCGTGAATCTCCAATCCGACTCCGTGGCCGGTGGAGTGGGAAAATGCTTCAGCCAGACCTGCCTTGCGCAAGACGCTGCGCGCGGCCTCGTCCACATCGCCGCAACTGACGCCTGCGGCTGACTGCGGCAACGGCGGACTCCTGGGCCTCAAGGACCGACTCGTAAGCGTCGCGCTCTTTTGTGGACGGTTTTCCCAGGTGCACGGTACGCGTCATATCTGAGCAATAACCCTCGCGGATTATACCGAAGTCGAGGGTCAGGAACCCTCTGCGGGGGAGCGGAGCGGTTGTGGCCCGTGCCATGAGGGAGCGCCGAGCGTGCGCCGGAGGCAACGATGGTCTCAAACGACATGCCCTCGGCGCCGAGGAGGCGGGCCTGGTGTTCGAGCTCGGCGGCCACTTCAAATTCGGCGAGACCGGGACGGATGAAGCCGAGCGATGTGTTCGAACAGCCTGCAGCCGAGCAGTGCGGCTTCAGCCATGATGGCCAGTTCGTCTTCGTCCTTGACCATGCGCAGCGGCTCGACCAGCGGCGCGGCGAGCGCGGTGAGAAAGGTGCGGCGAAGGTGAGACGGCAGAGCGGCGCGCAAGCGGGTGAGGTCGGCAACGGTGGTCCACGCGGGATCGAAGCCGGCAAACTCGACGCCGGTCTGCGCAGCCAGCCACTGCACTGCATTGACAGCGGGAGAACTGGAGACGATTTCTACACCCGCGCCTTTGACCTCTTCGGCGGCCTGCGCGGTGTAGCGGCCATCGGTAAAGAGGCGAGCGGCCCGGCGGGTGACGGCGAGCGCGGCGCTGGAACCGGTGAATCCGGAGAGATAGCGGAGATCGGGGAGATGGGTGACGAGCAGGCCGGGAAGGCCGGCGCGGGTCATCCGGCGGCGCAGCTGGCCGATTCGGCGTAAGTGGTCCACCGGGACAGTTTTATCACGTTCCGGCGCGGAATCCGGCCGTTCGATTCCGAACAGTCATTCCCGGTTTTGAACATCGGCGACAGTTTCCCGGACCACTGCGATGCGGTTAACTCCCTGACAAATGAGCGGGAAGGGTGGCTCATTGATGGACCTCGACGTGCTGACTCCGTTCATACGCAGCAATATGTCTGGAGGTCGAGAGATGAGAGTTCTGCTTCAGGATCTGGGTTATGCGGTGCGGCAATTGCGCAAGACGCCGGGGTTCACCGTGACGGTGCTGCTGACTCTCGCACTGGGTATTGGCGCCAACTCCGCGATCTTCACGCTGGTGAATTCTGTGTTGTTGCGGAATCTGCCTGTGGCCGATCCCAAGACCCTGGTTCGCATCGGGGACAACGACGATTGCTGCGTTAACTCGGGCACTAGCGACAACGGCGACTACACCCTCTTCTCGACGGAGACCTATTCCATGCTCAAGAAGAACCTGCCCGAGTTTCAGGAGTTGGCCGCGATGGAGTCGGGCTATGCCTGGCGCCCTGTCACGGTTCGACGCGAAGGACCGCAGACGGTGGCGCAATCCGCGATGGGGACGTTCGTTTCTGGAAACTACTTTCGCGTTTTTGGTCTGACGCCTGCCGCGGGCCGTTTTTTTGCCGATGCGGATGACCAGCAGGGCGCGCCCATCACCGCGGTGATGAGTTACGAAGCATGGACGCAGGACTATGCCGGCGACCCTTCGGTGGTGGGGAGCAATTTCTGGATCAATACCAAGGCCGCGACCATTATCGGAGTCGCGCCCAAAGGCTTTTACGGTGATCGCCTTTCGAGCCAGCCGCCGAAATTCTATCTTCCGCTCGAATCGATGGACGCCGTCATTGGAGCGCCTTATCTGCACGATCCTGAAGTGGAATGGGCCTACATCATCGGGCGCATCAAGCCTGGCGTCTCGTTGCCGGCTCTGCAGGCCAAAGCCAGCGGCCTTTTGCGCCAGCAGTTTTCAACACTGAAACTTTTTCAGGACCAGCGCAACAAGAAGGATCTGGAACACGCTCACGTCGTTCTTGCGCCAGGCGGCGGAGGGATCCAAAACCTGCAGGACGATTACAAAGACCATCTGCATCTGCTTACGTGGATCGCGGCACTTGTCCTGCTGGTTGCGTGCGCCAACATCGCCAACCTGCTGCTGGTTCGCGGCATGAGCAGGCGCGCGGAGATGTCGATTCGCACGGCGCTGGGCGCGCAGCGGACCCGCATCATTCGGCAGCTTCTGACGGAGAGCATTCTGCTGGCCGGTCTGGGTGGCCTGCTGGGTCTTGTGGTGTCGTACCTTGGCGCGCACATGCTGCTTGCGCTTGCGTTTCCCAACCAGCGCGGAGTTCCCATCGATGCTGCGCCGTCGCCTGCGGTCATCGCATTTGCCATTGGCGTTTCTCTGGTGACCGGGATTTTGTTTGGCATTGCCCCGGCATGGATGGCCGCGCATGCACAACCGGCTGAAGTGCTGCGCAGCGGCACGCGCACCACGTCTGCGGGCGCATCGGTGCTGCAACGCGGGCTGGTGGTGTTTCAGGCTGCGCTCTCGCTGGTTCTGCTGGTGGCGGCGGGACTGTTTGCACAGAGCCTGAGTAAGCTGCAGAGCTCCGACATGAAGCTCGACGCGACCAATCGCTACATCATTCACATCAACCCCCAGGCCGCGGGCTATGCGACCGCGCAGGTGGAGCCTCTCTACCGCACCATGGTAGACCGATTCCACGCGCTGCCCGGAGTGGTGAAAGTCGGCCTGGCAACCTACACGCCGATGGAAGAGAACAACTGGAGCACCGGCATAAAGATTCAGGGCGAGCCCGATCCTCAAAAAGGCGCGTCATGGGTAAAGGGCAGCGCGGAGTACTTTGACTCCGTGGGCACGCACGTGTTGATGGGGCGCGGATTCACCCCGCAGGACACGTTGAACGCTCCTTCAGTTGCGGTGGTGAACCAGGAGTTCGTGAAGCAGTTCTTCGGCAAGCGCAACCCCATCGGCCACCGTTTCGGCAATTCCGATCCGGACGGCACATTTGAGATTGTCGGCGTGGTGGAAGACACGACCTACACCAGCGTGTATTGGAAGAATCACGCCATGTACTTTGTGCCGCTGACGCAGCACAAGGACGTAAAGGACAATCCGATCGAGAAAGACCTCTCGATGTATGCGGGCGCCATCGTGGTGCAAACCGCGCGACCTGTTTCGGACATGGAGAAGCTGGCTTCAAGCACCCTTGGGAGCATCAACCCCAACCTGACAATTGTGAAGTTCCAAACCTTTCAGCAACAGATTGACGAGCGATTCACCGAAGAGCGCCTGATCGCTCGGCTGACCAGCCTATTTGGGGCTTTGGCTCTGCTGCTTGCCGCCATCGGTCTTTATGGTGTGACCTCGTATTCGGTGGTACGGAGGACGCCGGAGATTGGTATTCGCATGGCCCTGGGCGCCGAGCGCAGCCGGGTGATCGGCATGGTGATGCGCGGAGCGATGATTCAGGCGGGCATCGGGCTTGCGATCGGCGCGCCGGTGGCGATGCTCTGCGTGCGCTATGTGAAGTCGCAGCTCTACGAGATTACCAGCGTCAATTTCACAGTGATGGCGGGGGCGATTGTGACCCTGGCTTTGGCAGCCGCGATTGCGGGAATCATTCCGGCGAAACGCGCGGCCTCGATTGATCCGATGCAGGCGCTGCGGATTGAGTGAGAGCGAGGAACTGCCGGTTTACATCGCGGGGCGGACGGATTTTTTCTGGTGGGGATTGATTTCGGATTCGGCGGCCTGGAGTTCGGACTGGCGGTCCATCCACTCGTCAAGGCGGGAGCGCTTGAAGCGCCAGCGATTGCCCAGCTTGAAGGCGGGGACGAAGCCCTCGGAAGCGTATTTGTAGAGAGTGTCGGGCGAGATGCCAAGGTAATCCGAGGCCTGGCGAATGTCCATAACCTCGCGAATCTCAGGAACGAGAAGATTAGAGCGGGCGGCGGAACTGCGCATGATTCCCCCTGCTGGTGGGCAGACTGGATTCCGGCGGAGGATGCCGGTACTCCTGTGTATACCGCGATTTCACCCATCGCTTCAAGGTTTTTCAGAGAGTTGCAGGAAATTAACCCCCTTTGGGTCAAGCGGCGGATGGCGGGAAATGGAGGCTCAGCCGCCCTGACCCCGCCGGTTGGGCCGGTGGTTTCGGGGAGCCCAATCGGTTGGGTGGGTGGTGGAGATGGTGCGGGATGAAGGGGTTAGGGGCGGTGAGGTCTGGTGGGGCAGGTTTTGGGGACGGAGGCTGAAGTCGTGCCCTGACGCGGAGCTCTGGATGGATCGTGCTTTCCCAGGTCTCAGAAGCGAGACCTGGGCCACCCATTTTCTTGCGGATGGTTGCATTCGATGCACTGGGGTTCGTGCTTTCCCACCCTTCGCAAAGTGCGCGAAGGATGGGGCACCCATGTTCGTGCGGATCGATGCGGTGCGATGAGGCGCAAGACCACCTGTCAGGAGGCGTACATCTTCAGCATCCACCAAACGAGAAACAGGGCTACGACGCCCAAGACGAGGTGGCCGATCCACTGGGCGGGCGTTTTGGGTCTTCCGAAGCTAAACATTCAGCATCCGCGGCTAGAAGTTGTCTATTAAATGCTTGCACCGCGAACAACGTCCTTCAGGGGCTAAAGCCCGTCGATTTTTGTGGCCTTTGCGGCACGACTAAAGTCGTGCCCTTTCACAAAGCCATTTATGAGACGGGTTCTAGTTCTGGTCTTCGCGGCGGTGCAGGGTTGGCTTGTCGTCGTCAGTGGAATTGGGGTCGCTGGACTGGGCGTTGCGGGTCCTGTGACCCGGTGCTGGCGCGGCGCAGGGAGGGCTTCTTTCCATCCTTGGAGTCGGTCAGGCGGCGCTTGTTTTCGATGCGGGCCAGGCGGGCCTTGACGTCGTTGAACTCCGAGGTCGTAACCAGGTACTCATCCTTCGCGGGCAGGATGCGGGCAATCTCTTCCTGCGAGTGGAGGATGCGGTCGGGAGTCTGGGGATGGTCGGAGAAGGCCTTGGCGACCAGGCCGGGCTTGCGCTTTTCGAGAGCCTGAATCTTCTCAAAGAAGCTGATGAAGGCCTGCGGATCGTAGCCGGCGCGGTACATGTATTGCACGCCGAGGTAGTCGGCCTGGGCCTCGAACTCACGCGAGAACATGAGGAAGGTCATGGGCACGGCCAATCCAGACGCCTCGTAGATGCCGTAGCCAGTCCAGCCACCGCATGAAGATAAGCGGGATGGTGCCGAGCTGGGCGTAGTTCAGGCGAGTCTTCTCGCGAACCGCGTGGTGAGCGCAGACGTGGGCGGTCTCATGGGCCATCACGCCGGCAAGTTCCGCTTCCTCGTCGGCGTTGAGGATCAACCCCGAATTGACGTAGAAGAAGCCGCCGGGCAGCGCGAAGGCATTGATCTCGTCGGAATCGATGACCTTGATGGTGAAGGGCACCTTGCAGTCGGAGTTCTTGACGATGTTCTGGCCGATGCGATTGACGTACTCCGTGACCACGGGGTCGGTGATGAAGTGGGTGCTCTTTTCGATCTGGTCGGCGTAGGACTTGCCCATCTTGATTTCGGTGTCGGTGGAGTACCAGTTGCCCATGCCGCGACCGCCGATATCGCGATTGCCGACGGCGTTTACGTCCTCAATGCTGCCGGGCTTGATCTTCTGCATCTCGCCGCCGACGGGAACGACCTTGTCGGGATCGACGTCCTTGGCCGCGACGTCGCCTTTGACCGGGGTGGTGCCGGGCGCGGGCTTGTCGGATGCAGGTATCGTGTCTTTGAAGAATTCTTTGAGTCATCCGGCGGACTTGGGAGGAGCTGCGGCGGTGTATCGCCTGCCACGGGAGTTGTGCCCGGGGCGGGCTGCGCAGCCGGGGTGTTTGCAGGGGGCGTCTGGGGATTGGTCTGGCTTGCCGTCGGGGCACGTTGTCTGGGTTGCGGCGGGAGTCGACTGGGCGTCCGGCGTGCCCGGCTGGGAAGTGGGCTGTTGACCGGCTTGGGCCCACACTGTGGCGGCTGCCAACGCCAACGCACATGCTGCCAGCATCCCTGCTTTCGACCCGTAGAAAGCTGCCCTCATGATTTTACCTCCGACCCAGAGCGGACACAGCAGGGGAAAACCCCGCTTCGCTTCAATCGTTAGACGCTAGTATCCTCCGTTGTGATAGCGAAGGGAAAGAAAAATGATTGTGTGGATGAGGGCGAACCGGCAGGGGCAGATTTCGAGGCGGAGATGGGCTATCACAGCGGACGATCCCTGCCAAATGGCGTGCTGAGCTTGGAGCACGGAGTCGTGTGAATTAGAGTGGATGAACACGCGGCAGCAGGAGGGTTCTTGCATCGTACGGTCCTGATTCAAGCAGCTTTGGCGGCAACGGCGCTGGCGTTCTTTGCAGGGAGGCAACTCCCTGCGCAACAGGCACATCCCGTGCTCCTCGTTGGAAGGCGTGCTGGGCAGACCAAGACACCTGCCGCCGGCGCCGGCCAAGCCGGATGCGTCGCCCAAAGTAGATGATTGATGCCACGGGTCTCGGATCCCCGTTGCCTGCTCGACAAGGGCTGGAGGGTGGGAGTGACCGCCAACTCCGCAGCGGCCAACCCGGATTTTGACGACTCGATTTGGGCGACGCACGCTGTGGGCGACTCGCTGGACGGACTGGACGATCTCGACCACCCGAGCGACGGCAAGACCGTCAACATTCAGCAGTGGCCGCCTGCGGGGCATGGGAGGCCGTATGTGTGGTTTCGGATGCATCTGAAGCTGGCCCCGCATCATGGGCCGCTGGCGCTGCTGATTGACTTGCCCGTGTCGCCGAACACCACCATGTCGATCAATGCTACCGGTCCCGGTGTGGATGTTTTTGCAAACGGAAAGCAAATTCAGCCGGAAGGGCCGCACGGAGACGCGCCGGGACGGTACCAGGAGATTTCGCGCATCTACAATCTGCCCCTGTCTCCCACGGATACCGATTTGGTGCTGGTGGCGCGGACGATCTATATTCCATTTGGGCTTTCGGCCTACACGAGCTTTTTTGCGAATGGCACACTTCGGCTTGGCAACCCAACAGACCTGCAGCGCGCGTTGGAACTCTGGACAGTGCATAGCCTGTTTGAGCGCTTGCCGCGGCTGGTGAACGCAATCCTGTTTACTGTGCTCTCACTGTTTCTGCTGGCGCTCTATTTCACGCAGAAGGGCCACGTGGAGTATCTGTGGCTGGCGTTGCATGAGTTTATCCAGGCGCCGATTGGATTTATCGACCTGGCAGGCACCTTTGCGCGGCTCGACCAGCTCTGGTACGCAGCGGCCGTGATGCAACTGGTGATGATTTCGGCGTATCTCTATTTCGAGTTTCTGATTGCGTTTCTTGCTTTGAAAAAGCGCTGGTACATTATTCTGCTTCGCGTTACCGCGCCTGTTCTGGCTGGAGTGGGACCGGCTCTGCTGCTGATTGGCAGCCACAGCCTATCGGCCGTGGTGACGATGGGGTTGGTTTTTCTGGGCACAGCATCTGTGGATGATTGGATGGACCCTTTTCACCTTCATCACCTTGATCAGGGCCACGCTGCGGCGCAACTTTGAGGCCGGGCTTCTGCTGATTCCGCTGATGCTGACGATTGTGGGCATCGTGGAGCCGATGCTGACTGGCGGCATGAGCGATTTCAGCGGGCATCCCTACCGGTCGCCGCTTACGATTCAGGCGGGGATGATTCCCATTCACTTTGCGTCGATCGCGGACTTTGCCGGACTGCTGACGATTGTGCTGATTATTTTTGTGCGCTTCCTGCGCATCCAGCACGACCAGGAACACGCCAACAGCGAGTTGGCCGCGGCGCGCAGCGTGCAGGAGCTGATGATTCCGCAAGAGAAGCTGGAGACGCCGGGCTACGAAGTGGACTCGGTGTATACGCCGGCGAATGAGGTGGGCGGCGACTTCTTTCACGTGCAGCCGGCGGGCGACGGCGGCATGCTGGTGGTGATTGGCGACGTGGCCGGCAAGGGACTGCAGGCGGCCATGACGGTTTCGATGCTGATGGGCGCGCTGCGGCGGATTCCAGAAAGAAGCCCGGGAAAGATTCTGGAATCGCTGAATCGCGTGCTGACGGGCGGCGAGGGGCTGACGACCTGCCAGGCGATCTGGTTTGGCGCCAATGGAGAACTGGTGGTGGCCAACGCGGGCCACCTGCCGCCGTATCTGAACAGCCAGGAGATTGTGCTGCCGGGAGGGCTGCCGCTGGGCGCGATTCCCGAAGTGAGTTACGACGAAGTGAGCTTGTATCTGCATCCGGGCGACCGGCTGCTGCTGCTGTCAGACGGCGTGGTGGAGGCGAGGCGGCCTACCGGCGAGCTGTTTGGATTTGAGCGAGTGCACAACCTGAGCAACCAGTCGGCGTTCTACATCGCCGATGCGGCCAAGGAGTTTGGGCAGGAAGACGACATTACGGTGCTGACGGTGCAGAGGCTTGCGCAGGCAATGGCGGCGTAGACGGCTTTAAATTCCACGAACGGCGCACGGTCCGGTCGCAGAAGTTCTCAACATATATTTGCGAAAGGCAACCGCAGATCCTTCGACTCCGCCGGGCAAGAAACGCCCTGCTTCGCTCAGGATGACAGCATTCTTTGTCCTGCGGGCTTTAGAGACAGGACCCAAGGTCAGATGCGGAGAAAGAGACGCTTGCGATACATCCAATAAAGGATGAGCCAGTAGATCAGCATGACGGTGATGCCGAGCATCAGCGGTTCAAGGCCGGCACCGAAAACGCGAAATATGCTGTAACCGAGATTGATGTGCAGGTTGTTGATGATGAAGTCTTCCCATAGATGCGCGATGAGGTAGGCCGCGATCGAGTTCATGCCGACGACAACCAGCGGGAAGGCCCAGCGGCGATATTGCTTCACATCGATGATCCAGGAGAATGCGGCGAGGAAGAAGAAGCAGACGCCGCCGCTGAAGAGCGTCCAGCTCGGCGTCCAGATGCGCTTGACGATGGGGCAGATGCCGGTGAAGTGGAGAAGAAGGCCGGCGGCGATGAGCAGAGCTCCGGCGATGATGAAGCGCTTGACGGGAATTTTGGGCGCGGCGGAGCGGAACCACTCGCCCGCGCGGAGGCCAAGCAGCATGGTGCCGAGCGTGGGAATAAAGCTGAGAGTGAGATAGCCGCCGTCGTTGAAGACGAAACGCGAGGCGCGCGGAAAAAGATTGAGGAACCAGACATCGAAGGCCTGGCCGAGGTTGCTGTTCTTGTTCCAATGCGAGGCGAAGCCGGTGAAGTTGTAGTGCCAGTCGGCAGGAACGCCGACGGCGGCGTAGTTGAAGTTCGGTCCCGGAGCCGGATAGAGCGCCCAGGCGAGCCAGTAGCCGAAGAGGATGGCGCCGAGCGCGGTCCATTGCCACGTGGGGCGGCAGTGCGCAAGAAGAAAGGCGAAGGTGTATCCGAGGCCGATCTGGGTGAGGGTGTCTTCAAAGGTGAAGTAGGTCTGCGTGCTGCCGGTGGAGCGGAGAAAGATGCCGAGGGCGATGAGCACCAGGCTGCGCCAGAGGGTGTGGGCGAGCTGATGGCCGAAGCTTTCGCCTTTCTTGGTACGGCTGTGAATGGAGTAAGGAAGCGCGACGCCGACGAGGAATGTGAAGCCGGGCTGGATGGTGTCGTGGAGGCCCATTCCAGCCCATTCAACGTGGGTCTGGTTGTAGGCGAGGATGTGCCAGAAAAGGCTGTTGGGAAAGGCGCGCGCGACCTTGGCGAAGCTCATGACTTCGCCCATCATGAGCAGCATGACGAGGCCGCGATAGGCGTCGACGGCGACGTTGCGCGGAGGAGTCGCAGCGGCAGCCGGACGCGCGAGCGGGGGTTGTTTGACTTCGTGGATATCCCTGGCAATCGTCGCCGGCATTCAGCTCTCCCTCATCGAATCGGCTCTTCTCATTTTGGGGAAAACGCGCAGAGACCTCGACCGCGGTAAACCATCGTAAGGTAGCACATGGAGTTGTGGGCGAGCCATAGAAAATCGATTTCAATGCGGGTTGGGTTTGCCGTGGGGAGACACAGCATAGGCTTTCGCCGGTTGCGGCCGCGTTGCTATGATTCAACCGCCGGATTGTAAAGGGGCGCGTGAGTTGGGAATGACCACTCGCGGAGGTGAGGTCTTGAAGGGCGGGTATGAAGATGATTCGAATGGCTGAGGAGTTGCACCTGCATCGCGTCTTGCACATCGTGGTTGTTATGAGTTTGCTGACTGGCGCGGGACCGGTGATGAGCCAGACACCTGCTGTGCCGGTTGCCGCGCCCGTTGCTGCCGCACCTCGGCCTGTGCGACCGACGCCGCCGACGCGCGATCCGCATACGCCCGGTTATGTGGAGGCGAAAGAGTTGCCGGATGGCGCGAATGCGCCTGCGGATGCTGACGGGAATTTCATCATCGGGCCGACCTACAATCCCGCGCCGGAGATGACGGTGCAGGACGGCGTTCCGCAGGGGACGGTGGTTGAGTTCACGATGAGTTCGGTGGACAGCAAGATCTATCCGGGCATCATGCGCGACCCTGACACCTATGGAACGGTGGATCCGAACGACCCGGCAAAGATGGTGGTGACGACGAGTCACCCTGCGCCCTATACGCGCAAGGTGACGGTGTATGTGCCGAAGGAATATGTTGCGGGCACAGATGCGCCCTTTATAGTGGGCGCGGATGGACCGGACCGGGGATTGTTCACGGCATTGGATAATTTGATTGCCGAGCACAAGGTGCCGGCGATGGTTGCGATCTCAATCAGCAATGGCGGAGGCGATGCCCAGGGCAGCGAGCGCGGCCTGGAATATGACACCATGTCGGGCCGGTATGCGGAGTTCGTGGAGACGGAGGTGCTGCCGCGCGTGGAGGCGGAGGCGCATGTGAAATTGACCAAGGACCCCGAAGGCCGGGCAACGATGGGCGGGAGTTCCGGTGGATCGTGTGCGTTGATTATGGCGTGGTATCACCCGGAGTGGTACCACCGGGTTCTGACTTATTCGGGAACTTATATCAATCAGCAATGGCCTTATAACGCGGAGACTCCGCACGGTGCTTGGGAATTTCATGAGCGTCTTATTCCGAACAGTCCGCGCGAGCCGCTGCGCATCTGGATGGAAGTGGGCGACCGCGATTTGTTCGATCCGAATGCGATGCGCGACGGGATGCATGACTGGGTGCTCGCGAATGAACAGATGGCCAAGGTGCTGGCAGCGAAGGGCTACCACTACCAATTTGTGTTTGCGAAGAATGCCGGGCACGTGGATCACGCGGCGAGGCAACAGACTTTGCCCGAGGCGCTTGAGTACGTGTGGCAGGGTTATCCGATCGCGGGAGCGAAGAATTGATTTGAGAGTGGCAGTATGCGCACGAAAAGCCCCATCCTTGCGGATGGGGCTTTTGTTTTTGCTCTTGCCGACCAGCGGGAGGCAGTTGGCCCCACCGCAGGTGGTTAGTCGTAGTATTCAAGGCCGAGGTGGGTGATGAGGCCTTCGCCCATGATGTGGCGCAGGGTGTTTTTGAGCTTCATGGACTGGATGAACAGGTCGTGCTCGGGATAGAGACCGGCGGCGGTCTGCGGCGACTTGAGATAGAAGCTCAGCCACTCCTGTATGCCGATGGAGCGCAGTGACGGGGTACGCTTGGCGAGGTCGAGGAACAGCACCAGGTCGAGCGCGATGGGCGCGGCAAGGATGGAATCGCGGCAGAGAAAATCGACCTTGATCTGCATCGGGTAGCCGAGCCAGCCGAAGATGTCGATGTTGTCCCAGCCCTCTTTGTTGTCGCCGCGGGGCGGGTAGTAGTTGATGCGGACCTTGTGGAAGATGTTCTTGTATAGGTCGGGATAGAGCTCGGGCTGAAAAATGTATTCGAGCGAGCCGAGCTTGGACTCTTCCTTGGTCTTGAAGGACTCCGGATCGTCGAGCACTTCGCCGTCGCGGTTGCCGAGGATGTTGGTGGAGTACCATCCGGAGACGCCCAGCAGGCGCGCCTTGAAGGCCGGCGCAAGAACGGTCTTCATGAAGGTCTGGCCGGTCTTGAAGTCCTTGCCGCAGATCGGCGCCGCGTTCTTCTTCGACAGCTCGATCATGGCGGGAATGTCGACGGTGAGGTTCGGCGCGCCGTTGGCGAAGGGCACGCCCTCAGACAATGCGGCGTAGGCATAAATCTGCGAGGGCGCGATGGCGATGTCGTCGGTGTCGAGGCCTTTCTCGAAGGCTTCGATGGTCTGATGCACTGCGGTGGGCTCGATGAAGATTTCGGTAGATGCGCACCAGATCATCACGACGCGGTCGACGGTCTTTTTGAAATGCTGAATGTCGGCACCTGACCTGATCGGCGAGGTCGCGCTTGTTCTTGCCCTTCTTGACGTGCGTGCCGTGGAGGCGCTTGACGTAGTACTGATCGAAGACGGCGGGCAGCGGCTTGATGGTTTCCAGGATAGGGCTTCAACTGCTCGATGAGTCTCCTTGTCGAGCACCTTGGCGTGGGCGGCGGCTTCGTAGACGTTGTCTTCGAAGATGTCCCATCCGGTGAAGACCACGTCGTTCAGGTCGGCCAGCGGCACGAATTCCTTGACGCAGCGGCGAATTGTTGTCGGTGCGCTTGCCGAGGCGGATGGTACCCATTTGCGTGAGCGAGCCGATGGGCTTGGCGAGTCCGCGACGGACGGCCTCAACCCCGGCGATAAATGTGGTGGCCACGGCGCCCAGGCCGACGACCATGACTCCCAAGCTTGCCCGTGGCGGGCGCGATCTTCGCGACGGCTGCGGCGGTCTTCTGGCCGCCTTGTTCTTCATTTCCCATTGTTTTTCCTACCCTTCCTTTGATTGCTGAATTCAATCGATCCAAATTCGTATTTCCGGAGACGAAACAGTGTACGCCCGTCGAAGGAGCGTTAATCTTCCTGGGGGCCAAGTTCGGCGTCCGCTTGCCTGTTGCGGTTGAGATGCGACCAGACAAACCAGACGATCGCTGCGACGAGCGCGATCTCAACAGCGAGATGGAAGCGGTGGAATGCCTGTTCGAAACGGGGGTCGGTGTGCCACTTTTCGCCCAGCTTCATGCCGGCGTAGGCCAGGCCGAAGCACCAGGGCCACGAACCGACAGAAATGTGTAGATGTGAAAGCGAAGCTGCGGCATTTTCGCGATGCCAGCGGGGAACGCGATAAAGGTGCGGACAACGGGCAGCAGGCGGGCCAGCAGGACGGTGATGGAGCCGTACTTCTGAAAGAAGAAGCGTCATGCGGTCGAGGTCGTGATGGCTCATCAGGACCCATTTGCCGTAGCGCTCGACCAGCGGACGGCCGCCTTTTGCGCCGATCCAATAAGCCACAAGCGAGCCGAGGTTGCAGCCCACGGCGCCGGCAGTTGCAACCCAGACAGAGGTTGAAGCGGCCCAGGTAAACCAGGTAGCCGGCGAAGGGCATGATGATTTCAGAGGGAAGCGGGATGCAGGCCGATTCGATGCCCATGAGCGCGGCAATGCCGGCATATCCGCCCAAATCGATGACGTGCGTGACGAACTGCACTAAAACAGCCAAGATTCTTTCGCTCATGAGCCTCAATAAGTATATAGGGAGGGGTCGGGGGTTGTTTCGGGGGCGAATAGGCTTAGCGCGCCCCTCGTGACGGGCCGCTGCACCAGACCTCAAGTCCCTCAGGGGTTAAAACCCATGGCTTTCCGGCACTTTTCGGCCCGACTGAAGTCGTGCCCTGACACAAAGCACGATCGTGAAACGCGCTTTAGACTTCAGAGTCGGGCAAGGGTGCCGAAGGGATCAAAGGAGCGGAGCTCCCTTTGTTAGGATGAGGGGTGTTGCAAGGAAGGTTTGAGGTGTCTGCGTTGGCCGATTCTCCTGCTGCTTTTCCTCCTGTTCCGCTCACTCTTGAAGGCTCCGCTCTGCTGCATCAGTTCTTTCGCTTTGACTGGACGAAGTGGCGGGCCTGCACGGAGAGCGAACGCAAGCGGATCGCGGGCGAAGCTGTCGCGGCGCTGAAGAAGCTGGAGCGGGCCAACGCCGACGGGCCGGTGCGGACAGCGCTCTATTCGCAACTGGGGCACAAGGGCGATCTGATCCTGGTGCATTTTCGGGAGTCGTTTGAGGCGCTGAATCAGGTTGAGCTGGACCTGGCGCAGACTTCGCTTCTTCGATTTTCTGGAGCTGAAGCATTCGTATGTTTCGGTGGTGGAGCTGGGGCTGTACGAATCGAGCCGCAAGACGTATGAGGCGGCTGCGGCTAAGGGTGCGGCCACATTTTCGCCGGAGTGGAAGGCAGAGGTGGATGCCTCGCTGCAACGCGGGGCGGAGGCGATGAAGCCGCGGCTCTTCCCTGCCGTGCCGGAGGCGAAGTACATGTGCTTCTATCCCATGGACCGCAAGCGCGGCGAGAGAGTGAACTGGTACTCTGTGCCGTTTGCGGAACGCCAGCGGATGATGCATTTGCATGGGATGATCGGGCGGCGGTATGGGGATGTGGTGAAGCAGATCATCTCCGGGTCGATTGGGATGGACGACTGGGAGTGGGGCGTGGATTTGTTTGCCGAGGACCCGGTGGTGTTCAAAAAGCTGATTTACGAGATGCGGTTTGATGAGGTCAGCGCGGTGTATGCGCTGTTTGGGCAGTTCTTTCTCGGGGTGCGGCTGCCGGTGGAGAGGCTGGGTTCCTGGCTAAATGGGAAGCTGTAATCGAAAGCGCGCAGAGCTGCTGGACAGTAAGGATGTTTTGCCTTACCATCAATGATGAGGTTTCTTCATGGCGACGCTCACGGTGACCGCAAAAGGCCAGATCACGCTGAAGCAAGAGCTGCTTCGGCACTTGAATGTCGCACCTGGGCAGAAGGTCGACGTGGCTCTGTTGCCGAATGGGCGACTGGTGGTAGCGCCTGCCTCGCCGAAACACTCGATCAGGGCATTCAGCGGATCCCTGGCAAAGAAAGGCAATCCCAGGCTTACCATCGCACAGATTAAGAAGATCACCGAAGATGCCTGGGCGGGGAAGCGTTGAAGATCGTCGCCGATACGAACGTGCTTTTGCGCGACGCACTCCGTGACCATCCTCGCCAGTCGCCGATAGCGGGGAGGGTGCTTCAAAACGCCGAACTTGTGGCCATACCCGTCGCAGTTCTCTGCGAATTCGTGTGGGTCTTGCGCCAAGGCTACAAGATGTCTGCCTCGGAAGTGGCCAAGTCCATCCGTTCGCTTATTGACAGTTGGAACGTGGTCACAAATCGACCAGCCGTTGAGGCAGGGCTCGAATTTCTCGACACCGGCGGAGACTTTGCCGATGGAGCCATCGCCTACGAAGGCGAATGGCTGGGAGCCGAGGAGTTTGTCAGCTTCGACGTGAAGGCTGTGGATTTGTTGAAGGCGCAAGGGAAGCGGGCGCGGCTGCTGGCCTGAACCGTGACACGAGCTGTGTTTTGATGAGACCAGTGGGGTATATGCGCTGTTTGGGCGGTTCTTTTAGAGGTGAGGGTGTCGGTGGAGAGGCTGGAGGCGTGGCTCAGGGGAAAGCTGTACCTGATCGCATCTCAATCGGAGGAAGCCATGACTGGAAATGCGGTCGCAGAAGAAGAGATCGTTGCCGCAGTAAAGTTAAGCGCGAGCGGAGATTTTGCCACTGCCCTTGTGAAGCATGAAGAGAACCTTGGTCGGGCACTGGATGATGGAACTCGCACGCGTATCCTCTACGCGATATTGTCTTCTGTTCTGCTCGACTCATATAGGGATGACGTGACCAATCAAGCTCTTGAAGCACTCAGGCAGCTGCCAGATGCAACACGCTTGCGGATTTGCGGACTTGTTCCGAGCAGGGCCTCATCGAAATCGGCCGGGAACGCGAAGCACTTGATTTGATCAATGGCAATTTGAAGTTGCAATTCATCGCATGATGCCGCATTCCGAGAATGGAAGTATGAGAATCTGTTCATTCTTGGACATTCCCTTACTCGTCTGGCTCGTTGCACTGAGGCCTCTGAGCGCATACGCAAGAGCCCGTGAAATTCTTCCGGATGGGAACTTTGAGATCGATGTCCTCCTCGCGGAATCGAATTGTCTGATGGCGCTCGGTCGCTTATGATGAGTCTTTCGAGAAGGCAAGCCGAGTTCTCAATGGATTCCGATAGCGAACTCGCGGCGTTGGCGATGCAATACATGGCTGAATGCCGCGTATTGCAGGGCCGTGTCCCGGCGGCTCTCAGACTCTATGCCGATCTGAGGAAGAGGTTGCCACTGCAGGCTCGTCGATGAAAATCGTGTGCAAATCGGAATTACCAACTGTATGAACTATCTTGAGAAGCAACGCCCGCCGAGCAGATCGTCATAAGGAAGCGAAAGCGAATGCCAGAACAGAAGAACAACACGAGATCATCGGCTCGGGAGTCAGCGAAGACTACGCACCAAGAGACGAAGAACGATCTTGCGCCGGAGCGGGTAGCGGAGATTCTGCAGAAGCTCGACGAGGCGTATCCAGAGGCGGTCTGCGCGCTGACGCATCGCACGCCGTGGGAGTTGCTGGTGGCGACGATTCTCTCGGCGCAGTGTACCGATGTGCGCGTGAACATGGTGACGCCGGAGTTGTTCCGGCGCTTCCCTACCCCGGCGGCGATGGCCAAGGCGACGTTGCCGGAACTTGAAGAGCTGATTCGCACCACGGGATTCTTTCGCAACAAGGCCAAGTCGATTCAGGGCGCGGCAAAGAAAATTATTGAAGAGTTTGGCGGCAAGGTTCCGCAGACGCTGGCAGAGTTGATCAGTGTGCCGGGCGCGGCGCGGAAGACGGCCAACGTGGTGCTCGGGGTTTCATTCGGACTGGCGGAGGGCGTGGTGGTGGATACGCACGTGTTTCGCATCGCGCACCGGCTGGGGCTGGCCAAGGGCGATACCGCAGAAAAAGTGGAGCAGGAGTTGATGAAGGTGTTGCCGCAGGATCGCTGGATCAGCTTTTCACACCAGATTATTCATCATGGGCGGCAGGTGTGCGATGCGCGCAAGCCGAAGTGCGACCGATGCAATCTGGAACCGTTGTGTCACTCGAAGGACAAGACGTGGACATCGTAGGGTTCCTGCTTTCCCAGGTCTGAAACTCCTGACCAGGGGCACCCATTTTCTTGCGGATTGAAGCGTGGCACGGAGCGCGGCAGGGAGAGGTTTGTGGTTTCCCACACTTGCCGCGAAGAGACTGCGCCAAGGATGGGGCACCCATTTTCTTGTGGCTCGATACATCGCTCAAAGCAGATCCTTCACTTCGCTTACCGCTCGGACGATTGTCCGTGGGGCCCCCTGACGCGCACTGTTCAGGATGACACTTCTGAGCGAAGACTCGAGTTAGAGAAATGCGCAACGACGGCGGCGATCAGGCCCGGGATGTCGTGCGGAGTTGCCTCGGCGGCGGGGGGCCAGCCGAATTCGCACAGTGTCTCGCTGGTGATGGGGCCGATGGAGATGGCGGGAACGCCGGCGAAAGGCCACGCAATTCCGGCGTGGTTGGCGGCCTCGGCGAGGTGTGTGACGCTGGAGGAGCTGGTGAAGGTTGCGGCGTCGATGAATTGCGCGAGGGCGTGACGCAACTGATCCGGTGCGGCGTCGGGAAGAGCGTTCTGATAAGCATCGACGACGTCGACCGTTGCTCCCCATTCACGCAGCGCGTTGGGAATGACGTCGCGGGCGCTGGCGGCACGGGCGAGCAGTACCCGCTTGCCATAGACCTGCGTGCTGAGAGCTGACACAAGACTTTCGGCGACGTACATCTCAGGCACAACGGTGACTGCGAGCCCGGCATCAGTTGCCTCTGCTGCTGTGGCGCGGCCCACGGCGGCAACTTCGATGGCGGACGACTTGCCCAGGTCGAGTCCCAGGTCGCCGGCCCGCTCGACGATTGCGCGCACGCTGTTGACGCTGGTGAGAATGAGCCAGTTGTAACGTTCAAGCTGGCAGAGGGCATTGTCGAGAGACGCGAAGCTGTCAGGAGGGCGAATCTCGAGGATGGGCACTTCAACCGGAATCGCGCCGAGAGCGCGAAGGCCTTCGCTGAGCTTGCCTGCCTGATTCGCGGCGCGGGTGATGAGAATGCGGCGGCGGGCAAGGGGCCGGGCGGTCATTGGCCGAGTCTCATTTCCCAAGTAAACTTCATCTTCCCTCAGGGGCTAAAGCCCGCACGATTTTGCGGTATTTTCGGCCCGTGTAAAAGTAGTGCCCTGGCACAAAACAGATCAGTTCTCTGTGATTGATACCGTAGCCAGCAAGGGTCCGGCTCCGGCTTCGAGCAGCTTGAGCGCGACCAACTTCCCGAGGGTGGCTGGATCTGTGCCGTTGCGAGAGGCGCTGTGAAAGACGCGCACCGCAGAGCCCGATTCCGGGGCGGCCACTACAGCGAAAATCTCAACCCATGCGGTCTCTTGATGGCCGTGCTTGCCCGCTGGGATGGGGCGGCAGAAAACGCCGATGGGAACCTGGCAGCCTCCGCCCAGCGCAGCCAGAGCCGCGCGTTCAACGGTGACGGCGAAGCGCGTGTCAGCATCGTCAAGGAAAGCAACGGCGGCGATGGTGGCTGCATCGCCTTTGCGGGTTTCAATGCCGAGAGAACCCTGACCGGCAGCGGGACAAAAATGACTGGGCTCAAGACGCTCGCGCACCCATTCAGTTTTCTCAAGTCTGTCGAGGCCGGCGGCGGCAAGCAGAATGGCATCGACCTGGCCTTCGGCGAGCTTGCGCAGGCGGGTGTCGACGTTGCCGCGAAACTCGATGGCTTCGATGTCGGGACGGAGTGCTTTTAACTGCGCGCGGCGGCGTTGGCTGCTGGTGCCCACTTTCGCGCCCGGCGGCAGCGAGGCGAGACTCTCGTAGTTCACCGAGACGAACGCATCCCTCGGGTCGACGCGCGTCGGCGTGGCAGCGAGTGCAAAGGGCTCGGGCAATTCGGTGGGCAAATCCTTGAGCGAGTGCACGGCCAGATCGACGCGCCCTTCGGCGAGAGCCTCTTCGATCTCCTTGGTGAACATGCCCTTGATCGTGCCGGATTGGGCCGCGACCTGGGCGAAGGTGACGGCCTGCAGGCTGTCTCCAGTGGTCTTGATGATTTCGATCTCGACGGTGTGGCCCTGGCCGCGCAGGAGTGCGGCGATGTGGTGGGCCTGCCAGAGTGCAAGTTGCGAGCCGCGGCTACCGATGCGCAGATTCATCGGCCGGCTACCTCGCTGGTTTCGTTGGAGCGGATGTTGCTGTGCGTGTCCTGTTGAGGCGCTGGCTGAGCAACTTCCGTTCGTCTGTGGCTTGGGTTCCGATTCCTTTTCCGGCGCGACGGGAAGCGACCACATATCGCAAAGCGCCTCAACGCGGGCTGAATCATTTTCGCGCGCTGCTTGCTTGAGCGCCTGCATGGGGGGATGGAGAAATTTGTTCACCAGTCCGCGGGTGAGGGCTTCGACTGCAGCGATCTGTTCTGCATTCAGCGTGCCGAATTTCGCGTGCATGCGGTGCAATTCGGCCTGGCGAATCTCTTCTGCCTGGCGCTGCAGCGAAACAATGGCCGGCGCGACGTTGACGGTGCGTTCGCGCTCATGGAAGCGCGCCACTTCGGCGGCGATGAGCGCTTCGGCGTCGCCGGCCTGGATGCTGCGCTCCGCCATGTGCGCGGCAGCCACTTGCTGCAGGTCGTCGATGTCGTAGACGAAGATGCCTTCAAGCTTATTGACCGCGGGGTCCACGTCGCGGGGCACGGCAATGTCGATGAAGAACATGGGCCGGTTGCGGCGGCGATGCATGAAGTTCTGGCCGTGCTCGGTGCGGAAGATGGGATGCGGCGCGCCGGTGGAGCTGATGACGATGTCGGCTTCGCTGGCGGCCTCATAGAGCTGCTCGAACGGAATGACGCGGCCCTTGAAAGGCTCGGCGAGTTGCTGTGCGCGCTCCATGGTGCGATTGGTGACGAGGATCGCTCCCGCGCCCTGCTGGACGAGATGGCGGGCGGCGAGTTCGCTCATTTTGCCTGCGCCGACGAGGAAGACGGTGCGGCCGTTGCAGCGAGCCGAAGATCTTGCGCGCCAGTTCGACGGCAACGGAGGCGATGGAGACGGAGTTGGAACCGATGGCCGTTTCGGTGCGGACGCGCTTGGCGGCGGCAAAGGTGCTTTGCAGCAGATGTTCGAGCTGGCCGCCCACGGTGCCAGCTGGCGCGAGCCACGGCGAAGGCTTCCTTGACCTGGCCGAGAATCTGCGGCTCGCCGACGACCATGGAATCCAGACTGGCGGCGACGCGGAAAAGATGGCGAACGGCCTCCTGATCGTGGTGCTGATAGATGTGCGGCGCAAGCAAAGCGGGGTCGAGGCCGAACTGGCGATGCAGAAAGCCGGCCAGGTCGGCGCCCTGGCCATCGACAGCGGCCAGCATCTCGACGCGGTTGCAGGTGGAGACGATCATGCACTCTGCCACGCCGGGCAGGGCAGCCAGGGCGCGCGTGGTTTCGGGCAGTTCGTCGCGCGAGATGGCGATGCGCTCGCGCAACTCGATGGGCGCGGTTTTGTGGTTGACTCCGATGAGCGCGAGCGTCATGGGGCACCGAACCTGTGGACGTGGCTGACGAGGTTGGCGGCCCAGACGGCCAGCATGACGACAAAAACCGCACCGGAAAGATAGGCGGCCTTGCGGCCACGCAGTCCGGCAGTCTGGCGGAGGAAGAGGAGCAGAACGTAAACAGCCCACATGGCGAAGGAGAGCAATCACCTTGGGATCGAGGAAATAGGCCGCGCCGAGGGATGTTTCCTGCACCAGGACCGCGCCGATGACCAGGCCCACGGTCATGCAGGGAAAGCCGAAGAGCAGCATGGCGTGGGCGATGCGCTCCAGGGTGTCGAGCGGGGGCAGCCAGTCGAGCGGCGCCCACCAGGAGTCTTCGCCGGGCTTCATTTTGCTTTCGAGGCGGCGCTCCTGCACCAGATAAAGGACCGAGGCCAGCAGGCTGAATCCCAAGCGCGGCGTAGGCGGCCAGCAGCGCCGCGATGTGGGCGATAAGCCAGCTTGTGCGCACGCCCTGAGAGGGGAAGGTATAGCGGTCCAGGCCCAGCGAGGGCACGAAGACCAGGAAGAATGTGACGGGTAAAGCAAAGATTCCAAGCGAGATGGCGTCCTAGATCCACCAGGCGAGAAAGAACAGTCCGGCGACGCAGAGTCCCAGCAGCGATTCGGCTTCGCGCGCGCCAACGGGCATCCAGCGATGGGCCTGGACGAGCATTTCGACGACCGAAACGAAGTGGAAGAAGAAGGCCATTCCGCCCAGATGCACGCACCAGCGGCGCCAGCGGTCGACTGAATAGAGCACAGCCGGGAAGACGGCGACACTTGCCGCCGCGTAAAGGATAGCCGCGACTCGGAGCCAGAGGAGATGCATCTCGAAGATCACCTTAAAGCGTTACCCATCAGTATACTGTGACGCAAATCACTTTATAGGGCTGTCGGAAAGGTTCGCGCCAGGGCTAAACGGAGCAGAATGTGTCCGCGTGGGGTAGATGCGCGGGCCCGTGCCGAGGTGCAATCGCGCCTCGCTGAGGCAGAGCGGTGCCGGAACAGAACTGCCGCGGGTTGGATGTCGCCGAAAACCAAGTGTGCGGACGAGTGAACGCCGTTGGGCGGAACCACTGCCGCTCGACCACGTTAATCTGTTAGTCAATCGTGATCAAGCAAGACGACCAACCCGGCGCGACTCCGCCACTTCCCTCCTTGGAGAATCGTCCCGCCGAAGCGAACGTCACCGGGCAACCGGCGGAAAGGGCCCAGGCAGAGCTGACGCCGTTTATGCGGCAGTGGACGGCGGCGAAGCGCGAGAATCCCGACGCGCTGCTGTTTTTCAGGATGGGGGATTTCTACGAGCTGTTCTACGACGATGCGGTGGTGGTGAGCCGGGAGCTGCAGTTGACGCTGACGGCACGGGACCGGGAGCGCAACCAGCCGATGTGCGGGGTTCCCTATCACGCCGTCGAGGGCTACCTGACGCGGCTGCTGCGCAAGGGCTACCGCATCGCCATCTGCGATCAGATGGAGGACCCGAAGCTCACAAAGAAGATTGTCCGGCGCGAAGTGACGCGGGTGCTTTCGCCGGGAACGGCGCTGGATGCCGCGCTGGGACAGGAGCAGAACAATTTTCTGGCGGCATATCTTGAGACGGGGCGCGACGCGGGCGGGTGTGTGCGGTGGCGCTGCTGGATGTTTCGACGGGGGAGTTTCGGACGGCGGAGTTTCACAGGACACGGCGGCGCGGCAGCAGGCGGTGGACGAGATTCTGCTGGCGGGCGCGAGCGAAGTGCTGCTGGCCGCCAGTGCGGAATTGCCCGCGCAGCTCGAACAGGATTCCGGCGCGGACGCGGGTGGAGGATTGGGTCTGGACGCGCGATTTTGCGGTGCCGCTGGTGGAACGGCAAATGAATGTGCGCTCGCTGGAGGGATTTGGACTGGTGGGGCACGAGGCGGCGGCGATTGCGGCGGGCGCGGTGCTGCATTATGTGCGGACGACGCAGCGGAACGAGGCACTGCACATTGATACGCTGAAATTTGAGCAGCACTCGACGGCGCTGGAATTGGACCAGGTGACGGTGCGCAACCTTGAATTAGTAGAGCCGCTGTTTGCGGGGCAGGACAATCGGGCGACGCTGTTCCACACGCTGGACGCGTGCCAGACGCCGATGGGCAAGCGGCTGCTGCGGGCGACGATTCTGCGGCCGCTGTTGGATGCGCCTGCACTCGAAGCGCGCTATGAGGCGGTGGGCGAGGCGCATGCGACCTGGTGAAGCGCGAAGAAATGCGGCGGGCGTTTGGTGGGATTCTCGATCTGGAGCGGCTGCTGGCGCGGCTTTCGTCTTGATTCGGCCGGGCCGCGGGATGTGCGTGCGCTGGCGGCGAGTTTGGCGCGGCTGCCGGGGCTGAAGACGGCACTGCGAAGCCATGACGGCGCCGCTTTGGCGCGAGTTGGCCGACCGGCTGGATGCGCTTGGAGGATGTGACGGCGCGGATTGCGACGACGCTTGTGGCGGAGCCTCCGCTGACGTTGGTGGATGGCGGCGTGATTGCGGCGGGCGTGGACGCGGAGTTGGATGAGTTGCGCGACGATTTCGACGACGGGGCGGCAACAGATTGCGGCTATCGAAGAGCGGGAGCGGGATCGGACCGGGATAGGTTCGCTGAAGGTGCGGTATAACTCGGTATTTGGTTATTACATCGAGATTACCAAAGCGAATAAGTCGCTGGCTCCGGCGGACTATGAGCGCAAGCAGACGCTGGTGAATGCGGAGCGGTTTACGACGCCGGAGTTGAAGGAGTATGAGCGCAAGATTCTGACCGCGCATGACCGGTCGATCGAGATTGAGAAGCGGATCTTCGCGGAGTTACGAAGTGCTGTGCTGGAGGCAGCGGGCAGGATCCGGCGCTCGTCCGCGGTGGTGGCGGAAGCGGACCTGCTGGCCAACTTTGCGCATCTGGCCGCGTTGCGGCGGTATGTGCGGCCGAAGTTGACCGAAGAGCCGGTGCTGGAGGCTGTAGCGGCGCGGCATCCGGTGATCGAGCAATGGATGGAGGAGACGCGCGAAGGACAGATTCATTGCCAACGATGTCTATCTGAACGCGGGCGATGATGGACCGAGTTTGCTGCTGATTACCGGGCCTAACATGGGAGGCAAGAGCACTTATCTGCGCCAGGCGGCGATGTTAGTGCTGATGGCGCAGATGGGGAGCTTTGTTCCGGCGGAGAGTTTGCGGCTGGGATTGGTGGACCGCATTTATACGCGCATCGGGGCCAGCGATAATGTGGCGCGGGGACGGTCGACCTTCATGGTGGAGATGACGGAGACGGCGACGATTCTTGAATACGGCGACGCGCCGGTCTCTGATTCTGCTGGATGAGATGGGGCGCGGCACCGCGACGTTCGACGGGCTGACGCCTGGCGTGGGCGACGGTGGAGTATCTGCATGCGGAGACAGGCGCGCGCACGCTGTTTGCCACGCACTACCATGAGTTGACCATGCTGGCGGAGAAGCTGAAGCGCGTGCGGAATCTGCGCGTGGGCGTGAAAGAAGCGGCGGGCGGAATTGTGTTTCTGCACAACATTGAGCCGGGCGCGGCCAGCAAGAGTTACGGCATTGAAGTGGCGCGGCTGGCAGGATTGCCGGCGGCGGTGATTGAGCGGGCGAAGCATGTGCTTGCGGCAGCACGAGAAGCAGGAGCGGCAGAGCGTGCAGGTGGAAACAGTCCGGAGCCGATGCAGTTGACGATCTTTACGCCCCTGTCGCAGCGCATCGTGGATCGCATTGAAGCTGTGGATGTGAATGCGCTGACGCCGCTGCAGGCGCTGAATCTGCTGGAAGAGCTGCAGCAGGAACTGAAGGAGAAAGCATGACGATCGAATCTGCGCCAGGCCGCGGGAAGCCTGCTGGTGGTGGGGCTGGGCGGACGGAGCTGACGGGACTGGAACGCGCGTGGCTCAGGCTGGTGCGGCCGGGCGGAATCATTCTTTTCAAGCGCAACATTGCGGATGCGCAACAGACGCGGGCGCTGCTGGACGAGGCCACCGGACTGAGCGCGCCGCATAGTGTGCGCTGCGTGGATGTGGAAGGCGGAACGGTCAACCGGCTGCGCGATGCGCTGGCGCCGATGCCGTCTGCACAAGCGGTGGGCGACGGCAATGCGGCAGTTGAGCAGGCCCGGATTGGCGCGGAAGCATGGGGAGCTGATTGCGCGGGCAGTGAAGGCGTTTGGCTTTAATACGACGCTGGCGCCGGTGGTGGATCTGGCGCTGCCGGAATCGGCTGAAGTGCTGGGGTCGCGGTCACCGCGGTGCGAACGCGCCGAGGATGTGGTGGAGTATGCGCGAGAGTTTCTGGCGGGGCTTGCGGCACAAGGAGTGATCGGCGTGCGGAAAACATTTTCCAGGGCTGGGCGGAGCGGCAAGCGATACGCATTTTGTGACCCCGGAGATCGGCCGCGGATGGACGGAGATTTGGGAGGAAGACCTGCTTCCCTATCGCGACCTGCACGCGGAGATGCCGATGGTGATGATGAATCACGCGGCCTATCCCAAGACGCCGGGCAAGAACATGCCCGGCCAGCGCGTCGACGTTCTGGATCACGACAGTGCTGCGCAAACGGATCGGCTATCGCGGGATTATTCTCTCGGACGATCTGGAGATGGGCGGCATTCTGAAGTTCATGCCGGTGGATGAGGCGGCGATTGCGGCGGTTCGCGCGGGGTCGGATCTGCTGGAGATCTGCCACAGTCCCGGAGCTGATTCTGCGCACCTATGAGGCACTGATTGCGGAAGGCGAGCGGTCGGCGGCGTTTCGCTAGTTGCTGCTTGCGCGGGCGCGGCGGACGGCGCGGAAGCGGGCGCAGCTTTATGCGAGCGGCATTGCGAAGGCCGCTGACGGCGAAGCAATTCGACGCGCTTGCGAGAGCAGGTCCTGCGATTCCGCGAAACGGTGATGGCGAGCGCAAGCGCGGCGGATGCAGCGGCGAATCCAGAGAGCGGCATCTCCGGCGGAGACATCATGAAGGCGCAGCCGATGACTGTGGCCGGCATCATGAGCGGCACTTCGGCCGATGGAATCGATGTGGCCGTGGTGCGGATTATGCCGGGGAAAATCGCGGCCGAAGCTCACGCTGCTGGCGCATGAAGGATTTCCCTACCCTGCCGCGCTGCGGCGCGCCGTGCTTGCGGCGATGAATGCGGCGGCGACTTCGACTGCGGAGTTGGCGCGACTGAACTGGCGGCTGGGACTGGCCTACGCAGAGGCGGTGCAGCGCAACGATGAAACGGCATCGCGTGAAGCTCGACCTGATTGGATGCCATGGACAGACGCTCTATCACCAGCCGCGCGCGGAGGCCTACGCGGGCCGGAAGTTTGCGTGCACCTGGCAGGCGGGCGAGGCTGGCGCCATTGCGGCGGCGTTGGGCGTTCCTGTGGTTTCGAATTTTCGCCCCGCGGATATGTTCGCCGGCGGACAGGGCGCGCCGCTGGTTCCGCTGCTCGACTATGTGCTGTTTGCCGATGCAAAGCGCGGGCGGGTGCTGCAGAACATCGGCGGCATTGCGAACCTGACCGCGATTCCTGCAGCGCGCTGGACCGGACGCGGTGATGGCGTTTGATACAGGGCCCGGCAACATGGTGATGGATGCGCTGGCGCAGCAGCTCTTCAGCAAGGCCTACGACCGCAACGGAGCGATTGCCGCGCGAGGGACCGTGCTGCAACCAGTGCTTGAGAAGATGCTGCGCAATCCCTATTTCCGTCTGAAGCCGCCGCGCACCGCGGGACGCGAGCAGTTTGGGCGCGAGTATGCAGCGAAGTTTCTTGCGCATGCCAGAAGGCACAGTGCAACAGGCCCGAAGATGCGCTGGCCACCGCGACGGCGCTGACTGCGGAGAGCATCGCGCAGAGCTACAAGCGATTCGTTCGTGCCCAGGATGAAGAATCGCCGCGTGGATTACATTGTCTCCGGCGGCGGCGCGCGCAATGCAACGTTGATGGCGATGCTGGCGCAGCGGCTTGAGCCACTGGGATGCGAGCTGGCGGCGAGCGAGGATTTCGGCTTGCCGGCGGAGGCCAAGGAGGCGGCGGCTTTTGCGCTGCTTGCATGGCAGACCTGGCATCAGTTGCCGGGCAATGTTCCTGCGGCCACGGGAGCGACGCGACCGGTGATCCTGGGCCAGGTGACGTATGCGTAAGCTTTTTGCGCTCGCTCTTGTTATGTTGCTGGCCGGCTGCCATGCAGCGCCGCGCGATCCGACACACGGTGGTGTTTCTGATCGAGAGCAGCCCCGCAAATCTCGATCCGCGCGTGGGAACGGATGGGCAATCGCGAGCATATCGACGAGCTTCTCTTTGATGGACTGGTGGCGCACGATGCGAAGTTCAATTTCACCCCGGCGCTGGCGCAGAGCTGGGAGCAGCCCGATCCGCTGACGCTGGTTTTTCATCTGCGCAGCGGTGTGCGATTTCACAGACGGCCGCTCGCTCACGGCGCGCGATGTGGTGTGGACCATCAACTCCATGCGGGACGGCACGGTGATTTCGCCGAAGGCCACTGCCTACGCGTCGGTAAATTCGGTGGAGGCGCAGGACGCGCAAACGGTGGTCTTTCATCTGAAACATCGCCGACAACTTTCTGCTGACCAACCTTTCGACGGGCGCCATCGGCATTGTTCCCGAGGGCAGCGGGCGGGAATTCTGGCGAGCATCCCATCGGCACGGGACCGTTTCGCTTTGTGAGCCAGCAGATCGATCAGGATGTGGTGATCGAGCGCAATCCGCTGAGCTGGACGCGGCGCCGAAGATTGAGCGCGTGCGGTTTGCCGTGGTGCCTGATTCGATCACCGAGTCGCTGGAATTGGAAAAGGGTTCAGGCGATGTGGCCGTCAATTCCCTGCCCATGGACTCGCTCCCGGTGCTCGCGCAGCGACCGAATCTGCAAGGTAGAAGATACGCCGGGAACGCAGATTCAATACCTGGCGTTCAATCTACGCGATCCGCTGCTGAAGGATGTGCGCGTGCGGCAGGCGATTGCCTGCGCCATCGACCGCAATCTGATTATCGGACACTCTGCTGCGGACATGCGCGCGCCTGCGCGTCGAGCCTGCTGCCCGCCAACCACTGGGCCTGGACCGGCGATGTGGCGCACTACGACTACGATCCGGCGCGGGCGGACGCTGCTGGATGAGGCCGGATATCCGCGCGGCGCAGACGGCGTGCGCTTTCACCTGACGATGAAGACCAGCACAGAGGAGGATGTGCGCTTGCTGGCGGCGGTGTTGCAACAGCAACTGGCCAAGGTTGGCATTGCGCTTGACCTGCGCAGCTATGAGTTTGCCACATTTTATGCCGATGTGACGCGCGGCGCGTTCCAGATGTATTCGCTGCGCTGGATTGGCGGAAATGAGCAGCCGGATATTTTCAGCTACGTGTTTTCGAACGAAGAGCTTTTCACCGAAAGGCGCTAACCGCGCGCACTACTCGAATGCGCGGCTCGATGCGCTGCTGGACGATGGAGCGGCGAGCACCGACCAGCGCGAGACGCCGCGCCGACTACGTGGAAGCGCAGCAGATTCTGGCGCGCGATCTTCCCGCTTTCAATCTCTGGTACAAGGACACGGTTGTGGTGCACAACCGGCGCCTGACGCATGTGACTCCCACTCCGTCGGGGAGTTTCACATTTCTGGAGACCGGCGCGAACTGGTGTCGCTGAAAGTGCTCCAGATTTCTTCAGCTTCCCTTAAGGTTGCGATGCCCTCGTAACCTTATGAAACCCGCGAATTTGTACCAGTATCAGAGTATTGTTGCAACCTCGAGCACACTTTGGCGACGAGCTTCCTCAACCTTTTGTGCGCTGGTTCGTCTACCGAAATGGATAACGTTTGCATTCCGGATGCCCGCGACGCGGACCCTGGAGATTGAAAGCATGAACAGAAAGAGATTGAATCGCGGCTGCGATGCGGATCGCGCATCTGGCCGTTCGTTGGCCACGCTGGCGCTTGCGGCGCCTCTGCTTTCGGCGCAGGCGGCCGGGGCGCTTTGTGGGCACGATTACGGCCATCAATGGCGACACGCTGACCGTGAAGACCGATGCGGGCGAGGTGCGCCAGGTTGAGGTTCCTTCTGCGGCGATTCTGAAGCGCGTTGAGCCAGGCCAGAAAGATCTGAGTGCGGCAGCGACCATCCAGCTTAGCGATCTGGCCACCGGGGATCGCGTGCTGGTGAGGCTCGATCCGGCCGCGACGGAGCCACGCCGCAGGCCGCACAGATTGTCACCATCAAGCAGGCCGATGTCGCGCAGAAGCAGCAAGCAGGAGCGCGAAGACTGGCAACGAAGCGGCGTGGGCGGGCTGGTGAAGAGCGTTGATCCGGCGGCCGGCGTCATTGTGCTGACGAGCGGCGCGGGGCCGACGCGAAAACGATGACCGTGCATGTGAGCAAGTCGACCGTGCTCAAGCGCTATGCGCCGGCATCGGTTCGGTTCGACCTGGCGCAGCCGGCGCCGATCGGCGAGATCCATGCGGGCGATCAATTGCGCGCGCGCGGCACAAAGAATGCGGACGGCACGGAGATTGACGCAGCGGAAGTGGTGTCCGGCAGCTTCCGCAACATCGCCGGAACGATTACTTCGCTCGATGCGTCGGCAATTCGACCATGGTTGTGAAAGATCTGGCGACGAAGAAACAGGTCACAGTTCACATCACTCCCGATGCGCAAATGCACACTCTGCCTGACATGATGGCGCGCATGATTGCGGCGCGGTTGAAAGGCACGACGGCGCGGCGGCGCGGCGCATCGTGGCGCGGGAGCAGCAGGTGACAGCAGCGCGTGGAGCGGCCAGGCGGGCAGGCGGCAATGGGCGCTGGCGGGCAGGGCCGCGGCCAGGGCGGCGGCGACATGCAGCAGGTGCTTAACCGCGCCCCGCGATTCAGTTTTCCGATCTGAAGAAAGGCGAAGCCGTCATGCTGGTTTCCACCGCGGGCACCACTGACGTTACTGCAATCACGCTTGTTGACCGGCGTGGAACCTTTGCTTGAAGCCCCCGAAGCCAGCCAGAACCTGCTCTCCAACTGGAGCATGGGCTCAGGCGGCGCAGCCGAAGCCGAAGCACAGTAGGCACACACGAGAATCTGACACGAAGACAAGTGAGGGAAAGTGTACTTGCGATTTCATTGTTTTATTCATTTTGTAATTGCGTTGATGTTGGGACTCGCAGCTGCGGCCGCAAGCGGGCAGACTGCCCCGCCAGTCGCTCCGCCAACACAGGCGACGCCTGCGGCACCGACCACGGCAACATTGCACGGCCACGTCACTGACCAGACGGGGGCGTTGATCCCAGGCGCGCAAGTCACCGATCACCACTTCAGCCGGGACCGCCGCAGCGAGCGTGAATGCGGACGCGAGCGGCACCTACCAAGTGCATGGACTGGCGCCGGGCGGCTACATTGTCAAGGTCGCGTACCAGGGATTCGCGCCATTTCAATCGCCGACCATTACGCTGACGGCCGGCCAGATAAAGCGCGTGGATGTGGCGATGGCCATCGAGGTGGAGCAACAAAATGTGGTGGTCACCGATGAGTCCCCGACCGTGAATGTCGAAGCCGGCGGGCAATGCCAACGCGGTCGTGATCAAGGGCAAGGACCTGGATGCGCTTTCGGACGATCCGGATGAATTGTCGAACGAGTTGACAGGCGCTCGCCGGGCCTTCGGCAGGGCCGAATGGCGGACAGATTTATATCGACGGATTCACCGGCGGACAGCTCCCGCCCAAGTCGGCGATTCGCGAGATTCGCATCAATCAGAATCCGTTTTCGGCGGAGTTTGACAGGCTGGGATATGGACGCATCGAGATTCTGACCAAGCCCGGCACCGACAAGCTGCACGGACAGTTCTTCGTGCAGGGAAACGACAGCGTATTCAACACCGGCAATCCGTTTACAAAGAATGTGCCGCCCTACAATCGAATTCAATACAACGCGACCAGTCAGCGGCTCGCTGAACAAGAAGACCTCGTTCTTTCTGAGCGTCGAGCAGCGCGACAATCACGACGAGCAGGTGTACAACTACTACCCTGCGTTCGGTACCGGACTCGCGACGGGGACTATACGTGCCTTCGACCACGAGCGTGTCAGGGACCGAAGCCAATCCGCACAACCACATCAACGTTTCGCCGAGAATCGATCTGCAACTCGGGCAAAAGAACACGCTGACCCTGCGCTACCAGTTCTATTACGACTGCGGAGTCGGGAGACATTTGCAACACGCAACTGCCGACGCAGTCGGATGACCTCAAGCTCGACCGAGCACACGTTTCAGCTGAGCGATTCGCAGATCATCAACGATCACATTGTGAATGAGACGCGCTTTGAATATCGGCGGGCGCTGAGTTCAGCAACGCCCGTCAGCACGCTGCCGACCATCAACGTGAGCGGCAATTTTACGGGCGGCGGCACCTCGAGCCAATCGTCGCACGATCACCAGGACCACTTGGAGTTGCAGAACTTTACCACCATGAGCGTGGGCAGCGCAGGCCATCAAGTTCGGCGCGTGGCTGCGCGATAATCGCGACGCGAACTCCTCGTACACACAATCGCAACGGCTCGCTGATCTTCACTGAGAACGGCTATGCGGATGCCCTGACCAAACTCGCGAATGGCCAGAATCTCAACACGATTGGCAGCGACCTGGTGAACCTGAATATCACCGCGGGGCAAACCGATTACACTGCCAACGTGTTTGATGGCGCACTGTTCTTGCAGGATGACTGGAAGGTGAATCCGCGGCTGACGCTTTCAGGCGGCATTCGCTGGGAGACGCAGAACCATATTGCCGATCACAACGACTGGGCGCCGCGCGTCGCCATGGCCTATGCGCTGGATGCGAAGGGCAACAAGGCGGCCAAGACGGTTGCTGCGCGCGGGCTATGGCATTTTCTACGATCTGCGTGAATCGCAACGTGCTGGCCGCGACGGAGCAGAATCGCCAACTCCGGCCAGGTGCAGGTGACGACCACATCGCCCGCTTGCCTGAACGCAACCAGCCTGACCAACATTGACTTCTCCGGATGCCTGCCGGCTCAGCCCTACAAGCCCACGCCGCTTAGCGACAACTGTGCAGATCGCGCCCCATTTCCATGCGCCCTACACGCATCAATTCGGCGCCAGCCTGGAGCGGCAGGTGACCAAGACGACGACCGCCACGCTGACCTACCTGCACTCGTTTGGCGTTCACCAGGTGGTGACGCGCGATGCGAACGCCTACGAGCCCGGAACCTATGTATACGGCAGCACCACTTTGACCGGCATCCGGCCCAACCCGTCGCTGGGCATCGTCGACGCAGTACGATCCTGAGGCTGTCTACAAGCAGAATCAGATGATCGTGAATATCAACGCGCGCATCTCGCCGAAGTTCAGCGTGTTCGGGTTCTACAATCTCTCCTTCGCCAACACCGACGGTGCGGGCGGCACAGTTTCGAACTCCTACAACCTGAGCCAGGATTATGGCCGGGCAGGCTTTGTGTCGCGCCACATGGTCTTTCTGATGGGCAACTACACAGGCCCCTGGAAGATTCGCTTCAATCCTTTCCTCGTTGCGCATTCCGGCAGACCATACAACGTTGTGTCGGGCAGAGATCTGACCGGCGACAACTTCATCAACGACCGGCCGGCATATGCAGACTCTTCTCTGTGCGATCCGATACGGACGACGGGGAATACGTGTCGACCACGCAATACGGCTGCCTCGATCGCAACCTGCCAGGCGAGGATCTACTCCGCATGAATCTTGGGAACAGCCCGGCATCTGTGGCCCTGAATCTGCGACTCACGCGCGCATTCGCGATCGGCCCCAAGGTGCAGCAGACGAGCAACGCAGCAGGAGGACCGCCTCCGGGTGGGCCTCCGGGCGGTGGTCGAGGTGGAGGTGGCGGTGGACGAGGCGGCCCAGGCGGAGGCTTTGGTCCCGGCGGCTTTGGCGGCGGAGGTGGTGGACCACGCGGCATGTTTGGTCCCCAGGGCAACAGCCGCAAATACAGCCTGACCTTCAGCGCACAAGCGCTGAACCTGTTCAACAACATCAACTACGGAACACCGACAGGAACGATCGAGCCTACTCCGATCTTCGACTCAACAGGAGCCATCACCGGATACGGCCCGGGAAATACCTTTGGGCAGTCACGTGGGCTTGCGGGCCAGATGTTTTCTTCCGGCTCAGCCTCGCGACGCATCTTCTTCCAAGCGACATTCTCGTTCTAGAACTGGTTGCATAGATGGAGTTTTGAAAGGGCACAGCTTCAGCCGTGCCGTTGGAGGCGCAGAAGATCGAAGGCCTTAGCCCCCGAGGGACGCTCCCTTGCTGGTCGGGCAGCATTTATGCAACCAGCTCTAGTGTGGTGTCCCAGAAGTTCTTGTAAGAATCGGGGGAATGGAAAAGCAGATTCTTCGACTCACCACCCCCGAACTGAAAGACGTTCGGGGCCCCGTTCGCTCAGAATGACAGCCGCAATTATGCTATGAACTTCCAAGACGGGACACTAGGTGGGACTGGGCGGAAAAGGGAGGGCCGGAGCTACGCTCCGGCCCTCTTGCTTTGGCTAGCGCCCTGCCGAAACGGTCGCCGGCTGTGAAGTGGTTGCGAAGGCATCCGTCAGCGAGATGACGTGCATCTGCGCCTTGAGTGCATCGAGCGATGCCGCACTGGTGGCCGTGATCTCCCGCGTCTCGCCGGGCAGCAGGTCGAAATAGTTGTCAGATAGCTGCACGTCGAGGTCGCCGAAGGAGAGATAGACATCGCGCGCCAGCACCGGCGAGCTGATGCGGATCTTGTAGCTGCCGTTTGCCCCGGTTGCTTCGACGGAGAGTGAGGCCGGCTTGAGATGCATCTCCTTTGTCGGCGCAAGGTAGGTGAGATTGCGCGAGATTTCGGTGCCGCCTTCGGAAAGATCGGCAACGACGAAGACGCGCGACGTATCGGCTGCGCCGGCCTGCGTCAGCTTCGCAAGCGGCCAATCCAGATACACCTTGCTCGCAAGCGGGTCGACACTTACATCGCGCTACTCTTCGAGCAGCACCTTGCCGTCGAAGTCCATGAGACGCACGCGCAGTGTGGCCGGTTGCGCCGCGGTCTTGTCAGAGACGATGTAGACCTTCACCGACCCATCTTCGACGTGCGGCGAAACGAGGATGGGCGCGTAGAAGCGGCGCGCGTAGTATTGCAACGCCTTCCAGCGGCCGTAGTAGTCGATGCTGGACCAGGACGCAACCGGCCAGCAGTCGTTCAACTGCCAGAAGATGGAGCCCATGGTTTCAGGGCGGCCACGGCGGAAATGCTCCGCGCCGATCTTGATGCCTTCGGCCTGCAGCACCTGGCTCACATAGAGAAAGCTCGCGAAGTCCTTCGGCTCGGGATAGTCCTTGAGCAGGTAGTCGTGGATGATCGAATTGCCTTCATCGTTCTTCTGGTGCGCGAGCATCACGGGCGTAAAGATGTTGGTGCGATCTTCCGGCTGCAGTGAATGCCTCGATGGTCCGCATCTCGGGAAACGACTGGAATCCGTATTCGGTGACGAAGCGCGGGTGATGCGTTTCGTAGGTTGAGAACGGAACGCGTCCGTGCCATACGTCCCAGATGTGCGCGTCGCCGCTCTGGTAGTGGTCGCTGAGCTCTTCGTAGTCGGCGCTGGGCGAACTGGGCCAGTAGGGGATCTCCGGCTCAAGGCGCGCGACCACGCGGTTGAGGATGCCGCTGAATTCAGTGAGATAGTCCTGCCACATCTGGTACTTCACTTCCAGAGGCAGCTTGTCTCTAGGCGCCCAGTCGAGGGCCTCCTCGGTTTCGTTGTTGCCGGACCAGATGACGATGCTGGGATGATTGCGCAGGCGGCGCACCTGGTCATCCGCTTCGGCTTCGATGTTCTGTTTGAAGGCGTATGTGCCGGGCTGCCAGTCATTGCCGAACATGAAGTCCTGCCAGACCATGATGCCGAGTTCGTCGCAGATCTGGTAGAACTCGTCGGTCTCGTAGTAGCCGCCGCCCCAGTGGCGAATCATGTTCATGTTGGCGTCGCGCGCGGACTGGAGAATGCGGCGGTAATCGGCGGTGGTGACGCGATTGGGAAAGCTGTCGAAAGGAATCACGTCGGCGCCCTTGGCGAAAACTGGAATGCCGTTGACGACGAATTCAAAGGAGCGGCCCCACTTGTCGAGCTGGCGGCGGAGGACGATGGAGCGCAGGCCGGTTTTTGTTTCGCGCTGATCTGCAGGATGCGGCACCGGCGCTTAACCTGTGCGGTGAAATCGTAGAGCGGCTGGTCGCCGTAGCCGGCGGGATACCAGAGTTTCGGCTGGCGAATTTCGATGGGAATATCGATGACGTTGCTGCCAGGATGGAGGTCGACATTGCTGGTCACGATCGCCGGCTTGCCCGCATTGGAATATTGCAGCGTAACTTTAGCGGGGCCGGCGGTCGATGCTTCCACTTCAACCTGGGCATCGAGATGCGCCACTTCCCTGCTGACGTCGCGCTGGCGAATGGCGAAATCGGCGATGCGGACCTTGTCCCACGACTCGATGCGCACCGGGCGCCAAATGCCGCTGGTGACGAAGCGCGGACCCCAATCCCATCCGTATTCATAGGCGGCTTTGCGGAGGTAGGTTTTGGCAGCGGTCTTGGTCTTGGGCTGCCAGGGGTCAGTGGCCGCAATGTCTGCCGCGGCTTTGATAGGCGAAGGAAAAACGACGCGCAGCTGATTCTTGCCGGCATGCAGATGGGCTTTCACCGGCACGCGCCAGATGCGGAAGCTGTTGTTCGCATTGAGCACCTGTGCGCCGTTCAGAAATACCTGGCGACGGGCCGTCGAGGCCGTCGAAGACCATGTCGACATTGGACGCGGGCGAGCAACGCCGGAGTGACATCGAAGTTGAGGCGGTACTCCCAGCTTTCGTTCTCAATCCATTGCAGCCGGGATTCGTTGTCGCGGTAAAAGGGATCGGGAATTTTCTTGTTGGCGAGCAGATCGAGATGAACGTCGCCGGGAACGGTGGCGGGAAGCCAACCGCTCTCTGCATCCTGCGCGCCGGCGGTGACCTGCCGAAACTGCCACCATGATCCAGACTCAGCGCCGCGTTCTGTGCGCGATTCGACTGCGCCTGCGCTGGACTGCTTCCAAAGCCGGCCGTAGATTGTCAACGCAAAGCACAACAACGCTGCAGCAATTGCTCTTGGCATTGCACTTCCTCCGTGGCCTTTCGCGCAGATGAATTCATGGCACGGAAAGCCGCTTATAAAACTGCGATGATAAGGTTACCATGCTGGAGTTCACGGCTTCCGGGGTGGTTAACACACCAGAAGCGAGCGGTAGAACGCCTCCCATTCATTGACGCGCGCATCAATGCTGAACTCAGCCAGAATGCGTTCGCGCGCGGCGTGGCCCTGGCGCGGCGCGATTCAGGCGATTCGTCCATGATCGAAGTCATAGCTTCAGCGAGGCGTTCCGTGTTTTTTGCGGGAACGAGCACACCGGCTTCACCGACAATTTCGCGCACCCCGCCCACATCCGTGGCAACGACGGGTTTCTCCATGGCCATGGCCTCGCCAACGGAGAGCGGCATTCCTTCCCAGGCGGAAGCGAGGACGAACCCGTCCGCGGCGTCGAGCAGTGCAGGCATATCGCGGCGAAGGCCGAGCCAGCGGATGGCCTTGTTGATGCCGAGTTGCGCCGCGAGGGAGTGGACGCGTTTGAACTCCTCCCCTGTTCTTTCCGCGGCAATCCACAACTGTGTGTTGTGGTGAGATACGGGGCGCACTGCGTAAATGCCCGCAGAAGATTTGCATAGTCCTTTGCCGGAACGATGCGTCCGGCTGCGAGCCAGACAAATTCGTCGGTGACGCCCTGCTCGGCTCGTGATGTAGCGCGGTGGATGGCCCTGGGGGCGAATTCCGCGGTGTCGATGGCGTTTGTGATCACCGTGCATTTTCGCTGGGGTACGGCCTTCTTGCGCATATAGCGATCTGCAGCGGCTTCGCTAACTGCGGTGGTGCGAAGGCTCAGGCCGTCAGTGAGGCGATAGGTGAGCATGCGCGGCCAGCCGCCCTCATAGACGTTGTGAATGGTGGAGAGCACGGCCGGTGCTGCGCCCAGCAACTTGAGCACGCGCGCAAACATGTTGGCGGGATAGGTGTGGCTATGCACCAGATCGGGGTGAAACTCGCGCAAAAAGCGGCGACCGCGCTTCAGTGAGCCTGAAGACGCTGGAGAGCGTCTTGTGCATGTCCAGATGAATGACCTGAAGTTCGGTGGGCCACTCTTCAGCGCGCGGGGCTGAAGCACTATCAGGACAACGGTGTGACCGCGCGAGGCCATGCGCTCGGCCAGCGCCACGACCTGGCGTTCCGCCCCGCCGATGCCCAGCGACGTAAGCATGTACGCGATTCGCATTGGGCCCTGGCGCTCCATCAAGAACAGCAATGGAACGATGATACGCGCGCGGGTCAGCCGCTTGTCTTTGGCGGGAACCAGCGGGCAATGAGCGTGTCGAGGGCGATGACGCCGGGACCAAGAATGAGGATCAGCAACGCGGCGAACCAATAGGTGTAGGGTGTGGCGCCGTAGAAGTCGCTGGGATTGGAAAGGATATGGCTGAAGTTGACGCGATCGTCAGGCACGCTCAGGTAGGCCATCGTCATGTTGACGAAAAGCACCAGCGAAGTGAGGCGCGAGGCAATGCCGAGCGTGAACAGGATTCCGCCGAAAATTCGACCGACGCACACATGAGAGCGCGTCATGTGCGGCGCGGGCAGATTCAGGCTGGTGAAGAAGTCCGTTACTTTGTCGAGATGCGTGAGCTTGCCCCATCCATCCTGCATGAACTGCCATCCCCAGTAGAGACGGATGGCCAGCAGCAGCGGGCTTTGCAGGCGGTTGAGAAGCGCAGACGAATCTCTGGTACAGAGACCGGATGAGGTCGAAGAAATTTTGCATTTCCTGTCTATTCCTTTTGCTTTATTCCTTGATGAGTGTTTCGAGATCAGGGGCGCAGATCCAGCCGAGTTCGGCCCAGTTGGCGAACCACTCGCGCACCAGTTGCGGGCGGCGCGGCGCTGGAGATGCGCGATCCGATGAACCCGGTTTCGAGCGCATCGGCAAGGGGCAGGCCCTGGCGAATCGCGGCGAGGGTGAGAAACTCCTCGCGCTTGAGACGCAGATAGTAGACCGAAAAATCCACGCGATGGGCAGCGAGCCACGTGGGGCGGCGGCGCAGCCGGGGCAGCTTTGCGGGCGCATCGTGCGGCGTCTTCATGCTTCACGCCGGCTTCGCTGGTCTGGCGCTTGTCGCGGTTGTGCAGGCCGAGCACAAGATCGTCGGCGGGATAGCTCGAGCGCGATGAGCCGCAGATGCGGCTGCAAAGCGAGGCGCGAGCCGGCATCGAGGGTGGCAATCTGATCCAGGGTCAGCGGAGTGCGCTCGGCGCTGTCAAAGGTTTCAACGAAAGCCCACTCGATGCGGGCGACGTCGAGAGCCAGGCGATGACGGCGACCTGCGACTTGCGGATTGGCGGCCAGCCAGTCTGCAAGTTTCGAACCGAGATTGCGCAGCGAGAAGGAGCGGCTGGGGTGCGCTGTGAGATAGGCGATGGACAGGGCCTCAAAGGCACGCGCGCCCACAACGGTGCGCAGCGCTGGAAAGTCCTCTGCCAACGCACCCAGCACGCGGAACCAATACTGGCGATTGTAGATTTCGAGTCGCTCGAAGGGAGACAGCTTGCTGTTGGGCGCAATAAACGAATCGGCCACTTCGCTCATGGGACGGCCGTCGGGAGCGGTTGCGCGCATATCCTCTTCGGGGGTCAGCGGCTGCATGACGGCGGAGGCCATCTGGCGCTGCAATTCGGCGAGATTCATTTCAGGCGCGCTCATTTGCGCCGCCTCTGCGAGCTCTGCCGGCGTGACGGCGCAGGTAGCGCTCAGCTTTTTTTGCTTCGGCATGGACTTCTTCGAAGCTGGGGATGTGATCGTCCCATTCGAGCAGCGTGGGGGTCGGGCCGCAGCGCTCGATAGCGCGCGCATAGAGTTCCCACACCGGATCGATGACCGGATGATCGTGGGTGTCGAGGATGTACTTCTCGTAGCGCGAGTGGCCGGCGATGTGAATCTGCGCGACGCGATGCGCAGGCACGGCGTTCACGTAGTCCATGGGCTCGAACTCGTGATTCACCGAGGAGACATAGATGTTGTTGACGTCGAGCAGGATGCCGCAATCGGCGCGCTCGACAACTTCGTTCAGGAACTCCCACTCGGTCATCTGTGAGCCGGTGAAGGCCGCATAGCTCGAAACATTTTCGACAGCGACGGGAATCTCAAGGAAGTCCTGCACCATGCGGACGCGCTCGACGGTGCGCTCGACGGCCTCCCATGTGTAGGGCAGCGGCAGCAGATCGTGGGTGTAGGTACCATCGACCGAACCCCAGCAGAGGTGATCGCTCAGCCACGGAGTGTTGGTGCGGCGAACGAGCTGCTTCAAGCGGCGCAGGTGCTCGGGGTCAGGCGCGGTCACGGAGCCGAAATACATTGAGACGCCGTGCTGCACGACGCGGTAGCGCTCGAGGATCTGATCGAGCATAGCCAGTGGGCGACCTGCGTCGATCATGTAATTCTCAGAGATGATTTCGAACCAGTCGACCACCGGCTTGCGCGAAAAGATGTGCTGGTAGTGCGGAATGCGGAGGCCGATTCCGACACCGTGATCTTGAAACGCATTGAATCGATTGCCGGGCATATGAGAGACAGGGACTCAGGGACTGGGGGCTGGAGAAACAGCTCAGTCGAAAGGTGGGATCGGCGGCCGGTCGGTTGCCGCAAGTTACGCGGGAGAACGATCCGACTGCCGATCCCGTTGGGTTCTAGACGAAGCTCGGGCATCTTGGAGCCGTCGGTTGCGCAGCCGCCCTTGCCCTTGCAGCTGTTCTTGCCCTTGCAGCCGTTGTCGCTGGACTTGCAGCCACCCTGGCCCTTGCAATCGTTTTTGCCTTTACAGGAGTGCTTGGCAGGCTGCGTCTGCACTGGTGTAGCGCAGGCCAACCTTGGCCATCTTGACCGTGGGAGCGCTGGCCGAGTTGGTCGTGGCGGCATGCGCGGCGACGGTGGTTCCGCCGATCAGACCGGAGAGAGCAGCAGTCAACAGCATTGCATTGAATTGGTTCTTCATGTGAGTGACCTCGCTTGGGGGTTGGGGCGGAATGAGGGTCCGCCGGTTGCGACGACGCAGGGCTGACTTGGGGGTCAATCCCGCACACACCGTGTGACGCACCTTAAGAGTGCCCGCACGGGCCAAAGGTTACAAGGAAAGGGGCGCCGGTGAAAATGAAATTCTTTGAGCCGGTCCTTTCATCATAGGAACGGCCCAGGAAGGCAGTTGGATTGGCTTGGACCGCCCTTTGCGATAGTCTGATGCAATTGTGCAAGAGAACGACACGACATTTACGTCGAACCACCTTTCCTCTATCTTGAAGTGGCTGCGCGGATTGAGCGGGGTCAGCTGTTGTTGTGGCCCTGGCGCAGAGTCTTTGCACCGCCGTGCTGACTATCAGCGGCATACGGGTGGCTATTGGACTTTCGGCGCTGGCGGCGGCGAGCGGAATTTATGCCCCGGCACGCGGTTTTCATCAGGACGCAATCCGGATTCCCATGCTTTGGCTGGCGGCTCTGGGCGCGATTGTGAACCTTGCGGTGCTGGGATGGATCTGGCATCTGCGGAGCCGGAAATCGGCCCAATGGCGTCAGCCGCGAACTCAGCAGCGAAGGAGAAGCGGTCAGAGCGCCTGCAGGTGGTTCTGGCGATCGTGACGCTGATCCTGGTGGGGCTGGAAACATGGACGCATCCCATGGTGCATCGCGCCGGGTCCGCCGCCTCCCTGCAGGATAAGCGGTAACTGCATCTGAAGCACCACACTTCAACCGCTGGTTAATTCCAATTCCTTGTCGAGGCGCGCATGCAGCCGCTGGCTGAATCCGGCGGGAAGCTCGAAGACCCGGTCGTCGGCCACGAGGATGACCACGTTGCGAGTGGAGTCGAGGACGGCAGAGCAGATTTCGCAGGTTTCCAGATGCCTGTCGATGTCGGCGCGCAAAACCGCGTCCACCTCGCCGTCGATGTAGGCGGAGATGTGCTGCCAGACGTGTTTGCAGTCCAGCCTCATGCGCGCCCCCCGAACCAGCCCTTGCGTTTGGGCGCAAACCCTTTCAATTGCGGAGCCAGTTCCCGCTGCAGCATGGCGCGGGCCCGGTGCAGCCGAACCTTGACCGCCCCTTCGGTGATGCCCAGCGCCGACGCTGTCTCGCGGATATCCATCTCTTCGATGTCCCTGAGAAGCACAATGTTACGGTAAATCTCCGGCAGATTCGTCGATTGCCTTGCGCAGAATGGCGCCTAACTCCTTGCGTTCCAGGGCCTCGACGGGAATTTCGCGCCAACTGGTAAGAATGGCAGGGGTATAGTCGCCGGTTTGCTCGTCGGTATCCGGCTTCGAGGGAGTCTTCGCGGCGGGTTCCCAGCTTGCGCAGGCGGCCCAGACCCTCGTTGCGCGCAATCGAAAGCACCCAGGTACGGAACTGCGAGTCGCCGCGAAAAAGGTGCAGGTTGAGGTAGACCTTGATGGCCGTTTCCTGAGCGGCGTCTTCGGCCTCCGTTTCATTCTTGAGCAGGGAGAGCAGCAGAAAGAAGATGGCGCGTTCGCAGGGGCGGATGAGGTCATGAAACAGGTGCTTTTCGCCCGCCAGAATGCGGCGGATGCACTCGGCCTCGAATTCGGGATTGGGTGCCTTCATCGTGGCCTGGGTCGGGCACAGGGTGGAATGGGCCGCGCAGTCTCGGGACGGGCCGCGGGCCTCTCAGAGCAACTATAGCGCGGTCGGGTCGGGGGCAGCCGGAATCGGTTCACAGCGATTCCAATACCGTGACGATAAGTTTTTTTCATCAAAATAGATAACTTATAGGCTAAAGTCATGATGGGCTGTACAAACACCACGAGGAGAACCATGGCCGGAGATATTCAACTTACGTGCAGCGATTGCGGGCAGGACTTTACCTTCACCGCTGCTGATCAGGCGTTCTTTCAGGAACGCGGTTATTCGACCCCAAAGCGTTGCAAGCCTTGCCGCATGGCAAAGAAGAACGACCAAGGGGGGGGAGGTTCCGGCTACCGTTCGGCTCCAGCACAGGGAACGCCTGTGATCTGCTCGGGATGCGGCCAGCCTACAACAGTGCCCTTTGAGCCGCGTGGCGATCGCCCGGTGTTTTGCCGGGATTGCTACCAGGCGCGCAAAGGCAGCGGCGGTGGCGGCGGCGGTGGCAGTTCACGCGGTCGTGGTCGCTACTAAGGCATTTTCGGCAATGGTGCCGCGTTTTGAGGTTGTGCAAGGTCACCGCTCCCTGTTGGTCGCGTTGACTTTACCCGCACGGCTTCGGATCAGAGCATTTCCGAAAATGCTGTTGCTTTGGAAGAGGTTGTAAATCTCAACCAGGCTTGGGACGCTGTTTTCGATAACCAGGTTCAAGTGACGCTGTATTTCCTGGCGAAAGCTGTTCCTGCGTGATGCGATAAACGAGGATTGAGAGTTATCTGAGTTATCGCTGATCCATTCATGCGTGGAAGAAACAAAAAGGAGGGTAGCGCGATGAAAGCGTCTGCCCTCTTCTTGTTTTGTGATTCGAATTTTTGCTCGGCTTCTCACGAATAGCAGACGGAATTCTCTACTCCGCTGAGTGTGAATCATGAATGGACAGGGTGGATTTCACCCGATACACTGACGCCACCGATTTATTTCCTTTTGTACGCCCATTTGAGGACCCAACCCAACAACCATGGCCTCCCAACTTTCCTTCACATGGTTTGCATGGAAGAACCTCTGGCGCCGGCGTCTGAGAACCGTTCTGACTTTGTGTGGAATCGGCATGGCCATCGGGGCGTTTGTTGCCCTGGTCGGATTTTCCCGTTCGTTTGAACACGAGTGGATGCGCCTGTATTCCAGCAGCGGCACCGACATCGCCGTGGTGCAGAGAACTTTTCTCAATACCACCGTGGACCAATCGCTCGTAACCAAGCTTCGCTCTCTGCCCGTGGTCGACCGGGCGAATCCAATGATCTTCAACATGATGGACCTTACACCGGAAGTGAACGCACTCGTCTTCGGCTGGCTCGACGATTCCTATGAATTCGATTCCCTCACCTTCACGTCGGGAGGAAGATTTCATAACGGTAAGCCCGAGATCATCCTGGGAGATCTTCTGGCTGGGACGTTGAACAAGAAAGTCGGCGAAACGGTTGAAATCCAAGGCACAAGCTTCACCGTGGCCGGGATCTACCACGGGGGCACGGCACTCGAAGCGGGCGCAGTCATCATGCCTCTCGATCAATTGCAGGTGATTTCCGGTTTGCAAGGAAAGGTGTCGGGGTTTCATGTGCGGCTGCGGCCAGCGCCGCCCGGCGAATCATCGGAGGCCTATTTGAAGCGCGCCCAGGCGCAAATTGAAGCCGCCCTTCCCGGCCTGGTTGCGCAGCAAGCCGCAGATCGCGCCAGCAATAACCAGCTCGTGGTTCTGGCGCATGCAGTCGCGTGGGGCACATCTTCCATCGCCCTCATTGTCGGTATCCTGGGTATCGCCAACACCATGGCGATGTCTGTATTTGAACGGACGCGCGAGATCGGCATACTCCGCGCGCTGGGTTGGAATCGCTGGCGAGTGATGCTGCTGATCCAAACGGAAGCGGCCGTACTCGGCCTGGCGGGCGGGATTCTCGGCATTGGCCTGGGGTGGGGCGCGTTGCGCATGCTGTCCACGATGCCGCAGACGGCGAGCATTGTCTCGGCATCTCTTGACCCGCTTCATATTGTGGAGGCACTGGGGATCGCGGTGCTGGCCGGGCTCGCGGCCGGGGCTATTCCGGCATGGCGTGGAGCGCACCTTTCGCCGGTGGAGGCGTTGCGGCATGACTAGCCCCCTGCTCGAAGTGCGCAAGCTGGCGAAGAGCTACGACGAAGGACGTATCGAGGCCCTGCGCGGTGTTGATCTGGCTATTGAAGCAGGCGAGTTCCTGGCTATCAGCGGGCCCAGCGGCAGCGGAAAATCCACTTTGCTGCAGCTGCTCGGCGGGCTTGATACGCCGACCGGCGGCGAAGTGCTTTTCAAGATGTCTGCACTTGGGTCGAGCATCGATCTGGACACGTACCGTTCCCGCCACGTGGGCTTCATCTTTCAGGCATTTCACCTGATGCCGACACTGCGCGTTATTGAGAACGTGCAAGTTCCCATGCTCCCCATAAAGAGTAATCGGGCTCATCGCGCAGAGCATGCCGAAAAGCTGTTGCGCGAATTAGGCATGGAGCACCGCCTGCGCCAATATCCGAACGAGCTCTCGGCCGGAGAGCGGCAGCGCGTGGCCATTGCGCGCGCGCTGGCTAACGACCCGGAGATACTGCTTGCCGATGAGCCGACCGGCAACCTCGACAGCGCCAACTCCGCGCGGACGATGGAGATCCTGACGGGAATTCAGAAACAGCGCGGCATGACACTTATCGTGGTGACGCACGAAAGCGATATCGCGCACTCTGCGGCGCGAAATATCCGCATCCGCGATGGACGGATTGAGTCATGAGGCTCCTTTGCGGCGCGATCGCCGCGGCGATGCTGCTCGCGCAGGCGACCGGTTCGGTGGACACGCGTGCTTTGCTTGCCAAGCCGCGACAGCGTGTAGAGACGGCGGACTATCGCGCCAGCGGACGCCTTGTTCGCGTGGATGCGAATGGCAACCGCATCAGCTTTCCCATCACGATCAAGGCACATTGGTTTCCCGGTGTGTTGAAGGTGCAGGCGGAAATCGGCACCGGTTCAAAACCAGATGCGAGTTCACCGGCAGGTGGCCACATCCCTGTCCATATTCTTCTCGAAATGCGACCCAGCGGGCAGAACTCAATCATGGTTGCGCACCCCGGTGACAAAGCGCCGGCGGCTCTTGCCTTTGACAAGTGGAGCGACGGGCCCCTGGGCAGTGCATTCAGTTATGAAGATTTTCTTGAGCCGGAATATTTCTGGCCGGGACAAATGTCGCAGGGTGAGGTAAAGTATGGCGCGCGTGATTGCGATCTGATCAAAAGCACGCCAGGGGCAACGGATCGTACTCATTACGCAGAGGTCAAAAGCTGGCTTGACCACGGAATCGGCTTTCCGGTGTATGTTGAGAAAACGCTGAAAGAGTCGGCAGCCGTGAAGGAATACACCTACTTCGGCCTGCGCCAGGTCGGCGGCGTGTGGTCGGCAAGCCAGGTCGAGGCAAAGGTCCGCGGCGTTGGAGGATCGAATCTGTTGATCATTGACAGGGGAAGCACGAAGGCAAATCTCGAAGCGAAGGATTTCACCGCGGCGCAGTTGGTTCATTTCTAAGACCGCCTATGTACATGTTCGCCTCAATTTCGTGTTTCGCCGGAGCCTTGATTGGAGCGGGGTTTCTATACCAATCAATCGGTGCACGCCGCGATCGGCTGCGCTATACCCGCAATGGGCGCCTGGTCGACATTGGCAACGGATGCAGGCTTTATCTACTCGAGAAGGGCTGCGACGGTCCCACTGTGATCTTTGAATCCGGCATCGCGGCAACGAATCTGAACTGGTGCCATATTCAGGAGAAAGTCTCAAGGTTTGCCTGCACCGCTTCGTACGATCGCAGCGGACTTGGATGGAGCAACCGGTGCAGGACGGCGCGAACCCCGAGCAACATTGCCGTGGAACTTCACACGATGCTGGAGCGCGCAGACATCAAGCCACCCTACATTCTTGTCGGACATTCCTTTGGAGGATTGGTGATGCGCAGGTTTGCGCTTCTCTATCCAGAGAAGGTTGCGAGTGTGGTGCTGATTGACCCTATGCGCTGCGAAGAATGGCCGCCGATGAACCCGTCGAAGCAGGCCATGCTCAATCGAGGGAAACGGCTTTCGAGTTATGCGATTCCAATTGCACGTTTTGGCATCGCGCGCCTGGCAGTGACTTCCCTGCTCTGCCGCTCGGGCCGCATCTCGCATTGGCTGGCCCGCTTTGCTGGAAGCGGTGGCCGGCACGTACTGGGACGAGTGACCGACGAAGTGGGCAAGATGCCGCGGGAAGTGTGGCCCATGGTCGCAGCTCACTGGTCGCGGCCCGACTACTACGCCGGCATGCGCAGTCACGTCAGAGCGGTTCCCGACACGGTGAAGGAAATGCAGGATGCTGAACCGATCCACGGCATTCGAGTGCTGGTACTGACGCCCGAAAAGTCGTTGCCGCTGTCGGATGAGTGCCTCGGCCGCATCGGTACCAATGTGCAACAGGTGATTGCACATGCCAGCGCGCACTGGATTCATCTGGATCAACCGGACCTGGTTGTCGACTCGATTCGCGAAATGGTGAATGCAGCGGCTGCCCAGCCGGTTGCAGTTTCGGGCTGAAGCTTGCGATCGCGGCGATATCAACGAAGCGCTTGCGCGGCTATTCCTTTTCTCCCGCGGAGAAAACTGTCCAAGGGCCTGCCTTCATGTCTTTGAGAACGGGTTTGAGGTAGTCGTATTCGGGATGCGCTGCGAAGAACGGCGCGGCGATGAAGTCTTCACCGCAGGGATGGCCGGCGCGTGCAATCAACGAGAGATGCGCCGCCATGTCGGAGTCTGAGACTTTGCCGGTGACCGCACCGCCGGGGTAATACGGTCCCCAGTCGAACTCGGGTACGCCGGCTTTCACAGTGTCGACGTGACCGCAGAGCGAGCGCTGGTCGGCTTCATCCTTACCGGTATAGCTATCGTCGTGGTCGGCCATGAACTTCTCGGCGAGAGCCACGTCGATGCGGCCTTTCGACTGTGTCCATCTTCTTATCCCACGTGATGCGGCGCGCATTGGGCGAGCTGGACAGATTGCTGGGGTCGAAATTGTCGGTCTCATTCTTGATGAGCTGCGGATCGCGGGCAAAGTTGGAACTGATGAAGTAGCCGTTTTTACTGCGCCAAAGCGGCGTGTTCTTGAGACCCAGTTCAAGGTAAGCGATTTCGCCCGTTTTGCGGTCGCCAATGAGCCAATCGTTGGCGTAGCCGCCATTGTTGCCTTCTCGCATGATGGATGCGTATTGGTCGATGGAGTCCGCGAATTGCATCGCCTTGCGCGAGCGCACAAATTCTGGAATCCCATCCGGATCCCAGCCCACAAACTGCGTGATGGTGGTCTCGGTGATCATGAGGCCCGCATCATTCACGCCGAAATCGTCCTGGCTTGTGATCACACCCGGAGTGCCGTCCATCAGCATGCGATGGCCATGGGCCGGCTGGATATCGAACATGATCGTCCAGCGCTCCCCTTCAGCATAGCCTGACCAATTGTTGTGCGCGATTACGATTTTTCCGTCTTTCGTGTAGCTGCCGGTGGCGATAAACGCGGAGCAGCGGCCTTGCGGTCGAATCGGCGGGGCGTTGCCGGCTTTCTCGCGCTTGTTGAGCCAGGGCACGTAATACTCCGGCAACTCGATGCCGCCGTTGAGGGCGACGATGTCCCACACATCGAGCTTGACTCCTTTTGACTCGACTCCTTTGGCGATGCCTTCCAACTCCTGCTGGTACTCGGCCTCGATGTGCGGCCAGAGCATTTTGCGACCGGCCTCGCGGTAGAACTCCCAGTTGCGATGTGTTGAATGGGAATCTTCGATCTGGCTCACGCGGACCATGTCTGCGATTTCAGCGGAGAGTAGCCGACCGTGCTGGTAGCCGATCTCAGCGGGCGTGCCCTCAAGATGGACATAGGTCCATCCACCGCGATCGAAGCGATAGCCGTGCCCGACGGTCGCCGGTGAATCGGTATCTTTCAACGCCGACGCTGCATGGCCGGGAACAAAAGCCAGAGCAAGAATGGCGAGAACGAAGACAGTGAGCGCGCGGGGAAGTAAGCGAAGCATCCAGTATCCTCCGGAATGGCTAGAAGATAACACGGAGGACGGCCCGCCTCTAATGATGAAGATGCCTGCCGCGGCACAAAACGCGGCGAGAGTTACGCCCAGCTCGAACTTCGTGCCGGATATCGCTCCCCTACCGCTTTTTCGCGGGCTTGGGTGCGGGCTTTTTGGCAGCAGGCTTTGACGCCTTGCCTTGCTTCGCGGGGGCAGAGGGCTTCTTCTTTGCCGGCGCAGGCTTCGCAGGCGCTTTGGCTACGGGCTTTGCAGCGGGCTTCGCCGCCTTTTTGGCAGGAGCTTTCGCAGGCACTTTCGCGGGAGTTTTCGCTGCCGGCTTTGCGACACTGGCCGTTTTGGCAGGAGCTGCTTTCTTTGGCGCGGGAGTAGGTAGCAGGCTTTGCCTTGGCTACAGGCGCCACGACCTTCGATTTTGTCGGGGGCTCCGGTTTCCCCGCTTTCGCAGGCTTGGCTGCGGCTGCTTTTTCTGCCTTGGCCTCGGCCGCCGCGGCGGCTTTCTTTTGTGCCGCAGTCTGCTTCTTCGAGGGCTTCACGGGTGGCCCATCGGCCTCGTCGTCGTCTGCGTCTTCTTCGTCCGATTCGCCTTCGTCTCCTGCTTCCAACTCAAGGTCGCGCTTCGGAATCACCATAGCAATGTCGATCTCTTCGTCCTCACCGCCAATGTCATCCAGATCCTCCTCTTCAAGAGCATCCCCTGCCTCGTCTTCGTCGTCGAAGGAACGCTCCTTGACTTTGGCCTCAGCGCCGCGCTTGGCACGCGTGCGCTTGATGGTGACTTGCGGCGGTGGTGCGGGCGGCGAATGCGGCTCGAGGAAGGCGCGTGCCTCTTCGGGCGTCACGAGGCGCCCATCGATCAGCTCCAGGAAGACCTTGTGAATGATATCGGCGTATGCGGGCAATTCGGGAGTAATCCGCATCTCCTGCATGAGGAGATGGGGGATGCGCTGACGGGCCTCCGGCCATACCTTGAGGAATTGCTCGATAGCGATCCTTGACCGCTTCGCTCTTGCTGGTAAATCCGAGCCAGAGAACCGCTTCCGGATCATAGCTCGTGAAGAGCTTGTAAGCTTGCCGATGGCGCCAGATTGTCCTTGGCCAGCAGCACCTTGGCAAAGCCGGCAGCCATCGAATCCAGGCTGTTCCACTCCTCCACAAAGCCGGGGCGGAGCATGAGCTTCTTGAGCGCATTCAGATCCTTGGAGGCGAGCTTTGCGGTCAGCAACTGCATCTGCGCAGCCGACATGTCGGGGTGAACGCCCTGCAGCAGCAGCGCGACAGCAAGATCGTGCAGCGTCTTGAGCTTTTCTTCGTCGGCCTTGGCCGAGGTCCAGGCCGGAAACAGCACCTTCATCCAGCCCTCGGCTTCAAGCGCCTGCAGGACTTTCAGTCCGTCGTCCTCGTGACCGATCTGCTCCAGTTCCTGGCTGCGCGCGTGGGCGGAAAGGTATTCGATGACGCCCTCTTCCTTGGCATTCTCATAGCGCGTCTGGGTGCGTGGATCCAGATCCCAGCCAAGGCGGGCGCGGTAGCGGGTGGCGCGAATCAGCAGGGACGGCTCCTCAAGAAAGCCGTAGTTCGAGACCAGGCGAAGAGTGCGCGCTTCAATGTCGGCAGCGCCGTTCAGCGGATCCATCAGCAGGCCGAAACGAGCCTTCGTTGAGCGAGATGGCCATGGCGTTGACGGTAAAGTCGCGGCGGCGCAGGTCTTCCTGAATTGAGGCGGGATGAAAAACAGGTTTGCCGGGCTTGGGATATTCGACGCGGTGGGTGCTGACGACGTCGACGCGGACGGTGCCGGGAAAACAGAGGTAGAGAGATGCGGGAGGCCTCATCCTCGCCCCAGACTTTGCCGCCGAGTTTCTCAATCGGCTTCTTGAGCTTGAGGGCATTTCCGTGGACCGCGACTTCAAGATCGCGAACGGCATGGCCGCTGGTCAGGTCGCGGACGGCGTCTCCGGTAAGAAAAAGGATCATTCCGGCTTCGCGGGCTGCTTCGCGCAACTGGCGCAGTGCATTTTGCTGATCGGCTGAAAGCCGGTTCTCAAGAAGGTAAATGTAGTCGGGCATTCACGTTCCCTGCTTCCGCGATCCTCTACCTGAGCCAAGTTCCTGATGCAGTTACGCTTAGGGCACATCGAAGCAGAGGTTGCAAACCAGTACATTAACACAACTTGACACCGTTGGCTAGGGCGAGTTGCACTGTAGTTGCTACTTTTTGCCTGCGCTCCAGTGCTCGCACCATGCGACAATCCAGAGCGATGGCCTCCCTTCGTAAACCCGTGATTGTGCGCAAGTTCTCGCGGGACTGGGTGGCGGGCTATGCAGCCGCCGGCTTTGGCCAGGATGCACGCTGCTCTGGAGATTCTCGACCTGGGCGGCAAGGTGCTGACCATCGACTGGGACTGCCGTGAAGTGGGTCTGCTATGTGCGCGACTTCCCCTCCGCCTCGAGCGACCAGGCCAACCCGGAGCGGCTGCTGCAAAAGCGCTTCGCGGTCCGGCCTCGGGCGAGCGGGCTCTGGCTGCGCATGACCCTGACCGACGGCGAAGAACTGGAAGGGCTGGCGGCCAACGACCGGTCGCTGGTCGATGGCGCCGGGTTGCTGCTGACACCTCCGGATACGCGTTCAAATACGCAGCGGATTTATGTGCCACGGCAGGCCATCCAGACTTTGCAGGTGGTCGGCCTGATCGGGGCAGGAGCGCGCAAGACGAGGCGCAGAAGTGGCGCAGCCGGAACTGTTTCCCGGCGACCAGGACGCAGAATAAAGACGGCTCCAAGGAGCGAAGGGCTCATTCCGGTACAATTTCATCGATGAAGCTAGGCGAGTTGGCAACCCGGCTAGGCGCGGAGCTGCGCGGCAACGCGGACGTGGAAATTACTGGTGTAAAAGGAATTGAAGAGGCGGGGCCGACTGAAATCACCTTCGTCGCCAATCCCCGGTATACCGCCCTGGCCCGCAAGACGCAGGCTGCGGCTGTGCTGGTCGAGCCCGAGTTCCAGGAGATTGCAAGCGGCCACGCTGCGCATCAAGAATCCCTATCACGCCTTCTCCCGCGCGCTGGGCATGTTCTATCAGCCGCCCGTTTACCCGTCAGGAATCCACCCCACGGCGGTGATCGACCCGACTGCGGAGATTGGCGAAGGGGCGCACATCGGGGCCTATGTGGTGATTGGTCCCGGCGTGAAGCTGGGAGCACATGCCACCCTGCTGCCCCATGTCGTGCTTTATCCCGGCGTCCAGGCCGGAAGCCACCTGTTTGCCCATGCGCACGCCGTGGTGCGCGAGGGATGCATTCTGGGCGACCACGTGACCCTGGAAAACGGCGCGATTGTCGGCGCGGACGGCTTCGGTTTCAGCAAGAACGAGGCCGGTGAGTGGGAAAAAATTCCGCAGTCCGGGCCGGTGCGGCTGGGCGACCGGGTCGATGTCCAGGCCAACGCCTGCATTGACCGGGCCACAGTGGGCGCGACCGAAATCGGCGACGGAACCAAGGTCGACAACCTGGTGCAGGTTGGCCACGGTTCGCGCGTGGGCAAGAACACGCTGGTGTGCGCGCAGACGGGCCTGGCAGGTTCCTCGGTGGTCGGCAACAATGTGATTCTCGCCGGCCAGACCGGCGTTGCAGGACATTGCACCGTCGGCGACGGTGTGATTCTGACGGCGCAATCGGCGGTATCGCACGATGTGCCGCCGGGAAAGATGATCTCCGGCTCGCCGGGCTTCGACAACCGCATCTGGCTGCGGGCTGTGACCATCTTTCAACGCTTGCCGGAGCTGCTGAAGCGGCTTGACCGGGTGGAGAAGAAGCTGGCGGCTCAAAACGCAACCGATGGCAACAGAGGAGAAGGAATGAAGGCGATCGCGCAGGCTGGGACGGCGATTCTGCTGCCGGCGCTGTGCCTGCTGTGCGGCTGCCATTCCTCTCACATTGACGCGACGGTGGAGAATCGGACCGGGGCGGCAATCGAGTTGCTCGAAGTGGATTATCCGAGCGCCAGCTTTGGCGCCGACAATCTGGCGGCGGGAGCGGACTACCACTATCGCCTTCAAGTGCGGCTCAGCGGCCCGGTGAAAGTGCAATACACCGAAAGCGCGAACCATCAGATGCGCCAGATGACGGGTCCCGATCTGTCAGAGGGGCAGGAGGGCCGGCTGGAGATCGTGCTTCTACCGGACGGAAAAGCCGAGTTTCACCCTGACCTTACTCCTCATCGTTAAGCCTGGCTCAGCGCGTCCACGCCCGGCTCAGCGCACCATGCTGTGGAAGAGCGTGGATTTGAGCAGAGTGTCGAATTCGGAATCCGATGTGGCAAAGTGCACGGAAAGCTGCCCGGCACCGGAAGAGATGTCAGTTGCGGCAAGAGCGGCCTTCTCATCGTCAGAGCCGCTCATCCTGCGGTAGACGACCGCGGCATTGAGCAGCGAAGAGATGGTTGCGGCAGCGAACGTATCGCCGGTCGCAATAGTCAGATCGAACTTGACCCCGTGCTGAAAGTCCATCCCATACCAGGAAGACTGAAGGCGCTTGCGCACGGACTCGTAATCGGTGACAGAGCCGGCGCCTGCCTCGCCCAGAATCTGCTTCATCATGGTCTGGGTGCCCGTCTGGTCGAGGATGCTCCACAGGGACTCAGAGTCGATGGACCGCATGGCGTCCATCATGGTTCCGTTGGTCAGCAGGCTGGGCGCAAATCCATCGCGCGCATCGAGGGCATGCTTTTACGGCTTCACTGCTGCCGAAGACCATGGTCGAGGGATCGACGAAACACAACACCATGCCGGTTTTGCCCATCGGATAGATGTGGTTGGTGCGGATGACGGTCGGGCGCACCTTGAGTTTGCGGAAGTTGGCCAGAATATCGTCGGTTGGGAACTGGCCCTGGGCAATTCCCACGGTCTCCAGATCGTCGGCGGTATTCCTGGTCCGGAAGAGCGCAAAGACCAGGTCATCCACGTCGTGGTTGTCATTGAGTCCGGACTTGCGCAGCGCATCGTCAAATTGCTTCAGGTCGGGGGGCATCACCCGATCGCGCAGTTTCATCGCTGAATCGGAGTTCTGCATGGCCCGGTAGTCGATCGCCACCAACTGCTGCACATCGTGCGGAATGGCCGCGCGGGCATCGCCGGTCAACTGGGCCGCCGGGGCCGGCAGCGCCAGAACCAACGGCGCCGCGAAAATCGAAAGTCTGACTAGATTCCTGAACAAGTTCATCCTCCGGGATTCAGGCACTTTACGGAACGTCGGGCCGCGTGATTGCGTGCTCCGTTGCCCGGGTAAATGCGCCCACCCCTGCACCTTTATTTTACTCTTCGTCAATTCGCACGAGAATATCGCTCGGGCGCGACATACGTTACTTTTCTCCAGGCCAGTTCAGCGGAGCGGCGAGGCGCTGCTCCAGGATCTTGGTCTGGAAATCGAACCCTATTAATTGACGCATCCACTCGCTTTCCCGCTCACAGGCAGCCTCGGGGACAAGCCCGATGACCTCGCCCTCGACGGGCGCGGACTTGTGGTGGAGCGCAAGCCGGCAGACCGTGTTGTAGACCTGGGAGATTGGCGTCGCCTCAAAGTCTGTGATGTTCATGGCGAGTTGCGCACGCCCGTGAGCCAGCAGGCCCATGGCTTTGACGCCTTTGAGCCCGCCGGATGCGGCGCGAATATCGCGGGCGATTGCGCGCACCATGGCCACATCCGCTGAGTCGAAGTAGACGTTATAGGCAACGAGGAACTTGCGCGCCCCCACGGCGCAGGCTCCGGCCGTGGGATGCAGGCCCGGCCCGCCAAGATCGGGGCGGCGCGCCGCCTCTTTGCGCACGGTGTCGCGGAGGCCCTCGAACTGGCCGCGGCGCACGTCGTCGAGATTGGCGCGGTCGGGGCGCGCCGCCGCCGCCTCGTAGAAATACACCGGCACGCCGAAGCGCTGCCAGATTTCCTGACCGGCCTGGCGAGCCAGCATCACGCACTGCTCCAGCTTGACGCCGGAGATGGGCACGAAGGGAATCACGTCAGCCGCGCCGATACGCGGGTGAACTCCTTGCTGGCGGGTCAGGTCAATTAATTCAGCGGCCTTCCCTGCTCCACGAACTGCGGACTCGAGCACCGCGGAAGGCTCACCCGCAATGGTGACCACGGAGCGGTTGTGGTCGGCATCCATCGACCAGTCCAGCAGGCGCACTCCCTCAACGCGCATCGCGGACACGATGGCCTCGACCCGCCGGACATCTCTGCCCTCGGAGAAGTTGGGAACGCACTCGACGATCTGGTCTTTCATGCTATTTCCAGAATGTGTATCCGACCTGTACCTGGATGCTGGCATTGACGCCGGGGTTGCGATCGCCCAGCGAGGCCGACGAAATATGAACGGCATTCACGCCCAGATCGATCGACCGCTTCGAGCGGGTGAAATAGTGCAAGCCGACTCCGCCCTGAGGAGAGAAGTTCCAGACCGAAGTGCCGCCTGGAGTGCCGTGAGGAACAAGCACATCGGGCGGAAATTTGTGGGTGGTGTAGATCAGCCCGCCCGCGGCCTGGAACCAGGGCTGAATACGCCGCGAATGGGTGAGGAAGTTCCAGCGGAAGATCACCGGCGTGAGGCTGCACGCCGGTATAGGTTCCGCCACCGATGGGAAGCTCACAGGCCTGGCCGTTGCAGATCGTAGAGTCTGATCGTGCGGGGCTGGAGTGTAAGCCTGCCAGAACGGCATGATGTTTCCTGCCGAGTTCAAATTGCCCGGTGAGGATGCCGGCATGCAGGACCGGGGTCAGCGGCTTGCCCAGTTGAAAGCCTGCGGAGAAGAACTTGAAGTCGGAGCGATCGCCAACGCCCGTGCCCCAGTTGACAAACGGGCCAAACTCCCAGCTTTTGGCCTTGCGAACCTGGGCGACCGGATTGCTCAACGGCGTTACTCGTCTTTCGCTGCGCCTTCGGGCGACTTGGGCAGCGGCAAATCGTGCCCACAGCAAAAATCAACAATAGAATCCTTGCAGTTCGGGTCAACGTTCTCCCTTCTGTGATGAGATCGTTGTGGGTCCCACAAAAAAGGCCGCCACACCGGGCGGCCTTTTCGAGTGCCCATTCGACAGCATGTTCAGCCGGCGACCTGCTCCATTTGCTCGGCGTCCATGTCGAAGTTCGAGTAGACATTCTGAGTGTCGTCGAAATCTTCCAGCGCCTCGAGCAGGCGAATCATCTGGCTGGCGGCTGTGCCTTCGAGTTTGGTGTAGGTCGAAGCGATCATGGTTACTTCGCTCATGATGGTGGGAATGCTTGCCGCCTTGATCGCCGCGAGAACGCCCTCATAGGCGCCGGGGTCGGTGATGATCTCCCAGTTTTCGCCTTCGTCGCGCAGATCTTCGCCGCCATGCTCAAGCACGATGTCCATCAGCTTTTCTTCAGTGGCCGCGGACTTCTCGATCCCAATTACGCCTTTCTTCGAGAACATATGCAGGACCGACCCGGTTGAGCCGAGATTGCCGCCGTTCTTTGAGAAGGCATGACGAATTTCGCTGACCGAACGGTTGCGGTTGTCGGTGGTGACTTCGACGATGATCGCCACCCCGCCGGGACCGTAGCCCTCGAAGGTGATTTCTTCGTAGTTGACGCCTTCCAAGCTCGCCGGTGCCGCGCTGGATGGCTCGCTTGATGTTGTCCTGCGGCATATTTTCGGCCTTGGCAGCGGCAACCGCTGTTCGAAGGCGGGCATTGCTGTCAGGATTGCCGCCGCCCTTGGCGGCGACCGCGATTTCCTTCAACAGACGGGTGAATATCTTGCCGCGCTTGGCATCCAGCGCGCCCTTCTTGTGCTTGATTGTGGCCCATTTCGAATGGCCGGACATGGGAACCTCAGTGGTGATGAAAATGCCGGCGCGGACCCGCGCCTGACCTTGTGAGTATACCACCGGGAAGGTAGGGCGAAAATGGGCTCCAGCAGGCCGGGGGAAGAGCCAATTTCGGCGTCCGCTTCTAGCTAGTGGCTCGATGAACGGTTCTGAAGTAGCCGCCCATCCGAGCCCTGTTGCGCAATAGGCGCGATTACTTCCGAGTTGCCGACCACTCGGGAAGTAAGGCCCAGCTATTGGCCTTATGGACCGGTAAGCTTCGTTGCTCATGTCATCTTATACCAATTCATGATTTGTCCGAAAAGTAGGCAATGCTAACGGCGATCCATTTCGTTCTGCGCGAATGCTACAGCGCAGACATTCAGCACGGTAATGAGCGCTTGGTCCCGTACGACTTCATGAGGAGTGTCCTTCAACTAGCGGCCACAGGAACCAAGGCATTGAAACATTGGACATGAGTGAAGGCGTCGCATCTGCAAGTTTCCTTGACGCAGAGCTGACCGGCGAAGGATTGCTACACGAGCACCAGGCCCTGCATTGTGGATCACATTATGTGGCCAGAGCTTGCGATGTGTCGCGTGACTTCCAGTCGGAGGATGTCCCTAGAACGAAGGGCAGAATCCGCTTGTGCGCGTTGTCCTGGATGATCTAAAATTTTCGCAATTGTGCGAAATTAGACCGAGCGGATACCAGCAGCGTCGAAAGTCTCGGCCCTATCGAGATCATTCAACCGGCGCAGAGCAACCGACAGGATCATCCTTGAGCAGATTCAAATGAGCTGAGCCATCCATTAGCGGTGGCGGACTCGTATGACGTAATCACGTCAGACTTTCCGAGCCTCGAAGGCGAAAATCGCCAGCTTAAACTGTCAAAATCTACAATCCTCGGGAACTGCTACTGCGAATTAGTCCGTGATATGGCTCGGGGACGCACCTCGACTTGCGCTCAACACGCCAGTGCGTTTCGTCCAAGCTGGAGCGTGTTGACCGCCCATTCGGAAATTACGTCGGACGTGTTCCCTGTCTTGCTGCAGAGGTTGACCCGAGGCACTTGCAGAGTTCTCTTTCAGGAAACCTCGGTCTGAATGAGCCAATCTCCACCGCTGCCCGGAATCCTTAGAGCTTGTTCTTACACTCTTCTGTTCCGAGACAGAAACGCAAGCGCTGTTGCGGCCATTCCCTCTCGCGACCCTTTACAATCTCAATATAGTCAGGAACGTCGAAAGAGACCGCTCGCGTCGACCCTTCAAAAAACTGCTACCCCAGGAGCATGCTTGAAGCGCCTTCTTTCTGTCCTCTTTCCAGCCTTGATTGCCTGTGCTGCCACAGCCCATGCCCAGGGCAACTACGAGATTCAGGTCTACGGCGCCGACACGGTGGCTCCTCGGACGCACGATGGTCGAGCTGCACTCGAACTTTACCGCCGACGGGCAGCGCCAGTTCATCAACGGCGTCGACCCCACCTACCGCGCGGAACACGAGACCATCGAAATTACCCAGGGCATCAACAAGTGGTCGGAACTGGGCTTCTACATCTTTACCAGCGAGCAGAGCGGCACCGGCGTTCAGTGGGTCGGCGACCACATCCGGCCGCGGGTGCGCGTGCCCGATAGCTGGCACTGGCCGGTGGGCGCCAGCCTCTCCATGGAGGTCGGCTACCAGCGGGCATTCTTCTCGCGCGACACCTGGACGTGGGAGATCCGGCCCATTGTCGATAAGCAGGCGGGCCCGTGGTATTTCGCCGTGAACCCAGCGCTCGAACGCACGTGGCACGGGCCGGACGTCAATCTCGGCATCGACTTTTCGCCCGCCGTCAAAGTCAGCTACAACTTCACCAAGGTCATTGCCGGGGGCGTGGAGTACTACGCCGACTACGGCAGCATCACAAACATCGCCAGCCTGCACAATCAACAGCAGCAAATCTTCCCTGCCGTGGACCTGAACGTTTCGCCGAAATGGGAGATCAACTTCGGTGTCGGCGTGGGGCCAACTGCGGCCACCGATCATTGGATTATCAAGGGCATCCTTGGAAGGCGCTTTGATTGGCCGAGCCGGAAATAAAGAGGGCGCAGCCGAAGCCGCGCCCTCTTCGATCGCATCCCACGCTCAAGCCTCTATCCCACCAGTTCAAATGCGCGAATTGCTTCTTTGCGTACGGTGAGCTTCTCAATCAGATCCGCACGGACTTCATACCCGCGCCCAGGTGAGTCGGCGATTGCGATCTCGCCAGCCGATGAGACCGTGACTTCGGGCTCGATGATGTCTTCGCGCCAGTAGCGCGCCGAGGCTGAAACGTCACCGGGAAGCGAGAAGTTCTCCAGCGTCGAAAGCGCGATGTTATGGGAACGGCCGATCCCCGACTCCAGCATGCCCCCGCACCAGACTGGAATGCCGCGTTCCTGCGCCGCGTTGTGCACGGCGATGGCTTCGGAGAATCCGCCGACGCGGCCCAATTTGATGTTGATGATCTTGCAGGATTCCATTTCGATGGCGGCCAGCGCGTCGCGCCGGTTGCGAATGGATTCGTCGAGGCAGATGGGCGTTTCCAACCGCTTTTGCAGCATGGAGTGATAGTAGAAATCGTCGTGCCAAAGGGGCTGCTCGATCATCAGCAGATCGAAGGCGTCGAAGGTCACCAGATGATCCGCATCGCGCAGGCGGTAGGCGGAGTTGGCATCGCAACTGAGCATGATGCCGGGCCAGCGGCCGCGCACGCGCTCAAATACATCCACATCCCAGCCCGGCTTGCACTTGAGCTTGATGCGTTGATATCCGGCGGCCAGTTCCTTCTCAATGATGTCCATCAGCTCGGGAATTGAGGACTGGATGCCCAGAGAAACGCCGCAGGGAATGGTCTCGCGCACGCCGCCAATCAGCATTGAAAGCGACACGCCCTCGCGCTGCGCTTCCAGGTCCCAGATCGCGTTCTCAAGCGCAGCCTTGGCCATGGGATTGCCGCGAACCTGGCGAAAGATGCGCGGACACTCGCCGCCATGCTCGGGCGTTTCGACTGCCAGCAGTCGGGCCGAGCTCATTGACGATGACCTGCCAGGCGGAGTCAGTCGACTCGCCGGAAAAGAGCGGCCGCTCGCCGGCGGTGCATTCGCCCCAACCGATCAGTCCCTCTGAACGGATCTCGGCCAGCAGGATTCTGCGGTCGCGGGTGACTCCAAAGCTGGTTTCAAACGGGCGAACCAGGGGAAGGTGCAATTCGCGCAGAATGATTCCATCAATTTTCATAAAGTGTGCGTTCCTTGGGTGATGAGCATGTGCAGAGTAGTTGCTTCATTCCTGTGCAGCGTCTGAATTCTGATGAGTGCTCTTCAATCCAACTCCGCCTGGGTGAGGGATCCCAGTTCGAAGACTCCGTTCCCTTCCTTGTCCCGGACAAATCCGAGAACGGCTAAACCCTGAGAAAAAGCCTGTTGAAACTTGCGGCGATTTTCCAACTGTACAGCAATGGCGCGCTCCCGATCTGTTTCTGAGGCCTTCCATTCGTAGATGGATGCCGGAACCTGGATGCGTTCCTCAATCTTATACGTGGCTCTTGTGCGGCCTTCGAGAACTGCCGTTACCCGGTGCGAATCTAGATGCCATTCAGCCACCAGGCGATCCGTGGGCAGCCCACCTTGCAATCGAGATGAGGATACACCATAGAAATTCATGTGATACCGGCATGAACGACTGCTCCCAGCTTGTGGATATTTAAATGAGCGTTCCTGATCTCGACCGGATCGAAGGTCCATTCCATCAATCGAATATTCCGGGAAAGCGCCTCACGTCGTTGTTCCAGCTTGAGTTGCGCGCCAAGACCTCCATTTCGGTACGCATTCGCGCACCGCCAGCATGTGGGAATGCAAATAAGATTGTGGGTTCGCCGTTTCCTGTCTTCACGCCGGGCAAAGACATGGCGAAGCCGATCATGGATTCCGGGCTGCCCTCGGGTGGCGCGCCGGGAAGTCTCGTATCGAAGGCGCCGATGACCTGGCCGCCGATTTTCTGCGCCACCAGAAACGCCTTGCGCGGAATCACATCGCTGTCGTCGTAGCCCCACATTTCAATCTGAATTTGGACGCAGGCTTCCAATCTCGTCAAAGCCGGAGCAGTTGCGAATCAGGATCATGGCCGCGCTCCGGCGCGGGGACGTCTGGGGCGCTCGGACCGCGGGCCTTGGCAGCGATTCGCCATGGCCAGTTTGCGCTTTGGCCTGAATCCATAGCGCTTCGAGTTCGTCCGGCGGCAGCTCTTCGAGCGGGCGCGTCGGAGTCCAGTTCCATTTCGATGAAAGCGCTCGCCGAAAGCGCAGATTGCAGCCGCGCAAGGCCATCTCTGCATCGACGCCCAGGTGCCGGCCCAGGTTGACCACGGTAAACAGCAGGTCGCCCAGTTCGGCCTCGACGGCGGCCTTGCGCGCCGGAGTCATTCGGGTTTTGCTCGGCGAGGCTGCTTCGTCCTCCAGTTCCCGCGTCTCTTCGGTCGAGCTTGGGCAGCAGGTCGCGCCAGTCGGGCCAGTCGAAGCCGGACTTGGCTGCTTTGGAGCCCAGCTTGGCGGCCTCAGCCAGGGCGGGCATAGCGCGCTGCACGGTGTCGAGCCGTGAATGCGGACTTCCGAGGTCTCAGCTGCGCGATTTCGGCCGAAGGCCGCTCGGCGGTCTTGATCTCTTCCCAGTTGCGGAGAACGGCGGCGGACGAACCTTCCACCGCTGCATCGACATCGGCCTGGTTGCCTGCGGCGCGCGAGGCCTCTTCGCCAAAGACATGCGGGTGACGGCGAATCAGCTTGCGATTCAGTTGGTCGAGCACTTCGGCGATAGTGAAGTGGCCCTCGTTGGAGGCCATCTCCGCATAGAACAGCACCTGCAGCAGAAGGTCGCCGAGTTCCTCGGCAAGGTGAGGAAAATCACGGCGCTCAATGGCGTCGAAGACCTCGTAGACCTCTTCGAGCGTGTATTTGCGGATGGTATCGAAGGATTGTTCGCGGTCCCAGGGGCAGCCGCCAGGTGCGCGCAGTCGCGCCATAATCGCCACTGACTGCTCAAAAAGGGCCGCAGCCCGCGCCGGATCGGTAGTCACTGCGGGGCTTGGAGCGGAGGATGCAGGTTTTGGACTGTCTGCGTCGCGTGCAACGTCCATCGGCTCCAGTGTAACCCCATGGGTCAGTAAGAAGTTCGCATGGCGCGATTCCAGAAATTAGGTGCCTAAATCTCGGTTTTGAGACCTGGGACGCCAAGCGCCGCAGTCTGCGACTGCGTCTCAACAAACGTATACTCATCTCTCGCATGATTCGAATTCTGGGAACGGTTTTCGCGGCGCTGCTGGGGCTGGCCTTCGGCAGCTTTCTCAACGTGTGCCTCAGCCGTTGGCCGGAAGGCGAAAGCGTCGTCACGCCTCGTTCGCACTGCCGCGCATGCGGACGCACATTGGCATGGTGGGAGAATGTGCCGCTGCTGAGTTGGCTCGCACTGCGCGGCCGCTGCCGGACTTGCGGAGTTTGGATTGGCTGGCGCTATCCGCTGGTGGAGTTGGCGGTGGGGGGGCTTTGGGCATCAGCATTTGCATGGCTATTCCTCGGTTCCGAGCATTTGAACCGCGGCGCGCCATGCGCTGATCTTCAAAGATCTGCATGCATCCTGAGCCTAATCTGCTCTGTTGGCTCCTGGTGGCACTCGCCATACTCGATGCGGAACATCTCTGGCTGCCGAACTCGCTCACGATCCCCGGGCATCGCACTGGGCTTCCTCTTCAGTCTGCTTCAGTTCAGGCTGAATTCGACAGATGTCCTCGCTTACTTCGGAGCTACGCAGATCCAGGGCCAAATTCGTCTTGCGCTTTGCTGAACGCTCCCTTGTCGCCATTCTCGCCGCCGCCGGACTCATCCTTCTCATACGCTGGCTTTACTGGCTCGTGCGCCGTCGCGAAGGCATTGGCCTCGGCGATGCAAAGCTCATGGCCATGCTGGCTGCGTGGCTCGGCCTTCCCGGCGCTTTGCTAGCCTTCGGGATTGGCGTTGTGCTGGGTGCTGCGATCGCGTTGCTGATGTTTGCCGTTCCGGCTGCACGAAGCAATTCCAAAGAACCGCTTGCGCTGACCAAGCTGCCACTCGGGACATTTCTCTGCATCGGGGGCATCGTCGCCGCGCTGTGGGGCCAGCCGATCCTTGCCGCCTACATGCGCTGGGCTAGATTCTGAGCAGATTGCGACCAAAGATATAAGGAATCCGCAGGGTGCGATTCCCTATCGTGGCGTCTTCGCCGGGTTTGAATTCGATGACACGGCGGGCGCGTTTGCCATCTCCGGCTCTTTGAGAATCTTTTTCGCTTCCTTGCCATGCTTGCTGTCGGGGTCGTAGTCCATCACCTTCAAATAATTTGCCTTCGCATCCGCGTACTTGCCGAGGTTGCGCTGCGCCTCGGCAAGCCCCCAATAGACATCGGGGTTCTCAGGGTCCAGTACCAGCGCGGACTCGAAGCGCGAGAGAGCAGCTTTCCAGTTCTTGGTCTCGATGTAGTAGCTGCCCACGTTTTCGTCTTCCTTGGGCCCTTCCACCGGAGGGGCGTCCGCGTCTTTGCCTTTCTCTTTGCGAGTTTCGGGCGGTGGCTTCAGCAACTGGTCAAGTCCCGATGCGCTGTCGCTGAAACTGGAGTCGGCTGCGTCTGACGCACCGGGGTTCGCGTCATCCGGGCTGCGCACCGGGTCGGCATCCTCACCCGGCATCGGAACATCGCTGTAATCGGCGGTATCGGGCACCGGCGCACCCGGCGAATTGGCCGTGGGCATGACCGGCACCGAACTCGTATCTTCAGGAAACGGATTGGACTCAGCCGGAGCTTTTGCAGTGGGTTTGGCGTCGCCGGACTGCTTCGGGGGTTGCTGATTTTGCGCAGAGCCGGGTGCATTGTTGTTCGCAGGCGTTTGCGCGTTGACTTGCCGCGCAGCCCACCCGCAGCCTGCCAGCATCAGCGCAATCCAGGCGATCCGTTTCACCTGCCCTTTTCCAATCATCAAATCCATGACTCGTTCAGAGACCCTCTCCGTAGCCCTCTTAATGTTACGATGCGATGCATACGGCATCCAATCGTCCGGGGAAAACATTGCACAAGACTATGGGACTCATCATTCGCTCCTCCGCCATTCACGCCGCCGGCTGCTACACCACGACCGCGATTCGCAAAGGCGCGCGCGTGGCCGAATATGACGGTCCGCGCCTCACCAAGGCAGAGGCCGACACCGCCTACGAGGAGTCGCCCATCACCTATCTTTTTGGACTCGGCGACGGCTCGATCGTCATCGATGGGCATTCCATGGCCATGTTCATCAACCACAGCTGCAACCCCAACTGCGAGACCGAAGAGGTAAAAGGCCGGGTTTGGATCACGGCGATCAAGAACATCGCGCCCGGCGATGAGATCACCTACGATTACTGTCTCTATGACGGCGGCGACGACGAAGCCATCTGCAACTGCGGCGCAAATCGGTGCCGTGGAACGATGTACTCGAAGGACGAAGTGCGGCGGCGCAAAACGGTTGCTAAAAAGGCATTGAAAAAGGCCGCCCTCAAGAAGCGCGGTAAGCGCAAGGTTGTTAAGCAGAAGTTGGTTGTGCGATGAAAGCGAAATTGCAGTGACAGACGAATCGGCACTCCCCTCCCTGACGCCGAACCAGATGGAATTCCTACGGCGCTTTGCCCTCTTTGAAGCGGGGATCGAGGAGCTTCGAACCGCCCTGATTGGAGTGTTTGAATTTGACTTCCAGCCCGACGGGAACACGGCGAGTACCCACTTCCGGGTGCCCGAGCCCGGGATCGTCATCACCCGCGAGCACATTTCGAATGCCCTGGAACGGAAACGTCTCGGCCTGATTTCAGAGCGTGATCTCGTGCACTGGGCGACCTTGCTGCTGCTCAACGACGCCTATGCCCTCGATTCCAAAGACGAGGATCTTATTTCAGAATGGCTCAACGACATCAGCCTCAATCTTGACGCCAGTTAGCGAGCCGGAGCCCGACTCCCCAGCCTAGGCCTGAGGCTTTTCACGCCGCCCATCCATCACGGAGTTCAGATGCTATCAATCACAATCTAAGCAGGATACGAGCTTCTCTTTGCCTCGTACCGGGAGGGCTGTGCAGTCGGGTCCAGCCCTCTCATTGTCAATGCTTTGCGAGGGTTCGATATCGACTGCTGGGATTGTTGTTGTCCCAACGGATTTTAGCGAGGTTAAATGTTATAAATCTGCAACTTAAGACCACTCTTGCGATGAACTATCCTTCTGCTTCTATCGGCAAATGGCGGCTCCAGGTTCGAAGCGGCCACCTGCTCTAAGTCGTCAACTTTGCATTCGGAACCGTTACGCCGTCGCGGAAGAGTGTGCAATTTCCCTGCTGATCGCACCTGTAATGAAGGTTTCCGAGATAGTCCTGCCATTGCAGGCCGGTGCCATTCGCGGCAGTCGCCCCCAGAACAAAGCTTCTTCCGTCTTGTGTTTCGATCGTTCGCGCAGAGGCAACATAGTCAGCGACGGTTGCGTCTCCCTCGACCACGAAAGAGGCACGCACCGCTATATCGTTTTCGTTTGCTACACCATTTGCCGGGATCGCTGCGGGAACCACAGACACGGGTCGTGAGACGTAAGCTACACGTTCTAAAGAGGCATCACGGCTGATCGAAGCCGCCTTCTGGACCGATGCCTTCAGCAGAGTCGGCTGGGCGTCTACCTTGGATACCTGGGAGGCAGTCACGTTCCGGGCCAGCGAGCCGCTGATTGCCGGGGATGAGGGCGAAGACGCCTGCGCTATAACATTCTTATTTTCTGCAACTTGTGGAGTTTTTGACGACTGGACTGCTGAAGCTATAGTGCTGTTCGAGCTGTTTACATTTGAGTTGACGGCAACCGAAGGCTCTGTCCCGGTTGTGCTTACCCCAAATCCTATGGCGGCTGCCAGGCAGCCTCCGGCCATCATCCCCACCATCGTTCCAAATATGACATGGGCAACGGTGTCACTGCGCGACGGTCCCCTGCGTCTTGCCACAAATCTCTGCCGGTTCAAAGGCGTTGTGATCGCACCTGGGAATTGAGGAAAAGCCTGGGTAACCATCTGGGTAATCTCCGTTCGTCTCGAGGTAGACCCTCTCGAATGAGTACCATTGAAGCACCGCCTCGTTTTCACCACAATGGACCAAAAGAGTTACTTTCGGCCTGAAGGCGTTAGTTTGAAGCAATTTAGGTCACCCATTAGTTAGGTTACTTAAGCCATCTCCTACGGGAAATCAGGCCAAGCGCCACATTGCAGAGCCTACTTTCCCTCTTCGAAGTGAACTTTCTAATCCATATTAGAATGAATAATATACAGAATCATTAGAGAGCGGTCCGGCGCGACCGATTCCGATGGTAACCAGGGCATTGTGTTACCTTCCATTCCGTCTTGCAAAACGCAAAGAATTAGATCAAAAAAACAGTTCTCCCGTCACGCTGTACAACAGAAGGGTCATGTAAGTGTTGACCAAAGAGGTAGTTACAGAACTCAACTCCGGTGGGATGCTCTTAGACGAGGGGAAAAGAAAGACATGGCAACCCTGCTCGCGATGGATGACCTAGCCTCCGAATTTGTACGACCTCAGCCGACGTCGGGCCCAGCGCAGAGGCCAAACTCAGTCTCAGAGATTGATGTTCCTGAAGGAATCCTCGAAGATCTGGCGCTTAAGGTCCTCTACTCGTCCGGGCCGCTTTCGCTTCTCGACCTTTCTGAAAAGATCGGGCTCAGCTACGGGGTCACGAATGAGCTGTTTACCAGTTTGAGGGCGGACTCGTGCTGCCAGGTCACTGGACTCGCCGGCAATATCCCCCATATCGCGATCACGACCCAGGGCAGATCGCGAGCAGCAGACCTATTTTCCCAGAGTCATTACGTGGGTGCTGCCCCTGTTTCTCTCGCCAGCTACGTCACCCAGGTCCGCAGGCAGAGCGTCAAGAAGTCGCATGTGCATGCTTCCGACGTCGCGCGCGCCTTTGACCATCTTGTCATCGACGACGAGACGCTTCGGCAGTTGGGTACCGCCATCAACTCCGGCAGTTCCCTCTTCCTCTACGGCCCTCCAGGTGTGGGCAAAACGACCATGGCCGAAGTATTGTCACGCGTGTTGGCCGAAGACGAGGTTTGGATCCCCTACGCCATCGAAGTCGACGGCCAGGTCATCACAATTTATGATCCCTCGATTCATAAGCACGCACCTGAATCGGAACCCAAAGGCCATGACCGGCGCTGGGTGCTCTGTCATCGACCCGCAGTCCTCGTTGGCGGAGAACTGACCGCCGAGATGCTCGACTTGCAATTCAATCCGATTACAAAGTTCTATGTCGGTCCGGTGCAACTGAAGGCCAATAACGGAGTCCTGATCATTGATGATTTCGGGCGGCAGCGGCTGCGCCCTGAAGAGATCCTGAATCGCTGGATCGTTCCACTTGATCGCAAAATCGACTTTCTTTCGACGGCAGGCGGCAAGAAGATTGAAGTACCGTTCGAGATGCTGGTTGTTTTCGCGTCCAACTTCGATCCTGCCGAGCTGGTGGATCCGTCGTTCATTCGAAGGATTAAGACAAAAATCAAAATCGGCGAAGTCTCCGACACACAATTTTGCGAAATCTTTCGTCGCATCGCTGCCGATAATCGTGTGCCCTTCGATCCGGAGATCCCCAACGAACTCATCAATTTCATCCGTGGAACCTTGAAACAGGAGCTGCGTTCCTGCTATCCGCGCGACATCGTGGAGCAGGTTTGCTGGGCAGCACTTTATGACGACAAGGCTCCCTATCTTGACCGCCGGGCGATGCGACAGGCAATTAACGCATACTTCCTGCAGTCCTCGCCGAATCGTGCAGCGACATCGCAGGCTTGACGCTGATACGCACATGGTGCGGCCGATCCACAGGATGGGTACCTGATTTCAGAACCGCTCAAAGGCATCAACCTGCATCACGACGCCAGCTGAAAGGCATATGGTTGGAATCTCACCGCAACGCCGTGGAGATTTCCATCCCGTGCACACCGATTCTTAATCGAGTGGCTCGAGGTGTGCGGTAAAGTGCCGCAGGAATGGAGCTTCGTACGTGAGCCGCAGACCTTTGATCTCGGCGCGCCGCTCCCACACCCTCAGAATGATCTCGACCACATAGTCGATATGGCTCTGCGTATAGACACGCCTCGGAATAGCCAGTCGCACCAGTTCCATCTTCGCCGCACCCGCAAACATCAGGCTGCCGATCTCTACTGACCGGATGCCGCCTTCCAGATACAGCTCCGTGGCCAGCGCGACACCTGGAAACTGTTCGACCGGAATATGCGGCAAAAACGCCTTTGCGTCCAGATAAATTGCGTGGCCCCCGGGTGGCTGAACGATGGGAACACCTTGCTCGGCGATTTTGTTGCCGAGGTAAGCCGTCGACGCGATGCGATAGCGCAGGTAGTCTTCTTCGAGCGATTCCTGCAGACCGATTGCAACCGCTTCCAGATCGCGTCCCGCCAATCCGCCGTAGGTGGGATAACCCTCCGTCAGAATCAGGAGATCTTTCTCCTGCCGGGCGAGGATGTCATCGTTCGTACACAAAAAGCCACCGATGTTAGCCATGCCGTCCTTCTTCGCCGACATGGTGCAGCCGTCACCCAGAGAGAACATTTCCTGAGCAATCTGCTTGGGAGTCTTGGCTGCATAGCCTGGCTCGCGAAGCTTGATGAAATAGGCGTTCTCGGCGAACCGGCACGCATCGAAATAGAGCGGCATATTGTGTTCCCGACAAACTGCGGCGACCGCTCGAGCGTTTTCCATGGACACGGGCTGTCCGCCGCCGGAGTTATTGGTGACCGTCAGCATGACGAGTGGGACACGTTCGCGTCCAACCCGCACAATCAACTCCTTTAGGGCAACAACATCCATGTTCCCTTTGAAGGGGAGCTGCTTCTCAGGCTGTCGCGCTTCGGGAATGGGCAGATCGATGGCCTCGGCTCCGACAAACTCCACGTTGGCTCGCGTAGTGTCGAAATGAGTGTTGTTTGGAACCAGGTCGCCCTTCCTGCACATCACGTTGAACAGGATGCGTTCTGCGGCTCGCCCCTGGTGAGTGGGGATCACGTGCGTATAGCCGAAGATATCCTGAATTGAACGCTTGAAGTGGTCAAAGCTCCTGCTGCCTGCGTAGCTTTCGTCGCCCTCCATCACCCCGGCCCATTGGTGCGTGGACATTGCACCAGTTCCCGAGTCGGTCAGCAAGTCAATCAAGACGTCGTCAGCCTCAAGGAGGAAAAGGTTGTAATGTGCGGCTCTGAGCAGATCCTCGCGCCGCTCGCGCGTTGTCCAGCGGATGGGTTCGACACTCTTGATGCGGAAAGGCTCGATGATGGTTTTCGTCGGCATGCAAATGGACTCCTGGGTAGATGGCGCCGTTCCCGGTCCCCTGTTGAAGCTGCCGCTATGACAACTGCGGATCGCAGAGACTCCGCTCGTGGAGTTTGCACCGTGTCAATGGATGCACTGAACTCGACGGGAAGACTCTGCTCGGATCGAAGGACTTGCCCATCGTATGGGTTGACAAGCCGGTATCGCAACCCGCCTGTTCAACCATCGCGGCAGAACGATACAATCCCACCTAGGCTCGCTTTGATAAAACGAGGCCGAAGGAGCGGGTCGACGCATGGGTTATCAGGTTCTGGCCAGGAAATATCGTCCGCAGCGCTTCGCCGACGTGGCTGGGCAGGACCATGTGACGCGAACCCTGATGAACGCGCTGAGCCAGAACCGCATTGCGCACGGGTACATCTTCAGCGGGCATCGCGGCATTGGCAAAACCACCATCGCGCGCATCGTGGCCATGGCATTGAACTGCCGCAATGAAGTGGGCTCCGCGGCCCGGCCCACCCCGGAACCGTGCGGCGTGTGTGACTCCTGCATCGAAGTTCGCCAGGGCAACGCAGTCGACGTGATCGAAATTGACGCGGCCACCAACCGCGGAATCGATGAGATTCGCGAACTGCGCGATGCGGCGCGCTATGCCCCGGCGCGCGACCGCTACAAGATTTACATCCTCGACGAAGCCCACCAGATCACCGAGGCGGCCTTCAACGCGCTGCTGAAGACCCTGGAAGAGCCGCCCGCACATGTCATCTTCATGATGGCGACCACAGAACCTGAAAACATTCCGCAGACCATCCGCTCGCGCTGCCAGCACTTCAGCTTTCACGCGGTCAAGTTCGACGACATTCTGGCGCAGTTGAAGATGATTGCCGGCCAGGAGCAGGTTGAAGCCGAAGAAGGCGCGCTTGCGCTGCTGGCCGAAGCGGGCGACGGGTCCATGCGCGATGCGCTGTCCATCATGGACCAGGCGATTGCTTCCGCGCCGGTGGAGAATGGCCGGCCGGTGCTGGCCACAGTGCAGATTCGCGAGCTGATGGGCTCGGTGCCCAACGCTGTTTTCGAACGCCTGCTTGAAGCGGTGGCCCAGGGCCAAAGCGCTGAGTTGATGGAACAGTTGAATGTCCTGGTCAATGCCGGTCACAGCCCTTCCTCGCTGGCGCGGCAGATGGTGCGCTACCTGCGCAACGCGCTCATGGCCAAGATGGGCGGCGAGCAGACTGAGTTGCTGCAAATCTCCGGTGACGAACGGGCGCGCGCGGCGCGTACGGCGTTGTTGTTTACCGAAGAAGAGCTGACGCGCAATCTGCAGATTGTGCTGCGCACCTTTGATGACCTGAACTACCGCCAGGAGCAGCGCTTCCATCTGGAACTGGGCCTGCTGAAGCTGATTCACGCGCAGCGGCTGCTGCCGCTTGAACAGCTGCTGAGCGGCGCGGCAAGCGGCGTCGTCCGCAGTGCGGAACCCGCCTCGCGTCCAGTTCGCGCTCAACCGCTGCCAGGCCGACGCACTCGGCTCACGCTGCAGCGGAAGCCGCCGCAGCGGGGCCGTCGTTGTCACCGTTTTCGCCTTCATCGGGTGGCTGGAATGCCGGGCCCAGAATGGAGTCTAGCTCCAAGCCAGCCGCCTCCATGAGCAACGTGGCCGAGATGCCGCGGCCGGCCGGTTCTCCCGCGCTGGATCTTGAGACTGAACCTCAGCCCGTTCGCGCTACTACGCCTTTTCCAGCTGCGGCCAGTCCGGCAACGGGCTTCGCTGAGACTCGTCACCGAGGGATCGCTGGCCAAAGCGCCGCACTCGGATTCATCCCCGACAACCGAGGCACTGAGGCAAGCGGTGGTTTCGGCACTCGCGACTGCGGGCCACGCTTCCGCCTCGCAACTACTGGGTGCGGGCACATGGGCGCTGGAAGGTGGCAGTCTGCGCATTGAAGTCGCCGGCGATGGGCAAGAAAATGCTGAGCTTGACCGTAAATGCGGCGGCAGAGAAGATTATCCGCCAGGAACTGCAGCGACTGGGCGCGCCGGCCCGATTCCTGGTCGTTCCTGGCGCAGCGAACGGGGCCATAACGGCACCGCGCAAGTGCACCGCTGGCGGGCAGCGTGCAGGAGGCGGCGCTTGCCCATCCACTGGTGCAGCGGGCAAAGGAAATTTTCAAGGCAGAAGTGCGCAGCGTCGTCGACCTGCGCATCAAATAGGCAGCTAAACCGGGCGCAGTGGCCAAGGAGGAGACATGCGATGATCAACCCTCTAAAAATCGGGGAAATGCTCTCTCAGGCCAACCAGATGCAGGAAGAGGTCCAGCGCAAGCTGAGCCAGACGGTCGTCGAAGGCGCCAGCGGCGGCGGTGCGGTGACCGCAACCATGAATGGGAAGAAGCAGTTGCTCAAGATTCATATCGACCCGTCGGCGGTGGTTAGCCTAAGCGGCGGTCAGGCCTGACGTAGAGATGCTGGAGGACCTGGTGGTGTCTGCGGTAAACGATGCAGGGAACAAGGCCGACGAAGCGATTCAATCCAGTGTGCAAGGCATGCTCGGCGGACTCAAGCTACCGGGCCTGGGCTGAGGTAAGCAGCATCGCGAGAATGATTAGCAAATTGAGTCGCATAAGAAAGAAATCTCAGGGAGGCACTCTCAGTGGCACGCTATGCCGAGCCAATGGCGCGGCTCATTGAAGAACTGAAAAAACTTCCCGGTGTCGGAACGAAGACCGCACAGCGGTTCGCGTTTCATATCCTGCGCTCGACTGACGATGATGCCGCCGCGCTTGCCGAAGCGGTGCAAGGGCTGAAGGCCAGCCTTCGCCTGTGCTCCATCTGCAACAACGTCACCGACGTGGAACCCTGCGCCTATTGCGCCAGCCCAACAAGGAACCAGCGGTTGGTGTGCGTAGTCGAGGAGGCAACCAACATCGGCGCGGTGGAGCGAACGCAGGGCTACAACGGCGTCTACCACGTACTGCATGGGACGCTCTCACCGCTGCATGGAGTCGGACCGGAGCAGTTGCGCGCGGGCAATCTTATCGCCCGGGTGGAACGCGGCGAGTTGGACGAAGTGATTGTCGCGACCAGCCCCACGCTTGAAGGCGAGGCGACAGCCGATTGGCTGGCAGGAAAACTGCGCGGCTTTCCGGTGCGAATTACCCGCATCGCCACTGGCGTCCCGGCAGGCAGCGACATTGAATATGCCGACGAGGTCACGATGGCGCGCGCGATGGAGGGCCGGCACGAACTCTGAAATCGTGTCGTCCAAACGAAGCGATCAGCAACCTATCCGCGCAGCTTGGTGAGCAGGTCATGGGGATGGACTGGCTTGGCCAGAATCTCAAACTCGTAGCCTTGCGAACGCGCCTTTTCGAGCAGGTCGGCCGTCGCTGCCTGGCCTGAAAACAGCAGGATCTTGATCTGCGGCAGCAGGGCGCGGATCCTGATCGCCGCATCGATCCCGTTCAAATCGGCCATGATCACATCCGTGATGAGCATATCCGGCGTAAACGTTGAAGCCTGCTCGACGGCTTTTTCACCCGAATACACGGCAAGAGCCTCAAAACCGCTCTGGTTCAAAATCATGGCCAGCGTGTCGGCAATGACTCGTTCGTCATCGACAACGAGAATCTTGGGTTTGATCTGATTTTCGGGCATACTCTCCTAAAAGCTGGATCGAATGGCGTTCAGAAGCTTCATTTTAAGGTTCAGCCAGGCTCACGGGGAAGACTCCGCGGCAACTCGCTTCAGTCGCGGAACTCATTCTTAGAATGATACGCTCTGCATGGGCTATTCCCCATCAATACCTGTGGCTGGGTGCGGCCCGTGGCTGCGTACCCGCGAGGGGAACTGGCACGCATTACGGTTTGTCCGTCGGGATGCCGATTCATCTGGCAGCAATCCGGCAATCATACACTTGCAAAACAACCGGCCGCCCGATGCGCAGGCGGACCCCGAACCGGAGAACCATGCCATGCAGGAAGCGGTAATCCAAGCCAACTCGCCGGGTGTAAGCACCGAGGCCATCATTCGCGCCGAAAAGATTGAAAAGTACTATTCCCAGCCGAGCGAGAACCGCATCCAGGTGATTTCGGCCACCGATCTGAGCATCGTGCCGGGCGAAATCGTGGCGCTCCTGGGGCCCTCCGGCTCGGGCAAATCGACCATGCTGCGCATGTTGACAGGCCTCTCGCGGCCCACCGCAGGGCAGGTTTACTGGCACGAAAAGCCCATTGCAGACGCGGAAATCAACGTCTCCATCGTGTTTCAGAGCTTTGCGCTTTTCCCCTGGCTCACCGTGCTTGAAAACGTTGAGGCTCCGCTGCAGGCGCGCGGCGTTTCCCCCGCCGAACGCCACGACCGCAGCATGAAGATGCTGGATACGGTGGGACTCGATGGCTTTGAGGCTGCGTATCCCAAGGAGCTTTCCGGCGGCATGCGGCAGCGTGTCGGCTTTGCGCGCGCCCTTGTTGTCGAGCCTGAAGTGCTTTTCATGGACGAGCCCTTCTCCGCGCTCGATGTGCTAACCGCCGAGAATCTGCGCAGCGAACTGCTGGAACTGTGGGCCAAGAAGACCATGCCCACAAAAGCCGTCTTCATCGTGACTCACAATATTGAAGAAGCGGTGTCTGCTTGCCGACCGCATCATCGTGCTCGGCCGCAATCCCGGCCACATCCGCACCGACTTCAAAGTGCAACTGGCACAGCCCCGCGATCGCAAGTCCGAAGCCTTCACGCAACTGGTCGACTACATCTACAAGGTGCTGACCAAGCCCGATGTAGCGCCTACCGAAGCTCCCGACCAGCTATCCGGCAAACGTCCGCGCGACCAACGCCAGATGCGCTACCAGATGCTGCCTCACGCCCGGCCCGGCGGCATGGCAGGACTGCTGGAACTGCTGCTCGACAAAGGCGGGCGCGACGATATCTACCGCCTGGCCGACGACCTCGCATTCGAAATCGACGACCTGCTACCCATCGTGGATGCCGCGCAGTTGCTGGGATTCCTCAAAATCGAGGAAGGCGACGCAGCCATTACCGAGAGCGGGACCGAGTTTGCCAACTCCGAAATTCTGCGCCAGAAAGAGCTCTTCCGCGACGCCGCCATACAGAACGTGCTGTTGCTGCGCCAGATTCGACGCGCTCTCGAGAGCAAGAGCGACCACACCGTACCAGAGGAGTTCTTCCTCGACATGCTCGACGAGCAGTTCAGCGAAGAAGAATCACTTCGCCAGATGGAGACGGCGATCAACTGGGGCCGCTATGCCGAATTGTTCGACTTTGACGCCGGTCGCCGCCGCTTTGTGATGCCCGACGCGCAGGAAGAGGAGATTCCCGCAGACGAGGATGCCGAGTGAAGCTGCATCCCCTGGCGCGAACCCTGGTCACCGCGCGGCCCTGGCCCTTTCTCATTGATATCGGCGTGGCTGCCTGCGCGCTTGCTGTCTTCTTTTCCGTCGTCAGCACAGGTGCGTACTGGCTGGGCAAACCGGTCCCCGTAGTGCCCATATCGCATTCCCTCGGCGCGCTGCCGGTCTATGCCTTCTACTCGGTTGTGCGCATCGGCATCGCTTACCTGCTCAGTCTCACCTTCGCCGTCACTTACGGCTACATCGCCGCCTACAACCCGCGCATCGAGGCCTGGATGATTGCGGTGCTCGACATCCTGCAATCCATTCCTGTGCTCAGCTTTTTGCCGCCGGTAGTGCTGGCCATGGTCGCGCTGATTCCCAGCCATCAAATGGGAATTGAATTGGGCGTGATCTTGCTGATCTTCACCGGCCAGGTGTGGAATCTCGCCTTCAGTTTCTACTCCTCGCTCAAGAGCATTCCGCGCGAGATGCTCGAAGCTTCGCGCATTTACCGCTATTCCGCGTGGCAGCGATTCTGGCAACTCGAAATGCCTTACTCCGCCATTGGACTGGTGTGGAACTCCATCGTCTCCGTCGCCGGCGGATGGTTTGCCCTGATGGCCTGCGAGATGTTCACCATGGGCACCCGTAACTTCCAGTTGCCCGGTCTCGGCAGCTACCTCCAGACCGCGGCGGACTCCGGCGACATCCGCGCGCTGGTGGCTGGATTCACCACCGTCATTCTCATCGTGGTGGCTACCGATCAGTTGGCTTGGCGGCCCCTGATTGCGTGGAGCGACAAATTCAAATTCGAGCAGGTCGAATCTGCAGATCGCGTTACTTCCCCGGTTTTGGAACTGATCCGGCGCTCAAGTCTTCTCAGCGAATTGCCCAGTCGCATTTTTGCGCGCATAGAGGAGCCTATCTACCGGCGCATGGCGGCCACCAAGGATTGTCGGGTCATTCACCCGCTCGACGAAGACGCCGGTCGCCGCAAACCGTCACCCTTGCTTTGGATCCTTACTGTAACGGCAATCATCGTCGTGGGCAGCGGCGCGCTCCAGGCAATCCTCATGCTCAGAACCGTTACCTGGCCCGACTTGAGGCTGCTTCTCGAAGGTGCGGGTGCAACGTTTCTCCGTGTCAATGCCGCCCTGCTCATCTCTGCTGCATGGACCATCCCGGTAGGCGTTGCGATCGGATTCAGCCCACGGCTTGCCCGAATCGTCCAGCCTGTCGCACAGGTGCTGGCCTCCGTCCCGGCTACAGCATTTTTTCCCATCCTGCTGATCGGACTGGTCAAGATTGGCGGGGGGCTGGGCATTGGTTCGATTGCGCTGATGCTGCTCGGCACGCAGTGGTACATCCTCTTCAATGTAATTGCGGGAGCGATGTCCATCCCATCGGACCTACGCGAAGTCACTTCGCTTTATCGCTTCACGCGCTGGCAGCGCTGGACACGCCTCATTCTCCCCGGCATCTTTCCCTACCTCATCACCGGCATGGTCACCGCCTCCGGTGGCGCCTGGAACGCTTCGGTTTTTGCGGAATACTCCCACATGCCCGGCCGCACCTTGCAGACCATTGGCCTTGGCGCGCAGATTGACGCCGCCACCGACAGTGGCCGTTTCCCTATCCTGCTGCTCGCTACCATCTTGATCTCGCTCATGGTGGTTACCATGAATAGGCTCGTTTGGCGAAGACTCTATCGCCTCGCCGAAACCCGGTATAAACTCGAAGGCTGATTGGGCCTCACGAAATCCAGACTCGGGAGACGCATATGATTCGCGTGGGACTGGTAGGTTTCGGATTGGCGGGTCGCGTCTTTCACGCGCCGTTGATTTCTTCAGTGGAAGGCCTGGAATTGGCCGCCGTGGTTGAGCGCACTTCTGACGATGCGGCCGCTCGCTATCCCGGCATCACCACCTATCGCTCGCTCAGTGAAATGCTGGCCGATTCGACCATCAAACTCGTCGTGATCGCAACTCCCAACGACACGCATTGCGCAATGGCGATGCAGGCGCTTGAGGCGGCCCGGAATGTCGTCGTTGACAAGCCAGTCGGGACATCCTCCGCCGAAGTCGCGCAGATGATGGAGCTGGCCGGCGGTCTTGGCCTGCATCTCATCCCGTTCCATAGCCGTAGGTTTGACAGTGACTTCCAGACAATTCAGAAACTATTACTTGAAGGAATTCTCGGACACCTTGTACATTTTGATTCCTGCCTTGACCGATGGCGTCCGGGCGCAACGCGGCGGCCGTGGAAAGACGATCCGGCACAAGGCGGCGGCATTCTGCTCGACCTTGGAACCCATCTTGTCGACCAGGCCATTGCGCAGTTCGGATTGCCTGAATCTGTGAGCGCCGAAGTCCTGCGCGAGCGCGATGGTGACGGCGCGAACGATTCCTTCACTTTGCGGCTGCATTACTTTACCGGATTTGCTTTGACACTCAGTTCCAACCTTCTTTCATCGCTTCCGCGGCCTCGCTTCTACCTTCGTGGCACGCATGGAAACTTCGTGAAGTCCGGGGTCGATCCGCAGGAGGAAGCGCTCGAAAAGATTACACGCATCACCGATCCAAATTGGGGTCAGGAACCATCCACTGCCTGGGGTACGCTGAGCGTGGATGTCGATGGCGGCATGGTAACGCGGCCCGTTGAACCTGTGCCCGGAGACTACAGGCTCTTTTACGCAGGAGTCCGCGACGCGATTCTGGGTAAAGCACCAGCGCCGGTGGAATCCGTAGCGGCATGGCGAGTAGCGCGCGTACTGGAGTGGGCCATCGAAAGCGCCGAGAAACATCGCGACATTGAGTGCGACTGGAGCGGCGAGCCGGTGTAACCAAAGCTGCGGGAAACTGTATTAGTGCGCGCTCCCCGCTTCCTTCTCCACCAACGGCACCCAAAACTGGAATGTAGTTCCCTGCCCTGGTTCGCTGGCAACCTCGATGCCTCCGCCATGCGCGAGCAGAATCGCGCGCGCGATCGCAAGCCCCATGCCCGATCCATTGCCGGTGATCGCGCCTTTCTTGCCGCGATAAAACTTCTCGAAGATCAACGGCAGGTCGGCAGCATCGATTCCCGGTCCATCATCTTGCACGCTGAATTCAAGCTTTTCCCCCTCACGCCGGTTGCGCAGCACAATGCGGCTTCCGGGCGCCGAATAGCGCGCTGCATTTTCGAGCAAGTGCCGAAACACGCGCCCCAGCAGGTCCGGATCGAACCACGCAGGATGGTCCGGTTCTTCCACTTCGACGACCACATGATGTGGAGCCAGGACAGCATGCGATTTTTCCACCGCGTGCTCAAGCAAGGTGCGCATATGTTGGGGTACGGCGTGCACATGAACAACATTGGCGTCGATCTCAGCCATCTCCACGGCCTCGCCAATGAGTGCATCCAGCCTCGAACTCTCTTCATCCACAATCGTCGCCAGGTCTAGACGCACAGCATCGTCCAGCCCTTCGCCCTGGATCAAGGTTGTGGCGGCAGCCCGAATGGACGTCAGAGGAGTGCGCAACTCATGAGTCAGCGAGTCGACGAGCGCGGTGCGCAATCGCTCGCCCTCGCGTAAGGCTTCAAGCCTTGCCGAAGCCTCAATCGCCAAGGCACGAGAAAGCGCAATAGAAACCTGGGCGCTGACGGCGGTCGCTACTTCATGTGAAAGAGTTGCAGGACGCCAACCCAGCGCGCCTACCGGCCGCACACCCATCTTCAGAGGCATCGCGGTAATTTCTCCCGGCACAACCTGCGTGGGATGTTGCCCCTCGGTGAGAGCCCAGAGGCTGGCCCGAATGCTCATCGGCAGATCATCCGTCGATGCGTAAAACTGGTCCTGGTCGCGAACATAGAGCACCACGCCCTTGAGCGCGAAGATGCGATCGATCATCCGCGGCAGCTCGCGAAGAAGGCCGGCGGCATCCTCGTAGAGCATCATCTCCTGGCTGAGAGTGTAGAGGCGCTCTACATCTTCGCGGCGCTGTTCGGCCTGATTCGTCTGGCGACGTGCGCGCTCGGCCAATCGCCCCCCCACCATGCAACTTGCCAGGAACGAAATCATCGCGACCCACTGTTGAATGCCGACAATTCTGAAGGTATGAAAGGGAAGCAGAAAAAAGTAGTCGAAGCTGACCGCGCACAAAATCGCTACATACAGCGATAGCCAAAGTCCGGCCCGGTCGGCCGCCCAGACGACAAGAACCAGAAAGACCATGCCGGCGGTGGTTGAGTTGGCGCCTGTCCAGACCAGCAGAATCGTGGCCCCAACCGCGGTCAACGTGGCCATGACCCAGTGAATCGTCCGCCGCGATTCGGAGAGCACGTTCATCTTCCTACCCTCCTGAAATCATACTGGTCCCGCCCGATGCTGTAATCTTCCGATGAAAGAAGGAACGATGCCCGGCAGAATTTTGGTGATCGACGATGAACCGCAAATTACGCGCGTACTGCGCGCCGCGCTTTCCGCACAGGGATTCGACGTGCGCACTGCCAACGATCCCGAAGAAGGCGTGCGCTTGTTCCGCGAATGGCCACCGGACCTGGTCATTACCGATCTGGCAATGCCTGGCATGACGGGCGTCGAGGTGTGCCGCGCCGTTCGCGCCACGTCCTCAACTCCGGTGCTGGTTCTGTCCGTTCGCGACCAGGAGCGCTCTAAAGTGGAAGCCCTCGACGCCGGCGCGGACGATTACGTGACCAAGCCTTTCGGCATTCAGGAACTGCTTGCGCGCGTGCGTGCCCATCTGCGCCGCGCCCCGGAACGGACCACGGCAGCCATCGAGGTCGGCGATTTTGTGGTGGACGAAACCGCCCATACCATCACCGTGCTGGGCAAGCCCGTTCGCATGACGCCGAAAGAATTCGAGCTTCTGGTGCATCTCGCACGTCACGCCGGAAAAGTAATGACGCACAGAGCCCTGCTGACGGCGGTGTGGGGCGCGCAGTCGGTCCATCAGCCTGAATACCTGCGCGTGTTTGTGGGCCAGTTGCGCAAGAAACTCGAAAACGAAACCGGCAAGCGCTACATCCAGACAGAACCATGGGTCGGCTACCGGTTCGTTCCCGAGGGCTGGACAGGCAGCGAAGAGTAGGAATTCCACAAACACTTCAGAATGTGCTTCGTTCCGATGCCGGCATGAATCTTCATGCCGCCCTCATTTGTCTTTATATTTCCCTTAGAAAACCCTTCCGGCAGCACAATGCCTCACCCTCCAGAATCGTTCTTGGGCATTGGCTCGGGTTGTTAAGCGATTGAGCCCACCGTTGCCGATCCTCGGAACTGAGGGACTCGCAATGCAAGATGTCACGATGTTGTTTTTCACGGCAGTTTTCTTCGGCCTGGCGTTTCTCTACGTCAAGGCGTGTCAGAAGTTGAGGTAGGCCATGGACTTTATTACCTGGATCGCGCTCATCCTTTCCATCCTGCTTCTGGGCTACCTGACCGTTTCCCTGCTGTTCCCGGAGAAATTCTGACATGACCGCCAATGGCTGGCTGCAATTCGCGATTTATAGCGTAGTTCTACTTCTGACCGTGAAGCCGGTGGGCATCTACCTCACCCGAGTTCTTGAGGGCGAAGGCACCTGGCTCGATCCTCTGTTGCGTCCATTCGAGCGCCTGATTTACAAACTCGGCGGCGTAAACGCCGATCACGAGATGAACTGGCGCGAGTATGCGTTTGCCATGCTCGGCTTCTCTGCTGTCAGCATGCTTGTGACCTATGCCATCGAGCGGCTGCAGTTCTACCTGCCGTGGAACCCGCAGCATCTCGCCAACGTCGGCCCCGATCTGGCGTGGAACACCGCCGCCAGCTTCACCACCAACACCAACTGGCAGTTCTATACGCCCGAATCCACGATGAGCTATCTCACCGAGATGGCCGGCCTCGCCACACACAACTTTTTTTCTGCGGCTGTAGGTATCGTCGTCGCGCTGGCGCTGGTTCGCGGCATCAAGCGCACCACGTCCGGCACCATCGGCAACTTCTGGGTGGATACAACGCGGACCATGCTGTACATACTGCTGCCCGCATCGCTCATCTATGCGCTGCTGCTGGTCGCGCAGGGTGTTCCGCAAAACCTGCATGAGTACACGGTGGCCCATCCGTTGGAGCAGCCCGCGCAAACGCAAACCATCGGGCAGGGCCCCGTCGCCTCGCAGGAAGCCATCAAGATGCTGGGAACCAACGGCGGCGGATTCTTTAACGCGAATAGTGCGCATCCATTTGAAAATCCCACGCCGTTTTCAAACTTCCTGCAGATTCTCTCCATCTTCATCATTCCCGCGGGCCTCACCTACATGCTGGGCCGCATGACCGGTTCACCCGGCCATGGATGGGCCGTTTTTGCAGCCATGTTCATTTTGTTTGCCGCCGGATTCACCGTCGCATACTGGGCTGAATCGCAGCCGCATCCTCTGATTCACGGCGCACAACAGGCCCGGACTGCGACCGCACCGGGCGGCAACATGGAGGGCAAGGAGGTCCGCAACGGCATCGCCGAGAGCGCGCTCTTCGCCACCATCACCACCGATGCCAGTTGCGGCGCAGTCAACGGGATGCACGATAGCTTTACTCCGCTGGGCGGCATGGTGCCTCTCACCAACATCATGCTTGGCGAAGTGATCTTCGGCGGCGTCGGGGCCGGCTTGTATGGAATGTTGATCTTCGTCGTGCAGGCGGTTTTCATCGCCGGGCTCATGGTGGGCCGCACTCCAGAATACCTCGGCAAAAAAATCGAGTCCTACGACATCAAGATGGCCATGCTCTACGTGCTCATCTTTCCGCTCATCATTCTGACCTTCGCTGCCGTCTTTGTGCTTCTGCCCAACGTCGGGCTCTCCGTGTTGTCCAACCCCGGTCCGCATGGGTTCTCCGAAATCATTTACGCCTTCACTTCAGGCGCAGGCAACAACGGCTCGGCCTTTGCGGGACTGGGCACTAACTGGTGGTACAACGTGGCGATGGGCTGGGACATGCTCATCGGGCGGTTCCTCATGATGCTTCCCGTGCTGGCCCTGGCCGGCAACCTGGCGATGAAGAAAAGTGTGCCGCCTTCGCCCGGAACCTTCCCTGTGAACACGCCTCTCTTCACCGTGCTGCTGGTGGGCGTGGTGTTGATTCATGGGTGCTCTCACCTTCTTCCCGGCGCTGAGCCTGGGGCCGATACTGGAGCACCTGCAACTGAAGGCTGGACAGCTTTTCTAACACCCACTGCGCAGTTGAGAGAAGAGACAGATTGTCATGGCTGAAAAAAAGAGTCTTTGGAATACGCAAATCATGGGCCAGGCGCTGATCGATTCAGTGCGCAAGCTGGACCCGCGCTGGATGGTCAAGAACCCCGTGATGTTTGTTGTGGAGGTTGGCAGCGTACTGACTTCGTTGCTGCTCATCGACAACACCATGCATCATCGCGCCGGCTTCGGCTTTAATCTGCAGATCACGCTTTGGCTATGGTTCACGGTGCTGTTCGCGAACTTTGCTGAAGCCATGGCCGAGGGTCGCGGCAAGGCCCAGGCCGATACGCTGCGCAAGGCCAAGGGCGAGACCATTGCCAAGCGCTACACCGCTGGCGGCGGCTTTGAAGATGTTGCCAGTGGCCTGCTGCGCGCGGGCGACATCATCTACGTCGAAGCGAATCACTACATTGCAGGCGACGGCGAAGTCATTGAAGGCGTGGCATCGGTCGACGAGTCGGCGATCACCGGCGAGTCGGCTCCTGTTATCCGCGAGGCGGGCGGCGATCGCTCGGCGGTTACCGGCGGCACCAAGGTGCTGTCAGATTGGATCCGCGTAAAAATCACCTCCAACCCCGGCGAGACTTTCCTTGATCGCATGATCGCCCTCGTTGAAGGCGCGACTCGGCAGAAGACGCCCAACGAAATCGCGCTCAGCATTCTGCTCTCAGGACTCACCATCGTCTTTCTGCTCGCAGTAGTGACGCTGCAGCCGTTCGCGATGTATTCCAAAGCACCGCAGACGGTGTTTGTGCTGGTGTCGCTGCTTGTCTGCCTGATTCCGACAACCATTGGCGGACTGCTCTCTGCCATCGGTATTGCAGGCATGGACCGCCTCGTTCAATACAACGTGCTGGCCATGAGCGGTCGCGCCGTTGAGGCTGCCGGCGATGTGAACACCCTGCTCCTCGACAAAACCGGCACCATCACACTCGGCAATCGCCAGGCAACGGAATTCCGCCCGGCACCTGACGTGAGCCCCGAGCGGCTGGCCGATGCGGCGCAACTTTCGTCCCTCTCGGATGAAACCCCCGAGGGTCGTTCGATTGTCGTGCTGGCAAAAGAACAATACAACCTCCGCGGGCGCGACCTCAGCGGCATTCATGCTGAGTTTGTGCCATTCACTGCGCAGACCCGCATGAGCGGAGTGAATCTGCCCGGGATTCGTATTCGAAAAGGCTCGGTGGACGCGATCGCGCGCTTCCTCGAAGAACAGGGCGCAGCGCTGCCCAAGAAAGTCCGCGACAACGTGGAGGAAATTGCGCGACTGCGGTGGAACACCTCTGGTAGTCGCCGAGAATTCCACAGCGCTCGGCGTGATCTACCTCAAGGACATCGTCAAGGGCGGCCTGAAAGATCGCCTCGCTCGCCTGCGCGCCATGGGCATTCGCACCATCATGATTACCGGCGACAATCCGCTGACCGCCGCGGTCATCGCGCGCGAAGCCGGTGTGGACGACTTCCTGGCCGAAGCCAAACCAAAAGACAAAATGGATTTGATCAAGCGCGAACAAGGCAAGGGCAAGCTGGTCGCGATGACCGGCGACGGCACCAACGACGCGCCTGCGCTGGCCCAGGCCGACGTAGGCGTGGCGATGAATTCCGGCACCCAGGCCGCGAAGGAAGCCGGTAACATGGTGGACCTGGATTCGAATCCTACCAAGCTCATTGAGATTGTGGAAATTGGTAAGCAGTTGCTGATGACCCGCGGCGCGCTGACAACTTTTTCCATCGCCAACGATGTTGCCAAGTATTTCGCCATTATTCCCGCCATGTTCGCCGGCGCATTCCCTGTGTTGAACGCGCTGAACATCATGTATCTGCATTCACCGCAGTCGGCCATTCTTTCCGCGGTGGTCTTCAACGCCATCGTCATCGTGGCCCTGATTCCGCTGGCTCTCAAGGGCGTCAAGTATGAGCCCAAGGCCGCTGAAATTCTGCTGCGCAACAACCTGCTGATCTACGGCGTAGGTGGTGTGCTTGTGCCCTTCGCTGGCATCAAGGCCATCGACATGCTGCTCGTCGCAATGCACCTGGCGTAAAGAGGAGAAAATCAATGCATTCCGTATCCGCAATTCCGACAACGTCGGTCGTGCAAGTTGCAAAGACCTCACATTCCATCTGGGGAACTTCAATTCGCTTCACCCTCGTCGCCACGCTCCTGGTTGGCTTGGGCTATCCGCTCGTTGTCACAGGTATCGCCGGCGTCGTGTTTCCACGCAAAGCTGCAGGAAGCTTGATTCTCAAAGACGGCCAGGTCATCGGTTCGGAGCTTCTGGCGCAGAGCTTTACCTCGGACCGCTATTTTCATCCCCGCGCGTCCGCTGCAGGCAATGGCTACGATGCCACCTCGTCAGGCGGAACGAACCTGGCTCAGTCCAACGCAAAACTCGTGCAGCGCATTCAGGGGGACATCGACAAGCTGAGCGCGGAGAACCCCGGCAAGCCTGTGCCGATCGACATGGTCACGACCTCCGGCTCAGGCCTCGATCCCGACATCACGCCAGACAACGCCTACTTCCAGGCTCCCCGCATCGCCAAAGCCCGTGGCTTGAACGAGGAGCGCGTCCGCGAGCTCATTGCGCAGCACGTCGCCGGACGCACCTTCGGTCTTCTGGGCGAGCCGCGCGTCAATGTTCTCGATCTAAACCTCGACCTGGACAAGCTTGCGAAATAGGCCTGCAGAATGTTCCCCTGGAAATGGGGGAGGGACCTGCGATCCTCCCCCTCTTTTTTGATACCCGAGTTGCAATAGACAATTCATATTCCTATCGAATAGCATGTTTCTGCTGAACCATTCTGGAAGAATGGGTGCAAGTCATGCGCGCATCACTATTTATTACCTGCTATAACGACACGCTGTTTCCAGAGACAGGCCGTGCGGTAGTCCGTTTGCTTGAGCGCCTTGGCGTGGAGCTGGACTTTCACCCCGAGCAGACCTGCTGCGGACAAATGCATGCCAACACCGGTTTTCGAGCGGAGGCCTTTTCGCAGGCCAAGCGTTTTGTTCATCTCTATCAAGATGTGGAAACAGTTGTGATCCCTTCCTCCTCTTGCGTTGCCATGATTCGCGACCAGTATCCGGGACTGTTTGAAGAGCTGGGCAATGAAGACTTGCGCAAGCAGTTCTCATCATTGCTGCCTCGCGTATATGAGCTGAGCGAGTTCCTGATCGACAGCCTCGGCGTAGAGGATTGCGGCGCATACTTTCCACACCGGGTTACCTATCACGCGAGCTGTCACGGCCTCCGCGCGCTCCACCTCGCGGACCGCCCGTTTCGCCTCCTCGCAAAAGTGCGTGGGCTGGAATTGGCGCCGCTTGACAATCTTGAACGATGCTGCGGATTCGGCGGAACCTTTTCCATCAAGAACTCAGAAGTCTCATCGGCAATGCTTGCAACCAAGTTGCACGACGTTCTGTCGACCGGGGCAGAATACTGCACCGCGCTCGACAACAGCTGCCTCATGCACCTTGGCGGTGCGCTGCATCGGCAGAAGGCGGGCATGCGCACTATCCACATGGCGCAGATTCTGGCCAGCACCGAGGACGCTCCACTAGAGGATACGGAATGAGCCGAATAGACACTGACCGTCCGGTCCTCGATCCGCTTCGTGCGCTTCCATTTCCCAAGGCGGCTTTGCCCGTCCTGCGCAATGCGCAACTGCGCAAAAACGTGGCTCACGCTACCGATGTAATTCAAGCCAAGCGCGCCCGGCTCGTGGAGGAGAAAACGGATTGGCAGCAGTTGCGGTCGGCAGCTTCCGCCATCCGTAACCACGCGCTTGAAAATCTCGCTGCCTATCTCACTGAATTCGAAATTCGTTGCACCGCGGCCGGCGGGATCGTCCACTGGGCCGCAGATGCGGCCGAAGCGCGCGCGATCATTCTCCGCATCCTGCGCGAAGAGAAGGCCAGCGAAGTCATCAAGATCAAGTCCATGACCTCCGCCGAGATTGAATTGAACCCCGCGCTCGAAGCCGCCGGCGTGGGTGTTGTGGAAACTGACCTTGCTGAATTGATCCTGCAACTCGGCGACGACGAACCTTCGCACATTGTTGCACCCGCGCTGCATGTGAGCCGTGGCCAGGTACGCGAGATATTTGCGCGCCGCATGGGACTCGAGAACCTGTCCGACGACCCGCAGGCCTTGACCGCGGCGGCCCGAACCTACTTGCGCAAGAAATTTCTCAGCGTGCCCACGGCCATCAGCGGAGCAAATTTTCTGATCGCTGAAACCGGCTCCGTCGCCATCGTCGAGTCGGAAGGCAACGGCCGGATGTGCCTTACGCTGCCTCGAGCCATGATTTCGATTGCGGGAATTGAGAAAGTGTTGCCGCGCTTTCAGGATCTCGAAGTCATGCTGCAGGTACTGGCGCGTTCAGCCACCGGTGAGCGCATGAACCCCTACACATCGTTATGGACAGGAGTCACTGCCGGTGACGGCCCACAGCGCTTTCACGTGGTGCTGCTCGACAATGGCCGTTCATCGATCCTGGCGCGGCACACCGAACGGCAAACGCTCAAGTGCATTCGCTGCGGGGCATGCCAGAACAGCTGCCCTGTCTACAGGCAGACGGGTGGCCATGCCTATGGCTCCGTCTACGGAGGCCCCATCGGCGCCATCCTCACCCCGCAGCTCATGCACATGCAGCATGCGCAATCGCTTCCCTTCGCCTCGTCGCTTTGCGGTGCGTGCTACGAAGTGTGTCCGGTCAAAATCAACATCCCCGAAGTGCTGATTGAGCTGCGCGCGCAGGTTGTGAATCAGGAGCGCGCGCGTGCCGCACGCCTCTTTGACCCCATGTTCCTCGGTATGAAAGTGGCCAACGGAGTCTTCGCAAGCGCGCGACGATTTCGCGAAGCGCAGCGTGCCGGGCGCATTGCCCTCCGCCCATTCACGAACAAGGATGGCTGGATTCATTCATTGCCCAACCTCGGCGCTCGTTGGACTGTAACGCGCGATCTGCGCGGGCTTCCGCGCCAGACATTCCGCGAGTGGTGGGCCACGCGCCGCAAGGAGACCCGATGAGTTCGTCCATCTCATCCCGGCAGATGATCCTGGAACGCGTTCGCCGTGCGACAGTCGATCACGCCGCAAAAAGTGCCGAGGAACTGGCGGATGACTATGCCCTGTTGCCCCGCGCGTATATTCACGCGGGCAAACTGAACCACCCAAATCGCGTCGAGCTGATGATCGAGCGCCTCCGTGAATACGACGCCGAAGTCGTCGAGTGCGCGCCGGAAAACACCGCAGCCTGCATCGCAGATCAACTTCACTCCAGCGGCAAGATTAGATTTGTCGCGCCGTCCGGGCTCCCGGCCGAATGGCTCGCCGCGGAATTCAATTGGGAAATCGACCACGGCCTTGAACATGCCGCGATCGAGCAGTGCGACGGAGTGCTGACTGCCGCTTTTGCCGGCGTAGCCGATTCGGGAACCATCGTGCTGCATCATTCGGCCGGCGAAGGCAGGCGCGTGATTACGCTTTTACCGGACTGGCATCTTTGTGTTCTGCACGCCAGCCAGGTGGTTGAAACACTGCCCGAATACTTCGATTGCTGTTCCACGCCACCCGCACTGGCAACGTATATCTCCGGCCCCAGTGCCACGGCAGACATTGAAATGACTCGCATCAAAGGCGTGCATGGACCGCGCTTCCTGCACGTGATCCTCGTGCGCGATGAAGGAGAAGCCGGAACCGGCGACTCCATGGCAGGTAATCATGAAGCACTCTGAAGCTGCACTAACCGACATCGCAGTCAAGGCTCTGGACTCCTTCCGGATTGAGATTCCGTCCTGGGGGTTCGCCAACACCGGCACGCGCTTCGGCAAGTTCATTCAACCTGCCGCCGCATCCACGCTGGAAGAGAAATTCGCAGACGCCGCCGAAGTGAATCGCCTGACCGGCGCAACGCCGACCATGGCCCTGCATGTGCTGTGGGACCTGCCCAACGGCGTATGTGACGTGGATGAAGTGCAGGCTCTGGAGCATCGCTTTGGCATCCGCGCAGGCTCCATTAATCCAAACCTCTTTCAGGATCAGGACTACAAATTCGGTTCCCTCTGCAATCCGTCATCGGAGATACGCGCACGGGCGATCGCGCACGTCGCCGATTCGACAGAGATCGCCAAGCGCCTGCGCTCACGCGACGTTTCACTTTGGCTGCCCGACGGCTCCAACTATCCCGGTACGCAGAGCATGCGCAATCGCATCGGCTGGCTTGAAGAAGCGCTACGGACCGCACACAGCCACCTTTCGCCGGATCAACGACTGCTCATCGAATACAAGCCGTTCGAACCCGCCTTCTATCACACTGACATTGCCGACTGGGGAATGGCGTCGCATCTCGCGCGTGAAGCCGGCCCGCAAGCTCGCGTGCTGGTTGACACTGGCCACCACTATGGCTCGCAAAACATTGAACAGATCGTCGTGTGGCTGCTTCACACCGGCCGGCTCGGCGGATTCCACTTCAACGACCGCCGCTATGCCGACGACGATCTCACCCTCGGCTCCATCGACCCCTACCAGGTATTTCGCATCTTTTTCGAACTCCACAGCTCCCGATCCAATGAGGCAGACCACGAAGAAGTGGCGTTCATGATCGATCAGAGCCACAATCTGAAAGGCAAAATTGAGGCAACCGTTCAGACCGTGGTCACGGCGCAAGAGCTCTGGTTGAAGGCCGCACTCGTCGACCGCGAAGAACTGGGCCGCCTGCAGCAGTCCTGCGAACTTGTAGCCGCTGAGGAGCTTTTCCGCGGCGCCTTCTGGCAGGATGTACGCCCCTTGACGGCGGCATGGCGCGAAGCGCGCGGGCTGCCCGCCGAGCCACTCGCCGCACTGCGTGAGGGCGGGTACGTGGATAGAATCGGCCGCGAACGCGGTGGGCGCGCTTCCACAGTCAACAGCTACGCCTGAAACAGGCTATCCTTGAGCACAGCATTTCTGTAATGAAATCAAGGCGAGGAACAAGACCAGGTGCCCAAAGCAAAGATCAAGCGGCTCTATCTGATTCCCATTCTCTCCAAGGCGCTCGATGTCATCGAGTTGCTGGAGCAGAATCATACGCCCCTTGCGCTTGAAGACGTTTTTCAAAAGACGCATATCTCGAAGACGAGCGTTTACCGCATTCTGAAAACACTTGTTCATCGCGGGTATGTGGCCCAGTCTCAAAGCGGCCAATACCGGTTGGTTTCTCGTCCACGGCGCCTGCGCTTTGGATTTGCCGCGCAGAGCGGCGAGATGCCGTTTTCAATAGCCGTCGCACGGAGCGTGACGGAAGCTGCCGCGGCAGCAGGCGTGGAATTGATTGCGCTCGATAACCGCCAGGATGCCGACGTCGCCATCCATAATGCCGAGGAATTCGTCGCCAAGCATGTCGACCTCGTCCTTGAATTCCAGGTGGAAGAACACGTGGCGCCGCATGTCGCGCACATTTTCAAGAAGGCTGACATTCCCTTGGTAGCCATCGATGTGCCCCATCCCAATGCAACCTACTTCGGCGTCGATAACTTCGAAGTGGGTTTCGCCGCCGGTTCCCTGCTTGCACAACACGCCCAGCACAAATGGAAAGGCAAAGTGGATTGGGTGCTCGGCGTCGGATTTTCAGAGGCTGGAAGCTTCGTGCAAAGCCGCATCACCGGAGCGTTTGAAGGCATCCGAGAACGCCTCAAAGATCTTGACGCCGACCGGTTCGCGCGCCTTGAAGGGCGAGGCATGCGCGAGCCGAGCCGCATGGCGGTCGCAGAGTTTTTGCGCGGTCACCGCAAGGGTCAGCGCATCCTTGTCGCCGCGGCAACTGATTCCAGCGCACTGGGCGTACTCGATGCCGCGCGGCAAACAGGCCGGGAAGAGGACTTCGCTATCGTTGGGCAGGATTGCATTCCGGAGATGCTTGAGGAAATGCGCAAAAGAAAAGGCGCCATCATTGGATCGGTGTCGCACGAAGCGGAAAGCTACGGCCCTCGCCTCATCCAATTGGGAATTGCTCTTTTGCGCGGTTACACCGTCCCACCCTACAACTATGTGCGCCATCGAATAGTCACGCCAGGGAGCCTCGACGGTCGCGACCGTGAAATCCTGGAAGCCTAATCTAAAGTTTAATTTGGGCTTTATTTCATCAAGTGGTTTCGAGGAAATACTTCGACCTCCTTCGCCCTCGGTGTTTTTCGAATAGGGAATACTTTTTCTATTGATTGACATATGGTATCGTTCAAGTGGCATTTTTATCTTCCCGCCCGGTGACTCAAAATGACACAGACTTTGATCGCTTCGCCCACGCTGAAATTCCTCGAAGACCGTTGGGACACTGAATTGGCCTCCACCCTCGACGAGCCGGAATTGCTGCGCTATCGCTCCAACCTGCTCGGATCGGACCTGCGCATCACGAATTTTGCCGGTGGCAATACCAGTTCGAAGATCCTGGAAGTAGACCCGCTCACGAGCGAATCAGTCGAGGTGCTATGGGTCAAGGGTTCCGGCGGTGATCTCGGCAGCATGAAGCGCGCCGGTCTGGCCACGCTTTACATGGAGAAGTTTCTCGCCCTTGAACACAGTTACAAAGGTGTGGAGTTTGAAGACGACATGGTTGCCATGTATCCCATGTGCGCCTTCCGCAATAATCCGGTCGCCGCCTCCATCGATACGCCGCTGCACGGCTTCCTTCCCTTCCCGCACGTCGATCACCTACACCCGGACTGGGGCATCGCTCTCGCCGCGTCGGCCAACGGCAAGACCAAGATGGACGAATTCAATCGCGAGTTCAATCACCGCATGGTGTGGTTGCCCTGGCAGAGACCTGGATTCGAGTTGGGCCTGATGATGCGCAAGGTCGTGCGCGAGAATCCCGGCTGCGACGGCATCGTGCTCGGCGGCCATGGACTTTTCACCTGGGGGCAAACCCAGCGCGAATGCTACATGAACACGCTCACCGTCATCGATCAGATTGGCCAGTTCATTCACCGCCACGCAAATGATCCTGTCCGCTTTGGCGGCGAAGTGATTCCTCCGCGCGCCGATCGAAAAGCTCTGGCGACTCAAATTGCACCTTACCTGCGCGGCCGCGTCAGTACACAGAACCGATGGATATTGAGCTTCACTGACTCTGCCGATGTGCTGCAGTTTGTCGACGCAAAGGACGCAAAAGAACTTGCTTTCCAGGGAACGAGTTGTCCAGATCACTTCATTCGCACGAAAATCCGCCCGCTGTTTGTTCCATGGGCGGCAGGCGCCACACTTGACACTCTTAAGGCTCAAATCGAAAAGTCGCTCGCCGAGTATCGGGAACAATATCGCGCCTACTATCACCAATTCGCCACGCCGGATTCGCCAGCTTTGCGGGATGCAAGCCCCACCGTCGTTCTGATTCCTGGCCTCGGCATGTTCAGCTTCGGCAAAAACAAAACTGAAGCCCGCATCGTAGGCGAGTTCTACACCAATGCTATTCACGTAATTGAAGGTGCATCCCTTCTCACTGAAGGCGAGGTCACGGGCACTCTTCCCCAATGCGGCGAGGGCATGGACCCCGCCAGCTTCAAAGTCTTTTCAAACTATGTTGCGTTGCCGCCGATCGAAGCATTCCGCATTGAGTACTGGGCAATGGAAGAGGCCAAGCTCCGTCGTCAACCGCCGGAGAAAGAACTCAGCCGCCGCATCGTGCTCGTAGTCGGTGGTGGCAGCGGCATTGGCCGCGAAGTTGCCCTGATCGCCGCCGCACGCGGGGCGCACGTGATGATCGCCGATCGCGACGAAGCCGCAGCCACACACGTTGCTGAAGAATTGAAATCCGTCACTGCGAAGGAATTCGTCTCCTCGACTGCTGTTGATATACGCAGCCGCGAAGCAATTGACAACGCGCTCAAAGCCACCATCGCCGCCTTCGGAGGAGTCGATATTCTAATCAACACGGCCGCCATGTTCCCCTCATCACCCGACGGCACCGTCAGCGATGCAATGTGGGCCACCACCCTCGACGTGAATGTGACTGCCAACTATTTGCTCGCTGACGAGGCAGCCAAAGTTTTCGCAGAACAAGGGCTCGACGGCTCTATCGTGCTCACCAGCTCGGCAAACGCTGTTGTCGCCAAGCACGGCAGCGAAGCCTACGACGTAAGCAAGGCTGCTCTCTCTCATCTTGTCCGCGAACTGGCTGTGAGCCTCTCGCCGCGCGTACGCGTCAACGCAGTCAGCCCTGCGACCGTGGTGAAAGGCTCGACAATGTTTCCCCGCGACCGTGTACGCGCATCGCTGACCAAATACAACATCTCATTTGACGAGTCGATGAGCGATGAGGAGCTGCGCAGTCTTCTCGCCGCGTTCTATGCCAAGCGCACGCTGACTCATCAGCCCATTGACCCGGTCGATTGCGCAGAAGCAATTCTCTTCCTTGCCAGTCCGCGCGCGCGATGCACCTCGGGCCATATCTTTCCGGTGGATGGCGGACTCACCGAGGCATTCTTGCGGTGAATTCATCCCCGGCTCGGCCCGTCGATCAGCGAGCACGAGTTGCTATCGATCTGGGCGCGGAGAGTTGCCGCATCTCTCTGCTTCGATGGCGCGACGGTCGTCCGACCGTTGAGTTGATCCACCGCATGCCGAACGGCCCCGTTCATCGTGACGCCACCCTCCACTGGCCGCTCAAAACAATTCTCGCCGGTTTGGAAGACGGACTGCGCAAATCAGCACTTGCTGCTTCCGAAGGCATCGCCTCCATCGCCGTCGATGGCTGGGCCGTGGACTATGTTCGCGTCGACGCAAACGGCAACCCGCTCGGTGAGCCTTTCTGTTACCGCGACGAGCGCACCCTGCCGGTGAAGCAATACGTCGATACTGTCATTGCTTCTGAAAGTCTCTTCCAGCGCACGGGGGCGCAGCCGTTACGCATTAACACTCTGTACCAACTGCTCGCTGACTCCGCTTCGGGTGTAGATGAGCATGCGCCATGGGTCTGCCTGCCTGAGTATGTGCTTCACTGGCTCGGCGGCCGCATGGTTGCCGAATACACCAATGCGACCCATACCGGCCTCGTCGACATTGAGACCGGCGACTGGTCGCGCGATCTTTTTCAATTGCTCAATATTCCCATCACTGCCGCACCGCCCATCGTACCCACCGGAACCATCCTCGGCCGCGTGCGAGGACCCCTCGCGGAGCTCGGAGCGTTCAAAGACACCATGCTGATTGCGCCCGCATGCCACGATACGGCTTCTGCCATCGCAGGCATTTCCACGAGCCTCGAATCCGCAGCCTACATCTGTTGCGGCACGTGGTCGCTGGTTGGCACGGTGATCCCGAGTCCAATTACAAAGCCCGAGGTGATGAATACGCGCTACACCAATCAGGGCGCGGCGGCCGGTGGATTCTGCTTTCACACCAATGTCAATGGCATGTGGCTCATTAAGCAGTGCATCGACAGCTGGGCCGCACAAGGCCGCAGTTGGACGATTGAAGACCTCGTCCAAAGAGCCACATCCTGCAAAGCTCCTCCAGGCATCATCGATGTCGATGCCGAGTCATTGCTCCTCGACACCGAGATGCCCGAACGCATCAACCGTGAATTGCGCTCTCGCGGTGAATCTCCAATTGCTGATATCCCCGGCAACGAGCCCGTATTTGCTCGCCTGATTTTTGAGAGTCTCGCCGCGCGTTACGCCACAGCACTCGTGCAGCTTGAACAGACGCTGAGCCGCAAGCTTGACCGCATACACATTCTCGGTGGAGGCAGCCGCAACAAGTTATTACTCGCACTCACAGCAGAACGCACCGGCCTTCCCGTCGAAGCGGGCGAAGCTGAAAGCTCCACCATCGGCAACTTCGCGGTGCAATTGGCCGCTTGCGAAGCCAACGGCAAGCACCTCACGCCCGAAGCCATACGCAGTTGCGCAGCGCATCTCTGCTACGAGCGATGATTGCCCTCACTCCCAAACAACGACTCCGCCGATAGCTTGATCAATCCCCTTCAGCACCTCATTCGGCAGCGCCACTCCCAATGCGCGCACATTATCCTCAATCTGCTCCGGACGCGATGCACCGATAATCGCCGATGCAACCTCCGGCCGCCGCAGCACCCACGCCAGCGCCATCTGCGCCATCGTCAGGCCTAAATCCGCGGCAATCGGCTTCAGTTCCGCGACCGCCAACAGCAAATAATCTGACCGATAATGCCGCCCGGCCGTCTCCATGAACGCATTCATCTCATCGCTCGCGGCGCGGCTCCCGGGCGGTGGCGGCGCGCCCGGTGCATACTTTCCCGTCAGCACTCCGTGCGCCAGGGGCGAGAAAGCCAGGTTCCCAATCCCATGCCGTTCGCACGCCGCAAACACCTTTGCTTCCGGCTTCCGCCATAGCATCGAATACTGAGGTTGGCTTGATGAAAACGGCGTCAGCCCGCTCGCGCTCACGATGCCGGCCGCGGCTTCGATCTGCTCTGCCGTCCACTCACTGAAACCAACTGCGCGCACCTTGCCCGCACGCACTACGCGGTCAAGCGCGCTCAACGTCTCTTCAAGCGGAGTCTCTTTGTCGAACCGGTGGCACTGGTAGAGGTCGATGCAATCCACACCGAGCCGCTCCAGCGAACGGTTGAGCTGCTTCTCAATCTGCGCTGCCGACAGCCCGTGGTCCGGCTCGTCACCCACAGGGAAAAACAACTTTGTCGCAATTTGATATTGGTCACGTGGATACGATCGCAGCGCCTCACTCAGAACTCGCTCCGCCTCACCCGCGCCATATTGATTGGCTGTGTCGAAGAGTGTGATGCCGCAATCCAGCGCCGCTTGAATGCACTGAATCGCCTGCGCCCGCCCAACACCCCCGGCTACGGTAAGCCAGGTGCCAAAGCTCAGTTCTGAAACTTCAAGCGGGCCCTGCCCCAGGCGACGTTTGCGCACACTCTCTCCTTAGTTCAGCGCCTGCACAGTTCCCTTGCCCACAAGCTCCTCAACTCGCTCCACCCAGCCGCGATCCGCGGCCACACTCATTTGCTCCGGCTCAAGGATCACCGAGTACTCGCCCTTCTTCTCCAGATGCAGCATCACCTTGCCCGGCCCCGGCGCAGCATCGGCAGCGCTCTTCAGCGCCGCCAGCATATCTTCTGTTGCCCGGTCAAGATTTACGCGGATGCGCACGCCTGTCGGTAGCTTCACCTGCACTTCTTCCAAGCGCTTGAATCGAACTGATCGAAATCTTCGGCGCCGCATCTTCCTCGCCCATCAGCACCCCGCGAATCAGCACCGGCGCTTCCATCTTCAACTGCCCCGACAGCCGTTCGTAGTCGCGCGAAAAGCAAATCAGCTCAATTTTTCCGCGTCGCATCCTCAAGCGATGCCTGCGCGTAGAGTTTCTGGTCGCGCCTGCTCTTCTGCACACGCAGACCGTGAATCATCCCGGCCACCAGAATCTCGTCTGCGGGATCCGCTTGCGAGCCCCAGCGCTTCTCCGGCGGCTTGCGCTCCAGCGCCTCAGCTACGGAAATCACGCCCGTCAAATTCCGAAGCTTCTCCGCATACTTGTCCAGCGGATGCCCCGACACAAAGAAGCCCAGCACCTCTTTCTCATTGGCCAGCCGCTCGCCCTCTTCCCAGTCCGCCACGCGCGGCAAATCGTCGCCGTTGCGGCCCCATCGCGCCCTTGCGCAGGCACTTCATTGAATAATCCGAACAGGCCCGTCTGTCCCTGCGCAGCATCGCGCTGCGCCTTCTGCGCCCGCTCCATCGCCTTGTCTACCGCGTTGAACAACTGCCCACGCGTACCCAGCGAATCCAGCGCCCCCGCCTTAATCAGCGATTCAATCACGCGCTTGTTCATCACCCGCAGGTCGACCTTCTCGCAAAATTCCCAGAAGCTCGAGAAGCGCCCGCCCACTTCTTCGCGCGCTTTCAGAATCGACTCAATCGCGTTGCCCCCTACGTTCTTAACCGCAGCCAGGCCAAACCGAATCGCCTGCCCTTCACCTGAAACGTACGGCGTAAACTGCGAGCCACTCACCTGCACATCCGGAGGCTCTACGCTGATGCCAATCTCGCGGCATTCGCTGATGTACTTCACCACATTCTCCGGCTTCGACGTTTCCGACGTCAGCAGCGCCGCCATGAACTCCACCGGATAATGCGTCTTCAAATACGCCGTCTGATAGGCCACCAACGAATACGCCGCCGAGTGCGACTTATTGAATCCGTATCCTGAAAACTTCGCCATCTGCTCAAAAATTTCTTCGACAGCCGCCTTCGGATGCCCCAGCGCCGCCGCGCCACTCATAAAGCGATCGTGCTGGCTCGCCATCGCCTCGGGGTCCTTTTTTCCCATCGCGCGCCGCAGCAGATCCGCTTCGCCCAGCGAATAGCTTGCCAGCACATTCGCAATCCGCATCACCTGTTCCTGGTAGACGATTACGCCGAGCGAATCTTTCAGAATCGTTTCCAGTTCCGGCAGCATGTATTCCACTTTGCGCCGTCCCCACTTACGCTCGACAAAGTCGTCGATCATGCTCATCGGTCCCGGCCGGTAGAGTGCATTCAGCGCCGTCAATTCCTCCACGCTGTCCGGCTTGTAGCGGCGAAGAATATCCCGCATCCCGCTCGACTCAAACTGAAAAATCCCCGAAGTCAGCGCCGTGTGAAACACCTTCTGAAACGTCTCCGCATCGTCCAGCGGAATCATTTCAACATCCAGCTTTTCTCCGCGACTCTTCTCAATCAGCTTCACGCAATCGTCGATCACCGTCAGAGTGGCCAGACCCAGGAAGTCCATCTTCAGCAGGCCCATCTTCTCCACCGACTTCATGTCGTAGGCGGTCACAATTTCGTCGTTCTTGGTCCGGTTCAGCGGAACCAGCTCCGTCAGCGGCCGCGGTGCAATCACCACCGCCGACGCATGCACACCCGCACCGCGCACCAGCCCCTCAAGCTTCTTCGCCGTGTCAATCAGCTCACGAACCTGCTTGTCGCTGTCATACACCTTGCGCAGATCGGGCGATTCCTCCAATGCCTTGTCTAGCGTCATCCCCACCGTTGCCGGAACCATCTTGGCAATGCGGTCCACGTCGCCGTACGGCATATCCATCGCGCGTCCGCAGTCCTTGATTGACGCCTTCGCGGCCATGGTGTTGAAGGTGATAATCTGCGCCACCTGCTCGCGCCCGTATTTGCGCGTCACATAATCGATCACCTCGCCGCGCCGGTTCATGCAAAAGTCCACGTCGATATCCGGCATCGTCACGCGCTCAGGATTCAGAAACCGCTCAAACAGCAGCACGTTCTGCAGCGGATCGATATTGGTGATCTCCATCGCGTACGCCACCAGCGAACCAGTCGCCGATCCGCGCCCGGGGCCCACAGGAATCCCATGGTCCCGCGCATACTTGATGAAGTCCCACACAATCAGGAAGTATCCCGAGTACTTCATCTGCTTGATGATGCCGATTTCAAACTCCAGCCGCGCTTCGTATTCGTGCGATCGCCGCCCGCTGCACTCCGCGCGCCCCAAGCTGCCGCACCGCCGTGTCCAGTCGCTTCTTGAATCCCTCGCGGCATACCTGCTCAAAGTAGCTGTCGATGGTGTGGCCGGGCGGTACGGCAAACTCCGGAAACGGATTGTCGACGGCGTGCAATTTGAAGTTGCAGCGCTCCGCAATCTCCATCGTCCGCTCAGCCACGCCCGGCGCATCGGGAAACAGCCGCGCCATCTCGTCCGCGCTCTTCACAAAAAACTGGTCCGAGTCAAAGCGGAGCCGCTCCACATCATGCACCTTCGAGCCCGTCTGCACGCACAGCATCACATCGTGCGCATGGTTGTCCTCGCCGCACAGGTAGTGCGAATCATTGGTCAGCACCATGGGAATCGCGAGTTCCTTCTCCAGCCGGAAAAGATCCTCCTGAATCTTTCGCTCCTGCTCCAGCCCCTGGTCCTGAATCTCGAGATAGAAATTGCCGCGCCCAAAAATATCCTGGTACTCGAGCGCAGTGCCCTTGGCCTTCTCGTAGTGGCCCGCCATCAGCTCTTCGCACAGCTCGCCGCTCAGGCAGCCGCTGAACCCGATCAGCCCCTTCGCATTTTCGGCCAGATATTTCTTGCTCACCCGCGGCTTGCGATAGAACCCATGCAGGCTCGCCTCGCTCGTCAGGCGGATCAGGTTGCGGTAGCCCTCTTCGTTCTCCGCCAGCACCAGCAGGTGGTTGTACTGGTCGTTCGGGGTGTCCGCGCGATGGTCCTCGGCCTTGCACACGTAGAGCTCGCACCCCAGGATCGGCTTGATGCCCTTCTCCTTGGCCGCATTAAAAAAGTGCACCGCCCCGTAGATGTTCCCGTGATCCGTCATCGCGACCGACTTCTGCCCCAGCGCCGCCACCCGGTCCACGAGCTTGTGCACATCGCACGCCCCATCGAGGAGCGAGTATTCCGTATGAAGATGAAGATGAGTAAATTCAGCCATGGCTATGTTGATTTTAGTGATCGACCCATTCAGTCGCCGCCCGATTGTGGAAATACCGGTAGGATACAGACCATACCCTTCACCCGTGTCATCCTGAGCGGAGCACGCTTGGGGCCCCGCGCAGCGGGGTAAGCGAAGCGAAGGATCTGCTGCTGTCTTTTCCGCATCTCCACGCCAAACATGCGCAAACCGCATCCCGTGACATGCCGCACCTTCACTCGCAGGCGCGATGCGCTACCTTTTGAGCATGAAGGAGTTCGTGTACTTCACCTACATTATGGCAAGCAAAAGCCGGACGATCTATGTGGGCGTCGCGGGCGACCTGCTCCGGCGAGTCTTCCAGCACAAGCAGAAGATACATGCCGGATTCTCCGCCCGATACAACTGCAGTCGTCTCGTATGGTTCCAGCGATTCTCCGAGGTGAACGAAGCCATCCAGCGCGAAAAGGAACTCAAGGGATGGAGCCGCGACAAAAAAATTGCGCTCGTTGAATCCACCAATCCCACGTGGGAAGACCTGAGCCAAGCGTGGTATCCGCATCTTACGGCTACGCGCGAATCGCGACAAGCAGATCCTTCGCTCCGCTTACCCCGTTGACTTCGTCAACCGGGACCCAAACGTGCTCCACTCAGGATGACACCTTCAAGTTTCACGCCACGCGCTTTCTCCGCTCACGCGATTTTTGCCGTAACCGGTCTCGCGTCGCTGCTGGTTCCACAAATTCGCCGCGTTCGAATGAACCCAGCCGAGCGCCAAGTTCGCGGTTGAAGGCGGCGAATTGTGCCGTCCGCGCGCGATCACGCTCTTCAAGCAGGCGCAGGGCCTCGCGCACCACTTCGCTGGCCGAGGTGTAGCGCCCCGAATCAACTTTGGTGGCTACGAACTTGTCTAGCTCAGGTGTCAGCGAAACATTCATGGGCGAATCCTCCTGCTTTTTCGATGTTGGACTCAATAACAGGCATTGTCAATCTTTGTTATCGTCGGCGAAGGCCAAGATCACAATCACCACCGTCGGCGGGCGGGCGGGTCTCAGTGGACCCTCGTCAAGCATGAAAATGTGTGCCCCACGTCTCAATAGCGATTCGGGAAAGCACGAACCTAAAAATCAGCACCGTAGACCCGAGCAGACTTCCGCACTATCCCCCCGCCTACTTAAACACATTCTTCTCCATCACTCCGAAGTGCGGCGCCGAGGGTACGCAATCATCAATCGAAGTCAGAACGATGTTGTTCGCATCGCCCAAGTTCATCCCGGAGAGGATGTAGGGGCGATACTTCTCCTTGGGAGTGTGGTTGTCCACGTATCCCTTAATCCAGCGCGGGCAGCCCATGAATCCCGCACCCTTTTGGTCCGTCCACCACACCACATGAATGCGGAAAGCCCGCCCGCTTTCGACCACACCTGAGATCACTGAGTAGGAGGTATCCGCGCTGTTGGTGATGGATTTGAATTCGTCTATTTTGAATATCAGCAAGTTGCCCTTTTTGTTCGGGTCGAAAAGTTTGCAGGCCTCGGCCTCGCACGTCCGCTCCACTCGGAACACATCAATCGTGACCGACTGCTGCGACACGTTCTTGAATTCCACCACGAGTTTTCCGTTCGTGGGTGTGTACTTGCCTCTCGCCCCGATCGCCGCAGCGAATGGTTGGTGCGAGGTTCCGCTCATCACCGTCATCTGCACGCAATCCATGGCACAGCGCTTCGGTTCAACGGGTTCCCAGCCGATTTCCACCTGCTTATCGGCCGCGACTTGAGCGGTATACGCCTCGCCCGGCTTCAAAACCAACCCCGAGCGAATCGGGAGATTCTTCACCGCGCCGTATGCGGCGCCGGTGCAAAGGATCATCCAACACACAATTGAGCGATACATGCCGGCCATTATATCTCTGGGTTCCTCGCGAGATGCGTACACGGCGGGCGGGTGGCCCAGGTCCGGATTTTCGGACCTGGGTTTTCGCCTTCCATCATTACTTCTTCCCCCAGAAATCCGGTGAAGAGCTGACCCACGAATCCGGCACATAGCTGATCTTGTTGCCAAACGCGAACAGATCTTCTTCCGAGGATTCAACCGACACATCCAGACCCTTCATGAGCAGAGCAAAATGGTCCTCGCCCACGCCATCCATGAGCTTCTTATCGCCCGTCATCATGTCGTCTACCACCGAGAGAGATTCAATCGGCGTGCAGAGGATATACGTGTTATCGCTGCCCGTGCCGAACATCTTCTGGAACATGGCCCAATGCGCCTCGGGAAGAGACGCCGCATAGTCCTTGACGAAGGTCTTCGCGACATGCACGGAAATCCTCATCATGCCCGGAACGGACGTGAATCAGCAGAATCCGCATGAAGCGCATCTTCGACAAGTCAATGGGACCGCCCCCGCTCAGGTCCTTTTCCCAGGAATAGATGCTGGCGTGGCGCTCGGCGACGAGAGAGGCTTCCTGCGCGTCGTCCGCCTTGAGCGTGTCCCCAAGTTTGGTCATGGCCATCGTGTTGTCATGGTTCTTCTGCAGATCGGCGAAAGATTCAAAGCCGTGAAAGTAGAGAACATGTGTGCCTGCGCCAGTGATGGACCACATCGCGAAGTAGTGACTGGGTGCGCCGGCGGCGCGCATAGCCTGGACCTCGTCGGCCTCAAGCTTTGCGTAGGCATCCCCTTGCTCAGGTTTCAGCTCCACATTGCTGAGGTAAAGGTATTTACTGGGACTTTGGGGTTGGCCGGCATCCTTTTGTGCGAGGGCCGCCGGGGCCGGGCTGAGGGTGAGACCTGCAAACAGTAGACAGAGAGCGGCTGGGGAATTCTTCCGGACTTTCATGGATTCTTGCCTCCTGGGGTTTGGTTTCAGTAAGGGATTTGTTCGCGACAAGGGGGATTGGTTGCGAAGGGTCCCAGAATAACCCCTTTTGCACCAACCCGGAGGTAAAAGTTTTCCGGCGACGCGGCCGCCCTGAACCCCCATCAAAATCAGGTTGCCCGATCCTGGTTTAGAAACTTGTCCTCTCGGTACGGGTTTATGTTGATGGGCGGTCTGGGGCACGAAACCACGAACCTCAATGGCTTGTGATCCTTGCCCCCCACGTTACCTGCGTGAGGCAGCCCCTCATTCGAGGCGCTCCGTTTCACGCATCTAACCGTAGACTGAGAGCAACAAGACCGATACAAACCGCTCGAATCGGGAGGTTTTGAATGAGTAAGCCCAGGTTTCTGGGATTAGGGATGGCAATTTTGTCTCTGGCGTTTTGCGCGCCCACGATCTCCGCGCAGAAGCTGGATGCGACCGTCCTCTATCGCCAGAACAGCGACTCCGACTACAGCGCCCTGGTCCCCGGCTATTCGGGAACCACCGACTGCGCCGCCGATCTGGGGAACGCTGAGTGCTACGACTCGTCTCGAAACGCTGCAACGCCTGGGGAACTCTCCCTGAACGTAGTCGGCACAACCCTGTCGCTTAAGCTGCCCGATGGCAAGGTGGCCGTGCTGAACTGCGTCAATAAATATTCGTATAAAGGAACGGCCATCAATCGGCGCAGTTGCGGCATGCCCCTGGTGGATCACGTTCAGGCGGAATTCAAGGGCGACATCGCCAAGTTGGAGTGGCCTGTCGGCCCGGATGGCAAGAAAACCGAATCTGAAACGTATAAGGTCTTAGCCCTGCTCGATAAGCGATAAGACAAGCGATAAGGCACGACCGCCGGCCACAGGACCAACGTGGCCGACTATGATCCCCTGCGTCGGCCATTTCTAAAGCTGCCCGGCAACCTGTGCGGCCAGAGCGGTCAGCAACTTCTCATCGTCACCAAGACTGAGAAAGAACCGAACATTGCCCTTGCGCACATGAATCCCGTGACGTGGGTCGAAATATGCCTCGTCTCCGATGCCCGGTGCCGGCGTCGGCGGGCTGTAGAAAAACTTGAGTTTCGCAAACAGCGCGGTCGCCTCGCCTGGCGTTGGGTCAAAGTAAATCCTGAAGAGCAGGGTTCCCCCATTCCCTCGATAACTACAGTCCGTTCCCTGCACCGTATTGGCGTAAGGCCGAGGCGCCACGCTTTTTTGCGGCGCGCCGTACGTTTGACCCGCGGCCTTGCTGACCGCCGCTGCGGATAGCAGCGAGCAGGGGTCGGCGGGAGAATTGGTAGCCCACGCGCATTGAACCGCACTCGCGGTCACAAGCAACGTTGCCGCGACCAGCCATCGATTCCTCATGTCACACTCCCTTTCCAGCCTGCAGGTGCGGAGCCGTTTTGGCCCCGGAAATGTCCGCGATTGTACCCCGGCCAGCGCCCCGCGAGTCAAGATGAATCCATCGTCGCTTCAACCTCGCCTCGCCACCGACGCGCCCGGTACCAAAGTGTTTTGGTTCTCTGAAAGTTGTATGTACACCCCGGTACCGCCCATCCTCTACTGGTGCCACTGTGATGTTGCGCGTAGCTGATCGAACCTGGTCGCCGCGCATCGTTCACAGGCAAAGATTAGAACGACGCAAAGCTAAAGAGAGGTCATACATGAACATGCGACTGTTTGGCAAAGCGATTCTCTACGCTGGAGCCATTCTTATCTTCGGTGCCATGGCTCTCGCGCAATCCACCAAGGGCTCAAATCCTCCGCCGCCCAAGAAGGACGCGCCCAGTGCACAACCTGCCGACCGCAAATCGGGTGCCGTCATTGCAGCGGACTTCAAGTCGACCGGGCAATCATCCAGCGAGCGCGGAAGGGACATCCCGAGCGTCTCCGAAGTCACCGTCACCGCGAAGACCGGCGGGCAACCGACCTCCGGCCGGGGAAGGGACAACCCAAGCATCTCCGAAGTTACCGCCGGCGCGAAAACCTCAGGTCAAGCGTCTTCCGACCGCGAAGGCGAGGGCCCGATCATTTCCGAAGTCACCGCCACAGATAAAAAAGAAGGGCAGGCCGCTGCGTTTCCCAGCTTCAAGTCCATGGGTTCCGCGCATGCCACCGAGGCGGTTGCCCCTCAGCCGCATCAGGGTAAAAACGAACTCGATCAGCTCTACGACAAGAATCCGAACCCGCCAAGTACCTCCGAAGCCAGGGAGGGCGTGAATCCCCTCTTCGAAGCGAAAGACAAGGATGCCGTAGCCGCCGCGCCCAAGCCCTCAAACCAGGCTCACTCACACGAGACAGTGGAGTACAAGGATCCCGAGGACATGACGACCCGGTATCGCCCCGGAAACAACAAGACCACCAAAGACAACAATCCGCCTCAAAAAGGGAGTCCATCGAAGCAGTAATTCTCTCGTGCAAGCTGCCAGCTACCTGCCCATTTTCCGCAGTACGCTGAAAATCCCTGATTAGGCAACCCACTCATCTCCTTTTGGGATGAGTGGGTTGCGCGCCCCTCCCCGCTCAAAGCTCCTCGCCGCTCGCGAATCCCGCCAAAAAACGCCTCAGAATCCCGACCAACTCACTCCATCCATTGCGCAACAAATTAAACAAGCGGTTCGCGATTTCGACGAAAGGAGGATCGCAGCGATGTTTGAAGTGGGTCAGGAAGTTACAGTCATCACAGAAAAAGGCGTCGCTTACAACGGTTGCATCCTGGCACGAGCCACCGGCGACAAAGGTGCAAAAGCTTACAAAATCGCAGTTGACGGAGGCGGCTTGCAGCAGCTGGGCCAATGGCACAAAGCGTGCGACGTATTCGTTCTCGACACCGAAGTCCTGCCTAAGACGGAAGACGAAGTGGCGTATACAGGACGCTTTGGGTGGCACTAGGTCGAATCAGGAGCCATAAGTTTCCCGCGGAGCTGCGAACGGCCAGCGACAGCATCGCCCGGCCGACCCGTGACGTTTGTCCGCGCCGCCGCGCACGCAATTTCGTCTCCGTAATCCACTGAATTCCAACCCAATAAAGCTACCGAATCGCGCCACAGATGGGTTAGCCTCATAGGCAGGATTCCGGAAGGGAGACGTGCAATGTTCGAAGTAGGTCAGGAAGTTACTGTCATCACGGATAAAGGAATCGGCTATAACGGCTTCATCCTGGCGCGGGCCACGGGAGCTGACGGGCTGAAGGCCTACAAGGTCTCCATTGACGGAGCCGGCCTGCAGCAGTTGGGCCAGTGGCATAAGGCCTCCGACGTGTTCGTGCTGGACTCGCAGGACCCGGCCCCGCAAGAAATGCCGCAGTCACTCGAGAGCCTCGTCGACGGAATCACAAAATCATAGCGAGCTGCCGGAACTCGCTTGTCTTTCGCTCGACCTCCCGATTTGGAGCTACCGGCATTCCGGCCAGGCACGTTCGACTGCAGTCGGCGCTCTCCGGTCTATACTGAGCCAAAGCCTATGCGGACTCGCGCCCTTTTCATTGTGCCTGCTTCCCTGCTTCTTGCCATTCCGGCGTTGCTTCTCGCCCAAACCTCTTCTCAACCAGCCACCAAAATGAATCCAAAGAATCAATCGCCGGATGCGGTCGAGAAATCGGCCATCATCATCGATACGCACGCTGACACTCCGCAGCGTTTTGTCGATGAAGGCTTTGACCTGGGCGATCCGCTCGGCAAGGGCAACTTCAATCTCGAATCGGCACGCAAGGGCAACCTCGCCGCCGAGTTCTTTTCCATCTGGGTCGACCCCGTGCCGAACCAGGGCCACTTTGCCCGCCGCACCCTGATTCTGATCGACTCGGTTAAGCAGCAGGTTGCCAAGCACCCCGATCAGATGATGTTCGTCACTACCCCCGCAGGCATCGAGCTCGCCCATCGCGAGCACAAACTCGCGGCCCTGATGGGTATTGAGGGCGGCCATTCCATTGAGGATTCGCTGGCCTTGCTGCGCCAGTACTACGCCCTCGGCGTGCGCTACATGACCCTTACATGGGCCAACTCCAACGGCTGGGCCGACAGCTCCGGCGACATCGACGACACCTCCATTCCCCACACCAAGGAGGGCCTGAGCGAATTCGGCAAGGACGTGGTCTACGAGATGAATCGCCTGGGCATGATGGTCGATATCTCCCACGTCTCGGACCGCACTTTCTATCGCACCCTGATCATCACGCGTGCCCCGGTCATCGCATCCCACTCGGCCGCGCGGGCGCTTTGCGACGCACCCCGCAACATGACCGATGACATGCTGCGCGCGGTGGCCAACTCCGGCGGACCTGGCTCAAAGGGCGGTGTGGTGCAAGTGAACTTCTACTCCGGCTTTGTCTCGCAGGCCTACCGCAACGCGCAGAAGGCACAAAAGACCGAAGTCGACAAAGCCGTGCAGGAGCTGAAAGACAAGTACAAGGCCGAAGGCAAAGAAGCGCCGCAGGCCGAAATCGACAAACTACAGCGCGAATGGGCCGACAAAATTCCGCGGCCGCCCCTCTCTGACCTCATCGACCACATTGATCACATCGCCAAGGTGGCCGGCATCGATCACGTCGGCCTGGGCTCGGACTTCGACGGCGTGGATGGGCAGTTGCCTGAGGGCCTCGATTCCCCGGCCGACATTGCCAAAAATTACTGCGGCACTCATGGCCCGCGGTTACTCTGCCGAGGACTGCCGCAAGATTCTCGGCGGCAATCTGCTGCGCGTCTTCCGTGAAGTGGAACAGGTGAGCAAGGAATTGCAGGCCGAGAACCGGCCCCGCATCACAGATAAGCAACCCTTTGACAAGCCGCAGAAATAGAGACATTTTCCCAGTGATTGAGGAGAAGTGGAGATTTTCCTAAGATTGACGCGCTATGCGCTCAGCTCGCCAGCTTCTCTGTATGCGTTTCATAAAGCTCTTTGGCTCGGTCCAGCGCAGCCTGAACATTCGGCATGATGTTCTCCTGGCCAAGGTTCTCAACAAACCGCGCCCCCTGCAACAACTTCGACGGCTGCTGCATCGCTCCGCACAGAATCAGCGCGCGCCCAGAGGCCCGCAGTTGCTTCGCGAATGTCTCGATGGCGTGAATGCCAGTGGCATCAATGGCCGTCATATTGCGCAGCCGCAGAATCACCACCGGCGCAAACTCGTCGATATTGACCGTGGCCTCAACGAGCTTCTCCGTGGTCCCCCACAAAAACGGGCCGTGAATGCGCAGCAGGGTCACGTAGGGGGGCAAAATACGGCCCTGCAGCGTGTGCGGCAAGCCGTCGCGAATGTAGTCGTCGGTCACCGGAACAACCGTGGTCGTGTCCGCGATGCGATAAATGTAGAGCAGCGCCGCCAGCGAAATTCCCACTCCGACGGCCACCGTGAGATCCGCGAAAACCGTGAGCCCGAATGTCACCAGCCAGACTGAAATCGCCGTTGCATCCAGTCTGCAGGATGGCGCCGATTTCGTTCCACTCGCCCATGTTGTAGGCCACTACAAACAGTACCGCTGCAAGCGTTGCGAGCGGAATGTAGCTTGCCAGCGGCGCAGCCACAAGCAGAATTGCCAACAACGTAGCCGCATGAACCATGCCTGCAACCGGCGACCGCGCGCCTGAGCGAATGTTTGTCGCCGTCCGCGCAATGGCGCCGGTAGCGGGAATGCCACCGAATACCGGCGACACGATGTTGGCTACTCCTTGCGCAACCAGTTCCACATTCGAGTTGTGCCGGTCGCCCGTCATGCCGTCCGCCACGACCGCCGAAAGCATGCTTTCAAGCGCCGCCAGCAATGCAACCGTGAATGCCGAAGGGATCAGCGGCAGAATATGCTCAGCATGAAAATCTGGAATCGCAAAAGGCGGAAAGCCGCGCGGAATACCGCCGAAGCGTGTGCCGATCGTCTCCACCGGCAAATGAAAGAACACCGCCGCCGCCGTACATCCCAGTACCGCGACGATCGACGCCGGCACGCGCCTGGTGAAGCGTGGCAGTATCACCATAAGGGCCAATGCAGCCAGCCCCAGCCCCAGCGCATACCAATTCAAGCCGCCAAAATGTGCGACAAGAACCTTCATTCGCGGCAGAAACTCGCTGGGCACTGCTCCAATGCGAAGCCCGAAGAAGTCCTTGATTTGCGTGGAAGCAATCAGGACTGCGATTCCGTTGGTAAACCCGATGACCACCGTCCGCGGAATGAATCGCACTGCCGCGCCCAGTCCGGTAAGCCCCATCGCCACCAGAATGATTCCTGCCATTAGCGTCACCAGCGCCAGGCCGCTCATGCCGAAGCGCGCCACGATGCCCGCCACGATCACTACGAATGCTCCGGTCGGTCCCGCCGATCTGGGTTCTCGATCCGCCCAATGCAGAAATCAAAAACCCAGCCACGACCGCGGTGTACAAGCCGGCCTGCGGAGTGACTCCCGAAGCGATGCCGAATGCCATCGCAAGCGGCAGCGCGACCAGGCCAACGGTGATCCCCGCCAGCAAATCGTGCAGGAAGGTCTGGGCAGTGTACGACCGGATTGCCAAGATGGACTTGGGGACGTTCGGATTGCTGATGGACATGAGCTTTCTCTTATTGTACGCAACCCCAGACTTGCATTCCCGCGATATCGCTGCCGAACAGCGCCGGCCCAAACCACGACAGCGATCCTGAGGCGCATTCACCGGAGGCACAAGTACCTGCTCAAACCCGCATTGCCAGGAATGCCAGGTCGATAAGCTCTCTATCCGCCCGCAGGAGCCCTCAAATGTTTGCTGTAGATTTCCCCGGAACGGTTCGGCGCATAATAATCCTGCTCCCGGCCTTCGAAACAATATTCATTCGCCTCATAGAGACGTAGAGCGTGGTGGTTCTTTTCGTCCACATGCAGCCAGATTCTCAACGCGCCCGCCGAGCGCGCCGAGTCTTCCACGCGCCGCAACAACTCCTTCGCCACCCCGCGCCGGCGCTGCTCCGGGGCTACTTCAATCGTTTGGATGTACGCGACCGGTCCGCCAATTCCCTTGGTCCAGACAACAATGGCAAAGCCGGCCATCTTGCCCTCGACCTCAGCGATCCAGGTGGCTGAATACTCGCTCTCCACGAGGCTGCGCATATACGGACGTCCGAACCGGAACGGGGGTTCGAAGCAAATCTCCTCGATTGCGTAAAGAGCCGCGAAATCATCCGGACTGTACGGGCGGTAGTTCATCTTCCTGCTCTCCACGGGTCGAAACAAAAAGGGCCAATCCTCGGATTTGAGAATGGCCCTTTGTACAGGTTGCGGATAGCCTGATTCTAGACCTTCGCCTCCAGGTCGCGGATGACGCTGAAGAAGCGCTCATCGAGGCGGCGGTTGTGGGCAATGGCTTCTTTGATCGTGATGTCGGTAACGTCAAGGCCCTTCAGGACGGCGATACGGCCCCACTTCTTCTCATGCACCATGTCGATCGCATGCAACCCGTAGCGTTGGCCCAGAAGCCGGTCGTAGGCCGTGGGAACGCCGCCGCGCTGGGTATGGCCAAGGTTCACTGAGCGTGTCTCAAAGCCTGTCTTCTTCTCGATCAGATCTGCCAATGCCTCGCCAATGCCGGATAGGCGCGCATGACCAAACGAATCCACTTCGGTGGAACCGGTTACCTGGCCCACTTCAGGCAAGATGGCATCCCTCCGCCACCACCACCACGCCGTAATGCTTGCCGTGATCGTAGTTGTACTTGAGCAGCGCGCAAACGTGGTCGATGTCGATCTCCTGCTCGGGAACCAGCACCACGTGCGCTCCGCCAGCGATGCCCGAAGCATAGGCGATCCAGCCCGCGTCGCGCCCCATCACTTCGACAACGATGACGCGATTGTGCGAATCGGCCGTGGTGTGGATGCGATCAATCGCCTCGGTCGCGATTGAAACGGCGGTGTCGAATCCAAATGTGACATCGGTGCCGCTAATGTCGTTGTCGATGGTCTTGGGCACGCCCACGCTGGGCACGCCGTTCTCGCTCAGGAAGAGCGTGACTGACTGCGTATCGTCGCCTCCAAGGGCGATCAGAGCGTCGATCTTGTTGGCCTTCAGCACCTCTTGAACTTTTTCGATGCCGCCAGGAATCTTCTTCACATTCGTACGCGAGGAGTGAAGAATCGTTCCGCCCTTTAACTGGATGCCGTCCGTGTTCTCCAGGGTCAGTGGGATCCAGTTGTTGTCGAGCACGCCACGCCAGCCGTTGAGAAAGCCGATGAACTCATCCCCATATGTCTGAATTCCTTTTCTCACAGCGGCATAGATCACCGCATTCAAGCCGGGGCAATCGCCGCCGCCGGTCAACAAAGCAACTCGCATCGTAAGTTCTCCTGATCGAATTGGCAGGGCCGCCCAAGGCCGAGCCGGAAACATTCCACTGAAGCATGTCAAGACGGCTGGAAGCACCGGACTCGACGCCTTAACCAGTGTACTCCGCTCCTGTAAAGAGAAATCGTGACCGCGCTCACGCGAATTCGAGCAGCGTCGCTCCCAAATTTCAATGTGGGAAACCCTGCGCCCAGATGTTTCAATAAGGTATGCCCGGAACCGGAGCGCTCTTATTGCTGGCTTTGCCAGCCTGGTCGTCGTGGTTTTGCTGGTGCTCCTCCAGCTCACCCGCCTGGGATTCCTGATTCGCACCACCATCCCCGACCGGCCGCGGCGCCGCATGTTCATCGCCTCCGTCTCGTTCCTCATCACCTTTCTCGGCGTCCGGCTCCTGGTCAGACTCGTGATTCACAGTGAAGGGCCGTTCCAGTGGGTCATGGTGCGCGGTCTCCACATTCACCACCTGGTCTGGGGCATCCTCATCCTGCTGCTGGTGGGCTATGGGTGGCTGCTTGACCTGGGACGGTCGCACTCCCCCATGTCGATTTTCTTCAGCCGCTTGATGTCGGTGAGCTACGGTGTGGGCGCCGCGCTCACGCTGGATGAGTTCGCCCTGTGGCTGAACCTGGAACCTGACGCCTACTGGTCCCGCGCCGGACGCCTCAACATCGACGCCATCATTCTCTTCGGCAGCCTCTTGGCAGTGGGGACGTGGGGCGCGCCGTTCTTCCGCGGCCTTCACCTGATGTGGGATAAGCGCGTCGACTGTGCGCCGTGAACTGGGCGAGGCCTGAGCTTCCCTATTCGCCACGTGCGGTTGCTTCGTCCGCGTAAAGTGCGTCGACCACCGCCGCGTATCGTTCCGTAATCACGCGCCGCTTCAGCTTCATCGAGGGCGTCAACTCGCCCGAATCCTGCGACCACTCCTCCGCCACCAGCCGGAATCGCTTGATGGTCTCAAAGTTGGCCAGACCCCCGTTGGTCGTGCGGACAATCTCCGCATAGAGCGCGACGACGCGGCTGTCGGCCACCAGTTCCTGGCGCGTCCTTGGCCTCGATACTGTGATGCCGCGCCCACTCCTCCAGAGCAGCAAAATTGGGCGAGATTAACGCGGAGATGAACTTGTGCTTGTCGCCCACCAACGCCGCCTGCGCCACAAGGAAATGAGTCTTCAGCTTGTTCTCAATCGGCTGCGGCGCCACCAGCTTGCCGCCTGAGGTCTTCAGCAATTCCTTCTTGCGGTCGGTGATGTAAAGGAATCCGTCCTCGTCGAGGTGCCCGATGTCGCCGGTGCGGAACCAGCCTTCCGCATCGAAGCACTCCGCATTGGCCGCCGGCTTGTGCCAGTAGCCCGCGAAAACCGCCGGCCCGCGCACCAGCAGTTCCCCGTCCGCTGCGAATTTCAATTCGACATTGGCCAGTACCTGGCCCACCGAGCCCATTCGCTGGCTGCGCGGCGTATTGAGGGCAATCACCGGAGAAGTCTCTGTGAGACCATATCCCTCCCACGCCGGAATTCCGACCGAGGCAAACCATTTTGCCGTGTCGATTCCCAGCGGCGCTCCACCCGCGACAAAAATCCTTACCCTGCCGCCGAATGCCTCACGCACCTTTGAAAAGGCCAGCTTGTTCGCCAGTTTCCACGGCAGTGAAGAGGGCTTGCGCCCGCATACACCATGTCGCGATGTCTGTCGCCCACTCCGATTGCCCATGCGAAGATCCGCTTCTTCACCGGCGAGAGCGCTCGATTTCTGCTCCACCGCCTGGCGAATTTTCTCGTACACGCGCGGCACGCCGACAAAAACTGTGGGCCTCACTTCCTTCATCGACTGCGGCAGCTTGTCGAATTGCGAGCAGTAGCATACCTGCGCGCCGTAGCTGTACATCACGTAGTCCAGCGCTCGGGCGGTGATGTGCGAAAGAGGCAGAAACGAGATGCAGGCGTCGGTCGAATTGAAATCCGAAATCGATAGCCGCAATGTTCTGGTTTGCGGCAATGTTTCCGTGTGTGAGCATCACGCCCTTGGGCTCGCCGGTCGTGCCGGAGGTGTAGATCAGCGTGGCCAGATCCTCGGGCTTGACCGTTTGCACCAGCGCATCGAATACCGGGTCGCGCTCAGGGCCACGCGCATCGGCGCCTGCCAATACCTCGCTGAACGCAATTGCACCCTCCGGCGGCGCAGCGGCGGAGTCCATGATGAGAATCCTCTCCAGCGGCGTGTGGCTTCGGACCGCATTGAGCTTGTCAAACTGCTGTCGGGTCGAAACGATGGCGATGCGGCAGCCTGCGTCCTGCACCAGCACGGCGATCTGCTCTCCGGTCAGTGTGGGTAGATGGGCACATTGACGGCGCCGATGGCCAGCGTGGCGAAGTCGGTAATCGCCCACTCCCAACGATTCTCGCTGATCGATGGCGATGCGGTCGCCGGCTTTGGCCCCCCATCCCAGAAGCGCCTCTGCCAATGCCCGGACACGCTGGTAGATCTGGTCGGACGATATGGGCAGCCAGTGACCAAACTCATCCTGCCACAAGACTGCGCGCGGGTTGGCTGCGGCAGCGATGCGGCGAAAAAGGTCATTGATGGTGGAGAGGGGCGCGTTTGATCTCATCGTGAAATATGCCTGGAACGGGCCAAGCGGCAGGCAAGGCCAAACGAGAGTGTATCAGCGCCAGCCCGTGGCATGTGTGCCCGCCCACTCCAGGGCGCCGGAAATCATGACTTCCTGGCTTTCCTCTTCAGCCGAATTTCATCGCATGCACAGTCCAAAGTAACGCCGAAGCCCTGTTTCTCAACGACATACTGCGGGTGCCTGGGGCAAACTAAGGGTGCGATACGATAGCATCTCCCCTGAAGTGAAACCAGAGTGACTGTACCCCGAAACCTCAGCCTTCAATTCGACGCGAACACCAGAGGACGGCGACCCTGCGAAGGATCCGACGGGGCACGCTTACTTTGGTTGCGCTCCAATCGCTCGGCATCCCAAAAACCATGCGCACCCTAGCCCCATCACTGCCGCCCGGTCAGCCGGACCCCAATCTCGTGCGAAGGCTTCGTCTCGTTCAATTGGGTTGCCTGTCGGTGGTGGCACTGATCTCGGTCACAGTCGTTTCAACCGCGCTCTTCCCTTCCTTCGGCGACTACTTTCCAATGTTTGCAATGCGGTCGCAGATGACTGCGCCAATAGCCCTGTCGGCGCTTTTTTGTGCGATCAGTCTTCTGCTGTCCGAACCGGGGCATCCGCGATGGATGCTCGAAATCAGCCCTCATGCTGCCACCCTCGGGGCGTTGATTGCGATCGGCGTTCTGCTGGAAAGTACCTTTCACTTTTCGCCCGCGCTTGACGCTCTTCTGGGGACGGGTCAAGCTGCATCCGGCGCAGGCAACCTGCCCCTGAATCCAGCCGCCGCGTTTGCCTTCCTCGGTGCGGTGCTTATCTTCATGCACAGCGCGGGCTACTTGCTCCGGCACGCAGTGGACATCCTAGTCTCCTGCTTCTGTCTCTTTATCTTGATTCTTGTCTCTGAAAATCTGCTCGGCGCGCTCGGCCTGCTGGGGTCGTCTGTTCCCAGCCTCGTCACCTCCGAGGTTCTGCTTTGCCTGGTGCTGCTGGCGATTGTCGTGGCGCTTCGCAAGGCTGAACACGGCGTCTTTTCCATCTTCCTGGGAACTGGCATTGGCAGTAGAATCGCTCGAGGGTTTGCGCCTCTGCTTCTGGTCTTGCCGTTTCTGCGTGAAGCGTTTAGTGCACGCATTCTCTTTCCGCAATTGATTCCTGCGCACTATGGCACGGCCATCTTCGCATCGATCGCCGCGGCGTTCGCGGTTCTCCTGCTCTTATTTCTTGTCTGGCGCATCAATGGCATGGAGAAGGAGATTCACGAGCTAACCCTGCGCGACGATCTCACCGGTCTCTACAATATGCGCGGGTTCTACCTGCTCGCGGAACAGACTCTGCGCCTGGCACAGCGCGCCAAGCTGCCCGTTTTCTGTCCTGTTCGTCGATCTGGATGGGCTGAAACAAATCAACGACCAGAAGGGACACAACATGGGCTCCGCCTATCTGGCTGAAACTGGCGCGCTGCTGTTTGAACACCTTTCGCGAAGGCGACGTCAAAGGGCGATTCGGCGGCGATGAATTCGTCGTCGCAGGTCAATTCAGCATGGTGGGAATCGAGGTCGCCGCGCAAAGGCTGCAGGAAGCCGCGGCAGAGCGAAACGCCGCCGCAGGACTCACGCCACCCTTGAGTTTCAGCATCGGCCATGTCACCGCGGAGTATTACTCGCAGGTGACCCTCAAGGAGTTGGTGACCAAAGCGGACGAGGAGATGTACAAGGATAAGCGTCGCAGGAAAATGGCGCGCGAATGATCGCAATGGAGGATACGGCGCCCTGTTTCTTCATCAAACTTGCGGCTTGGGTGAAAGCCTGACGAACTTTCCCGCTTCGCGATCCCAATTCGACAGCAGCCAGCAGGCGCGTGTGCTCGCGGTCTTGGTCGCATGCAGCTCCACCAGCTCGCGGATCGATTCGCGAGTCGTGTGATCGAGATCAACCCACGACTCCGCCTGCAGAAAGCTCTTGTGATAGAGCCCGCGCGCAAGGAAGCTTCCGTCTTCGTCGTAGATCCAGGCCAGCCCGCCCGTCATGCCCGCGCCAAAATTGATGCCCGTTGATCCCAGCACTACGGCCAGTCCACCGGTCATGTACTCGCATCCGTGATCGCCCACGCCTTCCACAATTGCGAGCGCGCCGGAGTTGCGCACCGCGAAGCGTTCGCCGGCGCGCCCCGCCGCAAACAGCCATCCGCCCGTCGCGCCATAGAGAGCTACGTTTCCCAGCAGCGTATGCTTCTCGCTCTCCAGTGCGGCCCGGCCTTGCCCGCGCAGCACCAGTTCACCGCCGCAAAGTCCCTTGCCGACAAAATCGTTGGCCAGCCCCTCAAGTTGCAGCGTCATGCCGGACACTGCAAAGGCGCCGAAAGACTGGCCCGCAATTCCCTTCATGTTGAATGTGAGGTTTGACCCTGTAGCCGATGGATTCTGCGTCTTGAAGAGCGCCAGCTGCCCTGCAAGACGCGCGCCCAGAGTGCGGTCTGCATTTGTGACGCGCGCTTCGAGCCGGTAAGGGCGATTTTCCTTGAATGCCTCGAGCTGCCGGAGCGACCCACGCATCGTCGATGGGCAGCGTGCTCCTCGGGCCGGTCATTCCGGCCGCCTTCCCATCGCACCGGTCCCCCTGTCTGCCATCGCAATCGCCGATGCGGCCAGCAGACGGCTTCAGGTCCAGTCCAGCATCCCAACGCACCTGCTCCAGCAAATCCGTGCGCCCAGTCGCGGCCGCCAACGACGGCAATCCAAGCTTGGCCAGCAGTTGCCGCACCTCGGCAGAAAGCTCGTCGAAGAAGCGCACCACGTGCTCCGGCTTGCCGCGGAATTTTGCGCGCAGTTCCGGCCGCTGCGTCGCGATGCCTGTGGGACAGGTATTCAGGTGGCATTGGCGCGCCATATCGCAGCCCAGCGAAACCAGCACCGCGGTCCCAAATGCAAACTCGTCGGCGCCCAGCAGGGCGGCCATCACAATGTCGCGGGCCGTGCGCAAGCCGCCATCGGTGCGCAGCCGCACGCGTCCCCGGAGTCCGTTGTGAATCAGCACCTGCTGCGCCTCGGCCAGCCCCAGTTCCCACGGATTGCCCGCATACTTGATGCTCGACAGCGGCGAAGCGCCCGTTCCGCCCGATTGCCCTGCAATCACGATGTAGTCGGCATAGGCCTTGGCCACGCCCGCCGCAATCGTCCCCACGCCGCAGCCTGAAACCAGCTTCACGCCCACCGCAGCGCGCGGGTTCACGCGCTTCAGGTCGTAGATCAATTGCGCCAGATCTTCAATCGAATAGATATCGTGGTGCGGCGGCGGCGAGATGAGCTGCATTCCCGGCTGCGCATGGCGCAGGCGCGCAATCAGCTCCGTCACCTTGTGCCCGGGTAGCTGGCCACCCTCGCCGGGCTTGGCGCCCTGCGCAATCTTGATCTCCAATTCCTCGGCGTGAATCAGGTATTCCGCCGTCACGCCAAAGCGCGCGCTGGCCACCTGCTTGATCTTGTTGTTCAGCAGCGACGGCGCGCCGTCAATCGGCGCATAGACTGCCGGATCCTCTCCGCCTTCGCCCGTATTCGACCGCGCGCCCAGCAGGTTCATTGCCTGCGTAATGGTCTGGTGCGCCTCTGGCGAAAGCGAGCCGAACGACATCGCGCTGGCCACAAATGCCTTGGTAATGTTTCCCGCCGGTTCCACTTCGCCCAAGGCCAAGCTCCGGCCCCGCGGGACGAATCTCCAGCAGGTCGCGCAGATTGGTCGGCTCCGATCCGACCACCTGCGCGGAAAATTCGGCAAACGGCGTCGAGAGCCAGCGCCGCTCCCTGCTTTGTCGAGCCCACCACGGTTTGCAGTGCGCGCACCGTCTGTGGCTGCCAGGAGTGCGACTCGGCTTCATCGGCCTTGCGAAAGCGCACGAAATCCGTAGTCGGGCAATTCGCGCACCTGGGTTGCGGAAACAACCACCTCCGTGCCTTCCGCCGGTTCATCGTCCTGCGGATTCGCCCTGCCAAAGCTGCCGCACGTAGCGCTTCAATCTCGGTGAAGCCAAATCCGCCAATGGGCGCCGGAACTCCGGCAAAGCACTTGTCCACGACCGCGGAAGATACTCCGATCGCATCGAACAAATGCGCCGCGCAATAGCTGTCCAGACACGCTGATGCCCATCTTCGACATCACCTTGGCCAAGCCGAGTTCGAGCGCATGCAGCAGGTTCTCTTCGCCCTTTTCCGGATTCAGACTGCGCGCGGTTTCCAGCGCCAGCCACGGACACACCGCGCCCGCGCCCATTCCCAGCAAGCACCGCGACGTGATGAATCTCCCGGCAATCGCCGGCCTCCGCAGCCACGCCCACTTCCGCGCGCACCCCCGCCCTGGTCAGCGCCATGTGCACCGCACCAGCCGCCATCGCCATGGGAATCGGAATCGCTTCCGGCGTCGCCGCGCGATCCGAAAGAATCAGCAGCGACGCGCCTGCGGCCACCAGTTCCACCGCGCGCTGCGCGAGAATGTCGACCGCAATTTCCAACGTCGTGTCCGGCGAGTAGAGGCAGTTCAGCACGGCATGAGGCATCGTCTCCGGCCTGCCCGTGATGCGCATGACGCAGCGCGTGCATCTGGCCCAGCGTCAGCAACGGGGATCGCAGCGAGAGCCCGGGCAGCGGCTCGCGCAGTTCAAAAAGATGCGGCCACGGCCCCAGGCGGGTGTGCATCTGCAACACCACCGCCTCGCGCAACGGATCGATGGGCGGATTGGTCACCTGCGCAAATCGCTGCCGGAAAAATGCGTAAAGCGGCCGCGGCGCGCGGGCCAGTGGCGCAACCGCAGTGTCGTCGCCCATGGACCACACTGCATCCTTGCCCTCGGTGGCCATGGGCTGCAGAATCATGCGCACATCTTCGCGCGTAAATCCGAAGCGGTGCTGCAGACGATTCAGTTCCGCAGGCTCCAGGGGCGGTGGCGCCTCCAGCGAGTCTTCCAGCGGCTTGTCGATCTGAATCAGGTCCTGGTAATGGCGCTTCGCATCGTAAATCCGCAGTATCTCGTCGTTCTCGAAGAAGCGATTGAAGTCGAGATCGGCAACGATCATCTGGCCGGGCCCAAGCCGGCCGCTATGCACGATGTGTGCCGGATCCATATCCACCAGGCCAGCTTCGGATCCGGCAACAACAAGTCCCTGTGTCATCCAGCGCAAACCGGCATGGACGCAGTCCATTGCGATCGAGAATCGCGCCCACCTGGTGCCCGTCAGTAAATGCCAGCGCCGCAGGTCCGTCCCAGGGCTCGATGCAGTCCCCGCTGTACTGCAGAAATGACGACCGGTTCCCAGGATTCGCCGGCGGCACCATCATGCGCACTGCCTCGCCCACGGTGCGGCCATTGTGCGCCAGCAACTCCACAATCTCATCGAGCGACGTCGAGTCTGACCCGCCTTCAGTCAGCACCGGATGCAGATCCAGCGGCATGGTCGCGGCGCGCGCCTCCATGTTGGAGCGATTGCCCCAGATGGTATTGATCTCGCCGTTGTGCGCCAGGGTGCGGAAAGGCTGCGCCCGCTCCCACGACGGCAGCACGTTGGTCGCGTAGCGCTGATGGAAAAGCGCGAGCGGCGTCTTGAATTCCGGGTCCGCCAGGTCGGGATAGAACTCTGACAGCAACCGCCCCGCGCACAGCGCCTTGTAAATCATCGTGGCGGACGAAATGCTGACAACGTAACCCGGCAAGCCCCGAGCGCTCAAACTGCTTGCGCGCCAGAAAGAGCCTGCGGTCGAACTTCGCGGCGTCGTCGCTGGTCACCAGCAAATGCCAAATCGCAGGCCGAGTTGATTCCGCAATTTCGCCCAGCACTTCGGGCCGCACCGGAACCGGCCGCCAGGCGAGAATCTCCATGTTCTGCGTCGCAAGTGCCGCCTCAATCTCCGCCCGTTGCGAGCCGTCGTCTTCGGGCAGAAAGAGAACCGCGACGCCGAGCGGCTTTTCATCCGGCAAGCGTCAACCCGGTTTGCGCCAGAAACCATGCGCGCGGAATCACCGTGGTCACGCCGACTCCGTCGCTCGATTTGCCGTCCGCGGCCACTGCGCCGCGGTGCTCCAGCCGCGCCAGGGCCGTCAGTGCGTGGGCCAGAATCTCATGCGAAGGCTCAGCCGAAAGTTGCGCAACAAACCCAACACCGCACGAATCGGAGTCGAAACGCGGGTCAAGCAAGCTGCCTTTTATATAGGAGGGCACATGAACAGCTCCGCTGCTTTCACCCCGTTTTGCGGGGGCAGGACACGTAGAGCGAGATGAAAAGTCGGAGGGGAAGCCCATGAGTAACTATACGACCATTCTGGTTGAAAATCTGTTTCTTCGACAGACCGCGCGCCAAACGGCAACGCGGAATTCCTGAAAAGCATTGCACCGCTTGAACTTGCGGCTATCGCCGCGAATCAAATGCACCTTCGCAGTGTTCTGCTCTCTGTGCACAATCTGGATGTTTCTTTTTTGGGAGGCTGAGAATCGCTCCTTGCATACTTATACAGAGAGTTGTATATTTATACAAGCGCGGCCGCATACTGCGAGCCGCGCTTTCGATTTGCCCGAAAGAATATGAAGTACCAGAGACACAACGCGATACGGGAACTGGTGGCGCACGCATTGGTGGCCAACCAGGACGAGCTGCGCCGCAAACTTCGGCGGCGCGGCTTTGAGGTCACACAGGCTACGCTCTCGCGCGACATTCACGAATTGCGCCTCTCCAAAGGCCCCGGCGGCTATGTGCTGCCCAACGGAAATGGAAACGGTGCCCCGCCGCGATCGCAGACGATGGCCCGCCGTCCGTCGCGGAGATGATTGAAAGCTTTGGCCTGCGTGTACGGCAGGCGATGAATCAGGTGGTTGTGGGAACGGTGATGGGCGGAGCGCAGCCAGTGGCCGCGGCCCTTGATCACGAAGGATGGCAGGAAGTGGTGGGCACCCTCGCCGGCGACGACACGGTGCTGGTGATCTGCCCCGACCCGCGCCGCGCAAGCGAAGTGGAATCCCGGCTGAGGACGATGTTGGAGTCATGAAAGACGCAGTACAAACCGCAGTGGTGGGAGTGACGGGATACGCAGGCGCTGAACTTGCCCGGCTGCTGCTGCATCATCCCCGCCTCAAAGGCACGCCCCCCGTTTTTGCCGGCCGTATGGACGACAAGGATGCGGCGCGCGGTGGCGTTCCTCTGGCCGAGATTCATCCACAACTCGCCGATAACAACGGCAGCAGCGCGCTTCGGCTTGAGCCGTTTTCGTGGGAGTTGCTCTGCCAACCGCGGCGTCGAAGTTCTGTTTCTCGCCACACCGCATGAGCAGTCGCGCGAGTGGGTGCCCGAAGCCCTTGCACGTGGCCTGCGCGTGATCGACCTGAGCGGCGCGTGGCGGCTCACTGAGGCGGCAAACCGCGCCGTCTATGCGTTTAACGATGACAACTCCGGATCAGGCCGCTGCCACGCAGGCCAAGTCCGTCTATGGCATGCCGGAGTTGCATCGCGCCGAGATCGATCGGCGCGCAACTCGTCGCCAATCCCGGCTGTTACGCCACCTCCGTCATTCTCGCGCTGCGCCCGCTGGTCGCGGCGGGACTTGTCGATCTCGCGCACGGCATCGTTGCCGATTCCAAAAGCGGCGTTAGCGGAGCGGGCAAAGCGCCCACGGCGAAGACGCACTACATGTACGCCGCCGACAATCTCTCCGCTTACGGCGTCTTCACTCATCGCCACACCGGCGAAATGCTCGAGCAGATCGGAATCGCAGCGGGCGAAATCACTTTCACGCCGCACCTGCTTCCCGATTCCGCGCGGCATTCTCTCCACCATCTACGTGCGATTTCCGCGAGCCGCAGACGCGCGACGACAATCGCACAAGTTTATCGCGACTTTTTTGCCGGCAGCCCGATGGTCCGCCTGTACGACACGGCCCTGCCGCAGATTCAATACTCGGTCAGAACCAACTACGCCGACATCGGATTCCAGATCGCCGCCGACGGCCGCCGCGCCGTCATCGTCAGTTGCCTCGATAACTTGTTGAAGGGCGCGTCCGGTCAGGCCGTGCAGAACCTGAACGTGATGCTCGGCTGGCCCGAATCGGAAGGTCTTGAATGAAACTCGCCGCGGAGGGCCTGCAATGAAGTACGTTGTCAAACTTGGTGGAGCGGGCCTTGAAAACCCCTCGCTGCTTGAGGGCTGCACCCGCGCCATCGCCGACCTGGTGCGCGATGGCAATCAGGTAGCCGTGGTGCATGGCGGCGGCGCGCAGTTGACCCGCATGCTCAAAGCCCTCGGCAAGCAAAGCGAATTCATCGCTGGCCTGCGCGTCACCGATGCAGAGACGCGCGACGTGGCGTTGATGGTGCTCGCCGGCAAGGTGAATAAGTCGCTGGTCGCCGCCCTCGGCGCTTTGGGCCAGCCCGCCGTGGGTCTTTCCGGTGGCGATGGCCTGCTCTTCCGCGCCCGCAAAAAGCGCACCGCGCCCGACCTCGGATTCGTCGGCGAAATTGCGTCCAGTGATCCGCGCTGGATCGAGGCCATTTGGAAGTTGAACGGCGTGCCCGTCATCTCTTCCATGGCACTTGGCTTCGACGGCGAATACTACAACATCAACGCCGATGAAATGGCCGCCGCCTGCGCCACGGCCTGCCACGCCGATGCCCTTGTCTTTCTTACCGATGTGCCCGGCGTAAAGGACGCAAGCGGCGAAGTGCTGCGATGGCTCTCCATCGATCAGATCGCCGAGATGGCCAAGACCGCCGTCATTACCGGCGGCATGTTGCCAAAACTCAGCGCCTGCCGCGAAGCTCTATTGAATGGCGTCAAGCGCGTAAGAATTCTGCCCGCTGAAGCTGCCGCTTCCCTGCCCGACCTGTGCAGCTCCCGCGTAGCCCACGGCACCGAAGTGATGGTGGCCTGAGGAGAATGGTGAAGTGACAAAACTCGATCAGATTCGCGCCGCCGAAGAGCGGCTCCTGCTCTCGACCTACGAGAGAAACCCCATTCTCTTCGTGGGCGGTCGAAGGCGTTCACATCATCGACGAGCACGGTACGATGTACCTCGACCTGCTCAGCGGCATCGGCGTCAATGCGCTCGGCTACGGCCACCTCGCGATTGAAGAAGCCATTGCCCGCCAAAGCCGCGCGCTCATCCACACCTCGAACCTCTACTACCACGAGGGCCAGGCAGAGCTTGCGCTGCGCCTTACCGAACGCACCGGCCTCGACCGCGTCTTCTTCTCGAACACCGGCACCGAAGCATGGGAGGGCGCATTAAAGCTCGCTCGCGCCCATGCCGGCCTGCTGCGCAGCGAAGGCAGGCAAATCGGAACGAAGTTTCTTGCGCTCGAGCAAAGCTTTCACGGCCGCACCTACGGCTCCATGTCGACCACTTACAAGGCCAAGTATCGCGAGCCGTTTGCTCCCGTCGTTCCCGGCGTGGAGTTTGTTCGCTTCAACGACGTCGCCGATCTGCGCGCAAAGTTTTCCAATGAAGTCTGCGCCATCCTCGTCGAGGCCATCCAGGGTGAAGGCGGCATTCGCCCGCTCACGCAGGAGTTCTTCGCCGAAGCGCGCGCACTTGCCAGTTCCACCGGCGCCTTGCTCATCGTCGACGAAATTCAATCCGGCATGGGCCGCACCGGCAAATGGTGCGCGTACCAGCACTACGGCATTCGTCCCGATGTCACCACGCTGGCCAAGCCCATCGCCGGCGGCATCCCTCTCGGCGCCGTTCTCTGCACTGAAGAAGCTGCGCGCGCGATTCACGCAGGCATGCATGGCACCACCTTCGGCGGTGGCCCGCTGGCCTGCGCAGTTGCCATCGCAGTCATCGACACCATGGAAAAAGAAGGCCTGCTGGCCAATGCCACTGAAGTGGGCGGCTACTTCCAGTCGCAGCTTGCGCGCGCTGGCTGCCCGCCACGAAGCCATCATCGATGTGCGCGGCAAGGGCCTGATGATCGCGGCCGAGCTTGATTCCGCAGAACTCGCCAAGCTCACCGTCGCCGAAATGCTCAAGCGTCGCATCCTGATCAACTGCACCAGCGACACGGTTCTGCGCTTCCTGCCGCCTTACATCCTCAAGCGCGAGCATGTCGACACCGCCATCGCTGCATTGGACGAAATCTTTACCGAACACGCCGCGGCATTGAGCGGCAAGCAATCAGCCCCATCCGCAGGAGGACAAAGCCGTGGCTAGCAGAGCAACCATCGAACACAGAGCTCCGGAGATTCCCGTACAAAAAGATCCTGACATTCTCGCGGCCGCCGCACGGCTGGCTGGCGAAGACATGTGCTCCATCGCCGATCTGTCCAGCGGCGAAGTCCGCGCCATCCTCAAGCTCGGCCGCGATGTGAAGCGTAATCCGCGCGAATATCGCCATGCTCTCGACGCCAAGCAGATGGTGCTGATGTTTGAGAAAGCAAGCCTGCGCACGCGCCTTGCCTTTGAAACCGGCATCAACACCATGGGCGGCAACGCGATCTTCGTGGATCAGACCAATTCGCCCCTCGGCGAGCGCGAGTCCATCGCCGACATCGCCCGCAACGTGGACCGCTGGGTTGACGTCATCGTGCTGCGCACCTATGCCCACGACACCATCACCGAGATGGCCGCCCACGCGCGCGTTCCCATCATCAACGCCCTCTCCGACTTCGAGCACCCCTGCCAGGCATTGGCAGATTTCATGACGCTCGAAGAACATTTCGGCAGCCTGCCAGGCATGAACTTCACTTATGTCGGCGACGGCAACAATGTGTGCCACTCGCTGATGCTCACCGGCGCGCAACTGGGAGTCAACGTCACCGTAGCAACACCTCGTGGATACTCGCCCGACATCGAGATCGTAACCATCGCGCGCGAAATCGCACAGGCCAACAATTGCGAATTGCGCCTGCTGCAGGATCCACAGGCCGCCGTCGAAGGTGCGGACGCCGTTTATACCGATGTGTGCGTCAGCATGGGCTTCGAGCACGAGTCCACTAAGCGCGCTCCAATCTTCCGGCCGTTCCAGGTCAACGAGGTATTGATGCAGAAGGCTTCTCCGCACGCGGTCTTCATGCATTGCCTACCGGCTCGGCGCAACGATGAGGTGACCGACGCGGTGATTGACGGCCCACAGTCCATCGTCTTTGATCAGGCCGAGAACCGCATGCATTCGCAGAAGGCGTTGCTGCTCCTGCTGCTCGGCGGCTTGGCCAATGTGGCGAGCTTTCAGTAGCAATTGACCCGACTCCTGATACTTTTCTGGGGTACGAATGTTCGATCAATTGGATGACCAAGAGCTCGTCACCAAAAGGCGCAGAAGATTGCCCTTCTGGGCGATGCTTTTGATATGGCTTTCCATGAGCACCGGATTCATGACCTACAACTGGTTCCAAGTGAGAAAGGATGAGCGGATTGCACCAAATGAGAAGGTCGCTTTGGGGTCAATTTACAAATCGACCCACGGCAAGGGAGGGCCACGCGTCTTCTATTCATTCTCATATGATGGCAAGGAATATCATGGCGATGATAGCGTGGCGTACGGATCAGTTCTCAGCAGTCATGTTGCAGTTTACTTGGACCCAAATGATCCAGCGACGAACACCCTGACCGAATACCGCTCGAAGAGTGCATTCGATCATAAGATAATGATTGGTTGCGGCTATGCATCAGAAGGGTTGGCAGGGATCTTGGCTCTTGTTTTATGGATCAAACGGTCGAAGAAACAATCAGCAGGCAACAATTCAGTCGTTTGATCAAGGATGGGGATCCCAAATGCAGCCCTGATCCCTACGAAAGGTTTCTCAAGCATGTCCGTAATTCTCGAATCCCTGCCGGTCGGCCAGAAAGTTGGCATTGCCTTCTCCGGCGGGCTCGACACCTCCGCCGCCCTGCACTGGATGAAGCAGAAGGGCGCCATCCCTTACGCCTACACGGCTAACCTGGGTCAGCCCGACGAAACCGACTACGAAGCCATCCCGCGCGCTGCTCTCGAATACGGCGCCGAAAAAGCCCGCCTCATCGACTGCCGTGGCCCGCTCGTGCGCGAAGGCATTGCCGCGCTCCAGGCCGGTGCCTTTCACATCACCACTGCCGGCGTCCCCTACTTCAACACCACTCCAATAGGCCGCGCTGTCACGGGCACCATGCTCGTTGCCGCCATGCAAGAGGACGACGTCCACATCTGGGGCGACGGCTCCACATTCAAGGGCAACGACATCGAGCGCTTCTACCGCTACGGCCTGCTCGTCAATCCCGGTCTCAAGATTTATAAGCCCTGGCTCGACACCGCTTTCATCGATGAGCTCGGCGGCCGCGCCGAGATGTCCGCGTTCATGCAACGCTCCGGCTTTGCCTACAAGATGTCCGCCGAGAAGGCCTACTCCACCGACTCCAACATCCTCGGCGCAACTCACGAAGCAAAAGATCTGGAGCATCTTTCTACTTCGATCAAAATAGTCGTTCCCATCATGGGCACGGCCTTCTGGCGCGAGGATGTTGAAATCCAGCGCGAACAAGTCTCGGTCCAATTTGAAGAGGGTTTTCCCGTCGCACTGAACGGCCAGCATTTCGACGACCCGGTGGCCCTTCTCCTTGAAGCCAATCGCATCGGCGGCAGCCACGGCCTCGGCATGTCCGACCAGATCGAAAACCGCATCATCGAGGCCAAATCCCGAGGCATCTACGAAGCACCCGGCCTCGCCCTTCTCTTCATTGCCTACGAGCGCCTCATCACCGGCATTCACAATGAAGACACCATCGAGCAGTACCGCGACAATGGCCGCAAGCTCGGCCGACTGCTTTATCAGGGTCGCTGGTTCGACTCTCAGGCCATCATGCTTCGCGAATCCGCCCAGCGCTGGGTAGCCAAGCCGATCACCGGCGAAGTCACCCTCGAGTTGCGCCGCGGAAACGACTATTCCATCCTCAACACCGAGTCGCCTAACCTCACCTTTCATCCCGAGCGCCTCAGCATGGAGAAGACCGAATCCACATTCTCCCCGCGTGACCGCATCGGCCAACTCACCATGCGCAATCTCGACATCGCCGACACCCGCGAGAAGCTTCTTACGTACGCCGCAGTCGGCCTGCTCACCCTTAGCAAAGATAGTGAAATGCCCAAACTGAACAGCTCCAACGAAAGGGATTAGTGTGAGGTACAGCCAGTGTCCTGTTCCGGGAATCCGCAACGAAACAATTGCTGTCATCCTGAGCGAACGGGGCCCCAAACGCTTTTCAGTTTGGGGGTGGTGAGTCGAAGGATCTGCGGTTGTTCTGCAATGAACTTCGGAGAAGCCACACCAGGTGAGTGCAATTTGCTTTGAAAGGGCACGGCTTCAGCCGTGCCAATGAGGTTCCGTTAGAAGCCTGGGCTTCAGCCACTGAGGGAATGCAACTACTGACGGCTCGAATGACAAGCTGGTGAGAAAGAACAAGAGGGCTTGAAATAGCGTGATGTCCAACGAAAACCAACCCGGCAAGATGTGGTCCGGCCGCTTCCGTGAGCCACTCGATCCGGAATTTGAAGCGTGGCAGCGGTCGATCGTTTTCGATTGGCGACTTCTCGATCAGGAAGTAGCCGCCAGCAAGGCTCATGCGTCCGCTCTCTTCGCGGCCAAGGTTCTCACGGAGAGTGAGACAACGGAGGTGCGCGCGGCGTTGGATTCAATCGCCGCCGATCATGCGTCGGAGGCCGGCAAGGCTCTGGTGCGCAATCATCTGTCGGCAGAGGATATTCATCACTTTGTTGAGTTGTCGCTCACCGAGCGCATTGGTTCTCTTGGTCTTAAAGTCCACACTGGCCGCAGCCGCAATGAGCAAATCGCGACCGATCTGCGCCTTTACATTCGCAAGCAGATTGATCTTGTCATGGATACGCTCGCCGCCTGGGCCAACGCTCTGATCCAGCAAGCGCGCGCTGCCGGCGAGTCAGTGATGCCAAGCTACACGCACATGCAGCGGGCCGAACCGGTCCTCGTCGCACATTGGCTGCTTGGCGTATGTCGAAATGATTCTCCGCGACGCGACACGCCTCCGCGATTGCGCGACACGTCTGAATTATTGCCCGCTCGGCTCAGGCGCGGTGGCCGGCGCCACTCTTGCGCTTGACCGCACCATCGCCGCGCGCGAGTTGGGATTCACCGCGCCAACTGCCAACTCCATCGACGCCACCAGCGATCGTGATTTCATTCTCGAATACTTGCAGGCGCTCACGTTTGTCGGATTGCACTTGAGCCGCTTTGCCGAAGAGATCACTCTTTTCGCCACTGCGGAATTCGGCTTCGTCGCGTTGCCCGAAGCATTCTCCACCGGCTCCAGCGCCATGCCGCAGAAGAAAAATCCTGATCTAACTGAGCTGATTCGCGCGAAAGTGGGCCGCATCAACGGCGCTGCGCAAGCTGTTACCCTGCAGCTCAAGGGCCTGCCTCTGGCCTACAATAAAGATATGCAGGAGACGCAGGAACCGGCATTTCAAGTCGATTTCGTGCCCTCGATGCTGGCGCTTGTGGCCCGCTTCACCGCAGCTCTCCAGTTCAATCGTCAGCGCATGAATGAAGCAGCCCAATCCGGCTATCTCAACGCAATGGCCGCGGCAACATACCTTGTCCACAAAGGTGTTCCCTTCCGCACAGCGCACGAGAAGATCGGCAACGCAGTTCGTTTCGCCATTGAAAAAGGCGTCGAACTCGGCGACCTGACCCTCGACGAACTTGCATCAGTTCGGCGCGGAGTTCAGCGAAGACTTCTTCTCCGCCATCACTCTGGGCGCAACTCTCGATTGTCACGACGTCATCGGAGGCACCGCGCGTGAGCGGGTTCGGCAGGCACTCGCTGCCGCATCCGATCGCGTCGCAGCACTCACACAGGAGGCCGTCCATGCTGGTGCGTAAAGCCCTGCTCCCGGACGCCTCCAACGTCTACGACCTGGTCAATTCGCTCTCCACTGACGGCACGCTGCTCAAACGCGCCTTCGCTGAAATCTGCGAAAACATTCGCGACTTCACGGTTGCCGAATCGGATGGCGGCGTCTTTCTCGGCTGCGGTGCGCTGCATCTTTACGGCCCGCACCTCTCTGAGGTGCGCTCCATCGTCGTCAAGCCCGAAGCCAAGGGCCAGGGCGCCGGCGGACGCATTCTCGGCGCGCTGATTGAAGAAGCCGAGGAGCACGGCATCCAGTCGGTCTGCCTCTTCACGCGCATCCCCGACTTCTTTTTCAAGTTTGGATTTCGCACCGTCGAAGACAAGTCAGAACTGCCCGACAAGATCTTCAAGGATTGCCAGATCTGTCCGCGCCTTCACCGCTGCGACGAAGTTGCCATGGTTCGCGGCCGCATCCCGCGCATGTCCATCCTTGGCCCTCGTGAAGAGGCACAGCAGCTAGTCCGCCTGTCGGGCTGAGTCAACTTATTTTGACTTGGCCTGACTTTGGTTCGCCTGGTTCGTCGGCCCATCCACAATCAAAGCGGCAAAGCTGAAGAGCGCGACTTCAAAGATAGCACGAAGCCGTTCGAGTCATCAACGTCTCCAGCACTGTGGAGGCAACGCTCCCGCAATAGCCAATCTCCGCGCAGGTTCTCCAATTCAGCATCGAGTACACCACGAGATAAGCGGCCGCCAAACCGCAAGTCGCTGACGGCAGATCGAATTGCCGGACGAACCAGAATGAACACCGGAAAACACAGAATCGGCAACAGGCAATAGAGAACCGAGAGCACCGTATCCTGGCGAAAGTCCAAGCCGTAGATCGAGTACACTCCGCTCAGCGTAACGATGGCGCTCACCACTCCGGCCATTGCAGTCAGCGCAAGCCCGCCAAATTCACGAATCTTCATTCCGCCTAATCTCCCCGTTAACCGCGCCGATTCTGCAGCAGCGGCAGCCCCAACCGCGGCCTGTCCGTAACTCAGCCCGCCATCGCCAGGGCTCACTCGGCGATGCTGAAACACTTCAAACCCCGCAGCCTCAAGACTCTCGCGCAGCAACCGCGACCAGCCGCCGGTTGTGCATGCATCCGCCGCTCATCGCCACCTGCGCAATACCCGTTGCCGCGCGCGCCCTGCACAGCCGCCTGCACAAATCCCGCCGCAACCCCTGCGTGAAACCGCGCACGCAATCCGCGCCTTGCTAACACCATCGTGCAAATCGCGCATCAGTTCGCGCCACAACGGAGCAATCCGAATGACCACCGGCTCGCGCCGTTCCCAGTCCCCGCCAGCGCAACTCCACTGAATAACCCGGCGCGTCCGGCTCATCCACCGCGATCCCTTCCAGCTCAATCGCCGCCTGCGCCTCGTAGTCCACCGTGCGCCGATTCAGCACCACCGCCGCAACCGCATCAAAAAGTCTTCCCAGGCTCGAGGTCAGCGGCGCATTCACGCCCCGCTCGATCATGCGCAAAAGCACCCGCGCCTCCTTCTCATTCGCGCCGAGCCGTCCCAGACATCGCGCGCGTCGGTCACATCAAATCCCGCCGCATGCAGATGCCCCAAACGCCATCCGCCACGGCTCGCGAATCGCCGCCTCTCCGCCCGGCATCGCCACATATTCCAGGTGCGCAAAGCGCTCAAATCCATCCAGCCTGCAGATCAGCACTTCCCCGCCCCAAATGCTTCCGTCGGTGCCGTAGCCGGTTCCATCCAGACTCAGCCCAATCACCGGCCCTTCAAGCCCATGCTCGGCCATGCACCCCGCCACATGCGCATGATGATGCTGAACCGCCAGCAGCGGCAACCCGCGTTCATCCGGCCCATTCCTTCGCCCACGAGGTCGACAGATAGCCCGGATGCATATCGTGCACCACCGTCTCCGGCTCAATTTCGAATGTGCGCATCAGGTGATCGAGAGATTCCTTGAAGAACTCCAGGCCGGTCAGATTTTCAAGATCGCCCAGGTGCTGGCTCTGGTAAGCAAACCGTCCGCGCGCCAGCGCAAACACATTTTTCAGATGCCCGCCCACGGCCAGCAGCGGCGGCGCATCCAACGGCAACTCCGATACCCAGCGGCACAAACCCTCGCGCCCGGCGAATCAACTGCGGCGCGCCGTCCACCACCGCAGACACTGAATCGTCGCATCGCTGCAGAATTTCGCGGTCGTGCATCAGAAACGCATCGGCGATCGCGCCCAGCGCGCACAGCGCTTCGTCATTGTCGATGGCTATCGGCTCCTCGCTCAAATTTGCAGAGGTCATCACCAGCGCCTTCACTCGCGCATCCGCAAAGAGCAGATGCTGCAACGGCGCATACGGCAGAAAGATGCCCAGCCACGGAATCCCCGGAGCCACCGCCAGGCGCAATGCCATTGCCATCGCGCGCCCGCGCCAACACAATCGGCCGCGCCGGCGTCTAGCAGCAGCGCCTCTTCTTCCGCCGTCAGCGTGCACAACGCGCGCGCCGCCTCCAGATCGCGCACCATCACGGCCAGCGGCTTTCCATAGCGATGCTTGCGCTCGCGCAGCACGCATCACCGCCGCTTCATTCGTCGCGTCCACGCTCAGGTGAAATCCGCCGATGCCCTTGATGGCCATGACCTCGCCGGCCAGCAGCCGCTCAATCGTTGCCGCCACCGGCATCCTTCGCCGGAATCTCCGTGCCATCCGGCGCCTCCAGCCAAACACGCGGCCCGCAAACCCAGCACGCATTCGGCTGCGCGTGAAAGCGCCGATTCAGCGGATCGTCGTATTCCGCCTGGCACGCCGCGCACATGGGGAACTTCGCCATCGAGGTCTGCGGCCGGTCATAGGGAATCCGCCGCGTAATCGTGAAGCGCGGCCCGCAATTGGTGCAGTTCAGAAACGGATAGCGATACCGGCGGTCCGCCGGATCGAGCAGCTCGCGCAGGCAATCCGCGCAGGTCGCCGCGTCGGCAGGAATCCCGGTGCTCACCTGGCCCTTCACCTGGCTGGAGACAATCCGGAATCCCGCTCTCGCCCATCGCCGCCAGTTCGCGCACCGCAACCGAATCGATGCGCGCCAGCGGCGGAGTCTCCGCGCGCAGTCTGCTCAAGAAACGCCTCCACCCGCGCCGCCGGCCCCTCAATCTCGATGGTCACGCCGTCCGTGTCGTTGCCGATGAAGCCCGCCAGGATTCCTCCGCGGCCAGCCGGTAGACAAATGGCCTGAAACCCACCCCCTGCACCACGCCGCGCACCAGCACTCCGCGCCGCTGCGTCTGCGTCGTCTGCGGTGTCCTCGCTTGTATGCGCTGGGTCAGCTCACAAGCGTGCCTCACGATCGCAAACAAGCATAGCCTATGCGTTCCCCAGATCCTTGGCATCTAACTGATACGAGAAGCAGTTTCGCCTGTGCCAAAGTGAGCGGCGATACGGCGCGCAGCATACCTTGATAATGAATCGAAACATCAGACACCGAGCCGGAGGCATCGATTGACGAGTCCGTTTCGAGCTCTTGGCACAGTGCAACGGATCGTGTCTTCATCTCCTGCCTTGGCACTCATCGGCTTCGCTCCAGCCTCGCGCCCAGCAGCTCGACCCGGCAATGCCGTCATTCGAGGCATTGACGCAGCCGTGTGCCGCCCGGGTGAACAGCATCGCCGGATACACCGTACCGAGCACTACGCCGTCTACCGCGGCGACGACGAAACCCATTCCGTCGCCGACATGACGGTGAAAACGACCTACCGCAAAGAGACGGGCAAGAGCTACGACATCTGTCTCCGAGAGCGGCTCCGCCATCATCCGCAAATTCGGCCTTGATCCGATCCTCGAAAATGAAAAGGAAATCAACCTTCCCGGCAATGTCGAGCATTCATGGATCACTTCCGCAAACTATGAGATGACGTTGAAACCGGGCGGCATTCAGCATCTCGATGGGCGCGACTGTCTTGTCCTCTCCATCAATCCCCGGACGAAAGCCCCCAATCTCATCGTTGGAACCATCTGGGTGGACGCGAAAGACTACACCATCGTGCGGCTTGAGGGAGTTGCCTCCAAGGCGCCCTCTATTTTCGCCGGAACCACCCACATGATGCGCCAGTACGCCAACATCGACGGCTTTTCGATGGCCACGCACGCCCGCGCCGAATCCAGCACGTTCCTTTACGGCCGAACCGTCGTCACCATCGACTATTCGAATTACAACATTCAGCTTCGGCCAACTAGCTGAAATCGACAGCCGCCAGGCCATTCCTCGGCCCGTGTCCACTGACAAATGCGCACCGCCAGATGTTCCTTAACTGCCTTATACTGGGCAGCGTGACACCGATTCTCGGGCGACTGGAAACTCGATGCCGCTCTTGGCTCCTGCCTGGTGCTGGGGCTGCGGCACGGCTTCGACTACGATCATCTGGCCGCCATCTCCGACATCACCGCTGTGCAGCGCAACTGGTGGAGCGGATTGCGCTTAGGCATGACCTACGCCCTGGGCCATGCCTTCACCGTGGCGGCGCTCGGCGTCGCCGTGCTTGAACTGCACATGGGCCTGCCCGAGGGGCTGGATCACTGGACGGAGCGGCTCATCGGCCTCACCCTCATCGTGCTGGGCATCGGCGTCGTCGCCGGCATCCTGCGCAAAGACGCGCACGGCCACACCCACAGCCGCATCGAAAGCCGCCTGGCCATCGCCATCAACGGCGTGCTCTGGATGGCCTGGAAAGTGCGCCGCATCTGGAACCCTGAAGCCCCGCGCCCGGAGCGCTTTCAGTGGATGTACAACGGAAAATCGGTTTTCCTGATCGGCGTGCTGCACGGAGTCGGCGCCGAAACGCCAAGCCAGCTGGCGCTCTTCTTCCTTACCGCCAACCTGGGCGGAACGTCGCGCGGCATGCTGGGCCTGGCGGCCTTTGCCGTCGGCCTGGTGGCCATGAATGCGCTCATGACAGCCTCCATCGGCGGAGCCTTCAAGACCAGCGGTCATCATCCGCGCTTCTACCACGTCATCGCCTGGACCGGCGCCATCTACAGCTTCGTCATCGGCCTCATTTTCCTCTTCGGCATCTCCGACCATCTGCCCGCGCTGGGATAGCCGTCGCAAACTCGCAGTCTCCGAATCGCTTCCTGATTCAGCCAAAGTGGAATCGCCCTAAGCAGCCTCCAACGAGCTATCTGGACTGAACCCGCCATTGCTTAAAGTGTGCAATTTTGCTCAACAGCGGAAACGGCTCGGTACGATCATGAAACCGGAGACATGCGATACGATGTGACGCGATGAACTACTACTTTCATGGATCGTTGCAGCGTGCCCCAAATTGAGCGTGCACATAGTTTTAGGAACGCAAAGAGGTCGTGCCACAACCTGAGATTGCTTACCACGCCCGTGACCGTGGTCACGGTTAGTCGTGCACTCGGCGCGTAAAACAGAAGCCAGACACGGAGGCGGAGACCAAAGCTCGATCGCTCGCAACCTGACGTCTGCAATCGGAGGAAACGTGCCAGCATTCACACCCCCGCCGCTGCCCAGCGACGACAAACGCTGGAAGATCGTGAACGGCACCATGCGCAAGAATGGGTTTGCCCGCCACGCGCTGATTGAAACGCTCCACACCGTGCAATCGTCCTTCGGCTACCTCGATGACGATGCCATCCGCTTTGTAGCCCGCTCGCTGCGCGTGCCGCTGAGCCAGGCTTATGGGGTGGTGACTTTCTACCACTACTTCAGCCTCAAGCCGCCGGGCAAGCACACCATGACCATCTGCACCGGAACGGCCTGCTACATCAAGGGCACTGACAAGCTGGTGGCCGCGGCCGAAAAGCGCCTGGGCATTCCCCAAGGCCAGACCACCAAAGACGGCAAGATCAGCCTCATGACCGCCCGCTGCGTCGGCGCATGCGGCCGCGCCCCGGTGGTTCTGACCGACGGCGAACTGCAGGGCCAGATGACCGGCGAGCAAATGCTCGAACAACTGGAAAGGTGGGCCGTCGAATGACCATCGAAGAGCTTGAACAAATCGCCGAATCCGTCCGCGCGGAAAATGCGAAGTTCGACCACGAGATCAACGTCTGCATGGGCACCGGCTGCCTGAGCCAGCACTCTGACAAGCTGAAGGATGCGCTGACCAAAGCGGTCGCCGCGCAAGGCAAGAACGCCTTCGTCCGCCGCACCGGCTGCATGGGACTGTGCGCCGCCGGGCCGCTGGTGCTGGTCGATCCCGAAGAGACCCTCTATCAGCATGTCAAGGCGGCACACGCCGAGGCCATCGTCGCCAGCCTTGGCGGCGAGCCGGTCGCCGAGCTGCAGTGCAACCTGCGCGAGCACTTCGACCAGCAGGTGCATGTGGTGCTTGAGAACTCCGGCCACATCGATCCGGAAAAGATCGACGACTACATCGCCCGCGACGGCTACCAGGCGCTGTTGACGGCGCTCACCGAGATGACGCCCAACGGCGTGATCCACCAGATCACCGAAAGCGGCCTGCGCGGACGCGGCGGCGGCGGCTATCCCACCGGACTTGAAGTGGGGCACGGTTGCCAAAGCCGGCGGCGACCTGAAGTATGTCATCTGCAACGGCGACGAGGGCGACCCCGGCGCATTCATGGATCGCAGCGTTCTTGAGAGCGATCCGCAGCGCGTGATCGAAGGCATGGCCATCGCGGCTTATGCCGTCGGCGCCAGCAAGGGCTACGTCTATGTTCGCGCCGAATATCCGCTGGCCGTAGCCCGGCTCACCAACTGCCTGCGCGACGCGCGGCGCCGCGGCCTGCTGGGCAACAACATCTGCAACACGCCCTTCAACTTCGACGTGGAGATCCGCCTCGGCGCCGGAGCCTTTGTCTGCGGTGAAGAGACGGCGCTCATCGCCTCCATTGAGGGCAAGCGCGGCACGCCCAAGCCGCGGCCGCCCTATCCGGCAGTCAGCGGACTGTGGGGCAAGCCCACGCTCATCAACAACGTCGAAACCTTTGCCAACATCGCACCCATCATTCGCAAGGGCGGCAAATGGTTTGCCAGCATGGGCTCGGAGCGCAGCAAGGGCACCAAGGTCTTCGCGCTCACCGGCAAAATCACCAACACCGGCCTGGTTGAAGTGCCCATGGGCATCAGCCTGCGCCAGATCATCGAAGGCATCGGCGGCGGCGTCCCCGACGGCCACACCTTCAAGGCCGTGCAGACCGGCGGCCCTTCCGGCGGCTGCCTGCCCGCAGAGTTGCTCGACATCGGCGTCAGCTACGACGCGCTCGTCAAGGTCGGCTCCATCATGGGCTCCGGCGGCATGATCGTCATGGACGACACCTCCTGCATGGTCAATGTGGCTCGCTTCTTCATCGAGTTCTGCATGACCGAGTCCTGCGGCAAATGCATTCCCTGCCGCGCCGGCACGGCCCAGATGCACACGCTGCTCACCCGCATCTGCGATGGCTCACGGGACCATGGCCGACCTCGACCTGCTGGTCGACCTCTGCGCCACGGTCAAGGAAACCAGCCTCTGCGGCCTGGGACAGACCGCGCCCAACCCGGTTCTCAGCACGCTGAAGTACTTCAAGAACGAGTACATCGACCACATCGTGCACAAGCGCTGTCCGGCCGGCGTCTGCAACATTGAAGCGCCGGCAGCCGATGTCGCTACCCCGCATGCTGCGCCCGTGGAGGTGTTGGCATGAGCGACCGGTGCAGACGTCAAAACCCTCGTAATCGATGGCCAGGAAGTCAGCGCACGCGCCGGCCAGACCATCCTTGAAGTGGCGCGCGAAAACGACATCGACATTCCCACCCTCTGCCATCTCGACGGCCTCAGCGATGTGGGCGCATGCCGCCTGTGCGTGGTTGAGATCAAGGGCAACAACAAGCTGTTTCCCGCCTGCGTGACCACCGTCTTTGAAGGCATGGAAGTCAGCACCGACACCGAGCGGCTGCAGAAACACCGCCGCACCATCCTCGAACTGCTCTTCGCCGAGCGCAATCACATCTGTTCGGTCTGCGTCTCCAACGGCCACTGCGAACTGCAGACGCTCGGCCAGCAGCAGGGCGTCACCCATGTGTCGCTGCCCTATCGCAACCCTGCACTTGCCCGTCGACGCCTCGCACGAGCGCTTCACCCTCGACCACAATCGCTGCATCCTCTGCACGCGCTGCGTGCGCGTCTGCGCGGAGATTGAAGGCGCGCACGTCTGGGACGTGATGGGCCGCGGCATCGACTCCATGATCATCTCCGATCTCAAGGATCCCTGGGGAGAATCCAGTTGCACCCGCTGCGGCAAATGCGTCCAGGTCTGCCCCACCGGCGCCCTCTTCGACAAGAGCAAGGTCGGCTCCGATCACCCCAAGTATCCCGATTTTCTGCCCTACCTGAACCTGATGAGGGAAGCGCAATGAGCAAACTGAAACTGGCAACGGTCTGGCTCGACGGATGTTCCGGCTGCCACATGTCGTTCCTTGACATGGACGAACGGCTTCTCGAGATCGCTGAACTCGTCGACGTCGTCTACAGCCCCATTGTCGACACCAAGGAGTTTCCCGACGAGGTCGACATCGCGCTCGTCGAGGGAGCAGTAGCCTCGGTCGACGACGAGAAGAAGATCAAGAAGATTCGCGCCCACTCCAAGCTGCTGGTCGCGATGGGCGACTGCGCCGTGGCCGGCAATGTGCCCTCGATGCGCAATCCCATCGGGCCGCGAGGCAATTCTCGATCGCGCCTACATCGAGAACGCCGACGTGCAGCAGCAGATTCCCTGCGTCGTGGTGCCGAAGCTGCTCAAGGTCGTGCGGCCCATTCACGAATTCGTGAAAGTGGACGTCTTCCTTCCCGGCTGCCCGCCTTCGGCCGACACATTTCATGCGGCGCTCACTGCGCTGGTAACCGGTGAACCGCTGGACATTCCAGCCCTCACCCGCTTTGGAGCCTAGCGCGTCCGGAGATTGCCCCATGAGCCAGACCATCACCATCGATCCCGTTACCCGCCTCGAAGGGCACGGCAAGATCACCATCCAACTCAACGGCCAGGGCGAAGTCGAAGACGCGCATTTTCATGTGACCCAGGTCCGCGGCTTCGAGCGCTTCTCTGAGGGCCGGCCGTTCTACGAGATGCCCAGCCTGATGGCGCGCATCTGCGGCATCTGCCCCGTCTCGCACCTCATCGCCTCGGCCAAGGCCTGCGAAGCCATCATGTCGGTGCGCATTCCGCATACCGCCGCGCAGTTGCGCCGCATGCTGAACCTGGCCCAGATGGTGCAGTCGCACGCGCTGAGCTTCTTCTATCTCGCCTCGCCCGACCTGCTCCTCGGCATGGAGTCCGACCCCGAAACGCGCAACATCTTCGGCGTCGTGGGCGCCAAGCCCGAACTGGGCCGCGCCGGCATCGCCCTGCGCCGCTTCGGCCAGCACATCATCGAACTGCTGGGCAACAAGCGCATCCATCCCGGATGGGTCGTTCCCGGCGGCGTCACCGAGCCTCTTGCTCCCGCCAAGCGCGACGAGATCCTGGCCATGCTTCCCGAGGCCTACGCCAACATCAAGCTCGCCCTCGCAGCCTACAAGCAGATCGCCGACACCTTCCAGCCCGAGATCGAAGTCTTCGCCAACTTCCCCTCCAACTACCTCGGCCTCATCAATGAAGACGAGTCCATCGAATTCACCGACGGCGCGCTGCGCCTGATCGACGCCACGGCGGCATATCATCGAAGACGGCATCACCGCCGCCCAGCTTCACCGAAGTCATCGGCGAAGCTGTCGAGCCCTACAGCTACACCAAGTTCGCCTACTACAAGCCGCTCGGCTACCCCGAAGGCAGCTATCGCGTCGGCCCGCTGGCCCGGCTCAACATCGTCAAGACCATGGGCACGCCGCTGGCCGACGACGGAACTGGCCGAGTTCAAGCAGCTCGCCGACGGCCCCGTGCAGAGCTCCTTCCACTACCATCACGCGCGGCTCATCGACATCCTCTACGGCATCGAGAAGATCGAGCAGATCCTCTCCGATCCGCTGATCCTCGACAAGCATGTGCGCGCCATCGCCGGCGTCAACCGGCTCGAAGGCGCAGGCCAGGCCGAAGCCCCGCGCGGCACCCTGAACCACCACTACAAAGTGGACGAAAACGGCCTCATCACCTGGGCCAATCTCGTCATCGCCACCGGCCAGAACAACAACGCCATGAACAGAGGCGTGCTCCAGGCCGCAAAGCACTACGTGAAAGATGGCAAGTTCACCGAGGGCATTCTCAACCGCGTCGAAGCCGTCGTCCGCACCTTCGATCCGTGCCTGAGCTGCTCCACGCACGCCTTTGGTCAGATGCCCTTGGTTCTCTCGCTGGTCTCCGCCGACGGCGAAGTCGTCGACCAGGTCATCCGCTAACTCGCAGTTACATGAACCTGGGTGCCCCAGGTCCGGATTTTCGCGACCTGGGATTCATCCAAGACCTGCTATCAAGTCATACCTGAGATTCCTCAATCGGCCCCGGATCATCTACACTGAACCCCATGGTCCGAACCCCATCCGCTGCCTCATTCTCGCCTGCGGCAACACGCTGCGCAGCGATGATGGCCTTGGACCATGGCTCGCTGAATGGGCCGAAGAGCAATTCCGCACCGAACCTGCCGTGCGCGTCCTGTCCCGGCAGCAATGGACCCCCGAACTGGCAGAGGATATCGCGGCCGCAGAGTCCGTGCTCTTCATCGATTGCTCCGCCGAATCCGCTCCCGGTCAGGTCAAACTCGCTCCCGTTGAGCCCGCCAATGAGCCGCCTGGCCTCGCCACGCATCACATGGGTGCCGCGCAACTGCTCGCATTGGCGCGTGACCTTTACGATTCCCTGCCCCAGCAGCGCCGTGATGCTCACCATCGGCGCCGGTTCCACCGAACTCGGAGAAGAGTTCAGTGCACCCGTGCAAGCCGCACTTCCCGAGGCCTTCCGCCTGCTCGAAGAGACTGTCCTGCGCGTTGCTCGCCGAATGCCGGCGCTTTCAAACGCCAGCCAGCCGCGCATTAATTGTCTCTTGCACCACAGACCCGCGCCCAAAAGCCAACGGCGGCTGCACCCATTCAGGTACAACCGCCGCCAGCCGCTTGGAGAATCCCTTTCTGTGGCCCGCCTAGAACGCAGCCACCGTCTGTCGCAGACTATAAGAACTCAGCGTCTTGATGTAGTTGCCGCGGTCAAATGGCGATGTGTCAGGCACCGACCGCCGGCTCAGGCATCCCCGCGTCTCCCACAGCGAAGCGTACTCGCGCTTTTCCAGCCAGTAGCGCATATCAGAGAGCACCCGCCCGATGTGTTCGATGCCGTGAATGTGCAGCGCCGAAGCCATCATGGTCATGCTCGCGCCCGCCATGATGCACTTCAGCACGTCTTCCGCCGAATGAACGCCGCCAGTAATCGCGAGGTCGATCTTGATTTGGCCGTAGAGAATCGCCGCCCAGTGCAGCCGCGGCAACAACTCCGAAGGCGTAGAGAAGTGCAGTGTCGGCCGCACCTCCAGCGTCTCAATGTCAAAGTCCGCCTGATAGAAGCGGTTGAAGAGAACCACGCCTCGAGCGCCCACATCCTCCAGCCGCGCCACCAGGTGCGGCAGGCTCGTGAACGACTGCGAAAGCTTCACCGAAACCGGAACCTTGACCGCCTGGCACACGCTCTCGACCAGTTCGAGCAGTTGCAACTCGAGCTCTGTCGAAGTCTGGCTGCGATCTGTCGCCAGCGCATACGTGTTCAGTTCAATCGCATCGGCACCGGCCTCTTCCATCTCTTTGGCAAACCGCACCCAGCCGCCGGCGGTTGCGCCGTTCAGACTGGCCAGTATCGGAATGTTCACCGCCGCCTTGGCGCGCCGCAGGTGCTCGAGATACACCTCCTGCGTCATGCGATAGTCGACCTGGTCGGGCAGATAGTCAAGCGACTCGGCAAACGAATCCGTGCCGCGCGACAAATCGTCGTCCAGTGCGCGGGATTCCAGCGCCAGCTGCTCCTCAAAGAGCGAAGTGAGCACGATTGCCGACGCGCCGGCGTCCTCCATGCGGCGAATGTTGTCCAGCGACTCGGAAAGCGGCGTGGACGAAACCACGATCGGGCCGTTCAGCTTCAGGCCCAGGTACTGCGTTGAAAAATCGATCATTCTGTTCCTCCGGCAGCCGCGGCTGCCAGTTTCTCTTCCGGCTTTTCTTCGGGAGCGATATGCGGCGTCTCGCCGCGGCCAGGCATTCCGGCCCGCGCCGAATACACGCGCCACTGGCGCTCCACGTCGTCCTGCGCTTCCTTCAGCAACTCCGCCGCCAGCTCCGGATTGCTGCGCGCCAGCATGGTGTAGCGGGCCTCGCGGTAGGTGTACTCCTTCAGCCGGATCGACGGCGCCTTGGAGTCGAGTTGGAAGGGATTCTTGCCCTCTTCGCGCAGGCTCGGGTTGTAACGCATCAGCGGCCAATAGCCGGATTGCACCGCCAGCTTCTGCTGCTCCAGTCCATGCACCAGGTCGTAGCCATGCGCGATGCAGCTTGCATACGCGATGATGATCGACGGCCCGTCGTGCGCCTCGGCCTCCTGGAAGGCCTTGACGACGTGTGTGTCGTTGCCGCCCAGCGCCACCTGCGCCACATACACCGAGCCGTAACTCACGGCTTCCATGGCCAGGTCTTTTCTGCTGTTCTTCTTGCCGCTGGCGGCAAACTTCGCCACCGCGCCGCGCGGCGTGGCCTTTGACATCTGGCCGCCGGTATTCGAGTACACCTCTGTATCGAGCACCAGCACATTCACGTTCTTGCCGGATCCGAGCACGTGGTCCAGGCCGCCGAACCCGATATCGAACGCCCATCCGTCGCCACCCAGAATCCACACGCTCTTGCGTACGAGTGAATCGGCGATCGCCAGCAGGTTCCTCGCGTCGGATGAATCGTTGCCGGCCAGCTGCTCACGCAGTGATCCTTCACGCGCTCCGCGCTGCGCTTGATCTCAGCTTCGGTCTTCTGCGAAGCTGCAAGCAAATTCGCAACCAGTTCATCCCCGATCGCCGGAACCAGTCGCATCACCAGCGTTTCGGCAAATGCCTTCTGCTGATCCAGCGCGGTCCTCATGCCAAAGCCGAATTCCGCATTGTCCTCAAACAGCGAGTTGGCCCACGTCGGCCCGCGACCCTGCGCATTCGAACTGTACGGCGTGGTCGGCAGGTTGCCGCCGTAGATTGACGAGCAGCCCGTCGCGTTGGCAATATACAGCCGGTCGCCGAAAAGTTGTGTCAGCAGTTTGATGTAAGCCGTCTCGCCGCAACCCGCGCACGCGCCCGAGAACTCAAACAGCGGCTGCAGCAGCTGCAGGTCCTTCACCTGGTTGTGCGAGAGCTTGTTGCGATCCACTTCCGGCAACCCAAGGAAGAAATCCCAGTTCTCGCGCTCGCTCTCGCGCAGCGGCGCCTGCGGCGCCATGTTGATGGCCTTCTTGCTGGCGTCGCTCTTGCTCTTCACCGGGCAAACTTCTACGCACACCCCGCAGCCCGTGCAGTCTTCCGGGGCAACCTGCAGTGTGTAGTGTTCCTGCTCCATCCCGCGCCACTTGGGCTTCGCCCATTGGAAAGTCGCCGGCGACTTGTCGCCCAGTTCCGCGCCGTACACCTTGGCGCGAATCACCGCGTGCGGGCAAACCATCACGCATTTGCCGCACTGGATGCAGAGGTCCTTGTCCCAAACCGGAATGAACTGCGCGATGTTGCGCTTCTCCCATTGCGAAGTGCCCGTGGGAAACGCGCCGCCCGCCGGAATCGCGCTCACCGGAAGCAGGTCGCCCTGTCCCGCGGCAATCTGTCCCAGCACATCGTGCACAAACTTCGGCGCCTTGTCCGAAATCGAAGGAACCAGGTCGAAGCTCGACGACGCTGCCCGTCGGCAGCTCGACTTTTTCAAGATGAGCCAGCGCGTGATCGACAGCGGCAAAGTTCTTCTGCACCACCGCTTCGCCGCGCTTGCCATAGGTCTTCTTGATCGCCTTCTTGATCTGCGCAATCGCCTCTTCGCGCGGCAGCACGCCGCTGATGGCAAAGAAGCAGGTCTGCATGATGGTGTTGATGCGCGTTCCCATGCCGGCCTCGCGCGCCACCTTGTAGCCGTCGATCACATAAAACTCAATCTTCTTGCGCAGCATCTCCTTCTGCATCGTCCGCGGCAGCTTGTCCCAGACCTCCGCCGCCGAGTAAGGCGAGTTCAGCAGGAACACCGCGCCCGGCATCGCCGCTTCCAGCACATTCATCTTTTCAAGGAAGCTGAAGTTGTGGCAGGCCACAAAGCTGGCGCGCGTAATCAGATAAGTCGAGTGAATCGGATTCGGCCCGAAGCGCAGGTGCGAAGTCGTCATCGACCCCGACTTCTTCGAGTCGTACACAAAATAGCCCTGCGCGTAGTTCGGCGTCTCGCTGCCGATAATCTTGATCGAATTCTTGTTCGCGCCCACCGTGCCGTCCGAGCCCAGCCCGTAGAACAGCGCGCGCACCGTCTTCGGATCTTCGGTCGAGAACGTCGGATCGTAGCTCAAGCTGGTGTGCGTCACATCGTCGTCGATGCCGATCGTGAAGTGGTTCTTCGGCGTCGCCTTGGTCAGCTCGTCGAAGATGCCCTTCACCATCGCCGGCGTAAATTCCTTCGACGACAAGCCGTAGCGCCCGCCAATCACCACCGGCATCGCGGCAAATGGCAGCGTGGCTGCATTCTCCGCCAGCACCGTCACGATGTCCTGGTACAGCGGCTCGCCCGTCGCGCCCGGCTCCTTGGTCGCGGTCCAGCACCGCAATCGACTTCACCGTCGCGGGCAGCGCCGCCAAAAACGCCTTCGCGTCGAACGGCCGATACAGCCGAACCTTCAGCAGCCCAACCTTCTCGCCCTGCCGGTTCAACGCGTCCACAGCCTCTTCGGCCGCCTCGGCGCCCGAGCCCATCATCACGATCACGCGCTCCGCATCCGGCGCGCCCACATAGTCGAACAGGTGATATGCGCGGCCGGTCTGCGCCGCAAAGCGGTCCATCACCGACTGCACAATCCCCGGAACCGCCGCGTGGAACGGAGTTGCACGCCTCGCGCGCCTGGAAGAACACATCCGGATTCTGCGCCGTCCCGCGAATGATCGGCCGATCCGGACTCAGCGCATTCTGCCGGTACTGAATGATGTACTTGTCGTCCAGCAGCGCGCGAATCGTCTCGTCGCTGATGGGCAGAATCTTGCCCACTTCGTGCGAAGTGCGGAAGCCGTCAAAGAAATGAATGAAAGGAATGCGCGATTCCAGCGTGGCAATCTGCGCCACCAGCGCCAGGTCGGCAACTTCCTGCACCGAATTCGACGCACAGCATCGCCCAGCCCGTCGTGCGGCACGCCATCACGTCGGAGTGGTCGCCAAAAATCGATAGCGCATGGGTCGCCATCGTCCGGGCCGTCACGTGCATCGTCGCCGGGGTCAACTCACCGGCAATCTTGAACATGTTGGGAATCATCAGCAGCAGGCCCTGCGAGGCCGTAAACGTGGTCCCAAACGCGCCTGCCTGCAACGCGCCGTGCAATGCGCCGGCCGCGCCGCCTTCGCTCTGCAGCTCTTCCACAACGGGCAATGCGCCCCAAATATTCTTCTTCCCTTCCGAGCGCCACTGATCTGCCCACTCGGCCATCGGCGACGAGGGGGTAATGGGGTAAATCGCAACAACTTCGGAGAGACGATAGGCTACCGAGGCGGCCGCCTCGTTCCCATCCATAATCACCATTTGTTTCTGTTCACTCATTCGCTTTTCCTCATAGCGCGGCCAGAGGAGAAAAACCGCTACGCTGAGTCTCTTCGCCGGGTCAAAGAGTCGCTGTGATGAGAGACACAGGGAGGGTACCCAATCCCATATTGTGAATGTATTTCGCTGGCTAATTCGATAGTCAACCTTCAGATGCCCATTTCCAAAAGATAGGGACCGAGCCACTCGGGAAATCGTCGACAATGATCGGCAAAGTCTTTGTACGAGTAGGATTCGGTGCTGTTGTTGCACCCGACGTCTGATTGCGGGATTTCTCGTCAAATGTTATAAAGTGCATGGATTCGTCGCAAAGATAATAGAGTTGCATTATGTCGCCCCAGTCATTAGCCCGCTTTTCCAGACGGGCCTTTTTGTTCTTTGCCACCTTGCCCAAATTATCGGAAAGAATATAAGCGGCACTAAGCGCATCTGCCAGCTTGCCGCATGATTCTGCGTCTGGAACTTGACAACAGTCCTCCATCGTATAGGCGGCCAACTTCATCGGATCAGGCTTACTGACACGATCATCCCGGATACCCTGAAGAAGGTCCAAGTGCCCCATTTGCGGGCTGTTCTCGTGTCGGTCAAAGTGGTCGAGTCAACCAGAAAATCCCACCTGGTTTTTCCGGATGCGGCGCACCCGCCTTGAGCTTGGCTTTATCCGACCCCTGGAGGAGGGCCTTGCAGACGATTTCGTACAATTCCTCCTCGGGAAGTGGCCCCCTCCGCGCGACGGATGTCAGACCGAGTACGGTTCGGAGCGCGAATACTGCGGGGTACGGCAGAAATTCTCGTTGAGGGAATTCACAAAGCACGCGCAGTGGCTTCTTATTCTCCTCGAGGCATTCGTCCCTTCCCCTGGAGATTTTGGCGAAAAGTTCTTTCAGCGTCACGAACGAGATTTGATAAGAGTAGTGTGCTTCAATGTGCTGGCGAACCTTTTGCCACTCACCGCGAGGAATTATTTCATTTGCCGCGTTGATGCAGACATTCGTGTCAATGAATAGCTTCGGGCGGGTGTCCCCTAAAGTTTCCGGCATTTTCCCACTTCCAGCATTAGGATGGCATGCGCAGCGTTTCATTTCAGGCCGGCTCGCTTCACGAGTGCATCAATTGCAGATGCGGGGACCGCGAAGTTCAGGCTTTGGCCCGACGATAACATGGACGTTGAAATGCCGATAACCTCGCCGTATATGTTGAACACTGGCCCACCGCTGCTTCCGTGAGAAATCGGAGCCGTGATCTGAATCATGCGAACGCCTTCTTCTTCGCGCAATGCGCTTACGAGCCCCTCAGAAAAGGTCCCCTCCATGCCCTCGGGATTGCCCATAGTGAAGACGGTATCCCCGACGATAGGCTCGCTGGCCTGGATGGGAAGCGACGGCAGTCCCAAATCCGGGACATAGAGCAACACAATATCGTTCTCCTTATCCCTCAAAACGACCTTCTCAACAATACGAGGCACCCGGTCAGAACCAATCTTCCGCACGAAGCCCAATCTCCCCTCCTGAAAGACATGCGAATTCGTCACAATCAGGTTGGGCCCTACGGCGAAGCCGCTGCCAAGAAGGCTGCCCTTGCCATTACGGTCCGTAGAAACAACCAGCACCGAGCTCTCGGCGGAGCGCTTTGCGATAGCTTGTGGAGAAAGGGCGGTTCGTGCCGGGCTGCCCGTGACACCTCGATTAGCGGAAGAGCCGGCAATTACGGCCCTCTCATTTAGCAACGGTAGGATGGACTTGGCCCGCGCGTCGCCATTGTCCGCCGCTCTTCGATACCATGCAGTCGCCTCTGAATCGTCCTGCCCTACCCCTTGGCCGAGGTAATACATATCGCCCAAGATTGATTGGGCCGCTGCGTTGCCCTGGGCCGCCGCCTTATGGAACCAGACCGCTGCTTGCACATAGTCCAGCGGCACACCCTGGCCACGGTCGTAGAGCAAGGCGAGGGTAAATTGCGCATTAGCATCGCCCTGCTCCGCTGCCTTGCGGTACCAGTTCGCTGCTTGTGCGTAGTCCTCCGGCACACCATGTCCGAAATAGTAAAGAACCCCAAGCTGGTTTTGTGCGTTCGCGTCGCCCCCGTCAGCGGCCTTTCGATACCACACAGCTGCCTGCGCGTAGTCCTGGGTTACGCCTCTGCCCTTTGCGTAGAGCACGCCGAGGCTGTATTGCGCGTTGGGGTCGCCCTTTTCGGCAGCATTACGGAACCACTTTGCTGCCTGCACGTAATCTCGGGAAACGCCATCACCATCGTCGTAAAGCACGCCGAGGTTATATTCGGCGGTTGTTTCACCTTGCTCCGCCGCCTTCCGAAACCACGTTGCTGCCTGCAGGTAGTCCTTCGGAACGTCTTGGCCCTGAGCGTAGATCATTCCGAGATCGCATTGTGCCCCAGCATCGCCAGCTTTCGCTTTAGCCAGCAGTTCTTGGGGAATGCCTGCACGGGAAGTTTGAGATTGGGCTCGGAGAGACCGCGCAAATTGAGCAAGATAGATCGCTGGAATCAGGACGGCTGACAGGACAATCGTGCTGGCGTGTTGCTTCCGCTGTTATACACGATGCTCTTCGAATCGCCAAAAGGATAGCACGGATTCACCATTTATTCGCCTTCCGAACCCGCGAAACCAACTCCGCCAACACCGCTGTCTCCGCTACTCCGCTCGCCCAGCCCCTCCACCAGCGCATCCCACTCCTCCTCCAACGTTTTCCGATGAAACTCGCGTCCGGCACGACCGTACCAATACTCCGCATTCTCCGCCGAACCTTCTTTGCGATGAAGATACGCATGCACCGCCATTCCCTCGCGCGTCTCCAGCTCGTCCACCAGCAAGTGCGCCTGCGTCCAGTCACCTTTCGCATCCCACCACAGCGCAGCAAGGGGCGCGCTCAACCCGTCAGGTGGCATCTGCTGTTTGATCGTCTCCCGGAACTGCCCTGCATCCATAACGCCTCCCGCACTCCATTCTTGCGCGCTTCCTCGAAATTTTCATCCTGCCGAGTGATTTAGGTCACATCTTTTACGGGCTTAGCCGCTGATAAAACGTGCTTAACGTTCCGATAAGAGATATACGGGGCGCCGCCATCCGGTCACGAGTCAGACCGGACGAAGAAATATCAGCCGCGGTTCCTTTCCCCAGGAGGTCACGATGGTTGAGCGGTTCGCGAAGATTTTGCCGAGAGGCTGTTTGCTACTCAGACCAAATTGGTCGTATACTGAAGTCCGACTATTCTGGTCGTAGTTCAAGGGTGCTGCCTTTTCGGCAGTCCCCAGGAGTTCGGCGGGTGAGCGTTCTCAGTGAGTTGAAGATCGGCGAAAGCGGAGTCCTGGTCGCACTCGATCTCCCCGAATCCGTCCAGAACCACCTGATGCATATGGGCTTTGTCCCCGATGCCCATGTCACCGCCCTGCGCCGCGCCCCTGCCGGCGATCCCACGGTCTACGGCATCGACGGCATGGAAATCGCGCTCCGCATTGAAACCGCGAAAGCCATCCGCGTGCGCGCTGCGCAAGCCCAGGACTTTGAAATCGCCGAAGACGCAGAGGAGCTTGGCCGAGGCCGCGCGATGAATGCCTGCTGCGAAACTCCGGCCTTTGAGCCCCCCATAGCCCCGCCCCGCGGAGCGCTGCATACCGTCGTCCTCATCGGCCCGCCCAACTCCGGCAAATCCACTCTTTTCAATCGCCTCACCGGCCTGCGCCAAAAGGTCGCCAACTACCCCGGCGTCACCGTCGAGCAGCGCATGGGCCTGATGGCCGGCGTGGGCCGCGACGACCTCACCCTCATCGATCTGCCCGGCGTCTACTCGCTCAGTCCCTACTCTGAGGACGCGCGCGTCTCCATCGACGTGCTCAAGGGCAAAATGCCCGGCACGCCCAAGCCCGACGCTGTCCTGCTGGTGCTCGATTCCCTGCACCTCACCCGCCAGCTCATGCTGGCCGCGCCGGTTCTTGCGCTCGGCCTGCCCACGCTCGTTCTCCTCAACATGAGCGACCTGATGGAGTCCCGCGGCGGCCAACTCGACGCCCTCAAGCTGGCCCGCGAACTCGGCGCGCCCGGTGGCCCAGATCAGCGCCGTCCACGGCACCGGCCTCGAAGCCGTTCCGCTCTTCCTCAATCAGCACGCATCCCAAACCAACGCGCCAGCAGCTCACCCTGCCCGTGCTCGGCAACGCCGCCAGCACCCACACCTGGGCCGCGCAGGTCAGCCGCCGCACCGGCTATCATGCCCCGCTCTCGGCACAGAACAGCCGCAAGCTCGATAACGTCCTGCTCCATCGCTTCTGGGGACCGCTGCTGTTTCTCATCGTGGTCGTCGGCGTCTTTGAAGTCGTCTTCTCCATCGGCCAGCCGCTCTCCGACGGCTTCGGCGAAATCCTCGCCCGCGCCGCAGAATTCGTGCGCCCCCTGCTTCCCGCCGGATGGCTCCAGTCCCTGCTCCTCGACGGCGCGTGGAAGGGCATCTCCTCCGTCCTCGTTTTCCTCCCCCAGATTCTTCTGCTGTTTCTCTTCATCGGAATCCTCGAGGACTCCGGCTACCTGGCCCGCGCCGCGCTCATCGCCGACCGCGTCATGCGCACCATCGGACTCAACGGCAAGGCCTTCATCCCCCTGCTCTCCGCCTATGCCTGCGCGGTTCCCGCCATCATGGCCACGCGCACCATCGAGAACAAGCGCGACCGCTTCGCCACCATCCTCGTCGCGCCCTTCATGACCTGCTCCGCGCGCCTGCCCGTGTACATGCTGCTCATTGCCGCCTTCATCCCCAACATTGCCTTCCTCCACGGATTCCTCGGCCTGCGCACCATCGTCATGCTCAGCCTCTACCTCGCCGGATTTGTCGCCGCCATGACCACCGCCTGGCTGCTCAAAAGCTCCATCCTCAAGTCCAGCGAGACGCCGTTCATTCTTGAACTGCCGCAGTACCGCATGCCCACGCTTGCGCTCGCTCGCCATGCGGCTCGTCGATCGCGCCCGCGTCTTCCTGCGCCAGGCCGGCACCATCATTCTTCTCGTCACCCTGGCTCTCTGGGTGCTCGCGCACATTCCGCCGGTTCCCTTGCACAACGGCACCTACACCGCACCGGAACTCGCCGACAGCGTCATCGGCCGCCTCGGCCACTTCATCGAGCCCGCCATTGCGCCCCTCGGCTTCAACTGGAAGATCGGTATCGGATTGCTTTCGAGCGTCCTGGCCCGCGAAGTCATGGTCAGCACCATGGGCACCCTCTACGGCGCCGACCCCGCCACCCAGGCCATGCACCTGCAAACCGCCCTCCACCACGACATGACCCTCGGCGGCGCGCTGGCGCTGATGATCTTCTTCGCCTTCGCCATGCAGTGCACCTCCACCATGGCCGTGGTTCGCCGCGAAACCAATAGCTGGAAGTGGCCCGCCATCCAGTTCGCCTACATGCTCGTCCTCGCCTGGACCGCCGCCTTCGTCGTCAACCACGTTGTCATGGCCTTCCTCGGCTAATCTTCCGGCTACATTCTCCACCCGCATAGAATCTGGGTGCCCCATCCTTTTCGCTCCCTTCGCGAAAAGGGTGGGAGACCACTAACCTTGCACCTGTTGTATCCCATGCCATAATTCCCACATGTCCGATCTCTCAAACAGGTTCAGCCGTAGGGGCAATGACAATCTCCTACAACTGTGGAGAGGCCGGGACGCACTCGACGATTCCGACATTGATCCATTGCGCGACGAACTTGAAAGGCGAGGGCTCTCGAAGGAACTTGAAGAGATTTGCAATCAGCCTGCTTCGAAAGATATCTACGGCGATCTTCCGCGCGGCCCTCAGACCTACCTCAATCTCTCAGTGCCATTTTGGTGGATAAGGGAAATCTGGCTGCGCATCAAAACTAGAAATGGTATTCAACTCGATGCCGTAGTCGACAACGCGCGGAGAACTCGACCTCCCTCTCGTAGTGCGGCGCGGGCCGAACTGCTCTATTCGTATGAATATCAAGGCCAGCAATATTCCGGCAGAACCGTTCGCGATTTCGTCTTTGATACCGCGGCCGCAAACTCCCTTGCTTATGACTTCCACCAGGGGGAAAAACTGCCGATCATCATCGATCGTCAAGACCCGGCAATCTCCTATTTTCCCTCCGGTTTTGGCTTGTTTGAGCCGATTGTTGTTGGATTTCAGGCATTGTTCGCATGGGCAGTCGTCATCGCATTGATCCGGCTCCTCGTTTCGTTAACGATGCGCAAAGCTTAGGAGGCATCAGGCAGGTTGCCCGGGTCCGACCAGTTCACGCGGTTGGGCGCTCGACATCGGAATTCTCAGAGATGGGAAAGCACTATCGCGGTGATTTGGCTCTTCCGCGTGCGCCCCGTCTCAGAACTGAGCTGAAGACGTCGCAATATCTCAGCACCGGGCTACCCGGAAACACCCGCAATCGCCCCACAAGAAAAAACTCTCTGCTTTGGAACGCTGAATATGCTATCCATATCGGTGATGAGCGCCAAGGGCGCCGCATGCAGAATGCCACTGCAAAGGCGCAGCGAAACCGGCTTCCCTCCGCCGCGCTCCGCAACCTCGATCTCCGAATTGAAGTTCTCAGGTTCAAGAGCCCATGCCCAGACTTCTCCTGATTACTGCGTCCTCGAATGAAATTCGTAGTGCACGAAGGTCTCGGTTCCTCAACTTCCAACAGATCACGATGCCGTACCTGGCCGCCTTGGCTCCTGCCGAATGGCAAGTCACTCACGTCGATGAAGAGGCCGAGGACATCGACTGGACCGATCAACCCGATGTGGTCGGCATTACTTTTCACACGCCGAGTGCTCATCACGCCTACGACCTCGCGGCGAAATTCAAGTCGCGCGGAGCATGCGTCGTTTTGGGCGGCCCGCATGTCACTCTGCTGCCCGAAGAGGCCGCCCGACATGCCGACGCAATCTTTATGGGAGAAGCCGAAGGCCTTTGGGAGGAGTTCCTGAATAGTTTTGTCACCGGAACCTATCGTCGCGTCTACCAGCCGGCTAGGCCCGCCGTCGCTTGCAGGCGTCCCCATGGCGCGCAAGTCGCTCTTTCACCGGAAAGACTTCACCAGCGGTGTTCTGTTTGCCACCAGGGGATGCCCGAACCGCTGCGATTTCTGCACCATCGTCGTGATGTACCAGCATGGCTTTCGTAAGCGGCCCGTTGCCGAGGTTGCGGCGGAATACGGCTCCTTCCGCGGAAAAAGAATTATCTTCTGGGACGACAACATCGCCGCGGATAAGGAATATGCAAAGCAGTTGTTTCGCGCCATCACGCCCCACCGCAAGTGGTGGAGCAGCCAGACCACCATCCATGATGGCGCAGGATGACGAGCTTCTGGATGCCGCAGCAAGGAGCGGATGCAAGCAATTGTTTTTCGGCCTGGAGTCGGTCTCCCAGTCGAGCATGAAGGAAGTGCACAAAGGCTTCAACCGGGTCGAAGATTATGCCAACACCATCAAACGCGTCCATTCACATGGAATTTCCGTTCAAGTCGGGATTCGTCTTTGGCTTCGACCACGACACCCCAGCGATCTTCAAGGAAACCCTCGATTTTCTTGAGGAGACGGCCGTTCAAAATGCGACTTTCAACATCCTGACTCCCTATCCAGGCACGCCGCTCTTTCAAAGACTGGAGTCCCAGGGGCGCATCTTGACCCGGGACTGGCGCAAATACAACGGGCGCACAGACGTGGTATTCCAGCCTCATCAAATGAGCGTAGACGAACTCCTGGCCGGATTTCGATATGCGAACCAGCGGTTCTATTCTCTCCGCAGCGTCGCCAAACGGTTGTGGCGATCCCCAGTTCAGTTATGGTGGACCCTCCCGTTGAACCTGGCGTACGTGGCCTCCTGGGCCAAAGCGCAATCGAGCGCAAGCCACTAGAACTGGTTGCATAAACCATAATTTGAAAGGGCACGGCTTTAGCCGTGCCGTAAATGCAGCGGAATGACGCGGGCTTTAGCCCCTGAGGGAATTCCTCAACCGGCTGGACATCATTTATGCGACCAGTTCTAGTTTGGACGATGGCCGGGTACCCCATGTCTGGGTTTTCAAACATGGGAAAGCGCGGTCCACAATGAATTCGAGCCGCGCGGATGATAACTTGAAATCCGTGAAGACGACGGAATTTCTGCGATTCGACGGCACCGTCGAGCGGGATCCGGCCATCGATGCATGGATGAAGAACCATGCCGGCGAACTGGGAGACCTCGCGCATCACTGGTTTGAGGTGATGCGAAACTGCGGAGACGAAGTTCGCGAACTCATGCATGACGGCTGTCCGGTTGCCTGTTTGGGAGATGCGCCCTTCGGCTATGTCAATGTATTTACCGCGCACGTCAACGTGGGATTCTTTCACGGTGCATCGCTGCCGGACCCGGCCCGCTTGTTGCAAGGCGCCGGAAAGTTCATGCGCCATGTGAAACTGAGACCCGGAACCGCCGTCAATGCCACAGCTCTAAGCAAGCTCATTGATGCGGCGTACGCCGACATAAAATCGCGCATCGAAAACGGCTAGCTCACAGAGGCGCCTCGATCACTGCCGCGGCGAATGGCTCCTCCGCGCGCAGGTTATCCCCGAATCGACCAAATCAAGTGGTGACTTCCGAATTGTCGACAATGCACTCGGAATATGGCGGCGCATTCCGAAGTGTTGATTCTGCTCGCGCTCCTGCTGATCGGAGTAGAATCCCCTCATCATGAACCCTCGCATTGTGGCTGTTCGGTGGCGGTCTGTCGCCATAGTATTCAGTTTGATCTATGCGCTTATTGGTGTTGGCGCGTTTGTTTGGTCCACCTACAACCATGCTCCTGAAATGTTCGCCCCTTTCGGGATCATCGGCCCATTTACGCAATTCACGTACAACGTCCATCTCGTCCGTTCAGATGTTCTTGCGTGGGATTTTCTATTGGGTGCTTTGCAGACATTTGCGTATGCTGTATCGGGTTGGCTTTCGGGAGCGATCTTCGCAATTTTCTTCAACATCGTGCTTTTCCTGATCGGCGGAATCGATGCTAAATACGTGCGAGTGGCTGAGATCGAGTGAGCTCCAGGCATTCGCCGCTGACCTGATAGACGCGGACCTCAACGAATACAGTCACCCCCAGCCCTCCCATTACTGAGCAATAACGGAAGGGTAGGCCGCGATCGCCCTCGACATCAATCAGAAACGCTTGTGGGAGAGCTGGAAAGCGCCAGCCGCGGCTACACTGCGATTCGGAATCTCACAAATTGTGCCGAGTACGCTCGTGGAAGAAGGACGCGAACACCGGTGAAGTTCACTTGGTTTTGCCTGACAATAGAAGGTACGCCAATCGAGTTCGATAGAAACTCGTTCTTCGGCTCACTCACCATCAGGGCAAACGGTAAAAAGGTTTACAGTCAAACGCTGTTAACCCGCTCACGTCATTTCAGATCCTCCCTTACGCGAAACTACGAGTTTTCGCTTCCTGGGTCAAGCCTCGTCATGTCTGCATTACGAGAAGAGGCCGCTCCTTCTAGCTGGGTCTTAGGCGCAACAGTTTCCAAGTATGGTTTAACGGCGTAGAAATCTGGGAACTTCTCGGTATCTTAAAAGCCAGGCCGTCGTCGACAACTCAAACCAGATTCGGACACCAAAAACGGATTGGTCGTACGACCGTCTACCCGGCAATTACTGCTTCCGTTCCTGACGAGTAGGCCACCACACGCCCCGAATCCAATTTCTAACCTTGTGTCAACTTGAGAAGTGTCACAATCGAGCGCTCTGCAAGCGAGATGGTGATTACAATCGCAGGCACGATAATCATTGAGGATTGGGAATGCCGATGCGAATACTTCTGAGTTTCATACTAGGAATCCCGATTATCTTCGCCGCGAGACAATGTGTAGCTTCATCCGTTGACTGGGAGACGGTCCATCCGGGCTTTCGGGTCACGGGTCTCACAACCAATGAGGGTAAATTTTGGGTCTGTGGATCAGGGGGCGCAATAGCCTCTTCTAACGATGGAAGGCGTTGGGAAATTCAACATTCACATGAAGACACCGGCCCGCTACTACTTGGAATCGGCTTCACAAACCCCAGGTTTGGCTATGTCTACGGAGTCGGGGGTACGGTTCTCACGACTGAGGACGGCGGGGCGACATGGGCAGATCACTCTGTAGAAAGCGGCACAATACTTGCTGCAGCTTTTTCTGCTCCTTACTTTGGCATCGTTCGTACGAGAGAAAAACTGCTGTTCTTCAATGGAACTCCAACACCCCGTGAGGTACCGAATCAAGATGGCCTCCTGAATCGGTTTGCCTATGTCTCCGGCGTTGCATCTTTGAACAACGATGAGTTTGGCGCTTTAGTCAGAGAAGGCGAATTCTCCGAAGGCGGATTCTTGACCACCACTGACGGCGGATCGACGTGGACCTTCTACGATCCACCAAGCGCGGGGATTCGTAGCTTTCTTTCTGTCTCCGGTTCCTATTGGGCAGTCGGGCACGAAGTAGTGAATGGGGGTGGTATCCCGCTGGCCATGTCGTCACCCGACGGGCGGAAATGGGAAAGGACGAAGAACAACATACGCGCGTGCCACTGGGAAGTCTGCCGCGCCTGCAACGCGAGTGGTTGCATTGCTTCCTCGACACTCGTCCTCGATCCATTCCACGGAGACACATCATTTGCATTGATACCTGAAGGGAAATTAACAACACGCTGGGCTCAAATACCCGGAACGGTTTGTACCTTGAACTTCGGATTGCAGTGTGTTGCGGCAGGTAATCCAGAGGATGCAGAGGCGCAACCCACAGCGCCTGCGCCGGAGCCAGACGAGCCTTATAGGCTCGGAACACGTCCTAAGGTCGTAATGGGGTTGGTGTGCATTGAATGCGCAATCGACCGCTCATTGGCCGGAAACGAGTGGTCTCCCTCGGTTCGCGCAGACTTGGTCGTAGGAACAGATGGCACAGTAAAGTCTTCGACGGTCAAGGGTGCGCCAAAAGCGCTGAAGCAGATCGTTCAGGAGCAGGTCGATGACTGGCTTTTCGAACCGGCGAAACGCGATGGAAAACCGACTGAAGTTGCTATCACTATAACTTTCACCGTAGCAGTACCACGAAAAATGAAGTAGTCAGCATCTTGTTCCGGGTGTATCACCACCTACCCGGAAATTATTCACTGCCCCTCCCCTTGAACGGCCCGCACCGCACGCCGCACCGCTCAAAATCACTTTGCACATAATTACCGTCCGCAGTAGCACAATATCAGCAGGGTGAGGCCCAGGGACTCCGGCCCTCACCCATACACACCGGCCGAAAGGTACCCCTCTCCCCGCTCTTTGCTGTGAAACTGTGAACTTCCCGAGGGGGAGACGTACGACCCCCCCGCTCTTTATTTTTGTTTTCCGCAAAAACCTTGCAGATTATTTCGCGGCTTCATTTTTTCAAAACCGTCCGGTGAGAACAGCCCCGCCTTCCGCCAGCCCAAGGCCCCGTCTGAGCCCTGCCGCATGTATGAGAAACTAGAACTACGGCAATTTCTCTGGGGCTGCCCGCGTGTGCGCCCAAATAATGGCCTAATTTCAGCTTCATCCGGCCCGCGGAGCCGTTACCCTGCTGCGGCCCAGGACATAGGAACCCGAAACACCATGCTCAGTGTCAGCAACGTCACCATGCGCTACGGCTCCAAGATCCTCTTTGAAGAAGTCAGCGTCAGCTTTGTCCCCGGCCGCCGCTACGGACTCACCGGGCCCAACGGCTCCGGCAAATCCACCTTCATGAAGATCCTCACCGGCGAACTCGACGCCCAAAAGGGCACCGTCGTCCGCCCGCGCAAATTCGGCGTCCTCCGTCAGGACCAGTTCGCCTTCGATGCCTATCGCGTCATCGACACCGTCATCATGGGCAACAAGCCGCTCTGGGCCGCCATGGAAGAGCGCGACCGCATCTACGAGAAGCCCGAGCTGATCCGACGCCGACGGCATGCGACTCGGCGAACTCGAAGGCGTCATCGGCGACGAAGACGGCTACACCGCCGAAGCCGACGCCGCCGTGCTCCTCGACGGCCTCGACATCCGCGAAGAAATCCACGAACGCAAGATGTGCGAGCTCCAGGGCGGCCAGAAAGTCCGCGTCCTCCTCGCCCAGGCCCTCTTCGGCAAGCCCGAAGCCCTGCTCCTCGACGAGCCCACCAACTACCTCGATCTCGACTCCATCCACTGGCTGCAGGATTTCCTGCACGGCTACGACGGCACCCTCATCGCCATCTCGCACGACCGCCACTTCCTCAACTGCGTCACCACCCACACCGCCGACATCGATTACCAAACCATCATCACCTACACCGGCGGATACGACGAGATGGTGATGGCCAAGACGCAGATCCGCTCCACGCTCGAATCGCAAAACGCGCAGCGCGAAAAGAAGATCGCCCAGCTCAACGACTTCATCGCCCGCTTCGCCGCCGGAACCCGCTCCTCGCAGGTCACCAGCCGCCGCAAGGAAGTCGAGCGCCTGCAGACCAACGAGCTCGCCCGCTCCAACATCCAGCGCCCCTACATCCGCTTCGATCAGACCCGCCCCAGCGGCAAGCACATTCTCGAGTTCAAGCACATCACCAAGCTCTACGACGATCACAAGGTCATCGACGGCTTCACCGCCAACGTGCTCCGCGGCGAAAAAATCTGTCTCATGGGCCGCAACGGCGCCGGCAAAACCACCCTGCTCAAAAGCCTGCTCAATAACTATCCCGGCCTTGCCGACAAGGAATTCACTCTCGACTCAGGCTCGGTCTTCTGGGGTCACGAAGCGCAGATCGGCTACTTCCCCCAGGACGTCGGCGCAACCATCGAGCACGGCCTCACCGTCGCCGAGTGGCTCCATCGCTGGAACCCCCAGGCCCACGTCGAAGAGATTCGCGGCATCCTCGGCCAGATGCTTTTCAGCGGCGAAGAAGGCGACAAGCAGACCAAGGCGCTCAGCGGCGGCGAACAGGCGCGCCTCGTCTTTTGCAAGCTCATCCTCACCAAGCCCAACATCCTTATCTTCGACGAGCCCACCAACCACCTCGACCTCGAAGCCATCAACGCCCTCAACATCGCCCTCCAGCGCTACGAAGGCACGGTCCTGCTGGTCACCCACGACCACGACCTGATCGACGAAGTCGCCACCCGCCTCTGGCACTTCGACGCCAACGGCATCGAAGACTTCCAGGGCCCCTACGACGAGTGGAAGGGCAAGCACAACTAAGGTGACCGGAGTGGTAGGCCGGGGATTCCATCCCCGGCAATACGGCGGCCCTTAGGAATGGGGTTTTAACCCCTGAGGTATACTTCTCCCTGCTACAGCAACCACTCCGGCATCGGATCAAGACGATCCATGAACTCCGTGTGGACCCAACTCCAATCGACATAGTCCAGCTTCTCCACATCCGATGCCATGGACCCAATCTGCCCTCGAAAATCCTCTGCATTACGAACCCATTGTTCACGGAAACCCGGCTGCCAGACCGCCCCGGGAAAACGTGTGCGCACTTTGTCCGCAAAATCGCCCTTGATGCAGTCGGCACAACGCTCAATTGCCCGATTCGGAAGCGGGGTAAGCAATACATCCAGATGTTTCGCCAATACGGCGAATCCATGCAATCGATAGTGCCCCTGATCCCGATAGTCGAAGAGCACCTTGACTAACAACTCTGCGTTACCCGTCTTCGCGAAAAGTGCGGGACGCTGGTACACAATTGTCAGCGCATAGGTTTCCATTTGGCTCCCAAGAAGGATACCTCTTTCTAACGCGAGGCTAAACTAAACCCACATTGCGGGTGGCCCATGTACCCATCTGTCTCAAGCGCAAACCCGGGTGCCCCAAGTTCCGCATTTGAGGACTCCGATTCTTGACAGCCGCATCGATTCCCCCGCCCACTGGCAAAATCGGCCCCCTTCATGGTATATTGCTGACATATACAGAGGCCGCCCATGCCCTACACCGGGTTCGACTGGGATGAAGGCAACGCCCGCAAGAACGAAAAGCACGGCGTCTCCAAGGCGGAAGTGGAGCAGGTCTTCCTCAATGCCCCGCTTATTGTGGCCGAAGACCTGAAGCACAGCAAGCAGGAGCCTCGATTCCACGCGCTCGGCCGCACCGATCTGGATCGCCGCTTGCACATCACTTTCACCGAGCGTGGGAACGGAGCCCTGATTCGTCCCATCTCGGCGCGCGACATGAGCCGGAAGGAGAGAGACTTCTATGACCAAGCCGTCCAAGCCAATCCCTAAGTTCTCCAGCGAGGCCGAGGAACGCGCCTTCTGGGAGTCGCCCAAAAACGACAGTACGGCCTATGTCGATTGGACCAAGGCGAAGCTTGCGACCTTTTCGAAGCTGCGCCCGTCCACTGAAACCATTTCCCTGCGCATGCCGGAAGACGTCCTGAACACCATCCGCAACCATGCGCGCAAGCTCGATGTGCCCTACCAGTCCCTGATTAAACTCTGGGTTGCCGAGAAGGCCGCAGAAGTCGCCCGCTCCTCGCGAGCCACTGGGCGCGGCGCGCGATAACCGAAAGGGTTGTGCCGCAGGCGGAGGATCGCAAGCGGTAAGCGCCGCAATTCATCCCCGGCGACTCGGCATCCCCGGAGAAGCGGTTTCAATCCCTGGGGCACACCTCTTCCCCTCATTCCCGTTACCCCGAAGACTACGTAAACCTAGTTCATGCTTGACGTTGCCTTGCGCACAGTGAAAAACTTTGCCCAACAGGTGTGTGTGTCGCGCACTTCCGATTGACTTTACCTCTCTTGTTGAGGGACTGTGAACACCAGACTCTTCAGTGCGTACAGCCAGGACAGTAAGCGACCGCTCGCCACCAGAATCACGGTGATCGACTCCGTTATCGAGCCGATTAAGGTCCTCAAAATCCTGCTGGAAGGGATCACTCCAACCGACGAAACGGGAATCTGGATTACCCGCTTCTCGGGCCTTCCTGTCGCGCGCTCGTTCTCTCCCTTTGACCTTGTCTATCTCGACGACGACTTTCGCGTCGTTCACACCGTTGAGATAACGCAAAAAAGCAACTTTGTGCCCTTCAAAGGGCTGCCCACCAGCGCCCTCGTTCTGCCGCCTGACAGCATCGTCCTCTCCAAGACCCATGCCGGAGATCGCCTTGCCATTTACGCCTACGACCCGGCAGTGTCTTCCACCCAGCCTCGGCAGGTTATTTCCCCCGCCAAGCAAGCCGCGAAAGCTCCGGCTCCAACCGCTCCTGCATCCCCGGCACCGCGTGCAAACCTGACCCCCGAAAAAGTGCAGGTCGCACCTCCCGTGGCCACCACTTCACAGGGCGAAGTCCTCAAGCCCGCGAAACCCCCGCAGACTCCGCCAACCACTTCCCAATCTCCAGTTCCTCCCGCGGCTCCAGCGATTCCGAACGCGCCCAAGCCTTTCGCGCCGCCTGAACATCGCCCAGTTCAAGCGGGGATGACCACTGCGGCTCCCGGTCGCGACGCAGTCGAGCCGGTTCCGCCGGTCGCCGAACCCGTTCCCCAGCCGCCACCTCCACCGCAGCCTGCCCCGGCAGCACCTGCTCTCGTCGCAAGCGCCCCCGACCGCGCTGCTCCCGTTCCTCTCACACCCGCATCCACGCCCATTCAGGAGATCGCCGCTTCTCCTGCTCCTCCAGTCCCCATCCCTGCGATTCCCGCCCCTCCGGTCGAAGCAATAGCTGCATCTGTTCTCCCGGCGCCGCCGGTCGCCGCAGCCGTGCCCGCCCCACCCGCACCAGATGTGCCGGTCGCCGAGACCCTAACTCCTGTCGCGCCAGTTTCCGAGGTCGCAGCTCCGAACCCGTCCGTCATCGTGCCGATCGATGCACCTGCCCTTGCGCCTGCCAACACGCTGCAAGAGCCCCAGCCCATTGCCGCACCCGTATCAGGTACCCCCCCGCAGCCTGAACCTGCAGAGGCGCAGCCAGTCGCACTCTCCGTTTCCGAAGAAACAACTCCCGCACCCTCCACAAGCTTCGACCCCAACGCAGTTGACCAGCCTTGGTTCTCAGAACCGCGTACGACAGAGGATCTTGCAGCGGAAGACGCGAGCGAAATCGCTGAAAGCGAGGGACAAGAAGACGGAGAGCAGGATGAAGGTCTTCACTTCGATAGCCAGCGAGCGCGGGATAACTTGGGCCTTGCCCGGCGCTGGGACGTCAAACTGCTCTACAGCCTCTTTCCAGAGCTTCATCCCTCCTTCAGGCCCGAACTGCAGATGCCCAGCGTCGACCCGCTGAAGTACATTCAGTCCTCGAGAGAAGACGGCAGAATCTCAACCAAAATTCAGCTACTTTCCTGGCTCTATCCTGACCTTGAACTTGAGACACTTGAAAAAAGGCAGCGCGAGCAACGCCGTGCCCCGCGCGTCCCCAAACCGGGATTGGTCGGCTACTTCTACAGCTCCGGAAAAGCAGAGCCGCATGAGATCTCGAATTTCAGCGTCACCGGTTTCTACATGAAGACGGATGAGCGCTTTTTGCCTGGCACGGTCATCCGCGTCACTCTGCAAGTGGCGGGCACCGACGGTACCAACCCCGGGGACTCACTCACCCTGCATTCGCGGGTAGTCAATTGGGACGAGCATGGCGGCGGCTTTGAATTCGTCCTCCCCGGCTTCCTTGAGTAATCTTCCGCCTGGCCGCTTATCCCCCGCAAACGCAAGGTGCCCTCTGGACGGCCAGAGCTACACGAAAGTACGGCCACTTACAACTTCCGGGGAATCACTTTTTTTGAGTACCTTCGATACTCTACCTGCGCGAGGTCAATATGACGCAGAATATCTATCGCACAACGTACGACGAGGCAAGCTCGGAACTGAGTGAGGTACTCGCACGGGTTGAGCAGCTTCGCCTTCACAGACAACTCATCGAAAAAGCAATCGAGGCCCTTGAGCCGTTCTGTGCAGTCAATGGAGAGGCCGTGGCTGCATTTCAGCCGATGGTTTCCATGCCGGCTGAAATCGTCCGCCAGGAGCCTGCTGCTGAACCAATCCTCTTCCCGGTTCAAGAAGTGGTTTCCAAGTTCGACGTGCCGCAGAGTGAGTCGGCCCCGGAACCAACGGCGGATCCATTTGCCACGCGGATTAACAATGCTTTGTGGGACTGGACCATGCGCGCGAACCAGTTGCAACCGGCCAGCTAGTCGCCGGGGGAGCAATCTCGCGCACAAGCAACTTGGTGCACCCGAGGCTCGCATGGGCCTGCTCGAACTATCCCGCCCCTGGACCCCTTTTCGTTCTTCGCCCCCGCGCGGCAGCGCGAACACAAGCGCGGGCAATGCGAAAGCGGCCTCAAGCCCCAAACTGACGCAGATGATGATCCATATGCAAATAGCCCCATCGCATCCATTCTTCTTCCGTCAGCAATCCGAAGATCGAATGCGCCTGCAGCTCAAAGCTGCGCGGCCGGCTCGCAAACCGCTCGAATAGTCCCCTCAGCTCCGTCAAATCGCTCTCAAACTCCGCCGGATTCGTCCCGCCGATTCCTGCATGGCATTCCGGCACCGTTGAGACTCCGTGCGGCCACCGCGTTGGGATGTTCAATGCAGCCCACTTCATGATGGACCGTGTAAACCAGTTGCTGATCGGCTTCGCCGGTTTCTCGCCCATGCTCACGCGCAGCGCATCGCTCAAGTGGCAAACCATTTCCGCCACACTCATCTTGCCCCATTGCCTTTGACTCGCCGGTCCAATCGCGCGCAGCCGCTCCAGAATCTCCTGCTTGTCCGCCGCATTGGCAAGTGTTTTCATCTCTTCTCGCGACCATTCTAGCCCAGCGAAAAACCGCTCTCGACCCCAGGGAGGTCACTTTGCGGCTATTTCGAATGCGCAGTGCCCTGATCACCGGAATGTGGACACGGCCTTGGCCTTTCAGTGACGGTTCCTCTAAAATTGACACCTCGACGACCTTCTCCGCGATTGACATTCGCCTCCAATCCATCGTGTAATTGATTTGTTGGTTGGGTGAAGGAGTTCACCCCGCAGCAAACCTGGAAGATTCGTTCCTGGCTTTGCTTGTCAACCGCTGTCCCTCTATCGACCGGACAGATGATGACTCCTGACAGGGAATCCTGTTGCGGAGTCATATCCCGGCGCGATCCCCCGAAAAACTCTTGAAGGCCCTGAGACCAATGGTCTTTCCAATCATTGGGTATAGGTTTCCGTGCGAATCGAGCGCACGAAATTTACTCGCTGTGTAACCTGAATCGTGGGGAGATTCGCCTTGCAGAAATACCTCTTCATTGCCGCCGGCGGTGCACTCGGCTCCATCGCCCGTTACTGGGTCGGCTCTACCATTGGAGCTCGCATGGGAACAAAATTCCCCTACGGCACCTTTGTCATCAACATCACCGCCTGCATCATCATCGGCTTTTCGCTTACCTACCTCAGCAAGCGAGTCGAACTCAATCCCGCATGGCGCTATCTCATCCCCGTCGGCTTCGTCGGCGCGTATAGCACTTTCTCCACCTACGAGTGGGAGACGCTCTCCACACTTCGTTCCGGAGCATTCGCGCTCGCCGCGCTCTATGCCATCGGCAGCCTCATCCTCGGCCTCGCTGCCACATGGTGCGGTGCGCTGCTTGCAGACTTTCTCTAGCCGCGCTCGACGAACATCACCAATTGCTCTAGAATCCTCAGTTGCTCGTTCGGTCACTGCATGCTGAATCCTGGAAAAGCCGTCAAGGTCACCGTCTACCTCAGCGAGGGCGCAACTCACCACGGTGTTCCCGTCTATTCCAGCATCCTCGACTTCCTGTTCTATCGCGGAGTCGCCGGCGCCACCGTCATGAAGGGCATCGCAGGCTTCGGCGCCGACCACCACATGCACTCCGCCCATACAGTCGAGATCTCCGATCACCTTCCGCTCAAAATTGAATTCATTGAGTCGCGTGAAAAAGTGGACGCCCTGCTCGGAAAGCTCGAAGAGCTGGCCGGCACGGGGCTCGTCGAGTTGCAGGAAACCACCGTCGCCAAGCCCGCCCAGGTCTCAAAACCGGCAAGGACTCCCGCGCCCTCTCACCTCAAAATCGAGGGCAAGGCCCAGATGATGCGCATCTTTCTCAGTGAAGAGGATCGCTGGAAGGACAAGCCCCTTTACAAAGCTCTGGTCGAGGCCATGCGCGCCAACGACATTGCCGGCGTGACCGTCTATCGCGGCATCCTCGGCTATGGCGCCCATCGCCGCATGCACAAGGACAATCCCCTCCACACCTCCCATCACGGCTCCGTGATGCTATCGGCCATCGATACCGCAGAAAAGCTTCGCGCCTTCCTCCCCCTGGTTGATCAGATGGTGGAGGAGGGTCTGGTTGTCTTCTCCGACGTCGACATCATCAAATACGCCTACCGCGCTCTCGACCCCGGTGAAGAATCCGCATCCGCCGCTCCTCCGATTCCCGACCCCTCGAGGCTGCCATGAAAGAGCTCTTCTCCGCACGCATGGTGCGCATTCACTTTGGCGAAGACGACCGTTGGCAGGGCAAGCCGCTGCACGAAGCCATCGTGGCCAAGTGCAAGGAACTGGACATCGCCGAAGCCATCGTTTTTCGCGGCATTCAAGGCTACGGCTCAGGCAGCCGCATCCGCCGCTCCGGCTATTGGACCCTCTCCAAGGACGCGCCTATCCAGCTCAGCATCATCGACACAGAAGAGAAAATCGCCCGGCTGCTCCCCCACCTCGATGCCATGGTCCAAGAGGGTCTCGTCGCTACCTCCGCCGTGGAGGCCGTACGCTATACCCGCGCCCCAGATGCGCCGGACGCCAAATCCTGACCGCTGCCCCGGCCCCAAAGCCAGGTATTGCCTCATATCCTCGGCCGCCGGAGCGCTGTGCGGTAAATCACAGCCCGAGACGCAAACGATCCCTACTCTTAATGCAAATTCATGGAGTAGGATGAATGCTATCCACTATGGTCGAAAGCGGAAACGAAACTACTATCAAGAACCTCCTGGCCGCATATCAGGGCGAAACCAACGTCAATGCGCGCTACAAAGCCTACGCCACAAAGGCGGATGCAGACGGGCTCCCCGGTGTCGCCAGCCTGTTTCGCGCCACCGCGCGGGCTGAGCAGGTCCACGCCAACAATCAGTCGCGCGTACTTCGCCAGTTGGGCGGCGAGGCTCGCGCTGAGGTCATGGCGTTTAAGGTCCAGGCCACCATCGACAATCTCAGATCCGCTCTCGCCGGTGAACAGTACGAGATCGAATCCATGTATCCCGCCTTTATTACCGAGGCAATGGCTCATATTCACGCCACCGCCGCGCGTGCCTTCACCTGGGCTCTCGAAGCTGAAAAGACTCATGTCCGGCTCTACAACAAGACCATCGCCGCAGTGGAATCCGGCCAATCCGACTCATGGGTCAAATCTCCGCGCGACTTCTTCGTCTGCCCTGTCTGCGCCTGCACGTCTGAAGAGCGTGAGCCGATGAATTGCCCCATCTGCCAGTACCCCTCCGACCGGCTGGAAACCATCAGCTAGAACTTTTTGCATTGATCAGAATTTGAACGGGGCTTGGCTTCAGCCGTGCCATGAATGGCAAACAAGCAGAGGGCTTTGGCCCCGGTGACCTTGTCATTCATCGCCTCCGGCCATCGAGCGACCTGTTCCGGAAGACGATCTCGATCCGCAAAAACCACTCTGCTCCGCCCACGCTCAGATTTGCTCGACCCAGTAGCTATCGGACCGAAGTAAACGGCGAGGCAGGCAGCCCGATCCCATTGAACAGGTTGCACTGCGGGCTGTTGGCCCACCCATAGCGAACATACAGCGGCTCCGCAACGTCGGGGCTGGAAGCCAGCACGGTCTCCCCATCAATCTTGGCCGTCGCAGGCTGAAACTTGCCATCTGCTCCGGCAACCTCAAATCCCGTCAGCTCCCCGCCCTTCGCCATCAGACCTTTCGCATGATGCTCAAACCACACCCGGATTGAACTCCCTCCGGCGTTGCCTGCCTGAAGATCGGTCCCGAATAGCTGATATCTTCGCCGTAACTCAGGGCCCGCGCCGCCAGGGCCAATCGCTGTCCCACATCCACTTTGTCTGTCGGATGCACGTCGTCCGGGTTGCCGATATCAATCGTCACGGCCATCGCTGTGTTCGTCATTTCCAGCGTCTTCAACTGCTGATCGCGCAGCGCAGCCCAGTCCTCTGCCGGAGTCGATTTGAAGTTCGAAATCTGCACATACAGAAACGGAAAGTCGCCAATGCCCCACTCGCGCCGCCAGTCCTCAATCATGGTGCGGAAGATGTGGTTGTAAAGCGGCGCGCGCTCCAGTGCGCTGTTGCTCTCCCCCTGGTACCAGATCACTCCGCGAATCGGCATCGGCGTCAGCGGCGCAATCATCCCGTTCCAAAGCATCCCCGGACCCCAGCTATTCAAGCGCCGGATGCCAGGGAACCTCCGGCGCCGGCTTGCCCGCAGCCGTGGCCTCGTCGCGCTGCCGCTGCCCCGTCCTTTTCCTCCAGATTCCCTCTGCCTCGTGGTCCGTCATCTTGCCCCGCGAAACAAACAGCGGCGTCAGCGACGCATCCTCGCCCAGCGCCGTCAGCCGCGTCCACGATTCAACCACCGTCCCACCCCAGGTCGAGTCGATCACTCCCACCGGCACGTGCTCCCGCTGCTTCAATCTCCCGCGCAAAATACCATGCCACCGCGGAGAAATCCCTCGCCGTCTCCGGGCTCGACACCATCCATCCATCCGTCTCGACATTGTCCAGCGCATAGTCTGCGGCAACCTTCTTCACCGTCAGCAGCCGGATTTGCGGATTCGCCGCATGGGGCAAGATCTCGCGCCGCCGTCGCCGCCTGGCGCATCGCAAACTCCATGTTCGACTGCCCCGACGCCACCCACACATCGCCCACCAGCACATCGTCCAGTGTGATCGTCTGCGCCGCATCGCGCCTGCCGGCCGACTCCCTGCACCGTCATCTCAAACGGGTCCGCCCGCCGCGCCCGGCTTCAGGTAAACGCTCCAGCGCCCCAGCCGGCCCGCCTTGGTCGACCGGCTTTCGCCCCGAAACGTCACCGTGACTTCCTCACCCGGCGTCGCCATGCCCCAGACATGCACCGGCAGATCGCGCTGCACCACCATGTGGCTGGTAAGAATCGTGGGCAGAGTCACCTGCGCCGACAATGCCGCAGCCGGCATAAAGCTAGAAGGAAAATCGAATGGAGTTTCAAAGCAACCTCGCAGATATGACTTCTCCGGCGGTGTCCGGCTCAATCGGCAAGCTGGCCAGTTTCCGGAAAGAGAACGTTATCAGAGTTGACCTTGCTCGCGTCAGCCAAATTGCCCGCGACCATGATCCGCAACATTTTCCGCGCAGACCGTGTCCAACCTTCGAAGTTGTTTCTTGCCGTCCGGCGAAATTGCGTGTTCGCTTTCCGGCCCCGAGCGCAAATTTTCAAAGTAACTTCCTGTACCCGCTCGTTGCATCCGCGAACTGAAGCCATTTCCCGACGCTTTGCATCATACTAGAGGCGAGATCGACAACCCGACCAAGGAGGACTGATGCCCTCGCTGCGTACCCCGCGCACAATCGCATTCGCTCTCATGGCCCTGGCGCTGTTGTTTGCTAGTCCGCGCTGCCATGCGCAGGCGGCTCTGCTGATGGAAGAGCCGTACGGCTTCTTCGGAGCCCTCAACCCCACCGGCCATACTGCAGTCTACTTCCAACGCGTCTGTGCCGAGACCCCGGTCATTTTGCGCCGCTGTGGCCCAGGCGAACTTGGCGCTGTGATCGCGCGCTATCAGGGCATGTCGGGCTACGACTGGGTCGCGATACCCCTCATTCCTTATCTCTACTCCGTCGAAGACGCGTCCGAAGTTCCTGCACATGTCGATCGCGATACCGTCAACCGCATGCGCGATCGCTATCATGAAGCCCACCTGATGAGCCTCGGCGAAGATCTGCCCGACGGCGGCCTCATGCGTGGCGGATGGAAGGAACTGGTCGGCGTGGCCTACGAACGCCGCATCTACGCTTTCCGTTTCGACACGACTGAAGACCAGGACGACGCGTTCATCGCGCGCATGAATTCCGCAGAAAATCGCTCCCATTTCCAGTTGCTCTTCAGCAACTGCGCAGATTTTGCGCGCGTCATCCTCAACGAATACTTCCCCCGCACCTTCGACCGCAGCATATTTCCCGACGCGGGTATGACCACTCCCAAACAGATCTCCTACAAACTCGTGCGCTATGCGCGGCAGCACCCTGACACACAGCTGTCAGTCTTCGAGATTGACCAGATTCCCGGCTACCGCCGCCTCAGCCGGAACAACAAGAGCATCTCCGAATCCCTCATCACGACTGCCTATGCAGTTCCCATCGCCCTCCTGAACCCCTACCTCGCCGGAGGCCTTTTTGTGGACTACATGGTCCGCGGCCGCTACCACCTCCTTCCCAAACAACCTGAAGTTCTGAACCCTGAAATCCCGACCTCATTGACAACCCATGGCGGTCCCGCACAAAATCCCAACAGCGCAAATGCCCAGGTCCCAAGCGCTGCTGTCGAACGGTTACCCGGATCCCCTCCAGGCCGCACCAGCCAATCCCGGCCTGAAAGAAATCGGCACGAACCATGAGTAAAGAACCCCAAAGTTTCAAGAATCACGCCCGATTCGATCCCCCGTTCCACTTCTTTCTCTCCTTTGTCCTGATCGCCAACGTGGTGTTTGCGCGTCTTCCACCTTATACACCATTGGCAGCTCGAACGCTTTTCCTCCCTCTGGTACCTCTTCTTCTCCCTGGCCGCATTCGTTGCGCTTTTCCTCATTCGCACGTATCCGTTGAGGTGCAGGATCGCGTCATCCGGCTGGAAGAACGGTTACGCCTTCAGGCTCTGGCTCCAGCCCAGTGGCACACGCAGATTTACCGTCTCACCGAGGATCAGTTGATTGGCCTCCGCTTTGCTTCCGATGACGAGGTAGTCGAGCTCGCCAAGCAGGCCCTCGAAAACAACCTCAATCGCAAACAGATCAAGGAGCGCATCAAGAACTGGCGCCCCGATGAATGGCGCGTCTGACGTCTCAGCCGGGTGGGGACGAATTGCCCCTCGACCTCCCCGTCACCGGCATAGTTCCGGTGTCCCAGATGATCGGGGAGGACGAAGAAGAGACGGAAAGGCTTCTCCAAATGGAGAGCCGCGCGCGCGCCTTTCTCTCCCGCTTCGAGTGGTGTGCATCGATTCGCGAGCTTTATTTCGGGGCCGGAATCGGTGGCATTTTTGCAGTCTTCCTCGCCCACATCACTCCGTCCCGCCCAGGAATCGATGAATACTTGTGGGTCGTAGTTGGTGATCTTCCATCGGCATATCTAGTCATGGATGTATCTCCAACACCAAGGGACGCGCTTCTCGCCTACATCGAGGAGATGCGGAAATGGGTGGTTCTCGCAGAGGCCGGCCAGGCATCCCGCGATGTTATTCCCGTTAACGTCCCTGCGACTCCGGAATGGGCGGAATCGCTCGAATGTCGCCTCACCACGCTTGAGAAGGAAATCATACCCCTGTGCTTTGAGTCTTGAATCTCGCTCATCGCATCCGACACTGAGTTCCGGGACTGTCCCTATTGTTTCCGCCCTTCGTCATGTTTGTTCGCGGTCTCGGGATTCGCCTCCGCATCCAGCTCATGCTCATGCCGATAATGCTCGACCGGCATCTTCCCATCCCACCACGCCCAGTTCATGGGATACACATCGGGATCGAAGAACACCTGGTAGAAGTGCCACACCACAATCGCCAGCGTGGCCAGAATCGCCTCGTAATAATGGACGGTCGTCGCCACATCCACCCACCAGCGCGCCAGCAGATCGCCCACCAGCACTTTGGCCCACAGCATGATGCCGGTCAGCCCCATCAGCGCCGTACCCCACACCAGCGCCCAGTATTCAGCCTTCTCGCCGTAAGTGAAGCGTCCAAACTTCGGCTTCTCTTTGCTCAAACCCAGGTAGTACAGCATCGTCTTCACGACGTCGAATGCATCCTTGGGTCCCGGCGCAATGTCGCGTAGCAGCCGTCGCCCCTCTCTCGAAGCCGCAAGATAGAAGACGTGATAAATCCCTGCGCTGATCAGCACCACACCCGCCACGCGATGCACAATGCTGCGCAGTCTCTCGCCCATGCCCAGCACTTCGGCAAACCACGAATCGGGAAACTTCAGCGCAAAGCCCGTGATCACCAGGATGATGAAGCTTGAAAGCAGAATCAGATGTTGCCAGCGCTGGTTCGGTGTCATGCGCGTCATCATGGGGTTCTGCATCCTGCGCCGCGCCGCTGCTTTGCTCCGCCAGATAATCGCGTTGTGCAGGAACATACCCCCGATCACCAGCAAAATCAGGACAATGTAAATCAGCCGTACCCACCGCACCACGCGCGACCCGATATCGTTCGGATGGACGCCATCCTCCATATGCACGCGGGTCAATGTGAATTTCTGCGTCACACCCTTGTGGCATTGTCCGCACGTCGCGTCCAGGTTCGCATGATTGATGGTTGAATGCGGATCGCTCGACGGCAAAATGTTATGCACGCCGTGGCAGCTTGAGCAATTGGCCGCAACCACAGACCCGCCCTCCGCGGCCAGCCCGTGATAGCTATCCATGTAGGTCGACACACGGTTTCCCGGTATGCCGAATTCCTTCGAAAGCCGCACGCCCTCGTGGCACCGTGCGCAGGTGTCGCGCGACAAATTCTGTTCCGCCACCGGCGAGTTGGGATTGCCGTGCGCCTGGATGGAATGAATCCCGTGACAGTCCGTGCACACCGGCGACTGCCCATTGCCCCGCGCAATTGCCTGCCCGTGAATGCTTGCGTTGAAGGTCTTTTCAATATCTGTGTGGCATTTGCCGCACGTCCCCGGCACATTGAACTTCGAAATCGGTGACTTCGCATCGTTTGCCGGCAAAATCTCGTGCGCGCCGTGGCAATCCGTACAAACCGCGGCCTGCGTTGACCCCTTCTCAACCGCGCGCCCATGCACGCTGTCCTGGTAGGAGACAAACGGCTGCGTGCTCTCGCCATTCGACTCCATCAAAAATTTCTGCCCGTGACACCTTCCGCAAGTGAAAGGAATATTGGCGTGATTCACCGGCGATTTGGGATCGCCGCCTGCCAGCACCTCGTGCGCGCCGCCATGGCAGTCTTCGCAGTTCGCCGCCGGAGCGTTGCCTGTTCCGCTCGCCTTCGCGTGCATGCTGTGCGCATAAGCGTCCTGCGCATCCGCGTGGCATTGCGCGCAGGTCACCTTCTGCGGCGTCGTTTCGTGCACCAGGCTCTTTACGTCCTTGTGACAATCCACGCAACTCAACTTCATTGATGCGTGGATCGAATGCTTCAGCTTTTTCCCATCCACAAAAAGGCTGACCGTCTTGCCGTTTACGTCGGTGGTCAGAGACGAGTCGCCGTGGCAGGTAAGGCAATCTTCGTCCTTGAGCTTTTGTTCAGCCCCAGCGGTAATGGTGCCAACAAGGAAAATCAGAGCGAGCGTAGGCCACAGAATCTTGCGTGCGAATTTCACGACCTCAAGAAGATTCCTCTGCAGAATTGTTCGCAGTGACTGGAGTCACACCCGCATAATCAATGATGAACAGAGCCATTTTCATGGGCCGCGCCTCTCTCGAATCATCTACTTGGTGCGAAGGCACGTACGAAAACGACTTTTCAGACTGCGCGCGAATGGAACTACCAATACTGAGCCGCACGAAGTGTCAGGGCACCACTTCAACGGCTGGCCACGTTTCGACGCGCTATTCAACAACTTTCGGACATGCTCATCCGGAGCCGCACGAAGTGTCAGGGCACCACTTCAACGGCTGGCCACGTTTCGACGCGCTATTCAACAACTTTCGGACATGCTCATCCGGAGCCGCACGAAGTGTCAGGGCACGACTTCAGTCGTGCCATCACGGCCCAGGCGAGAACTGGGCTTTAGCCCCTGCGGCTTTCCTCTTCCGTAAGCACGCCGAACCGTATGGATATTCTTCCGGCATCTCAGCGAGACCAGCTTTCACCGGATTGCGATCGATGTATTCCCTATGCTGACTAAGCTCTGCTCATCTGTAATGCGCACGTCAGAAAACCCTCTTTGCCAAACCTCACCCTTGAATCCCAATTCCCTGCCTACCCGAGCGGAGAAGTTTCCTTTGATCGATTGCATTGCCTTTTCAAGCCTTACGCCACCGGGAACAGTCATGAGGATGTGAAGATGATTCGGCATGACCACAAAGTCGTGAACCTTGAACATCCCGGCCTGCACATACTTGCGAATGACATCAATCATGAGCTCTGCCATTCGCTCGGTCTTAAAAAAACGATCTTCCATGCGCGGTCCCGGTGCTTACAAAGAAGGTCCGCGGCTCTCCCGTCGCGTCGTTCGGGTCAGATGGACGCGCAGGCTTCGCCATCTTAGTCCCCATGCCTTCGTTGAATCCCCACCATCAACTGAAATACGCGCTCAACGTCAGCACCAGCAACGTCAACCCGATAAAAATCGCCGTGAATCCCACCACCTTCGAGAAATTCACCAGCCACGTCTGCGGCGCTTCGCCCAGCCGCGATTCCAGCTTTCCCTGCTTCACAAGCCCTTCGTACTCCAGCGCACGCTTCTTCTTGAATTCCTCTTCGCTCTCCACGCCGGTGAAGACCACCATATCCATCGGGAAGCTATCCGGCCGCAGATGCGTATTCACAAAGTGAATTGAGAAAATAAACAGGATCGCCAGCAACCCCTCTTCGCTGTGAATCACCAACACCGCATTCAACGCCCAACCCGGCAAAAAGTGCGCAAAGAACGGCGCGAACCACATCGCGTAGCCCGAGAAGCCAATCACGATCATGCCCCAGAAAACCGCCCAGTAATCGAACTTCTCCCAATACGCATAGCGCCCGAACTGCGGTTTCGGCCCCATCCCCAGAAACCACCGCATGTGTCCGAACAGGTCTTTCACGTCCTTCCAGTTCGCCACCATCGAAGTCGATCCCCAGAAGATTCCCTTCTCGTGGTGAACCACCACGCGCGTGATCAAATCCTTTACGTGAATCAGAAACGCCGCGGTCAGCGCCAGCGCGCAAAATTTGTGAAAGAAGAGAATCGCGCCGAATCCGCCCACGCCTTTAGCCAGGCCGCGCGCCCAGATGCTCTCGCTGAATCGCAGCGGAAGCCCCGTCGCCGCCAGCCCAAGAAATGTCGAGAACAGCACCGCGTGCAGGTATCTCTGCGCCCGCGTGAAGCGCACAAAATGACGGCCCTCGCCGTGCCCTTGCGCAACTTGTCCTACAGCCGCTTGCTCCAAATCAGGCATTCTTTCCTCCATCTGTCTTCTTCTTCTTGATCTGGTCATAGCGTGCGCGGATCAGCCACAAGATGGTGTGAATCACGAAGAACGTCAGTGTTCCGGCCAGCAGCAGATTCATGAATAGCCGCACAAAATAAAGTGCCGGATTGAGTTTCCGATTGTGCGCGTTGGCATGCGGCTGGTACTGCACAAAGCTCTGGTTCGCGCCCGCATGGCACCGGCCACATGTCTTCACCAGGTTCGCCTTGTTCACCGGCGAGCGCGGATCGGATGCCGGCAAAATCTCGTGCGCTCCGTGGCAATCCCAGCACCGCGCCGTCTCCACATATCCGCCCAGCGATCCAAGCTGCGAGTGGAACGTATCGCGGTAAGTCGAGAGCTTGTCCGTATGGCACGATCCGCAAATAGGCGTCGACTGCATGCGAAACGCCGCTTCCGTCGGCTGCAGAATCGCGTGCGCCGTGTGGCAGTCCGTGCACACCGGCGCTTTCAAATTGCCGCTTGCCACCGCGTGTCCGTGCGCCCCGCCCTGGTAGTCGTCATTGATCTTCGCGTGGCAGTTTCCGCACGTCTTGGGAATATTCACTTTGTAGGTAGGGCTCAAGCGGATTTGTGTGGCTCAGGATGTGATGCGAACCGTGGCAGCTCTGGCAATTCGCCGCCACCAGCAGCCCTTCCTTGCTCAATGCGAACCCGTGAATCGAATCCATATACAGCGGATACACACTCGGCAATCCATGCTTCTTCGCCATTCCCTCCGTGCCGTGGCACGAGCCGCAGGTCCGCGGAATATTCAGCGGATAGACATTCGATCGCGAATCCGTCTTGGGAAAAATCGCATGCGCATCCCCATGACAACTCGTGCACGGATGGTCCTTCGCCGACGAATGCACGCTCCCTGTCAGCGCCGATGCCTCATCCGCGTGACAGGTTTTGCATTCAACCGGGGCAATATGATCCGGGTGCGGGTAATCCTTGATGTCCGCATGGCAGTCGTTGCACTTCATGCTGCCGTGCATGCTGGCGCTGAACGTCTTGCCGTCCACTGCGATGCTTTTTCCGTTGCCGTCCTGCATCGTCTGGTCCGCATGACAGCTCAGGCAATCTGTCTCTGCGCGCAGACTCGAGGGAGACGCAAAGAACAACAGAAACGCGAATGCCACACCGAGGATTCCGGTTCTGAAAAGTTTTCGCGTGTGACCAAGCAGAACTACGATGGCACGCATCATGAGGATTGCTTCCCAGACGGCAACCGGAAAATCCCTGAGGCCAAGCCAGATTGATTGATGCGCCTTCTCCACGAATGGGCTCTTTGTCATACCTGCGGCTTCTGCCATCCTGCCGTCTTCTTTCTCCAGGGAACAGGGTTTTCCCCTGGTCTTCCGGCTTGCTTTTTCCGCCTTCCGACTCCATCTCGGAAAGGCTTCGTCTGCGGGGAATCGCATCTATGAGGAAAGCCCTTCAGTCAAACAACGCGCAGTGACTGGGATCACAACTGCATACCTAATGAACAAGCTGCAGCCATCCGGCGCGTGACGTGGGCCACATCAGTCCAAAAACCCGGTGCAACGACTCTGTGATTTGGTCTAAGCTGGAAAAAACCGCTGCCCTGATAATTTCCGCTTCCCGCACGCCGGGGAGATCTTTGATTCACTGAGGTGAACCAGATGAACGCAACACGCTTTGCGAAGCTCGCCGTCTGCATCTTCAGCGCTTTCAGCATCTATTATGGGGTCGAGCGCAGCTTACGGCGCATCGCCTGCCAACCCCTGCGCCTTGCTCACCGCAGCACAAGTCAGCGCCGTTCTCGGTGTGCAAGTCGCCAACGGCGTTCGTGTCGTTCCAAAGTTGTGCGATTGGTCCACAGCTTCATTGCTGGCACCCAGCCCCAAAAAACTAAGCATTACTTTCGAGTCTGTGCAGGCCTTCGAATACTCCAGGACACAGATCGGCAACGGCATCACAAAGGACCCCGTCCCTGGCGTTGGAGATGACGCCTTTCAAGGCACAACCGCGAAAATCGCCACCACCCTCACCGTAAAGAAGGGCGATCTGGTCTTCGTCGTTCACGTCTGGGGATTCCCCATCGACCCCGGCAAGCCCCTCGAGCAGGTGAAGGCCATGGAGAAGACCCTCGCCATCGAAGCCCTCGCCCATCTCTGACTGCTTCCCCAAGCTTCAAACCGTCGTAACGTGAACTTCAGGCTTGCGCGTCGAGGTGATGCGGGTCACAACCCATCGTGTGCCCGGTCTTAGACAATATGCCCGCTGCTTGAGGACGTTTCTATGGCCACCTTCGCGGGCATCAAACCTGAAACCATGCTCACCCTTCCCGGCGATGCCGTCCGCCAGATTCAGTGGCGCTTCGCTGACAGATTCGACTTGCAGATGCTCGTGCAATCCGCACGCCAGGTAGCGCGCGGCACCGTCGCCCACCTCGTCGCCGCGGGTGAACGCAACAGCCACGAGTGGACCCCGGCCAAGAATGAGATGCTCCTCGCCTTCGATCGCGCCGGCCTTACTGCCATCTTCATGGAGCCCGAAGAAGGCGGATTCATTGCTGGCCCGAAAAATCTAGCCCTCTCCCTCTCTGCCTTTGAATTGGCCTGGGTCGACGCCGGCGCGGCCACCGCAAGCCTCGCAGGCTTCCTCGCCCTTTCCCCCATCCACGAGCGCGGCACGCCCGAGCAGTCCCGTCACTACAAGACTCTTTCCGCCCCTCCGCAGCCAGGCGAAGATCGCAAGCCATGGCGTGGCGCATTCGTGCTCACCGAACCCATCCCCTACGTCGGCGTCGACACCGGCATCCTCAATGGAAAAGTCCGCATCGCCGAATGGAACGATGGCGCCGAGCCCATGCTCCAGGTCGACAAGCGTGGCCGCTTCATCACCAATATCGCGTTTGCGAACTTCGTCACCGCTGCCGTCAACACCGACGATCCGCGCATCAAAGGCAGTTGCGTCGTCATCCTCGAAGACACCGACGAGGGCCTCTTCGATCACGGAACCCCCACCAAAAAACTTGTCCATCAGCTCTCCTCCACCGGCGACCCCATCTTCAATCTCAAAGTCCCCGCCAGCCGCATCGTTGGCGGCTATACCGTCAAGGACGGCGTCCTCATCCCCAACTTCAACCACGGTGAAATCATCGAGGCTGTCTTCCGCCGCACCCGCGTCACCGTCGGACTCATGACCGCGGCCAAGCTTCTCTCCGCCGTCGAGCCCGTCATCCGCTATCAGCGAGGCCGCTTCCGCGGAGCAGAAAGCGCCAAGCCCGGCTCCATCCGCTACGAGCAAGGCATCCAGCAGCGCGAAGACGCGCTCCATCGCCTCGTTGATGTCTGGGCCACTGGTGAAGCTGCCGCATCCCTCGGCTTTGCCGCCGCGCGCATCTTTGACGAGCTCGACCCCATCGAAAAGGAAAAAACTGCCATCCTCAAGGAGCGTGGCATACAGGGTGGTCGCGCCGAATTAAAGGCTCTTCGTGAAACCGAACAGCGCGCCATCGAATTCATCTCGCTCCAATCCGGCTCCCCAAGCCATGCTGAACTCGTCGCCGATCCCCTCGTCCAATTCGTCCTCAAAGACGCCGAGGCCAACGTGCTCTGCCCCGCAACCAAGCTATGGAACACCGGACACGGCGCCAACATGATGCGCGAAGCCGTCAGCCTCATGGGCGGCTACGGCATCACTGAGGATTGCCCCGGCTTCCTCGCCAATAAATGGATGGATGCACAACTCGAAGCTACCTATGAAGGCCCCGAAGCCGTGCAGCGCCGCCAGCTCACTGTCACCATGGCCTCTGAAGTCTTCCTCGCCGAGTTCCGCGCGTGGACCGCGGAGATGCGCATCATCGCATCCACGCATCCCGGCACGGGCGCCTGCACTCTCGCCTCCGCCATGAAGATGTGGCAATGGACACTCAATCATCTTCAAACCGCCACCGACCCCGACGGCGACAAGCTCTATCACGGACAGCGCCAGGGCGTGACCTTCCCACTGGCCGATGCGCTCTGCTGGCTTCTCGCTTCGCGTTGCCAGATTCTCGATGTGCTTGAGCTCGAAGCACGGGGCGCCACCGATCCCGTCGCCGCCGAAGGCCTCGAAGGCACGTTGCAGTTCCTCAGCGACCTTTGCCACACCCAGGCCGCGCAGGCCGCAGGCGAAGTCCAGCGCATCTGCGCCGAACTCGTCTTCGGCTACAACCGCCATCCGGCCTGGGACGAACAGACCCACACCAACTGCTTCCTCGCCAGCGAAATCGAAGCCTACGAAGAAACCATGCCCGGCATCTCCGCCTTCGCCGTCGATGTCCTCGGCGCAGATGGCACCCATCCGCAAAAAGCCGGTCCCTGCGCCAATTGCGCCGGAAACAGCGACTTCCTTCGCCTCCAGGCCAAGCTCTCAACCTGCCTCAGCGGCTGCCGCCTCGCCAAGGACCGCGCCGCCGACACCGTCAGCAAAGTCATGATTCCCGAAGCACTGGACTACCCCGTATGAGCCACGCTGTATCCAGCACGAAACTGGGTGCCCCATCCTTGAATCGCTTTTTGATTCAAGGGTGGGAAACTACAAACCTCAGCCCTTCCCATTCATGAGGAAATGCGAATGAGCGCGGAAGCTACACCCGCAGTATCGCCCCTTCTCGACATCGATCGACCCTCGATCGATGTCGACATCGCTTGCGTCGGCTTCGGCCCCGCTACGGGAGGTTTCCTCACCACACTCACCAAAGCGTGGACCGAAAACCCCACCGACCCCGCCTTTGAAAGCAAGGCAATGCCCGGCATGCCGTTGCAGATTCTTTGCTACGAGCGCGCCGACGACATTTCTGCCGGCGTCAGCGGCGTTGTCACGCGCGCCAAAGGAATCCGCGCCAGCTTCCCCGACCTCAACCCCGCCGAAATCCCGATGGCCGCCGAGGTAAAACGCGAACGCGTCCTTTATCTTCTCGATCCCCACGGCGCCAGCCGCCGCTCTTTCACATTGCGCGCAGCCGATGCCCTGCTCCGCAAGGCCGCATCGATGCTCGGCGTCCGTGACCACGCCTTTCATCTGCCCTGGACGCCCAACTTCCTCCACAAGCACGGCGGACTCGTCCTCTCCATCGGCCAGTTCAACCAGTGGGTCGGTTCGCAGCTCATGGCCGGCGGCCTCGTGCAAATCTGGCCCGGCACTCCCGTCAGCGCACCGCTCTTTCAGGATTTCGCGGTCACCGGCGTGCGTCTCGCCGATCAGGGCGTCGACCGGCACAGCAATCCCTCCGACACTTTCATGCCCGGCATGGACGTCCGCGCACAACTCACCGTCGTCGGCGATGGCCCCGTCGGCGCCATAGGTCAGGCTCTCGACCAAAAGTACAAGAGCCGCCGGCAGGTCGCAGAAACGCGAGTGGGCGCTCGGCATGAAATTCGTCATCGAATTGCCTGAAGATTCCCCGCTCCAGCCCGGCACCGTCTGGCACACCTTCGGCTATCCCGAGCCTGAGATTTTCGGCTTCCTCTACGTCCATCCAGACCGCCTTGTCTCCGTCGGCATCTTCGTTCCTTCGTGGATGGGCGACCCAGGGCGCACCGCCTACCGCTATCTGCAGCACTACATTCAGCACCCCGCCCTCTGGCGCTACCTCAAAGACGGTACCCTGCGCTCATGGGGCGCAAAGTCGCTTGAGGAATCCGGCCTTCGCGGAGAGCCACTCCTCACCGGCGATGGCTTCGCCCGCATAGGAGAAGGCTCCGGCTCCACCAACATGCTCACCGGCTCCGGCGTCGACGAGGCGTGGACCACTGGTGTGCAACTCGGCGAATCCGTTATTGAGCTCCTTCGCGCGGGCCTCCCATTCACCCACGAGAATCTCTCCAATACTTACGAGAAGAAACGCCGCGCAAGTTGGGTTGAGCAGGGAGCACGCGAGGCGGAGAACGCGCGCAACGGCTTCCATCGCGGCACCGTCCGTGGCATGCTCGGCATGGCCCTTGCCGGCCTCACCGGCGGAAAGATCTATCTCGGCGCGCACATTCCGCCCGCGCACAAACAGATTCGCCCCTTCTCTTCACGAGCAGCCGACGCCCTCAAACGCAAAGATGCGGCGGCACTCGCTCTGCTCGATGGCCGCCCGCTGCATGATGCACTGCTTACCGCGCGCGGCTGGCCCGAGATTCCTTTCGATGGCCGTCTCCTCATCTCGCATCAGGACGCGCTGCTCCTCGGCGGCAAGGTGCAGGCCATGCCCGGCTTTGCCGATCATGTCGTCTTCCGCGATCTCGGCCTGTGCATCGAATGCGAAGACAGGACCTGCATCGCCATGTGTTCCGGCCAGGCCATCACCCTCGACGAAGACGGCCTGCCCGCCTTCGAGCGCGAGAAATGCATTCATTGCGGCGCATGCCTTTGGAACTGCGCACACTCACCCGGCGGCGAACACGCCAACATCGATTTCCGTGCCGGCTCCGGAGGCCTGCACTCCGCGGAAAACTGAGTTGTCTGGTCAACCGCATGAATTTATATTGCTTTAGTTACCAACAATAAGGCTCAAGCTCGGACGTGACGTTATGGTTGGAATCTTGCTCGTTCTTCTACTGGCCCCAGCGCTGTGGACCATTATGTGGTCCGTCGCTTGGCTTACTTACAAACTTTCAAAATCAAGCCCCTGGAGACTCGCTGCCGGAATTTCTTTCGTGGCCGCGACATTCGGCCTGATCGCGCTGCAGTTTCGTCTACTCAGAATTTTTGAAACTGACAACTTTGCCCGTAGCCATTTGCTTTACGTTGTTTTCCCCGACGTCGTCCCTGGGATTATTTTGATGTTTTACAAGATGTTCAAAGAAGAGAATGCGAAAAAGCAAAGAGAAGCCGCAAAGTTGAGTTCATTGATAAATAAGGGCCACTCCGAGTCCAGCGCTTCACTATTTACACCGCCGAACAATGGCGTTCAAATCATCGAAATAGTTAACGCAAGCGGCATCTTAAGAGCGGCGATTCCTCCAGTTCGGAACAAGTCCAGATACACCCTTATGATTCTCATAATTGCCATCGGTCTGATTAATGTTTTGGGTCTTCAGTTCGTGCTTAACCATCCAATTCCACGGCTGCTCATAACACCAGGTTTCGTAGGTTTTATGCGATTGATACAGACAATGAATGTGCTCACAGTCGGCTACGTTCTGGTTCTAGCTTTCACTGGGAGGAGCACACTAATACTCGACGACAAGAATCTGACAATTGAATCTTCATTGCTGAATATCACGGTAAGCAGAAAGTCATTTGCTAACTCGAATGTCATGGGCCTTCGCTACGCACAATGGCAGACCGACTCGCGGAGCGGAACTGTTGAACGCAGCGGAATCCGGTTTGAAGTAGGATCAAAAACGCAAACATTCGGAACTTTGGTCACGGCCAAGCAGGCACACGATCTTCTAAGTATTATGAGGAGCATTTATTCCTTTCCAATGACCAAGGAGGCTTAGTTCCGCGTTCTCCGATTTTAGATGGCGACCGTCCGCAGGGACCGGCTTTGACCGCGGTCTGTATCCGATTGTGAGGTCGCTCAAAAGCCAACTGTACCTAGAAAAAGGAAAACAACAGTGCCAAATGTATTACACATCGTAGTCTGCGCGGGGATTTCTCCTGACCCTTTGCAGACCCTGGAACCCACTCCCGGCCCGGCCCTCAAAAACGAAATGCTGCTCCCCGCCGTCCTCGACCCATGGGCCGCCAGCGCACTCTACGAAGCTGCCAACCTCGCCGCCAAATCGCCCGGCAGCAAAGTCTGGCTCGTCTCGCTCGGACCCAAGGCCAAGCTTCAGCAAGTCATGATGACCGTTGCGCAGAAAGTTGCCTTCGAGCTCGTTCCCATCGACGCGCCCCAGGGCGGTTTCGCCGACGCGCACGCGACCGCCGCCATCCTCGCTGAAACCATCGCCGCAATTCCCGGCATCGATCGCGATAAGCTCCTCCTCTTCGGCGGATGGGAATCGGCCACTCGCGGCGCCGGCGTCACTCTCCAACTCATCGGCGAGCGCCTCGGCATCACCGATCAGTTTCAAGGCGTCGATCAAATCACTCTCCGCGACGATGGCTCCTTTGAAGTGCTGGAGCGCGTCGAAGGCGGCAAGCATCAACTCTCCGTCTGCGCCGGACACGCCCGCGGTCCTCGGCTGGGCCACGGGAAATCTCCCCGAGCCCCGCAACAATCCGCAGGTCGGCATGGCCAACATGCGCACTCTCATGCCCGCCTTGCAGCGCGCCAAACCAACGACCGTCGCCTCAACCAGCCTGCGTTACATCTCAGCGAGCCTGCCCAAACAGCAGCGCACCACCCGCGTCGAAAAGAACCTGACCGCTGACGAAATCGCAGCTGAACTCGCTCAATGGATCGGAACTGAAAGCTAGAAGCTAGGAGCTAGGGGCTGGAAGCGCCAATTCTTAGCCCCTGAAAGAGTCCAGTGCAACTCGCGCGGTACTAGGAAGCGAATAAGAAACTGTCCGGAGCTGCAAGAAGTGTCAGGGCACGACTTCAGTCGTGCCAAAAAACTCGCGAATAAATGAGGGGCTTTAGCCCCTGAAGGTATCAACAAAATGGAATCCATTCTCGTTCTCACCCACGCAGACGAAACCGGTGCCGCACTCACGCGCGCATCTCTTGAAGCCGTCACCGCCGGACTCGATCTCGCCGCCCAACTCGCCGCGTCCCTCACCATCGGCATCGTCGCAGCCGACGCCTCGGTCGCTGCGTCCGCTCTCGCCTCCACCGGCGTTCGTCTCCTCGCCGTCTCAGCGGAAGCCTTCTCCCAACCCCGCTATGCCACCGACGCCGCCGCCTGCGAAGCCCTTTGTCGCACCGCCAACGCGACCATCGTCATCGCTCCCGGCAGCTCCCGCTTCGCCCGCGTCGCCGCCGGAGTCGCCTACCGCCTCGGCGGCCAAATCGATACCCACATCACCGCCATCAGTCAATCAGCCAATATCGAAGCCACCCGTTGGTTCTATCGCCAGCGCATTGAAGCCGTCCTTACCCGCGACGCGCGCCCCTGGTTCCTGCTCCTCGATCCCGGCACCCACACAGCCCACGCCGCGAAACCAGCCACAGCATCCGTTGAACAGGTCGCGGTCCCACTCCCACCGACCCGCACCACCGTCACCGGCCTCGTAACTCAATCAAAGAGTGAACAGACGATTCGCCCCGACGCGCGCCTCTTGCTCGTTGCCGGCGCCGGATGGACCAAAAAGCAGCCCGATGGCCAAACCCACGCCGCCGAAGCCGGCAACCTGATCCTCGGCTTCCTCCACGCGACACATGCGTCTCTAGGAAGCAGCAAATCCCTCGTCGACCAGGGCGGCGACGGCCAGCCCGTGCTTCCCTTCCTCACCCACATGAATCAGGTCGGCCAAACCGGCTCGACGCCGCGACACGCCAAAGGACTCTCCACCTGCTGCCACGGCGAAGAGCCTCATGTCGTCGGCTGGCGCTTCATCGGCGAACGCCGCGCCATCTCCCTCGACCCCAACTGTGGTTGGACACGCGGCAAAGCCGACGTCGTCTATATCGCCGATGCCTTCCAGGTGATCACCAAACTCAACGCGCTGCTCGAATCTCGCGAATCCGAAATGCACTGAAATTGGTTGCAGCGATCCGGTTTGGAAGGGGCACGACTTCAGTCGTGCCGCAAGCGCCATCCTACTGGTACTTGTCATCTTGAGCGAAGCCGAAGGATCTGCGGCTGCTCTTTACACTTCTCATCCGGATCTGCACGAAGTGTCAGGGCACGACTTCAGTCGTGCCGAAAAGACCCAAAAGGACCGTGGGCTTTAGCCCCCGGGGGATCTTCCCCTCCCACCCAGAAATTATTGATCGAACCCGCACCCCGCTCTACTCCGCACGCAATGCCGTCACCGGGTTGATCGACGCCGCGCGCCGTGCAGGAACAATGCTTGCGATCAACGCGCACGCCGCCAGCGCCACAACCGATCCGCCCAGCACCACCGGATCCCAGCCCTTCACCTGGTAAAGCCGCGATGCAATCAAGCGCGCGCAGCCAATCGACGCCGGAACTCCAATCGCCAGTCCAATCAGGATCTGCAAAAACGCCCCGCGCAACACCAGCGCAATCACGCTGCCCTTGTTTGCGCCCATTGCGATGCGCACGCCAATCTCGTTGGTGCGCCGCTCCACGCTGTAGGCTGTCACTCCATACAGCCCCACTGCCGCCAGAATCAGCGCCAGTATCCCGAACATCCCCGTCAATTGCGCCACCGTGCGCTCCTGGTCAAGCCGTCCCGCCACCTGCTCCTGCATCGTGCGCATCTCCGCCAGCGTCAGGTTCGGATCGACCTCCGCGAAGGCCTGCCGTACCTGCGGCTCCAGCCCTTCCGTGCTCCCGCGAAGTTGCAGCACGACGCTCTCAATCAGGTGCGTGCGATCTTCAATCATCTGCGCCATCGCATCGTCATACTGCACGTGCTGCGCCAGTGGAACAAAAAACAATGGCGGACGCCACTTCCCGCTCGGATCTGTGTAATTCGCCGTGCGCACGATCCCCACAATCTCGTACGTCCCGCTGTTCTTCACGTCCGTGATTCCAAAACGCGTGCCGATCGGGTCCTCACCCTTCTTGAAAAACTTCTTTACGAACGCCTCGTCCACCACCGCAATCTTCTGCGTCGCCGCCGTGTCCTGATCCGTGATGCTTCGTCCGCGGAGAATCGTCTGCCCCATCGCCTCCAGGTAGCCCGGCCCCACATGATCCCACGAAGCGTTATGGCTGTCATCGGTCACGTTCGGCGTCCCCTGTCCCTGCCGAACCACCAACTCGCCCCAGTTATCCGTGAATGGCGTGTATTGCGCAAGCGTCGCGCTCTGCACTCCGGGTATCCGCGAAAGCCGCTGCTGCAGCGCGCGATAGGTCGCATCCAGCTTCTCCGCTGAATACGCGCCAAACGGCGCATTGACGCTTAGATTCACGCGATGATCCGTCTCGAAGCCGAAATTCTGGTGCTCCATCTTCATCAGGCTCCGGGTCAGCAATCCAGCGCCCGCCAGCAATACCAGAGACAAAGTCAGCCTGCACGACGACCAATATTTTCTGCGACAGCGAAGACCTGTCCCGCGTGCTCCGGTTCACGCCGCGCAGCGCTTCCGCCGGCTCCGCGTGCGAAGCAAACCACGCTGGCGCAGTTCCAAACAGCAGCCCTGTCAGCAGCGAAACGCCAAACGCAAATCCCAGGATCGGCCAGCGAAGGCGTCGCGTCAATCGGCACATAATGCGCCGATCTGAACGCCAGTGCCACAATCGCCTTCACCCCCAGGCACGCAATCAAAATGCCTGCCGCGCCGCCCAGCACCGAGAGCACCAGGCTCTCCGTCAGCGACTGGCGAATCAGCCGCCTTCTCGACGCGCCCAGCGCCAGCCGAACCGCCGTTTGTGACCGCCGCGCCGATCCCCGCGCCAGCAGCAGGTTCGCAATATTCGCACAGGCAATCAGCAGCACCAGGCAGCACACCGCCAGCAGGATGCGCAAGCTGGTCTCGTACCCATCTTTCATCTCCGCAACGCCGCCCCCGCCGGAATCACGCGGATCGTTTGCTTGGGAAGTAATTGCTTGATCTGCGAAAGAAACTGCGGAAACTCCGCGCCCAGGTCGGTCACCAGCCAATCGCGCATGATCGTCGTAAAGCGAGCGTCAAGTCCATCCGGTTTCGCGCCCGGCCGCAGCCGCCCAATCAACCGCAGCCACGAATTCGACTGCTTCAGAATCGAATTCTTTCCCGCAAAAATAGGTTCCTGCTGCAGCGGAACAAACAACTCCGGCGGGTCGCTGCGCAGCGTCTCACCAAAAAATCCCGGAGGCGTAATCCCCACGATGGTGAACGGATAGCCATCCAGCATGAATGTCGCGCCGACAACCTTGGGATCCGATCCATATTCCTGCTGCCACACCCGATGGCTCAGCATGGCCGCGGGCGCCGAATTCGGCTGGTCATCCGCCTGCATCAGCGTGCGCCCCACAAAAGCCTTCACGCCAAAAGTCGCAAAGTAGTTCCCGCTTACGTATTCGCCAATGAGCGGCTTGGCCTGCTGATCCGTCGCACCCCGCCGCACGCTGAACTGCGATCTGCCCGCCTGGAATGCCGCCAGTTGCTCAAACTCCGGCGCCGCGGCAGCAAAGCGCTGATAGAGCCGATAAGAAAACATGCCCCAATTCGTTCTGCGGCCCGCCTTCCACGCAGCAGTCGTTCCCGTCGCCCTATCCGGTAGAGTCTCGCCGGGATCGGCCACCGGCAGTGACTTCAGCATCACTGAATCAATCAGCGAGAAAATTGCCGTCGTCGCGCCAATCCCCAGCGCCAGCGTCAGCATGGCCGTCAAAGTAAAAACTGGAGATAAACGCATCTGCCGCAGCGCATAGAGGATGTCTTGCCGCAATGTCCGCATCGGAGGGCCTCAGGTTTTGGATACGAACATACTCTCCGCGAAGTTCCCCGCCGTGAGCGCAGACACATTCCTCTTCCGCGAAATCCCCCTCGAACTTCGACTCGCTGCGCATCGCACGCCTTTGCAATGCCGTCAAGTGGCCTGGCCGGACTCGTATGAGGTGCTCAAGCGCAACTTCGATGCTTGCCAGTCCGCCAAACGAACTCACCCGGGCGCAGAAAGAAGTGTCACGGCACAGCCTCGCACCCCGCAAACGAACTCACCCGGACGCAGCAAGAAGTGTCAGGGCACGACTCAAACGGTCATTGAAAACACGCAAGTTACTGATTCTGCAATATCCCAAATGTCCAAGATATCCAAGAAGTCCGTATCGTTAGCACAAATTAGCACAAAAAAAGGCGCTGAATCGCCTCAAGCATTGTCCGAAACTTCCGACTTGGCGACGACACAACAGGAAGGAGTGTGCGGGGCAGAAATCACTTACCAAAAGCGGCAGCCTTGTGCAAACTTCGTGCAGAAGCATCGCTCGGCCGCCGAAACAAATTCGGGACTGAAAATATCGAGACCGTCAGTGACTTTGGGGTAGATAAACCTACCAAACTCAAACTCAATCCAAAACCGAGCACGACCGGCGTTTGCAACTTCTATAACCTTTCCGGTCCATGGATCGGGGAAAATGCCATTCTTGACTGTGTTCTCACAAACTGAACCGAACGCCGGAACGTTCCGAATATTGGGACCTGCCTCCACATCCCACGCCGAAGTCGAAACCGCCTCTGGTCGAAGCTCACATCGAGCAGTACAAACACAGTCTTCCTCATACAGATTCCCGTTCGTCTTAAAAAAAGCCACAGGACAGCCTGTGCGAACCCACTTGCCAGATTGCATCACAGTGTAGTGCCTGGAGCCTTCGATCAAAGCTGGGATGTCCTCGAACCTCTCGAGGTTTGAACGGTCCGATTCGGGGAGTGATATTTTCTGGCCAGTCATCGGATCGGTTCCCCACCTCAATCTTCCCGACGGCTTTGCAACAACGAGGCCCGGAAGAAAACGCTGACCAGAAATCGGAACGAACTTAAATTGCGACACAAGCTCGACAAAGAATTCCGCAACCTGAGCGGAGGCGGGGACAAATTCGGAATCAACCGAAATGAGGGTATGGATGTACTGTTCCATCGATTGAAATTATAGAGTTCCCGGCCAATTGGATCGCCTTCGTAGTTGTTGCGGTCGAATCACCGGCGATGCGGAAGTTTCGATTAAACAATCCCGGGCTCATGTTCCTCGCGATCGCTCGTAGCACAGAATTAGCACAGGGACAGCCGAGCGTTCTGTCGACCCCATGAATCTAAAGTACTTCGCGTTCCATTTGAGTTAGGGCACGACTTCAGTCGTGCCAAAAAAGCCGCAAGCGAATCAGGGGCTTTAGCCCCTGCATGAATCGCCGCCCGCCTCCTACAGCTTCAACGTCGCCGTAGCCGCCGAAAATCCCCCCGGCCTCAGAAGATCCACAACCACCCGCGCCGCCCTGCCCACGGGAATCTTCGTCTTCACCGTCGTCTCGCTCCCCGGCATCAAATCGGCCAGCCGATCGAGCCGCCCCTCCACGGGAACATCGTCGTACCCATGAAACAGCCAGCGCACCCGGTAGCCGCGCAGGGTATACGCCGGCAAAGTTGTCCGCGTGACAATTCGAAGCTGAATCTCATCCCCCGCCAACTCCAGCCTGAACTCCTCCACCGGACTTGCCTGCACCCGCAGCGCATCAAACGAAGGCTTACGCTGGGCATAAAGGTCCACCACTCCGTGAACTCTCTGCCGCAGCGCACCCGTGCCTTTATCACCAACCAAGGTCCGATAGTCGTTGTAGTCGAAATAAATCGCGCCCGCCACGTCTCCCGATTCGCGAAACACTTCCGTGTGCTCATTCACAATCTTCACGCGATTCGCATCACCCGGCGGAATACTTTCCTGGCACTCGCACCAGCCATACTCTGAAATCACAAGCGGCTTGTCGGGAAACGCCCGTCGAATCCCCGCGAGAATTGCGCGCACATCCGGCAACCCACCCTCTTGCCAGCTCCCCACATATTCGTTTGCGGAGATAAAGTCGAAGTCTCCCGCCATGTCCAGTTCCGGGTGCTCTCCGAGAGAGTGAGACGCGTACGTCAACAGCCGTGAGGGATCGATTCTGCGCGCCTCCTTCGCTATTGCATGGGCAAACTCGCGCGACTTCGGATTCTTGCCATCCACTTCGTTGCAAAGTCCCCAACTCACGATGCAGGGATGATTACGGTCGCGCGCCACCATCTCGCGAAGTTGCTCCAGCCCGTTTTGTTCAAGCTGGCTCTGCATTTCCTGCGAATTTTTCTCAAACGTCTCCGGCCCCCACGCCGGCACTTCTTCCTGCATCAGAATTCCGTTCCGGTCGCAGAACTCGAGCACGCGCCTGTCCTGTGCCCAGTGAACGCGCGTGAATACGCAGTTCAGCTCCTTCATGTCGCGGTGATTCGCTTCAATCCAGCCGGTCGGCTCCGCCATGCCGAATCCGGGATGGCTGCCCGCCATCCGCTCCACGCCCATCAACGACACACGCTCGCCGTTGAGATAGAAATCTCTGCCCCGCGCCTCAAACCTGCGAATGCCGAACGTGTCCGCAAGCCGGTGCTCCTCACCCCCACCCTCAAGCGCCACCTCCGCCCGGTAGAGATGCGGCGCATCAAAATGCCACAGCTTCGCAGATGCAATCTCAACCTCATCCAGCGCAACCGTCACCGTGCCGCTCGCAGGCAGCTTCACTTCCCTCGGCGCCAGTTCGAACCGCACCCCGCCCGCATCTTCTCCACAAATAAATCCAGAAACCCTGGCGCTCCGCTCGCTTGCAAGCGAATTCCGCACCACTGCCCGCACCGCAACTTTCGCAGCCCGATTCCCTTCCCCTGGAACCGCATCCACTTCCATCCGCTCGATAAAGACAAACGGCGTCAGCAGCAGATTCACTGGCCGAACGATGCCCCCGTCGTTGGCCCAATCAAACGACTTCATCCGCGGAAGCATCGTGTCATTGAAGGAATTGTCCACCCGCACCAGCAGTTCATTCGGCTCGCCGAACTTCAGGTGCGGCGAAAGATCGCAACAGAACGCCGTGTATCCCTTGCCCACATGCTCGCCCACCGGCTGCCTATTCAACGAAACTTGCGCCGTGTGAAACACTGCCTCGAACTCCACCCGCACAAGCAGGCCCCGCCACTCCGCAGGCGCAACAATCTCCCTGCGGTACCAGGCCACGCCCAGGTAATCCGGGCTTCCTCCCAGCGCCTGCCACGTGTGCGGAACAGAAACCGTCTGCCAGTCCGATGCGCCGCTTGCCGCTGCCGCAGAGGTCTCCACCTTGGGATCGAGTCGGAACTGCCAGCCCTCGCACAGCGCCAGTGTTCCCGCCCCCGAACCAATTTCGCTGTCGGACCCTCGGCTCCCGTCCGCTGCGCAGGCAGGCACAGCCGCGCTAATTCCAATTGCAGGCATTCCAGCAAGAAAATCACGTCGAGTTGGCATTTGAGAGTTCCGCTTTCAGCCGCATCGAAAGAACGGACGCGCGCGGCCCCAGCAATCCTATCCTGCGACGCTCAAACGTGAAAATCGTTCCGCTCCACGCGCGGGTCAGCTTCTAGCGTGGCCCCCAATCGCAATACGTTTCTCCCACTTCAAATGAACTATGATTGCCGGTGATATTGCTGGCGGATTTCCAGAGAGGAGGACCTGCTGAACCGCCTGGTGATCGCCGTCCTCCTGCTGCTCGCTTCCACAGGAACGCCTGCGGATCCTGCTCCGTCGACACCGATCACTGCCGATCAATTAAAGCTGTTGGATTTGACCCGCAACTCTACACTCGGCTAAGCCTTGTAGTGCCGGGCCACCCTTAACCTGTGGAGTTAGCCATGAAGCCCTTCCCCTCTGCTCTCTTGATCTTTGCTCTTTGCGCTGTCTTTGCGTCCGCGAGCCTCCACGCGCAGAAGACAACCTGGCAGCCATCGCCAGGCCATACGCAAATCGAGATTTGGCCGGCAGCGCCGCCCGATCCGCAGCCGGTCAAAGGGCCGGAATTCGCCGAGACCTCCGGCAAGGACTTTCAAGTCGCTGGCAAGCCCGCCGTAGGTATCAGCAACGTGACAGTGCCCACCATGACCGTCTATTCGCCCACGGAGAAAAACACCGGCGCGGCAATCGTCGTCTTTCCTGGCGGAGGCTATCAGGGTCTGGCTATCGATCTTGAAGGCAGCGAGGTCTGCGACTGGCTCACGCCCATCGGCATCACCTGCGTGTTGCTGAAATACCGAGTGACCGATGTCGGCCCGTATCCGAAATCAGGGCCCTTCCCCGAATCACCGATGGCCCTTGAGGATGCGCAGCGAACCATGGGCTTGCTGCGTCTTCATGCCGCAGAGTGGCACATCGATCCACACAAAATTGGAGTGCTCGGCTTTTCCGCAGGCGGTCATCTCTCCGCAGCCATCAGCACGCATTTCTCCGCGCGCCTGTATCCGCCTCAAGATGCCGCCGACAAAGAAAGCTGCCGCCCCGACTTTGCGGTCTCTATTTATCCCGGCCATCTGTCGATTGCCGCGGCCAGGTCCGACGCGCACCAAGGGACCAAAAAGTTCGCAGTCCCACATCCGTTGCCTGACGACGGGCATCTCACTTTGAATCCCGAGGTCCCCGTCACCAGCCAGACTCCGCCCACATTTTTGCTGCAGGCTGAGGATGACCACGTAGACAACGTAGACGACGCGCTCTCTTATTACGTCGCGCTAAGAAAAGCCGGTGTCCCCGTCGAGATGCATCTCTACGCCCAGGGCGGCCACGCGTTCGGACTCCGCCACACAAAATTCCCAATCACAGACTGGCCTCAGTTAGTGGAGACATGGTTGCGCACCATCGGCATGACCTCACAGTAGGCTCACTTCGATCGCACCCGCCGCAGACGGCCTCGCCCGCGCGAACCCTTGGCGTAACCTTGCCTCCACGCAACCTTCGCCGCCGAATTAAGAGTGATGTTCACCCGAGCAGCATGACCCGGCAACGCTCTTCGGTTGCACGTACCCTTGCGCGGGATCCACGAAATACCCTTCGGCGTAGCGATCATGATGACGAACCCACGCCATTGTGAAACCCAGCCCGTCTTCGTCGCGGCCCTTGGGTACCAGGTCGAGAAAGTTATACGTGCCGACCAGAATATCCAGTCCCCTCGCAAAGCTCGAATAGGTATGAAACACTTCACCCGCGGCGTTCTTCGCGAAGACGCTCGCACCCGGCCCCTCGTCGCTGGGAAACTCGCCCTTGGCGTAGTTGTATTCGACCTTGCCGATCGCTTTCTCTTCCGGCCTGAACGAAACGTGATAGTCGTAATTGAAATCGCTGTTGAATGACGAGACCCACTGAAACTTCCAGCCCATGCGCTTCTTGAAGGCTTCGATCTGCTCCAGCGGCGCGCGCGAAATTACAACCAGGGTCGTATCGCGATTGGCGAGATGTATCGTGGGACCGTCAAAATGATCCGCAAGGTACGAGCAGCTCGGGCAGCCCGCTTCCCAGCCAGGGCCAAACATGAAGTGGTAGACAATCAGTTGGCTGCGGCCATCAAACAGATCCGCCAGCGTGACTTTGCCGTTGGTTGAATCAAACTCATACCGCTTCTCCACCTTTTCCCATGGCAAAGCGCGGCGCTGCCGGCTCAACTCATCGCGCAGCCGGGTGAACTCTTTCTCCTTGGTCAGGAAATCCTTGCGGGCCTCGATCCATTCCGCATGCGAAACGACGCTGGGGTGTCCTACTTCGATTGTCGTGCTACTCATGGCGATCCTCCTTGGATGCATCTGGGGATGGGGTTGGGACTTGTTGATTGTCGACGGCGGTCTTTCTACCGAATTTCTTGATTGCGATGGCAGCGAGTCCGCTTCCAGAGGCGGCTTTGCCGGCAATCAGCGCTGCGGCTGCAAGGCACACTGGGCACATGGCTCTTACTCGCCTCCATTCTGTTGAACACGCATTGTCTGGTTCTCCATGAGAAGCATGCACACAAGCTCCTGCAGCGCATCCACCTTCGCTCGCCAGTATTCCGCAGAAGACTCTTGCTCATTCGATTGGGGATCTCGACCTCGCTTTTCGCTATCCATGGTGATCCTCCGGCGCACGGTTCAGGCCACTGGCTGCTTGATCCTGCAAGAATCTGGTTGCCTCATGTACGAATCTCAGCGCGGCAATGCCGCACGAATCTGGGTGCCCCATCCTTCGCGCACTTTGCGAAGGGTGGGATCGCAAGAACCCAACCCCACCACATCAATCCGCACGAATCTGGGTGCCCCATCCTTCGCGCATTTTGCGAAGGGTGGGAAAGCAAGAACCCAACCCCACCACATCAATCCGCACGAAAATGGGTGGCCAAGGTCTCGATTTTGAGACCTGGGAGAGCACGCAGTAAGTTTGACCCCGAGTGATCTCTTATCGAACAGCCTCCGCATGCTTGCGAACCCGCTCGTGCATCGAGGCCCAGCCTTTGTTCATGCCCGCCCGCTGTTCGTCGGGAACGAAACCCAGCGCGGTGTGCTTGAACGTGATCAAGGTTCCACCATCCGCTTCGCTCAGCCGATACTGCACGTTCGAAACGAATGGAAACGAGGCAAACAAGGGGCCTGAGAACTCCAGCAGTGAAGGCCGCTTGATCGCCTGCACAACCGCCCAAAAGTGGCCATTGCCATCGCCCAGGTCGCGGTACCATCTTCCGCCGGGCCATGCTTCGATCTTCATGCTGAGCGACTTGCCGTCGGGCGTTTGATTGCCAGGCCCCAGTTGCTCAAGCAGCGCGGCAAAGGTGACATCCAGGGGTGCCTGGACGTGAATCTCCTGATTGATGGTCAGGGTCATGTTTTCAAGGGACAGGTCGGTGGGAATCATCATTTCTCCTTCGTTTTCTGATCTGGGGAATTCAAATCGTTGGGGCCTTTGCGAACTGCCGCTTCCGCGAGTTCCTTCACTCGATTCAACTGGTGCTGCCAGTAGCGCTCAAAGGTTCCCGCCCACTCATGCAGCGGGCGTATCGCTTCCGCATTCGTCCGGTAGAGCTTTTGACGCCCCTGGCAGCGCATCCTCACCAGCCCTACGTTGCGCAACACCCGCAGGTGCTTTGACACCGAAGGCTGCTCCAGGCCGAGAGCAATCACGATCTCGCCCACGGGCCTCTCGTCTCCAGCCAGATAGGTCAGAATCTCCCGCCGCCGGGGTTCAGCAACCGCGTTGAATGCGTCCGAAGTGGTGCTCGCTCTTGCCATGAAGAAACATTACATTCCCATATAGGAATATGTCAAGCGATTTTTGCTTGACCCAGCAAAATATTTTGCCTGCTTCCGGCAAACGCATCAATCCGCAAGAAAATGGGTGCCCCATCCTTCGCGCATTTTGCGAAGGGTGGGAAAGCACGAACCCCAACCCTACCGCAACAATCCGCACGAATATCCATGCCCCACCCTTCGCGCACTTTGCAAAAGGTGCGAAAGCACGAACCCCGGCTTATCTCGCGCACCTTCGAACGATTTCTTCAGGAAAGGCAAGAAGTGCCAGGGCACGACTTCAAAGCCTGCCCTGAGCGAAGTCGAATGGGTGCCGTTAGAGACGCAGAGGATCGAGAGCTTTAGCCCCTGAGGGGCACTCCCGTGCGGGTCAGGCAACATTGATGCAACCAGTTCCACAGTTGTAGATCGCGGGTTTCAGAAGGAGCTGGGGCTTCAGCCCCCTGAAAGAGGACGAATTTGACGGGCCTTCAGGCCCGGGCCTATGCGGTTCCCCCAGGATTCTTGCGAACTTCAACTGGTGTGAAGAGCCATCCTCCGCTGGCCCAATGTAGAACCGAGACCGAGTATGCTTCCCTCTTGGGGTGAATGGGGCTGTCGCATCCTACCCTGAGCAGAGGTCCTATTTGTGAAGCAGAGTTTCGCCGTAATCATCCTTGGCGGTACCGGACAAGTCGGCGGTGCAACCGTCGCGGAACTCCTGGCCACCTCGGAATGCCGGGAAGTGGTGATGGTCACCAGAAGGCCCATTGCGTCGCGATCGCGGGTGCGCAACGTCGTTCTTGACACCGGCGCTGCGGATTTTGCCGAGCGCACTGCCGTCCTTGCCCGCGAAGTTTCAAGCCAGGGTCCCGTCAGCGCCGTCAGCTGTGTGGGTGTCGGTTCTGGATCGGGGCGCTGGAGCGAAGCAGAATTGCAACGTCTTGAGCTTGGCGTCGTCGGCGCCTTTGCGCGTGGCTGTCATGACGCCGGAATCGCCCAGTTTTGCCTGCTTTCTGCGGCAGGAAGCTCACCTCGCAGCCGGATTCGCTATGCGCGCGTCATGGGCATGAAGGAAGACACCGTGCGGAACGTCGGCTTTGCCCGTCTCGCCATCTTTCGTCCCGGCATCATTGTCGGCAACGCGCATACGCCGGCCTGGGTCGGTTGGTTGGGAAGCCTCGTGCCTGGGCCGTTCGGCAATATCGATCAGCGAATTCTCGGTCGCTCCATCGCCGCAGAGATAGCCTTGCACAGTCAAGACGCTGGCGAAGTGACCCTCAAAAACGCAGCAATGAAAAAACTCGCTGCCCAGTTCAACAGCGTGCCATAGAGAACCTCTGATTAAGTTGACGTTTTGAAAGGGCACGACTTCAGTCGTGCCGCAAGTGCCGTAAATGGAACCGGGTTTTAACCCCCGAGGGACACCGTGCCAACTTAATCAGAGTCTCCCTAGGGATTTATGCGTGCAGCGCCTCCGCCCGCCATCGCCAATTGAAATCGTGTTCAGCCAACAGAAGCCGACTTGCCAGGACTTATCCCGCCGCTGTGCTTCTCGTCGTCCTGGCAATACGCTTCAAGTGCGAGCGCCCCCAGTCACACATCATTTGAACCACCGGGGCAAGCGTCTCGCCATACGGAGAGAGAGAATAGTAAACGCAGGGCGGAACGGTTTTCTTATCGTCTCTTTTGACGATGCCGTCGGAAACAAGTTCCTGAAGGTGCCGGATCAGCATGCGCTCTGTGATCCCGGGAATGGATCGCTTGAGTTCGCTGGTGCGTTTCGGCCCATCCTGCAGACGCCACAGAATCGTACCCTTCCAGCGGCCATCCATCACTCGCATCATCGCGTCGACAGGGCATTCGCCTGCTTCTTTTTTCGAGACCGGCATTTTTCCTCCACTGACTAATATGTCAGTACCTTGTATTTTGTCAGTATAAACCTACACTTGATTCATGGAGGATTTTATGAATAATAAGCATCTCCCCCGGCTCTTCGCGCAAGCGCTCAACGAAAAGCGTATTGAACTCTTCGACGAGTTCATTCACCCGGAGTACAACAATCACAACCCTTACGTGGCACCCGGTCCCTCAGGAGTTAAAACATTCTTTGCGCACTATCTCGATGCCTTTCCGGACACGAACATTGTGGTGGAGGACGTGATCGAAGAGGGGGACCGCATCAGCGCCCGCTTCACCTATAACGGAACCTTCAGCAAGCCATTCATGGGCTATCGGCCCAACCACGCGGCCGTCCAGATGCGAAGCATCGACATCTGGCGCGTCAAGGACGGAAAATTCACTGAACACTGGGACGAACTCAATCTATTGGAAGTATTCCAGCAGATCGGGGCCGCAACCGTGAGAAGGCCGGAGGAACAATGAGCCATCTGCTATCCATAGCATCTCTGGCTGGCATCCTCTGCACCGCGGTAATTTGCGGGACCGACATGTTTTTCTTGACCGTCGGGCGATCCGCTCTCAGATTGGCTTCGCCCCCTGCCGTAACCGAAGTGATGGGATTTATCCATAGCTTCGGCGACGCGCGCATGCCGATCTGGGGCGTCTCCGCGATCCTTGCGAACGTCCTGCTCGCCATCTTCAGCAGGAGTGGACATCGCGGGCTTTATGTTGCCTCGCTAGTGCTCCTAATGCTGTTCGTCGTTCTCTATAATTTCCTGTCAAAGCCAATCAACCGGATTCAAACCGAAGCGGCAAAGACGGGACGAAGGCTCGACAATGCTCGCGAGTTACAGGCGTCGTGGGATCGATCGTTGGCGTTTCGTGTCCCAGTACTCGTCGCGTCCCTTCTTTGTCAGTCTCTGGCTCTGCTCGCCGCTTCCGCATAGATGAGCCTATCTGCGCATGTTTGAAGTAAGAGAGACGACGCGCTGATAACTGGAAACAGGGATGCACCGAACTAGCCCCGGCTCGTTAATCCCGATAAACGCCCATTGCTTCAGAAATTCACCCAGGCTGGTTTACAGATTCCAGCCGCGACGCCGACCTGTGAGGAGCTACCAAGGCAGGTGGCCCCGATTCTCGCAGTCTTCCCAAACCATGAATGAGGGTGCCCCTGGTCCCTCGCACTTGGGGACCAGGGATGCCGCAAACCCCGACAGCTGTGACCTGAATCACGACGAGCCGATCAGTCCCGCTAAACGCCCATTGCTCCAGAAATTCACCCAGCCTGGTTTACAGCCTCCAGTCGCGATGCCGACTTATGAGGAGTTATCAAGCCCACGCCGATCCGTCCCTGTCAGTACTTCGATATCCGCTCACGCCGCTGCCTCATCGACGGAGTCGGTACGCAAAGGTCCGGGGTGGAGATCTCAATTCTGTGACCTGGGAAGCCACGACCCTCCACACGCCTCGGCTGAGGCTAAAAGCTGGAAGCTGAAAGCTGTTTCCCGTACCCCATTTTTCGTGATTCGTGTACCTGCAGCCACCCGAAATCCGCCTCTTTCGCGCCCCCGCCGCATTCATATTCCGCTGATATCGCTGTGTTAGCGTAGGGTACGGGAGCAAGAATCGCATCATGTCTGCAATTACTAAATTCATCAAGCATCACTACCGCCATTTCAATGCCGCCGCCCTCATCGACGCCGCCGAAGCCTACAACAAACTGCTCGCCGATGGCGGCAAAATGTTCGTCACCATCGGTGGCGCCATGAGCACTGCCGAACTCGGCCTGTCCCTTGCCGAAATGATCCGCCAGGACAAGATTCACGCCATTACCTGCACCGGCGCCAATCTCGAAGAGGACGTCTTCAATCTCGTCGCCCATGACTTCTACGAGCGCGTCCCCCACTACCGCGACCTGACTCCCGCCGACGAGGCCAAGCTGCTCAGCCGGCACATGAACCGCGTCACCGACACCTGTATCCCCGAGATGGAAGCGATGCGCCGCATTGAGAAGGAAGTGCTCAAGGAATGGGTCCGCGCCGACCAGGCCGGCGAGCGCTTTTTCCCCCATCAGTTCATGTATAAAATCTTGCTCTCCGGCGACCTCGACAAATCCTTCCAGATCGATCCCAAGGACAGTTGGCTGCTCGCCGCGGCAAAGAAAAACCTGCCCATGTTCGTCCCCGGCTGGGAAGACTCGACCCTGGGAAACATGTACGCCGGCCACTGCATCTCAGGCGACGTGAAAAAAGTTCACACCGTCCGCACCGGCATCGAGTACATGATGGAACTGGCCGAGTGGTACACCGAAACCACCGCCAAATCTCCCCTGGGATTCTTCCAGATTGCCGGCGGCATCGCCGGCGACTTCCCCATCTGCGTCGTCCCCATGCTCCACCAGGATTTGCAGCGCGACAGTGTCCCCCTCTGGGCATACTTCTGCCAGATCAGCGACTCCACAACCAGCTACGGCTCCTACTCCGGCGCCGTCCCCAACGAGAAAATCACCTGGGGCAAACTCGGCGAGAGCACGCCCAAATTCATCATCGAATCCGACGCGTCCATCGTCGCCCCGCTCATCTTCGCCTACGTCCTCGGCTGGTAATTCCCGCCATGCAAACCCACAAACGCCAAAGGGCACGGACTCAGTCCGTGCCCTCACTGCAAATCATCTGCGGCCGCAATCCTCGATTTAGAAAACTACTTCTTCGGAATCACCACAAACGGCCCCGACATCTCCCCGCCGTCATACGCAGCCTGGCCCAACGCCGGAATCCCAATATCCCACTTCGGACCCGCCAGTTCCGGCATCGGCTTCGCCTGGAACAGCCGCTTGCATTGCTTCGCCGTCCACCGCGCCCATCGTTTTCGACTTCTTGCGCCGCGCGCTGTCGGTCGAGATTCCCGTGCCCGCATACATCTGCCGGTAGAGCTTCGACAAAAAGATGAACGCGATCCTCGCGCTCAGGTTGGGCGTGCACGCCGACCTTTGCCAGATCGCACTCCAGTTATAGAACCGGTCCCAAACCTTCTGCGTGCGCTCCCTGATCTCGTCCGAACTCATCGTGGGGTGCGGCGTAAACATCTTGGGCCGCACTTCGGTGGGAATCAGCCAGTACCGCGTGATCGGCACGTCGCCCACCATCGTCGGATCCTTGGCCTGCTCTTTTTCCCAGCGCCCAAAATCCACCGTCCCTGGAAACGGCGTCATCATCACGAACTGCGCAAACGTCACGCCTGCCTTCAGCGCCATCGCCACCGTAGCATCAAATGTTGCCGGCCTATCCGTCGGCAAACCGAAGATGAACGAGCCGAGCACATGCACTCCGTGCTGCTTGAACGTCTGCAACTGCTTTGCCAGCGCCTCGCCGGAGTAGTTCCAGTCCTTGAAGACAGCCTTCAGACCCTCAGGCGTCACCGCTTCCACGCCCACCAGCGCGCCCTTGATATTGGCCTTCCGCATCGCGTCCAGATAGTCGCCGTCCTCGCCGGCCTCCATCGTGATCTGCGTAAAGAACACCATGTCCTTCGGCAGCTTCGCCAGCTCTTCCATCAGTTGAAAGCGCTCCTGGCGAATCGTCGTCAATTCTTCGAGCTTGGCAATGTTGTTTTGCTCTCTCGCCAGCCGCAGATCGGTCAGCGTCACCGGATAGAAATTGTCGTCCGCCAGCGCAACAAAGCGAAATCCGAGCCGCCGCAGCGCGACAATTTCATCAATCACGCTCTGAAACTTCCGTTGCCGCGGCTTCTGCCCATCCGTCCGCCACACGCTGCAGAACGAGCAATGCTTCGGGCATCCGCGAATGGTCTGCACCGAGGCCCACATATACTTCTCGGGATTCATCAGGTCCCATCGCGCAGGCAAAAATTCGCTGCCTTCGATGCGCCCGCCTTCATAAACCTTGCCCGGGTTCCCGGCCAGGCAATCCATCACCGACCTTGCCCCAGGCGACATCCCCGTCGCCCTTCACCACCGCGTGCGCTTCCCCGCGTTCCAGGGCTTCCTCAGGAAACAGAGTCGCGTGAATGCCGCCGTAGACAACCCACGCGCCGCGGCTGCGCGCCATCCTGTCCCACCTGGTAGCCGCGCAGCGCATTGCCGGTGTGCACGCTGATGCCAACAATGTCGCCCGGCTGAATCGTCTCCGGCACAATCTGCTCCAGAGATTCATCCACAAGAATCGGGTCACCCGCGGCTTGCGGCGTTGCGGCAGCCAGCACAAACAACCATCGCGGCGTAATGACGGCGGTGCCAAAAGAGTTGTCGCTCGGATTCACCAGATGAACGCTCATCGAGTCCAACCTTTCCTCGTGCGAGTTCGGTTGGCCTCAGAGAGCGTCTTCGTAATCGGACGTATCAATTGCGGAGATCCTCTTCCGCAGTGATTGCCGTTGGCGGAATCCTCCGCCGGACCTGTCCCTTGGATTGCCTTAGCAATCGTACAGGGTTTTTGCCGGGTGGGATGGTCAATATTGACCATATTCTTGAAATCAGGGGCCTGATTCCATTCAAGATGCGCGAATCCTGGCTGCGCTAAGACCTTCAATGCACCCGGCTGCACTCTTCCACTGGGATGGGAACCTGCTCCACAATCTCCAGCCCAAAGCCTTCGAGCGCGGGAATGTGCATCGGCGTATTCGAAAGCAGGCGAATGCGGTGAATGCCCAGGTCCGACAATATCTGCCCGCCCAGTCCGATGGCCCGCAAAATGCGCCCACGTCCGGTGCCTGCGAGCCTTCGCGCACCCGCAACTCCTGGTGCAGGATCAGCCGCGAAGTTTCATCGCCGTTCGCGCGATTCGAGCCAGGCATCGCAGCGCCCCCCGGCTCGAAGCGGTGACTGCATCCAGCGGTGCATGATCGATCTCAAATCCTCGCGATGTATTGTGCAGGTAAAGAATCGCGCCGCAGCCCTCCTCGGCAATCATGCGCATGGATTGGTCGAGAATCTCGCGGCAATGGCAGTCGGCTGAAAACACATCCCCCGCCGTGCAGCGCGTGTGAACCCTGACCAGTACTGGATGCGCGCACGGCTGCCCGGATCGCTCCGGCCTCTCCCGGCAAACCCGCCGGGCCATCGTGAAACGCCGGGCAACCCGGGCAAAGATCGCCGCGCACCAGCGCAATGTGGCTCTCCCCGCCCGTTCACTTCGCTCTCGTAGGCGATCATGCGGAATTCGCCATAGCGCGTCTGAATCCGGCTCTCGCCCGCGCGCACAATGTAGCGCTCATGCCGCAGCCGATAGCGAATCAGCTCCGCCACGGTAAGAATCGCAGCCCATGCTCGCGGCAAAAAGGAATCAGGTCGGGAATGCGCGCCATCTCCCCGTCGTCGCGCATGATTTCGCAGATCACGCCCGATGGATTCAGGCCCGCCATCCGCGCCAGGTCCACTGACGCTTCCGTTTGCCCGGCCCGCACCAGCACACCGCCCTTGCGCGCCCGCAGCGGAAAAATGTGCCCGGGCCGAGCCAGATCGCTATAAGTCGACTTCTGGCGCAATCGCCGTACGAACCGTGTGCGCGCGGTCCGCCGCCGAAATGCCCGTCGTCACACCCTCGCGCGCTTCAATCGTCTCGGTAAACGCCGTGCCGAAACGCGAAGAGTTCTGCTGCGTCATCGGAAAAAGACGCAGATAATCCGCCCGGTCCTCGGTCAGGGTCAGGCAGATCAGTCCCCTCCCGTACCGGGCCATAAAGTTGATGGCCTCCGGAGTCACATGCTCCGCAGCCAGCGTCAGATCGCCCTCGTTTTCGCGATCCTCGTCATCGACCACCACCACCATGCGCCCGGCGCGAATCTCCGCCAGCGCTCCCGGAACGTCGGTGAAGGGTGGCTCGAAGGTGCGCACTGTGTCCGGCCATAGCAGACATTCCTATTCTCGCCCATGCCACCATAAACAGCAAAAGCGCCGCTCGAAAGCGGCGCCTTTGATGAACCGAATGAGAAAACCCCTACAACGTGGATTCGATCTCAAAGCCCCAGGCCTCCAGCAGAGCCTCAGGGATGTACTTTGAGTTCTTGTTCCGCCGAGCCCACTCCCGCAGGCGGGTCGACCGGATGTACTGATCCGGCGTGAGCTTGAACTCCTTCACGATCTGCTCGAAGGAGGTCACTGTGGGCACAACCGGGCCGATGGGCTCAGGCTTGCCCCAATTCGGATTTCCACGACGCTTTGCCATTGATTTGTTGTCCTTAAGGAAGGAATGATTTGCTTTGGACATCCTCGGGCCCGGGCTGGGGATCCTCTGGCTCCTGAGGCGACTCTAGGTTTCTATTTTAAGGATTTTTTCTTCAAAAATCAATAGCAATCTGCAACATAATTGGGGAAGCCAGCTTTTGCTCGCATTCCAGCCAGCTTCCGTTATCTCGTTTCCGTACAGCAACTTATCATGAATCCGTTTGCACGCCTACCTTCCCTCGATTGTGAATTGCATTAACAATACTGGCGGCATACAGGTCTCCGGTGGCACATTACTCTTATGACAACAAAAAGCCTGGGCCTGGCTTGCTGCCTTCTCGCGCTGGTGGCGGGGGTCGCTCCGTGCCCTGCAGTGGAGCTGAAAGTCAGCCGGGATGCCCTCCAACGCACTCTGAAACAACAGCTTTTCAGCGGTCCCGATGGACGCTATTTCCTTAAAGGTAACGCCAAATCAGCCTGCTCCGTTTATGCCGACGACGCCCAATTGAGCTTCGCCCAGGACCGCATCGTGGTCCGCGTCAAAACCCACGCCCGGCTGGGAAAGTCCGTCGGCGGTGCCTGCCTCGGCATCGCCCTCTCGCCCACCGCGGAGGTATCCCTCGAACCCTATGGCGAAGACGAAACCATCGGATTTCGCGATGCACAGGTCCTTAAAGTAAGCGACCAGCGGGAGCTCAACTTCCTGCTCTCACCCTTCCTCAGCCACCAGGTCCCCTCCAGCATGAAAGTGGATGCAGCCGATCTGATGCGCAAGGCGCTCGAAGGATCAACCGCCACCTCCGGCTACAAGGTCACCCTCGACCGCCTCAAGATTCATTCCATGCAGATTCAGGGCGACTCGCTGGTCGTCGATGTCGATGGCGACCTCAGCGTGAAGTAGGCAAATGCCATCTCACACCCACCCGTCATCGTGAGCGCCAAAACCAGGTTGTCATCCTGAGCGACCCTGAGCGCAGCGAACGGGGAGTCGAAGAATCTGCGGCTGCTCTTACATTTCTCATCCGGAGCCGCACGAAGTGTCAGGGCACGACTCAAAAGCATATTGAAAGCAAATAAGTTATTGATTCTTCAATGTCCTAAAAAACCAAGAAGTCCACAACGCCCAAATCATTAGCACAAATTAGCGCAAAAAAACCGGCACTGAGCGGCTTCAAGCATTGTCCGAAACTTCCGACTTCGCGACAACTCAGGATAAGCAGCACCCTGTAAGGTGAGATTTAAGGGATAAGTGACGGGTTGTGCGACGATACGAACTTGATTTCCGTGGAAGCCGTGATGGCCACGACGGCGGAGACTCGATACTCGATGGATAATCTGAGAACCATGAGGCACATGTTGGTCGGCATATTTCTATTGGTTTCCTCGATTGCGATCATCGGGTGCGATCGTTCGAGCATGATGAGGAAGATGATTCCGGAACAAGATGCTACGGTTGCGAAACATTATGTAGAGGCGATCCGACATAGCGAATACGAGACCGTAGAACGGGACGCGGGTCCCAGCTTGGCGGGACCAAGTCTTCGCGGCACGCTGGCTAGTATGACGGCGGTCTTTCCTGATCCCACAGAGGAGCCAGCATCCATAAAACCCGTTGCTCTGGGTTACTTCAGAAAAGCTAACGGTGCCATGAACACGAGCATCACGTTGGAATACGAATTTCGTGAAGAGTGGGTGCTTGCAGAGGTCGTGACGCAGAAGGCAGACGGGATCGTGAGGCTTACCGGAGTTAACGTGCGTTCGCTTCCTGAGTCGATGGAGAGCCTAAACGGCTTCAACTTTGTGGACAAGGGAGGATCGCAGTACACGGTACTTCTCCTTGCCCTCGCTGCTCCCCTTCTAGCTCTCTACGCATTCGTGATGTGTTTCAAGACCAGGCTCGGAAGTTCCAAATGGCTCTGGCTGGCTTTCATCCTTGTTGGGGTGGGCAAGTTGACAGTCAACTGGACGACGGGACAATTGTTTTTCACTCCGCTCGCAATTCAGTTAATCCCAGGTGGCGCAAGCGCCCTGGGATATGGGCCGTGGATGGTTTTTACGTCGTTGCCGTTAGGAGCGATAGCATTTCTGTTCGACCAAAGCTCGAAACGCGAGCCTCTCAAAGCCCAAATAGGAAGGTCCACTGGCGAACTGGTTGAATCAGTCTCCGACGGCTCCAGCACAAAATCCGGGACAGGTGGCAAGTAGAGTGTTTGCCCTCTTGCGCGGACATTCGCTGAGTTCCGGTTGAATGACCGGCGATGCGGAAGTTTCACTTGCACGATCTTGGGCTCACGGTCTTTGCAATCGCTCGTAGCACGGTATTAGCACAAGAATTTCCGAGCGTTCTGTCTGCCCATGAATCTGAAGGGGTTCTGGACACCGCTTTGTGTCAGGGCACGACTTCAGTCGTGCCGAAAAGGCCCTAAGCAAAAACCGTGGGCTTTAGCCCCTGAGGGAATCTCTCACGCGCCCATCAACGTCAAAGCCCAACGGATCGCTCCGTTGGGCCGACATACACGCAAATTCAAACCTGAAACGTCTGCCTTACCACCATTCCATCGACCGCCCAAATGGAACCTTGGCGCTCGACTCGGGCTTCGGTGTGCGCAGCAGCAGAACTGGGCATTGTGCCAGTTTCACGATCTTCTCGGCAATCGATCCAAACACTTGCGGATACCAGCCTGAAAGACCATGCGTCGTGATCACCACCAGGTCGACATTCTCGCGCTCCGCAGCTTCGAGAATCGCGCCCGCCACATCGTTATCCACTTGCACGCTCGAAGTCACTTTGATTCCCTTGGCGCTCAGAGCGGCCTGCGAAACGCCAAACCGTCTTTCGGCTTCCTTCTTGCCGTTTTCCACGATCGCAGCTTCGGTAATGGAATCCGGCAACGATACGCTTGGGAAAGCCGGAATGACGTTAAGAAGAAAGATTTCGGCATCAAATTTCCCGGCCAGCTCCGTGGCTGCGTCCAGAGCAGCGTGCGACGACGGGCTGAAGTCGATAGGAACCAGAATCTTGGTAGGAATTACGCTGACGGTATTTCTCTCGGACATCAAATTCTCCTCGCAGGTCAACGCCTGTGGCGCGCCTCTCATTTTCCGCTGTCCATCTTAACAAGCCGATGCATACTTCAATGCGTGACCGGCAACACACCTATGCGATCATCGCGCTCACCGACCCCCTCAAGTCGCACCTTGCCGCGCTGCGCCCTTGAATCCGCGAGTGTTACCTTAGAACCGTATGGCCTCACCCACAGCATCCGTGCTGGGCGAAATCGGGCTTCCCATCCCGATCCGCGAACTGGCCGGCAAAATCATGGGACGCGATCGTGGTCGGCGCCGGCCACAACGGCTTGGCCTGCGCAGCCTACCTCGCGCGCGCCGGCCAGCGCGTTCTGGTCATCGAAAGCCGCGCCCGCGTCGGCGGCGCCTGCACCATCGAGGAGCCGTTTCCCGGCGTCCGCATGTCTCCCTGCGCCTACCTCGCCGGCCTCCTGCATCCTCTCGTCGTTGAAGAGCTCGAGCTTCCTCGCCGCGGCTACCAATGGACCCCCGCCGTCAACGGCCTCTTCGTTCCCTTCCTCGACGGCTCCAGCATCCAGCTTTGGGACGACGACGACCGCTGCGCCGCCGAAGTCCGCGCGCTGGCTCCCCGCGACGTCGACGGATTCAACGCCATGTGCGACGTCATTCGCCGCCTGCGCGATGCGCTCGCGGCCCGTCCGGCGATCGCGGAGATTGCTGGATCGGCGACGCCGCCCACCCGCGAGCAGATCGAAGACCGCCTCGGCAACGACGCCGAAGCCCGCGCCGTGCTCTTCGATTGGTCGATGGCCGAGTTTGTCGAGCACTACCTCCGCGACGAGCGCCTCCAGATCGCCTATCTCGGCCAGGGCGTCATCGGCACCAACGCCAGCCCCTTCGATCCCGGCACCGCTTCCATCCGCTTCCATCACGCCTCCGGCCGGCTCGGCGGAATGCCCGGCATGTGGGGCTATGTGCGCGGCGGCATGGGCATGGTCTCCTTCTACTTCTGCGATGCGGCCCGCGAAGCCGGCGCCACCGTCATCTCCGGCGTCCCCGTCGCCCAGATCATTCCCGGCGAAGGCGTCCTGCTCGAAGGCGGCGAGCGCATCGCCGCGCGCACCATCGTCTCCAACGCCGACCCGCGCCAGACCCTCCGCCTTCTCGGCAGCGCAGCCGACAGCCAATGGCGCGCCCGCGTCGAGCGCGTTCCCATCGAAGGCTGCACCGTCAAGCTCAACGTGCACCTGCGCGAACTGCCCAACTTCACCGCGCGCCCCGGCACCAATCAGCCCCACCACTACGGCCAGATCAACGCGCCCGCTCACCAAGGACGAATGGAAGGCCGGCTTCGCCGCAGCGCGCCGCGGCGAGCTTGCCCGAGCATCTCTGGTGCGAACTCTACTTCCAAAGCGTCCACGACCCCTCCGTCGTCCCGCCCGGCACGCACACCATGAGCGTCTTCGCGCAATATGTCCCTTACAAATTTGCGCACGGCACCTGGGACGAACGCCGCGACGAAGTCCGCAACCTCGCTCTCAATTCCCTCGCCCGCTTCTGCTCCAACATCGACACCGCCGTCATCGACGCCCAGGTCCTCGGCCCGCCCGACATCGAGCAGAAAGTCGGCCTCACCGGCGGCCACATCTTTCAGGGCGAGTGCCTGCCGCCCTACATGTGGGCCAACCGCCTCACCGCGCGCACCCCCATGCCCGGCCTCTATCTCTGCGGCGCCTGCACCCACCCCGGCGGCAGCGTCATCGGCATCAACGGCCGCAACGCCGCCATGGCCATCCTCGCCGACATCGCCAAGATTTAGCTGCGCAGGATTTAGTTTCTTTCGCCTGCGCCCCTCTGCTATCCTCCGCCCTACATGCCCGCCGCTCCCGCACTCAAGCGAGGCCTCCGCTTCCGCGACCTGGTGCCCTTCTACGTCGTTGTGGTGCTCAGTATTCGCTGGACCGCAACCGCCGCCGCCGCCGGTCCCAGCATCCTCGTCGTGTGGATCGCTGCGGTCACCTGCTTCTTCATTCCCCTCGCCGCCATGCGTCATGGAGCTCTCGTCGCGCCATCCTGAAGAGGGCGGCATCTACGTGTGGACCCGCGAAGCCTTCGGCGATTTCTCAGGCTTCATCTGCGCGTGGACCTACTGGATGAGCAACCTGCCCTTGTTCCCGGCCGTGCTTTATTTCGGAGCAGCCTCCGCACTCTTTGCGTTCGGCGCTCATGCGCAGAGCTTGTCCTCCAATCCGCTCTACTTCATCGCCTTCTCGGCATTTTGGCTCACCGCCATTACGCTGCTCAATATCCGCGGGGTCGATGTCGGAAAGTGGCTCAACAACATCGGCTCACTGGGCAGCATCGTGCCGCTCAGCACACTGATGCTGATGGCGGGCGTGTCCTGGTGGCGCTTCGGGGCTGCAACCCAATTCACCCGCGCCAGCCTGGCGCCACACTGGTCGCTGGACAACGCCGTGTTCTGGTCCGGCGTCTTCTTCGCCTTCAGCGGCATCGAATCCATCTCCGCGATGGGCGACGAAATCCAGAATCCCCGCCGCACCATTCCCTGGGCGCTGCTGGTGGCCGGCTTCATTCTTGCCATCGGCTACGTAGGCGGAACCGCGGCTCTGCTCGTGGCGCTTGCCAAGCTCCGCGGTCGGCGGGCCCGACGGATTCATGAACGGAATCCGCATCCTCAGCGAACGCCTCGGGCTGGGCTGGCTGCTTGTGCCCATGGCGCTGCTCGTGGCGCTCAATGGCGTCGGCGGTGCCGCGGGAAATCTGTCGGCCACCGCGCGCCTGCCTTTCGCGGTGGGCGTCGATCGCTACCTGCCCGCGGCCTTTGGCTGCGTTCATCCGCGCTACCGCACCCCGTGGATCGCCATCGCCGCCTATGGCGTTGCCGGTCTCGTGTTTGCCTTTCTCGGTCAGGCAGGAACATCGGTCCGCGGCGCGTATGACGTGCTTGTCAGCCTGGCGGTCATTTCGCTTTTCCTGCCGTACTTGATGCTCTTCGCCGCGATGATCCGCCTGCAAAGCGAACCGGCAGGCCAAGAAGTCCGGCGCGTTCCCGGCGGCAAGCCAGTGGCCATCGCGCTCGCGTCACTCGGCCTCGCAAGCACCTCGGTCACCATCGTGTCTGTCCCTCATCCCCGGCGCCGACGAATCCAACAAGCCGCTGGCAGTCGCCAAAGTCCTCGGAGGAACAATCGTTCTGATTGGCGCCGGAGTGGCCGTATTCCTTGTCGAGCGCCGCAAAGCGCGCGTGCAACTTCCCTCGCTCTAAACGAAACTTCCCCGCCTCATTCCCAGCGCTCGTCATCTTGAGTGAAGCCGAAAGATCTGCAGTTGTTCTTATATTTCTCATCCGGAGCCGCACGAAGTGTCAGGGCACGACTTCAGTCGTGCCAATAAAGCCAATCAAATCACGTCGGGCTTCAGCCCCTGCAAAAGCTAAGACTGGATCAATTCTGAGATTGGGCCTTCTTCCGCAACCTGTTTAGCCCCTGAACTCTATTTATGCAACCACTTCTAAAGCACCACTTCCGTCCCCGCGATAAACACCCGCGGCCTCGCATCGGCAGCAATAAAATACGCAATCTCGCGATAATCGCTGAACTCGTGAATCAGAAAATCCGCGCGCTTGCCCACCTCAAGGGAACCTGTCTTCTCTCCCAGCTCAAGGCTCCACGCCGCATTCACCGTCGCGCTCACCAGCGCCTCCGCAGGAGAAAGTCCCATCTGCAAACACGCCAGCGACAAAATAAACGGCATCGACGCAATCGGTGACGAGCCGGGGTTGAAATCCGTCGCAACCACAACCGCCAGTCCCATCTCAATCATCGCCCGCGCCGGCGGATAGTTCGTGCGTCCCAGCGCAAACACCGATCCCGGCAACAGCACCGGCTGCACGCCCGCTCCACGCAAATCGCCCAGCGTTTCAACGGTCACCATCTCAAGATGGTCCGCCGTCAACGCGCCAAGCTCCGCCGCCAACGCCGCTCCCGTCCCCGGCCGGAACTGCTCTGCATGCACCCGCAGCCTCATGCCGCGCTTCTGCGCAGCCGTCAGCACCGTGCGCGTTTCCTCCACCGTGAATGCATGATCGTCGCAGAAGGCGTCGCAGTAGCGCGCCAACCCCGCCGTAGTCACTTCGGGAATCAGTTCTTCCGCAATCCAGCGAACATACTCCTCGCGCTTGTTCGCAAAATTCGGCGGCACTGTATGCGCCGCAAGCAGCGTTGGAATAATCGTTACCGGGCCCGCCTCATTCAAGCGCGCAATCACGCGCAGAATACGCAGTTCCGTTTCGCGATCCAGTCCGTACCCTGACTTCGCCTCAATGGTCGTCGTCCCCGAACGCAGCATCCAGTCGCGATGCCGCCGGGCCTCGGCCAGCAACTCGTCTTCGCTGGCAAAACGCGTCAGTGAAACGGTGCGCAAAATCCCGCCGCCGGATGCAGCAATCTCCTGATAGGTGTGCCCCGCAATGCGCTGCTCAAACTCCGCCGCGCGGTTTCCCGCAAAAACAAGATGCGTGTGCGCGTCCACAAATCCCGGCGTCACGCAGCGTCCGCCCGCATCAATCACCGTGGTCGCCGGAGACAGTTGCGAACAAAGATCCGCGTAAGTCCCCGTGGCCGCGATGCGCCCGTCCTCCACCAGCAGCACCGCATCCTGAATCAGGCTCAGTTCCGACAGTTCTTTCCCCACACGCGCGCGCGCTGGGCCCGCCAGGGTCGCCAACTGGCCGATATTCACCACTGCGAGCGTGCCGCTCATCCCTACTTCCCTTCCATCGGAATGCGAATGCCCTTTTCACGCGCCGTCTGCCGCGCCAAGTTCATACCCCGCATCCGCGTGCCGCGCCACCCCAATCCCCGGATCGTTATTCAGCACCCGCTCAATCTTCCGCGCCGCCAGATCCGTCCCATCCGCCACCGTCACCTGCCCCGCGTGCAGGCTGTAGCCCATGCCCACGCCGCCGCCATGATGGAAGCTCACCCACGTCGCCCCCGAGGCCGTATTCAGCAGCGCATTCAGAATCGGCCAATCGGCCACCGCATCCGAACCGTCCAGCATCTTCTCCGTCTCGCGATACGGGCTGGCCACCGACCCCGTATCCAGGTGGTCGCGCCCAATCGCAATCGGCGCGGAAATCTCCCCCTTGCGCACCAGCTCGTTGATCGCCAGCCCCATCCGCGCGCGCTCCCCGTAACCCAGCCAGCAGATGCGCGCCGGCAGCCCCTGAAACGCGAACCGCCCCCGCGCCAGCTTCAGCCAGCGAGTCAGAATCTCATTCTCCGGAAACAACTCCAGCGCCAGCTCATCCGTGCGGTCGATGTCCCGCGGATCGCCCGACAGCGCCACCCAGCGGAACGGCCCCTGCCCCCGTGCAGAACAGCGGCCGAATATACTCCGGCACAAATCCCGGAATCAGAAACGCATCCGCGCACCCCGCATCAAACGCAAACCGGCGAATGTTGTTGCCATAGTCGAAAGTCACCGCGCCCGCCCGCTGCATCGCAAGCATCGCGTCCACATGAACCACCATCGTCGCCGTCGATCGCCGCACATACTCTTCCGGATCGCGCTCGCCGCAACTCCGCCGCCTCCGCCAGCGTCAGCCCCTGCGGAACATACCCGTTCAGCGGATCGTGCGCGCTGGTCTGGTCCGTCACCACGTCCACATGCACGCCGCGCCGCACAATCTCCGGCAGCACGTCGGCGCAGTTGCCCACCAGTCCCACGGACAGCGCCCGCCCCTCGCGCCGCGCCGCCTCGCACAGCCGCAGCGCCTCGTCCAGATCCTCGGTCACCATGTCGCAATACCGCGTATCCACGCGCCGCTGAATGCGCGCCCGGTCCACGTCGATGGCCAGCACCACCCCGTCGTTCAGCGTCACGGACAGCGGTTGCGCCCCGCCCATGCCGCCCACGCCGCCCGTCACCACCAGCTTGCCCTTCAGCGAGCCGCCGAAAGTGCCGCTCCGCCAGCGCCGCAAAAGTCTGGAACGTCCCCTGCAGAATCCCCTGCGTGCCGATATAAATCCAGCTCCCCGCCGTCATCTGCCCATACATCATCAGGCCCTTGCGGTCCAGCTCGTTGAAGTGCTCCCAGTTGGCCCACTTCCCCACCAGGTTCGAATTCGCAATAATCACCCGCGGCGCCATCTCATGCGTGGGAAACACCCCCACCGGCTTGCCCGACTGCACCAGCAGCGTCTCCTCGCCGCCCAGCTTCTCCAGCTCCCGCACAATCGCGTGAAAGCACTCCCAATTCCGCGCCGCCTTGCCGATCCCGCCATAGACAACCAGGTCCGCCGGCCGCTCCGCCACCTCCGGATCGAGGTTGTTCATCAGGCAGCGCAGCGCAGCCTCCTGCTGCCAGCCCTTGCAGCGCAACTGGTTCCCGCGCGGCGCGCGAATCACAGGAGCCGATGTCGTAGTGGTCATGAATTCCCCCTTTGCGTTCCCCTTGGTGCCTCTTGATTCCCCCCGGATTCCTCAAGCCGAGTCCGACGACAAACGGCGCATAGTTCCGCTCTCTCAGGAGTCGCTACAAAGCATACTACCCGCGAAAGCTCCGCAGTTTAAGCCGGAATCCCCTGCAATTCCCCCTCCGTCAACGTTGAATCCACTACGGCTCAACTCAAATCACCTCGAAGATGGGTGCCCCATCCTTTCAACTTTCGCGAAGCTCCAAACGCCACGAACCCCGCTACCCCATGTTTTCGTGTTTCGCGAAGCTCCAAACACCACGAACACCCGTTCCCCATCCTTTCCTGTTTCGCGAAGCTCCAAACACCACGAACATCCGTGCCCCATCCATTCGACTTTCTTCTGGCGAATGGGTGGGAAACCACAACCCCCTCCCGGCGCCTGTCATCTTGAGCGGAGCGAAGCGAAGTCGAAAGATCCGCGGTTGCCTTTCAACTTGCAGACGAATGCAAGAAAACGGGTACCCCAAGTCGTTGTGGTGAGTGTCCCGATTCTGAGACATGGGAAACCGCGATTTCGAATCGGTCACTCTTTGAAAGGGCACGACTTCAGTCGTGCCGAAATAGCGCAGGCGAGAACAGGGCTTCAGCCCCTGAGGGATGGTTTCATGTCAAACTAGCACTCTACAAAACGATCCGCAATTGGATTTCAGGAAGCTCCAATCGCGAAGAACATATGTACCCCATTCTTGGCGCGTCCTTGTTTTCGCGCCAAGGGTGCGAAATCGCAAATTCCAAGCGGATGAAATCACACCAACCCCCCATTTGCAGATAATTACCCGCCTCGCGCGCACAATCAAGATACGCAGGCGAAGAGCCTCCCCACGAAAGTGAGAAAGCCATGTCCACGTCGATCCTTCCAGCCACCGCCCCAAGCTCGGCGCAAGCCATTGCCTCCGCTTCTGACAACCCTGCCGTCGTGCGCTGTTGCAATGCCTGGCAAAAATCCTACGATGCCGAATTCGCAAACTCCGGCAGCAATGTTCTCGCAACCTATGCCGGCGCCCAGGCCTATCGTGACTCCATGCCGATCCTCGTCGGGTATGAAAACATCCGCGATTTCATCGCCTGCACCGCTCAGGGAATCCTCATCGGCGCCATCGACGGAACAAAAAGCAGCAAGCTCCTCTACGCCGCCCAGGTCGCGCTCAGCCTGATGCGCCGCCAAGCCGCGGCCCAAACAACCCTTTCCAGCTGAACCCACCCCCTCTTGTTTATTTTCGACAGCCCGGTTTTCCTTGCAGATAATTAAATAGGCACTCCCCCTGGCGCAGGCCAACTTGCAGCAAAAAAACTAAGTTTGCCCAATCGCCCGCCCAATCTTTATCCTGTTTTCGTGCCAACCACACTCGTTGAATGTGTTCCCAATTTTTCCGAAGGCCGCGACTCAGCCAAGGTCGACGCCATCGTTGAAGCCATGCAGGTCCCCGGCGTCTACCTCCTTGACCGCGAGATGGACGCCGACCACAACCGCTGCGTCATTACCCTCATCGGTCAGCGCGAAGCCATTCAAGAGGCCGCCATTCGCGGCGTGGGCAAAGCAGCGGAGCTCATCGACCTCACCCGCCACCAGGGCGCGCACCCGCGCATGGGCGCAGCCGACGTTATCCCGTTCATTCCCATCAGCGGCGTCTCGCTCGATGACTGCGTGGCCATGGCAAAGCAGGTCGGCGCAGAGATTTCAAAGCGCTTCGAGATTCCCGTCTATCTCTACGAAGCCGCCGCCGCAACACCGGAACGCCAGAATCTTGAGAACATCCGCCGCGGCCAATTCGAAGGAATCCGCGACGAAATCGCCACCAACCCGGCCCGCAAGCCGGACTTCGGCCTGCCCCGCATCCATCCCACAGCCGGGGCAACCGTCGTCGGCGCGCGCAAGCCTCTCATCGCCTACAACATCTTCCTCAACACCGCCGACGTCGGCATCGCCAAGAAAATCGCCAAGGCCGTGCGCTTCTCCACCGGCGGTCTGCGCTTCGTTAAAGGTGCAGGCTTCCTCGTCCGCGGAATGGCACAGGTTTCGATGAATCTCACCGACTTCGAACAGACGCCTATCCATCGCGTCTTCGAATTCGTAAAGCGCGAAGCTGCGCGTTACGGCGTCACTCCCGTCTCCAGTGAGATCGTCGGCCTGATTCCCAAACTCGCCCTCGAGCAGGCCGCAGAATGGTTCCTGCAAGTCGAGAACTTTGACTCCTCGCTCATCCTTGAGAACCGCCTCGCCGCTGTGATGTCCGGCAAGGTGCCACCCGGCGGACCTGGTGTAGGTCTTCGCGCCGCCATCGAACCCTTCATCGAGCAACTGGCTGCCCCCACCGCAACTCCCGGCGGAGGCAGTGCCGCCGCCGCCGCCGCTGCCATGGCCGCCGGCCTCGCCGGCATGGTCGCGCAAATGTCGCGAGGGAAAAAGGCTTACCTGCAATATGACAGCCAACTCAGCGAGGCATTCACCCGCCTCGCTCACGTTCGCGAAGAGTTGAAGTCCGCCATCAACGCCGATGCTGAGTCTTACAACGTCGTCATAAAGGCCTACAAAGCCGCAAAGGAATCTAGCAATGGGGTCGTCGCGATCAACACGGCGCTTCGTCAGGCCACCAGCGTGCCCCTCGGAGTCGCGGAACATGCCGTCGAGGTCAAACAGCTGGCCCTCATATTGAAGCCCATCACCAATCCCAATATGAGTTCCGACCTGACCACCGCGATCGCTTTGGCAAAAGCTGCCGTGACCAGCGCGCTCTCCAACGTCGACATCAACCTCGACGCCATCAAGCCGGATTCGCCCGAAGTCTCCGCCTTCGTAAGCCAGACCCGCTTACGCGCAGAGGCGCTAATGGCGCTCGCCTGATTAAAGGGCAGCGATTCGACCATCAGATCGTGAAGCTGTTCGCTAAGCCATATCGAAGGCGATCGACTATAGCGTTTTCAATTCTGCTCTCAATTGAAATCGGCAAGCGAAGTGGCTGCATCTCGTCTCGGTGGCGAGATTTCGTCAAAGACGAATAGTCACTTGGTCTTTCAACCTTTCGATTGCAATTTCTCGTGTCTCGGCTAACACCTTTGCCTTCAGGCGCAAGCACATTCTCGCCATCTCGCTCGTGATTGTGGCACGCGGATTGCCTTTGTCATCGTGTACGCGGACCGGGTTCGAAAGTCACAACTCCTGGCTCATGAATCTACGGTGGCGTCATTGGAGGGTTGGTTTCCTTATGTTCCGATTAGATTATCTTTCCTGTCTGCTCACCGTGCTCGCCACGATTCTCGTGGGCCGAAAGCTCTGGACAGGCCTGGTCGTCGCGGGCATCAATAGTTTGATCGTTTGTGTCATTGGATTGCAGACATCGCAGTTTGGCTTTATTCCGGCAAACCTGTTTTGCATTTGCGTATATGCTTTCAGCGTCCGGTCATGGCTCAAGGAACAGAGAAACGCAAAGAAGAATCGTGAATCGGAGGCCGTTTCCGATTTTGTCGAAGTTGGCGACGAAATGCCCCTGCTCAACAACACTGCATCCGCTGCTTGAAATACGCCGCACGGCCGTTCACAAATGCTGGTCTCAGATGTTTTCCATTCGGGCCTGATCCTCAACGAAGTATGGATGGTCTTTGTCTTCAAAACACCTGCTAAACCCATCAGGTTTCCCGATTGAACGGTCAAGGGGTTATTCTTTGTGACGACCTTCAAACTGGCTCCCTAGAGGTGCTAAGTGCAGAAGACAGGGTTTTTCCTGTTTGTTCCACTTGTAGTCTTGTTTTTAGCCGCAACATCGCAAGCGAATCTATTCGGACAGACCCCGGAACAATCGGGCTTTGTTCGGCTGGACCGGGTCACCGCTTCCCGGGCAACCACAAATGGAATTGAGATCCGCTCCGGCGCCGCCGTGATGCAGATTGCAGCCCTGCGCGATGACGTGCTGCGCGTCCGCGTCGGTCCCAACGGCCAGCTCCCTGAAGATGCCTCCTGGGCCGTGCTAGCTTCATCGCGCACGGCTACCGTCGCCGTCACACCAGAATCCACCGCGACCTCCGTGGGATTCAAGACCGCGAAGCTTCACGTCTCCATCCAAATCAATCCGCTGGAAATGACCGTTACCGACAACGATGGCCGTGTCATCAGCGCAGATATGCCCGGCCGGCCCATCGAGTTCAATGGCGCCGAGTTTCGCGTTTACAAGAAATCGCCGCAGGACGAGCACTACTTCGGACTCGGCGACAAGCCCGGCCCTCTCGACCGCCGCAACGAGGCTTTCACTGACTGGAACACCGATGCCTTCGGCTGGCAGGAATCGACCGATCCCATCTACAAATCGATTCCTTACTTCATCACTTTCCGCCAGGGCGTCGCGGCCGGCGTCTTCCTCGACAACACCTGGCGAGCAAGCTTCGACTTCAACAAGGAGATATCGAGACGGCTACTCCTTCGGCTCCTCCGGCGGACCGCTCGACTACTACATCCTTTACGGTCCAGAGCCGAAAGCCGTCGTCGAGACCTGGGCATGGCTTACAGGAACCACGCCCATTCCGCCGCTCTGGTCGCTTGGATACCAGCAATCGCGCTACAGCTACTATCCCGAATCCGAAGTGCGGCGCATTGCCGGCAAACTGCGCAGCGAGCGCATCCCTGCAGACGTAATCTGGCTCGACATCGACTATCAGCTCAAGAACCGTCCCTTCACCGTGGACCCTGAGCGCTTCCCTCACTTCGACCAGATGATCAAGGATCTGCGAGCCGAACATCTTCGCACCGTTGTCATCACCGATCTGCACATCGCCGACCAGCCCAACATTGGCTACAAACCCTACGACGAGGGCATTGCCGGCAATCACTTTGTCAAGAATCCAGACGGTTCCAACTACGTAGGCGTCGTGTGGCCCGGTAAGGCCGTGTTCCCCGACTTCACGCAAAAGTCTTCGCGCGATTGGTGGGGAACGCTCTACTCGGATTTCGTTGCCAAAGGCATCGCCGGTTTCTGGAACGACATGAACGAGCCGGCGATCTTCGAGGTCCCTTCGAAAACCATGCCTGACGACATTCAGCACCGTATCGAAGAGCCGGGATTCCAGACCCGCGTTGCCAATCATCTTGAGGTCCACAACATCTTCGGCATGCAAAACAGCCGCGGCACGTATGAGGGCCTGCTGAAACTCCAACCCAATATCCGCCCATTCGTCATGACCCGCGCCAGCTATGCCGGCGGCAATCGCTACGCCGTCACCTGGACAGGCGACAATTCCAGCAACTGGAACCATCTCCGCCAGACCGTCCCGCAGTTGCTCAACCTCGGCCTCAGCGGATTCGCCATGGCCGGAGCAGATGTGGGCGGTTTCGCTGCCTCCCCTCAACCGGAGTTGCTCACGCGCTGGCTCGAAGTCGCTGCCTTCCAGCCCATCGACCGCGACCACACCGCAAGCAGCACCAACCCGCAGGAACCCTGGGAGAACGGCACGCCGAGGGATTTGAATCTACGCCGAAGCTACATTGAAGAGCGTTACCGCCTGCTGCCCTATATCTACTCGACCGCGGAAGAGATGAGCCGCACAGGATTACCCATCGACCGGCCGCTTTTCCTGGAGTTCCCTCACGGCGCCAATGACGGATCGCCTCTCGACTTGAATGACAGCGGCAGTTTCATGCTGGGATCCGACTTGCTTATAGCGCAAAGCCCATTTCCCGACGAGGTGGATGACTACTCCGTAGCGCTCCCGCCGATCGGCTGGTATGACTATTGGACCGGGGCACGCGTCGAGGGCGGCACCGGTCGCAAAGCAATCGACAACACGCTGGTGGCGCAGCCCGAGGTTCACCTCCACAACACTGTCGATCGGCTACCGGTGTTTGTCCGCGCGGGGGCCATCGTCCCCGAGCAACCACTTGTCCAGAGCACGGACGAGAAACCCGTTGGCCCGCTCACTCTGCGCGTCTATCCGCCGACCGGGACCGGCAAGGAATGTAGCTGGCAGTCTCTACCTCGATGACGGCATCAGTTACAACTTCAAGCAAGGCGATTTCCTGCGCATGGGATTCACCTGCCGCCTAACCCAAAATGGAATCATCGTTGAAGTCGCGGCGCACGAGGGCAGCTTTACAGCCTGGTGGAAGCTGCTTTCCGTCGAAATATACGGCGCTGCAAAACCGGCCGCAAGCGCATCAACCTCTGCGCAAGATGGCTCGGGCACAGCCGCGGTCTCTACCGCCTTTGACGCAGCGCATCACCGCATTACTGCACTCGTCCCGGACGACGGGAAAGGCCTCGAGTTGCAACTGAAATACTGAACCTGTGTTCAGACTGACCAGACCGAGGGCGGTCGTGATAGAGAAACTAATCACGGCCGCCTGTGAATCGCCACGCCGAGAGCCAAAGTTCCTCTCGATTCAACCCGGACTTCAATCCCCTCGCCTGCCCTTCGCCTACGCGCACGATCAATTGCGAACATGCATCGGTCATGGAGAAGCCGCCTTCGCCGCTGCAAAACGAGGCTTCGCGCAGTGGGCCATGTTCGATCTCGAATGGGTCCGCGTAGCGAATCCCACCGCGGCAATCACCAAAGGCCAGATCGTTGCGGTAGAGGCGCACTCGCTCGGACTTTGGTCCCTGAATCTAAGCTGGATCGAGGAACTGGTCGACACGCCATCGCGATTTGGCTTCGTTTACGTGACCACCAAAATGCACGTTGAGGAAGGCGAAGAATGCTTCCTCCTCGAATTTAACCCCGCAACTGGCGATGTCTGGTATCACTTGGAAGCCGTTTCTCGACCGCAGAGTGCGCTGGCCCGGCTTGGCCTTCCTGTCACTCGCGCCTTCCAACACAGATTTGCCCTTGAATCGCACCTCCGGATGAAGCGGTTGGCTCCGCAAGCCTCCCGCTGAACCGGTCGACATCCTGTTTCTGCGGGCGTTTACTACCTGTTACCGGGGTGCAAAAGTTGCGTTATCAGCTTCTTCCCAAGCTGGTAACCTAGAAGAATGAAATTCGGCGTTTTGGTCTTCCCGGGGTCTAACTGCGACCACGATACTTACAACGTGATTGCCGAAATTGCTCATCAGCCTGTTACGTTTTTATGGCATGATTCAGAAAATCTGGCTGGAGTTGACGCCGTCCTGGTTCCAGGCGGATTCGCCTATGGCGACTACTTGCGCACTGGAGCCATCGCCAGATTTTCACCCGTAATGCAGGCAGTAAAAAAGTTCGCAGCCGGCGGTGGGCTGGTTCTGGGCATCTGCAATGGATTTCAGATTCTGACCGAAGCAGGGTTGTTACCCGGCGCCCTCATGCGCAATGCCGGCCTCAAATACATCTGCAAACAGGTCCATCTGCGCGTCGAAACCACCGACAGCCCATTCACGAATCAACTTTCCAAGGGCGACGTGCTCGAGATTCCCATCGGGCATATGGAGGGCAATTATTTCTGCACCCCAGAAGATCTGCACCGCCTTGAAGCTGAGGATCGCGTCGCGTTTCGCTATGCCACTTCTAAAGGCGAGGTTACGCAGTCGGCAAATCCCAACGGCTCGCTGGCCAACATCGCCGGAATTCTGAATGAAGGGCGCAATGTACTTGGAATGATGCCTCATCCCGACCGATCGAGTGAGAAGCTTCTCGGCTCTGCGGACGGCTGGAATATATTCGCCTCGATGGTCGAGGCGCTTGCTACGCGTTGAAGGTTCGGTCCCATGAGCAGGAAAGCAGACTCAGATGATTGACATCCATACACACCTGATCTACGGGGTGGACGATGGGTCTCCGGATCTGCAGACTTCTTTGGAGATGGCGCAGGACGCCGCAGCGCAAGGCACGACGCACATTGTTTGCACCCCTCACGCAAGTGACGAATATCCCTATCAGGCGGAGCTCGTCAAAGAGCGTTTCGCAGAGTTGAGCGGACTTTTGCGCGATATTGTAAAGCTCAGCCTGGCGTGTGACTTCCACATGAACGCCTCTAATATCATTGAGGCGCTTGCCAATCCGCTGCGCTACTCGATCGATGAGAAAGGGTACTTGCTGGTTGAGTTTTCCGACATGGTGATCCCGCCGCAATTGTCAGACGCCATGCACCGGCTGCATGCGGCCGGATACACCCTGATCATTACCCACCCTGAGCGCAACTCGGTGCTCCAGCGCAATCCCGAAATGCTGGCGGAATGGATCCGCGAGGGCCATCTTGTCCAGGTCACTTCCGCCTCGCTTTACGGGCGTTTTGGAAAGGTTGCCGAGGCCTTCGCGAACGCATTGCTCGATCGGAACTGGATTCATTTTCTGGCCAGCGACGCGCACCACCCTGGATGGCGTCCCCCGAATCTGAAAAAGGGCTATGACTTTGTGACGCAATGGGCGGGGATGGAGACAGCACAACGGCTCTTCGTCAGCAACCCGCGCGCCGCGGTCGATGGAGCGCCCTGGCCGCCACAGCCCGAGCCAATCGGCTTATGGGAAAATGTGCCTCTCAAGTTCGACGCAAAGACCCTTGCCAAAAGCCGCAAACCCCGCCCCGCGGGAAGCGTGAAGCCGGATGGGACTGAACGCAAGAGCTTTTGGAGTCGCCTGCTGTCTCGCTGAAGACACTCTGCGGTTGACTACAATCCCAGTCCGCCGTCTACGGCCAAAACCTGGCCCGTGACGAATCCTGAGTTGGCCGCAAAAAAAATCACCGCTTCTGCGACGTCTGCCGCCGTCCCATTACGTTTCAGCGGCGTTTTCGCCGCGAATCCAGCCTCTTCTCCACCAACGCCGTCATTCATCTCAATCCAACCGGGTGCGACGCAGTTCACGCTGACCTCGGGCGCAAATGCTTTGGCCATTGCCTGAGTCAACATATGCAGCGCTGCCTTCGAAGCGCAGTAGTGCGCGTGCCCCGCCCAGGCGCGGATGCCGCCCAATGAGCCGATATTCACGATTCTGCCGTGGGCCGCGCGGAGATGAGGAAGCGACTCCCGGGCAACCAGGAACGGGCCCCGCGCGTTGGTTTCAAATACCGCATCCCATTGTTCGAGCGTGATCTGATCAAGCGAAACAGATTCGAAGACTGCCGCGTTGTTTACGAGGATGTCGATCCTGCCATGAAATCTCGCCGAAGCCGCGACCGCCGCGCGAACCGAAGGTTCTGAACGCACATCGCATTCGACAGAATGGGCACGGCGTCCGAGCGCTTCGATCACCCCAACGGTCTGTGCCGCTTCTGCTCCCGATTTTTTATACGTAACGGTTACGTCCGCGCCGGCACCAGCGAGCGCTAGGGCGATCTCCCGGCCGATGCGACGGGCGCCTCCGGTCACAAGTGCGGATTTGCCACTGAGGTTTTGGGTGGGCATCGGAATCCTGCGGCAACCAAAGGGCCGATTTGATCCAACCCTATTGCGGTTGAGGTTGGCTCGCGTCGGGCTTGGCGTCATCTTGCTTTGCAGACTCGTGCGCCTTGTCCTTGCTTGCGTCTTTCGGCGCCGCGTCCTTGCCTGCATCTGCGGACTTGTCTGAGCCGGAGCTCTTTCCCGCATCCGCTGTCTGATCATGCAGCTTGTAAATCGAATATTGCTGGCCAGGCCGCATCAACTTAACTTCAATCGCCATCCGCGGCTTGTCGACTTTGTATTGTTCACCGTAAGTCTGGTAACCCTTGGCGATCACTTGCAATAGAAAGTCTGAACCTGTCGGAAGCACGTCAATGACGGTCTTCCCATCCTCGTTGGTCTTCAACTCCATGTTGCCCTTGTCACCCACCAACTGGAACACGACAGCGGCGTTCTCAACGGGCTTTCCGTCGTACGTTACGGAGGATCGTTACCTCAATCCGCGATGTCGCGGGAGGGGCCTTGTACTTGCGTCCGCGACGATTCGCGTCCTGAGCAAGAACGGCAATACTAGAGGTCAACCCGAGGACAACTGCAATCACAGCGAAGCGGGAAATGCGACGGTGCCACATATCGCCTTATTGTACCCGCTTGGATTGAGCGCCGGCGAGTCTGCGGCCCGTTCGGCACACCCTGCTGCCAAGCTGATCCCACGGTAGACTGGACGCTGATTCATATCGGGTTATGGTCAAAATTGCCCGGGGACTCCAGCAAAATTGACGAAACAGGTAAACTGGGTGAGAGGTCCTTATGCCGGAAATTTTGCGCAGAAAGACAGGCACTGTCAAGATCGGACAGGTTCGCGTGGGCTGGGAGGTTCCGGTCGTCGTCCAGTCGATGACCAACACTGACACGGCGGACATCGCGGGCACCATCGAGCAGGTAGCGGCACTTGCGATGGCGGGGTCCGAGATCGTCCGCGTCACAGTGAACAACGAGGACGCTGCGGCCGCCGTTCCGCACATCGTCGAAGGTCTGGACAAACGCGGTCTCCGCGTACCCATTGTTGGCGACTTCCACTACAACGGTCACCTGCTCCTCAAGAAGTACCCTGCAACTGCGCGCGCGCTGGCAAAATACCGCATCAACCCCGGCAACGCTTCAATCGGCAAGAAAGACAACGACAATTTCCAGGTCATGGTGGAGTGCGCGGCAGAGAACCAGAAGCCGGTGCGCATTGGCGTCAACTGGGGCTCCCTCGATCAGGCTCTTTTGACCCGCATGATGGATGAGAACAACCGCCAATCCGAACCGCTGCCCGCCCGCGAAGTCATGATGGAGGCAATGGTGGTGAGCGCGCTCGAGTCAGCAAAGGCTGCCGAGCACTTCGGCTTGCGTCCAGACCAAATCATTCTCTCTGCCAAAGTCAGCGGTGTGCGCGATCTCATCGACGTGTACACAAACCTTGCCGACCGCTGCAGTTATCCGCTGCACCTTGGTTTGACCGAGGCAGGAATGGGCTCGAAGGGCCTGATAGCCTCGGCCTCCGCACTGGCCCCCCTGCTTCTGGCCGGAATCGGTGACACCATCCGCGTGAGCCTGACCCCCAAGCCCGGCGGCGACCGGACCGAGGAGGTCCTTGCCGCGCAGCAGATTCTGCAGTCGCTCGGGATTCGCAGCTTCATGCCCCAGGTCACCAGCTGCCCCGGCTGCGGACGCACAACCAGCACCTACTTCCAGGAACTCGCCGAACAGATCCAGAGCTACCTGCGCAATTCAATGCCGGAATGGCGAAAGCAGTACCCCGGTGTCGAAGAGCTGAAGCTCGCAGTCATGGGCTGCGTAGTCAACGGACCCGGCGAATCAAAGCACGCCAACCTCGGCATCAGCCTGCCCGGCACCTTCGAGGAGCCGAAGGCGCCAGTATACGTCGACGGCAAGCTCTACACTACCCTGCGCGGCGACACCATCGTAGCCGAGTTCAAGCAGATTCTGGACCACTATGTAGAGAGCCACTACGGCCGGAACGCAAAGGGCGAAGAACTCGTAGGAGCGAAGTGACCGGAACGATCCCACAAATTCGAGGAGCTTGAATGATCGTTCCCCTGGCGCACTTGAAGAAATCGCTCATCCTGCTGCTGTTATTGGTTCCTGTCAGAGTTTGGGCAGGGCCTCCATTTCAAACCGACGATCCGGAACCGGTCGACTTCCGGCACTATGAGTTCTATCAATTCGGCGCAGTATCGAGCACTCCGGTTGAAACCGACCCCACCGGACCTGCAATTGAGTTCAACTGGGGCGCGGTTCCAAATGTGCAAATTCATCTGATCCTGCCTTTCGGCGAAATCCTCCCTTCCAACAGCACCATTTACGCACCCGCAGGAGCTGGTCCCAGTGCATTTGGTCTTGGGGATATGGAATTGGGCGTGAAGTACCGCTTCGTGAAAGAAACTCCGCGCCGGCCCGAAATAGGAAGTTTCACGATGATTGAACTGCCCACAGGAAATTCAGACAAGGGATTGGGAGTCGGCAAAACATGGTACAAACTACCGATCTGGATCCAGAAAAGCTGGGGACACTGGACCAGCTACGGTGGCGCAGGTTATCAAGTAGTACCTCAAACGCAATATCGTAACTTCTTCTATACAGGATGGTTGTTGCAGCGAGACGTCGGCAAGAGGCTGACATTCGGAGCCGAGCTCTTCTCACACCAGAAGGAAGGTCTTGCGGCACCGCAGATTCAATCCTCCAACTTGGTTGACATTGGAGGCTATTACTACATCAAGAATCCTGGCCTCCAATTGCTCTTCGCGTACGGACATTCCGTGATCGGGCAAACGGAGAACTACGCATATCTCGGGCTGTATCAGACATGGGGCTCCAAGCCGGGCAAGGGACTCAACGGCTTCCTTGCCCGGCATCTCTAACCCGGCATCTCTAAATTGTCCCATGGTTTTTCGTTGTCCTTCGGCATGGAGTAGGCTCTATGCAGCCTTCCGTTTGGAGTACTTCATGCGTTGGATTGCGCGTTTCGCGCTCCTGGGAACATTTGTGCCTGCATCGCTTGCCTATCCAGCAACGCGGCAAAGACCCTGCGTCACTTCAGTTGAAGCAACCAAGATGCTGAACAAGGATGTCTGCATAACCGCCCACATTTATGAAGTAGTGGAACTCACCGATGGCACACGCTATATGGATGTGTGCGCGCCCGACATGACTGACGCAAATTGTCGGTTCACGATCGTGAGCCTCGGCGAAGACCGCGATGAGGTGGGCGAGTTGCGCAAGTACCGCGATATGGATGTGCATATTCGCGGCATCGTAGTGCCAATGCACGGGCGAGCGGGAATTGTGCTTAGCCATGCGCGCCAGTTCAACGGTGGTCCACCCAAGTTCAGACCCAATCCGAAACTGGTGCGCGGATTTACGGGTGAACAGGAGCGTCCTCCGATTGTTGACCCTAACCTGCGATCACAGGGCGGACACCGAGGCTTCATGAACTCACGTGACCAGGTGCCTTCGTCTAAAACGCCATCAGCGCATTAGGCTGCACCCTACCAACTTCGGCTGACATTCCGCCGCAATTCGCTCAGCGAATACCGCGTACCGCGCCAGTCGATGCCTTGCCTGACGAGCGCAAGAATTGTCGAACGCAGAAGCGAAAACGTGATGATCGCCACAGCAGGTGCGAATAAGACGGCAGTCCATGGGGACACCTTCGTGACACGCCGGTTGGCCGCGTAGGCCAGCCCTATCGACACATAGGTCACAATGCCTGCGGCCATCGTCCAACCCCCGAAGGCAAGAGCCGCAATCGGCAGGACCGCCTGCACCGCGAGGCCGATGCAGGCTAACCCTGCCACCGCCGCCTGATAGCGGAAAATGGCAAATCCGTTTTTCTCCACGAGGTGGATCACGGAAAGAGCGCCTTCGATCCAGCGAATGCGCACCAACCCCGGTCCGAGAACGACCCGCTGCGAGAAGCCTGCGCGTTTGACTCGCCAACCAAAACTCAGGTCGTCGAGCACCTCCATTCGCAGCGCCTCAAAGCCGCCCAATTGTGCGTAGACTTCGCGGCGCACGAGATTGAATCCGCCCACGCCGATCGAGTCCCTGGCTCGCGGATCGGAAACCATCCACAAACGGATTGTCCACTGCGATAGAACCTGCATCGCAGCGAGCATGGCTCTCTCGCCGATTGTTTTCAGAATGAGCGTCGGCACAAGAATCAGATGATCTGCACTTGCGGCCAGTGCCTCGCGCATTGCCAGTTCGAGTGCCCGGGAATGGAATAGCACGTCGCCGTCGGTGAACAGAATCCAGGAAGCCGTCGCCCGTTGCGCTCCAATTGCCATGGCATGAGGTTTGCCAAGCCAACCCTGCGGAAGCTTGCTGATATGGATTACATGCAAACGGTGAGGCAATTTGTTGGCCGCCGCCTGGACGGCAACCTCGTCCATTAGATGCCCAGTCCGATCAGTGGAACGGTCATCCACGGCAATGATCTCAAGTTGCAGGCCGGTCGATGCGAGCAACGAGCGCAGCGTGGCCTCGATTGCAGATTCTTCGTTGCGCGCAGGAACAATCACGGTGAGATGCAAACCTTCAGGCGGTCGCGGCTGCGGTGTGTTAGGCTCCGCCCCCTTTTTCAGTTCAGGCAAACAAGGCATTCCGCGCAGCGCGGCGACAGCTTGCCACAGCCACGCAAGAGCCAGCATCCAACTCAGAAGGCAGAAGACATGACCTGCCGATACCATCAGGCCCATATGGTCAGTATCACCGAGTGGAGAGCGTTTGGACTTGTTCCGTGTGCAATCTCTTCGAAGGTCTCAGAAGGATATGGTTGAGCTCTCTTCGAGAGGCGGTGCAACGCGCGAACCAGACCAGAGAATGGCACACGAGACAACCATCGAGATCAGAGTTGCTCCAAGGCCAAGGCGCAGACTTTTTGAGGAGTCGGAGATCGCTCCTATGATTGTGGGAGAGAACGTGTCGCCGAATGCATGAATGATGAATAGATTGAGCCCAATTGCGGTGGCGCGCACGGGCGCGGAGACCGAATTGACGATTGCTGTATTCAGGGGCCCCGTGTTGAGAAAGAGGAAGAATTCGGCGGCAAATAACGACGGGACAGCCCACGTCGGCGGCCCGAAGAAAACCAACGCACCGAAGGGGAGTGTGAGGGCGACGCTCCAGAACGAAAGAAGGTAGAGAGCGCGATGATTGGAGCGTAGCCAGATCTGCGCCACCCAGCCACCAACCAGCGTCCCAGCAATGCCATCGACCACTGTAATGGATCCTACAACCAGGCTTGCATTGCCCACAGAGAGCCCCGTGAAACGGTTAAGGAATGTTGGCATCCAGTTTGAGATTCCCCCCATCGCAAACGTAAGAGTGGCCAGACCGAAACTCGCCGTGAGGTAGGCGGGATTGCTGAAGAGCCCCAAAAAGGTTGTGCGTTTAATCGTGGGTCTGACGTGATCGGTAGCGCCACGCATGGGCTCGCGGCCCATCCAGCCGTAAAGAGCTGCGACAGCCAGTCCAGGAAAAGCGCAGACGGAAAATGGTGCGCGCCAGCCCCACAGCGTACCGAGCTTCCCGCCTGCAACATAGCCGAGAGCCGCGCCCACGGGAATCGCCAGATAAAAAATCGACAGGATCCGATTGCGGTCCCGCTCCGGGTAAAAGTCGGCCAGTACAGCGGGGGCGAAGATTCCGAAAGTAGCCTCTCCCACGCCGACCAATGCGTGGCGAATGAAGAGAGTCGCATAGCTGTGTACCCAGGCCGATCCCAGGGTTGCCAAGCTCCATAGCACCGCCCCCGCAATGATGAGTGGCTTGCGCTGAAACCGGTCTCCCAACCAGCCCGTCAGCGGCGCCACCAGCATGTAGGTCACAAATAACGCGGTCGTGAGCAAACCCATCTGCCGGTCTGTCGAGTGAAACTCCTGCTGAATGAGAGATACTTCGCCGGGCAGTATGTAGCGGTCAATGTAATTGAGCAGGTTAAGGATAAGTAGCAGAACGAAAGTCCCAAGTGCGGGACTGACGTAAGATCGAGCGGCTTGGACCGGTTTTTCCAATAAGGTTGCAACCTAAGAGCAGATCAGAAGGACTCAGGAATATCACACTTTGGAGGAGATCAACTTAGATTTGGGTGCTTCTTATCTTCAGGACTGAGGCCGAGGCCAGCGCGCTTCCACCGTGGTGGCAATGCCGCCGCGAGGGCGAAACTCCCCGCGCACTACGGCCCAGACCGGATCGCAGGCTTTCACAACGTCCTCCAGAACCTGGTTGACGATGTTTTCCTGGAAAATTCCGAGGTTGCGGTAACTGAAAAGGTACTCTTTCAGGGACTTCAATTCGAGGCACCGGTCACGCGGCATATAGCGGATATTCAGTGCACCGAAGTCAGGCAGGCCAGTCTTCGGACAAACCGAGGTCAGCTCCGGGTCGTCAATCGAAATCTCGTAGCCTGGAAACTGGTTTCGCCAGGTTTCGATAGGTGGGAAAGCAAAATCGAGACCAGCCTTGGCGTGATCGTCTGTGTAGCGCGATTCCTGAGACATGCGTCAATTGTACGAGTCCCTCGCTGCGATAGTCAGTCCTTTCCCTTCCAAGGGATTTTTCTGATTCCTCAGGGTATGTTCTTGAGTCTTATATACTGACTCAGGTTAGAGAATGGCTGAAGCGAGAAAGCAATTGAACCGGCGCTGGCTTTGGCTGGGCGCGCTGATTGTACTGATTCTGGTGTTTTTTTTGGTACGTACACTCACCAGGGATCGTCTGCCAGTGCGCGTCGCCCAGGTGGCCCACGAGCCGTTGGAAAGCACATTGAGCACCAACGGCCGAGTTGAACCGGAGGCTAATTTCCAGTTCACAAGCCCGATCGCCACCACCGTGAAGGAAGTCTTCGTGCAGCCGGGGGATCATGTTCCGGCGGGCAAATTGCTGCTCGTGCTGGACGACACCCAGGCCCGCGCTCGAGTTGCTGCTGCCGAAAGTGGAGTCATGGCTGCTCAGGCCGCGCTAGATGCAGTTAAAAACAATGGGACCCAGGAACAGCGGCAGATTTCTGCCGCCGATCAAGAAAAGAACCAGTTGGACCGCGATCAAGCTCAGCGCAACCTCGATGCACTTGTCAAACTGAGTTCAGCCGGGGCAGCCTCACCCAGCGAAGTGGCAGCGGCCCGGCAGCAATTGGAAACTGCAGAGGCGAACCTCAAAGCGTCAGAGGAGAGTGCGCATAATCGCTATTCCGTTGCAGAAGTGGCCCGCGCTCAGGCGGCGGTTGCAGATGCCAACGCCGGTCTCGCAGCGGCTCGCGAGGTGGAGGCGCAGACATCTGTTCACGCGCCGGTGGCAGGCACCGTCTACAGCCTGAATACCGCCCGGACAGAATTCGTTGAGCAAGGCTCGTTGTTGCTACAGATGGCCGACCTTGAGAAGGAGCGCGTGCGGGCCTATTTCGACGAACCGGAGATTGGACATCTTGCGGTCGGTCAGCCAATTCTGATCAAGTGGGACGCCAAACAAGGAAAGGTCTGGCACGGGCATATCGTGCGTGTTCCTGTTACGGTTACGGTTATCACGAACGGCACGCGCACGGTGGGCGAAGTCCTGGTCCAGATTGACGGTGACGACGGCGGGTTGCTCCCGGATACAAATGTCACGGTCACAGTAACCACGTCAAGCGAGTCAGACGTGCTGAGCGTTCCCCGCGAAGCTCTCTACAGTGAGAACGGCAAGTCCTTACGTGTTTAGGGTGGTAAACGACGAATTGAAGAGAACACCCGTCATAATCGGGACCTTAAACCTTACCCAGGCGGCCATCGTCTCCGGACTCAAAGAAGGAGATCTGGTGGCCACCGGCACAACCAGTGGACAGCCCTTGCAGGAGGGCATTCCGATCAAGGTTGCGCGGTGAAGAGAGCATTTGCAACTTTATTATCCGCGTCGGCGTTGGCCTTTGCTTCTTCAGCACACTCAACCGGGGAGCCTCTGGCGCAGGTGAATGCTGCGTTGCAGGCAGGCGAAGCAGACCACGCACTGGCTCTCCTGGGTTCCCTTCCTCCATCCGCGGAATCCCACAATCTCCGGTGCCGGGTGTTGCTCACATTGGAACATTGGGATGCAGCGGCGAGCGAATGCGAGCAGGCCGTGAATATGGACGGCCAGAATTCGGATTTTCATATGTGGCTGGCACGCGCACTCGGGGAAAAAGCTAGCCGCGCCTCGTTCCTGAGCGCATATTCGCTTGCAAAGCGCGTGCGCGGGGAATTCGAGACTGCGGTGCGATTGAATCCGCGCAATGCGGAGGCTCTGGCAGACCTCGGCGAGTTTGACTACGATGCGCCTGGAGTGGTTGGCGGCGGCATCGACAAAGCCGAGGCGGTTGCGCAGCAGTTGGACAAGGTCGATGCAGCGCGTGCCCACGAATTGCGGGGGCGAATTGCGGAAACGAAGAAGGACTACGAATCAGCCGAGCGCGAATTCAAACAAGCTATCGCGGTGAGTGAAAGCCCCGCATTTCAATGGATGGACCTCGCAAGCTTCTATCGGCGGCGCGAGCGCTGGGCCGATTTGGAAGCGGCTGTTCAAAATGGATTCCAGGCTGCCGAACGTGACCGCCGAATGGGTGTGGCACTATTCAATGGAGCTTCCGTCTTAAGCAAGTCAAATCGAGATCTTCCGATGGCAGCCAAGATGCTCGAGGATTATCTCGCCGGTTCCTCAAAGACTGAAGAGGCGCCTGCATTTGTGGCTCATACGCATCTCGCGCACATTGATGCTCAATTGGGCGACTTGGTGAGTGCGAAACGTGAGCGGTCGGCGGCATTGGAATTGGCCCATGATTACCGGCCTGCACAGGATTTGAAATTTTGAGCGCATCAGAAGAATTGACGATCGGAAATCATTCACGAGGCTGCTGGCTCAGTGCCTTTGCCGGCGTGTTGATTACCCTCGCACCTTCTCATCTGACGGCGCAAGTCTCGCTAACCACAGTCGTGGACCTTGCGCAACGCAACTCAAGCTCAGTCAGACTCGCTGAGGCTGATGTAAATAAAGCGCAGGCCGCTCTCGCTCAGACTTTGGACGCATATATACCCAACTTTGCGATTGGCTCAACTGTCGGCTACTCGCACGGTTTTCCTACCGGCCAGCCTTCGGTGGGAAATGCTTCGATGCAGTCGTTGGTTCTGAGCTACTCCCAGCGCCAGTACACCAAGGCTGCCCGTGCCGGCCTGGAGGCCGCCAACCTAAGCCTGAAGGATGCCCAGGAACAAGTGGCGTTGGATGCCTCAACGACCTACATTGAGCTCGATACAGTCCTCCGCGAGCTGGATGCCGCTCACAAGCAGGAAGCGTTCGCCGCGGAACTGGTCCGAATCGAGCAGCAACGCGCCGAGGCCGGTGTCGATTCAAGCCTAGATCTGTTGCAGACGCGCCTTAAAGCCGCCGAACTCAGCCTCCAGACACGACATCTCGAAACACGTGTCGCGACGCTGGCCAAGCAGCTTGCGGTCCTGACCGGACTGCCGGTGGGCTCAGTCCAGCCAGACCATGCGAGCATTCCCCAGATACCTCCGATCACTGCAGATCAGGCACCACGCGAACTCTCCGCTATCGAATCCGCCATCGCTCTTGCCCGCTCCAAGCAAATTCAGTCCAAGGGAGACGACCTGGCATGGCGTCGGCCGCAGATTGGATTTGGAGCTGTCTATAACTACGACTCCAACGAGCTGAACAGCTACAGTACCTATTACAACCACTTCACTCCCAATAACATCAGCTTTGGCCTTCAGATTACGGTTCCCTTTTTCGACTTCGCCCTTCGCGCGAAAGCCAAAGTCTCGGCAGCCGAAGCGCTGCGGGCAAAGGTCGAGGCAGAACAGGCACAGCGGCAGAACGAGGTGCAAATTGCCGCGCTAACCGGCAGCCTCCGCGAGTTGGATGCTCTGGCTGAGATTGCGAGTCTAAAGCAACAGATTGCCGACGAGCAGTTGAAGAGCGTGCTGGCGCAAGTCGAATTGGGAAACGGCACTGGAAGTGGACCGAATTCCACACCGCAGCTCTCTCCCAAGGCGGAACAATTGGCGCGGATTGATGAAAGCCAGAAGTTCGAGGATGCGTTGGATGCCGAGTTCGATCTTGCCAAAGCCAGGCTGAGCCTGCTGAGAGCTTTAGGCCACATGGAAGACTGGCTGCAAGAACTGCACGGTAAATAGCCCTAACCCCTTTGAACCGGCTCGGGAAACATCGGAAATGGTAGAATAGAAGGGATGTCTATGCCATTGAAAACGCTGTTTCTGAACCCGCCGTCGTTTGAGAATTTCGATGGCGGAGCGAGCTCGCGCTGGCCGGCGACGCGCGAGATTGAGTCCTACTGGTACCCGGTGTGGCTGACCTATCCGGCCGGCCTGCTGGAGGGTTCGCGCCTGCTTGATGCGCCTCCCCACCACGTTTCTGCCGAGGAGACCATCAAGATCTGCAAGGACTACGAGTTCCTGGTCCTTTTCACTTCGACGGTAGGCTGGGAAGGCGACCAGCGGCTGGCCGAAGCCATCAAGACCGCCAATCCGTCGATTCGCATTGCCTTTGTTGGCCCGCCGGTGACCACTGACCCTGACCGCGCCCTGAATGAGTGCTCCGTGCTGGATTTCATTTGCCGTCGCGAGTTCGATTATTCAGTGGTCGAGTTTGCTCAGGGTAAGCCGCTCAACGAGATTCTCGGAATCAGCTACAAGCTGGACGGCAAGATTGTTCACAATCCCGACCGCCCGCAGGTGGAAGACCTGGACGCGATGCCATGGGCGACGAAGATTTACAAGCGCGACATGGACGTGACGCGCTACAACGTGCCGTTCCTGCTGCATCCGTATATCGCGCTTTACTCGACGCGCGGCTGCCCGGCGCAGTGCACTTTCTGCCTATGGCCGCAGACCCTCAGCGGGCACGCGTGGCGGAAGCGTTCGACTGACGATGTGGCCGCAGAACTGGCATGGGCGAAGCAGAATTTCCCTGAAGTGAAGGAGTATTTCTTCGACGACGACACCTTCAACATTCAGAAGGTTCGCACCATCGAGCTATGCGAAAAGCTGAAGCCGCTCGGGCTGACCTGGAGTTGCACTTCGCGCGTGACTACCGACTACGACACGCTGAAGGCGATGAAGGAAGCCGGATGCCGGCTGCTCATCGTGGGCTTTGAATCCGGCGATCCGCAGATCCTGAAGAACATCAAGAAGGGCGCCACTGTTGAGCGTGCGCGGGCTTTTGCGAAAGACTGCCACGACCTTGGACTGACCATTCACGGAGACTTCATTCTCGGCCTGCCGGGAGAGACCAAGGAGTCGATTCGCAACACGATCAACTTCGCCAAGACGCTGGACGTGGAAACCATCCAGGTTTCGATCGCACATGCTTACCCAGGCACGGAGTTCTATGACTTCGCGAAGGTGAATGGATTCATTACCAACGAGCGCATGGAAGACGGCGGCGGCCACCAGATGGCCCACATTGAGTATCCCGGCCTTCCCGTCGACTACATTATGGAAATGGTGCACCGCTTTTACGACGAATACTACTTCCGGCCCAAGGCGGCTTTCCGCGTCATCTGGAAGGCAATCGTCAATCGCGATGTGCCACAGGCTCTACGTTGAAGCCAAGGCCTTCCTCAAGCTGCGCGCACAGCGCAACAGGATGGTGAAAGAAGCGCGCAGCCATCAGGCAGATCCTCCGGCCACGGTGGGCGCAGGCGCGTAGCCGGAACGACATACGGAACATCGAGGGCGGCGCAATGCGTCCGCCCTCCTTTTCTTTTCGGCCATACGGAGGACATTGCGAAGTCATAGATGGCGCATCACACACTTTCACCTCGGCAATACGCGATTCTGGGATTGGTCGCACTGTGCGCGCCGCTCGGTGACACCTGCCTTTCGCGCGGCATGACCCATCTGCCTCCGATTACCCTGGCCCATCCCGGCACGCTGATCGCCGCGGTTTTCACGCCATGGATTGCCGTCGGCATCGCGCTGCTGATCGGCTTCTTTGCCAGCTATCTCACGGCGCTGTCCTGGGCAGACCTCACGTTTGTTCTGCCTGCAACCGCGTTCGGCAATGTGATCGTCGCCTTTCTTGCTCGCTTCTGGCTGCACGAGCCAATTTCGGTTCAGCGCTGGGCGGGAATTGTGCTCATCACCGTTGGAGTTGGTTTTGTTGCGCACGGACCGTCGTTGACTGAGAGTGCCGCACCCGACATTGCATTGGAAGAGGAGCAGGTGCGATGACGATTCCCTCCCCTGCGTTGCATCCCGGGCCGTGGACCGCGACAGCCATGATCGCTGCGATCGTGCTGTGCTCCACAGCCGGTGAGGTGCTCACCGCAGCGGCCATGAAGTCAATCGGCGACCTGGACGAGATTCGCGCGCACTCGGGATATGAAGGGGGCGATTCGCGCTGTCGTTACTTCTCCCAATGTTCTTTGTCGGAGTTGGCTTTCTGGCGCTGGCCTTCTTCTCGCTTCTCTTTGCGCTCAATCATCTGAACCTGAGCCTGGTTGCGCCCGCCTCGGCATCGCTGACGCTAGTAACCAACGCAATCGCGGCCAAGCTCTTTCTTCAGGAGAATGTGGACCGCCGGCGCTGGACCGCGGCGGTGCTGGTTTGCATCGGGGTGTACTTTCTGGCGCACTGAAAGTACGGAGCTTCGCCATGAACTCGCCTTTCGGCATCAACCGATCAATTCGCATCAGCCCACGCGGCTTCAAATCGGGATTGAGAAATGTGCGCGGATCGCCGATGCTCTTGCAGATTGCTTCGGCGGCGAGGTGCCCTGACCGGGCCGCGCTTTCCATGGTCGAGGGCCAACCAGTTGCGGTCCAATCGCCGGCGAGGAAGCAGTTGGGCCACGGCGCCGCCGACGACGGTCTTGCGCTATCAATTCCCGGCGGCACGCCAAAAGTGGCGCGCATCTCCTTCACCAGTACCGCCTTTTCCAACTTCGCTCGAGGCCGCGCTGGGAAAGAACTCAGCCAGTTCGCTTGAGCGCCTTCGAAATCGCCTGCTCCCGCGAGAGAGCGGCAAATTCACGCGAGGCGCTGACGACCAGTTCCAGGTAGCTGCCCTTCGATTTGCGGCACGGCTGCAGGCGGCTCTTGTTGTACATCCAATGAAGCTCGCGGTCGAGCAGCACCGCATGATCCAGGTCGGTGATCTCTCGGTCGAACCAGAGATGCACGCTGCAGATAGGCCAATGTTCGTGGTGCGCAATTTGGCTGCTCAGCGCTTCCGTTCCCTCAGCGGGTGGCATGTGCGGCAGCAACTTTGCCATAGCTTCAAAAGGCAATGCCAGCAACAGGAAATCCGACCGAAGAGTACCTGCCGATGTGACGAGGGACCATTGCTGACATCTCTTCGTCCAACTCCGCCTTCTCCACATTTGCGTTGAGTTGAACACCCGAACTGCGCTGCGCCAGGAACTCTGCCGCGCCCGCATACAGTTCGCTCAACGGCACAGTGCTCATGCCCATTCCGCCGGCCTGGGCGGAGTTCATGAATAGCTCTCGTATGACTTTGGCAGCGTATGGCAAGGCAATTGAATCGAGGTCTGCATTCAGCGCGCTTGCAATCACGAGACGCCAGAATCGCTCCAACGCACCCCTCGTTTGGTTGTTGCGCCGAGCCACCCGCCGAGGCTTTCGGTGGAATCGGCGGCACCGGTCGCATCAATGCACGAAATGCGCGCCCTAAAGCCAACTTGTCAGCAAATGAAAAAGCGCGGGCAGTCATGAGCTTCGGCAGGCCGTGGAAAGGAGCCGGCAACCATGAGGGCCCCAGAGCCGAGCGTCGGCCGCCCGGCTCAATCATGGTCATTTCGTTCGTCCAGCGAACGCTTGTCCTCAACACCAATTCGCTTGTAAAATCCGATGAGGTTCGTACAACAACCGAAGAGCACGTGCTGGCAGTTGTCGATGACCTCATCGACGCCGGGATGCAGGTAGGAAGAGGCGCGTCCTCCCAGATAGCCACGGCGTTCGGCAAGCTGTACGCGAAAGCCGGCCTCAGCAAGCGCACAGGCTGCACTCATGCCGGCCACGCCACCGCCCACGACGGTTACGGACTCCTCGAATTCTCGCTGCGAAGGGCTCAACGTGAACTTCCTCGACGACGGCTCGTCAACTGAATAGTCGGGCCTTGGTCATACGCGCCAACCCCACAGATAAAATCGCGACCTTGTGTGCGAGCGGTACACCAGCCCGCCGTGAGAAAACATCGTATCCAGCCCGCCGGATGCGGTCGAGAAGAGCGCTGTAAATCGACACTAATACCCATAGCGCTGGCCTGCTTTCACGGTCGATCAGGGGCATCAGCGCCTTTGCCGAAAGGTAGTATCCTTCTGCGCGTCCGGCGATGTCTTCAAGCAGTGCGCGCTCATCTTGTTGTTGGCGGCGCCCCCGGCGTCGCGATGCAGGAGAGCTTCAAGTGAAACGTGATGCGCGGCGAGATCCTCCAACGGAAGATAGACGCGGCCGCGCTCAGCGTCCTCAGCCACATCGCGCAAAATGTTGGTAAGCTGAAACGCGATGCCCGTCTCCTCGGCCAACTTCTCCGCGGCTGGGTCTTTATAGCCAAAGATTCGTATGCAGACCAGACCTACGACCGAGGCAACCAGGTAGCAGTACTTGTATAAGTCGGCGAATGTGGCATATGTATCCGGAGCGTCGCCGGTTGACTGCTGCAGGTCCATCGTAGTACCGGCCACCAGCTCATCAAGCAAGCCGAAAGGTATCGCGAAGCGCTCCGTTGCATCGAGCACCGCGACAAAGACCGGGTCACCGGTGAAGCCACCCTGGCACACGCTGTGCCATTGATTGAGCCACGAATCGAGTCGTCGGCGGCGCTCCTCGCGGGAAAGGCTCTCATCGTCGGCCAGGTCGTCTGCATGGCGCATGAAAGCGTAAATGGCGCAGATGGCGTTCTTTCGTGCGGTGGGCAACGCAATGAAGGCGTAGTAAAAATTCTTCGCTTCCCGTTTGGCGATTGCGCGACACACCGCATAGGCGTCGTCCAATGTAATTGCGTGCGTCAAGCCGCCTTCCCAGCATCTCGCGCTTCGAGGCGGAAAAACGGCAGCACCTTGCCGCTAACGGCGCGCAGCGCGAGCGCAATCTTGGTGCGTTTTGAGATGGCGGGCCGCGCAGTCAGCACATCATAATCCTGTCGCTCGATCGCACGTAGGATTTCCAGGCCGCCGCGACTGAACAAGTCCAGGTCAAGTGCCAATTCGCGCCCGACCTCCCGATGAGGGGTAGACCTTCTTCAAAAAGCGAGCGCGCAAAATCAACTTCATAGCGAAGCAGAGAGCGGAAACCTGACGTCGCGACTTCTCTGTGCGATGTTCAGGTCGGTTACGCCGAAGCGCTGCATGTCATCTTGCGGCAGATAGACTCGATTTTTCGCGAAGTCCACGCGCACATCCTGCCAGAAGTTCGCCAGTTGCAGTGCGGAGCATGTTGCATCGGAAAGCCGGAACCGGTCCTCATCCGCGTATCCACATACATAGAGGACCAGCCGACCGACGGGATTGGCCGAATAACGGCAATACTCCAGCACTTCCTGCATGGTGCGATAACGGGTAACCGTTTGATCCTGGCGAAACGCCGTGAGCAGGTCGGCGAATGGCTCCTTGGGAATGGAACAGGAACGAATTGTTTCAGCCAGCGCAACGAAGACCGGATGACGAGAACGGCCTTCATAGCAGGCATCTAACTCCCGACCCCACAAATCAAGAAGGGCCAGAGCCGCGGAACGGTCATCTACTTCGTCTCCCAAATCGTCGGAGACGCGGCAGTAAGCATAGATCGAATGAAAATGGGGCCGCAACTTTTTGGGCAAAAACCAAGAGGCCACATGGAAATTCTCGTAGTGCGACTCGGCGAGCCGCTTGCACCAGGCATGGGCCTCCGCGAGTGTAGGTGCGGTATCCGGCATGCGATACGACGGTGGCAGCGACGCCCAGCCGCGTGCGACCAATTCATCCGGTGACAACTGGTCGTCTCTCGTCGCTCTGGAATCCGGGTGCACGGTCGCGGTTGTCATTCAGTCGCCTCAGGGCACAATGGCGGTCTTGATTTCGCTGCTCCGCTTCATCAGCTTCTCAAAGACGCGATTGAGTTCATAAAGGTGGGCGTGCCCCGTAATAAACGCGCTAGCCTGGAATCGGCCGCCCGCGATCAGATCCAGCGCCTTGCGACAGATTGCGGGGGTGTGGTGGAAAGTGGCGCGAAGGGTAATGTCGCTGTAATGAATGCGATTGGTGTCGAGATTCACTCGAGTGCCTACTGCACATCCGCCGAAGAAGTTCACGGTGCCACCCTTGCGCACCATCTCAACCGCTTCTTCCCAGGCTTCGGGAACACCTACAGCCTCAATGGCAATGTCCACGCCGCGATTCTTAGGTGTGAGTGCGCGTGTTTCACGAATTGCCTTGCGAATCGTGTTCGCCTGAACGACGTGCGCGGCGCCCAACTGCCGGGCAGCTTCAACCTGGCCTTCGTGCTTAACGACCGCAATCGCTTCGCACCCTGCCAAAGCTGCGACATGCAGCATCATCAGGCCCAGCGGGCCGCCGCCGATTACCGCAACAGTGTCGCCAGGGCGCGGACGTGAATCTTCAAATCCGTGGACGGCACAGGCCAGTGGCTCAGTCAGAGCCGCATGCTCCAGCGGAACGTGGTCAGGAACATGCAGAGTATTCTTCGCCACGATGCGGGCAGGAATGCGAATGAATTCGGCGTAGGCACCATTATTGAAGAGCAAATCGTCGCAAAGATTTTCCTGGCCGCGTTCGCAGAAGTAGCACTTCCCGCATGGTGCAGAGTTGAGCGCCACAACTCGGTCACCAGTAGAAAAGTCTAAAACTCCAGCGCCGGCCTCAACTACTGTTCCGGCGAGTTCGTGGCCAAAAAGTGCCGGCGGCACAATCATGCGCGCGTGATAGCCACGGCGAAACACTTTCAAATCAGTTCCGCAAGTGAGTGCGGCTCCTACGCGGACGATCAACTCTCCGGGCGCCGCTTCGGGAACCGGCACACTTTCGATTCGAACGTCTTCGCGTCCGTGGAGGACCGCGGCCCTCATGGTTGTCGCCATCAGGTGCCTCCTAATTTGCTCCCGCCCCTAGGATCGGCTCAATCATAATCTTCATCGAGTCCGCTTTCGGGTGTGAAGCCACCTCGATCGCCGCCACAGCTTCCTCCATTTGAAAGCGGTGCGAGATTAGCCGCGTCAGGTCAAATCCATTGCGATAACCGCCAAACACCAATTCAGTTACCTCGTTGAGAATGCCGAATGAGGATGAGTAGGAACCGAGCAGCGTCTTCTCGTCCATGCACACCGCGCCGGGATCAAAAGTCGCATCGCTGTGCTGCGTCTGCGCAAACAACATTACTTTCCCACCGCAGCGCACTGCATCCATCGCCGTCCTTATCAATGCGTTTCCGCCGACCGCCAAAATCACTGCGTCTGCGCCCCGGCGATCGGTTTCCTCCAGTACTCGCTCGACCACGTTTTCACTGCCCGCATGAATTGGATGCTTGAGTCCGTAATTGGCTGCAATTGCGTGGCGTTCGGGATAAAGATCAGAGGTAAGCACCTTGCCAGCGATTCGGCTGGAGAGTACGGCATGCATCAGCCCGATGGGGCCCTGGCCGATGACGAGCACGGTATCGTCGGGCGCGAGGTTGAGCAGCTTTACTCCCTTGAGCACTGTGTTGACCGGTTCAACGAAGGCTGCCTGCTCAAATGGCACGCCTTCGGGAATGCGCACTACGCCGCCGTTGGCAACGACGAAGTCCATGACCCGGATGTATTCTGCAAAGCCGCCGCCAGAGGGCTCAAAGCCGGCAGTGACACCGGTCTTTTTGTAGAGCGGACACTGGGCCGGAGTTCCCTTGCGGCAGTAGTAGCACTCGTTGCAGGGAACGTGATGGAAGGTCATGACGCGATCGCCGTGTGCGATAGCCGGTTACGCCGTCGCCCACAGCGACGATGGTGCCTGCCATTTCGTGGCCGAAGATGCGCGGGGCGGAATGGGAACCGAAATGAATCTTCTTCAGATCGGTGCCGCAGATGCCGCAAGTGGCCACTTTGACAAGCAGTTCGCCCGGACCGATGCGTGGCACGGGGACGGTTTCAACGCGCATGTCGTTGATGCCGCGATAGACCACGGCGCGCATGGTGGCGGGAATCTTCTTTTCCACCCGTCGTTCAGGATTTGAGATTTGGGTAGCCATTCCGTTTTCCGACGTGACCTCGTTCATCCAGAAAATCGTGGAGCGACTCCGCGATGCTTTGGGAAGCCCTTCTACTATTCTCGCCCATCCGCACGAGTGCAGGCCAGTACCAAGGTCTGAGAAGAGCAAAAGCGACAAAGCCCGCCAGCTGAAATTCGCCATCAGGCGTCATAAAGCGATTGAAATCAGGCAACTTGGCATTCAATCCGTCGCTGACGCCCTTCACAGCATAGAACGGAATGCCGCGCATCTGCGCCAGCCGCGCGACGGCGGCACCTTCCATGTCAACGAGGTCTGCGCCGTAGGTGGTTGCGAGGCGGCGCTTTTCGGCCTTGTCGGCGACCTTGGGGCTGGTGGCAAGCCAGAGTTCTCCAGCACCTGCGTCGCAGTGGAAGCGCTCGCCGGTGAGGACGTCGATGACGCCGGCGACGTTGTAGGCCTGGCCGGTGGCGACGTCGTCGTTGAGGGCGCCTGCCCAGCCGATGGAAAAGACGAGGTCGATGGGGCCGCCGTCTTCGATGGCGGCGAAGGCACGGGTGGCGGCGGACTGACCGGCTCCGGCGCAGGCGGCGATCCACTCCTCTTCTTCGGTGCGCTGGGCCCAGAACTGGGTGCCGTTGCGGGCGCTGTGCGGCCAGCCGCGGACGAGCGGCTTGAGCTCTCCGGGCATGGCGGCGATGATGGCGGTGCGGGTCATGCGGGAGGCTCACTTGAACTTCAGATTGCGCTCAAGCGCGCCGTTTGCAGTCTCTTCTGAGAGAGAGACAAGACTCCATCGAGCGAGCGATTGCAGCCGCCAGCAATGCGACCAACCTAAGGCGAACCTGTCCAAAGGTGACCGATACCTAAAGAGCGCGAGGGTCGAACAACGCTAACGGCAGCAACCATGAGCGACGATCCATATTTGGCGGATGTTCTTGTAGAGGTCAAATCCGTCAATCAGGCCGGCGTATAGACCAGCCATGCACACCCTGCAAGAAGAACCATCTACGACTAGCCAGCGTCACGGACTCTGATCTGACGTTGGCGATGCAGCCGAATTCGATCGACACGATAAACGCAATAAGCAAACCAATAAGCACAATGCAGCGAGCGGAAGATAACGGTGGAGCGCCGTTCTATTTGGCCGTTCCTCGAACCGTACCAGCATCTCGTCGATTCCATGTCGTTTCCCGATCTCCCCTTGGCGCGTAGCCGTGGGCGCGGAACCATTCGATTGCGGCGCGCATGGCGGGGTAGACGGGCACGATGCGGAAATCGAGCTCCTGCTGGGCGCGGGCAGAGGAGGCGAACATTTTTTTGCGGCCCATGCGGACCTCTTCGAGCGTGGCGCGGGGCTCCTTGCCACGGATGCGGCCGGTGATCCACTCCTCAAAGAAAGCATAGGTTGCGGCGACGGCAAAGGGAATCTTTGCGGTGGGCGATGGAATGCCGGTGATGGCCGACATTTTGTCGAGAATCTGTTTCAGAGTCAGATTCTCGCCGCCGAGGATGTAACGATGGCCCGGCTGCCCTTTGGTGAGCGCGGCGACGTGAGTGCGAGCGACTTCGGTGACGTCGACAAGGTTGAGGCCAGTGTCCACGTAGGCCGGGAACTTGCGGTTGAGAAAGTCGACGAAGATGCGACCGGTGGGCGTGGGCTTGGCGTCGTTGGGGCCGATGGGCGTGGTCGGGTTGAGAATGATGACCTGCTGGCCATCTTTGGCGGCGGCGATGGCCTGTTGCTCGGCCATGAATTTTGAGCGTTTGTAGTGACCGACCATGTCGGCGAGCGCAACGGGCGTGTCTTCGTTGATGACGATGCCGTCGGTGCGGAAGTGCATGGTGGCGACCGAGGAGGTGTAGACGAAGCGCTTGACGCCGGCTTCGCGGGCGAGGCGAAGCAGATCGCGTGTGCCGTCGACGTTGGCGCGATACATCGACTTTGGATCGGGAATCCAGAAGCGGTAGTCGGCGGCCACGTGCAGCACAGCTTCACAGGCGCCGAGAGCGCTTTTGAGCCCTGCGGGTTCCGCCAAATCACCAACAACAGTCTCGCCGCGGATGCCTTCGAGGTTGGCGAGGTTACTGGTTTTGCGGACCAGCATGCGGAGGTCGGCGCCTTCGGCGGCCAGGGCAAGTGCGACGTGGTGGCCTACGAAACCGGTGGCGCCAGTGAGAAATATCCGCATAAGGGCGTTCTGGAACGAACACTTATCTTAAATGGTCTGCTCCGTATCCTTTGGCCGGGGCCCCCCTCCCCCACCCGTATTCTGTAAAGAAGTCGTTTATTTTCATGGATGGATCGAATGACCGTCGCTTTAGATTCTCCCCAGCAAAGGACTTAGCCGCAGAATCCAGAGATGGAGGGACTTACGGGTGTTCTGCGAACCACATCGATGCCGGCACTCCATTTTCTGTGTTTCTGTAAAGCCGGCGGACAAATGTCTGGAATCAATCCTATTGAGCGGGGCTGCACAGCTTCACAGGCTCACAGCTTCACAGCTTCACAGCATTCCAGGCAGTGCGCAGAAGTGACTGAAACTGCGGGCGGTTAGGTGAGGTTACACAGTTTCACAGCTTCACAGCCGGGAAATGAACTTTCAAATCGTGGCCGATGGAGACCACGGATGAGCCTATTGCGGCCCTCATCCGGTCCTTCCCCAATTTCATTGTGCGCCGGGGAGCGGTAATTCTATGCAAAGGAGGGTTGCGTTTTTGCGGCTAGCGCGGGCTTCCGGATGGGGTTCTGGAGACGCCTTTCGAGGCTTTGCGGAATAGACTCTGGGCATGCTATTTGCGAAGCGGCTTCGGGAGGGGGTGCGGCGCGGGGAGATCACGTGCAGCGTGCGCATCTGGACACGGCCGCATGTGAAGGTGGGCGGGCGCTACCGGATGGAGGAAGGCGAGATCGAGGTGGACTCGATTGAGCCGATCGGGTTGCCGGATATTACGCCGGAGTTGGCGCGGGAGTCGGGATTTCTGGGGGTGCTGGATTTGTTGAAGGTGGCGAAACACGGGCGAGGGGAGAAGATTTATTTAGTGCGGTTTCATTATGTGGCGGGTGCGAGGCGGAAGAGGTCCCCGGATGCAGTGGGCTGACATGGCGCATCGCGGCCCAACAAAAGTGTCATTACCACGGTGACCTTTCACGGCCCCTTGAATTCCGAAATGATGGAATTGGCACGGAGTGCAGCCTTCCCCTGGGCATTTCGGCGCGATCGCTCACATTGCTGGAGGTTATCGCTCATGCGATCCAAAGTGACACTCTTGCTGTTGATTCTTGCAGCAGCGGCTTCATCGGCCTACGCCAAAGAACCGCGGCACTACCAATCGGGCAAGCTTTTGCAGATGGCCTCGGTGGCCTGCGGCACGTCAGAGAAAGATGCCAAGAGCTTTACCGGCGAACTGCTCGGGACCGACAGCGGGCACAAGAATACGCAACAACTTCTGTGCCAGGAATATGTCATCGAGAGCGATACGGTGACGTACCGGATCCGGCCGAAAGACGACAAGCATCCGGTTCTTCTTCCCATTGGCCAGCAGGCTCAGTTCTTCCTGGAGAAGGACAAGATGAAACTGCGGGTGGAGGATCTGGACAACAAAGACCGCGAGTACATTGTGGTGTCGATGATGCCGCGCACGGACGTGGCGACGGTGGATCCGAATGCGGGGCGGACGCGGCTGACGCAGTAAGACCGGCCGGGATGTGAGCGGGGCCTTTGAAGGTTGGTCGTTTCCCACAGGTTTTCGTGGTGGGATGGGCTTGGGAAAAGCAGAAGCAGATCCTTCCATCGTGGAGTTGCTTTCAGCACGACTGAACAGCTTGATGAAAAAGTCGTTTCGAAGATCGGAATGAAAAAGGCCATCCCTCAGGGGCTAAAGCCCGTTTGATTTTGCGGATTACGGCACGGCTAAAGCCGTGCCCCTTCAAAGCAGTCGCTTCGTCATCAGCCTCTGGCGCAGACGGACTGCGCCCTTTTTTGGGTGCACAACTCTCCGGTTGCGGATGGATTATTCCAGAGACTCGGGGACGAGGGCGATGTTTTTTTCGCCGGCGGCTTTGCGCTCGTTGTAGGCCTTGAGCCAGTCTTCCCAATGCTTGCCGGCGGCGCGGTCTTTGCCGCTGAATTCGAGGCGGGCGATTTCAGCGTAGCTCACTTTGCGCTTCTCCGGCGCCTTGGGCGTGAAGTACTGGACGAAGGAGTCGGCGAGTGTTGCGCCGGATTGGCAGTTGAAGATGTAGGCCTCTATTTTTTCGCCTGACTTGAGCGTGAGGGTGACATCGCCGCGATAGTCGAAGGCTTTTTCGAGGGCCTTGCGCAGATCTTCATCGCCGGCCAACTCGGGGATCCAGCCTTCGAGCGCCTCGTGCTGGGAGCCGGGAGCGAGTTCGAGCGATTCGACTTGTTCGATGGAATATTTCATTACTTCGGCGGTCATGCGGCTCCTTTGGTGATGGTTCAATTCTTATCGAAGCGACGAGCGCTTTGAAAAGCAGATCCTTCGCTTTGCTTACCCCGCGACGATTCTCGTTCGCAGGGCCCCAAGCGTGCTCCGCTCAGGATGACACATCCGAGGTGGTGTTGCTTTCGGCACAACTAAAGTCGTGCCCTGTTACAAAACAATTCATAGTGTGCAGCGGGTCGGGTTCCTTGTTTTCCCAGGTCTCAGACGCGAGACCTGGGCCACCCATTTTCGTGCCCCAAATTCATTTGCCGCGGCTTCGGCGCCCTTCGACTACGCTCAGGGCAGGCTATTAAACTCGTGCCTTTTCAAAACAACCGCGGATCCTTCGACTTCGCTCAGGATGACAGTTCCATGGCGGTGCGGTTCAGAGCTTGGCCAACTCGCGTTCGGGTTGCTCGATCTGCACCAGCAGGGCGGGGCCGCGCGGGGCAGGTTCGTTCAAGAGCTTCAACGCGTGCTGATCGCGATAGGTGCTGAAGGTTCCGCGAATCATGCCCCAGATGCCGGAGAGCGAGCCGAAGCCGTCCATTACGGCGGTGGGCTCGTAGCCGCAACTGACCATGCAGTTGGCGCACTTGGGATTGCCGCTGGCGACGCCATACTCTTCCCACTTCGTCGTTTCGAGCAATTCCTTGAAGGTGTCGGCGTAGCCGTCTTGCAACAAATAGCACGGGCGCTGCCAGCCGAAGATGTTGTAGGCGGGCGATCCCCATGGGGTGCATTCGTATTTGCGGTCGCCCATGAGGAACTCAAGAAAGAGGGGCGACATGTTGAACTTCCAGGTCGGCTTGCGGTTGGAGAGAATGGCGCGAAAGAGCTTGCGCACACGGGCGCGGCCGAGGAAGCGATGCTGATCCGGGGCCATTTCATAGCTGTAGCCGGGTGAAAGCACGATGCCTTCGACGCCCATCTCCATGACATCGTCAAAGAATGCGCGGACGTTGTTGGGATCGGTGCCATCGAAGAATGTGGCGTTGGTAGTGACGCGGAAGCCGCGCTTGACGGCTTCCTTGATGCCTTCGATGGCGATGTCGTATCCGCCCTCGCGGCAGACGGAGAAGTCGTGGTGCTCGCGGTCGCCGTCGAGATGGACGGAGAAGGTGAGGTACTTGGAGGGCGTGAATTCGGGCAGGCGGCGCTTGAGTTCGAGCGCGTTGGTGCAGAGATAGATGTACTTTTTGCGCGCGATGAGGCCGTTGACGATTTCGACAATCTGCGGATGGAGCAGCGGCTCTCCGCCGGGGATGGAGACCATGGGCGCGCCGCACTCGTCGACGGCGGCGAAGCACTCCTCTGGCGTGAGCTGCTTTTTGAGGATGTGGGGCGGATATTGCACCTTGCCGCAGCCGGCGCAGGCCAGGTTGCAGCGGAAGAGCGGCTCGAGCATGAGCACAAGCGGATAGCGCTTGTTGCCGGAGAGGCGCTTCTTGAGGACGTAGGTCGCTACCGTCCACATCTGTGAAATTGGAACAGCCATTGATGTTTTCCCTCGGGGGCTGTAGCCCCTGTCTTGCTTTTCTTTCTCCGGGGCTAAAGCCCCGCATTCGTTTGGCGGGATTCAGGGGCCTAAAGGCCCCTGCTCCTTCCGATTCTTGATCTTGCCGGGGGCTAAAGCCCCAATTTTCTTTTCTGCCTCGCGCGGCACGACTGAAGTCGTGCCCTTTCAAAACAACCGCAGATCCTTCGACTTCGCTCAGGATGACAAATGTTCAATCTCGCCTGGCTGGAATGAAAGATCTCTCAACTGGCGCGCTCCATGGCCCGCTTGTAGCCGGTGAGGGCGAGGAGCGGGAAGTAATTGCGATACATGTGATAGGCCAGATAAAAGACTCTGGGGAAGCCGGTTCCAGTGTAGATCGCCTGTCGCGTAATTCCGGCGCCCACTGACTCGTCCCAACCACCGCCGGGAGTCTGGCGAGTTAACAGCCAGCGAACGCCCTTGGCGATGGAGTCGGAGCGGTCGTCGCCGGCGGAAAGCAGATCCGAGCAGAGCCCATGCGGTCTGCGACGGAGTGCTGGGACCGACGCCGCGGGTGTCGGGATCGTCGTAGCTGCCGCAGGTTTCGCCCCATCCGCCGTCGGGATTCTGCACCATGCGAATCCACTCGGCTGCCTGCTGCACCTGCGGCTCGAGATGATCGACGCCGATGGCTTCAAGGCCGCGCAGAACCAGGAACGTTCCGTAGATGTAGTTCGACGCCCCAGCGGCCAAACCAGCTTCCGTCGGGCTCCTGCTCAGACAGGATGAACTTGATGGCTTTCTGCACGCGCTTGTCGTCGCGAGTGAAGCCATAGCTGGCCAGCATCTCGAGGATTCTTCCAGTGATGTCCACAGTCGGCGGATCGAGCATGGCGTTGTGATCCGCGAAGGGGATGTACTGGAAGATCATCTTGGTGTTGTCTTTGTCGAAGCTGCCCCAGCCGCCGTTGCGGCACTGCATGGCGAATTCCCACTCGATGGCGCGCTGGGCGACCTGGTGCTGATAGCGCTCGCGCGGATTGTCGACCTTGTTGAGTGCGAGCAGAACCTGCGCGGTGTCGTCGGTGTCGGGATAGAACTCGTTGTTGAACTCGAAGTACCATCCGCCGGGTTCGGTGTTGCGCACCTTGACGGCCCAGTCGCCGGTGTGGCGAACTTCCTTTGAGAGCATCCAGTCGGCGGCCTTGATCATGCGGGGATCGTTGCGCGGAACGCCAGCTTCGCCGAGCGCATAGACGACCTGCGCGGTATCCCACACGGGGGATGCGCACGGCTGCATGCGGAAGGTGGGCTCGGGCATTTCGGCGGTGGCGGGCTGCTCGATGCCGAGCTTTTCAAACTCGTCGCGGGCGCGAATGACCTGGGGATCGTCTTCAGAGTAACCGAGGCAGCGCAGCGCGATGATGGCGTTGAGCATGGCTGGATAGATGGCGCCGAGGCCATCGGTCATCTCGAGGCGCTCGAGCATCCACTTCTCGGCTTTGCGGAGCGCGATGGTGCGCAGGGGACGGATGTGGACTGCTTCTGCACAGATGCATGAGCCGATCGAGAATGAGAAAGAAATTCCGCCAGGAGAGGAGAGACTTGCGGTTCATGCGCAAGCGAAGGATGGAGTTGGCGCGACCGCCGACGAACAACTCGTCGATTGCCCTGCTCGGGCGGAATTTTCTTGTAGGGTTTTTTGGCGTAGATGATGGCCAGCGGGACGAGGATGGAGCGCGACCACGAAGAGATTTCGTAGATATTGAAGTAGAACCATTTGGGAAAGAGAACGATCTCGGGCGGAATGGCGGGGACGGCATCGTAGTCGTACTGTCCGAGCGCGCAGAGATACATCTTGGTGAAGGTGTTGCACGCGACCACGCCGCCGTGCGCGAGGACCCACGCACGGCATTTGACGAGGCGCGGATCGCCAGCGCCGATGTCCATGAGCTTGGCTGAGAAGTAGCATTTGACGGAGAGCGAGATGTTGCCGGGACCGCCGGGATAGATGCTCCAACTGCCGTCTTCGTTTTGGTAGCGCATCATCTCGGTGCATGCGCGCTTGAGGCGGCCGGGATCGCCGGATCTCGAGCAGGGTGTGGAGGAAGATGTAATCGGCTTCGAGCATGGAGTCGGCTTCGAGCTCGCCGCACCAGTAGCCTTCGGGGTGCTGCTGGGAGAGCAGAAACTCGCGCGAGCGGAGGATTGCTGACTCCACGTCGGCCAGATCCGCATCCATGCGACCGAATTTGAGTGCTGCGGATTGTGACTTTGTCCTGCTGGAGACTCATGCGATTTGAAATGCCTCAGCTACTGCTGCAAGAGATCCTGAACGAGCATACACTCTACCGATTGTTTCGACGGAAGATACGATTCATTTCCTGAGATTCAGCGATCTCTGGTGATGGAACCGGACCGGCCATGGTACGGATCCTGATTCAGCGCACGAGAACAGGCTCAGCGCCGCCCGCTTTGCCGATGGCCTGAATGATTTCAGGCGGAAGGCCGAAGCGGACATTCTCCGGCATCACCTCAACTTCTTCGACGCTGGAAAAGCCGTTTTGACGCAAATAATTCACGACGTCTTCGACCAGGATTTCGGGGGCCGAAGCGCCCGCCGTGACGGCGACGGTGGATGACTCCTTGAGCCAGGCGGGGTCGATGGCCTGGGAGTTATCAATGAGATACCCAACGGTGCCGAGGTTGCGGGAAACTTCGACGAGGCGGTTGGAGTTGGAGCTGTTGGTGGAGCCGACGACGAGAACCAGCCCGGCATCGTGGGCCACGTTGCGGACGGCGACCTGGCGATTTTCGGTGGCGTAGCAGATGTCCTGCGAATGGGGGCCGACGATGTTGGGAAACTTGAGCTTGAGGGCGTGGATGATGTCGCGCGCCTCATCGAGACTGAGGGTGGTCTGGGTGAGATAGGCGACGTGGTCGGGATCGGGAACCTGGAGAGCGTCCACTTCCGCCACATTTGAAACGACTTGTGTGACTTCGGGGGCTTCGCCGAGGGTGCCTTCGATTTCGTCGTGGTCGCGGTGGCCGATGAGGACCAGCGAGTAGCCCTGCTTGGCGAATTTGACGGCCTCGATGTGGACCTTGGTGACGAGGGGGCAAGTGGCGTCAATGACCTTGAGGTGACGGCTCTTGCTGATTTCGCGGACGGCCGGAGAGACTCCGTGGGCGCTGTAGATCACGCGCTGGCCGTCGGGGACCTCTTCGATTTCGTGGACAAAGATCGCGCCCTTTTCCGCCAACTCATTCACAACATAGCGGTTATGGACGATTTCGCGGCGGACGTAGATGGGTGCGCCGAAGGTTTCGAGGGCGATTTTGACAATGTCGATGGCGCGCACCACGCCGGCGCAAAAGCCACGCGGCTTGAGCAACAACACCCTCTTCTGGCTGGGGGAAGTGTCCGGCTTGGCTACCGTTCGAGGTGGGGTTGAGGACAGTTGTGGTCACTCAATCAGTATACCAATGTGCTGAGAATTTAGGGCGATACAGTTGGGGCTCAACCGGGCAAGGTGGCTTTGAAAACGAGGCAAGGTGGGCCACGGTCAAGCAAAGTAGGCCGGTTGCAGGATGGAGGATGCTGACGGTGAGGGCTCCGCGGATTTGGTTGTGGGTGGAAAGCAAGGGTTCGGAGTCGCAACTGTGGAAATTTATTTGGCTTGCCTGCGAGACGGAGCCGCGGCAATGGGGATTTGCGGCCGCATTCCTGACATCCTTTTCGAATTCGGTCCCATCACAGATTTGAGCGGGTCTCGGAGAGTGCGACCTGAAAGAGAGCCTGCAGAGATGTTCCTTACGCTTTGTTGTCCTCGGTTTTGATCATCGAACGCTGACGTCGCATGCCCAATTCCCCAGCGACGAACAGTCACACGGGGCCTTAAGCCACCAGCCCCCACTCAACATCAACGAGGAGGAATCATGAAGACATTCAAGTTTTTGGCTCTGGCAATTTTTGCCGGACTCTTGTTCTCGGCTCAAGCCCCGAAAACACAGGCGCAGATTAGCGTCAGTATCGGAGTAGCTCCGGTGTGCCCGTATGGCTATTTCGATTACCCGCCGTACGAATGCGCACCCTATGGCTACTATGGCCCGGAGTGGTTTAACGGCGGCATATTCATTGGCGCGGGCCCGTGGTTTCATGGCCCCGCGATTTCCATGGCCATGTGAACAACCGTTTTGATCCGCACCACGGCTACCACGGAGCATTACCCAAGGCATGAAGACAAGGCCGACTGGACGAGTCACCATGGCAAAGTTGAGCACTTCAAAGGCAACGAAGTTCGCGAACAGCATGGGCATTCGGACGATCACAAGTAATCGGAAACTAGTAACAAGGAACCGCCGGTACGCCATTGATTCCCGAGGTCCCGGAAACGGGACCTGGGTGCAGACCGCATCAATGATGCGAAATGGAACTAACTTTGATCGCCAGGTCATGTCGACGCGGACGGGGATTTCGTTCTTGATGGGGATGGTGAGGAACGAGGGGCGGTCGATCTTGAAATCGGAGCAGGTGGCGGGGACCACTCCTGTGATGCGCACCTGGTTGCCCTCGAGCGGTGCGCTGGAAGGGGACGTGCTGATAATGGGCGGTCTGGCCAGCGAACTGAACTTCAAGATCGGCATAGATGGTGGACGCCGCGATCGCATTCTGAGGAAAGCGGGTGCGCACGATGACCATGGGAAACTCGGCGCCACGGGTGGCCTCAAGCATGTGCAGGTCGCGATTGGTGTCTCCCGAATCGAATGACTTGACCGGCGCGGCGATGAGGAATTCGCACTGGCCCGCGTGGCAAATTCCCTTCCCTTTGGCGGCGTGACTTACGCCGTCGACCTCGTGCATGGGATGCGACATGTGATAACTGAGCGTGGATTGCTCAAGGACCCACTGGGTGTCGGTCTGCGCGTAGATGGGGAGTGCGAGCGAGCAAAAAGACAATCAGGCGTTTCTTCTTCATCATTTCTCCCAGAACTTCAAGTGAATGGGCCAGGAGACGGCGAGGATCGCCGCGCCGTAAGACGCCGCGGTAACGTAAGCGACCGTGCCGTGGGCGGAGGCGATGCCATGGACTTTTTCCCCGGCGTTCTCCTGCTTGTAGGCCATGATGCCGAGGACGGGAGTGAGAATCATACCCGGCCCGTGGATGAAGGCCAGGGCCTCGTGCCATTTGATGGCGCCATGCTTTTCAGTCCCGGGCACGCGCGGCGCGAAGATGGCGAAATAGGCGGTGGAGAAGTAGAGTCCTGTGGTTGCGCCGCCGAGCGCGGCGTGAAAGTCGAGATTGGCAGTTGTTGGCTCCTTGATTGTCTGGCCGTTTTTCCCTTTGGCTTTGGCCATGGGCCCGGTGATGAGGGCGGCGGCCATGGGGATGGTGGTGATCAAGCCGAGGCGCTGATGGATCTTGAGCATCTCGGTTCTCTTTTGGAGTAGGCCTGCAATTGCGGATTGGACTGCGTTTGCTGGGGAGTGAAGCCGAGATCGCTGAGTGAGGGAGCCGTGGGCGCGTTGGGAGACGCGGGCGTGCTGGAAGGCGCGTTGGGTAATTCCGTGGCAGGCGTTGCCGCAGGCGGGCTTGAAGGGGCTTGCTGCTGCGATGAAACGGAGGTCAGGGAAAAGTCCAGCGTTTGGGTATCGCCGGCGGCGAGTGTGATGGTGGCAGACTTTGCGGTGAAGCCCTTGGCCTTGGCGATGACGGTGTAATCGCCCGGATCGAGGTGGGAGAGCTTGTAGGTTCCGTCGGAGCTGGATGCTGTTGAGATGACGACGCCGGTGGCGGCTTTGGCTGTAATTGCAGCATGGTCGATGGGATTGCCCGAGGTGTCGGTGATGGCGCCGGAGAGCGCGGCGTCAGACTGCGCGGTCGATTGGATTAGGCGCGAGGAAAGGGAGCAGAGGAAAGCGATGCGAGGAAATTCGTCGCCGATTTCAGCTTCATCAGCAAGTCTCCTTGATTTCACGGGCGGGGAACAGCAGATCTGTCTGCACTGAAGTGTGCGCCCTTGAGTATGACGCAGTGAGGCGTGCGAAGAGAAGGGATACTGCCGAAAACAAGATGACGATTTCGTCATCTAGAGCGCTGGCACAAGGGCGCTAGCGGCTGGCAGCGATCATCTGGGCGGCGTGCTGGAGGCTGGTGTCAGTGACCTTGGCGCCGGAAAGCATGCGGGCTACTTCGTGGGTGCGGGCGCGGTCATCGAGAAGGCGGATCTGCATTTTGGTGCGGCCGTGGTCTTCGCGCTTTTCGATGACGAAGTGCTGGTGGCGAAGGAGGCGATCTGGGGCAGATGGGTTACGCAGAGGACCTGCTGACCGCGGCTGAGGGCTTTGAGTTTCTGGCCGACCGCCTCGGCAGCGCGGCCGCCGATGCCGATGTCGATTTCGTCGAAGACGAGAGTGCGGGGTGTGGGTGTTTTGGTTTTGGGCTTGACGGAATTCTCTTCGACGCTGACTTTCAGGGCCAGCATGACGCGGGACATTTCGCCGCCGGAGGCGATTTCGTGGAGGGGCTTGAGCGGCTCGCCGGGGTTGGTGGCGATGCGGTATTCGACTTCGTCCCAGCCGTGGGCGGTCCAGTGAGAGGTTTCCTCAGGGGCTAAAGCCCCGTCGATCTTTGCGTCGCTTTTGGCACGACTAAAGTCGTGCCCTGACACTTCATGCCTTCCCGATCTGTTCTTGCATTGCCGGCACTTCTTGCCCTCCCGGTGCACCGGTCGGACTTTCCGCGGCCGAGGAGACGACAATTTGGAAGCGGGTCTTCATGGCGAGGGAGTTGATCTGGGTTTCGGCGAGTTTGGCGAGTTTGGCCGCGGCGTTTTTGCGTTCGGCGGTGAGGGCGGAGGCGGCTTTGCGATAGGCCTTCGCGGCTTGAGTCGAGCGCCGCGCGCAGTGTCTTGAGGATTTCGTCGCGGTCTTCGACTTCGGCCAGTTTGCGGGCTACGTCTTCGCCGAAGGCAATGACTTCGGCAACGGTCTTGCCGTATTTGCGCTTGAGGCGGTCGAGGAGCGCGAGGCGGTCTTCAATTTCAGCGAGGCGCTCGGGACTGGCGTTGATGGCATCGGCGTAGTCGCGAAGGCTGGCGCCGATATCGCCGACGATCGCGCGGGCGGACTGAAGTTGCTGGACGGCATCGGTGAATCTGCTGTCGTAGCGGGCCAGTTCTTCGACGTTGCGGATGGCTGCACGGAGAGAGACTTCAGCAGAGGCGCCACCTTCGTAGAGCTGGTCGAAGGCGCTCATGGCGGCGGCGTAGAGCTTTTCAGCATTGGCAAGGACGCGCTTTTCGGTTTCAAGGGCTTCGTCTTCGGCAGGCTCAAGGCGAGCGGCTTCGATTTCCTTCGATTGGTAGCTCCAAAGATCGACCATGCGGAGGCGGTCCTGCTCGCCCTGGAGGAGATCGTCGAGCTTTGCTGGATGCGTCGCGCCAGCGGGCGTAGGCCTCGGCGACGGCATCGGTGGAGATGCTGCCGAAGCGATCGAGAAGGATGCGCTGCTGGGCCTGGTCGAAGCTGGAGAGGGTTTCAGTCTGGGCGTGGACGAGGGCCAGTTCCGGAGCGAGCTGGCGAAGGACGGCGACGGTGGCGGGCTGGTTGTTGACGAAGACGCGACCCTTGCCGGTGGAGAGGATTTCGCGGCGAAGAATGATTTCGTTGCCTTCGGAGTCGATGCCGTTTTCTTCAAGGATGGCATCGGCGCCGGGAGTGGACTCGAAGACACAGGCGACGACGGCCTTGTCTGCTCCGTGGCGCACGATTTCTGCCGATGCCTTGCCACCCATCAGGAGGGCGAGCGCATCTACAAGGATAGATTTGCCCGCGCCGGTTTCGCCCGTGAGCAGGTTGAGGCCCGGGCCGAAGACGGCGATGGCGTGATCGATGACGGCGTAGTTTTCAGCGCGCAGCTCAACGAGCATTGTGTGGACGAACCTCTGGATCCTGCTCAATCCATGGGAACAATGGTAGGACAGCGTTTCAACCCTGACAATCCGAGCGCAGCATAGCAGAAATGCCCCAATGTAAGCCTGCTGGAACAGCGAGGAAGCCCACGGGGGACCTTTTCGATAACTTGGAAGGGCCATCGCGTCTGATACCGTGAATATTGAGGTGAATGCCGATTTTAACCGCTGTCTTCGTCTTCGCAATGCAGGCTGACAGTAGCGCCGCACCCGCGGGAGCCGCGCCGATGCCGGGCACGAGCGCGCTGATGGACATGATGGGCAACATCGGCATCGATCGCGATTTGCGTGCTCGTCCTGCTGTTATTTGCGAGCCTTTATTCGTGGACTGTGATCCTGGGCAAGATGTCTACGTTTGGGAAGGTCACGAGAGAGAGCCGCAACTTTATCAAGGCCTTTCGCAAGGCGAGCCGGCTGCAGGAAATTGCGGTAGTGGCGGATAACTTCAAGTCGAGCCCGCTGGCGCAGGTTTTCATTGAAGTTTACGAGACCTACAAAAGGCAGACGGGCGGCTCGGGACCACCGCGGAATCTGTCTCCGCTGGAGCGCTCGGCCCAGACTGCGGCGAGCGAATCGATCACCAGTCTCGAACGGCGGATGACGTGGCTTGCGACGATCGCTGCGACGAGTCCGTTTGTGGGATTGTTTGGCACTGTAATGGGCGTCGTGGATGCCTTTCACGGGCTTGGAACGGCAGGAGCGGCAACGTTAAGAGCAGTCGCGCCGGGCATCTCGGAGGCGCTGATTACAACGGCAGCGGGCTTGTTTGTGGCCGTGCCCGCGGTGGTGGCTTATAACCAATTCACTGCGCGCATTCGCGTGTTTGCTTCGGCTACCGATGATTTTTGCCGCGAACTGCTGAACGCGCTGGAAGAGATTCCGACGCGCGCGACGCGCGCTGCTGCTCCGGACCTTGAAGCTGCACCCGAGGTTGAACGTGGCCTTTACAAGTAGCAGCGGCCAAACCCGCAGTTCGCTCGCCGACATCAACATCACGCCGCTGGTGGATGTGGTGCTTGTGCTGCTGGTGATCTTCATGATTACCGCGCCGGTGCTGCAGTCGGGCATTGAAGTCGCGGTGCCAAAGACGCGCACGGTAAAAGAGATTACCGAGCAGCGGATGGTGGTGACGATCGACCGCGATCAACAGGTTTTTCTGGGCGACAAGCCGGTGAATATCCACGAGCTGGCGCAGAGGCTGCGGCAACCGGGGAGCGATCCAGCCAAACAGGTGATCTATCTGCGCGCCGATGAGCGAGTGCCGTTTGGCGCATTTGCGACGGTGATGGATGCGGTGAAACAGGCGGGGATTACGAACATTTCGATTGTGACGCAGCCGATGGACACGAAGGGTCGAGCGGGACAGTGATGGATCGCATTTGAGATTTTCGAGCTGCCCCATGTCTCAGAATCGAGGCATGGGGCAGCCATTTTCGTGCAGATTGCCGCAGTGCAGAAGCGAAGGCTCTTCGACTCCATCTTGTTTCACATTCGGGTCGCTCGGGATGACATTGAATTCCTGAGTGAATATTCAAGGCAAAACAATGAGCGGTCTGCTGGAAGGCAGCGAGCAACTGGAGCAGGAACTGACACCGGAGCCGGTGATGGCGCCGGCGATGGGCTCCTTGATGCTGCATGCCGGGCTCGTTGCGGCACTTGTGCTCTACGGTATTCTGGGCGGATTTTTTCATCACAATTTGTGGGGCGGTGCGGGGCTCGGCGGGGCGATCCAGGTGAACCTGGTGAGCAGCGCGATTCCCCTGCCTTCGACGCAGCCTGTGAATCAGAATGTGCTGGCGACTGAAACGCCGAGCCAGGCTCCTGCGCAGCCCGAGCCCAAGGCCAAGCAGGCTGTTGATGAGACGGCGATTCCGATTCTGGGCAAGCAGAAGAAGCCGGAGCAGCAAACGGCGCCGAGGACACCCCCGCGGCAGCCGACGCCGGTGGAGAATAACCGAGCGAACTACGGGGAGCAGGCGGGGTCTTCGATGCCGCATGCGTCGCAGAATCCGAACTTTACCAGCGGCCCGACTTCCATCACCAATGGAGACTTTGGCAGCAGGTTCGGGTGGTATGTGGATGGCATCAATCGGAAGATGAGCTCCAACTGGTACAAGGCGATGGTGGACCAGAACACGCCGAGGGGCGCGAAGGCCTATATCGACTTCAAAATTGGCAGGGATGGCTCAGTGGGCGATGTGAGCCTGGACCACACCAGCGGGAGCGCAACGTTGGACAACTCCTGCCTGCGCGCGGCACAGCGTGTGGACACATTTGGTGCGTTGCCTGCGGGTTACAACCAGAGCACCTTGCTTGTCTCCTACTACTGCGAGTACTAGAAGCACGCGCGCCGGGGTAGGTACAATGGAGTCTGGGTGGCCAGCCCTTGATACGTTGCATGCAGCAAGAAAAGCATGCTGCAGAGGCTAAAACGCTGGATGAAACTGCCACACATACTGCGCGAATCAAAGTCGAGCCCTAGTACGAAACTTGAGTCGCTCTGGCCTGTCACACTTGTTCCGCAAGACTCCACCAAGGAAGGATTGCGCCCTGCATGAAGTCTTATTCCCGGTTCCACCTCCCCACACTTCTGATTCTGGCTAGTCTTCTCTCGATTCCTTCGATGGCACAGGACTGGGTCCGCACGGGCTCCAACCTCGGCCAGGCGAAGATTCGAATTGCCGCTTCAGATTTCAAGCCGGTGGGCGCCGATCCGCAGACGCCGGCACTGAAGGCAGTTTTTGACGCTACTCTGTACAGCGATCTGGGCAACGCCGGAATTTTCGACCTGGTGTCGAAGAGTTTTGCGCCGCAGTCGATGCCGGGATCACCGCAGGAGATCAGTTTGGCGCAATGGTCCGCTGCGCCGGCCAGTGCGACCATGGTGGCGTTTGGCGCGCTTTCATCGACCAACGGTCGGCTGGTGGTCTACGGATGGCTGTTCGACACGAGCAACGCGGCCAACCCGCAGGTGCTGGGCAAGCAATACAACGAAGCAGCCAGTGAAGACATGGCGCGCACGGTGGCGCATCGGTTTGCGGACGAGATCATCAATCGACTGGGCGGCGGCATCAACGGGATTGCAGAGACGAAGATCTACTTTGTGAGTTCGAGGACCGGGTCAAAAGAGATCTGGGAGATGGATTACGATGGACAAAATCAACACGCGATCACGCATTTAGGCAGCGTTTCGCTCTCTCCACGCATCTCACCGGATAACACGCGCCTCGCATTTGCATCCCTTGGCCGCGAAGGCTGGTCAGTGCGCATGTACTCATTGGAACTTAACCGGCTTGTGAGCTTTCCCACGGGGACGGTTGGAGGCGCGAATCAATCTCCTGCGTGGTCGGGAGACGGGAGCCGGATTGCGTTTTCATCATCGCGATCAGGCGATCCTGAAATTTGGGTAACAGACGCAACGGGCGCCAACCCGCACAGGATCACGTTCTTTCGGGGCCCTGACGTGGGGCCGACATGGAACCCGCGCACCAATGCACAGATTGCCTGGGTAAGCGGACGGACAGGGCTTGCCGCAGATTTACATCATGGATCAGGACGGCTCGAATGTGCACCGGATGACGGACAGTGGATATGCAGTTTCGCCTTCCTGGTCGTCGAGCGGCCAGTTTCTGACATTCAGCTGGAACCGAAAGTATGGCCCAGGCGCGCCCGGCGGGCAGGATATCTATGTGATGGACGTGGCCAGCATGCGCTGGGAGCAACTGACTCACGATGCGGGAAGCAACGACTATCCTTCGTGGTCACCAGACGGACGGCACATTGTCTTTGAGCGCCGGGTAGGCGGACGCACCCAGATTTGGACCATGCTTGCGGACGGAACTGAGCAGCACCAACTGACGCAGCCGGGCAGCAACTTTATGCCGAACTGGAGTTGGAAGTAGACCCGGGAAACCGGTGAGAATTCTGGGCCGGACTGTTTTTGACAAGCCGAGCAAGATGCGAATCCGGGCGAAACCACGGCCAAGTCTCGGGATTCCAGAGTGATAACCAGAATGGAACAGACTGGTACAAACCGGAAAGGCAGCGGCTGGACCGGGGAATAAAATGGTTGTGTTGTTGAGAATTTGCTTTTGAACCCGCGGAAGGAGTCACGCATTGAATCGAAGCTTTAGAGCACTCACCCCTGTTGTACTGCTTGTTGCATTGGTTGCCGTTGCAGGTTGCAAGAAGAAGCAGGCCGCGCCTGCGCCTGCCGAAACTGCTCCGGCAGCGACCTCACCAGCGCCGACTGCGCAAATTACTGCCTCGCCGACATCCATCTCAGCCGGTGACCAAGTCACGCTGAACTGGCGTACGACGGACGCGACCAGCGTATCGATCGATGGCATCGGCGACGTACCTACTTCCGGCGTGAAGACGGTTACGCCTTCCCAATCGACGACCTATCATCTGGTTGCGCGCGGCGAAGGCGGGACAGCGGATGCCTCAGCGCATGTATCGGTGACTGAGCCGCCGGCGGTCGCAGTACCGTCGAACACGATGTCGGCAGAGGAAGAATTCAAGGCCAATGTGCAAGACATCTTCTTCGATTACGACGCGTACGACGTTCGCAGCGATGCGCAAACTACGCTTTCGCATGATGCCTCTTATCTGGCGAGCCATCCGAATATCAAGGTTGTCATTGGCGGCTACTGCGACGAGCGTGGTTCAGACGAATACAATCTGGCGTTGGGGCAGAATCGCGCAGATGCCGCGAAGACTGCACTGGTGACTGCGGGTGTCGCAGCGGATCGCATTCGCGTGATCAGTTACGGCAAAGAAAAGCCGTTCTGCTCGGAGTCGACAGAGGCATGCTGGCAACAGAATCGCCGCGCCGGCTTCTCTATCGACCAGTAGGCGCAGACGAACGCAATGACAAGAACAGACCGCTGCAGCTTGCTGAAGACGAGGCGGCTGCAGCGCATTCATATTTGACGGGTGAAAGATGAACAAAATTCATACGTATCGAAGCCGCATTCTAGCGACGGCACTGACGGGGATTCTTCTGGCCGGCGATGCCGGTGCGCGCGTATGCAGCGTCGAAAGAGATCATTCAGCTGCAAACACAGGTGCAGCAACTGTTGGACATGGTGCAGCGGCTTCAGACCACGCTGGACACGCGCTTCGCTGTGCTGCAGAACCTGGCTCAACAGACTGCCGACCAAGCGGTGCAGATGAGCGCAACGGTGAACACGCTGCAACAGAAGATGAATGCGCAGAATGACGCGATCAACGGAAAGCTGGACGCCAACTCCGGGCAGGTTCAATCGCTGAACGATTCGGTTGACGAGTTGAAGACGCGCATTGCGAAGCTGGAGAAATCTGTCCAAGATATGCAAAGCCAACTTGCAAAACATTCAGAATCCGCCGCAGGGTGCTGCGCCCGGTGGGCCGGGAGGTTCTCCAACGCCGGATTCGGGGCCAGGTAATCCGGTGCGCCCGGGACTATGCCCGGACCGGCAGCAAGCCAGACTCCACCACTGCAGCAGACGTTTCAAGCGGCATTGAGCGACTTTAATGCGGCCAAGTACAAGCTGGCGGAAAGCGAATTTCAGGATGTGATTCGCTATTATCCGATGGACGACATGGCTGGCAGCGCGCAGTTCTATCTGGGAGAGATCGCTTATCGCGAGGGGAATTTTGAAGACGCGGTGAAGGATTACAACGCGGTTCTGGAGGGGTTTAGCGGCAATGCCAAAGCTCCGGCGGCGCAACTGCATAAGGGACTTGCCCTGCTGAAAGATAATAAGCGCGAGGCGGGCATTCATGAGTTGCGCTTGCTGATTCAACGGCATCCGCAGACACCCGAAGCGGCCCAGGCGCGGGAGAAGCTGAACGGGATGGGTGTGCGGATCAATCCTACGGCGCACTGAGAGACGCGATTCTGAAAGAAAAGCCCCGCGCAATGCGGGGCTTTTTTATTGCGCTACATATCGGGCATCGTGATATTTATTTAGGCCTGACTTCTTTCGGGAGTACTTTCATCGCGCAAGCGGAGGCGGAGAAAGGAACGCAAATGGCGAAGTATAATGCGAATTTCCAGGTTACGCTGCGGCTCCTGGGGTTAGGCGTGGTGACTCTGTCCATGGCCGCGTTTGGACGCCCGGCTCATGCACAAGACGACGATGAGGAGCCTAGTTACGTTCCCATGGTGGAGACCACCGATAGCTCTGCAATGAGCAACGACGAGGCATGTATTGAGGCGCTGGGCTACGTGGGATGCGACAACCTGGGGAGGCCGGGCACAGCAGCCCAGCATCTTGTGGTTGTCCATTGGGCGGCACTGGCGATCTCACCCTCTAGCATGACCGCAGGTGCATCGCACGGGCAAAACTCTCAGAATGACGCGGAGCAGACGGCACTGCAGAATTGCCGGAGGGACGGCGCGACCGACTGCAAGGTGCTGACCTGGAACGAAAACTCCTGCGTGGGTTTGGCGGAGAGCTATTCGGACAAGGCGTATGGATTCAGCACGACGGGCGATCGCAGCACAGCCGCAGCGAATGCGCTTGCCAATGCCGCTCAGCAGGCGGCAAGAGCTGCGTTCTCGTGGTTGCGCCCTGTGCCGGCGATGATGTGTTGTGGTCGTCTCCGATGCCGTTGCCGACCGGAGTGAGCGGAGGCAAAGTAGATCCGACGATGGTGGGAACATGGGAGATGGAGCGCAACCCAGGCCGGTGGATCTGGAGAGTCGCCGCGAACGGAACGTACGAGTTTCACAGCGAGACCGACGACAACACTCCGTCGAACGCGGGAACGTTCACGGCCAGCACCGGGCACTACACGCTGCATGCGATCTCGATGACATGGGACGACGTAGGCACGTACAAGGCGCAATCGCCGGGAGTCGTGGTCGCAACGGGCAAGCTGGGGACGGGGACATGGAAGAGGATCGGCGGAGCGAGCAACACTCTAACAAAGGCACCGGTACCGTCAGCGACGAAGCCGAGCGGTCCACCAATCACAATCAGGAAATGAAAAAGCCCCGCGAAATGCGGGGCTTTTTGTGGGAACTCGGATCGAGAACCGCTATTTGAGGTTGTTCATCAGAGCGTCGAGAGCGGACTTTGGCGGCCGGGTGAGTGATTCAGGCAGCGTTGCCAAGGGCTCGTCGACCAGGTTCAGATTGTCGATGAAGGTGGGCTTCTCGGTGTTGATGTAGAAGACGCCGGTGAGGACTTCGTTCTTTCTCCTCGGCTTCCATGAGAGTGCGCACGGCGTTGGCCTTGTCGGTCGGATCGTAGTCCTCGTGCAGTTTGCGAAGGCGGAGGTTGGAGCCATCGTGCATCTCCACCTCGTAAACTTCGCCAGAGTTGTAATCGACATCGATTTCGTCGAAGCTGGCGACGAAGCCGATTTCGTTGATGGGCTCGTCGTTCTCCTGCATGAATTTGTAGCTCTTGGTTGAACCTTCATGATCGTTGAAGGTAACGCAGGGGCTGATGACGTCGAGCATCACCGTGCCCTTGTGGGCGATGGCGGCCTTGAGCATCGCGAGCAGCTGTTTCTTGTCGCCGGAGAATGAGCGGCCGACAAATGTAGCGCCTAGCTGAATGGCCATGGCGCAGGTGTCGATTGCAGGCAGATCATTGACGATGCCGGTCTTGAGTTTGGAGCCGATGTCGGCGGTGGCGGAGAACTGCCCTTTGGTGAGCCCGTATACGCCGTTGTCCTCAATGATGTAAATCATGGGGAGGTTGCGGCGCATGAGATGAACGAACTGGCCCATGCCGATGGAGGCCGTGTCGCCGTCGCCGGAGACGCCCAGCATGGTCATGGTGTGGTTTGCCAGGATGGCGCCTGTGGAGACCGAGGGCATGCGCCCATGCACACTGTTGAAGCTGAACGAGCGGCTCATGAAGTAAGCGGGGCTCTTTGAAGAGCAGCCGATGCCGCTCATCTTCATGACGCGCTCGGGTTGGACGCCCATTTCAAACATGGCATCGATGATGCGCTCGGAGATTGCGTTATGGCCGCAGCCGGCGCAGAGTGTCGACTTGCCGCCGCGATATTCAAGGACCGGGAGGCCGATGTGGTTGACCTTGGGGCCTGGCGTAGAAGTTGGAGTTGCGGTCGCCATTTTTACAGGCCCTCCTTGGTTGCGAATTCCTCAGTGATGGTACGTGCGTCGATCGGCAGCCCGTTGTAGTGCAGGATGCTGCGCAGCTTGACGACCTGTTCGGCGGGAAGGTCGAGCTTGAGCAGGCTGGCCAATTGCGCGTCGCGATCCTGTTCGACCACGTAGACGCGCTCGTGCGAGGCTACAAAGTCGTGAATCTCGTGCGCGAAGGGATAAGCGCGGATGCGGAGGTAATCCACATCCACTCCGTATTCCTTCTTGATCTGGTCGAGACTCTCGCGCATTGCAAAATCGGTAGTCCCATAGGCAATCACGCCGATCTTCGAGGTTCTGTCCCTGACGACAATCGGTGCGGGAACGAGCTTGCGCGCGTTTTCAAATTTGCGCGTCAGACGATCCATCACTTCCTGGTACTCATCGGGCTTCTCGGTGTAGGCGGCTGCATCGTTGTGTCCTGAGCCGCGCGTGAAGTATGCGGCCTTGGGGTGAGGTGTTCCGGGCAGGGTGCGCCAGCCGATGGCGTCACCGTCGACATCGCGATAGCGCGCAAAGCCGCCAAGACGGTTGAGATCTTCAGCGGTAAGCACCTTCCCGCGATCGAGAGGCTTATCTGGATACTGGAACGGATCCGACATCCAGTTGTTCATGCCCAGGTCGAGATCGGTAAGCACGAAGACCGGCGTTTGCAGGCGTTCGGCGAGGTTGAAGGCCTCATAGCTCAGCTCGAAGCACTCCTTGACGGAGCCAGGAAGCAGAACGATGTGCTTGGTGTCGCCGTGGGAAAGGAATGCGGTGGAGAGCAGGTCAGCCTGCGAGGTGCGCGTGGGCAAGCCGGTGGACGGCCCGGAGCGCTGCACATCGAAGATGACGCCGGGAATCTCAGCGAAGTAGCCGAGGCCGGAGAACTCCGCCATGAGCGAAATGCCGGGGCCCGAGGTTGAGGTCATGGAACGCGCGCCGGCCCAGCCTGCGCCGAGCACCATGCCGATGGCCGCTAACTCGTCTTCAGCCTGGACGACGGCGAAGGTTGCCTTGCCTTCTTCTGTGACGCGGAATTTCTTGAGCAGATCTGTGGTGGCTTCAATGAGCGAAGTGGAGGGCGTGATGGGATACCACGCAACCACCGTGACACCCGCGAACACCGCGCCCATGCCGCAGGCCGCGTTGCCGTCGATGATAATTTTGCCTGCGGTCTGGTTCATCTGCTCGATGAAGTATGGATCCTGCTTGACGAGCTTTTCCTGGGCGTAATCGAAGCCAGCCTTGACCGCGCCGAAGTTGAGGTCGAAAACCTTCTGCTTCTTGGCGAACTGCTTGCGCAGGCCGTTCTCAACGACGGTGAGATCGATGGAGAGAAGCTGGGCCACGACGCCGACGAAGACCATGTTCCGGACCAGCTTGCGGAGCTTTGCTTCAGGGCAGACAGCTGGCCGTGATCTTGTCGAAGGGGACCGGATAGCAGGCGACGTCGTCGCGATATTGCTTGAGGTTAAAGCTTTCTTCGTAGATGGCCACGCCGCCCGTGGGAAGCGCCAGCATGTCTTGCTTTGCAGTTTCAGGGTTCAATGCCACGAGGATTTCGGCGTCCCGCGTACGGGCCACGTAACCATCTTTGCTGGAGCGGATGGTGTACCAAGTGGGAAGTCCGGCGATGTTTGAGGGGAAGAGGTTTTTCCCGCTGACGGGAACACCCATTCCGAAGATGCTTTTCAGCAGCACGCTGTTGGCGGATTGCGAGCCGGACCCGTTCACCGTTGCTACGTTAATGCTGAAGTCGTTGGTCACGCGCTCGCGCGCGCAGATTGCGCCCTGTTCTTGACCCAGGGCGAGGTCGCCTGTCGCCATTTGGCGGGATTCCCTTCCGGTAAATTCTGGAAAGAGTCAGTACATTCACTCTCATGTGATTATAGTCACTTACGAGAGAAGGCGTCCCACCTAGAAACACGTGCTTTACCCCCTTAAGTACCGAGACATACAACAGATGTTGATGCTTTCAAAGAATCAATTGCTGAAAGTTATCGGAGGGGAGCGGACAAGCATAGAACCAGTGGGTTGGCCGGCAATTAAGTTCAATCGTTTCAACCCGCGAGCTTCAATTTGGCCGAATCTCTATTCCAACGCAAGAGGAGCGATAGTGAAATGACGATCAGGGCGAAGGTGAGGCCGATCCACAAGCCGTAAATGCCCCAGTGCAGAACGAAGCAGAGCGTTAGACCAAGGGGAAGTCCAAAGACCCAATAACCTATCAAGTTTGCAAACATGGGGACGCGGGTTTCGCCGAGTCCGCGTAAGGCGCCGGTACATACGGTCTGGATTCCGTCGAAGATTTGAAATGCGGCCGCGATTCCAAAGCAGGCTTGGACCAACAGCGAGAACGCGTGGGTCGCTGGTGTAGAGGGAGATGAGCGGACGAGGCGCGACAAAGAACACAACACCTGCCAGGACCATGAACGAAGTGCCGAGGGCGAGGGCCAACCACCCGGCGCGGCGAGCACGCGCCGGATCGCCAGCGCCGACGGCATGGCCAACGCTGACGGCCGCTGCTGCAGAGACTCCTAATGGCACCATGTAGCTGATGCTGGCGTAATTGAGCGCGATGGCGTGGGTTGCGAGCGCGACAGAACTCAGATAGCCGGCGGAAAAAGTGCTGAGGTTCCACGCACCGACCTCAAGCACGATCTGACCGGCAGCGGGCCCGCCGAGTCGTACAAGTTGACGGAGGCGCTGGATCTGGGGTCCGGCCCAGTGGCGAAAGAGCGGATGGCCGCGGTTGCGTTCGTAGCGCCATGCGAATCCGAGCAGAGCGGCTGCCATGGCTACGCGGGCGATGCAGGTGGAGATGGCGGAGCCGTTTACGCCGAGCGCCGGGCAGCCGAGCTTGCCGTAGATGAGGACCCAGTTACCGAACCAGTTGAGGAGGTTGGCAAGGACATAGGTGACGGTGATTACGCGAACCTGGCCGACTCCCTGCAGGTAGCGGCGCGTGCCGCCGTAGAGGAGAAGCGGAAGGGTGCCCCAGTTGAGGAGGCGCAGGTAGCCACCGGAAAGCGCGGCAACCTCAGGTATGACGCCGAAGCGAGTGAAGCCGTAACTGGCGGCGGCAATGAGAAGCATGAGGGGCGGCGTGGCGATGCAGGCGAGATAGACGCCCTGCGCCAGCCAGCGGTGGCAGTCTTCGTGATCCTGGCGGCCGAAGGCCTGAGAGACGAGTGTGTCGAGTCCGAGCAGCAGACCGATGCCGAAGAGGCACGGCGTGTAGTAAACGGCGTTTCCGATGGCGACTGCGCCGATTGCGGCAGGGCCAAGACGGCCTACCATGATGTTGTCGACCACGCCCTGAGCCATCCAGCCGAGTTCGCTGAGGACCACTGGAACGGCGAGCACGATCATGGCGCGCAATTCCGGTTTCCACTTGGCTTGCGTGTGACTCATCTACCTAATTTATATGCGAGCCATACAGGATTACATGAAGCGGCGCTACCACTGCGCCCAGTCTCCCCGGCAGAGCACCCAAGCGGCGAGCAACAGATTGCTGACGGCGTGGGCGACGACGGCATCGCCGATACGCCCTCTCCATCGGAGCACGAGCGCGTAGACGAGACCGGCCAGGATGCCGACGAGCCAGTGTTGGCCATGCATGAGGCCGAAGGCCACGGAGGACAGAACGATGGGCAGAATTGTGAGGCGGGAGAAAGGAACGCTTTCAAATTCGCGGCCAACGAGACGGCGTGCGAGGAAACCACGAAAAGCGAGTTCCTCGGCGATGGGCACGGTGATTGCGGCGGCGGCGATACGAAATGCAATCCAGGCCAGACGCGCGCCGGGAGTAAGCGCCTGCAATGAGAATCCAAGCGAACCAGTTGATTCCTCACGTCCGAAAAACGACGGCACGATCCAGGCAAAGAAGACGGCTGCACCGGCGATTGGCGCAATCCAACCGAAACGCCAGTTGAGCTTTTTCAATTCCGGCCGGAAATGCCAGATAGCAATGAGCGCGACGATGAAGCGGAGTGGATAGAGCCATTCAAAACTCCCTGAAGCTGCCTTGGAGACGACGGACGCAGCCAGGATGGCAAGAAAGGGGACGAGGTAGGCATGTATCGCGGGAGACTCGCCCGGGTTTTCGTGGATTTTCTCGAATGCGCCAGTGGTGATCTCGATCGGGTGTTCCTGCGTTGAGGCAGCAGGGGACGGCCGGGGTAAGGGATCTCTGCTCACCCAGGAGAGCTTTTGTGTGGCCACGGAAAAACTGAGTGCCACGAGGGTGAATGCGATCCAGCCGGCCTGGGAATGGAAGCCGACCATTGCAACATCCTGGCCCACCTTATCGCCAATGATGATGAGGGCTGTGAGGCGCACGATGTTCAGGAGCCAGGCACAAGCCAGCGCGCATGGGATCAGGAAGAGCGCCTGCGGGAAGCGGCTCTCTTTTCTGAAATACCATAGCCAGACCGAAGTAAAGACGAGGACCAGACCGAGACCCTCCATGCCGGAACAAGGAGGAAGGATGGTGACGGAAAATCGGGGAGAGCCGATGGTGAAGTTGGCAACGTCCATGGAGACGTCAGGCAAGAAGGGCTTTAACGCGAAGTTGACCGAATGGAATGTCGCAAACTGCAAAAAGTGGCCGAGCGCCAATTGTGGATTGTGCCATAAGAACCACATCACGGCTCTGACGACGACTGCAAGCACGCCGGCCAAGGCTGAAAAGCGCCACAACGTGCCGGTGGCTCGAATTGAGTTGATCCAGGCTTGGAGCGGAAGGCAGGCGAGGGCGAGCAAAGGTGTGCCAAGAACGAGCAATGCGATGATGGCAGAGTGCGCGGCTTGCGAGGCCTGGAGCCCGGCCCAATCCATTAATGTGAGGATCTGGAGGGATACCGCGGCGGCAACGCAGACAATGTGGGCAGCGAGGAGTGCAAAGCTAAACGGAACGCGTTCACGCCGGACCATTAACCGGGAGTAACCAAGGCAAAGGAAGACGGCGAAAGCAACGATTACAAGAGCGACCAGGTCTGAATGGAAAATGGTATCGATGTGAAGAACGCCGGCAACCAATACCGTTTCAAGCGCGATAACCGCGGCAAATAGATACAACCTTCCTAGAAGAACTTCAAGCCAAGCAAGCAACCTTCCTGGACGGGAAAGGCTGTTCCGGGCGGAGCCTTCATCGGGGTCCATCGTCGGTTGCAATCCCATTTGGAGGCGTTCCGGGTCTAACTCTTGTACTTGACGCGAAGTATGGCAAGAGCCCCGCAAAGGAGCGTCAAGGAACCAACGACACAACCCGGGTCAACCTCGGGGGCAGGTATCAATACCATCGCGTTGGCGGCGGTGCTCGTGCAGAGTACGAGGGCGAGAAGCAGGAATGTGTATTTGAAAAAATTCGAATTCATGTTTAATTCCTTTCGGCGGCATCCCAAATGTTGGGAGCGAATCTCAAAGAGCCCCCACATCCGAAGAGCCCAGATTGCCTTTAGCCCGCGAAACAGGGGCGAGCGAAAACGGTATCTTGCGGTGTAGCTACCCGAGAATCCGGGCTACTTCCGCTCACTTCGAGTGTCTAGGATGAGAGTACAGACGGAGCGCAAGAGAGGCGATAGCCACTTGGTGTTAATCGCCTACAACTGTTAGGGATAGGCGCAGGGCGCTTATCAAGCGCTTTAGCTTCAGCGCCCGCATCCTATCCGGCGACGACTTCTATCCAAGTCTTCAGGCCACGGCCGGCCGGGGCACGACCTGGCTTGTTGTAATGGTGAGTTTGGCGGGGGTCAATTCGGGGCCGTCCCAGCCTTCCTTGACCGCCTCGATGTGAATTTCACCGGGCCGTTTGGTCGCCTGCACGATGACCTGGGCCAGTCCGTTGAAAAGCGAGCGCCGAGGTTCCTTGTCACTTTCCTGGCAGTTCGGGTCTCCGTTGCCGACTCCGATAAGCTTCCCCTCGCCGGAGATGTTGAAGCTGATGCGATTGCCGGCGGTCGGAACAGGGCGGCCGTCCTTGTCCAGGGCCTCGACGGTGAGGACGGCAATATCTTCGCCATCGGCGTTGATTTCAGTGCGGTCCGCGGTGAGGCGAATGGAAACGGTGGAACCGGCTGTTTCGCGCTTTTCAGTCAACACCACCTTGCCGTCTTTGCTGCCGCGCGCTTCGATTGCGCCGGGCTGGTACTTGACCTTCCACTCGACATGGCCGAGGTGCGGAATCTTTTGGCTTCCCTGGCTTGTCCCGTTGAGGAACAACTCGACTTCATCGAGGTTGGAGTACACCCACACGGGGATCTCCTCGCCTTCCCTCCCCTCAAAGTTCCAGTGCGGGAAGAGATGGATCATAGGCTTGCTACCCCACCAAGCCTTGTAGTAGAAGAATGTGTCTTTGGGGAATCCGCACATATCGACGATGCCGAATTGCGAGTTGATAGAGGGCCAGCCGTAAGGGGTGGGTTCGCCTCGATAGTCGAATCCGGTCCATGCAAAGCCGCCTGCCTCCCAATCGCGCGTTCCGTAGAACGTCCACCACTCTTCGGCGGTTTCGCCCCAATGAACGACACCGTTGTAAGCATTCACGGTGTTGCGCAGCGGGTCAGTGGCGTAGACGCCGCGCGTGGAGATTGCGCTGGAGGTTTCAGAGCCATAGATTGCACGTTTCGGATGTTCCTTGTGATATTTGTCGGGACGATCGAGGCCGTAGTTGAAACCTATGATGTCGAGCGTGTCGGAGACGCCCTGCTCGTTGTCGCCATTCACCGCGGCCGAGACAACGCGCGTGGGGTCAAGCTCGTGGCAGCGCTGGACCATGGTTGTACCGATCTCGACACCCTGCTCCGCCATTCTGTCCTGGAGTTGCCCTTCTTCATTTCCAATGGACCAAATAATGATGGAGGGAGAGTTGCGATAGCGTTTGACCATGGCTTCAAGTTGCGCAAGGCCTTCAGGACTGGAACTCATCTGACGGGTCTCACACATCATCATGATGCCCATGCGGTCGCAGGCTTCGACCCACTCCGGCGTAGGCATGTTGTGCGAGGTTCGGACGGCGTTGCAGCCCATCTCGCGGAGCACACCAAGGCGGAACCACTGCAGCCGGTCGGGCACAGCCGCACCTACGCCCGCGTGATCCTGGTGATTGCATGTGCCCTGGATCTTCGTGGATTTTCCATTGAGGAAGAAGCCCTTGTCGGCGTCGAAGATCGCGGTGCGCACACCAAAGCTGACCCGCTCCGCATCTCGAGGCTTTCCTTCCGACTCAACGGTCACAATGGCGGAGTAGAGATTCGGCTCATCTACGGACCAGAGTTTAGGATTTGACAGCTTGGCCGTCGCGACAAAACTCGCAGAACCGTCGATTGCGATTGTCTGCGCGGGCGCTTCAGCATTGGCCACTGTTTTTCCCTCAGCGTCGAGAATCTGCCAAGTGACCTTGGCGCTCTGGGGCTGTTTGCCCTCGTTCATGAGGATGGTTGCGAGCGACAGATTGGCGGAGGTGCTGTTGAGCGCAGCACGAACAGTGCTGTCCCACTTGCCGAGGTGCAGCGAATCGGTTTTGGTGAGCCAGACGTGGCGATAAATTCCGGCGCCCTCGTAGAACCAACCATCGCCGAAGCTGGCGTCAACGCGCGCCACAACGTAATTCTTCCGGCCGTAGGCGAGGAAGTCCGAGATGTCGAACCGGAAAGGTGCGTAGCCGTTATTGTTGCGGCCGATGAAGCATCCGTTGACGAAGAGCAGTATGTCGCGAAAGGCACCGTCGAACTCGATTGCGACGCGACGGCCCTTGTCAGTGGCGGGAATGTCGAATTCGCGACGATACCAGCCAACGCTTGTTTCCGGATAGCGGCGACCGACAGGCTTGTATCCGTGGGAGTTCTGGGTATCGTCATGGACGAAAGGAAGCTCGACTGCCCAGTCATGCGGCAAATTGAGCGAGCGCCACCTGGAGTCGTCGAATTTGGCTTTGGCGAATTCAAAGTCGCCTGTCTTTGCAAAATCTCCCTGGTCGAAACCGAAGTTGAGATCGCGCGATGGATCATTCAAGTTGCCAAACGTGAACTTCCATCCAAAGTCGAAAAGCAGTTGCTCGCGTGGCGCAACGGCAGCCAGAGCCTCGGCAGACGCAGCATCCGGATAGCTTGAAAGCAGTGCCGAAGTGCGACCCCAGGCTGACTGGGCAACAAGCGAAGAGGCCGAAAGTGCAAGTCCAGAACGGAGCAGTTCACGTCGAGAAAAGCGAGCCATGGAATTCCTTCTTTTCGCTGGAGGTTAGGCGCACATTTGAGTTGAAATGCGTGCGCCGAGCAAAGCGGAACTATAAACGACGCGATGGCGATATGTATACGATTTCAATCACGACTGTGATTTGCGGAATCGCGCCAGATCGCACCTCGCCGAGGGCACGCCGCGGAGACCCCACTATGGTAGATTCAAGAGGATAGTTCACCTCGCGTGGAGAGATGGCCGAGTGGCTGAAGGCGCACGCTTGGAAAGCGTGTTTAGGGGAAACTCTAACCTGGGTTCGAATCCCAGTCTCTCCGCCAGCATGTCTGGAGAAATCCAAATAATGCGAGCAAATCCTTATAAATGAGCTGGTTAATCTTACGCGCTAAAGTTTCTGTGCTTTCCCGAATGCCCCGTCTACGACCCTTTTCTCCCCACTTTTCAAGTTAAGTCTGGCTAAGCCAGGCTCGGCTTGCCCTACCACAACTGCCGATCGATTTTCTTCCGGTTAGAGTAGGCATCGAATCGATGGACGGCTTTTCGCCCCCCCAAGCAAGGTCGAGAGCTTTCGCGGCTGCAATGCTGAAATCCATGACGAGCGCGATTCAATCAAGAATGGATGCAATCGCGAAGTCCATGGATAATTTCCGCTCCATCCAATGAACGCAGCCAGCGCAACCCGCGTGAATGTCACCAATCAGTCTCAATCAGCAACGTGGTTGATAAACCGCTGAGGACTCGCTTCAATGAAAACAGGGAGAATGCATCTTCACAGGAATCTCTCGTTACGACGCGCGCCGCCGAGGGGCAACTCCATTCCGGGAGAATATTTCCGCAGTCGCAAGAGTTGACACGCAATATGCCAGAGGAATGCGGAGTTGTCGCGAAGGTATCGCTTCCACAAGCATCTCGGATCTTGCATGAGCCGATGCAGCCACTGGAGGCCTGCGCGCTCGACCCATCGTGGGCGATCCCGAATCTGACCCGTGTGATAGTCGAATGCCGCTCCTACACTGACCCAGTCCGAGCGGATTTCGCAACGAAATGTGTGGCCGGCTCTGCGAATGGGTATCGCTTATCGCACTGCAGTCATTCGGGTCTGCTCACCCAACTGAGGCTAGACTCACGCCTCCTTCGGTCAATGTGTGCGACGCAACCTCTATCTCACGAGACGACATTGCAGTTTCCGGCGTAAAAGACGGCCACCCACCACAGATTTATCTGACCGATCAGAGCCACCGGAACACCCCACTAGGTCTTGTAGAATCTCACTGCCCGGCATTGTCGCCGGATAGGCATTGGATGGCGTATAGCCGAATGAAGCACGGAGTATGGAATCTCTGGATTCGCGATGGACAGACCGGCGCGACCCGGCGTGTGACAGACGTGCCATGCACTCAGATTGAGTCGTCCTGGGAAGCTGACTCGAATACGCTGGTCTACGCAAACGACTGTGGCCGTAGCGTCTGGTTTACCGCTATTGCCCGACGTTGCGTAATTCCATGAGGCGCAGGTATCTATGGCGACCATAGCTATTTGTTTTTTCAGCGTGCTGAGACCTAGGCGACTTAAAAGGACGAACTCCGAATTCTCGATCGTTCATTCTTCTATTTCTAAGAAACCGCCGCAAATTGCTCCGATTGAATTTCCAAAACAGATTCGCGCTCTTTGTGTGTTTCGCAGAGATTGACCACGATGATCCTTTTCCCGCCCAGGCCCAAAGCGTATCGCAGATTCGAAGAAGCTCCGGGAGCCCAAAGAAGCACACCTCTCAGATTTGCGGCTTGGACGGTGCACTGTTCTCCGGTGCGGGAGTGCCAGTTGATCCTGGCGTGTCTGCGGTCTTCTGCGGGGATACTACCGCGGGCTTGTCTGACGGGACAGACGCCGCGGCTTTTTGACGTTGATCGGCGGCTTTCTGCAATTCATCTTCATGCTTGGCTTTTTCCGCTGCTGCTTCAGCGTCGGTGACGTATTGAAACATCTGCATTCGCCCAGGCTCCTGCTCGGCAGTAAAAACCCTGTTCTGCTTGTCGATCGCGACTCCAACGAGCGATTTGAACTGGCCGGGTAATTCACCGTGTCCGGTGCCGATGTATGTCAGTAGCTGCCCTTCACGATTGAAGACCTGCAGCCGGTCTTGCATCTCGTCGGCCACCCAGATATGTCCATCACCATCCACTGCGATACCTTTGGGTCTTGAAAGGTACCCGGGACCATCACCGTGCTTCCCGAAAAGAGTGATGAAGCTCCCATCGGCATCGAAGATTTCAACGCGATTATTGAGAGTGTCAGTTACGTAGACATTGCCGTCGTTGTCCAACGCAACGCCCTGCGGTGCTCCAAAGTCGCCGGGGGTTGTGAGGAAATGACTCTTGCCACCGGTTCCGATGCGCCGCAGGAGCTTGAGGGTATCCGCGTCATACACAATGACCTGGTCCTGTTGGGTGTCCACAACATAGAGAAATCGATTGGTCGTATCAAGTGCGAGACCAACCGGATCCTGGAGCCCTTCAGTGATCTGGTTTTCAACCTCGTGCTTGGCATTGAAGATCATGACGCGGTGCATTTTTCCATCGGAGACGAAGAGCCTGTCGTCGTCATCGATGGCAAGGCCGTTGATCCAGCCGAAGTGGGCTTCAAAGCCGTTGCGGATGAGCTGGGTATCATGGGTCTGGGTGTTGAAAATGAAGATGGCCCCGACTCTCTGGTCGGCCACATATACCAAGCCCTTGGAATCGATGGCAATGCCGTAGGGTCCGATCAACTGGAAGGGAAACGTTTTGGGGTTGAATTTTTCAGTTTGTGACTGGCCGCCGGCAAGGCGGTCCATCCAGCTTGCCTTGGGCTTGGAATTTGCCGCCGGCGTGTAGTCGATCTTAGCTCCTGCAAAGTAATCAAGCCAATGGATGCGTCCAACGTTGGGTGGGGCTGGCCACACCAGCTTGGTTGGGTCGAAGGGGAATTTGCGGGGACCGATATCCGGCGCCGCGGCGTTGTCGACTTTCTTCTTCTTGGCTGCTCCGGCCGAAAAAGGAGACACAAGGAAGAGGCCGAGCAGGAGAAGTAGGGCGAACGGCTTCAGCGAACGCGTCGAATTGAAAAAGAAGGAATGCATCTTAGTCACCAACTATTTCTCAGGCGGAGTTGTCTCCATCATGTTGAGCCTGTTCTTGTGGCAGTTATCGCAGAAAGCCATATTGTTGGACTGATCTTTAACAAGCAGATCGGCCTGTGCCGAAGCATGCGGCTGATGGCAGGAAAGACAGCTGAGCGGTATCTTGACCTTGCCCTGGTTGGTTGGGTCCATTACGTCGGAGACGGGGTGACCCTCGACCGGGTGCCCAAGGCCAAAGCGCAAAGGTAGGATCGCTACTTTGTTCTTGTTGAAATAGTCGCCAGGCAGCTTAACCTGGCCATCGAAAATCGTGAGCATGTGTTCTGTGTCATCACGCTGCGGAACTGAGTCGGGGCCATGGCACTCAAGGCACAGTGCGTTGCCCTTGGCGCGCAACAGATGATCGTTGTCTCCGCCGTGAGGCGTGTGGCAAGTGGAGCAACCCTGCGCAAATGCAGGCTGATGGTGCACTGATTTCTTACGCAGATCATCGATGTCGCTATGACATCCCAGGCAAATGCTCACTGCATCGGTCTTCGGCAAGCCGGGCTGTTTGCTGCCGTGCGGGCTGTGGCAATCCGTGCAGTCGCCCATGGCGCCCGGATGTGGCACTTTGGCGGAGTCAATCAACTTGGCTTTATCGTCATGGCAGGTCAGGCAAAGCGCCTTGGAGTCGGCCTGCGTGAGGACTACTTTTCCGTCTTTGGCAGCCGCATGGCAGAGTTCGCAGGTTTTGTCAGCGAATGGCGGATGCATGAATTTCACCATCAGCTTTGGGGAGTCCGACTGATGGGGATCATGGCACTCTAAACAATTGGCCGTTGCGAAGGGTTGGTTATTATGAGCTTTTTGCAGGTCCACATCTTTCGCATCATGGCAATCCAGGCAGAGTGCTGGAGCTGACTTGGTGAGATGGAACAAGTTTTCCTGTGTCGGTTCGGCGCCTGTCTTGTGAGTGACATGGCAGGTGTCGCAGCCCATATCAAGGGCCGCGTGACGGCTTCCCTTCTCCGGAACGTTCAATCCAGTCTGGTGGCAACTTAAGCAGAGGTTTTCTTTCGCATCTCCCGACAGAGGCTTCAGCAGCTGATTCTTGTTTTCGCTGGAGTGTGGACTGTGGCAAGCCAAGCAGTCCCGAACGGCAGGGGGATGCACGGTCCCTTTAATGTCGGCGGCCTTCTTGTCAGCATGGCAGGTGAGACAGAGCCCATAGGGGGTAGCAGTAATGAGCTTGACACGGGTGATGTCCTTCGTGACCCGCACCTCATGGCAGCTAAGACAGCCCCCGGCCATGGCTGAATGGACAGATTTGCCCTTTGTTTTGTCGTCGTGACACTCGATGCATTTGGCTGCGTCTGTACTCTTGTCCAGAGGGACAGGATGCACTTCGGCAGAGGCGCGGGCTGCCAGCAACGCAACCACAGTGATGAGAATCCAGAGGTGATGGCCTGGACGGTGGCCGCGGCGGCCAGTGAGAGCGCTGCGGAGCCGCGCGTAGCGAAGGATCATGCGCACGCGTCCTCCAAGCAGAGAAAGTTGAAGAGCACTCGTCGACTGGCGAATTGATTGGCGTTTGGCAGCGTTCAATTTTTGACTCCAATGCCTCTGCGCAGGCCAGGGGCGGTAACCGTGCCGTCGGGATTATGCGCGACCTGGTGACACACTAACGCGCACGTATTCGCGGAGCGGTTGTAGGAAATAGGATAGCCGCCATTCGAAGCCACTACGTTCAAGTCAAAATTGACCAGGCGCTCGCCGCTGATCGTTCCGCTGACGGCACCGTTACCGTGGGCGGTGTGGCAGGTGGAACAACTGAAGCCGGCGTTGATGTGGCTGCTGTGCTCATTCCAGCTTGTGTTCTTAGTAATCTGATTGGCTAGATCATGACATTTCCCGCAGAGACCGTAGGGTCCAATCACGCTGAGGTCAGGATTGGGAAAGAGATTGGAAATGAGTTGCCCAGGTCCGACAGCCTGGCTGAATTCATAGCGCCGCTCCAAAATGTGGGTCCACCTCGATCCATGGGGTCCGTTGGAGCCGGCTCCGCCAAATTCGCGATTATCGTCGCTGTTGTGGCAGTCAGTGCAGAGAATCTGGGTGCCCATGGCCCGGCCCTGGGTGACGCCGTCCAGATTCAACATATTCGTCAGCAGGCTGGGTTGTGGAAGAGGGCTGCTTCGTCCATGCATGACTGGGTGACTAGAGATGGCCGTGACGGCAAATTGCGGAATCATATTCAGAGGATCGCCCGCCGACAGCGCGCGAACCGGGAAATATCCATAAATTGGGAGCACCTGCTTCGCCGAACTGGTGCCATGGCAGCGCAAGCAATTTTCATATTGATTGACGGCAGGAGTCAATACGCTGATTCCGTCGCTTGCATTGATGCCAGCGATGTCTCTTTGCGAAATGCGGAGCAATGGCGGAGGAGGAAATGCGCCCACCGGCTCGGATCCGTGTGCCGCGTGGCAGTCCACGCAGGTCGCGTGGCGGTTGTTGTTGAGCAGAGTATTCTCAGCAGAATCGTGCGGATTAGTCGATGTAGGAAACGGATGGCCGACCTTCGGCGCGGCGTATTCAGCAAACACGTCGGCGTAAGGCGCCATCGGAGAGACATTCGTGCCGCCGTTGTGACATGCGATGCAGTCCTGCTCATTCTGACCACGTAGAAGTTGCGAGCCGCCCGCAGCGTTGTGCGGCGTATGGCATGAAATGCATGCGTCTGCTGCGACGGTGGGATAGCTTCCAAGAAGAGCCTGGGGCGAAATCTTGCTCGTGGACAAAGCATGCGCGCTGGTGGACCAATCGGATAGCGGATTCACCTGGCCGCCAACCTGCCGAGTCGGGTCGTGACAGGCCAGGCACAGTTGCCCACTCGAGCTGTCCTTCACCAGAAAGTTCTGCGACACGAGGTCTTTGGCTTGTATGTGAGGATTGTGGCAAGTGGTGCATTCAACGTTTCCGTTAATCAGATTCACAGCACCAGTGGTGTCGCTGGTATGTCCATTCGCCGCCAGAGAGGCGACGAGGTCAACATTGTCTTTCAACGGCAATGCAAGACTGAATGGGTGCGACGATTGCATGCTGCTTCCAAATACGTCTGACGTGTTCATCGCTCCGCGAGTGGAGACCTGGCCATAGGCCACGGTGGCTCCGACGGCGACGGTGCCGTCATGACAGCTAAGGCACTGATTGCTATCCGAACCGAGTAAAGGCTGTGTGCCCATATTTTTCTCGGTGTTGCTGGCGTAGTTGGTATAGGTCTGGGTGGTGAGTTTCTGATTCCATAAGCCGGTGTTAAGTCCCGAGTGCGGCGCGTGGCAATAAGAGCATGCTTCCGGACGCGCACCGGTGATCGGGGAGTTACTGCCGGGTCCGAGATTGTGCACTCCCATTACGTCACCCGTAACCTGGGCAAGTAGAGAGGTTCCCGTGAGCAAAATCATCAATCCGGCCATGAGCGTTCTGCTCTTCATCTCAGTGCCTCGTTGGCTGGATTCTTCAGGCCTGCGTACTGAAACACCTGCACACGATGGTTGAACGAATCTACTACATATACGTGATCGGCCTTGTCGATGAACAACCCCGTCGGGAGCTGAAACTCTCCTGCGTGCGTTCCCCTGGATCCAAAGTAGTAAAGCAGTTCGCTCTTGCGGTTGAATACCTGCACGACGCCCCACAACGCGTCAACTACGTACAGATCGCCTTCTGAATCCACACTGACCGCCTTTGGCCGGAACAGGGCTCCGGTACTGTCACCGAGTTTTCCAACGGCGTACTGAAAGGATCCGGAGCGGTCAAACACCTGCACACGGAAGTTCATGGCATCGACAACCAGCAGATTTGGACCGTCCAGTCTTATCTCGGTGGGGAGATTGAACTCGCCCTCGGCCTGACCGGTCTTGCCGAAGGTCTGCAGAATATTCCCCTGCATGTCGAGTATGAATACCTCGTCACGCAACGTATCGGTGACGTAAATTCGCTGCGCGGCAGAGTCAACAGCGATTCCAGTGGGCCGTTTGAAATAGCCTTCGCCACCTTTCAGTTTGCCAATGACGCGGAGAAACTTTCCGCCTGGCTCAAAGACAAATATCTCCCCTGCGTCTGAATCGGTCACATAAATGTTGTCCTGGGCATCTACCGCAACGCATTGCGGCATGAGCATTCCGTCCCTGTTTCTCCCCGGATGCTCCAGGAACTTATATTTTCGGTCGGCGAAATCGAAGACGTGAACGCCCGCTGCTCCAGGATCTGTGACAATGATTCGCCCGCGTGAATCGGTGACAACGCTGTACGGACGAACCATGAAACGGTACTCCGGCGCGCCGGCGACAACATCGACCAACTTGTTCCAAAAGCCGCGGTTGGGCTTGACTTCATTTTCCGAACTGAAACTATGTTCCCAAGAGAGTGTGCGCCCACCTTCGAGCGATAAATGCCATAACTCTGGTGTGGCAGCTGGGAGTTTGGATTTGTGTGACGCCGCCGCCATTGGGCACAGGGAGAGCGAGACGCCAGCCAGGAGAAGGGCTGCGCCCGCACACCGTCGCTGCTTTCCCGTTAGAAGAAGCTGAACCAACGTGACACTCCGATGTAATAAGTGGAAATGCTCTCAGGTGGCTGACCGGATGCACTGAAGCCCTGTTCCAGACGGGCAAATCCGCTGGTAAAGTACATCTTACGGAACTGATACTGGATGAGGGAATTGAATTGTTCGTTTTGATTCGCAGAACTGATTGTGTTGCTGGAAATATTGCTAACAGATTTGGCGTACGCAGCGGTGAGAATGAGCCTCTTGACGGGAGAACTGGAAAGACCGCCGGAATAGCTCGTTCCACCGAACAGACTCACCAGACTTGAAGGTAGTACCGGCGAAGGCACCGGCACCGGGATTAGGCCCGATCCGGTGGCGAGCGCCTGTCCACTTGCCTTGCCGTAGCTACCCGTACCTGTAATCCACTGGCCGTATCCGACACTGGCGTTGTAACTTTGGCTGCTGTTTGAGGTGCCGGCTTGCTGAGTTAAAGCAGTCCGCGACCCACCGCTGCCTGCGCTGACGTTGAATTGGCCCCAGCGGCGCCTGATACTGCCAGAGTAGTTGTAGAACGAGTTCATGTAAGTGACCAGCAGGGTCTGTGCATTCTGCGCGTATCCGAACGAGCCGGTCACATTCCAACCCATAATTATGCTGGAGTAGTTCTCGTTCGTCGAAAAGCTCAAGGTATCCTCTCCGGTCTTCTCTGCGGCGTTTGCGCTCACGTTCACGGTGGTATTGAAGCTTCCTTCAAGAACTTTGTGCGAATATGTTGCACTCCCGCCGAATGAATCGACTCCATAATCCTCTCCGAGAAATGACTGGGATCGGCGCTCGACGAAGCCCGTGGTTTGGAGATTCGGTAAAGGCGTGTAAGTTGCATCGCCCATAAGGTCGAGTGAATTCGAGGACTCGCTAGAGTTGATCACCGGAGACCAGGCCACCGACCGCAACTATTGACTGAATCAGTTGCCCGGTCAAATTGTCGGAGTAATTTATCGACGCCGAGACGGAAAATCTATTGCTTGGATGCAGACCCACCAGACTGTTGAATGTGTCAATCGATCCCTTGGTGTTGGAACCCAGATAATTGGTGTTCCAGGAGGACCGGTTAACGCCAGCCGAGAATGATCCCCGCAAAGGCAACCTATGAGTTGCGTTGAACCCGTAGGCACTGTTGTCGGTGTGTGTTTCAAATGACTGTTCACCTGTCACTATTTGCGGAATCAGCGAGTGGCTTGCTCCGAGGGTGTAATAAGCGCCCATGTTAAAGCCCGCCGCTTGATAAGCCGAATGCAAGTTGAGTGAGTGAAATGCGTTCTTGCCTTCGTCGTTGACCCCATATACCGAATAGTTGCTGTTGCCTGACTGAAAGCCCGCTGAGAGACTCGGTGCATTTGGAATGTTTTCGCTCCAATTTATTCCCAGCACATCGCTGTTGCCGTGGGTCACGAAATTAGCGGCGCCCGGAACATCGTAGTTCCCTTCACTGTTATAGGCCTTGGAGTATGTGATTGAACCAGGGAAGTGGCTGCCACCAAAAATATTGACCGAAGCGTCGACCCCACTGGCATTCGAAATCGATTGGAAATTGGAATTCGCCCGCGATTGGTTCAGGTAAAGCGTGGTATCAAAGGAGAGAAAATTGGGGTTGTAGAACGAGCCGGAGAGTGAAGTCGTGCCACCAAGCGTCCAGCTGTGGTCTGAGGCGGTCATGTTGCCAAAGCTTGCGGTGTACCCCGTGGAGACAGTGCCGTTGGAGTCTGCCGTGACTTCGCCCAGCCGCATTTGTGCAGCGACGGGCCACGCCAGTAGCAAAAGCACTGCGTGGAGAAGAGACGCAGTTCGCAAGATACCCGACACGATATGAAATCCTCATCGACTCAGAGCTTCAGCTTTCTGCTTGAGACCTCTTGCTCCTATCAGGTATCGCATCAGCCAAACCGGGAATCATTCGACTTTGTTTGAATCGTTCGGCCTGGACATCGGATCCAGGCGCTTTCAGGAATTTCTTACATTTGCTCGATTTTCGCGTTTTGCCGCAGTTTCTTATCGAGCGCTGCACGAATCTCATTGGTCTTGCTTTGTTGCAGCTCCTTCTGGAGTGGAGCTTGCACATCAGCAAATTTCGTCTCGCCTGCTGCCGTGTGCACCCCAAGACGAACAATGGTGTAGGCCTGTTCCATCTGAATCACATCGCTGACGTCGCCCGGGTGCATGCCCAGCAGCGCCTTCAGAACCTGGGGCGCAAGCTGGTCGACTGGAATAGGCTTGTGCTGGCCCATCATTACGCGGTAATCGTCATCAGAGATTTTTTCCGCGAGCATGCCAAACTCTTCAGCCGTCTTGGTTGCTTTTGCCTGGCGCAGAGCCTGCTCGGCCCGTGTGTGCCCCTCTTTCAACTGTTCGGCGGTGGCGTTAGGGGGAGGGAGAACTGAAATGGTCTGAAACGTGAAAGACTCCGGATGTTGGAAACGGACCGGGGTTTCGTCGTAGTACGCCTTGACTTGGGCCTGTGAGACGACACTCTTGTTCTCAACTTCGGTTTTTAGGAAAGATTCAATCAGCAGGGAGCGGCGAATCTTCTCCTGCAGAAGCTGGTGAGAGCCCTGAAACTCGCTTTGCAATAGCGCATTGAATTCTTCAGGTGAAGCAAATTGCCGGCGGAATTCTACCTCGGCTTGCTGCATCTTCGCCGCGGGTACTGTCATTTTCCGGCGCAGGGCTTCCTGATAGACCAGCTCTTCGAAGACGATCATCTTCATGGCGCCATCTCGGATCTGGGGCGCCAGGTCTTTTGGAAGACCGTTGTGCTGGCGGGCATAGGGAAAAATCGCATATTCCTCCCGCACCAGGTCGGCTTCGGTCAAGATCGAGCCGTTTACCTTTACTATTGGCTTGTTCGAGGTCGGCAAAGATGTCGCCGAGGCCTGAGCGGGGGCCTGGGAGAAAACCGTAGGAGCATGGGAAGCAACCTGGGCGCCAGCAGCCGCGAGGGCTGTCAGGAGGAATCCGCAGATTGAGAGTTTGCTCTTCATAGCTGTTGTCCTGATTTTGAAAAAAGAGGGGAGAGAAATGTTCATCTCTCCCCTTTTGCATAGAGATCAGAATGTGGTTGGAATTGCGTAAGAGCCGTTTGACTCGTTCGCCTCGCCACCGTGGCACTGGCGGCAGAACTGAGCCGTCTGGTTGCTGCCGGCAGTACCGCTGGCCGGATTGTAGGGGGCGCGAATAAAGAACATGGTCGCGTAGTAGCCAGGCGTCAGACCGGAATTCGCGGCGGTGACGTTGACTACGTTCATGAGGTGCTGGTTGTGGCAGCTGGTGCATGTCACGACGGCAGTGTTGTTGTAGGCGGACAGTTGCACGAAGAAGCCGTAGTTCTTGACAAACGCGCTGGAATTCGGTCCGGTCATGCTGATTACGCCGGCGGTCTCGCTGCAATCCCAGTTGTATTGGCCGCCACAACTTACCGCGGCATTTAGCCCCACCGGGTGATCGTTGAGGTAGTTTGAAACACCGGTGCCATCGGCACCAAGAAGGGTCGGGACGACGCCGCCGCCGTAGGTTGAAGGCAACGCGTTCTGCTCATAGAGCACATTCTTCATCATGGCGCCCTTTGCGTAATTGCCGTCGTGGCAGCTTAAGCAGGTCAGGACTCCGTTCACATCAGGCGAGTTCACATTCATGTTGGCAGGGAGGGTCTCGGTGTAATACGGGCTTCTCGTGTTATTTGCGACTCCACCGAACTTAAGCACGACTCCTTCGAGGCCACCAACATCCTGCCCCCAAAGAATGGAATTACCTGTGGTCGTGTCACCGGATTTGTTGGCGCCGTTTCCAAATGCGCCACTGTGCGGCGCGTGACAGGCCGCGCAGCCGCGGCCGTAGTTGAGGTGGGCGCCGAGGACGTCGGACGTCGGCGCGTAGCCACTCTGCGCGGCCGCGAAGCTTGCTGCCACCAAGATCAAGAACATTACGAAGAGATTGCGTTTCATTGAATAAAGCCTCCAAGAGCTTATTCGCGGTCGGCGATTGACGACTAAGAGCTGAATTTCAACCGATGGTCGTTCGGCGATCGTCTGTTGGAGAATAAACTCGGTTCTCAACTCCATATGTGACCGTCGTCACGCGATTAATTGTGGACACTTGGCCTCCAGTGATTGCAGTTAGGTTTGCGATCGCGTTTAACCGTCTTTATGTAACGGTGGTTACCTTGGTGGGCCTGTTTGAAATTCTCGATGTGACGGACGTCACTTCCACTGCGATCGTGCGATGTTCTCCTGTCCCTTGTTGATCTTTGAGGTGAATTAGCGGTATTGCAGCGCAACAAATAACCCTGGGAGTGCAGGAACACTTCTGCAATATGTGGTTTGCGAAGCGAAGTTGGCGACCTAGGAGCCCTAATTCACGAATCATTCTGAACAGAGGGGACCCGAAATGACAATCGATCCAACCCCGGGAGCCGCTACGCGCTCATTGTTGCCATGGAAGCGCGTCTACCTTAAGGCCCTCATTTGCCTTGTAGTGGGTCTGGCGGCAGGTTACCTGTTCCGCGGGGCGCAATCGCCCGCGTCGCAGGCGCAGCCAGCGGCCAATGCCGGGCAGCCAAACCTATCCGAGGAGAGGATCGGAGCCAGAAATGAGGCAGGCGCGATGCAAACGAAGCGACCCGCCGGCTCGCAACCAAATGCGACGGGCCCGGGGAGAATGCCCACCCTCGGAGAGATGAAGCAGATGGCTGACTCAGAGGCAGCGCCACTTCTGGAGAAGTTGAAGAGCGACCCCAACAACAGCGATTTGCTAAGCCAGGTTGCAGCCATTTACTACACGACTCATCAATTCAGGGAATCCCAGCCTTACTACGACAGAGCGGTAAAGGCTGACCCCAGGAATGTCGCGCTTCGCACCAAGCTAGCGTTGAGTCTTTACCGCAGCGGCGATGTGGACGGAGCGATCGCGCAGCTGAACCGGGCCCTGAAGGATAGCCCCAACGACGCAAATGCGCTATTCGACCTTGGTGAAATCAAGTTGCATGGGAAACAGGACGGTAAAGGCGCACTGGCCGCCTGGCAGCTTCTGTTGAAGTCGAATCCGCAACTGAGTGAAGATCGCAGGGCCACCGTGCAACAACTGATGGCCCAAGTTCTGACCATGCTCAGCGATCAGCACGGGATACAAGGAGGACAGAGCGATGGCGGACACAAATCGAATTTCAAGTGAGGGGTGGAGGCGAGTAAGGGCTAATTTCCTGGTGACAGTCTGCCTCTTGGCGGGGATCGCCGGCGGCTGGTTTATTCGCGGATGGCAAGGCTCCGCAGTCACGAAAACCGCGGTTGCAGCCAGCGTGCCCGTCCAATCGCAGACGCCATCAGGCCCTGTATCCCAAACTCTTAGTCAATCTCGTTTGAGAGAAATGGCTGATGCGCAGGCGGCGCCGATGCTAGAGAAGCTCAAGTCTGACTCAAATAGTCCAGAATTGCTCACAGGGATTGGCAATATTTACTACGACGCGCAGCAGTATCCCATCGCCGTCAGCTACTATCAGAGGGCGCTCGTGGGCAAACCCTCAAACGCAGCCGTGCGCACAGATATGGCTACCGCCTACTGGTACATGGGAAATGCAGATGAAGCAATCGCTCAATTCAACAAGGCTCTAACCTACGAACCCAATCAACCAAACACTCTTTTTAACCGCGGCTTGGTGAAGTGGCAGGGTAAGAAGGACCGCGTCGGTGCGGTGGCGGATTGGGAAAGATTGCTGGCGATCGACCCGAACTACCAAGAGAAAGATAAAGTCAACGCGATGATCGCCGAGGCAAAAAAGCAAGGCGCAGTGAAGCCCTGAAATTAGGTCCATTTAAGCTGTGATGCTTTAAAAGACGGTTCCGGCAGAACTGCCGTTCATTTCGTTTGATTTGTCTGCATGGCACTGACGGCAGAATTGCGCTGTCTGATTGGACATTGGGTTTGTGTCATTCGGGTTGTAGGGCGCACGGAGGAAAAACATAGTTGCGTAGTTGCCAGGCGGCAGGCCTGACGTTGAGTTATTGCTGACTGTGACCACACTCATTACGTGCGGGTTATGGCAGGTGGTGCAAACGACGACGGCAGTATCGTTGTAGCTTCCCAGTTGGACAAAGAATCCATAATGGGTGACGAACTGGCTGGAATGCACCCCTTTCATGTTGATCACACCATTGACCTGAGCGCAATCCCAATCGGAAGAGCCGCCACAAGTGACTTTTGCGCTGAGGCCCATCGGGTGTTCGTTGAGGTAGTTTCCGGCTCCGGTGCCATTGTTTCCCAGGAGCGTCGGAATGGAATTGTTGGTCCCATAGGTTGACGGCAGAGATTCGATCACTTGATTCTTCATCATCGGTTTTGAGGCATAGTTGCCGTCGTGGCAGCTAAGGCATGTAAGCATGCCGGAAACGTCCGGGGTGTTCGCCGACATGCTGGTTGGAAGGACTTCTACGAATTTGCCTCCACCTGTTGTAATCGTTTTGCCATACAAACTGCTGACATCTTCACCCCATAACGCAGTTGACCCCGAAGCCGCATCGACAGATTTCGTGTTGCCATTTCCGGATGCACCACTGTGGGGCGAATGGCAAGCTGTGCACCCGCGACCGTAGTTGAGATGAGCACCGAGGACATCAGTTGACGGTGCTACAACCTGCGCCATTGCGAAGCCAGTCGCCGACAGAATCATCATCGTAACGAAAATGGACCGGTTCATTGATTGGGAGCCTCCTACTGCTGCCCTAATCGGCCAGGTTCGCGCTACGATGAATCGACTTGGAAGGCTTTCGCCTTCCGATCATCTGCTTCCTGTTCTTTTTGGGACTATTGCTCGCACGATTCCCGCGGCGAATTCGCCTGGCCTGAGGCCTTCCGCCTGCAAATGTCCGGCGAAGTTCTTGTGGGCGGAGAATTCTCAATTGCAGCGAACGCAGCCAGGCTCGTGTTGCTGCCAGCAGACGATCGGGCGAGGAAAACTCCCTGCTTGTCTCGGGTCTAAAACGTGAATCGCGATCCGAACTGGAATTGACGCGGCGAGTTGCTGTCCGCGGTTATCAGGCCAAAGGGTGTGCTGTCATACGGATTGTTGTTGTTGTCGAGAGGGTACTCCCCAGGCAATGGTGTGTCCGGTGGTCCAAACTGCGCCTTGTTGGCAACGTTGAACGAAGATATTTCAAATCGGAGTTCCCGCTCTTTTCCCAATTTGAAGCTTTTGGAGAGAGTGACATCCAGGTTGTTCGCACCCATCGTGCGCACGTGGTCAAGATATGCCGGTGCAGTTCCGGCTACAAATGGACTCTGGTTATCGCTCGGCTGCGAGAAGCACTCAGGGGTAAACCATTGTGCCGCGGTATGAGGTGCGCCTTTGCCGGGATCGCAGTTCAGGTTCGGTCTCTGATTGAAGTAGGAGATCGGTGCGTTGACAAGCGGCGAAGCGATGGGAATGCCACTGCTTAAGTAGAAAACTCCGTCAGCAGTCCAGTCGCCTAGAATCGCATTTGCAACACCATTCAGATTCAGTGCACGTCCCGTGCCCATGGGCAAGTCGTAGGATGCCTGCCAAGTGAATTGATACTTCACATCCTGCGGACTAATGGAGTGCTCGAAGCTCATGTTCTTCCCGTCCTGGGGCGCCCCTGCGTGAGCACCGACGAATCCGAGCGGAGGATTGCCGTCGTCAGTCATGATCTTCCCCCATGTGAAGGAGGCAAGCGTTGTGAAGTGATGGGTGAGGCGTTTCTGCACTTTGGTCTGCAAGGAGCTGTACTCGGAATCGCCGCCGGGATAGCCGTTCGCAATCACGCCGTTGCCTGCGCCGTAGTTTCCGCCTCCAAATTGCGGGTATTGCTGCAAGCTCACCCATAGCGGAACAGTGTCCGATCCGTAATTGGCATTTGTCGAGGGCTGAATCGCGGCCCAGGTATTGGGCACCATGACGCAACTTGGATCTGCGGTATTCACACACAAAGAGGAACCGTTCGATGCAATGATGTTCAACGGGAGCTGGTTCAGATCGAGACTTCCCAGCGGAAGGAAGAGTCCTCTGCTCCCAACATAACCGGCACTGAGCAGGATGTCGTGCGGAAGCTGGTACTCAACGCCGAAGTTGAAGTTGTAGGTCTCCTGCGTGCGCTGCGAGTGAAGCATGGTGCTAAGCGTGTTGCCAAGATTGTTGCCCAGCCCTGTGGGTGAACTGATCAAAGGCACGACGCCCTGCGGAAATGGATCGGTGAGCGAATAGGGGCCGGTGAAAATCTCGGCATCGCCCGGGCCCGACTGGGCGCCGCATCCCGAGGATCCGTTAAAGACGGTGTTGCTATCCGCGTTAAAACAGGTGGCGTCCCAAAACGTTTGCGAGGCGAATCCGTCGCTGTCCAAGTTGGCGCTGCCGACCATCTCTGCGCTGGGGCCAAAGTAGAATCCGGCGCCGCCCCGGACGACCAGTTTGCTCGCAGGCTGCCAGGCAAAGCCGAGACGGGGGCCAAAGTTATTCAGATTCGTGGTGAATGGCGAGCGATTGCCGCTGCCGACGTATGCTTCGGCGCCAGTGTAGGACACGCCGTTGACTGAGTTCGTGGCATCGGGATTGAAGTATTCAAGGCGGTTGTGACGCTCCGTCCGGCCGCCGAAGATATCCCAGCGAACACCTGCGGTGATAGTGAGGGCGTGGTTGGGATGGTACGTGTCTTGAATGAAGGCCGCGTAATAAGGGTTCGATTCCGCGACGAACAGGTCTTTGGTGAAATTGGGAGCGTCGTTCCCTTCTGATCCCGGCTCCTCGCCCATGCCCATCAGAAACGAGGCAAAATCGCTGCCCCCGCCGCCGTCAGTCGTGCTCTGATCCGAGGCAGATACATCGAAGGCATAGGCGCCGGATGGCGCGGGCGGCTGGCCCGCATTGTAGAACCGCTTCATGTATTCGAAGCCTGCGCTCAGTTCGTGTTTGCCGAGCACTTTTGTCAGGGTCGCGCTGATGTCGCTGTTCTCGCTGGCATAGTGAAATGTGTTGTAGTTCGCGGTTCCGCCGATGCCGCCTCCAACGTCGTCAAAGTTCACGTAGGGCAGCGTCTTGTACACTTCGTCCGCGGCGGTCGGGGAGACAAATCCCAGGCTGGAGAGACTGTCGACTGCGCTCTGGCCGGGGTCGCCGCCTTGATTCTCATAATGGCGCGTAAAGGAGTAGCGCAGCTCTAACACCGTGGTTGGGTTGAGGGTGAAGTCGTCGCCGATGATGAAATTGCGCCCGTTGGTGATGTTCTGGGCATAGTTCAAATCCCAAGGATTGTTGAAAGCGTTCACGCCAGAAGTAAACAGCCGGTCGAAGGAGAACCGACCGAAGATGCGCTGCCGCTCGCTTTTGTAGTAGTCGATGCGCACGTCGAACTTCTGTTGTGTGGTGGGATCTAGGCCGGGAACATAAAGGTTCGGAGACACATCGGTCGCGGCAGTATCGCATGTTGAGGGGCTGGGGTAGTTGCATTTCGGGAACTCGGAGAGAAACTTCAACGCAATAGGATTCGGATTGGCGATCTTGTTGCCTGCCACGGCTTGACGCGTTCCATCCAGGTTATCGGGCAATGTTGGGTCGTAGATTGTAAAACCCATGCTTGAGAAATCGCCGGTTCGCTCGGCCGAAGTTGGAACGGCGAAGGTATTGGAACCGTCAAACATTTGCTGCTGCGTTGCCTCGTAATCGCCAAAGAAGAAGAGCTTCTTGTGCAGGATTGGCCCGCTGATGGAGCCACCCTCCTGGTAACGGTGAAAATCGGGCGACTCATTGGATGTGCCGTTTGCCAACTGGCTTTGCTTGTTGAAGTAGTCGTTGGCAGCGAGAATGTCTGGCCGGAAAACCCCGAAGACGTCACCGTGGAATTGATCGCCACCGGACTTGCTGACCAGGCTGATGACGCCCGCGCCTCCACTCTGGTAAGAAGCTGGCGTGTTCTGGGTTTCGACGCGATACTCGTCAACGCCGTCTTCGGGAATCTCCATCGCCGGGATGACGGCTGCTGCGTTGTTTTCTGCGACTCCAAGCGGGCTGCCGTCGAGCATGTAGTAAACCGAACCGATGATGGCGCCGTTGATGGTGTACGACGAAACATCAACGCCGGGACGGCCCGAGGAAATATTGATGATGGCCTCAGAACTGGAAGAGTTGGGCGATCCATTGGCCGGAGTGACACCGGCACTCAGTTGTACCAGGTCATACACATTGCGGGTGAGCAGCGGAACACGCTCAATGGTTTCGGACGAGATCAACTGTCCGACAGTCGAATTGCTCGTGTCCACCAGGTCGGTTGATCCGGTCACGGTTACCACTTCGCTTACGTTTCCGACCCGGAGGGCGATATTCACAGTGGAAGTTTGATCCACAGTCACAGTCACATTATCCTGAGCGACACTTTCAAACCCCTTCCGGCCCGCAGTCACGAGGTAGGTGCCGGGAGTAACTGACACAAAAGAGTACAACCCCGCTGCGGTTGAAACGGTCGACTGCGCAACTCCGGTTGCATGATTGAGCGCCGTCACCTTCGCATCAGGCACCACTGCTCCGGTGGGATCGGTGACCAGGCCGCTGATGTTGCCCCTGCCAGCCTGACCAAACGCCGCCACACCGGCCACGAAGCCGAAGATCGAAAAACAGAGGAATCTCCGAACCTTCCAACTGCTCGAATTCTCTTTTTTCACGGCCACCCCCTAATTGTTTGTTGACATTCAAACGTTTGAATATTAGAAATCGAATGTAGGAGCAAACGTTTGGCCTGTCAAGTGAAAAATCGGCAGTCCCCGGCCTTTTTGAGTTTTCCGATTGGTAGCATCGCGGACCTAACAGCCGGGTCGGTATTTGGCGAATCCGAGGCAAGCATGTTTTATGCCTGGGGCGAGAAAGGCAAGGAAAGGAAATGGCCCAGCCAAAATCAGGCCATGTAACGCTGCTCGACATCGCACGCGCCTGCGGGTTCTCGGTATCCACAGTGTCAATTGTGTTGAGCGGGGCACCTCTTTCGCAGAATGTAGCCGCCACCACGCGCGAAAAGATCCGCGCCATGGCACTGCAGCTCGGTTATCATCCTGACGCATTCGCGCGGTCACTTCGCAGGCGTCGCAGCCAAACCATCGGAGTTCTCGCGTACGACCTTACTGACCCATTCTGCATACCAATTGTGCGCGGAATTCAATTGGGCCTGCATCCCACGAACTACTTGCCCCTGCTGATGGATGCGCAGACTCAGAGAAAGCTCTTTGACAGCTATCTGAAGATGATTCTCGAGCGCCGGGCCGAATGTGTGATCGTAATCGCCAGCTGGATCTTCGAGGAGACGAACCTGCTTGCCGACATCGAGAAGAACCATGTTCCTATCGTGATTGTCGGCCGTGATCTGACCAAGAGAAGGATCAGCTCGGTCCTGGTAGACAACGAGGCGGGGGGTGCACTCGCAATGAGCCATCTTTGCGCACTCGGACACCGCGACATTGCGGTGATTCGAGGACCGGAGGAACTCTTTGACAGCGCACCGCGCTTGGCGGGTATCCAGCGAGTTGCTGCAGAAGCGGGCATCCGCATTGATCGGCGCCTTGTATTTCAACTCCCGGGCATCGTAGACCCCATCTCCGGCTTTGAGGGCGGTCTTCGCTTCGCAAAACAGATGTTGCAGTCGGGCCGCCCATTCACGGCTGTACTCGCCTTCGACGATCTCACAGCTCTTGGGGTTGTACGGGGGCTATCGGAAGCTGGCCTGCGCATCCCCGAAGATTGTTCCGTGCTGGGCTTCGACGATGTATTACCGGCAGAAGTGGCAACGCCGGGGATCACCACGATTCGGCAGCCACTGAAGGAGATGGGCCTTCAGGCCGTGGAATGGGCACTGCAATCGCTGGATGCGCGCGAACGCGGTATCGTGGTCAAACCGCAGTTGCACAAAGCCTCGCCTGAATTGGTTACGCGAACATCCACGGCTGCGCCACCGAAATCGAAACGGCAATTGGTTGGAGCACACAAATGAATCTTCTTGACAGACTTGTGTGGTGCGGACGATGTTGCCATCATTGATTCGTTCGAAATTTGGATCGCGTGGGGGCAATCCACGCATTGAGTCGGGCAAGCCGAAAGACTTTGTTCTCAGACAAAAGGAACTGGTATCGCTCATGATGAAAAAGTTCGCACTCTGCCTCTTCGCCTTGGTTGCGCTACCGCTGGTACTTCAGGCCGAAACCGTCACCCCTCTTCGGGACGGCTGGCGTCTGCAGTCGGCGTGCAAACTTCATGCTGACGGCGACGCAATTTCCGCATTGGGATTCGGAATGGACGATTGGCTCAAAACCTCTGTTCCCAACACCGTCCTATCCGCGCAGGCAGCAGCGGGAGTCGGTCCCCGATCCCTATTTCGGTGATAATCTGCGTCAGATTCCAGGTACGAGCTATCCCATCGGCGACAACTTCTCCAATCTGCCGATGCCGCCGGAAAGCCCCTATCACTGCGGGTGGTGGTATCGCGATGAGTTCACCGCGCCTGTTCGCACTGCAGAGAGCGCACGAACCTGGCTGCATTTCGCGGGCATCAATTACCGGGCTGAGATTTGGTTCAACGGCCATAAGGTCGCGGACTCATCGACGGTCGCAGGGGCTTATCGAACTTACGACTTTGATGTCACTGAGTTTGTACTGGCGGGGAAGGAAAATGTTCTTGCGGTGGAGGCATTCGCCCCCACCGAAAAGGATCTGGGGATCAATTGGGTCGACTGGAATCCTTGTCCACCTGACAAGGACATGGGACTTTGGGGCGCGGTCAATTTGGTGTCAACCGGCGCTGTCACACTGCGATCGCCCATGGCCGTTACGCACTTTGAAAACGATTCTCTCGGCACTGCCGACCTCACCGTCTACGCCGAGTTGCACAACGGCACAGATCAGCCGGTCAAAGGTGTTGTAGCCGGATCGGCTGCAGGGGCGAGCTTTGAACAACCAGTCGAACTGGGGGCGCACGAAGACCGGACAGTCATCTTTACGCCGGAGCAGTTCCCTGCTCTGCGGATACAAAATCCAAAGCTTTGGTGGCCTTATCAAATGGGCCAGCCGCACCTTGAGCGTTTGACGATGAAGTTCTCTGCTCCAGGCCAGATTGCGGACGAGCAGAGCGTTGAATTCGGAATTCGGGAGATCACTTCAGAACTGACAGCGAATGGCAGCCGACTCTTTCGCGTGAACGGCAAGCGCATCCTCGTGCGCGGCGCCGGTTGGTCACAGGACATGCTGCTGCGCAGCAATGAGGCCCGCCTCCGCGACCAGATTCGTATGGTCCGCGACATGAATCTAAACACGATTCGGCTCGAAGGCAAGCTCGAAACCGAGGACTTCTTTCACCTGACCGACGAGAATGGAATTCTGGTGATGCTTGGCTGGTGCTGTTGCGATCACTGGGAGCATTGGAAGGATTGGACTCCGCAGGACCTGACGATCGCCACGGCCTCGCTGCGTGCGCAGATGTTACGCCTTCGCCAGCACGCCAGCCTGCTTGTCTGGTTGAACGGCAGCGACAATCCCCCACCCGCCAATGTCGAGAGCGCCTATCTCAAAATCGAGTCTGAGACACATTGGCCAAATCCAATAATCTCTTCCGCATCGGGAACGCCCACGACAGTGACCGGCGAGAGCGGTGTGAAGATGACCGGCCCCTATGATTACGTTGCGCCCAGCTATTGGTATTTCGGAGTTCACTACGGCGGGGCGTTTGGGTTCAACACCGAGACCAGCCCCGGGCCTGCTATTCCATCACTCCCAAGCCGTCAGAAATTTCTGACTGATCCTGACGTCTGGCCTCCGACTTCGGATTGGAGTCTGCATTACGGTGGTGGTGAATTCGTCAACCTCAAAGTCTTCGACGAAGCCATGAATGCTGTATATGCCAAGCCCACCTCGGCCGCCGACTATGAGCGGATGGCACAAACAATGGAGTATGACTCCGAGCGCGCCATGTTCGAGGCTTACAGCAAAAACAAATATGTCTCCACAGGTGTCATTCAATGGATGCTCAACAATGCCTGGCCGTCGATGATCTGGCACCTCTATGACTATTACCTTGATGCGGGAGCAGGATACTTCGCGGCCAAGAAGGCTTGCGAGCCGTTGCACATCCAGTATTCCTACGATGACCGCTCGATTGTAGTGGTCAACAGCACCTATCAGTCTGCGACTGGGCTTCGGGCGAGTGTCCATGTCCACAACATTGCCTGGAAAGAGTTGTATAGCGCCGAAGCCGGCGTTGATGCAGGCATTGACAGCACCCAGCGCGTTTTCCAGCTACCGGATGAACTTTATGGCGGCGCGGACAGAATCTTCTTCATCGACTTGACCCTCAGCGACGCAGCCGGCCACCTGCTAAGCCGGAATTTCTACTGGGTGCCGGGAACGTTGACCACATTCGACTGGGAGAGAACCGATTACACGCACACGCCCGCGGCTCGCCATCCGAACCTGAACGCGCTGACCGCACTGCCGCCTGCCGTAGTGCATTCGAGCGCAGAAATTGTGGCCACTCCTCGCGGGCACGAAGTCCGCGTGCATCTCGAAAACAGCTCCGCAGTGCTGGCATTTCAAATCCGCGCCGCTGCCCGCACTTCAACCGGGGCGCTCATCGCGCCTGTCTTTTGGTCGGATAATTGGATCGAGCTCACCCCCGGCGAATCCACCACCTTGACCGCGCTGCTGCCTGAAGGTGAAGTGGGCACACCCACCATTCGGATTGAAGGTTGGAACATAACACCGGCCACAATTACACCGAAAGCTACCGTCGCTTCACGCTAAGGACACGAATGGCCGGGAATCTAGAAAGCTCACCGACGACGGGCCTCAAGCGCAGCCTTAGCTTTTGGGACCTGGTGCTTTACGGCATCATTCTCATCCAGCCCACGGCGCCCATGCCGGTCTTTGGGGTGATCTACAAGGAGTCGCACGGCCACGTCGTCACCGCGATTCTCTTGGCGATGGTGGCCATGCTTCTCACCTCGGTCAGTTACGGCCGCATGGCGCGTGCGTATCCCCACGGCGGATCTGCCTTTCTCTATGTGGGCAAGGAAATTCATACCAGCCTCGGTTATCTCACCGGCTGGTGCCTGGTGATGGACTATGTTCTCAATCCGCTGATCTGCACAATCTGGTGCAGCCGTGCGGCCATGAACTTTCTACCCGGAGTGCCTTATATTGTCTTCGCCGTTTTCTTCGCGCTGTTCTTCACGATGTTGAACCTCAATGGGGTTGAGACCTCGGCGCGCATCAACGCAGGCATGGCTGCCGCGCTGGGCGTCGTGATCGTGCTGGTGCTTGTGGCTGCGGTGAATTGGATACTTCATCTTTCACATCCGACCGCGGGTTTCTTCTTCCAGCCTTTCTACGACCGCGCGACGTTCAACTCGAGCGGCCTTTTACGCGGCACCTCCATCGCGGTACTCACGTATATCGGATTCGATGGCATCTCCACGTTGACTGATGAAGCAAAGGACCCGTCGCGGAGCGTTCCACGGGCCATCGTGCTCACATGTTTTGTGACAGGCATCCTGGCCAGCATCGAGGTCTACGTTGCCCAGCTCGTGTGGCCACGGGGATTGGCATTCCCTGACATCGATACCGCCTATGTGCATGTCTCGGGGCGCATGGGCGGACCCATTCTTTTTCTTATCGTCAACGCCGCTCTTCTGCTGGCCAATATCGGCTCGGGGATGGCTTCACAACTCGGCGCGGCGCGCCTTCTTTATGCGATGGGTCAAGACGGAGCTCTTCCCCGTCGGTTCTTCGGAGTTGTTCATCCCAAGAATCGCATTCCGCGCAACAATGTTTTGCTCATCGGAGCGATATGCCTGGTGGGCGCGCTAGTGTTCAGCTATCAACTTGGGACTGAATTGCTGAATTATGGAGCGCTGCTTGCCTTCATGGGAGTCAATCTTGCTTCGATGGTTCGCGGCTGGCGTCAAGGTCGCTTCGCACAGTGGGCCCCTATGCTCTTGTCGCTTGGAGGACTAATCACGTGCCTCTTCCTGTGGATCAATCTGGGAACCCTGGCGCGGATTGCGGGCACTGCCTGGGCGCTGGCGGGCATTCTGCTCTGGGTCATCCGGCGCCGATTCACGGTGCTTCCAGGTGAGGCCGTGTGAGACGATTGCGAGCCCTCTTTAAATCGGCTCTGCTCGAATGGATTTTCTGTCCCCGTCATCGGCTTTATGATTGAGCGCGTACCATGACTCCATGCGCGGCAGTCGCCAATTTGTCCTGATTCCTCTCGCGGCTCTTCTCGCCGTGTCGCCGCTCATTCTGAGAGGCCCGTCGTGCGGCCATGACCTTGAGTTTCACCTGCGATGCTGGCTTGAAATCGGTTCGCAGTGGCGACAAGGAATACTTTTTCCGCATTGGGATTTTACTGCCGCATGGAACTCGGGCGAACCCCGCTTTGTTTTCTACCCGCCGCTCTCATGGTGCCTCGGCGCTCTTCTTGGCCTCATCCTGCCATGGAGCATTGTCCCCACCGTTTTTATTTGGCTGGCATTGATCGGATGCGGACTCACGATGTTCCGCCTGGCCCGCGAATGGACGACGCCAAGCAGCTCGCTGATTGCAGCGGCCTTCTACATGGTCAACCCTTACATGCTCTTCACTTTCTACGAACGCACAGCGTTCGCTGAGTTGCTCGCCGCTGCATGGATTCCGCTGCTGCTCCTCGGTGTCTTGCGCGCGCGTGTCACCCCTGCAGGCATCGCTATTCCCATATGTCTGTTGTGGCTTACCAATGCACCGGCCGCCGTCATGGGAAGCTATGCGCTTGGTGTCTTGTGGGCGATTCGCTCCGTCGTAAGCTACCGCGATGTTCGTGGCTCAAAGGTCGCGTTAAATGACGCTGCCCAGATTGCAGCCGGCGGAATGATTGGTATGGGGCTCGCAGCTTTTTATATTCTGCCCGCGAAGATCGAGCAGAGCTGGGTCCAAATCAACATGCCGTTTATAAAGGAATTTCGCTATCAGGACAACTTCTTCTTTGAACATATTGGAGACCCTTCTCACGATGGGATTCTGCGAACCGCCTCGCTTTGCGGATTGGCCCTCTTGATCGTGGCTGGACTCTTTTGTGTCCTGGCCTTCTACGCCACGAGGCAACGGGCAGCATTATCCCAGGACCCAAACGGCGAACTTAAAAGGCTTATCTTTGCCTTCGCAGTTCTCAGTTGCCTCGTCGCCTTCCTCCTGACTTCCCCCAGCGCGGTCCTTTGGCGCGACTTGCCAGAACTCCGTTTCCTGCAGTTTCCATGGCGATTCTGCGCAATTCTTGGCGCAACTGCGGCAGCATTGATCGGACTGGCTGGCGCTCGAATCACGCTCCGACCAGCTTTCGCGCTGGCTATCGCAGCAGCTCTGACAATATGTTTTACTCTCGGCGGCAACTACTTTCTTCGTCAGCCCTGCTACACAGCCGCATCGATTCCGAAGCAGGTCGAGAGCTTTTACAAAGGCGGACAATACGATCCCACGGACGAGTACACGCCGGTGGGCGCCGACGCACTCGCACTTCGGCACTCCAACCCCGCATCGTGGATTGCAGACAACTTCTCCGAGCCGGCTCCCGAATCAACTCCAGACGATTACTCGGTTGCTCTTGCGCGACGTCTCCATTTCGACGTTTCGAGTACTGCTCCCAAGTTCTTTGTGGTGAGCCTGCGGGATTATCCCGCCTGGAGAATTACCGTTAACGGGGCCCCTGTCGTGGACCGGCCCCACCGCGCTGACGGCCTTATCGTTGTCCCCATTGCAGGTGGGAACTCAAGAATCGACATAGCCTACGCGCGCACCCCTGACCAGGTCGCAGGCTGGATTGTCACAGCATTTTCTTCAGTCTCGTTCCTGTTCTCCCTCCGCAGGCGCAAGCAATCGCTTTGACGTTTCGTCAATCGCTCAACAGCTCAAGAAGAGGAAAGCGTGAATCGCACCTAGTGCGTTACAGCGCAAAAGTCACAATCGATTCTTCCGGCGAATCCTTGAGGATGTAAGCCAAGACTTTCTGGGAGAAGCGCTGGACGCCGATTCATCAGAAGCGAATCTCTTGAGAGGTTCCGTCATAATGAACGATCTGGACTGCTGCACTCACAGCCTCACCCGCGCCGCGCGTGGAATTGACCATCACGAGCGAGAACTCGCGCCGCTCCGGCATGCCCGAATAGTGCCCGTGGCGCGCACCGATCGTGAGTACCTTCATCCGGTCGTTCCACCTGAGCGGAATGGTGGCGGACAATCCCTTTTCGTAGTCATAGGAAATGCCGTCGTCCTCATACAACGAGAAAGAGGCATCCCGGCCGGGATAAATGCGCAGTTCTACAGGAGCATCCGGATGCTGATTGCTGTACTCGGATTCCGGCCCCATGGGAAGAATGGTTCCCGCTCGAACATACAGCGGCATCACGTCGATGGGCGTCTCGCGATTCACATTCTGGCCACCGGCTGCGCGCTTTCCAGTCCAAAAATCGTACCAATCCGTGCCCGCAGGAAGGTACACTCGTCGCGAAACTGCGCCGGCATCCGTGACCGGCGCCACTAAAATTGAAGGGCCGTACATAAATTCGTCGCCGATGTCGAGAGCGTTCTGATCCTGCAGGAAATCAAATGCCAGCGCGCGCATCGGGGTGTAACTCTCTGTCGTTGTCAGGTGTGCGAGCGCGTAGGTATAGGGCAACAATCGGTAGCGAAGCCGGTCATACAATGTGAGGATGGCCTGCGCTTTTTCTCCGTAGGACCATAGTTCATTCTGATGATTGATCCTGACTCCATGCACGCGGAAGATCGGGCAGAATGAACCATACTGAAACCAGCGCACAAAGACTTCCTGATACGCGGGATTTGTCGTGTCTCCACCAACAAAGCCGCCTATATCCGTTGTCCAGTAAGGTAGACCGGTCAACGAATAGTTGAGCCCTGCGGGAATCTGTCTCTTCAGCGTCTGGAAATTGGTTGCAGTATCGCCCGACCAAGCGGCAGCTGCTACGTGCTGCATTCCAGCAAACGCTGAGCGAGTCAGGATGAATACGCGCTTCTTATCGGTCGTGCTTCGCTGCCCATGGTAGATTGCGGAGGTGGTCATCAATGGAAACAGGTTGGCGTAACGCGAACCATTCCCCATGGCTGTTTGCGCGCCGGCGAGCATTGATCCCTGCTCCTCACCGTAGTTGTCAGAAGGCTCAGTGGAATCAAGCCAGAATGCATCGACTCCAATATCAAACAAGGAATTCTTTGCCATCTGCCAGTAAGTGTCTCGCCCCTTCGCACTGAAGGCATCGTAGAGACGTGTTCCAGGAACCCACGGCGGGGTTTTATTGATTCCCTCCCCCGTAAACAGCCCATTCTTCAGAAACTCGTCGTAGTTGGCGCTTCCGGGCTGGAAGACCGGCCAGATGGAAACCATGATTTGTACGTGTTCGTCATGAAGTGCCTGAACCATCGAGCGCGGATCTGGATACTTCCCAGTAAAGATATGTGACCCGAGCACGGTCTCCCATCCTTCATCGAGGACGATATTGTCGATTGGAATATGGAGACTGCGGTACTTGGCTGCTGTTTCAAGGATCTCCGACCGGCTTTCATACGCCAGTCGAGATTGCCAAAAGCCATACGCCCAGATGGGAAACAGCGGAGCGTTCCCGGTAAGCTTGCGATATCCGGCGATGATTTTGTCGAAGCTCGGACCCTTTACAAAGAAGTAGTCGACTGCATCTGCCACATTGGAACTGATATTCAGCACCGGCTGAAAGCGGTTGTTCCATTGTGTGACTGAAGCGTTATTCCACAAGACCCCGTATCCCTTTGAGGACACGAAGAACGGTATCGAGATGTTGGTGTTGTCCTGTGACAATTCGAAGGCGAGGTTGCGCTGGTTCAGAATTCCAGTTTGATGCTGGCCGAGGCCATAAAATCTCTCTTCGGGCGTGAGGGCGAACCATACTGAGGCGCGATTCGTCGTTTCGCCGTCTGTAACGACAGGCTCAACCTGTCTGGGCTGCGGATAGTCCGACTCGCGAAGGAGCCCATTTCCTCGAGCGTCCTCAAAGCGCACAGCGCCGGTGGCCCGATCAATTTCAACTTCGAGATCCTGCAAGCGAACGATCACAAGCTTGGGGTCATCCTGAAGACTAAATGAAGTTTCTGAGCAGGACGACTTCGATAGGAATGGATTGCTGAGATCGGGAATCTTCTCTGTCGGAGAGAAAGTGATTCGAGCGACGTTCTCCGCGCAGGGTTGAATGCGAAGAAGGCCGTTTGCCAAGCGAACACTGACCGAGATGGCATCTTTCTCAACAGATTGAACAGCGGGCTTAACGCCCTGACCGGCCTGGGCCAGCGCAAATGGAGCAAACAGAATTGCGCCGAGACCCGCGAAGAACAATATTTGTGCGCCCGAGAGCACGTTTGCCTTCCAAGACCGAAACCCTTCCAAAGCCATTTTGTTTCCTTAAGAGACTGAGGCCTTCTCACACGACGGGCCTTTTCACAATCGGTATGCCTTTTTCACCAGACCGTAGGCCAGATCGTGCGCCACTTCAAATGCCTCATCTTCACCAATCCGGTGTTCAGCGACCAGGCGGGCAAGAAAGGCGCAATCAACTCGTCGCGCCACATCGTGCCGGGCAGGAATGGACAAGAATGCGCGAGTATCATCGTTGAAACCAACGGTATTGTAGAACCCCGCTGTCTCAGTCGCCAGCTCGCGGAAGCGCATCATGCCCTCAGGACTGTCATGGAACCACCAAGGCGGACCCAAACGAATGCATGGATAGTGTCCAGCCAGCGGCGCAAGCTCGCGGCTATAGGTCGATTCGTCCAACGTAAAGAGAATGATGGTAAGGTCGCGCTCATTTCCGAAGCGAGAAAGCAGCGGCCGCAGGGCATCGACATAATTGGTCGGCCTGGGAATGTCGGCACCCACGTCCCGGCCGTAGCGCTCGTATATCTCGCGATTGTGGTTGCGCACACTACCGGGATGAATCTGCATCACTAAGCCATCCTCAAGGCTCATGCCCGCCATTTCAGTCAACATCTGTGCACGGAACAACTCCTGCTGCATAGGATCGGCTGTACCATTCAGCACTCGATGAAAAAGACTGGTTGCCTCAGATGCGGAAAGATCGGCGGTTTGCGCGGTTGGGTGTCCGTGATCGGTCGCGGTGCAGCCCAGCTCGCGGAAGCGGGCGCGTGTCCTGCGCAGCGCGCCTAAATAGCCGCTCCACGTGGAAGTGTCTTCGCCGGTCAGCTCGCCCAGCTTTCGAATCGATTCGGCAAATCCGTGGAATTCTGGATCGACGACAGGGTCGGGGCGAAAGGTGGGCAGAATCCTCGCCTTCCAACCGGAGTCGCGTATGGCCCTGTGATCGTCCAGCGACGCGAGCGGCGAATCGGTCGTCGACAGAACTTCGATGCGAAATCGCTCGTACAACGCGCGTGGCAGGAACCCCGGGTCCCCTAACTTTTCTGATATCGCATCAAAGTAGTGATCGGCTGTCTTCTCGGTGAGCCGTTCTTCAAGTCCAAACAGCTCCTGGAAGGCATAATCGAG
>CAVSAW010000002.1:0-177596 GCA_963725945.1 uncultured Acidobacteriota bacterium | reverse complement strand
TCGGCTCGACCTGAGGGACCGGTTTCTTCCAGATCAGGGCGCCCGGAGTGGCTGCGAGTGCGGTGCCGACGAAGAGGCCGACGTAGAAGGAGTGGCTGATCAGGCCGAGCAGCTAATCGCCAGAAGCCAGCCAGCCAGCGCCGCCCCTGCCGATAGGAACCGTGAGAGCCTCTCGTCACGCGTCGCAAGGCGCGACAGGAGCAACCCGGAGCGCAGGACGAACGGAAGGAGAATGAGGAGCGTGAAGGAAAATCGGGCCATGCAGCTCGGTTCTCACGACGACGCACCCGGGGGGCTCGTCGCGCGAGTTCGAGGGTTGTGCCTTGAACCGAGCGAGGTGTCCAGCAGTGGGTTCTCGTGGCGGGTCAGGCGACGATTCCGTGCATAATGCGCGGCGAGTCCGGCGCTCCTCGCCCCGAGAGGCCGACGGTGAGCGCTTGCGTGCGGGCCGTGCTTGCCCCTTGCCGCCGCGGGCATGCGTGGTGGGCCTTTGCTAATGCTGGGGGGCTGTCACGGGAAACGCGGCATCCCCTACCGCGATTGCCGGAGCGGTGCCCGCAGACGGCCGGACAAATCCTTGAATACCGGCTCGAGCTTGGCCGTCCTTACGAAGAGGGCTCACCCATGATGCAGACCGACTTACTTCTGATCACCGCGTCACTTGTTGGGACGCCTCGAGTGGAGGCAAGGTTCGGCGGCGCCGTCGACCTCTTGGTCACTTGGAACGTGGGCCTCAAAAAGGCCAAGAGCGACAGCACAGACCTCTCTGCCGAGATTCAGTTGCAGGGTTCTGACGCCAGGTTCGCCGGGCGCTTGCTGGGAAGGACGATGCCCGGGCGCATTGTTCAGATTGGTGTTCCCGCTGCGGGGAACCAGGTGGGAGTTCAAACCGTCCTCCCCCTCGCCCATGAGGAGCTGCTGGCGCTCGAACTTGAGCGGGCCGGTCGAGCCGTCGAGATCGACCTGTCGCTGGGGCTTACCGTCCGTGAGTCCGCCCCGATCCAGACGATAGAAGAGGTGGTCAAGGTGCGCGTGGCCGCGAGTGATTGGACCGAGATGCTTTCGCAACAAAAATCTTCCAGAGCCTTCAGGTCACCCTGCCGCTCTCTCCGCGGACGACCCCGACGGCCAACGAAAGCCTGCGACGCGAGTTCGATAGGGCATCGCGTCTCTTTCAGACTGGCCAGTATACGGAGTGCGTCGCCGTGGTGAGAGACTTCTGGGATGGAATTGTAGACTGTAGCCAGTTGAACCTTGGATTTCACCCCCGCCTTCCAGTCCAAGTCGCCTTCGATGCGCCGGAGACCTCGAGCGATGGCGGGGCATTGCTGTTGCGACAGATCGACGATCGGCTGAAGCTCTGTGAACGTTTCGCGTTCTGCGTGCCAGACTTTCGGGACCCGCGGTTTGTCGTGCACGAGAGGCTCGAGCAGAGCCGGCAGCGCATCTTCCAGATCGCGCTGGGCTATGAGGACTGCAACGACGCCGGGACGCTGCGCCACGATCCGCTGCTGAAGGTGGCCTGCGATCTGATGCCCGCGGACGAAGGCACGCTGTCGTCGCAGCCGACGTTGTCGCGGCTCGAAAACGCGGCGGACATGCGGGCGATCAAGAAGCTGCTGCTTCAGCTGGAAGGGGACTACGTCGCATCATTCACGACGCCACCCGAGCTGGTGGTGCTCGACATCGACACCACTGACGACCCCACCCACGGGCAACAGCAGCTGACCTTCTTTCACGGCTTCTACGACCAGCACATGTACCACCCGATGATGGTGTTCGACGCCGCCACGGGGCAGCTGGTCACGGCCCTCCTGCGGCCCGGAAACGCACATGCTGCGCGCGGTGGGATGGGCGTATTGCGACGAATCATCGTCGCGCTCAAGCGGCGATTTCCGACGACGAGCATCGTGGTGCGTGGCGATCTGGCTTTGCCATGCCGCGGCTAATGGCGATGATCGAAGCACTCAACGCAGAACTGGGCGAGGTCTACTATCTCTTCGGCCTGGCGCAGAACGCTGTCCTCCGCCGGCTTGGCGAGCCCGTGATGGCCGTGGCCAATGCGAAATTCGCCGCAGGTCATGACTACGTCCGGCACTTCAACTCATTTCGCTACGCCGCAGAGACCTGGCCCCACGAGAGGCTCGTGGTGATGAAGGCCGAGCGAAGCGAGAAAGGCGAGAACCCACGTTTCGTCGTCACCTCCATCGAGGGTTTCCCGGCCGCCTGGATGTACGACGCTTACTGCGAGCGCGGGCAGTGCGAGAACTTCATCAAGGACTTCAAGAATGCGCTCCAGGCGGATCGGCTCTCCTGCCACACCTTCACGGCGAACTTCTTTCGCCTGCTCGAGCATGCCGCCGCCTATGTCCTCCTGCATGCCCTTCGGGTCGAGGCTGGCAAGCAGGCTCCTGCGTTGGCGACCGTCCAGATGGACACCCTGCGTTTGCGACTGCTGAAGGTGGCCGCAACGGTCAAGCAGTCGGCGCGCCGCATCCTCGTCAGACTCCCCAAGGCCTTTCCGCTCGCCGGCGTCTTCGCCGCGATCAGCACCGCCCTCGTAGCCTTGAACTTGTAACCCGCAGCCATTCATCCGTACCCGACACTCCCGGCCGGCGTCCGGGGCTCTATACGCTCGCTCATTTTCGCCCCAACGCACTGAAAACCCGCCAGGCCCCCTTTGCCCTGCGGTGGTTGGGGCGGCGGCCCCCATCCCCCGCACCAGCTACTGGGCCACGAGCCCTTTCAATCGCGCGGGTGAATAATCCGGGCTAGATTCTCCCCGCGATCTTCACGACTTCTTCGAACGGCAGGTTCGCGAACACCTGGGTGACCACACCCGCCTCCCGGTAGGTGTAGCTGCTGGAGAGCGGTCCGGGGACGAGCTTCCCCTGGTGCTTCCCGGCGACGACCGGCACCCCGATCTCCGCGGCGGCGAGGCGGATGCCCAGGTCCTTGTACTCGGTGTACAGCACGTAGTGGATGCCCTTCTTGTAGACGAAGGTGAAGGCGGGCACCGGGCCGTCGACCCGCACCGTGCGCGCGAGCTGGTAACCCTCGGGAGGATTGGTGGGAACGGCGAGCGAGAAGTTGGCCTGCTCCTTCGCCTGGGGGAGAGGCACGTCGGGGCCGTCGAGGTCCCAGTGGGTCACGATGGTCGAGGGCGGCAGGGTCAGATCGAACTGCGACTCGTCGAGCGTCGGGTTGAACTCCACCGAGTCGTAGTGGAAGCCGTAGTGACCTTGCCCTCGAAGTGGATCTGGCCCGAGAGCGGCAGCGAGAACTTGTCGTAGACCTGAAAGCTGCTGTAGCGCTCGGGGTTGTCGGTGTGCTTCGCCACGTAGCGCACGCCGGCGGTGGGGTGGCCGGCGACGTGGCTCGAATCGCCGAGCTCTCCGTCGTAGGCGGCGACGCCGTACCAGTAAGCGTCCGTGACCAGCTGCTTGGTGCTTCTCCGCCGTCAGGTGGGGGAGGTGGTCGATGCGAATCGCGTAGCCGACCTGCGGCCAGTAGAGGACCACCAAGTCGCCGCTCGCGAGGAGCGTGGTGCCCTTGTAAATTCGGGACTCTTCACCCGGCTCATGAGCTTGTCCGGGCGCTCGAAGGCGGAATCGGAGGTGAGGTCGCCCTCGGGGATCACTCCTTTCTCGACCAGCACTCCCTGGTAGCTCTTCAGGCGGTCTTGGTTCCGCTGAATGTGCATCAACAGCGCGTCCTGAAAGGCCAGGCAGCCGAGCGGGAGGAGGAGGACAATCGCGACTATCGGGAGGGCGAGCCAGCGGGCCATGCGGGTATCTCCAGTTGCGGGTTGAATTCGGGGGGGCCAACGAGAGTCCAGAGCTTCGAGGTCCAGGTGGGGGCGCGGAGGAGGTCGCGGGTCAGGCGCACCCAGGGGCCGACTTCGATGTCGAGCGGGTTTAACGGCGCGCCGTCACCCACGCCGTAGGCGCCCGGCTGGCCCTTGGTGAAGCTGCCGAAGAGCCGGTCCCAGAAGATGAACACCCCGCCGGAGTTGCGGTCGGCGAACTGCTCCTCGAGGCCGTGGTGCGCCCGGTGGTGGCGGGGAGAGTTCAGGAAGGCATCGAGCGGGCCGTAGGAGCGCACCAGCTCGGTGTGCAGGAGGAGCTGGAAGAACATGCTCGAGAGCTGCACCAGCAGGACGTCCTCGGGGGCGAAGCCCAGAAACGGCAGCGGCAGCCAGAAGGGCAAGGCGACGAAGGGGAGCCAGCTCTGGCGCAGCGCGGTCGAGAGGTTGAACCAGCGCGAGGAGTGGTGAACCTGGTGCGCCGTCCACAGGAGCCGGATGCGGTGGCTCGCCCGGTGGAAGCTGTAGAAGCAGAGGTCTTCCAGGACCACCAGAGGATCCAGGGCGCCGGAGCCCAGGCGCGAGCGAGAGGGCCTTCGGTGGTGAGATCGAAGAGGGCGTGGCCGTTCACCCGGTCGTAGAGGAAGTAGGTGCTCGCCGTCCAGAAGGTGAGGATGCCGCTGTAGACGAGGTAGATGAAGACGTTGGTGGCGGTGTCGCTCCATTTGAGGATGCGCGTGCCCCGGACGTGGGCGACCAGCGCCTCGAGGGTGAGGGCGAGGGGGGTGAAGATCATCGTGAAGTGCAGGAACCTCATCGCGCCAATCCCCCCAGAAAGAGCTCCACCAGCTCGCTCACCACCTCGGCGTCCGAGCGGTCGCCGAAAATCTGCTTCGCCCCGAAGAGCTTGGAGAGCACGAAGTACTGGTAGAAGAGGAGATAGACGGCGACGAAGGCCACGCCCGGGTCGGTGCGCTTTCGCTTGCCCAGCTTGCCCACCGCGCGAAAGCGCTCGCCGAGGACCTGTCGGAACTTGGGCTCCATGTGGGAGAAGACCTGCTGGATGTGCTCGCCGTCGAACTCGACCACGTCCAGGTAGATCATCTTGAAGTAGTCCCGGTAGGTGACGGTGTCCGCGGCCAGCGCCTCGGCCAGGGCCGGCAGATCGTCGGGGAATCTCGAGGCGGCGAGGTAGTCTCGCAGGCGAGAACTCTCCGAGGAGGAAGTCGCCCTCCAGCCGCTCCAGGACCGCGGCGAAGAGGGAGAGCTTGTCCGGGAAGTAGGTGTAGACAGCTCCCAGGGACAGGCGGGCCGCGGCGGCGATGTCCCGCACGCTGCTGCCGTGGTAGCCGAGCTTCAGGAAGCACCGCAGAGCGGCCTTCTCGAGGTGGGATCGCCGTTGATCGGCGTGGGCGGGAGAGAGCTTGGGCATGATTATTAAAAACGAACGATTGTTTTCTATGCGAAGTGCCTCGCCTCGTCAAGGGGGCGCGCGATCGTGTAGGGTGCCGCGGTGCCCGAGGTCAGATTCCGTCGCCGCGGTCGTCATTCAAGCCCTGGTGTGCCGGTTCGGAAAGGCGACCGCGCTCGACCGACTCTCGTCTGACCCTGCCCGAGGGCCAGGTGCTGGGCGTGGTCGGGCCGAATGGCGCGGGAAGTACCACCTCATTGATGCGGTGTGCGGCTTGGCCAGCTCCGACCTCGGGGAGCGTCCTGGTGTTGCGGTGAAGACGTCGCTCGCCGGTCTCGCGCGGTGCGGCGGCGCGCGGGGTCTCGTGCCACAGGAGACCGCGCTCTATGAAGAGGTGAGCGCCTGGCAGAACCTGCGCTTCGCCGCTTCCCTGTACGACGTGCCCAACGCGCAGGCGCGCATCCAGCAGGTGCTGGAGGTGGTCGGCCTCGCCGATCGCGCCCGCGAGCCCGTCGGCGGCCTCTCCGGCGGGATGAAGCGACGGCTGGCCATCGCCCGCGCGCTCTTGCACGACCCGGCGCTCCTGGTGCTCGACGAGCCCACGCTCGGGGTGGACATCGAAGCCCGCCATCAGATCTGGGCCCACCTGCGGCTCTTGCGCACCCAGGGCAAGACGGTGCTCCTCACCACCAACTACATGGACGAGGCCGAGGCCCTCTGCGATCGGATCGCCATGCTGCGCGCGGGCGCGCTGGTGGGAGGACACCCCCGCGGGCTTGCTCGCGCGTGCCGGTCGCTGCGTGGAGCTCGACTGCGACGCCGCGCTCGCCCGCACCTTGGACGCCGCGCTGGGGAAGGCCGACGGCGTGCTGCGCACCGAGCTCAGCGAAATCGGTCTTCGAGCCTACGTGCGAGGGGGCAGCTCTCGACCGACGAGATTGTCAAGCAAGCGCTCACGCTTGGGCACCTGGATGGCTTTCGCGTCCGCTCCCCGGATCTGGTGGAGGTCTTCGAGCGCTGCAGGGTGCCGCGCCTTGAGCTTCGTGCGCCTCTGGAGATCGACGGTCGAGCTGGAGCTGGCCCAGCTTCGCCGGCAGCGAGCGTTCGTGGTGCTCACCGTCGTCGCCGCGCTGTCGTTTCTGGCCACGGTGAGCCTCTTCGGGCTCACCGGCAGCGAGCTGCCGCTCGCCTTCGTGGACGAGGATCACAGCCCGGCCTCCCAGCGCTTCGAGGAGGCGCTTCGCGGCGTGAAGCACGCCTTCTCGCTGCGGGCGCTCCCGCCGGAGCGCGCGGAGGAACAGCTGCGCACCGGCAAGCTGGTGGGCATCCTCACCATCCCCCGCGGCTTTGCCGCGGCGGTGGCGCGCGGGGAGACGGTGGCGCTGCCGGTGGAGGTGGACAACCTCGACACCGATCTTCTCTCCGACGTGCAGCGCGCGCTCCCCTCGGCGGTCCTCGCCTTCGGGCAAGCGCGCGGTCTCCCTGGCTTGCGCGTCCAGCTCCTGGAGAAGGACCTCGTGCCGCGCGAGACTGGCTTTCTCGAGTACATCAGCGTCAGCGCCCTCGGCCTCGCCGCGTTCCTGGTGGGGGCCATCCTCGGGGCGCTCTCCCTGGCCCGCGAGTGGGAGGACCGCACGGCGAAGATGATCCGCGTGGCCCCCGCGAGGCTCGCGCCGGTGTTGCTCGGCAAGGGTACAGGTCGCCGCGAGCTGTTCCGGAGGATATTGGAGGGCATCCGCATCGACTTCTACTGCAGCGTGCTGGTTGATCAAATTGAGAGTCAGGACGAAGCGCATGCTGTTGCACTTTCTGACAAGAATGCCCTCGACGCCCTGCATGAGGCCAGCTGTGATGCGGACTTTCTTGCCCACAATGAGGTCCGTATACGGCTCAACCTTCCTGCCGAAGAGGCCGGATCGCAGGAATTCCACTTCAGTATCTGCCACAGGAATATAGTTCCTGCCATTGCCAACGATATGCAGGACTCCTGGAGACTCGAGGACCTTCACGCGCTCCCAATGGTTGATGCGCACAAAAAGATAGGTGGGGAACAGCGGCAGAATCGTTTTGACGCGCTGGCGGTTCTTCCATATTCGAACGGTCTCATAAGTGGGGAGAAAGGTCTCGACATCTCTGAGGCCCAGATGTTTTGCAGCCGACTTCTCATTTTGTGGAACTGTGTAGACTGCGTACCACTTGCGTTCTGAAGCCAGAGCATGCAGGCCCTGATTTAAACATGCTTCGTGCACGGATTCATGAACTGCAGAATATGAACTCAATCGCGACCTCGAATTCGAACGGTGCTTCTGCCTTCGCGTCGCTTGCGGCATCTGAATTCTCAAGTCAAAGCTGAGAACGATCGCAAGCCCCGTCGACTACGAAAAGAGCAGCGACTTCAGACGTGCACTCGGCGAAACCCGGCTGCCGTCGAAAGTAGTAAAGATGTACCTTTCATCGGATTGACGCCTCCCGCGCATGGCTTCGCCATGCTGACTTAGCAAATGGGGTATACGCTAAGCCCTTGGTTTGGGAAAAAGAATCACGACTGACAGAGTGCGGGGTTGGGGATGCGTTAACACACAAGTAACCAACCAAGGTTACCAATATGCGTGCGAGGCAACAAATTGGTGCAGTAGTAGAGAAAAAAGCTTACAGAAGCAGGACGAAGAAATGCTTCGACTGAAACAAGAGTAAGCACACACACCCAAGTTCGTGAAGCGTCATTATGCGACATCACACTGATATGTGCACCATCGAAATCGTGTACAGGCTTTTGCGTAAGGCCATCCGTTGGGTATCGTACCGAAATCAATTGGAATTCTGGATAGGATGATCTCCAATTAAGTAGGGTTGTCTGGATTCAGATCGACGCGGTCTCTGCCTTGAAAATTTGGCTCCGGCTCGATTAGGCAATCCTGATGATGATCCGCTCATCCGAGCGATCATTCCAGTTGCCTAAAGATTGAGATCGAAAAGTCGTCTTGCTGCAAAGAGCCCGCCAAGTGCGCGGTTTCGATTGCCTGACGCCGTTTGAGTCAAGCCTTTCATGCATTTAACATTCTCCGATTATTTCCGAGAAGTTTTGGCCCGTCTTGGAGTGTCAATGTAGAATTCACGATCGCGAGTCTGAAAGGTTTCCCCTGATTTCGGCGGAAACGGCATTGGATTGAAGCTGCACAAGCAGTGTTATTCGAACCCAGGAACGAAGAGAGACGGTCCCGCCAGTTGTTCCTGGGTTCTTTTACGGAGCCGATGCGATTCAAATATCGGCTGCTCATGATGAGGGTTGATTTCGACCATTTTTCCTTGCCGCGAGATGGGCCGGTTTCATGGTGAGGGCATATTTCAACCTGATTTGGACACGGCGGTCAGCGCAACCGGGCTCAGAGGTGGCCAGGCTGAAGAGTGCTTCTCCGCGCAGCTTTCATGTGCGTAGGCGGCTCGCTAACTAAATCCACGATGTATGACCACAGTAACTCATTGCTAGAGTGTGCAGGTGCTCACTAACACGGTCCTGAACTGTCTCAGAATCCTATAATTCGGACGTAGGCGAATTGGCTATCAACTTTGCCGGGCTCTGTGAGACAGAAGCGCCTCACGGTCTGCAATTGATTTTCGGGTTAGAGAAAGGTCTGCAAGAACAATGGAAAAGACACGTCTGGACTCCTGGAAATCCATTGCAGACTATCTTCAACGAAGCACCCGAACGGTTCAAAGATGGCATGCCAACCAGGGGCTTCCTGTACATCATTTCAGAGGGCTCAAAGGCGGCGCATTCGCCTATCCGAATGAGATCGATGCCTGGCTCTCAGGCTTTACCGAGAAGAACGGGGGAAGCGGCGGAAGAGCGGGGAAGGAAGCGAATGCCGGGAGGAGAAGTTCGCTCGAACTGACAGCTCTCGCCAACGAAATGTGGGAGGTCCGTTCGGAGAAGAATATTCACTCGATTTCCAGCCTTTACCGCGAAGCCCTCGATGAGGACACAGGCAACGCGGAAGCCTATCTTGGTCTCGCCAACACGATGATTCTCGCCGCGCTGCACGGCATAGCCGACGGCTCAATGGCGTATCCGAGTGCAGAGGAGGCTTTGCAGCGGATGTCGCTGCTTGAACCTGATTCCATCGGCCGAAAGTGCACTTCAGCCTGGCTCGATCTGGCATGGAAACGAAAGTGGGGAAAGGCCGGCGCCCAGATTGATGAGGTCTTGAGCCTTGGGCGTGCCTCTTCATTCGCGTTATCCGGCCGGTCACTGCTGGACATTGCCGAGGGCAATCTTTTGGCGGCGTCCGAGCACGCATTTGAAGCGTGGAAACAGAACACGCTGGTCACGTCGCTTAGCGCGCTGCTTTGCTGGATTCCCTATCTGGCGGGTGAATACGAGAAGTCGCTTCGACTCCTGTCCGAGTCAGCAATAACCGGGAGCTATGGTGCAAGGCATGCGGCAATCGAAGCACTTGCATTGACTCAAACCGGGTCATTGACACCGCATCTAGAACGTTTCCAGGGATTCGCCTGGAATTACCCTCATGACCAAACCCTGCAAGGCGTCCTGGGTTATTCATATGCGGTTTCAGGCAAACCTGAAAGGGCGCTCGAAACGCTGGTCAGCCTGGGGTGGGCGGGCTCTCACAAAAAGTCAAACTCTGCTTACGCTGCATCGCTTGTCCTGATCGGGCTCAACAAGCCACAGGAGGCAGTTCAAGCACTGGAAACATCGTACGCAACAGGCTCTCAGTGGAGCCTCGGGTTTCGCTTTGATCCGCAGCTGAAAGCGCTAAGCAGTAATAGACGGTTTCGAGAATTTCTGAGAAAAGCCACTCCGCGATCGGAGAAGGGAACCGGAAACACGACGCCGGAGGTTGGAAATTCATTGGCGTGACCTTCACGCTTTCGGCAAGAGGAACGGCTCGCGCGGGCGCTCGCGATGGATTTTCGATCAGCCAGGGATGTCGTTCCGTGGCTGGCTGGGCTGAGAACGATGTTTACCCAGTTGAGGCATCTCTTGATTAAAATGGTGCATCCCTTGATGCGTGAGGATGTCATTTTGATGGTGCATCCGAAGCATTCTCTGGTACGATCACCTTGCCGATTGAGCAGGATTTGAAATTCACTGATTGCATTCCCCCTGTGAGTGGATTCGAACATTGCTTCCTACCCGCTGCCCCACGAGGCAATTGGAAACACAGCTTGCGTTGTCGACGGCACGAAAGTGCCGAGATTTACAGAGATTTCCTCTTGCAAGTGCCCCGGAAGACGGTAAAATCCGGATGAACCACCGCTTAAGGCGGAGATTCCCTTTTGAATCTCGTTTTTCTTTGAGACTCGTGGACCAAGGCAAAAGACAGACCCACACAGCAACCGTCAGAGGCCGTTTTCCAGGGGCCAAGCTGGGGCGATAGACTCAGCCCGGATGTAAATCATCGAACCGCGATCGGAGAATTCGAGCCATGCTTAGCACAACTCCCTCTTCCTCGAAGATCACCTTGACCTTGGTCGTGCTGGCCGCCTTCTGCGTTCCCGTATGGGGGCAGACACCTCAACCGCAGATGCCGGGCGTGATTGACGACTGGAGCACTCACCACGTTGTCTTCTCCAATCCGGGCACGGAAGAGGATGCGATCCGGAAGGGTACGTATGACACGTGGCTGAACATGGTCAACGATCCCCGCTACATCAGCCGCCAATTCAGGGGTAGTCGCTCGCTCCCGGCGCAGCGGCCCCAGGCCGAGTCCTTCTCGAAGCCTGAAGAGAATTTCATCAACCCTGAAGTATCTGCCCATTCCGCCGAAGTTGAGAGTGGCCTCGGCATAGGCCGAATCACCGGCCACCCAGTCCGGCCTGAGGGAATGGATCTGCATCAGGACTGGAGCGTGTCAATGGGAACGGGAACGAGCGGCACGGACCTCGCCTATCCCGCGAAGTTCGGCTTTCTCGGCGATACCGCTTCCTGTTCGGACTATGTGGTCTATCCCACAGCAGCAACCAGCTCGACGACCGTTCCGAACATTGTCGCCTACAACAACCTATACAAAGCCGCTTCAGGTGGCTGCACAACCGCGAACCCAACGACGGCCTGGTCAGTAAGCATGCGAAGTACTATTACCACCTACGGTACGGTGACCACTTCGCCGATCATCTCAATTGACGGGACCGAGGTTGCCTTTATGGAGACCAGCGGTGGCCACTCTTACCTTGTCGTGGTTCTGACACCAACCGCCAACGCGAGTCTCACTGCGGTTACCTGCGCGGCGACAAACGTCAACACCGCCACCAGAAACCTGACGCCCCAGGTCTTCTGCAAGGAGTTTGGCAACGGCGATATCGATACAGGATCATCGCCGTTTTACGACTACCTGCACAATATTCTGTACGTAGGCGACGATAGCGGAGTCTTGCACCAGTTTACGACTGTCTTCCACGCCTACGGAACCAACGGCGCGAGCACAAACACGACCGCGCCGACGGAGACAACCTCGGGCGGCTGGCCGGCGACTGTCAGTACCGGTTTTGCGCTTACCAGCCCGGTCTTCGACGCCGGTACATCACAAAAGGTCTGGGTTGCGGATAGCGATGGACTGGTGGAGTCGGTTTCAAGCGCCGGGGTCGTGGTCAAGACGACGAGCCGGCTGAGCCATGGAGTGGGTTTCGTGGATGCCCCAATCCTGGACTCTTCGACTGAGAAACTCTACCTCTTCGGTGGCGAGGATGAAAATGCCCCCTGCGCTACAACGCGCTGTTCGGCAGTAACGCAGATCGACATCGCGACCTTTGCGACGGGTACATTAGGAACTGTTGCTCAGGTAGGTACCAGCTCCGCAACCATCCCTGTTTACGACGGAGATTTTGACAACACCTACTACACGGGTGGGGGCACGACGGGAAACCTGTACGCCTGCGGAAATGCCGGCGGGGATCCAACTCTCTACAAGATATCGATGTCAGGAACGTTTGGCGCTACCGTAACTACGGTAAAAGCCCTGACCGGTGCAGCCGCTACCTGCTCGCCCATTACCGAGGTCGACAACTCCGGGACCGACTGGATTTTCTTCAGCGTTACCGCCAGTGGCAATTTAACCGGGGGAACGAATAATTGCAGTGGTGCGTGTGTGTATTCCTACAATGTCACGGGCACTCCGAGCTTTGGCAACGGGCTCGCGGCTACCGGTGGCGCGAGCGGCATCGTTATCGACACCACATCGACGGTGGCCAGTCCGGCTCCGGCGGGCACCTCGCAAATCTACTTCTCTCCGCTGACGGCCACGAGCGCGGTGCAGGCATCGCAAAGCGGGTTGCAATAAGCTGTTTTGCGAGTGTTTAGAAAGCGTGTAGGGGAAGCAGCAACTGCAGCGGAGGCACGGCGGAATTGACCCTGACGGCCATGTACAATACCAGAAATGCAGACAACCCAAAGGATCACGAGGTCATCGAATCACTATGAGCCGAAGCGAACAAGCAAACCAAACCGCCTCAGCGGCAAAAGGTAAGCGCACTGGAAGGAAGCCCTATCAGAAACCCGAAGTGCGGCATGAGCGCGTGTTCGAAACAATGGCTCTGTCATGCGGCAAGGTGCAGAGCACCGAGGGATCCTGCCACCATAACCGGAAGAATTCATAGAGAACGCAGCGCATGGATGCAGAAGCAAAACGTCGCGCAGCGTGTTGCGAGTTGGTGTTTGACGTGGCTCGTAGGGCCGGTGAGGTGCGCCTGAAGGTAACCGGGGGCAGTATGCTGCCGGCCATGTGGCCCGGCGACGTTGTGACGGTGAGGCGCTGTAATGCAGCCGAGTTGCAGCTAGGCCAGATTATCCTTTTTTGCCGCGACGGGAAGTTTACGACACATCGAATTGCGCGGTTTGCGGGCGATCATCTGATTACGCGAGGGGACACTCTGCGCCCCTACGACCCGCCGGTGAGGTCATCCGAGGTCGTTGGACAAGTAGTGAGCATTCTTCGGGATGGACGATCGATACGCCCCGAAGATTCGATTCGGCATCGCGTTGTTTCGTCGATTCTGCGAAGGTCGAATTTGTGCAAGAGGATCACCCTGCGGGTCAGCAGGCATCTGAGAGGTCCCAGAAGTCTGCAAGCGTCCTGGGCGAATTCATCATCATCGCGAGCCGGAAAGTGATCCCCTTTTTCAACCCCGACGCGATTTCCCCATTGGCAACTGAATATTGCGCACAAAGGCCATAGGCGCTTTGCCTGATGGAACTCCGCTGGGCACGGCAGCCGGTACGGCGAGTGGCGGATGTTCACCACGGTTTGATTGGCGGGATCCCCTTGACAGAGGGATTGTCTACCCGCGGGAAACCAATGGGATACGGCGAATCTCGAAAAACCGAATTCGAACGACTTTCAGGGAACGGAGTTGTTGTAGAATGGCCCTACTGATGCAGTCCCCCGCGGGCATTTCAAGTCACGAAGTGGTTATTGAAATCGGCGGCATCCCCATTGCGTTGCAGACAACAGACTCCGATTTCGTGAACATTCTGATGGGCCGATACGGTGCATATGTGAAGCCCAATGTGACACCCGAATTTGCATTTTGCGTCAAGTTGGTTTCTCCAGACTCGTTCAACCCCGACGACGACGCGGAGGTCTGGTTGGAGAATGGCGAATGGCGGTTGGAGCGAGGCGATTTCAGGGCCAAATGGGACCCCGTAAAGCGCCAGGGCGAAATCCGGCAGTCGGCGAATCCGTACTCCATTGACTCGGTGCTGCGCATTGTTCATACGCTTTTGCTTGCGCCAAAGGGAGGGTTTCTTTTGCACGCTTCCAGCGCGATACGGAACGGCAAGGCGTTTCTGTTTTCGGGTGTTTCAGAAGCGGGCAAGACCACGATGGCACGGCTTGCGCCGCCTGATGTGGCTTTGCTTACGGACGAGGCATCGTATGTTCGCAAAGTTGGGGGCCAATACGTGGCCTACGGTACTCCTTTCGCAGGCGAGTTGGGCGAACCTGGAAAGAACATCTCGGCCCCGATCTCTGCGTTGTATCTGCTAAAGAAGGCAACGGAGAACCGGATTGATTACGTCAAACCCACAGAGGCGGTTCCGCGGCTTCTGAGGAACATTCTCTTCTTTGCGCACGATAGTGAAATGGTGCGTGACGTGTTTGACTCGGCTTGCGCGTTTGTGGCGGCCGTGCCGGTTTATCAGCTTTCGTTTCTTCCGGACCAGCGAGTCTGGGAATTGATAGGGTGAGAGATGCCTGTGACCGATCAATACGTGACCAGGAATTCAGCCATCGCATCGCGCAGTCTAGGCGACGAAACGGTGATCATGTCCGCGGCAGATTCCACTATTTTTATGCTGAACCCGACAGGCTCCGTCATTTGGGAAGCCGCCGATGGTATTACGCCACTGTCCCGCATCGTTGAAGAGAAGGTGTGCGCGGAATTCGACGTCACGGTCGAGCAGGCTTCCACGGACGCCCAGGAATTCGTAGACGAGCTGGCGGAACACGGCATACTCCTTGTCTCCGATCAACCGATTCCCCCGAAGGAGATTCTATGAGTTTGCTCACAGAGATGACACAGAAGGCGACTGCTCGCAACGTTCCTTTAAGCGCACATCTTGACATCACCTGGCGTTGCAATGAACGCTGCGTACACTGCTACCTCGATCACGAGGGAGCAGGCGAGATGAGCACCGCCGAGATTAAAGATGTCATCCGGCAGCTCTCCGAGTGCGGGACTTTCTTTCTCAGTGTGAGTGGCGGAGAACCGCTGATGCGGCGGGATTGTTTTGAAATCCTGGAGTATGCCCGATCGCTGCGTTTCACCGTGAAACTGAAGACCAACGCCGTAATGATTGGGCCCAAGGAAGCTGAGCGGCTCAAGAATCTGGGCATTGAGCAAGTTCAGGTCAGCATCTATTCGCATATTCACGAGGTCCATGACGCAATCACGAAATTGCCTGGGTCTCTGCGCCGTTCGATTGATGCCATTCGACGCCTCAAGGCGCATGGAATCAAGGTTTCCATCACGAACGTGCTGATGAAGAAAAATTCTTCAGACGCGAAATACGTGAAGAAACTGGCTCAGGAACTCGGCGTCGCGTTTGTCATCGATCCGACCATCACTCCCAAAATCGATGGTGATCGCTCGATCATGAGCCTGGGGATTTCAAGCGACGTTCTTCATGACGTGTTTCACGACGAAGAGTTCGTTGGGGACGTAGGCGAGTTTTGCGCTCCCATTTCAACAGTCGATGATGATGTGCTTGAAGGGTACAGTTGCAGCGCGGGTCACACGCTGGCTTACATTTCTCCGTTCGGCGACGTGTTTCCATGTGTGCAATTCCCGATGCCTTGCGGCAACGTGCGAAAGCAGAGCTTTCGCGACATTTGGTGGCAGTCCGCGGCGCTTACCGACCTTCGGTCTGTGCATGTGCGCGATTTGCCGACATGTTCCCACTGCACCCACGTCGCATATTGCACGCGCTGCCCGGGTCTGGCTTACATGGAAGGCAACATGCGCGGACCTTCTGCGCAGGACTGTGAAAAATCCATGGCCAGGACCGGTATTCCCTCGGCTGCATATGTGGAGCGAAATTCTGCCCCCCCTGCGCGCCCTGTCCTGGTTCAAATTGTCGGGATCCAGTGACCCATTTTCAGGGCGCGAGGAACTGATTCCCGGCTCCGCATGCAGCGAAGCACACACATGCGTTTGAGCCTCGCGACCTTGCATCCAACGAGGCGAATCCAGGCTGCATCGGATTGGGCGCGCAGGGCGAATCGGCCTTGCTGCGGCGATTCTTGAGAGCAGGATCAAGCAAGAGAATCTGCCATCCACGTTGAATGCGAAAACAAGACAAGCCGTGCAACCCATGCAGTAAACTAGGCGCGTGCCAGATACTTTTGAGTATGCGCGCGTCCGGCTGAACAAGTTGGGTGAAGAGCTAGGGTATCTTCCACGCACATTTGCGCTGGTGCGCCAAGCCTCTGGTCATCTCTCTTTTCTCTGGGGCCTCTTACTGGTTGCACAGGGCCTCTTGCCGGTAGCCACTGTTTACCTGACCCGTGCGATTGTGAATTCACTTGTGTTCGCGATCCGCTCGGGTGGCCAGTGGAGCGTTCTGCGCCCTGTGATTGTGCTTGGGTTGTGGTTTGGCGCGGTCGTGCTGGCGACGCAGCTTTTGCACGGGCTCAGTGCCTGGGTGCGAACGGCTCAGGCGGAAGCAGTTCGCGATCATCTGGCAGGCCTCATTCAGAAGAAATCGCTTGAAGTCGACATGGCGTTCTACGATTCATCCGACTTCTACGACCATCTGCATCGGGCGCGAATGGAAGCGACTCAGCGCCCAATTGAACTCCTTGAAGGCCTTGGTTCGCTGCTTCAGGGAGGCATCACAGTCGTAGCCATACTGATCATCCTGATTCCGTTCGGTCCGCTGCCACCGCTTGCGATGCTTTTCAGCACGGCTCCAATTCTTTATGTGGTTGTGAAGATGGCGCATCGGAGGCACAGCTGGAATCAGCGCACAACCATCGATCGACGGCGTTCTTGGTATTACGACACGCTCCTCACAGAGGGCAGGAGCGCAGCCGAGATGCGGCTGTTTGACTTGGGCGATCATTTCCTGCAGGCATATCAGAAGGTTCGACAGGGATTGCGTGCGGAGCGGCTTAGCCTGACAAGACAAGAGAGCCTATCCGAATTGTGGGCGGGCGCAGTGGCCTTGCTCATTCTCGGCGGCGCCATGGTTTGGATGGTTCGGCGAGCAGTTGACGGCGTGATCTCGTTGGGTGACCTTGCCCTTCTCTTTCAGGCGATCAATCAAGGCTTTGGACTTTCAAGAACATTGCTCGATAATCTTGGTAAGCTCTATGAGAACAGCCTGTTTCTTGGCAACCTATTCGAGTTCCTTGATCTGAAGCCGCAGCTCGTTTCGCTGCCGGCAACGCGCCCGCTGCCATCCCCCCTTCGATCAGGCATCAAATTCCAGAGCGTGAATTTTCGTTATCCGGGAAGCAGTCGACAGGTATTGTGTGACCTTGACCTTGAGGTCAAGCCTGCTCAGATGGTCGCGTTAGTAGGGCCCAACGGGGCAGGGAAAAGCACTTTGACCAAGCTTCTATGCCGCTTTTACGACCCTGATAGTGGCGCAATTTTCATCGATGACATACCTCTTCGTGAAATCGCCATCGAAGAGCTGCGCCGCTCAATGTCGGTGTTCTTTCAGCAGCCAGTGCACTATAACGACACAGTTGCCGCAAATATCAGGTTTGGCGATCTCCGGTTGACGGACTCTGAATTCTCGAGTGCCATGGAAAGAGGTGCCGAAGACGCCGGGCTGGATGAAATCATTTCCCGCTTACCCAACTCATTCAACACGCAACTTGGCCGTGATTTTCTGGATGGAACGGAGCTGAGCGTAGGGGAATGGCATCGCTTGGGACTGGTCCGCGCCGGCATTCGACGTTCGCAGATATTGATTCTTGACGAGCCCACTAGCGCCATGGATCCGTGGGCTGAACTCAAGTGGGGCGAGCGATTGCACAAAATGGCTGCGAACCGAACGACAATTTTGATCACGCATCGCTTCACGACCGCCATGTTTGCCGATGTCATTCATGTCATGTCCGAGGGACGAGTGGTGGAATCCGGAAGCCATGCACAATTGATGGCAAAAGGTGGCGTCTACGCCGAAGGGTGGGCGTCTCATGCAAAGACGTGATCAGGCTCAGCGCTTAGGGGCGGATTCGATTTGGGCTTCGCGCCCGCGCGCCAATTCACGACGGCCAGAGCTGGAATTGCTGCTTCAGTGCGCCAGTGCAGTCGCCGGAAACGAAGATCAGGTAGTCGAGCTCGTAAGAAATGGATTGAACTGGGAGGGATTGGCCGAGGCGGCAGAATTTCATGGCCTGGCACCGATCCTTTATGACTATCTGAATCGTCTCTGCCCTGAACTGGTCCCTGAAAGCACGAAAACACATCTCCGCGACTGCTACCACAATTCTGTAAAACGCAACTTGATCTTCACGGCGAAGATGCTCGCGTTGCTAAAGATTTTCGAAGAGGAAGGAGTTACTGTTCTGCCATTAAAGGGCCCCACTTTAGCAGCATCGCTCTATCCCGATCCGGCGTTTCGCCCCTGTTCAGATCTGGATCTTCTGGTTCGCAAGCAGGATGTTTCGAAGACCTTGCAAGTATTTACTCGACAAGGCTACAGGCTCCCCGCGCATCATGCCCGCCTGTCTTTGCGCAGGTTAATGAGTCATCGCGCGGAGCTGCTTTTACACCACGAAAGCGCTGTACCTGTGGACCTTCAGTGGGAAACGGCCCCGTTGGATTTTCCGTTTTTCTTTGATTCGGAGGTACTTTGGCGCACGAAACGGGAGATCCAGATCGGGCGACAAAATGTGCCATACCTATCACCGGAGTGCCTGATGCTGTTCCTGTGCGTCCACGGCACAAAGCACGTATGGTCCCGGCTGCAGTGGTTGGGAGACGTTGCCCGGGTCGCTCACGCTTCTCCAGATTGGGATGCGATTTTAGAGCTCGCAAATGAGACAGAATGCGTTACACCTCTACTGCTGGGATTGCAGCTGGCGCACGAGTTTCTAGCGGCTCCGGTCCCCGAAGCGATATTGAACCGTGCTCGCGAAACAGAGGCGATCGTTCGGTTGGATCCTGAAGTGATTTCGCGATGGAATTGCCTTCCACCAGTCGAACCAGGCTCTCTTGACGCCACGGCGTTCAACGCCCGGCTCGCAAGCGGGGCATGGAAGAAGGTGCGGCACTTTGCTGCGATGTTCAACGCTCCCACCGATGTGGAACTGAAGTTGCTCCCATTGCCTGAAAAGTTATTCTTTCTTTATTATCCTTTTCGCGGCGGACGACTGGCATTCAAGTACTTTCACAAGCTTCTTTCGATTTGGCCGAACCCGAATTCAGCAAGCGAGTAACATTCCTACCGGGCTGAAAACTTTGCCAACAATAAGATCTCATCCGACCCGCTTTCGGCTGCACGATTCTAACCGGCACGACCGAACTCTTAAACGATGGCGAAACGTCGCCTCATGCCAGCGGAAGTCGGTCTGAGGCGAGTGAGGTGCGGAGCGGCTTGGCAGTCGTCTAATATTGATGCATGGAACGCGTTTTGCCTTTGTCCCTCTTTTGATACACGCTAGACTCGTTTGTGAGATCGGAGCTTGCGAATCACAATTAGACATAGCTGCACTTGATCGATGTGTCATTGGCGTGTAACGGCCTGGCGGGCGCCTTGGGAGGTTTTTTTGTCGCCTTCGATTCTCCAGCTTCAAGGATGTGCAGAAAGATGACGAGGACCGGAGACACCATTCTCGTGACCGGCGGGGCGGGATTCATCGGCTCCAACTTCATTTTGAAGTGGATGGAAACCGAAGGTAGCGCAATCGTCAATCTCGATCTGCTCACTTACGCCGGGAACCCGGCGAACCTCGCCGCGGTGGAGGGTAATACCCGGTACCGCCTGATTTGCGGAGAGATTTGTAATGCAGAGCTGATCGCCGCTCTGCTGCGCGAGCACCGACCACGGGCCATCGTGCATTTCGCGGCGGAAAGCCATGTGGACCGCTCCATTACAGGGCCGGAAGCATTCATCCGCACCAACGTCCATGGCACATTCACATTGCTTGAGCAAACAAGGCTCTATTTGTCGGGGCTTGATGAGGAGAACAAGCGAGCATTCCGTTTCCTGCATGTCTCGACTGACGAGGTTTACGGATCGCTGGGCCCGGACGAGCCTGCGTTCTCCGAAACCACCGCCTACGCACCCAACAGCCCTTACGCCGCATCGAAGGCGTCTTCCGATCATCTGGTCCGGTCCTACTATCACACGTATGGATTGCCGGTCATCACCACCAATTGCTCGAACAACTATGGGCCATTTCAGTTTCCTGAAAAGCTGATCCCGTTAATGATTCTCAATGCGCTCGAAGGCAAGCCGCTACCCGTCTACGGTGACGGGAGAAATGTGCGGGACTGGCTCTATGTTGAAGACCACTGCTCGGCGATCCGCGCAGCACTCGATCGCGGCCGCACCGGGGAGACCTACAATGTTGGCGGCAACAGCGAACGGAAGAATCTGGATGTTGTGCGGACGATCTGCGACCTGGTTGATGAAATGCGTACAGATCCTTCGCTTGGATCGCGCCGCAAATTGATCACCTTTGTCGCGGACCGCCCCGGGCACGACCTCCGCTATGCCATCGACTCATCGAAGATATGCGGCGAACTTGGATGGCGACCGTCAGTGTCGTTTGAAAGCGGGCTGCGCAAAACAGTTGCGTGGTATCTTGAGCACGGTTCCTGGGTCGAGAGTGTCCGCACGGGAGCTTACAGAGACTGGATCCGGCAGAATTACGAGCAAAGGACTCCACAATGAAGGGGATCATTCTTGCGGGCGGATCCGGAACGCGGCTCTACCCGGTGACGCATGTTATCTCAAAGCAGTTGCTGCCGGTGTATGACAAGCCGATGATCTACTATCCGCTCAGCACCCTGATGCTAGCCGGGCTGCGCGATATCCTCATTATCTCCACTCCCCAGGATATAGGGCGCTTTGCCGAGCTGCTTGGAGACGGAAAGCGGTGGGGCATCAACCTGAGTTATACCGCTCAGCCGAGCCCCGACGGGCTGGCGCAGGCGTTTCTCATCGGGCGCGACTTCATCGCTGGAGATACGAGTGCGCTGATCCTGGGCGATAACATCTATTACGGGCAGGCACTTTCAAAGTATGTACAACAGGCGGCGGCGTTGAAGAGCGGTGCGGTTGTGTTTGCCTATCCTGTGCAGGACCCTGAGCGGTACGGGGTGGTGGAGTTTGATGCATCGGGGCGCGCGGTCGGCATCGAAGAAAAGCCCAGTTCGCCCCGATCGCATTATGCCGTGACTGGCCTCTACTTCTACGATCATGAAGTAGTGAATCTTGCGGCGTCGCTCAAGCCATCAGCACGCGGCGAACTGGAGATCACAGACCTGAACAGACTCTATCTCGATGCGGGCAAACTCAAGGTGCAGGTGATGAGTCGCGGTACGGCGTGGCTCGATACAGGCACGCACGACTCGCTACTTGATGCCGGACAATTTGTGCAGACGATCGAACGGCGTCAAGGCTTGAAGATAGCCTGCCTGGAGGAGATCGCATATCGTCTCGGTTACATCACTGTGGATCAGCTCGAAGAGTTGGCCAATCCGGTGCGGAAGAGCGGATACGGGCAGTACCTTCTTGCATTACGCAATGAGCCGAAATTCATGCCGGGAGATGCCGAGCCTTGAAGATTACGCAGACCTCTTTGCCGGGCGTGCTTGTGTTTTCGCCAACCATCTACCGCGATGAACGCGGCGCGTTCTGGGAAACCTGGAATCAAAGCCGTATGGCAGAGGCAGGACTTCCATCAACCTGGGTGCAGGATAACTTCTCTGTGTCCAAAAGAAATGTTGTTCGCGGCATCCACTTTCAGGTCACCCAAACTCAAGGAAAACTGGTGCGGGTCGCGCAGGGCGCCGTGCTCGATGTAGTTGTGGATTTGCGTCGCTCTTCCCCTATGTTTGCAAAACATGTTGCAGTAGAACTCAATGCAGAGAGCGGCGAAGCCATTTGGATTCCGGAAGGCTTCGGACACGCCTTTCTTGCGCTCACCGATGTCGTTGGCCTTGCCTACAAAGTGACAGACTACTACTCTCCGGCGGGCGAACGAACGATCGTATGGAATGATCCCGACCTGGCGATTGCTTGGCCCATTGATCCTGAGTGCGCAATCCTCTCTGAAAAGGATCTGAAAGGCGCGGCTCTACGCGAAGCAGAGGTCTTTGGGTGAGCGACCGTCCACGCATCCTCGTTGTCGGAGCCGCTGGACAGGTCGGACAGGAGTTGAAACACAGCTTCGCCGATGCCGGCGAAATCATTGCTCGCGACCACCGCACTGTTGATCTGGCTGCAGAAGATCAGGTAAGAGATTTAGTTCGCAGTACCGCGCCCAATATCATCCTCAATGCGGCGGCATACACAGCCGTCGATAGGGCCGAATCGGAGCCTGAGCTGGCGATGGCGGTCAACGCTTTGGCTCCGCGCATACTCGCAGAAGAGGCGCTTCGTGCTGGGTCCCTCCTGGTGCACTACTCCACTGACTATGTCTTTGATGGTTCAAAGGCAGGAGGCTGGGAGGAGACGGATTCGCCGAGCCCTTTGAATCTTTATGGTGCCAGCAAACTTGCCGGCGAAGAGGCAATTCGCAAAGTGGGCGGACGCTATCTTATCTTTCGAACTAGCTGGGTATACGGCCCGCATGGAAACAATTTTCTTCTGACCATGCTCCGGCTCGGCAGGGAAAGGGACCAACTGAAAATCGTGGATGACCAGTTTGGCGCGCCAACATCCTCAATCGAGTTGGCCACCGCGACACGAACCATCGTCAGCGGTGTGATGGCTGGCCGGTTCGGCTCTGCTGCCAATTGGGCCGGGCTTTACCATATGAGCTGCTCTGGTTCCGTATCGTGGTGCGGATTTGCAAGGGCCATCTTCGCGCGCGCACAAAACCAGTTGAATGGGAAAGTCCCCGAAGTCATTCCAATCCCATCCAGCGAGTACGCGGCCCTCGCCAAGCGTCCGCGTAACTCGATCCTTTCAACGGAGAAGCTCCGAGCGTGTTTTGGCTTCAGCCTCGGCCCCTGGGAAACCGCCCTGGATGAGGTGATGCGCAAGCTGACTTGAGATTTGCGCCGGAAATTGCGCGAATAGCATCATTTGCACCAGGATGAACGGAAATGTGTAAAGCGTGACTCTTCGTTCATCGATTTGCATGGTCCAAGAGGCTCAGTTTCTGCGATCGATGTGAACACCATGAATTGACGCCATTCATCGAAAATTCCAGATGCGGCCAAACATTGAGCGGCACCTTTGGGGCCGCAAAACGGGTGCGAATGCGAAACTCCTCGCACCAGGGTTTTGCGGGCCGGTGCGTGACAGATGGGTTGACCAGAAGCGCGCGATTAGTCTGTGCCTCCGAGGCTTATGGCTTCTTTTCTCCGCTGTTCGAGCTGCCGCTCTTTTTGCCGCCCTTCTTGCCGCCGGACGGGGAGGACGACTCCGCGCCGCCGCTCCCACTGGCACCTGCAGGTTTGCCCGAGGATGAGGGGTCAAGTGGTACCACGCTGACGCGCATTGAAGCATAGGTGATGCCAGGGACCGCATTTTGCGCGCGCTGCGGTATGGGCAGATTCGGGTCGGCGTCTTTGCGCACGAGATAGCCCTGCACGAGGTCAAGGTTGGGTAGTTCCTTAGCGAGATCGTCGGTGTGCTTTTGAGGGAGCATCAAGTAGTCGCCAGAAAGAAGACCGATGTAGTGGTCTTCGCGGTCGGGGTCACTCATGGCCTGCTGAGTGGCGACCGCAGAGGTGAGGTTGCCGGCCATCACGAACCGGGTGCGATCTTCCCAGTAGCTTAAGACCTCGGTGAACGCGCTGAGAGCGGGCACGCTGATTGCCGGAAGCGTGACGAGAGGAGCAGCGATCTTCGCTCCCGAGATGATGACGTTGAGCGCCTTTACAAATATCGACGTGCTCGCAGCTCGCGAAACGTTGACTGCAAGCTTGCCAGTTCCCTGGGTCAACAGAATTTTGCTTGTCCCCTGGGTTGCCTGCGGGGTCTTGAATCCAAGCTGTTCGAGTGATACCTTGCCGGCCTTGTCGGGTTCGACGGAGGCAATTGCCGTCCACGCGAGCGGGGCGATGATATTCAGGTAGGGGTGAATTTGGGTGGTATCCACGCGAAGCTGCGATGCGCGCAGGTTCGTTTCGCCATTTCCAGGGCGGAATTGCGAGAGGGCAATGCTAATGGCAACGTCGCCGTCGTGGTCGAGCAATTCGTCCTTGCCGATGTCGGTCGCGTAGCGCAATTTCTTCTCGTCGCTCTTGTAGTGCAGATACTGCGTTTCAGCGCCGGGATCGGGGAGCTGGTCCTTCGGGCCACGGGTAGCGGATTTCTGACCATAGTTCTGACTGTATGGGTTCACCGAATCGAAGAACCCATTCCAAAAATCATAGGAGTCGTGGGGCGTGTCATCGGGAGCGACCTGAGGAGCGGCAGTCTGTGCGGCGGCGAGCTCAGGCAAAAGAGCTGCAAACAGGCTGAGGGCGGATGCATCTGTAACGAAGCGACGGCGGGAAACTGGCATGTGTCTTTCTCCTTGCAAGATTCGATCTTGTTGAAAGCGCCGAAGGGCTGTGGGGGCAGCCCCAGCTCTCATTTCGGTGGATTGTTCGGAACGCTCCTTACTCTTGTCATCTCGATGCCCCAGTTGGTTGGAACCGGTTCGGGAAAACCGCGTGTGCCGCTGCTGGCGCCCGAGAGCAGTTTCTGCAATGGGGTTTCGACTCCGCGCGATCCGCGCGTGGTGACCCCCTCAAAGTTGAGGGCGGAAGGATCGGGCAGAGGCTGTGCCGTGCTGAGCAGGATCAGCGTGTCAATGCCGTATGGGGGGCCGACGCGCAGCGTAAGCGAATGCGGAAGAACAAACTGGTGCTCATTCGCGCCGGCATTTGGAAATTGATTTTCTGCATAGTCGATCGGATAAAGGAGCGTTCCAGTTCCGTGGCAATCGATGTCCAGCACGTAGACCCATCGGGGGTCAGTGACTCGATCATCGGACTGCAGAGCAATCTTCATGCGGTCGCCTTGCAGCACGGGCTTGTCAGGCGAAAGTGGGGTCTCGCCTGTGGCGTTGACCATGATGAGCTTGTAATAACTGGCTGCCGATTCACCGGTGGCGCTGTCTGAGAGGTTGAACCAGCCATGCACCTTCGCTAATCGCAGTGCGTATTCGTTGAGTTTCTTGCTCACCGCGTCGGACTCGGCCAGATTGGCAAGCGCGGTCCAATCGGTGCGGACGGGGTATTGCGAGGTTGCCGAGCAACCGGGGCTATGATCCTTGACGGGGTTTAGCCGCGGGCCAGCAGCGAAATCGCTCTTGCTGAACCATGCGTAGGCAGGGCCGTCGGCGGTGAGCACGCCGGTGAGAATGTAATTGGCGCCAGCCAGATTCGGGGCAGCCTGCACGGCGCTGCCTGAATCGTGAACGGCCAGTTTATCCGCCAATTCACGAGGCGCAGGCAGGTTGACCCAGAGCTTCGCTCCGGGACCAAGATGCTGCTTCAAAGAATCCGCAGTGAGCCTGGCCCCGAGGCTGATAGGCGCGGTAGGCTTTGTGTCGAGATTGAGCTTGGCAGCGGACCCCGAAGCTGAGGCTGGATCGGCCGGCTTGCCCTTTTGCAGTGTCCAATTGGTTCCATTCCAACTGAGGAGATCGGTCCATGTTTCTTCTGCCGGGTCAGAAACGGACGCCACGCCCGCGGATCTGACCTGTGCGGCGGCAGCGAGGATGTCGTCCTCTGAGAGGCTGGAAGGCCAAAGCCAGAAGAGAAGCGGGGCGGACTCCGCCGGAACCAGCTTGGTGAGCTCGAAGATTGTGCCTGGAGCGATTTTCGCGTTGGCGGGGCTGATGACTTGCGCGGTGGAGCGCGCGATGCCTTCGAGTCCAGCGATGCGAATCTTCACTGCGTTCGGCTTGTCGGTATCGCCCATGGTGGTGAACTCGCTGCCGACGCCGACGCCCGAGACCTGGCCAATGTCGAGCCACACCTGTCCGTCGTCATCGGTCTTGAGAGCCGCCGTGAGCACCTTGCCGCTGCTTGCGGATTGGCCCCCAAAGAGCGGCTCCTGGCGGCGCTTCGCTGACGCATCAAGATCCGGCTCCTGGTCGGAGACACCATTTCCTTCGAGCACCGCTTTCACGCGTTGATAGACAACCGAGGCAGGCGCATTGGCGGGAAGCACCTGCAATGCCTCAACCAGGGCAGCGGTGAAAGCGCCGTGAGGCTCGGTTACGGTGTCGGGCGGAGGAGATTCCTTGGCCGTCTGGTCCTGTTGCGCGGCGGAGAAAACGAGCGCAGGATTGTCCGCGCGCTCGGTGGGCGCGGGCCGGGGATCTCCATTGGGAAGCGTGTCGGGGGGCTCGGCGACGTCGCGCGGATCGAAGGCCAGGGTGCGCTCGCGATATTTTGGTCCGATGCCGCGGGTGGCGCCACCGCTGTGACAGCTATCAAAGATGACGGTGAGATGAACGCCCTTGTCCAGGGCGGCATTGAAGATGCGCGTCATCTCGCGGTCGCGGACGTCGAAGCCGCCTTTGTACGCGTCGGATGGCACCAGAGTGCTGTCTGCATGCTGCGGCTCCCCGTTGACGAGAACTTCAAGCTTTGTTCCCTTGGAGTTGATGCGCAGCGAACCGTGGCTGGCGTCGTAGAAGACGACGGTATCGCCGCGCTGGGGCAGGTCTACGAGATATTTCTGCATGGCGGCCAGGATTCCATCGCGCGTGGTCTGGTCCGGCGGCAGGATCATCACTCCCGGACGCGGGCGAGGCGGACCGGGATTGGTCAGCAGAGCCACATTTTCGGTTGGAAAGCCAAACTTTGGACTGGTCAGGAGGTCGGCCATGGCTTGCGCATCGTTAACGGAGCCTTCAAGATTATCCAGCGCAGCCAACTCGCAGCGGCCATAGATGCAGCCGGCAGGGTGCTGCGCTTGGGTACCGGCAGGCTGGTAGGTGTTGATACCGATGAGAAGGGCACGCCTGGTCTGCCCGGACAGGCGGTCTCCGGAGAAAGCAAAAAGGAGAAGGAAAAGGATGCCGAAGTACCGCTTCATAGGCCCTCCGAGCAGGGTCTCGTCAGGGTATAGCGTGCCACGGCACAATGCAACAACAATGTACTTTCGATGGGGAACCACGAGGGATTTGACGCCAATTGTGAAGCGAGGTTGAGATTTCGCTGCAAATCCCACACGGTATGGGATCGAGATGCATGAGGCGAAAGGCGCGATCAGGCGCGACAGCGTATATATTGGCTCGTAACCGGGAATCATGGTGAAGGTTCCTGAGCGGCTTGCCCTGGTTTTCTGCTGTGACCGAATTTCTTTCGCGTTCGCAGCAACGAAGGAATGCGTGCCCTGGCACGAATGGCGGGCAATCGATTCGTGAGCCGATCAATCCATCTACCGAGGGGTCAATGACGGAACAGCAGTCGAGACGAACGGACGCTCTTGTTCGCAGATCCAACGTGCGGTGGGCCGTAACCATGGCAGGCGCGAATGCGTCTGCACAGTCGATGGCAGGCTACCTCGTGGTCGTGCTGGCCCTCACTTCATTTTCAATTGCACCCGCAGTCGCGCAACAGGCTCGCTGGTATCAGTTAAGCGAACAAGTCCTGCAGCTTCGAGAGCATGGAAAATTTTCTGAAGCGCTTCCCCTGGCGCAGGAAGTGGTGCAGGCTGCGCAGGCTACCTATGGGCAGGATGATCGCCATGTCGCGCTATCGCTGAACGAATTGGGACTAGTGCTTGAGAACCTGGAGAAGTTTCCCGACGCGGAAGCGGCGCTCCGCCAGGCAGAGAGCATTAACGAAAAGCTCTATGGACTGCAAAGCAATGAAACGGCGTCAAATTTGAATAACCTCGCGGACCTCTACCGGGTCGAAGGCCGATATGCCGACGCTGAAAAGCTGTTCCAACAGGCGCTCTCGATCCACGAGAAACTGCCTGGCCCAAATGATCCGGAACTGGCAGTGAATGTGACCAATCTGGCGGTGGTTTACGCAGCGGAAGGAAAGTACGCAGCGGCCGAACCACTCTATCTTCGCGCGATTGCGATTGACGAGAAGGCGAAGGGCCCCGAAGACGCGAGCGTTGCACTCGACGACAGCAATCTCGCCACCCTTTATGAAGAGGAAGGCAAGTACAGCGAAGCGGAGCCGCTTGATATCAAAGCGCTGACCATCCACATGAAGGTCCTTGGGAAAGATCATCCAACAGTTGCAGCGGACATGGGCAACCTTGCGGTGTTGTATTCGGATGAGGCGAAATTCACCTATTCTGAGCATGCTTTTGTTGGAGCGAGAGCGATTGCGGAGAAGGCGCTGGGACCCGACAACTCCACCGTAGCCTGGATTCTCGATGGACAAGCGGGTCTGTATCGCGAGGAAGGACGGTATGCCGAAGCCGAGCCGCTGATCCGGCGCGCGATTGCGATTCGCGAGAAAGTTCTGGGGGAAAATCACCCGGACGTGGCGCAAAGCCTGGGACAACTGGGCGGGCTCTACGCGGTGGAGGGCAAATATGCGGATGCGGAGCTTCTCTACCGGCGCGCAATGACCATCAACTTGAAGGCTCTGGGCCAGGAGAACCCACGCATCGCGGCGATGCTGACCAATATGGCGTCGATGTATATCGACGAGGCAAGACTTGCCGATGCGGAACGCATGCTGCGTGGAGCACTGGCGATTGACATCAAAGCGCTCGGCCCCACCCATCACGTGGTGGCGCGTAATTTGACCACTTTGGCCTCGGTGTATGAGGACGAAGGCAAACTTGCGGATGCGGAATCGCTCTACCAACAGTCGTCCGCGATCCTCGAAAAGTCTCTCGGTCCGGATCATCCGCAGGTGGCGGGGAACCTGATCGGGCTTGCATCTGTTTATGAACACGAAGGCAAGTTTGCGCAGGCGGAGCCTCTGTTCCGCCGGGCATTGACCACTTACGAGACCTCATTCGGTCCCGAACACCCGTCGACTGGAGAGGCGCAGATGAACTTGGCTGTCTTTTACTACGACTGGGACAAACCTGATCAGGCGGGACCCTATTTCGACAAGCGCATTGGAAATCTCATGGATCAATTCAAAACCGATGCTACTTACATGAGTGAGAAAGACAGGCTGACGTTTCTCGGCACGGTTCCGGGCGCATTTCCGCTCTTCTTCAGTTTTGCGCTCAAATATCACGATCGCGATCCTGCGCTGGCGGGCAAGGTGTATGACGCTTTGCTGGAGGAGAAGGGCTTCGTCGCGGCCAGCGCTGCGGCATTGCGGGCAAAAATTCTTGCGAGCGGTGACCAGCAAACGCTGGCAATGCTCGAAAAGCTGACGGCCATGAAGACGGAACTGGCGGGACTGGTCGCGTCTACGCAGGGCGACCCGGCAGACCGGCGCAAGCAAATCGCGCAACTTGGGCAGCAAGCGAACCTGCTCGAGCAGGAGATCGTGAAGCGGTCTTCAGCCTTGGCCGACGAAAAGACACTTTCTGTTGTGACCTGGCGGGACGTACAGAAGACGTTGAAGCCAGGCGAAGCAGCCGTTGAGATTGCGCGATTCCAATTTCACAATGGAAAAAGCTTTACGAGTACCGTGTACTACATTGCGCTTGTCGTGACGCCCGTATCAAAAACTCCGGACTTCGTGGTTCTCGGTGAAGCGCAGAAATTGGAATCGGCTCCGCTCGCCGGCTATCGTGCGCATGTAGGGCAGACGCGCGGGTTGACCGCGGAGGCGGCGCCGGGAGAAGCACAAGCGACGGGCGCAGAAGGCGGCGACACGAGCGCAGCCTATGACGCGTTTTGGAAACCACTGGAACCGGCTCTTGCAGGAGTGAAGCGCGTGTACGTCTCGCCGGACGGTGTGCTCAATCAGATTCCGATAGGGCTGCTCGCGGATAGAACCGGCAAGTTGCTTCTTGAAAAATACCAGTTGCGGATCGTGAACAGCACGAAGGATCTGTTGCGACCACAACACGCGGCGCAATTGAAGAGCGCTTTGCTCGTCGGTAATCCAAAATTTGACTTGACAGAAGCTGAGCAACGTACCGCATTGACGGAACTGAGTGGAGGAATCGCTCATCCTGCTCAAGTTGGGGGTGCCTTAAATGCTGTGGTTTTACAGGGGCAGCGCGAGGGTGCGCTGAGTGGCGGGTCTCTCAATCCGCTGCCCGGCACACAAGTGGAAGTGAACGAAATTGTTAGGCTGCTCAAGAACTCGGGGTGGCAGATTAGCCAGTACACCGGCGAGCACGCTTTGCAGGAGGCGGTGGAGCGGCAGCGGAGTCCGCGCGTTGTGCACATCGCGACCCATGGGTTCTTTCTTTCAGACCAGGATCTGGCGCCGAAGTCGAAGACCGCCAGCGCTCCGCGTACATCGATCATGGACCCGATGCTGCGTTCAGGCTTGTTCTTTGCGGGTGCAGACAGAGTTCGTGCGGGCGCGGCGCCGATTGCGGGTCTTGACGACGGGGTGCTGACCGCCTACCAAGCGAGTCAGCTCGATCTTGAGGGCACGGAACTTGTGGTGCTGAGCGCATGCGAAACAGGCCTGGGCCAACAGAGCAACGGCGAAGGCGTGTTCGGATTACGGCGTGGATTGCAGGAGGCCGGCGCGAGCGCAGTGATGATGAGCATGTGGTCGGTTCCAGACCGCGAAACGCAGGAGCTGATGGCGCTGTTCTACGCAAAGTGGTTGGGAGGGATGGACATGCCGGAGGCGTTGCGGCAGGCGCAACTGCAAGAGCGCGAAACAGTGCGCACACGCTATGGCAAGGACCTTCCTTTCTACTGGGGTGCTTTTGTTCTGGTCAGCCGCTGAGGAAACAAACCGGGTGTGATGGGATTTCAATTTAAATTGTTGCGCAGTATGACGAACCAACGCAGCCGATGTTCTCTGCGGTTGGCGCTTTGTGTCGTGCTCGCCGCGGCTTGCCTGCAGATTAACCCGCCTGTACGCGCACAGGCTCCGACGCTGCAGTCCCAGATTGCCCAGCATGAGCAAAAACTTGCGGATGCTCGCACCGGAATGCGCAAGAGGGATGAAGCGATTGAGCTGAATACCCTCGGCTCCTTGTACCGGCAGGTGGGGAAAACGCAGAAGTCTCTCGACGACTACAACCAGGCGTTGTCGATTGAGCAGAATGGGGGCAACCGAGGTGCCGCGGCACTGACGATGACAGAAATTGGCAGGGTCTACACCGACCTGGGGCAGGAGCAGAAGGCACTGGATTTGTTTAACCAGGTGCTGCCAGTATGGCGCGAACTGGGAAGCCGTCGTGGTGAAGCATTAACACTGAACAATATCGGCAGAGTGTATTCCGATCTGGCGCAGGAAGAGAAAGCACTGGATTTTCTCAACCAGGCTTTGCCCATCTGGCGTGAGACAGGCGGACGGAATGGGGAGGCAAGCACCCTGGACAATATTGGAAAAGTTTATTGCGATATGAGCCAGGGGCCGCAAGCGGTGGATTATCTTAATCGGGCGTTGCCTATATGGCGCGAAGTGGGAGAGCGCGGCGGCGAGGCGCTGACCTTGAATAATCTGGGCAGGGCCTACGCCGATACGGGACAGCAACAAAGCTCGCTGGAATCCTACAAACAGGCGCTGACGATTTGGCGGGAAATTGGTAACCGCCAGGGCGAAGCGAGCACGCTGGACAATTTGGGAAGGGTATACGCAGATCTGGGGTTGAAGCAGCAGGCCCTGGAATTTTTCAATCAGGCATTACCCATCTGGCGCGAAGTGGGAAACCGAAACGGCGAGGCGCTGGACCTGAATGACATTGGCAGGGTTCACGCCGATGTCCATGAAACAGAAATGGCGCTCGATTTCTACAATCAGGCAATGCCCATCTGGCGTGAGGTTCAAAACCGGCGCGGTGAAGCGACAACTCTTACCAATTTGGGGAGAGCGTATTTAGAGCTGGGGCGACTCAACAAGGCGCTGGAGGTCGATTACCAGACGCTGCCGATCTGGCGCGAGGTGAAGGAAAGCCGCGGTGAAGCACTTGCGTTGAGCAGCATTGGCAGAGTCTATTCGCAACTGGGTTTGCCGCAAAGGGCGTTTCCAAATACGCTTGCCGCGTTGGCGTTGGCGAAGTCGGCCGGCGACCCCGACATGCAGGGCGCAATTGACACTGCAATGATGATGGGATTCAGAAAGCAGAACCGCCTTGAGGAAGCTATCTTTTTTGGCGTTGATGCGGTCAACGCGTATCAGCAGATTCGTAGAAATATCTCAGGGCTTGAAAAGGATTTGCAGGCCGTTTTTGCAGAATCGAGATCGTTCACCTACCGGCAGTTGGCGGAGATGCTGGTGCAGGCCGACCGGCTTGGAGAGGCCGAACAAGTGCTGGACCTGCTGAAGGAACAGGAACTCAAGGATATCGTGCGCGGCACTGCACAGGACGCGCCAGCCAAAGTTGAACCTCTGAGCCTGACGTCCGCACAGAAGAAGGCGCTGAGCGACATGGCGAGCGAAGAAAGGAAAGCCCTGGCGCTTGAGGAGCAGAGTCTTGCATACGCGAACATGCTGGGAAAGGCAACGCGTACCGCTGAGGAAGACGCTCGAATGAAGGCAATGAGCGCGACCCTTGAGCGGGGAAGCCTGGAGGCCCTGGCATCGTTTGCCGGCACGATCTATCCGGATCTGGAGCGAGGGCCCGGTGCCGATCGTCAAAAAGCGGCTTCCAACAGCGAAGACTCAACCCAGAGCTATCTGCAGAACACGCTCGCAAAGCTGGGGCCGGGTGTAATTGGGATTCGCTTGCTGCTGGGTGAAGAGCACGCATACGCAATCGTTGTTACAGCGAATACGAGAAAGAAGTTCGAGTTGAAGGCGACTTCGGCCGAGCTGCGGGCAAAGGTGTTTCAAGTTCTCGAGAGCCTGCAGTCACCTTCCTCGGATCCGAGGACGCATCTCGCTGAGTTGTATGCGATGGTCGTGGCTCCCATGGAGGGTGAGTTGGAAGCGCTTGAAGTCCCGTCCGTCGTGGCGAGCGGTGTTCCAACGTTGCTTTGGTCATTGGACGGCGCGTTGCGCTACCTGCCAATGGGGGCGCTCTATGACGGCCATCGCTACATGGTCGAGCGATTCAACAATGTTCTCTTCACTCCTGAGAGTTACGGCCACATGACCGACGCCCCGCCAATGAACGGGGCGAAGCCAAGCGTGCTTGCCATGGGCCTTTCGAAAAGTTATGGCGGACTGCCGGCGCTTCCAGGTGTTCTTCCGGAGCTGGAGGCCGTGGTGCATGACCCCGCTGTCCCGGAGTCGCATGGCCTGATGGAAGGGAAGCTGCTGCCGGATGACCAGTTCACCCTGGCCGCGTTGAAGACGGAGCTTGGCGCGGGCGGAGGTTTTCCTGTGGTGCACATTGCCAGCCATTTTGTTGAAGAGGCGGGCAGCGGAGCGGAGCCCTTTCTGATGCTCGGCGGAGAGAATACTGGGGAAGCAAGTGGATATGAATGGAATCTCTCCGCCATGGAGAACTCCTCGATCGCGTTTCATGGAACCTATCTTTTGACTCTCTCGGCATGCAGCACAGCAAAGGACTACAAGAGCCGGGATGGCCTGGAGATGGATAGCCTGGGAATGATTGCGCAGCAAAAGGACGCGCAAACTGTGCTGGCGACCATGTGGGACGTAAACGACGCCAGCACAAGCCGGTTGATGAGCGATTTCTATACGCGCTGGGTCAGGAATCCGGCGGCGGGCAAGGCGGAGGCGTTGCGGCAAGCGCAGTTGGCGCTGCTACACAGTGGAGAAACCGCGGCGCCAAATGGCGCGAGAGAACGCGGACCTCTGCTCGAGCGAGATGCGCACGCGGGGGTTGGGGAGTCCAAGTACGCGCATCCGTTCTATTGGGCGCCATTTGTTCTAATTGGGAATTACAAATAGGTGTGGGGCGAAGCCGAACCCGGGCAAAAGAGTTTTGCGGCGAAGATTCTGCATAACATTGCAACCGGCATCGAATCCCCTCTAGACTGGTGAAGGCGGCGGTCGACTTGCGCAGATGCTGAGCGCAGGAATGGTCGCGGCCGGCGCTTTGTTGCGAAAGTGGCGGAATTGGCAGACGCACCAGACTTAGGATCTGGCGGAGCAATCCATGGGGGTTCGAGTCCCCCCTTTCGCACCAATGACTTGCAACACATCTTGTGAAGACGGATGAGACGGTGTGCCCAATTTTGTGCCAATTCGACTAAGGCTCAGCTTTCCTGTGCTATCGAGGTCGGTGGGTCTGGCTGGAACTCTTGCGGCTTTCCAGCCGTGGAAGGCAGAAAACGCTGCCGAATGCACGGCGGCCTCTCTAAGGGGCCACAGACGGTTGCAGGCCTCGAACGATCGAGAATGGCTCACTGGAAGCACGACTTATTCTCCGCTGAATCATTTCAGGAGATGGCGAATTTCCGGGATTTACTGTGGGAGTGTAAGGGGATAGCGGAACGGATGGACAAAAATCCATCATTGGCATCTGCATCATCGACTAGGCGTAGACTTACGGCACCAATCGGAGGGAGCCCGGGGGCTCATCGTTTGACGACCAGTATGCAGATCGAGTGGATCAACCACGCTGGCTTCGTGCTGAGCAGTGGCGCCACCAACCTTCTCATTGACCCATGGCTTGAGGGGCGCAGCTTCAACAACAGCTGGGAACTCTTGAGTAAAGGGGTTTTCAGTTATCAAGATTTCGCTAGAGTCAGGTATATCTGGTTCAGCCATGAGCACCCCGATCACTTTCAGCCGCAAAATCTTCGGAAAATCGACGCCGAGCTACGCGCTCAGATTGTAGTTCTGTATCAGCCAACCCGCGACCGCCGGGTCATAAGTTATTGCCGGTCGCTAGGGTTTGCTGATTGCATCGAACTCGGGCCTGAGTGGAAAACGCTCGACGGCGGACTGCAGGTATTCTGCCAGAAGGCGGACTTCGGCGATTCGTGGCTGGCTGCCAGGGACCAGCGTGGCAAGACGCTGGTGAACCTGAACGACTGCGTCTTCTCTCACGACAGTGGACTTCGCGCGATCAAGAAAGTGGTCGGGGACGTGGATCTCCTGGTGACCCAGTTCTCGATCGCCAGCTGGTGGGGAAACCCGGACGACGAAGAGCCGTGGAGACGAGCAGCCCAAGTCCAGCTTGACCAGGTCACTAGAGAGGTTGAGGCACTGGGTCCAAGGCAGCTCTTGCTGTCCGCGTCCTTCGTGCGATTTTGCCACGCTGAAAACGCCTACATGAATGCCTATGCGAACAGCGTGGCGACGGCCGTTGATCATGTGGTGGCCGACGGGCGAGCGGTGCCGGTTGTCCTGTACCCGGGCGACCGGTGGGTCGTTGGGGAAGCCCACGACAACGCGGCTGCTCTCGCTCGCTATCGAGAGGACGAGGTTCAAGCCGAGACGCGGCCGCTGGTGCAGTCTTCATCCTTCAAGCTTGAGGAGTTGCAGAGTGCCACGTCGGCGTTCATCGGCAAACTTCGCAGCAGGAACGCTGCTTCTCTCCTTGCGCTAATTCGGCCGGCTGTCATTCGGCTGATCGATCTGGAGAAGACGGTCAGGCTCTCGCTGAGTGGGCTCGATATAGTCGACGATAATCTGACGGCGGATGTGGAGTTGAGCTCCGATGCGCTCATGTTCTGCCTCAAGAATGAATTCGGCGGCGACACGCTGTTCGTGAGCGGCCGGTACAGGGTGCCGGCGGCAGGTCAGTTCATTCATTTCCAGCGCTGGTTCGTCATCGCGCTCGCGAACGGTAGAGGCGTGAACTACTCGATCCCCAGCTACTACTTGCCGCGTCTCCTCCAAAAGCTGGGTTTGAAGATCGGCGCCGCCCCGGTGTGAGAGGTGCCTAACCGAAAGACTCCCTCTGAGCGCCAGCGAACGGCACTCAGCCACCAAAGCTGGATTTAACTCTGCACTGAAGAACCGAGAGGGATTCCGGCCATTCTCTTCGGAACAATGCATGTGTCTGGTTGGTGAGTTCGATCAGCGGAAGCAGCGGGACCTGAGTGTAGCGAGCAAAGCCGAACAAGAGGCGACCCGCCCCCCCAGTGCTCCCTTTGCTTCGTAACCGAGACATGTTCAGCCGTATGTAAGCCGATGAGTTCGCGGTCCGCATTTTACACCCTGACCGAACAGGACATTGCGAATCAGTCGGGTAGCTATATTCCGTGCATTCGAAGCACGGGAATCGACGTTGCAACCGGCGCGCTTTTTCCCGAACAAGCAGATCGCCTTGTACCCATCGGGCGAGTTTTTCCAAGATTCAGCCGGTGCAACTTTCGTCGCAGTTAATTGAAATTCCCCAGTTTTCATGCCGATTAGTGCCCCTAGAGGCATGAAAGTGAAAAAAACCATTCAACAAGGGCCAAAATCTATTTCGTCTGTTTCATTCCAATTTTTCAGACATTTTATTCTTGCGATCGATCAACGCTTGAGGTTTGGATTCACAGTGGTTATCGCAATCGCATTCTTAACCTGCGGTTCGGGAACGGCAGCGCATTCTCAGCCTCTCTCAGTCTTTGTCGAGCAATCCGCAGATTTTGCCGGCCCGTTTGCCTCCTGGCTGAATGTGAAGACCCAGTATGGCGCCAAGGGCAACGGCATATCGGACGATACAGTGGCACTACAGGCCGCCCTTGCGGATCAGCCCCCGAATGAATCGTGTAATTTGGCTTCCACGGGGAACCTACAACATCTCGAGGACGTTGGCGATGACCCAGGGTTTCGGAGTCACAATCATCGGCGAGGACCCTTCCACGACGATAATAAAGTGGACGGGGCCCGTTGGCGGAACGATGATCGACTTCAATGCCTGCACCGGAATCCAAGTTTCTCGTCTCACACTTGATGGCAACAATTCAGCCGGCACCGGAGAAAGAATTTGGTATTCCCCATCTCTGCCTTACCACTATCCCACCTACAACCTGATTTCTGATCAGACAATAAAGAATCTAAGCGTAGGGCTCGAGCACGGCCAAGCCAGTGAGACCGTAGTGGAACGCGTTCATTTTGATAACGACAGCGTGGCGGGGATAAGCGAAACCAATCCCAACTCACTGGACCTCTGGATTCGCGATTCGCTATTTACCAACTGTGGAATTGGGGTAACAAACGCGGCCGTACAAGGTGACTCCGGCTCATTCAATGTTGCCAACAGCGCTTTCGTTGGTTCCAAGACCGCGGATATGTCAATAAGTTGCACCGGTATCTTTAACGCTCGCCGGAATCTTTCCATCGGCTCGCAGGCATTCTTTACCTCTACGATGACCGGAGCGCAGGCCGAAATCACCTTTCAGGCGAACACGATCGTCTCTCCCGCTTCGATCCCCCTGCAAATTGGGCCCACGTCGCCAGTTGTGATGATTGACAACAACTTCTATGGCATTCCGTCAAGCGCACCAGTCCTTTGGGGGTTCAACTGTTGCGCGCCTCTCGAAATATTGTCAGTCGGGAATCGCGCCGCCTCGATTAATCCATTCAGCGGCAATATCGGAAAAGTCAGAAGCATTGACGATCTCTTTTCGTCTCCGATGCCGGTTGCGAACTTTGTTGCTCCGGCAAGCGTTTATGTACCGCCGGTGAGCAGGGCACCAATCTTCGATGTGCCGACTGGGTCGGATTCTACTGCGATTCAGAAGCTGATAGATCAGGCAGCGAAACAGGATGGCGGGGGAATTGTCCATCTTCCTGCAGGTGTATTCCAGGTCAAGAAGACCGTCGTGATTCCGACCGGCGGACCAGTCGAGCTTGTCGGAGATGGGCCATTTGCGACGTTTTTGGTCGCGGGCCCGAATTTCACCGGCGCAATTCTGCAAAGCGAATCTTTAGCGGCGCGCATTGCGGAATTGCAAATAAGCCAGAATACAAACGGGGGTAGCCCAACAGCGGAAGCGTTACAGGTTATCGTTCCAGATCAACCGACCACTCAAGTTGCCATCGATGAATATAAATCGGTGCAGGATCTCGGCTTCTTTGTAGACGGTATTGACCAGGCATCGGTCGAGCTCTTCGGTGGAGTGATGAACTCGCAAACCGAATCCGCCCCTGAATCGAAGCTAGTTGGCGGACCAACGCTGGAAAGTGGGTCGTACGCATTTGGTCGCATCAATATGTTCCAGTCGGGGACAGATTTCTTCACGATTGATGGTGGAGCTCAATTGCTGGAGGAAGATTTTTGGCATGACCCGAGCGAAACCGGGTCGGCCATTAATCTTACTAGCGGCACTGGGTCTGTGACGGTGTCGGGAGCGGGACTCTACACAACCACACCGGAACCTACTGTCGAGGTCGATGGTTTTACAGGGAATATCTCCCTGGTCGGCATCAATACGATCCTCCCAATCAATTTGGGTCAGCAGGCTGAGGGTACATCGATGTTGCTGGCCGGATCCCAGATCCAATTTACGGATTTTCCTGTCGAGACGGCGGGTCCTGTGGGAACCCTCGGTGAGGTGATTAACGCCAACAATTCGGGAAATACTCCAATTGCGACGAGCGACGTTGGGAATCCCCCCGATTCTTGGATCAGGCAGATGCTCAACCCGGTTCGCACGAACAGCCCACAAACGAGGCTTCCGCTTTCCAACGGTAGCTCTAGAATTCGCATCGAGCGTGTGCTGATCACGTCAACCAGTGTGGGAATTCATGTAATGCCGGATTCGAGTTCCACCAATAGTCCCCAGGGAGCTTCCTATGTGCTGAGGGATCAAAATGGGATGGCGTTGGACGGTACCGCTACACGCGGATGCATTTCTTCATCGATAAGGAGCAAACTCGACCCAGTTTGGACAATGCGGGGCACAGCGGATGGCGGCACCTACCTGGAGGCTGCCGGCGGGTCCGCATCGGCTCCCATCGGAAGCAGCGGAACAGATGCCGCAATGGTTGCCTCGCCAACAGATGCCCATCAGAGGTGGATTGTCCATCCAATTGGAGATGGCAACTTTCGAGTGATCAATCGTGCGACCGGTCAAGCAATCGTCTCCAACGGACCAGGGGCATGTGTAGGATTTGCACCTTCAAGCGATAACGCCGCGGAAGAGTGGAGCATTTTCGAAGTCTCAAAGTAGACAACGAATCCTCCAGGATCGCGGATTCGCGCGGCAAGCGGCGCTGCCTGATATGCCACTTCCGCTGAAACTCGGCTTTTGACTGTTCTTCTGGACTCCCGCTGCTCGCAACGGCGGAAGAAAGTCGCGAGCGTGCATCCTGCGGCGAATATAGCCGCGCAGGCGCGGCTGACCGCAATAGATTCGGGACTGAGGATCAGATTTCCATCTCGGTTCCTCGGAGTCCAGAGCAGTGGCAAGGGTCTTGCATTTGGCGCGGCCGGCTCGCTAAGAGGAATTCCGCGTCCAGCGTTGTTCCAGCGAGGACGAGAAGCTAATCGACCTTGAGGTGTTCGCGAGGCCGGACCAAGCGGCCAAGGCCGGGGTCACCAATGAATTATGAATCCTGGAGAAGGCGAGCTCAAAGGCATCGACCAGAGGGCGGACGCTGCGGAACGCAACCAATTTCAAAACATGCCTGGCGGAACGGAGTGTGGGTTGGAGAAATGGTTTCCCTGATTCTCATGAGTAGGAGGTGCAATACGGAATCAGGATGGCGCACTCTAGCCAATCGACGGTGCTGACCGTTACTCTGGGTGCCGGAAAGCGTTCGAGGAAGACCCGGAAGGGAATCATCGATGAACAGGATTGTTCGCCATGCGGCAGTGTCTGCTGCGTTGTTCTTGCTGATTGCAGGCGTCGAGGGTCAACAGAAGCCCTTCCCCGTTGTATCCGTCGTCGATGCGCCCACCATTGCCGGCCGGCCTGTGCAACTAGATGCACAGGGAAAACTCTTGCCGTGGCCGATGCCCAACAACACCGGATATTCATATTCCTCTTATTTCCTAAGCCAGTGGACCATCCTATGGGATCAATACAATCGCCAGCGGCTTCCATACTTTTATTGCTGTTTTGATTTCGATCGCACGACATTTGAACTCCAACCCGACCCGCATTGGGCCAATTCAACCGGCTACTTGCGCGCGATGATGGAAGGGTTCATCGAACGCCTTTATCCCTACACCGGAGATCAGCGGACGCTCACATTTCTCCGGTCGTTTGTAGACTACGAATTGGAGCACGGTCTGACGCCGGAGGGATACGCCTGGTCGCAGGTGCCCTATGCATCTGCGAATCCGGGAGCGGCGCGCTACACGGGCTGGAGCAAACTTGGCGAGGACTACATTGAGCCCCACGTGGTCGGCGAGGACGGATACGCCTATCTTCGGCTGTACGAGATGACCGGAGACACAAAGTATCTGCGCGCTGCCATTCGCTGCGCTGAAGCGCTTGTGAAGAATTACGCAAAGGGTGACGCGGACCATTCTCCCTGGCCGGTTCGCTGCTATGCGCGTGACGGCAAAGCGCCGGGTGGACCCATGGGGCCCTATTCCGCCAACGTGATAGAGCCGATCATGCTCTTTGATGAGCTGATCCGTCTGAATCAGGGAAATGTTTTGGATTATCAGCGTGTGCGTTCCGCGGCGTGGGAGTGGTTCAAGACCTATCCTCTGACCGACAACGTGTGGGTGGGCTACTTTGAAGACACCATACCAAGCATGGGCAACATGAACCAGGTGATCCCGCTTGAGTTTGCACGCTACGTTCTGCTCCATCCCGACAAAGACCCGGAGTGGCGCGAGCATGCCAGGAAACTCATCGAGTGGGTCAAAACGACACCGAAGTGGCCTAAGTACGTGGTTCACGGCGCGACCATCACCACCGAACAGGGTAATGGTCTTGAATTTTGCTGCAACGAACCGAACCAATGTTGCGACAGTCACACGTCGAGACTGGCCGCCGTTGAAGCTCTCTACTTCGCCAAAACGGGAGATACGGCATATCGCGACGAGGCCTACCGATCGTGGAACTGGGTTACCTACTTCCAGGGGTTGTCTTCAGCAGCGCACAGCCCGTTCGCTGGACAATGGTGGTTCACCGATGAGTTTGCCGATGGACCGCGACGCATGATGGACGCTTTCTGGGCGGTGCCGGAATGGGCGCCGGCAGATGAGTCCCACTTGCTTGGGTCCAGTTCTGTTGTGACCCGCATTCATTATGGAAAGGGTTCGGTCACGTACTCCACGTTCGATCCCGCGAGCTCGGATGTACTGCGTCTCGACTTCGCACCCGAATTTGTCACCGCGAATGGAAGGCCGTTGAGCCACCGCCAGGATCTCGATCAGGCTGGATTCACCTTCGATGATGCAACCCATGTGTTGCGCATCCGCCATGATGACGCGCGAGATGTGGATGTGCAGGGGCAGGATGGCTCACCCGCGGTTCGCATCATCACGTTCGACGATCCGCATTTGCCTGCGGGCACTGTCCTCAAAGGCGAATATCCGACGGGTGCGATTGATTGGGGAGAAGACCAATGGCGGATGCATGTTCCGCAGGGAGGCTTTGGCACATTCAATCTTTCCTTTGCCGATCCGAATGCAAGCGGCGCAGATTTTCGATTCTACTGGGCACGCATCTTTGTCGGCGTGGATGTGTACAACGACGGAGCAAAGGAAGCTTCCATCACGATCCGCTGTCCTCAGATGCGCGAAGTCACCTTCACCGTCAAGCCCGGTGAAGTTCGACGACTGCGCACCAACTGGCAGGATCCAAGTTCGCGCGTTTCATTTGAGCTTAAGAATGGCGAAGGTTTGCTCTTCGATAACCTCGCCTATCGCCAGGACTGATGGATAGAAGGGATTCGAATGAAACCGGTGGCAAAATGCCATAGCGGACAGGTGCATTTGGATTAGCTCGCGGTCCAATTTCTGAAGCATCTGATTCCATACGCGCGGAGTCCGAGAAGTGACAGATGAATATGTCCTCTCGAACTCACGCTCGTATTGATTTGGCTGCAGTCAAATCTTTGGCTTGGCCGCTCTCGATCACTTCCCCGGTTTGGCCGGCTGATTGGCGATGACCAGCTTGGCGATCTTGGTGTATGTCGCGGCAGGGACGATGTTCTTGGTCTTCAATTGCGTTTTGTTCGCGTAGGGCCGGCCAGCGATGATTTTCTGCGCATAAACGTCGCCGACGCCGGGAAGCGCCTTGAGTTGATCTTTGGTGGCTGAGTTAAGGTCAACCAGCGTAGCGGACGCCGCTTGAGCTGCGGGCTTGGCGGCAGGTTTGGATTGCGCAACAGCAGCCGGTAGAACTCCAATGAGAATGGATGCAGCCAGAGCCAACAGGGCGGATGTGTATCGTGCTACTTTCATGCTTTCTCCTTATGCTTTCTCAGTTCAGGTATTGCCGGATCACAAACCTTAATGCCGCTTTGAAGCCGAATTCACAAAGGCAATCGCACCGGCGATCTTTATTCTTGATCGGCACGTGGCAGTTCCCAGAGCATCAACCCTTGTTACCACCAAACAGGCTTGAAGCCTCGCCGAGCAGGCTACCGAGCCCACCGGATTCGGCAGGTGCTGCCTGACCATCGCCGGAACCGGCTCCCGATCCCAGCACCGAGCCCAGGACGCCCTGAAACTCCGACGGGACTCTGGAGGTAATATGCTGAACGATCACTTGTTCCGCTTGAGAGGCCTGGTCAGGGCTCAGGCCAACCTTCTGTTGCAATATCTCTGCAATTTCACCCATAACAGTTTTTCATCCTTTGCATGATTATTTGGTTGGAGTGCTGAGGTCGATTCATGACCTCAATTCGTTGGGGTAACCTGGAGATCCAAAGCTGCGGTTAGTCAGTCTCCACTTTCGAATCGGCTGGTGTCAAACCGGCTCCAACCAATGCCTCAAGGATGTGCGCGGTTGAAACCCAGGCCCAAGATCAGAATCGCAGAGGCTCATTTCTCAGGGAGCAATCCAGGACGACTTAGGAAGTCGATTTGTGCTGTCAAAGGCACCTACGCGCCTCGGGACTCATTGGGCTGAGTCGCCAATGACCCAGCCCAGTTCCTTCACGGCCAATTCATCGACTCAGGATCACTTGCTGCAGGGCTTCCCTCCGTTCGCGTGAGCGCCTTTGGCCTTTGCCTGATCCTCGGTCATGTACGCGCCGGCTTTGGTCTTGCCGTAATACGTCGTGCCCGAGCAGTGGTAGACATTCGAGGCCGTATTCAACCAGACGAGTCCCGGTCCGCCGCCAGGCGCAGCGGCCGTAGTGGATGATTTCGAAGCGGGCGCGGCAGCAGGCGATTTGGCCGCGGGAGCGGGCGTTGCAGCGGCGGCAGGAGCGGGAGCGGTTTTCGCAGCAGGGGCTGGAGCAGGCTTCGCCGGCGCAGCAGTCTTCGCTGGAGTTGCTGCCTTGGCAGGGACGCCATACCAGGTCTTGAGGCCTTTATGACCCGTGCAGGCTCCCATCTTGATTTTTCCCGTGAAGTACGTCCCATCGTTGCAAAGCCCGGTTGCTCCAGCGGGTGCACCGGCAGGGGCTTGTGCAATACAAAGTTGTGAAACCACCAGCGCAGCGATGAGCGCCATCAAGCGAATCATTGTCTTCATCTTTCCTCCGATCGATAACGAATGAGATTGGCCCACGAACGACGCCGATACTATCACTCAACTCGGGACCGTGTCTCCGATAAAACGAGAAATCCGACATGTTTTCTGCCAGACTTTGCTCTCCGCTCAGAGCTTTGGCCTGGTTCAATTTTTAAATGCTGGGATTATTGCGATTTCGCGTGTCAAGTTGGCTGCCTTCAAGTTGGCTGCTCTCAATGCATGCTGAAATGTGACGGGATAGTGAAGGTCTGTTGTTTTCTTATGCAAGCAAAAAAGTGTGCGTCCGCACGCGTAGGAGCATGCGGACCGCCGGCGAATTGCAGACTCAAGAACCGGGGAAGGGTCGCAGCATCGCGACGCGCGCAGCAAAACCCACCGGAATCCGACGCTTCCTGCGAAGGCTTCAGCCCTGTTGATCCTTGTTCTCTTCTTCTTTTTTATCGATCAGGTTGGTTACCGCTTCAGTGCCTTCGAAGCCAACGACAGCGGCTATGCCCTCGGTGACAAGTCCGGCGTTTGGATCCAGCTTCTTGGCGCCTTCAACTGCGACTGCAGCTCCAGCCAACTCCTCAAATATGCCCATGGTTCTCTCCTTTTGAAGTATTGAACTAACCGTCTTGGTCGGAAACCCCAATTTCTGAGTCCGATGCGGTTGAATTCTACGCCTCGATGATGGTGAATGCATGAGAAATGCGCCGTCCTCTGTGGAAAAATATCCAGCGACCAGATGCCGCACGATGCCCAGCGGTGCCATCGGAAATCCTCCTCGTTGATTTCCGTCGCTAAGGCCGCTCGTCTTTTGTTTTCCGGGATTTGGTTCACATTGCCCCGACCGGAGTAATCTGGTGAAACCATGAGTCCAACAGCACCGCAACCTGAATTGAAACTTGCTCAAACCACCGACTACCGCGAGTCCTATGCCAATAGCGTGCAGGTGCGCGTGAGCGTTTGGGACTTTCAACTGGTTTTTGGCCTTGCCTCAAGCGAGAGCCCGGAACAGGTGACGATACGCAATCACCAGGCCATATTTTTGAGCCCGCAGCAGGCCAAGGCTTTGTGCAATGTGTTGACCCAGAACCTTGTGCAGTACGAGCAAGCCTTTGGCACATTGAATCTTGAACCGCAAAGCCATAACTTTCCCCAGGGACCGGTGAACTAGAACTTCATCTGAATTCATGAGCCCACGCCTGCATCTGAAGAACCTGTTGAAGCCGCGGATGGACGCGCCGTTTCCCACCTGGATGATTTTTCCGGTGATCTTTATGGCGCTCTACGCGAGCCACTTTACTCTGCTTGCGCTGCCCTACTACTGGGACGAGGCTGGCTATTACATTCCTGCGGCATGGGAATTCTTTCGCACCGGGTCGCTGATTCCAATCACAACGCTGAGCACGTCGCATCCCCCACTGGAGAGCATCTACCTGGCGTTATGGTGGAAGGCTTCCGGCTTCCATCCAGAGGTGACGCGCGAGGCGGTGCTGATGGTGGCTTCGCTTGGCCTGCTGGGGGTGTGGAAACTGGCAATTCGACTGGCTGGATCAGCGACAGTCGCGTTTTGGACGGTGGTGTTGACGGGGCTCTATCCGGTCTGGTTTGCGCAGAGCACTTTGGCGCATGCTGACATCTTCGCTGCGGCTTGTACGCTGTGGGGGCTGGTGTATGCGCTGCCCGATCGCGAACGCGAACCGTGGGCTGCGGCCTTGTGGTTTATCGCGGCAGCCCTGTGTAAGGAGACAGCGATCGCGATTCCGCTGACCCTGGCCTTGATGAACATGGTGGCGGGGTATCGCGCGCAACCGCCGGCGCGTTTTCGCCTTTGGCGTGAAAGCGCATGGCTCGCTGCATGTGTCGTTCCGTTGGCGGGATGGTTCCTGTGGCACTTCACGAAGACTGGCTTCTACTTCGGCGATGCCGGCTACCTTCGCTATAACGCCCAAGAAACGGTTGCTCCGGTGCGGGTTCTGGCGGCCTTCGGTTATCGAGTGCTGCACCTCACGATGCATATGAATATGTTTGTGCCGGTCCTGATGACGTTTGCAGCCCTGATGCTGAATCCGCGGCTCGATGCCGAAGGGCACGAACGACCGGCAATCAGTCGATGCGTATTGCGGCGAATTCTTGCTCTGCTGCTTGTGAATGCGATTCTTTTCAGTGTCCTGGGCGGGGCGCTGCTCACGCGCTATCTGCTGCCGATGTATCCGCTGGTGCTGCTGGTGGCAGTTTCAATGTTTTACAGGCGGGTTCCTTTCTGGCAGGGATTGGCGTTGTTTTCGGCGGCGGCATTTGTGGTGGGCTTGTTTATCAATCCGCCTTATCGATTTGCTCCCGAAGACAACCTGGAATACGCGCGCGTGGTACGGATGCACGTAGCCGGGATCGCGCAGCTGAACAAGCTTTATCGAGGCGCCACGGTGCTTTCCGCGTGGCCGGTGACGGATGAGCTGACCCGGCCGGAGCTTGGCTATGTGAAGGTTCCTTACGATGTTTACCGGCTGGACGACTTCACTGAGGCACAGATTGACCGCGCCGCCGCAGAGCCGGAGAAGTACTCCGCCGCGCTGGTGTTTTCAACCAAGTACGACCCGCCGGTTCTTCCTTTGAGCCTGGGGCCCAGGAGCGAGGCCATGGACGAGCAATACTTCGGGTTGCATCACGACCTGATGCCGGCGGCTATCGCTGCAAAACTGGGGGGCACGCTGGCGTGGCAGCGCGAGAATGCGGGCATGTGGATTGCCCTGCTGCGATTCAACCGGCAGATTGAGGCTTCAGCCCAGCTTCCAGAGCGTCCGCAACAGACTCGGATGAGATGACCTGGGACGTCTCCCCGCATGTGCGGCCAACGACCTATAATCAGGCTTGTTGTGCCATATCTTTCCTTTATCTCGCCAATGCAAACCGCGCTCGTCTGCCGCGAGTGCCGGAGCTTCTTTCCTACTAGGCTTGTTTCTGGTCTTGCAGGCTTCTGGACAGACGCCGGCAGCGACTGACGCAGACGGCTCGGCCACTGGGCGGATTTTGCTGGTCCTGCCGTTCGACAACCGTAGCGACCAACCGAGCCTGGAGTGGATTCGCGAGGCTGCCGCAGAATTGCTAAGCAGGCGCTTTGACTCTGCGGGTTTTGCGCCCATGAGCCGTGAGGACCGGCTGTACGCGCTGGACCATCTTGGACTTCCAGAGGGATTTCAGCCTTCGCGGGCGAGCGCCCTGAGGCTGGCGCAGACTCTGGATGCGGATTCAATTGTGGTGGGCAGTTTTCAAACGGACGGCACGGCGATTGAGGTGGAGGCCCGGGTGGTGGATGTGCCGCACCTGCGCATGAGCGCGCCGGTCACCGCACGGGGCCAGATGCGCGACCTGATCGACGTGTTCGACTCGCTGGCATGGAAACTGACCAAGGAGATGGACCCGGCCTTCAACGTGGCCGAGGAGACGTTTGTGGTCGCAGGCAAGGGTTTGCGCCTCGACGCATTTGAGCAGTACATTCGCGGTATCGCGGAGCCGGACCAGGCGGAACGGTTGCGCCATTTGCAACAGGCTGTGAAGCTGAGTCCCAATTTTGGCGCGGCCTGGATGGCGCTGGGACGGGAAGATTACAGCGGACAGCAATTCGAACAAGCTGCGGAAGCTTTCTCCAAAGTGGATCGCAACGATCCTGATGCACTCGAGGCTGGATTCTACCGTGGGCTGTCTCTGGTTTTCTCAGGTAACTACGCGCCGGCTGAGGAGGCGTTCAGCGGGGTGGCGCGCGTTTTGCCTTTGGCAGAAGTTCTTAATAACCAGGGAGTTGCCATTAGCCGGCAGGGCCACGACGGAAGTGTGCAATTTCGCGCGGCAGTGGCTGCCGATCCAAACGCGGCCGATTACCATTTCAATCTGGCCGTAAGCCTGAAGAGACTGGGAGAATCGAGCCAGGCACTCGCAGAAATTGCCCAGTGCCTGAAACTCCGACCGAATGACAGTGAAGCGCAAGGGTTGCAGGCCGCGTGGAAGGGGGCCAATTCACCCTCCGGCTCGCAAACAAATGCCGATCCGCTGGAGCGCATTGTGCGCACTTTCGATGCGGTCGCTTTTCGGCAGGCCGCGTTGATGATGGACCAGATGGAGGCGTCACGGCTGGCGGCGCTGAGTCCCCACGATCGAGCCGTTAAGCTGAACGGCCAGGCCAAGGAGTATCTCGATCGCGGGCTGTTGCTCGAATCGGAGAGGCTCTACCAGTCCGCGGTTGCCGCCGATGGATCGCTGGCACCGGCGCACGCCGGGCTGGCTGAGGTGCGCGAGCGGACGGGTGATGCGGCGGGCTCGCGCAAGGAAGCCCAGGCGGCACTGGCATTGCAACCCTCCGCAGAGGCGTACATGGTTTTGAGCCGGCTGGATTTCGAAGCGAATCATCTGGATGATGCAGGCAAAGAAGCCGGCGAAGCCTTGCGGCTCGATCCGCAAAGCCGGTCGGCGCAGGATTTGAATCGGCAGATTGAGTCAAGGACGGGACAGAAACAGTAGGGGCCCTGGCGTGAGACCCCGTAGGAGCGAGCCATGCTTCAGCAAGCGAGTGGTTTCAAGTTCCGGAATGTGGTGAGCCTGATTGTTGCCATTGGAATGGCCTTTGGTTTGGCCCTTTCGGCAGAAACGCAACAGCCGCTGGTGGAGAAGCTCATTCTCAAGGACACCGTTCAGCCGGTGAGTGCGGGGATGCTGGAACGGGCCATTGCGCGGGCCAATGCCGATGGCGCGGCGGCGCTGCTGGTGGAACTTGATACGCCCGGCGGGCTAGTGGAATCGATGCGCGCCATGGTGGGCGCGATTCTGGGTTCCAGGGTTCCTGTGATTGTGTATGTGGGGCCTTCAGGGGCGCGGGCGGGATCGGCTGGCTTCTTTCTGCTGGAATCGGCGGACGTCGCCGCCATGGCTCCCGGCACTGAAGCGGGCGCGGCCCACGTAGTTTTCGAGATGGGTAAGCCCGACGAAACAGAGATGACGAAGGTCGAAAACGATGCGGAGGCATTTCTCCGCTCGTATGTGACCCGGCGCAACCGCAATGCGGAGGCCGCAACCGCCGCCGTTCAATCGTCGCACTCCTACACGGCAGAGGAAGCGCTGACGCAGCATCTGATTGATCTGACGGCCACGAGCGATACGCAGCTGCTGGCTTCTCTGGACGGGCGAGAGATCACGCGGCTTGATGGTTCAAAGATGACGCTGCACCTGGCGGGAGCGCGGATTGAGTTGGTAAAGCCGACCTTGCGCGAGGAGTTGCTGGGCTGGCTGGTGGATCCTAATATTGCGCTGCTGATGCTGGTGGGCGGCGCGCTGCTGATTTATCTGGAATTCAATACTCCGGGCACAATTGTTCCAGGAGCCCTGGGAACGTTGATGGTTCTGCTGGCGATTTTTGGACTGGACTTACTGCCAATTCGCTATACGGCGGTGCTGCTGCTGGTGGCGGCTATTGTGCTGCTGGCGCTGGAGGCAAAGTTCGGCGGCCACGGTGCGCTGGCCATTGCCGGAATCGTCTGCCTGACATTTGGGACCCTGACGCTGGTGGCTGCGCCGGTTCCTGAGATGGCCGTGAGCCCCTGGGTGGCGATCGGGGTGAGCGCGGCGTTTGGAGGAATTACGGTATTCCTCGTGCGCCTGGCCGTGCGCGCGCGGCGAAGGAAGGCCCGGCTAGGCGCCGACGCGATGGTGGGCAGTCCCGCTTCGGCGATGGAGCCGCTGAACCTCGAGGGTCATGTACTGGTTGAAGGCGAAATCTGGCGCGCTGTGACGTCGCAACCAGTGCCCGCGGGCGCCCGATTGCGCGTGGTGGGCCATGAGGAATTCCTCCTGCGCGTGGAGCCGGCGGAGTCGTCGCAAGCCCACGCATAGAGCGGCACAGGAGTACAATCCGTGCTGAGTGAGGGAAGCACAATGCCTGACGTGAGTATGCCAATTCTGATTATTCTTGCCATCGTCCTTTTGTATTTGATCAACTCCATCAAAATTTTGCGTGAGTATGAGCGCGGAGTCATCTTCCGCCTGGGCCGTGCACTGCCCACGCCAAAGGGGCCTGGGATCATTTTGGTATTCAGACCGCTGGATCAGATCATCCGCATCACGCTGCGTCAGCAGGTGCTGGAGGTTCCGCCGCAGGACGTGATCACACGCGACAACGTAACCATCAAGGTGAACGCGGTGGTAACGCTTTACGTGGTGAACCCCAACGACGCAGCCATCAAAGTGGAGAATTACGTTTACCAGACCTCGCAGTTTGCGCAGACCACGTTGCGTTCGGTACTGGGCGAGGTGGAACTTGACACGCTGCTGAGCCACCGCGATCAGCTCAATCTCAGGATTCAATCCATCATCGACCAGCGGACTGAGCCCTTCGGCGTCAAAGTGGTCTCAGTAGAAGTGAAGCAGGTGGACCTGCCCGAACAGATGCTGCGTGCGATGGCCAAGCAAGCCGAAGCAGAGCGTGAAAAGCGGTCGAAGATTATTCACGCAGAGGGCGAATTCAACGCTGCCCAGAAACTTGTAGATGCTGCGGCGCTGATGGCCACGCAGCCCATGACCTTGCAGTTGCGTTATTTGCAGACGCTGTCGGACATCGGCGTGGAGAAGAACACCACGATCGTGTTCCCCCTGCCGATGGAGTTGCTCACAATTCTGAACAAGATGGGTCAGCCGTCAACGAATACTTTGGAGAAACCATAAGAAGCGGCCGATTCATCGTACCGGCGCAAAGGTGCACGCGGAGGCGCTGGTTCTGGATCGAACACTTGCAGGAATAGCTTGAAACCAAGGGCGGGGTATGCGGCGAGGCATGCGCGACGAAGAACTTGATTCGACGGAGGAGAGGCAGGATACCGAGCTCACGCTGGGTCCGACCATGTTGCTTGGCCTCGCACTCGGGCTGATTCTGCTTTGCGGCGTTTGCTTCTGGTTTGGGTTTCAGACGGGCAGGCGCAACCCCTCGGTGGAAATTGCGGCCGGTGTGCAGCCCGCTTCGGCCCTGTCGGCGCAGTCAAGTAATTCGCTATCCAAGCCTCCGGCTTCGGGCATGATCCCGTCGACGCCCGCGCAACCGGCGGTTGCCGACTTGCCTCAGGCTCCTTCCGCGGATGGGGGCGGGACGGGAAATCCTTTAACCTCCTACGCGCCGGCGGGGAGCAGTTCAAGTGGCGAAGCAGGTCAGGCGCAGGTGCGCCCCGCGCTTCCGCAACAGGCAAATGGATTGCAACCGACCACCACTCCCGCTGGAGGCGTCCAGGTGCAACCCGCGATGGCCCAGCCTGCAGGGCTGATGGTGCAGATTGCAGCGGTGTCTCATGCAGAAGACGCCAACGTCCTGGTAGCTGCGCTGCGCCGGCATGGCTACGCGGTGATGGCACGACGCGAGGCTGGGGACAGCTTGATTCATGTGCAGGTTGGCCCCTTTGCAAATCGCAATGACGCCAACGCGATGTGCCAGAGGTTGTTGGGTGACGGCTACAACGCGATTGTGCAACCTTGAGAGGGTCTCGGCTCTCCCGTCAAAGCTTTTAGTGAGAGCCGTAGGCTTCGACGTCGTGGGCGATGTCCAATAGCTGCTTGCGCTGCATGATGAAATGTGCCACGCGTCCGAGACGTAGCGCTACCCACTGTGGCAGGCCGTATGGGCGGTAGCCCGAGGCTACGCGGCCGCGCACGAGCAAGCGGGTCTGACCGGGCCGGGGTTGTTCGAGGACAAACGCCCAGGTGGTTTGATAGCGCCCATTGGGCCGCCAGGCGAGCACGAGGCTGCGTTCAGGTTCAAGCCGCGCAACGATGAAGGCGTCCGTGACTCCGGGGAGAGCGGGAAAGATGCTGCCTACACGGATGGCCTGATATTCCGGCAGAATGCGGTCCGTACTGCGGCGGCCGCCGTTGTCGATGAAGTCGTAGGCGTACCATCCCGCGCGGCCGGAGCCCATCTGGACGAGCCACGGCCAGACATCCTTGGATGGACGGGAAATCGTGATGGCGTGATCAACCGTGCCGATTGGATTGGGGATCAGGGCGTCGCCGGCGAGCAGCTCGGCACGCTCCGCAGGAGTGGCCCGGACTTGCTGATTGGCGTAGACCGCGAAGATAAGGAGCGCAGCAGAAACTCCGCCGAGCGCGACGAGCAATTTTCTCTTCATGGAGCACCGAGGCGAGGGTAGCCCTGCGCGATGGACCGCTCGGTGATAGATGTCACTGGTAGTATCCTATGCCCTCATCCACTCGGGCAGGCCCGACGCGATCGCGGTTCGCACCGCGCTCATCAGTTCTTCGCGGTTCTTGAAGTCGCGGGGATAAACAGGCGCATGAAATGTGATGTGCGCTGTGCCGGGGTGGACGCTCATTCTGCCCTTGCCCATCATCGACTCGGTCCCCTGGATTGAAACCGGAATGCAGGGCGCGCCGGTTTCCATGGCTAGATAGAACGGGCCTTTCTTGAATGGCAGCATGCGGCCGTCGCGGGATCGAGTGCCCTCGACAAAGGTGGTGATGTGGACGCCCTTCGCGAGAACCCGCCGCGCGGCAGCGATGCTTTCCTGCGCACTTTCCACACGACGGTCACGATCCACTGGGATGAAATCCGCCAACTTCATGGCGTAGCCGAGGCCGGGGATTTTCATGATGGAGCGCTTGCTGAAAGCCGCTGTGCGGCCCGGGATACGAGGAAGGAGCGCGGGCGGATCTAGATTGGAGAGGTGGTTTGCCATGAAGATGCAGGCGGTGTTTTCGGGCACCTGGTCCTGTCCTTCAGATTCGATGCGCAGGCCCGCCATCCGGTATGCGACGCGCACGATGAAGGTGGAGACTTTGTAGAGGGGCATGACATTGCCGGTTATCATGGCATAGGGAACGACAACGAGCGCAGACGGGATACTGAGAACAAGAATTGCGGCGAGCAATACGAGCGCGGGAATCATGCCCGCGTCTCGTTGCTGCAATGGATCTGGTTCAGGCGTGCGGGAAGCTTCTCATAGATGCCGTCGAAGCCGCCATTGGAGAGCAGTGCGACGACGTCGCCGGATTGAAGTTGCGGCGCGAGGGATGCGATGATCGCTTCCACATCGGGATGCAGCTCGGCCGTAGTTCCCGCGTCATTCAGGGCCTGAACCACGTCCTCGGGGTGCAGGCGCTCGGCGTCGGGAATGCGCTGCTGCTGGTAGACACCGGCGAGAATCACGCGGTCGGCGAGGCGCAGACTTTCAACGAGGTCGGCTTCGAGCACCTTGCGGCGCAATGTGTTGGAACGAGGCTCGAGCACGGCCCAGAGGCGCGACTGCGGATAGACAGAGCGCAGCGCGCGCAGGGTTTCGCGGATGGCCGTGGGATGATGCGCGAAGTCTTCGATCACGGTGATGCCGGCGATCTCTGCTCGGACTTCAAGGCGGCGCTTGACACTCTTGAACGTGGAAAGCGCCTGCGCAATGATCTCTTTGTCGATGCCTTGCGAGGCGGCCAGAGCCGCGGCGGCAGTGGCATTCAGCGCGTTGTGTTCGCCGGCCAGGTGCATCTCCAGACCGGTCCAGAGCGAACCGCGTCGCCAAACTTCCCAGCAATTGCGGCCGCTTTCATGGCGCAGGTTTTGAATGCGCCAATCGGCTTCTGCGGAAAAGCCATAACGCTCGACCGGGCAGAAAGCGCGGGCCACGCATTCAGTGACGTTGGCGCTTCCGTCGAAGGCGAGGATGATGCCCCGGCGTGGAACGAGATTTACCAGCCGCTTGAAAGCTATCTTCACCGCGTCGAGGTCCGCGTAGATGTCCGCATGATCGAACTCCACGTGGGTGAGTATGAGCGCATCAGGAAAGTAGTGCAGAAACTTCGGGCCTTTATCGAAGAAGGCTGTGTCATATTCGTCGCCCTCCACAATGAATGTGCGCGTGGGGCGCAGTTGAAAGCTGGTGCCGAAATTCTCTGCCACGCCGCCGATGAGAAATGAGGGTTCGCGGGCCGGGTCGGCATTTGCCGCGACCTGGTAAATCCACGCCAGCATACTGGTGGTCGTGGTTTTGCCATGCGTGCCCGCTACGACGAGCGACTCACGGCCAGCGAGAAATTCCTCACGCAGCAGGGCCGCCATCGAAGTGAACGGGATGCGCTTGTCGAGGATGTATTCCACCTCTGGATTGCCGCGCGAAAGTGCGTTGCCAATGACAACCAGATCCGGATGAGGCTCGAGATTGGCTTCGGCGTAGGGCTCAAGAATCGGAATGCCAAGCGAGCGCAGCAGGTCACTCATCGGTGGATAGGCAGCCTTGTCGGATCCGGTGATGCGATGGCCCTGCAGCTGTAAGAGCCCGGCAAGGGAAGCCATCGCAGTGCCGCAGATTCCGATCAGGTGAATGTGGCGAGGTTGTGCGTTCACGCCGTCACCGCCGGTTCCAGCAGGAATAATTGCGCGTCATCACCGACCTTCAATTCAGCCTCGACGCCAAACGTCAGCGTCACGTTCTGTCGGGAGACATGGCCGCTGCGCAAGCCGATTGCGATGGGAATATCATAGTCGGAAAGTGCGTTCAGGATCGACATCCGTCAGCAATTCCGGCGGCGCTCCAGGCGATGCGCAATCAAGCATTTCGCCAAAAACGATGCCGCGCATGCCGTCAAGTTTGCCCGCGCGGCGCAGTTGCCACAACATGCGATCGACCTGGTAGGGCTTGACGCCGGTGTCTTCAATGAAAAGGAGCTTCTCTTCGGTGGCCGGTTCCCATGGGGTGCCTAAAAGCGATACGAGAATGCTGAGGCAACCGCCATAGAGCGTGCCGCGTGCTGCGCCGGGCTTGAGAGGACGGAGACCTTCTGCACCGCCTAGGCTATAGGGTTCGCCGGCGAGCGCCGATTGAAAGCTGGCAGGTGCACGCCTTCATCGAGAGAGAAATCCGCGGCGACCATTGGGCCGTGAAACGCAGGCAAGCCGATGTGGTCGAGCAGATGCAATTGCAATCCGGTCATGTCGCTGTAGGCGAAGAATGGCTTGGGATGCTTGCGAATCAAATCGATGTCGAGGCGCGCCGAGCAGGTAGTTGGAGCCGTAGCCGCCGCGCACGCTGGCTATGATGCCAGTGTCAGGTCAGCGAATGCAGTGTGCAAGTCGGAGAGTCTCTGCTCAGGGGTGCCAGCAAAGAAGAGCGGGCCGCGCGTTTGCGCGTTGGTGCCGATCCGGGGCGCGAAGCCCATTGTGCGCAGGCACTCCAACCCGCGCTGAAGGCGGTCGGGGCTGGCATAGGCGGCGGGCGAAATTACGCTGATGCCTGGGCCTGGGGGCACTGGAGACAGCTTCACGAGTGGAGCGGAGCTGGAACCTGGTCGTCATCCGGGCCATGCCTCGCCGCGGGCCACCAGAGTTGCAGGGCCGGTCAGGTATAACTCAGTGCCGGGTCCATTCCAGGCGATGGTCTGTGTGCCGCCGGGTGCTACGACACGTAGCGGGGACTTTGCCCGGCCGAGTGCAATGGCGGCAGTTGCCGCAGCGGAACTTCCGGTGCCGGAGGACGAAGTGGGCCCCACGCCGCGCTCCCAGATGCGAATCTCAACTTCGTTGGGACCTGCAGACACGAACAAACTCGACGTTGGTCTGGTGCGGAAAGTCGCGGAGCACGCACACATTCGCTCCCACAGCGCGCCAGCCTTTGCCATCGACCTTGAATCGCATGTCGTCCACAAAGACGACGAAGTGCGGATTGCCGGTGGATACAGCCGTTCCGTGCAACAGTCAGCCAGTTTGGCACTGTCGACGGTTTTTGGTTCGAATTGCGGAACTCCCATGCCACTCGTCACTTCGACCGTGTGGCCCCGGCGCGTTTCAATATGGCACAGCTGCGCACGCCCGCATCGGTTGCAATCTGCAGATCATCGCCAGGCTTCGAGCCAAGCACATCGGCCATCCAGGCGGCTACGCAGCGGGTGCCATTGCCGCTGATTTCGGCGGGGGAGCCGTCGGCGTTATGCAGGCGAATGCGGCCGGAGGCGGGACCGGTCCAGGCGAAGAACTCGATTCCGTCGGCACCGATTCCGGTGTTGCGTGCGCACAGACGGCGGGTGAGGCTGGACCAGTCGTGGCCGGCTGCGGCATCTTCGGTCACAATGAGAAAATCGTTGCCGCAGGCGTGGGCCTTGGAGAAGGGAATCAATCTTCCTCCGGATCGCGAAAGGTGAACAGAGCGTCGATGCAGGGTTCCGCGAGGAGTTTGGAGTAAAGCCGTTCGTGTTGACTCCTGGTGGCCACGAGCGTGAAGCTCACACGCTGCAGGTTGCCGATGGCATCGCGGTCGGGGCTGGGAAGCCTCTCGCCGGCTTTGTCCATCGCGTCCAGAATCGAATGAAGCATGGCGGTCTGGTCCCCCCCGCGAGCTTCATAGATTAGCGGGTAGATCTTGATGCTGGCGCGGCGCTCAAGGAGGCCGACTGCCTCGAGGGCGACAATCACAATTACGGTGGCTACGGCCGCCGCGGCGAAGAGCCCTGCGCCGCAAGCCATGCCAATCGAAGCGACCACAAAAACGCTGGCTGCGCTGGTGAGTCCGCTGACGCGGCTGCGATTGTGAAGGATCAGCCCGGCGCCCAGGAATCCGATGCCTTGCACAATATTCGACGCGACGCGGCCTTTGTCCGGATTGGCGTCGCCGGCCAGCACCGCGGAAAGCAGTGTGAAGAACGCGCATCCCATGCAAATGAGCAGATTGGTGCGCACGCCCGCTGCCTTTCGGTTCGCTTCGCGTTCCAATCCGATAAGGCCGCCCAGCATGCAGGCAACGGCCAGACGGCTGAATACGCCGTTCGCCACAACGATCTGCTGCACCCAACTGAAGTCGAAGGATTGCGCGAACTGTGCGAAGGCCAAACTCATCTAGATTCCTTGCCCGATGCTATCACCGCCCCAGTCATTTGTTGAGGGTCGCCGCATCCGATACGTAAACCGTTGCCGAAGGCTGGCCGGGGGCAGGAAACGGCCCACGGCGGTCAGTCCGGTGGGATGCGCCTTGACAGCCTGGTCTATCTGATCGCCGTCGAAGGCAAGCACGATCGCAGCGTGGGTAGCGGGTGCAGCCAGAGCCTCGGTGTAGAACTCCTGGTCGCTTTCGTTGATGGTTTGTCGAAGAGGGATGCCTGTGAATGCGACAAGTTGTGGATAGACCGAGGTGTTCATCAGGACGGCACCACCGGGGCGGGTGACGAGCAGTGCGCGGAGAACCGGAGGAATCCGGACTTCGAAGGGTCGGCGGGATTCGATGTTCTTGGTCCCTTCGATGTACGTGAGGGGCTGCTCGCGCACGACCTGAAAGGCGTTGAAGGCAACCATGGCGAAGAGCACGGCCGCTGCGTAACGTGCCCACGACGGCTTGAACTCGCGCGCGGTGGAGAGCGCGAACTGAGCGGCAAAACCGAGCCCGAGCGCAAAGGCGGGGAGCAGTTCCAGTCCATAGCGCGTGTTGTACCAGGAGTGCGGCCACCAGACCGGTAGAAAAATGGGAACGGATCCGAAGGCAACGGAGTAAGCGTAAAAGGGAACCGGCAACCACAGGAGAAGCGCCCACAGGAATGCGCGCTTGCGTGCGATAAGGCAGGCGCATGCCGTGCCGAAAAGGCTGAGTGCAAGCAAAGTGTTGCCCCATGCGGCGGAAGCGTCCATCTCTGCGGTCTTTACGAAGAACAGCATGCCGACCCAGGGATTGTGCCAGCCGGGATGTGGCGGCCAAGAGCCGTTTGTCGCGGTACGCAGTTCAATGGCCTTGGCCGAATAAGGGCCGCGCGCGAAGCCGAGCCAGTCGCCGAAGACGGCTCCGTTGTAAACGAACCACACCACGGGCGCAGCCACGACCACGGCGCTGGCAAGCCAGAAGGCACGCGAGTGCAGGCCGCCGCGGCGACGCAACTCAAGACCGATGCCGACCCAGGCCAGGAGGGCAAGAATCCAACCGTCATAGCGGGTGTAGACCGCGGCCACCAATGCGGCTGCGATGCACCAAAGCAAGCGTGCGGCGCGGTGCGGGTTCTTCTCGATGCTCACGCGCCACTCGACGAGCCAGACGACGGACCAGATGACTTCGCAGAGGAACAACGGCTCTGTCATGGCCGTGGTCTGCAGGTAGAGCAGATTGGTATTTGTGGCGAAGAAAGCGAGGGCCAACGCGGCGGCGGTCGGATGAAGCCAATTGCGCGCGAGCCGGTAGATGCCCGCGCAGGCGGCAAGATAAGCAAGCGCGGAAGGAATAAGGCCCGCGATTCCGTTGGCCCACCAGCTATACACGGCGACAAATGGAATGAGCAGCAGATGCGGGAGCGGCAGCCAGACCGATCCAAGTTGCGTAATGCCGGGATGGCGCGAATCAAAGACGCGGCGGGCGATGTGCAGGTGCGCGACAGCGTCACCGTAGTTGAGCATTGCGCCATGGCGCCAACTCCAGATCGCCGCGATCGCTGAGAGTGTCAGGCAGGAGGCCAGCACTGCAAACGACTCTGCGCGGCGGATGGGCTGCTCAGTCAAGGTGGGTGAGCTCGCGGAATTGGGCGAAGCGGGCGTCGATTTCGGCGCGCGAGAGCTGCTGCAGGCGCTCGGTGCCAAATTGCTCGACAGCGAAGGAGCCCATGACGCTGCCATAAAACATGGCGCGACGAAAAGCGGCCGGCGTCAGCTCGGGCTGCGAAGCGAGATAGCCGAAGAAGCCTCCGGCAAAGCTGTCGCCTGCACCGGTGGGGTCAACCACTTCTTCGAGGGGCAATGCCGGGGCTTTGAAAGTTTTTGCTCCAATGCCGTTGGAAGCGGCGCGGTGGAAGGCCGTCGCACCGTACTCGCCATGCTTGACGACCAGCATGCGCGGTCCCATCTCGAGTACAGCGCGGGCGGCCTGCACTAAGTTGGTGTTCGCGGCGAGCATGCGGGTTTCAGTGTCGTTGATGAGGAGTATGTCGAGGCCTTTGAGCATTTCGAGCAGCGCTGCTCGATGATCCTTGATCCAGTAATTCATGGTGTCGCCGGCGACGAGGCGCGCCTGCGGCATGGCCTCTCGCACTCGGCGCTGCAACACCGGGTCGATGTTGGCAAGAAACAGGAACTCCGAATCGCGATAGGCGTCGGGAATCTTGGGCTCAAATGCGCCGAAGACATTCAGTTCGGTGGCATGAGTTTTGGCTTCATTCAGGTTGTCGAGGTAGGATCCTTCCCAAAAGAAGCTCTTACCCGCAGCGCGTTCGATGCCGCGGGTGTCGATGCTGCGGGCACGAAAGACTGCTTCCTCTGCGGGCCCGAAGTCCTCACCCACAACGGCGATAACGCGGACATCGGTGAAGTAACTTGCGGCCAGTGAAAAGTAAGTGGCTGCGCCGCCAAGGCAACGCTCGCGCCGGCCCGCCGGCGTCTCAATGGAATCGAATGCAACGCTGCCCACGACGGTAACTGACATGTATCTTCCTCTCTAACTCTGGTCTATTCAAATGACGGCTGGTGTGAAGCTACCCCAGGTACTTTCCGAATAACAAGCTCAGCTTTTCCCTGGTCGCTGCCGGGATTGCATCGGGCTGTGTGAGCACGGCGAACTTGGCGGCGGAGGCGCAGGCACAGGTGCGGGCGCCTTCTGAAGCGGGCGGCAACGCAGCGACGGCGGCTTTGACGACCTTGGCCGCGTTGTCGGCGTTCTTGTGCAGCACGGCGACGATCTCTTCGATGGTGACGGCGTCGTGACCCTCTCGCCAGCAGTCGTAGTCAGTGACCATGGCGATGGTGGCGTAACATATCTCGGCTTCGCGGGCTAACTTGGCTTCCTGCAGGTTGGTCATGCCGATCACGTCCGCTCCCCAACTGCGGTAGAGGTTCGATTCGGCCTTGGTGGAGAACTGCGGACCTTCCATGCAGACGTAAGTGCCGCCAAGTTTTCCAACCACTCCGGCTTTGGCGCAGCCATCTGCTGCGGCCCTGGCCACGGTGGCGCATACCGGGTCACCAAAGGCGACGTGGCCGACGATTCCATCTCCGAAGAACGTGGAGATGCGATGGAAGGTGCGATCGATGAACTGATCGGGCATGACGAAGTCGGTGGGCTTGTGCTCCTCCTTGAGCGAGCCGACGGCAGAGACAGACAGGATGCGTTCGACGCCGAGCTTCTTGAAGGCATAGATGTTGGCGCGGAAGTTGAGCTCGGAGGGCAGGATGCGATGGCCGCGACCATGGCGAGCGAGGAATGCTACCTTTCGTCCTTCAAGCTCGCCGAGAACAAAAGGGTCGGAAGGTTCGCCGAAGGGCGTTTCGACGCGCTCCTCGTGGACGTTGGTGAAGCCGGGCATGGAATAGAGTCCGCTGCCGCCGATAATGCCGATCTCCGCCTGAGCCAATGAACGCTCCTCCAGCAAGCCAAATTCGCAGGACTGTGTGCTTGTTCCTCTAAACATCTCAGTATAAAGGGAGGAGGGCATTTGCCGTTTCCGATGCGGGACGGTGGCTGCGGCTCAGCTTGAGAGAAACCGTCCCTCAGGGGCTGAAGCCCTCGTTCTATTTGCGGCGATTATGGCACGAGTAAACTCGTGCCCTTTCAAAACACCTTCAAACTGAGCTACTACTCTGCGGCTTTGAAGCTGACCGAGGCAGCATGAGAACAGTTTGCGGCCCAGTTTGCGGATGCGAGTCCGGCTGACTCACAGAGTCGTGTAATGATCTGCAAGTTTTTCTGTGGAAAAGAAAATAAACAAGTGGGGGTGGGTCACTCTCTCTTCAGCCACAGGAACTTCACAGTTTCTCAGTAAAGAGGGGGGTGGATTTGAATCTCCAGCGCCAGCGAAAAAGACCGGTCGCCGGGGGCCACTGAGCCTGTTTGGAGTTGTCCCTGTATTCATCCTGCGCCTATCGGAGTTAATTATCTGCAAGCTTGAAAGGACAGGGCGAGCATCCACCAAAGGATGTGATGGAGAACGCGCTTATCTATCTTGAGTCGAGACGACGGGGCGTCAATTGTGAGGACGGAGTGAAGTGGTGGGTCGTGGCTCAGTTTGAGAAACCATCCCCAACTGGCTGAACCCTCGTTCCATTTTCGGCGACTATGGCACGGTTCGACTCCGCTCAGGGCAGGCTCTTCAACTCGCGCTCTTTCAAAGCAACTTCAAACTGCGCGCGACCGAAAAGTGTTCCCCATTGACGCCTACAGAGATCGTGGGAGACAATGACCGCCATTTGTTAAGACAAACAGGAAATTCAGGCTGTTGGGTCAGATTCGTCGGAGAGGTGCTATGAATCAAACGGTCACAGTTATCGGGGCGGGGCGCATGGGCTCTGCTCTCGCAACCGCGCTCTATAAAAGAGGATTCGCTACAACTGTATGGAATCGCACTGCGTCAAAGACGGAATCTTTGTCCCGGCTCGGCCTACGAGTTGCATCAAGCGCGCTGGAAGCAGTGAGCAGCGCTGAAATCGTCATCGTGAATATCAACAACTATGAGACGACCAATCAACTGGTACGACAACCTTCCATTGAGTCCGCGCTTCGCGGCAAGGTGCTGGTGCAATTAAGCAGCGGAACTCCCGATGAGGCCAGGGAGATGGAATCCTGGGCACGACCGCGCGGAATTGAATACCTCGACGGAGCAATTCTGAACTATCCGGTCGATATCGGGAAGCCGCAAGGCACGGTTCTGTATTCAGGTTCGGATGAGCTCTTCAATCGCGTGAAGCCAGTCCTGCTTGCCTTTGGTGACAATGCACTGTTTGTTGGAAAGGAAATCGGCCAGGCCTCGGCGACCGATATTGCCGGACTCTCGTTCGTCACGGGTACGATGTTGGGTTTTCTGCATGGGTGTGTCGTCTACGAGGCGGAGAATCTTCCGTTAGATGGGTATCTGCAGCTCATCAAGACGCTCATGCCTGCCATGGAGGCCGCACTCGCCGATCTCTGCCACAAGGTTCAAAGCAAGGATTACGAGAACCCGCAAGCCACGCTTGAAACCTGGACGGTAGCGCCTCGGGAGCTCATTGGCTGGTGTGAGAAACGCGGGGTGAATCACACCTTCGCCGATCCACAGCTCCAGCTCATCGAACAAGCCGTAAAGGCCGGCAAAGGCCACTTGGATTTCGCCTATCTTTACGAGGTTCTCAAACTCGGAAAACGCGCTCTGACCGATTGAATCAAAGTCACCATTTGATGATGGGGATCAGGTTGAGGCGAACGAGCAAAGCGAGAATGAGCGCGAGCGCGACGGCGTAAACGTCGAGCGAGAAACCGCGGCGAGGAGTGGTGGCGTCGGGCATATTGGTTCTCAATAGGTTCTGGTGAAGCTTCAGGCAGTGACTGAAACGTCGTCCGCAGTGCTTTGCATAGCATTAGCGGATTCTTTGAGCGCCCAACCGGCGATGAGCAGGCTGGGTGCGTGGGTGAGGTCGTTTCGCCGAGGGCGGCGAGTGTGGTGTGGCGGATTTCCTGGTCCGGCTGTGCGGCACGCGAAACGATGGCGCAGGGGAAGTCGGGCGGCAGACCTTCCTGGAGCCACTGGAGCGCAAGCAGGCTCAGGTCGCGGCCGGGCATGTAGACGACGCGGGTGGCGTCTTCGCGCTCCGGAATCGCGGCGGAATTGTGCGACGCCGCGTGATGGCCGGTAGAGAAGACGACGTTGGAGGCGCTGTTGCGGCTGGTGAGAGAGCATCCAGCGGCGGCAGCGGCGGCGAATGCGGCGGTGATGCCGGGAACGACTTCGAAGGGGACGTCGGCCGCAGTGAGCGCGGCCATCTCTTCGGCGGCGCGGCCAAAGATGAGGGGATCGCCGCTCTTGAGGCGGACGACGCTGCGATGGGCGCGGGCGTGCTCGACCATGAGCGCGTTGATTTCTTCCTGGGTAATGGTCTTTGTGCCGCAGCGCTTGCCCACGTTGACAACCACTGCGTGGGGCGGCGCGAGTTGAAGGATTGCCGAGGGTACGAGGTCATCGTGGAGGATGACGTCGGCGGATTGGATGAGGCGGAGGGCCTTGACGGTGAGCAGATCGGGATCGCCGGGCCCTGCACCGACAAGGTAGACGCTGCCTTTGGACGCAGAGTTTCCAAAAGCAACCGCAGATCCTTCGACGTCGCTCAGGATGACATCGTTTCTTAACGGCTCATGGGAAGCAGATATCGGGCGAGTGGCGCGCGAGCGAGTTGGCGTGTGGAGCAGGTTGGGGAGTCACAGATTTGGCGGTGCGCGAGTTGATGAAGAAGCAGCTTGCGCTCTTCGCTGCGGGGATGGTTTGCGAGCACTTCGCGGCGAAGCTGGCCCAGGTTTTCGAGCCAGGGTCCGAGGTCGTTGGGGAGTTGCGCGTCGATCTCGCGGCGCAGTCTTTGTGCAAAGGCCGGGCTTTCTCCTGCGGTGGAGATGGCGATTTGCAAATTCCCGCGACTGACCACGGAACCGAAGAAAAAGTCACAGTTGGGAATGTCATCGACACTGTTGCAAATGATTCCGCGCTCGACTGCGCCGCGATAGACGGCGGAGTTGACATCGGGATTGTCGGTTGCGGCGATGACCACGAAGTTGCCATCGAGGTCGGAGAGCTGGAACGGGCGCTGGAACCATTCGAGCTTGCCTTCGGCGGCGAGTACGCGGATTTCAGGCCTGGCCTCGGGTGCTACGACGCGGAGGCGAAGGCCCGTCGAGAGCAGGGTGTTGATTTTGTCGAGGGCGACGTTGCCTGCACCGACCAGCAGGCCGGGTCGACCGTCGAGTTTGAGGAAGATGGGTAACAGGGGCATGAAAACATTCCCTCGGGGGCTAAAGCCCAGCATTCTTTTAGAGCCATCTTGCGGCACGACTAAAGTCGTGCCCTTTCAAAGCACGGTTTCTGCAACCAGTTCTAGTCGGCAACGCCATGCGGTACGCGGGCGGTGGGCAGGTCGCGTTCGACGGCGGTCAGTACTTCGCCAGCCAGATGAGCGCGGAGTTCATCGTTGGTGTGGCGCAGAAACCAGGCGCGCAGGTTTTCATCGGGATCGCGGCTGACCATGTAGTTGCGCAGCAGGCGCTCGATGGCCTCAGGAACGAGCGGCGCGGGGCAGCGATAGCCGATCGGGCGAGAGATGGATGCGTGCTGACCGACCGCTCCGCCGAGGCAGAAGTAATAGGCGTCGGTGAGCTTGCCTTCATGCTTGATTTTCTTTCCTTCCATGCCGATGTCGGCGATCCAGTGCTGACCGCATCCGTTGGGGCAACCTGTGACGTGAAGGCGAAGCTGCTGATCGAATTGCGGCAGGCGCTCTTCAAGCTCGTCGACCAGCCAGCGGGTAAAGCCCTTGGTTTCGGTGATGGCGAGCTTGCAGAATTCGGTGCCCGTGCAGGCAACCGCGCCGCGCCAGAAGGAAGAACCCTCGACCTGCAGACCAAGCTGGCCGAGTTCGCGCGGCGAGTTCCAATGCTTTGCTGTTGGGAATGTTGATGAAGATGAGGTTCTGCGAAACGGTGGCGCGCAATGCGCCGTTGCCGAAACGCTCGGCAAGCTCTGCGGCCGCTTCAAGCTGTTCGCCGGTGAGGCGGCCGCGAAGGACGGAGGCTCCCACATAGCTCAATCCGGGCTGGCGCTGCGGGTGAATGCCGACGTGGTCGCGGAAGACATCGCTGGGAACCTGCTCTGACCCGGCGGGGAGGACGGTGAAGTCGAGGCGAGACTGGAGTTCGGTGAGGAAGCTTTCGGCGGTCCATCCTTCGCGCATAAAGAGGTACTTGAGGCGGGCGCGGTCGCGGCTTTCGCGCAGAACCTGCTGATCGCGGAATATCTCGGTGACGGCGCGCGCGGCAGGCACGGCCTGATGGGGCAGGAGGAAAGCATTGAGGCGCACGGCAAGGTGGGGCTCATTGGAGAGGCCGCCGCCGACGCGCAGAGAGTAGCCCACTTGACCGTCGCGAACTGCAGGCGTGAGCGCAATGTCGTTGATCTCCGGGTAGGAGCACCAGGAGGGGCAGCCGGTGGCGCAGATCTTGAACTTGCGGGGCAGATTGTAGAAACCGGGATTGGCCGTGAGCAGGTGGGCGATTTCGATGGCGATAGGCGATGCGTCGATCACTTCGTCGGCTGCGATTCCTGCAAGTGGGCAGCCGGTGACGTTGCGGACTACGTCGCCGCATGCGCCTTTGGGGGAGAGACCGATGGCATCGAGCGCGTCGACCACTTCAGGCAGGGATTCGATGGTGAGCCAGTGCAGTTGTATGTTCTGGCGAACCGTAATGTCGGCGAGGTTGCGCGCATGCTTCTGCGTGAGCTGCCCGATAACGCGCAGTTGGTGGGCAGAGAGGATGCCGTTGGGAATGCCGATGCGCATCATGAAGTAGTCAGACACCAGGCCTTCGCCGCCCTTGCCGCCGGTGGCGCCCACGCCGTCGCCCTGGGTGTAGATGCCCCACCATTTGAAGTAGGTTGAGGCCCACTCGGGAACCACGCTGGAACGGCCTTCGCGCGCAAAAGCACGCACCTCGTCAAACGCCTCCCAGGGATTCTTTTCGCGCTTCAGGCGTTCGGCGCGCTGCGCCTTGGTTTCTTTCGGTTGAATAGCTTCAGTCATCTTTTCCCTTCGTTCATAAACAGAAAACCCGCGGCAGCTTTGGCTGTATCGCGGGCATTTAGAAACCTTGGAGAAACGATCGGATGCTCAGACCCAGGTCACCTGTGCGCGCGAAGCGGCGTACAGCAGCGACAACAGGGGTAACCGTGCATACCTAGATTCTGGCAGGAGGCGCGCCAAATTGCAACCATTTTGGTCCGATTTCGGCGGCAAGGTGGGGTCATACAACGGGCTGAAATCCCTTGCTTCCTTCGATTTCCGAGCCGGGCGCAGCGGTTGATTTGTTTTTGTTGGTTTCCCCAGGCCTGAAAATCGAGACATCTACCCCGGACCTGGGGACCCAGCATTGAGGCGGTTCAAGTTTGCAACCGCTTCTGTATTCGGGCCTGCTTACATGCCGCTTTCAGTGGCATGGTCCGGATGAAGGACCCGGTAGGTGGCTCCGCCCTTTGACCAGACGAGGAGCAGAATGTCCTTGCCGGCGGGAACGGAATGAACTTCATTTGCAAAGTTTTCTGCGGTCTGCACGGGGTGACGGTTGACTTCGAGAATGACGTCGCCGGGTGCGAGGCCCGCTTCATCGGCCGGGCTTGCGGGACGAACGCTCTGGACGGCCGCGCCGTTCACCTGCTGCGGGATGCCGAGTTGTGAGCGGAGATCCGGCGTGAGGTTGTCGACGGCGAGACCGAGGCGGCCGTGCTGCTTCGAATCCGACCCGCTGTTGTCGGCGACTTCGTTGGCGCCGTGATATTCGCCGACAGTGACGTCGATGGTTTGCGGTTTGCCATCGCGAAGAATGCCGAGAGCGATGGATTTGCCGGGAGCGATCTGGCTGACTGCGACCTGGAGGGCGCCGCCGTTGACGATCTTGTTGCCGTTGAGCTCGCGCAAAACGTCGCCGCCTTTGAGTCCGGCGTGGCCGGCAGGGGAATCAGGCGTGACCTGGCTGATGATGGCTCCCGTGGCGTCAGGAAGATTGAAGAAGCTGGCGTTGTCGGGAGTGACATCGTTCATGCTGATGCCCAGATAGCCGTGCTGCACCTTGCCGGTCTTGATGATGGCTTCCGCAGAGGCCTCGGCGATCTGTGAGGGAATGGCGAAACCTGCGCCGGCGAAGGAGCCGTTGTCAGAGATGATGAAGGTGTTGATGCCGACCAGCTCGCCACGCGCATCGACGAGCGGTCCGCCGGAGTTGCCGGGGTTGATGGCGGCGTCGGTCTGGATGAAGTCGCCGGGTTTGCGCGCGTCGGTGGAATACGGATTGGGGCGATTGAGTGCGCTGACGATGCCGCGTGTGACAGAGAACTGGAAGTAGCCGAAGGGGCTGCCGAAGGCGAGCACAGTCTGGCCGGGATGGAGCCGGGTTGAGTCGCCCCAGGGGATGCTGGGCAGGTCTTTCGCGTCAATCTTGATGACCGCAAGATCGTTGAGCTTGTCGACGCCGATGAGTTTGGCCGGGAAGACGCGGCGGTCATTCATGGTCACGCGAATCTGCATGGCGCTATCGACGACATGATCGTTGGTGACGATGTAACCGTCCGGCGAAATGATGATGCCGCTGCCGATGCCGTGTTCGATTTGGGGCGAGGGCGTCATGCGCTGGCCTTGGCCTTGTGGGCCCTGGGGGCCGAAGAACCACTGGAATCCAGGCGGCAATGCGCCTTGCGGGATGCCCTGCCCCTGTCCATCTTCGGAATCGGTGTCCTGCTCGGACGCTCGCGCCGTGACGGACACGTTGACCACGGCGGGCGTGACGCGGGCCGCGACCGCTTCGACCGCGTTATCGAGCGCGACCAGGGAAGAGACGCTGTTGTCGTCGAGCGGAGCGGCTGCGGCGCTGGCGGCGTGGGCTGTGCCGTGGCCCATCATGAATGCCACAGCGAGAAGTACGGTTGCAGCGGCTGCGGCGGGGACCGCGAGCCGTTTGGCGGTTGCGACTAATGAATTAGTTGATGCGGACATTGTTCCCTCTCAGTTGGGTTGAAGTTGACGTCTTAAAGTTGAATTACGAACCAGCCTTCGCGCATGGACAGCGGGACGGTTGGATCGGATTTGGTGCCCGCGGGAAGAACTCTGAAGATCAGGCGGGTGACGGTGATGCGATCTGCCTGCTGGACGATGGACTGAGTCTTGCTTTCGGCAGCGGCTGGGGCAGAACTTTGGTCCGTGGTCTCCGATGTCGGTTGCGCCGCGGGCGAAGTGGTCTGCACTTGCTCCCATGCGGTGAAGACGATCCACTCATGGACCTGGGAGTTTTCTGGTTGGGCGGCGGCAGTTTCGGCTGTCAGCACAGGCCTGGGGTCAGATCCGGTGGCGGATGAGTTGAGGGCAATGCCGACGCCGGGTAGCGAAGACGCCCGCAGCGAGATGGATGAAGTTCGGTGGGCCGCAGGCAGGATGGCTTTCGTCTCTGTTTCGTGCGCGGCGCGGTTCGAGGGCGCAAATCCTGCCTGGCCGACGGGCCTGTATGCGGTGCGGATGAGTCGCGCCGGAATGGTCCGTGGCTGTTCCGCAGTGAATGCCTGGGATGTCTCCACTGTTTGCGTGGGAACGAACGCGATCAACTGCGGGCAACGAGCGAGCTCCACTGAACCGAAGACAAGGCCGCAGCCCATGGTAGCCAGCACTGCGCGCGCGACGAAGGGGTTGAGCTCATGTTTGCGCGCCAGGATGCTGTAGACACGATGAACCAGCTCGGGGCGGCGCTGCCAGGCCCCCAGCGATAGAGCTTCGGCGCGACGCTGGAGTCCACGCTCGGCGAGACTGGCGAGACACGCGGCATAGGCACGCGGCGCACAGGTGGCCCTGACAACGCCGTCATCGCAGGCCATTTCGCGCTCTTTGCAAAGGCGCCGCTCGATCCACCACAGCGCGGGGTTCAGCGGGAAGAGAACCAGGCACAGCTTCTGGAAAAGATTTGTCCAGTCATCGCCGCGGCGCAGGTGTTCGGATTCATGCAGAACAATCTGGTTGAGTTCCTCGGGGGTGAGCCGACCGAGGAGCCAGGTTGGAATGAGGATGCGTGGCGCGAGAAAGCCGATCACGCTGGGGCGATCAAGATCATCGGTCGTGCAGAGCTGAACGGGCGCGCGACTGTGCAGGGTTGGTAACGAAGGCCCCGGAGTGCAGCCGGATTCGACGGGGACTGCAGACTTCCAAAGCGCGCGCAGACGGAAGGAATGTACCGCGAGATCGAGGGCACGAAAGAGCGATGCGGCGGCCCAAACGAGGGCGATGGCCAGACTCCAGCGCGCGTCGAATTGAAGCCACGGCCGGACTGTGGTGAGTGTGGAGCCTGAAGAAAGGGCGAGAGCCGGGGCAGACGTGAAATGCGAGAGCATGGGCAATGCAGGAAGAAAGACAAGTGCAGCAAAGGCTGCACTCCAAAGGGCAAAGCGGTGCGCGGCAGAGATGCGCGGTGCGAGACGTAGGCAGATGGAGAGTCCGATTGCGACTGCCGCGCTCTGCCAAAGAGCCGTGACAACCATCGGGCCCGCAGAATGGGCGAAGGCGAGGAAGGCGTTCGGCAGCGAGTGAACGATGCGCGCGAATGCGGCGAAGAATTGCATGGCGTCGTAGATTGCGGTCGGCTGCATCGTCTAAACCTCTCCCAGGTCTTCGGGGGACGCACTGCGAATGGCCTCTTTAAGGCGCTCAAGCTCCGCCGGAGAAATCTCGTCGTCGCCAAGCAGCGAGAGCAGGAGACGCTCGCGGGAGTTGCCGAAGAAGCGGCTCATCACGTGGCGAACCTCAGAGCGGCTGGCCTCGTGCTCGGCAACGCAGGGGCGGTAGACAAAAGCGCGACCCTCCTGGCGATGTTCGACGTAGCCCTTCTGCTCGAGGATGCGGATGGTGGTCAGCACGGAGTTGTATGCAAGAGGTTCAGCTTCGGGCATGGCGGAAAGCAGGTCGTTGACTGCGGACTCTCCACGACGCCAGAGGATCTTCATCAGCCTTAGCTCGGCTTCGGTCAGCGTATTGGACTTCTTTGGCGGCATGGCTATGTCGTTGATTCCATGAGCTTGATGGTCGATGCGGCGTTTAGCTCACAACAGATAGACGAACAACTAAAGGATTAGTTTGCAGGTCGTCGCGAAAATCTTTGAAGGCACTGCAGGGGGTGCGACCGGAGAGCTGCCGGTGGTCCCCCGACGCAATCGCTGAGCGGCCTGAACGGGTGGGCCGCGATAGCCTGTGGGGCTTTCGCGGCACGGCTGAAGCGCGCTCTGTGAAAGAGGCCCGTAGCACTCCAGTTGGACAGGGCTGCGGGGAACGAAGTTGGTTTCAGCGATTTAGAATTAGCGATGCGCTTGAGCTTTCCTGCAGGAGATTTCCCAATCATGAAGTTTTGCAGCTTTTGTCATCGCAGTGCCCTGCGTCTCGGGCTGTTCTCACTCATCTGCGTCTCAAGCACAACGGCCATTCTGGCGCAGGATGTTGCGGCGACTCCGGCCGCGCATGCGCAGTGGATGCCGGATCTTCATTGGAGACTGGTTGGCCCATTTCGCGGCGGCCGGACGCGTGCCGCAACGGGTGTGCCTGGGCAGCCGAATGTGTTTTATGTGGGCCAGGTAAATGGCGGTGTATGGAAAAGCGACGACTATGGGCGGACGTGGAGTCCTATTTTTGATAACGAGCCGTCGCAGTCCATTGGCGCGATTGCGGTTGCTCCTTCTGACGGCAATACTGTGTACGTGGCCAGCGGCGAAGGATTGCATCGGCCCGACCTTTCGGTGGGCGATGGCATTTATCGTTCAAGCGATGCGGGAAAGACCTGGGAACATCTGGGCTTGCGCGATGGCCAGCAGATTCCCTCGCTGGCAGTTGATCCGCGCGACCCGAAGCGGCTTTTTGCAGCGGTCCTTGGCCATCCCTACGGACCGAACGAAGAGCGCGGTATTTACCGCTCCACCGACGGCGGCCAAAGCTGGAAGAAGGTGCTCTATAAGGATGCGAACACGGGCGGCTCTGACGTAGTGATCGATCCATCGCACCCCGATGTGATCTACGCGGCGCTCTGGGAGTCGCGGCTTGGCCCGTGGGAAGACGGCAACCAGTATGACGGCACGCATGGCGGCCTCTACAAGTCGACGGACGGGGGCGACACATGGCGGCCACTGACGAAGGGCTTGCCTGACGATCTGGAGCAGATTCAGGTGGCTGTCGCGCCGAGCAACCCTGATCGCATTTATGCCACGCTCGCCACTGCGCATCAGGCGGCGTATGCAAGTGGAGCGGGTCTTGGGGTGTATCGATCAGACGACGCGGGTGAAAGCTGGTCGAAGGCAACGGATGATCCGCGGCCTGCGATGAAGATTGGCGGTGGTGATCTGCCGATTCCGGCAGTCGATCCCAAGAATCCTGACGTGGTGTATAGCGCAAGCATCGTCACGATGCGTTCGACAGACGGTGGCAAGACGTGGACTAGTTTTCGCGGCGCGCCGGGTGGGGACGATTATCAGAATCTCTGGATCAATCCTGAGAACCCGAACATTATTTTGCTGGTAAGCGATCAAGGCGCGCTGGTCAGTGTGAATCGCGGTGAAAGCTGGAGCTCCTGGTATAACCAGCCGACTGCGCAGCTCTATCACGTTGCGGCAACCAACACGTTTCCCTACCAGCTTTGCGCGGGACAGCAGGAGAGCGGGTCGGTGTGCATTTCAAGTCGCGGCAACGATGGAGAGATCACTTTTCGCGATTGGCATCCTGTGGGCGTGATCGAATATGGCTACGCAGCGCCGGATCCGCTGCATCCTGAGATTGTGTACGGGGCGGGGCGGACCGAGGTGTCGAAGTACAACCGCGTGACGGGAGAGGTGCAGAACATCACGCCGCTCCCAACGCACGATGACCAGTATCGCGCAGACCGGACAGAGCCGATTCTGTTTTCTCCCTTGGACTCGCACCTGCTGTTCTACGCGGCCAACATGCTTTTTGAAACCAGGAATTACGGCAAGAGCTGGGAAAAAATCAGCCCCGATCTTTCGCGGGAACAGACCGGCCAGCCGGCTTCGCTGGCGCCGCTCGCTGAAAAGGAAGCTGGGAAGCGGCGCGGCGTGATCTATTCCGTTGCCGCATCATTTAAGAGCATCAATACCATCTGGGCGGGAACCGACGACGGATTGGTTTGGATCACGCGCGACCACGGCAAGAATTGGAATAACATTACGCCGGCCAACGTGACGCCATGGAGCAAGATTTCGCAGATCAGCGCCTCGCACTTTGATGATCGGACGGCGTATGTTTCGGTGAGCCGGTTCCGCATCGACGATCTTCATCCGTATATCTATCGCACGCACGATGGTGGCGCGACATGGCAGTCGATCACTGCAGGCCTGCCTGAAAATTCGCCGGTCGACACGGTGCGCGAAGACCCGATGCGCAAAGGCTTGTTGTTCGCCGGCACCGAGACGGCCGTGTGGATGTCGCTCGATGACGGCGATCATTGGATGCCGTTGCAGTACAACCTGCCGCATACGTCGATGCGCGATCTTCTCATCCAGGGGAACGACCTGATTGTAGCGACACACGGGCGCTCGTTCTGGGTACTCGACGATATTTCGCCGCTGCGGCAACTTGATGAAGCGCGGGCGCCGGCGGAGCCAAAGCTCTTTAATCCTGGAGAGGCGTATCGCGTTCGGAGGGACACGAATCCCGATACGCCGTTGCCGCCGGATGAACCTGCAGGGCAAAATCCGCCGGATGGTGCGGCGATTGACTATTCGCTTCCTGATTCAGTGCAGGGAGCGGTGACGCTTGAGATTCTCGATGCCGACGGCAAGGTTGTGCGCCGGTACTCCAGTGCCGACGCGCCCGAGCCAACGCAGGAGGAGATGGCAAAGCAGCTTATTCCGCTGTATTGGCTGCGCATGCCAAAGTCGCTGCCTGCAAACGCGGGGATGCATCGCTGGGTTTGGGACTTGCGCTACACCACGCCAACGGCGACGAATTATGAGTACCCGATTTCGGCGGTGCCGCACGACACTCCGCGCTTGCCGCAAGGACCGCTTGCGCTGCCGGGGGCGTATCGCGTGCGGCTGAGCGTCGATGGCAAGGTGCTGACTGCGCCCCTGACGGTGAAGATGGATCCGCGCGTCGAAATTTCACGCGCCGATCTTGAGACGCTCTTCAACGCGGAATACAAGTTGGCTCTATGGGTAAACAGTAGCGCCGAAGCCGCGCTCCAAGCGCACTCCATTCGCGAGCAGATCGAGAAGGTATCGAAGAGTGCATCGCCGGAGCTGAAGGAATCGCTTGAAAAGAGTGACAGGGAGTTGGCTGCGCTGTTGAGCGGTGAAAAGAAATCTTCAGGCAGGGAGGAAGAGCCGGGTCTGGATGACGTCGCCGGGGAAGTCGCCGGGCTCTACTCGCAGGTTGGACAGGCGGACGCTGTGCCGACGGACACTCAGCAGGCTGCGTGCAAGCATGTGGGCGAGGAGTTTGAAGAGGTGCAGAAAAAGTGGGAGCAGTTGAAAAGCTCCGCGATCCCCGCATTGAATCATCAGCTCAACGGCGCGCATTTACCGGATTTGAATCTCGAGAAAAGACCGGATTCGATGCCGGAAAGCGGGGATGAGGATTGATCTGCCTGGCGGCAGGGGATGATTCTTAGCGGCCTTTCTGGCTTGCTCCTGAATCGGCATCGTTCTGCCTGGCGCGATCAACCCATTTGCTCCACAACGCCGGGTCGGCAAGAAGCTTGATGTAGACACCGCCGACAACTGAGCGGGCCTGGAATCCGACGTGGTGGGCCGAGACAGTGTCGTACCAGTCGCTCATCGGCACGCGGTCCGGGGTCTGATTCAGGAAGTCAAAGACCGGATGAACGATGGCTTTGAAATCCGCAGGGTCGCGGGCAAGAGTAGCCGTCCAGATCGTCCAATCCAGCTTGGTGTAGGTTGCGCGGTTATCCAGCGGCAGGCCAAACGCATTCATGTGCGTCTTGTAGAAGGCAATCTCGGTATCGGCTATCTGGGCAGGGAAGAGATGCAGGTCGAGAATGTTGTCCCAGACAAGGTTGTATTTCTGGCTCCAGGTGCCTGCCTTGTCGAATGCCAGGCGATAGTGGTCGCCGTCCGCAGCCAGCGGCGCCCACTTGGCGGCCATTGATTTTGCGGCCGTCTCATACTTCGTTGCAGCATTGTGGTCGCCCAGCTTCTCAGCCAATTGTGCATAGGCGCCGAGGGCCTCGATCGCCTTGATTGAGAGGTTTGTGTTGTGCGCAAGGTGTCCGGCGAAGTCGTCCGTACTGAGTTGATTTTCAGGATCGAATCCCTTGGCAAGCAGATAGTCGGCCCACTTGGTAAGCACAGGCCAATAGCGGGCGGCGAATTCGGTATTGTGTTCGGCGTGCGCATCGGCGGCTACCAGCAGGATTATGTCTCCGGACTCCTCGACGGGCATCTGATCGTCTTCACTGACTTCGCCTCCACCATAGAGCTGCCCATTGGCCAGAGGGTAGACGCCGAGGTCGTGCGGCGCGAAGGGGAACTTCCAGCGCGCCATCTGTGCATAGCGCAGGACCGGCTCCAACTGTGCTTCGACGAGCTTTGGATTCAGGAGAAGGAACATCGGAGCGGACGGGTAGATGACGTCGACCGTGGAGATAGAGCCGTTGCTGAAATTCTCCTTGGGCATGAAGAAAGGAACGCCGCTCGCGTCCTCCACAAGCTTGTGTGCGGCGATGGCCTGGCGGAAAGCAAGAGTCGAAATCGCCGCGTATTCCGGTCCACCGGCCTGCGCCAGGTCGTGCTCCAGGTCGGAGTCGTATTGCACGGCGCGTTTCTGCAGAGGCAGATAGTCTCGCTCGGCGGCCTTGAGCAGCGCGGTGAAGTCAGGGAGTTCCTTCCGCCAATAGGGCAGAAGCTTCTGCTGCATATACTCCACCGAGTACACGTCGTCGTAGCCGAGAAGCACATGACGCGATACGGAATTGGCTCCAACCGTGCCGAGGGGCAGAGCAATGTTCAGCGCCGGCGGCGATGGATAACGGCTTTGCGGCATGCGGGGTTGGGCGAGGTCGTCATCGTCAGGCAACTTGCCCGTGGAGATGAAGGTGTCGCGGTCATTCGCGTTTCCCGCGACAAGTTCGCTCGTGCCTTCTGCTGAAGGAACTGCGATATAGAAAAATCCCCAGTCAATGCGCAGATTGTCGCCATATTTCTGCAGCATGGGTTGGCTGGAGGTGCCGATCCGAAGCAGATGAAGGCCCTCGATATCAGCGCGCGACCAGACCACCGGCTCTTCGCCGCTGTTGGTGGCAATGGCGCCAGACGCGTCCAAATAGAGCGTGACGTCATGCGGTGCGCCGTCGCGCGACTTCACATCCCATATGAGGTAAGTGATAGGACGGGCCATGATTCGCAGGTCATCGGGAAATGCAGGGGTAAGAAAAGTCACCGTCAGCTCGACCTGCGCGTTCTGCATACTGACAATGGTGCGGGTCGGAGTGATCTGCCGATGGGTTTCTTCGAGGGCGGGAATGTCCCGATCCTCATTGCCCAGGTAGCGATAGTTCTTTCCGTCGACGCGAACCAGGCCATTCAGTTCTTGCGGAACGCCTGTCCAGTGCCTGGTGGGTCCTTTTGTGAGCCTGTCTGCGTCGGACCAGATACTGAAGTAGGGGTCGTGAACAACCAGCGGGGTCGCAGGGGCGCGCAAGGGCGCGGCGGTGTCGGGCTGACCGGTTGCGGCGATGGATCCCGCGACAAACAAGAACACGACGACGAACCCGCAGCTCAACATGGACCTTTTCATCTCAATCTTCCTTCGGGCTCCACGTTACAAAACCCCAGTGTTGCAGCAGAAATACCGAGTGCGCAATGGGAGCAATTACCTATGCGGAGTGGTTGTGGGTGGGGCTATTCCGGCAAGGTTTCAGCCCGCCGTTAAGACACTGAAGCGCGAGTCTGCCGCGAAGCCACGCGCCTGCAAATTCACGAGCATTTCCTACGACTTGCATTGCGGAAATGCGGTAATGCGCAGCTTGGCAGCAGCATACGGAATCAGAGTGACGGACTCTTCCGCCTGGTCGCTGGTGACAGGGCTTTTGGGCAGAACGTTGGCGGCGCCATCGTCGGCGCGCCACTGGTCGAGCCTGCGCGCCCTGACCGTGAGCTGGACGGGTGGCTGCTTACGCGTGAATGGGCTTCTGCCAACCTCGGATTCCTTCACGGCAATGCTTTTCGCCGGCGAAGCCTCGTCGACATCGAGCGCATAGTTCCATTGGCCAGTAGGAAACACCTGCCAATCCGCAGTCATGCCGCGATCGCGCAATTTCACCCAGTCCTCGCCGATGCCATAGGAAAAGACAAGCGGGCCGCGCTCGATGGCGATGGAATCATTGAACCAACGCGAAATGCGGGGATTCATGGGGAAGACAATTTCAACACGATCACCGGCCTTCCAGGTGCGCTCGATGCGGGCAAAAGAGCCGGGTGTGGGGGCCGGAATGGGCTCGCCGTTCACTTTGACGGCTGCCCCCGAAGCCCATGCCGGGATACGCAACTGGAGCGGAAAGCTTTGCGGCGCCGCTGGATTGATGGTGAGACGAATGGTACCGCGGAACGGATAATCCGTCTCTTCGACGACGTGAACGGGCGTGCCGCGCATTACGGTGTGTACCTCGCAGGGCGCATAGGCTGCGGCTACCAGGCCATCATGAGCGTCACTGCCTGGTCCGCCGGAAAGCATGAATAGGCTGGTGGTGAACTTGGGCCATCCCTGGTGATAGTTGGCGGTGCAGCAGCCAAAGTTGGGCTCCAATCCGTATAGATTGGATTCCGGCCCGTCTGTGGTCCAGGGTTTCTGGTGAAGACTGCACTCCACCTGATTGGGTTCCTGGTTGTATTGATGGGCCCACATATCGTCAGTGAAGGTGCCCGGCAGCGCGTTAAAAGCGAGTTGTTCAAGCCGGTCGCCGAAAGCCGGATCACCGACAATCGCAAGCGATTGCTCCAGCGAAAACATATATTCGACCACCGTGCAGAGTTCCGATCCTTGTGTCGGATTGAGACCCGCAAGGTGCTCGTCACAGGAGAACATGCCGTTGGGCAGGCCGTGATACTTGTTCAGTTCCGAAATCATTTTGGCCGCCGCGCTGCGGTCGGCGTCCGATGCGGTGACTTGCGACCACACGGGTCCTGTCTTCACTGCCTGACCGTTGTTCACTCCATGCGTAGCCAGCGCGAGGTCCTTCAGTCCCTCGCCCTTGTTGAGCTTGATGTATTCCGCAGTGACGCGCTCGGTATACTTGAAATCCGCAAAGTCTGCTTCCCAGTCGTAGCTTTGCGCATGCAACAGGCGCGCAAGATCCAGCAGGTAGGCGGCGCCTGTGCGGTTGTAGAGCCAGATCACGCTGAGCATCTCATCCTGCCAGCGGAACTTGCTCCAGTCATGCAGGGGACGCGTCGGCAACATGCCGAGCTGGTACTTGAAATATTTATCCATCACCGGAATTACGCGCGGGTCGTCAGTGAACTCGTGGTATTGAGTGAGGGCTTTCAACATCACAATGCGCGGCCACCAGTCGTCATTGGACGCAGGCCCTATCATTCCGCTCGCCGCCTGATGATCCAGGGTCCAATCAATATACTTCTGTGCTTTTGCTTTCAGGGCCGGATCATCGAGCAGGTAGGCCAACGGCACCAGGCCGTCAAGATAGTAGGGGCCACGTTCCCACGATTCTCCCGTTCCGCCCAGCCAGCCGCTGTTTGGACCGACGTCGTCCCAGGTTTCGTCCAGGTGTCCACTCAGCCCATTGGCCTGAATGCGAAGCTGATCTTCGAGCCAACCTGTCGGACGAATCGAAGTGAGCGGCAAAAAGGTAAATGCGTTGGCAGCGAGCGGCGCACGATTCTTGACTGCTGGCGCAGTGTTCGAGGGTGTTCCCGAAGAGGCAAACACCTCTGTGTCGGAAGTCGAGAGAAAGCGGCCCATGGGAAGCGACGATGCGAGACCGAGCAGTCCGACTCTATTTAGAAAATTGCGACGTGTAGTAAGCGTTTCCCTTGTGGGTGCCACGTAGCTGCTCCTGGGACAAACATGCCGCTATATTACAGACCCGGCCCTGCTCGCGCATGGTACAGATGGTCTACTTTCTAGTCCTTTGAGGACAATTGAAGACTGAACCTTCTCTGAATGTTTCAGCGTTCGGCGGCAAGAGATCCAGGAACCATATTGACTCGGCAAAGAAATGACCCAAAGCCCGCGTTTCTGTTTACCTGGCGGCAATTGTCACGGGCATTTCCAATGATCCAACGCGGGCAGCGGCCAGATCGTAGATCATGGTTCAGTCATGAGCGCGGCAGCAGGAATCGTGATCGAGCCAATCCGGCCCGAGTTTTCATCCAACACAAAGACACGCAAGAAGCTGGGATTTGGCTCTTCCTCGACAAGCCGTTCGAAGCTCAGTCCATCCTGCTTTATCTTGTCGTAGGTCGCGGGTTTGAGATTTAGATCCAGCGCGTAGATCCTCATCCGCCCGTTCCGGCCTTCGGTGCTCTGTTCTACCAGAAAAATATCCAGCTTACCCGTCCGTCGTTCGCCCTCTTGCTGGAGTGTTAAGTCATCGGCGGCAATGTTGAGCTTGAGCGTCGTTCCGCCGGGGGCGACAACGGGACTCGCGGTCAAGCCGATCTCGCTCAAATTTGCTGGCTGCCAGATGGCCTGCTGAAACCACTTCTTCAGTGTCGTAGGGTCTTTTGCGTAGAAATAGCCCTTTCGGTAACGCAGCTTCCATCCACCTTTGACGTTTAGCTTCACTTCAAGATTGTGGTACTTATTATCCGGCGGAACGAGGGGATAAAAGCCAATTTCATACGTGGCATTGCCCTCTTCGAGCAAGGATGTCAATGACGTGGAGAGGTTCTTGGTTACCGGGATCATCCGTCCCGCAGTAGCTTCGGCTATTTGTCTCATGGCTCGCATGCCTGCCTGATCGACCGGCTGGTGGGCCGGCGCCCCGGCCGGAGGGATATCCAATTCATTACGGGATGTGAGGAGGCCCCCTCGGCCGCTTGAATTCTGAGGACCCAGGCCTTTGTCCGCTGCTCCTGAGGCCGAGGATTGAGCCATCTGGGCAAGATCGGCTGATGACGGCTCGGCATCGGTTACGCTTCCGGCAACTTGAAGCTGCGATACGTCGAGCGGAAAGACGACAGCGTGAGCGTCATTGAGGGCTTCCTCGACGGTCAGCGCAAGGTCGCTGCTGGCTTGCACGCTCTTGTCTTCTTTCACGGTCTGGCGCAGTTCCCGATCGAAGGCGTCCCCGCTTGTGATCCATACAAGATTCTTGAACCCCGCAAGGAAGGAGAGATGACGCGCCATACCTTGGACCACTGCGGTATAGGAGGCCGGATCACTGACTGGATCGTTGTCCGGCCCACCAAATCGATGATCGATCGGAGCATTCGATTCCTTCGGATCGCGAGGATTACCGCTTGCCGCTTTCTGACTGAAGTTGTTCGGCGAGACAGGAATCGGCGGCGTTTCCGGGGTCCACTTCTCCAATTGCAAACGCAGGGCTTCGTGGTCGGCGGTGACTTCCTGGAGCACTCGGAAGCCGCGTTGTGTGAGGATGTAGAAGCCTGCCATTTCGGTGGGCGCCATGCTTTTAACGAAATCGATCATCTGCTTTCGGACGTAGATTGGGTTCTTCCAAACGACTTGAGTCTCATCAACAAGGAGAATGGTTGCGGCGGCCTCAGCGAGTGGCGTTGCGGAGGTGCCGACAGCGCGACTGACAAAGCGGTTTGAAAATGCCTGATCGTGCACAGAGGCTAACGCCAATGCGGTGCCGGTGCTTTCCTCAGACCGAGCGAAGAATCCGATATTCTGCTTTTGCCCCTCGTCGTCTATCTCAAAATCTTCCGGGTTCAAGTGTTCCGCGGGATGACCCCGTTTGTCATTCACGACCACGGCTACGTCCACGCGCCGCTGACGGTCATTGAATCTTGAGTCGGATTGTTGCGGTCCAGACATGCCGACCAGGTGGTCTGGGAAGCTTCTCATCACGGTCAGCGCCACCTCAGGGATTTCCCGTTCTGACGGGGTGGCTGGAACATGCGCAGGCGCTTCAGCGCGTGGCTCCGTGGCGGGCGCGATTGTTGGAGCACTTTCAGGAGCATGAGCGTCGGCTACAGGGGAACTGGATTCCGGCGGTCCGGAATTCCCAGGCGCTGAACTCACAGACTCCGGCGGCGCTCCGGTGAGAATCCTTGCTGTCGAAGCGAATCGGTGGTAGTCGATGAACTGTGTCTCATTCAACTTCAGGAGCGGTGCAGCCCCAGAAGTGTCGGCTGGGTCGATGGGGTCCATATGGAGGGTCAGGCTGCGAACCGGACAAATAAAAATGTGGTCACCAATCGTCACTGGTCCGTACTGCACCAAGGCGTCTGCACGCTTGACTTGGTCGCGATCTTTCAAGTCGGTTTCGATTGTGACGCGGAGGACAGTTCCGGTAGCTGGATCCAGCCAGAGTGAGCCGTAGTAACCAGGGGTGATGCGGTAAGGCGTGGTTCTGGAAACATCAAGACCCTGCTTGAGTCCAAACCCCCCGGGCATGGCGCCGGGTCCGCCTTCAACGGGCGCGTGTTGTGGGAGAGAGCCGACGACAACGTAGTGCGAAGCGGTCTTGGGCACCGAATAATTGAAGACTGCGACCGCGGAGCCAGCATTCTGTTCCCAGTGGCTCCAGTTCACCTTGCCATTGGCAGCGTCTCCAAAGATCATGGCCAGAATGGAGCCGAACTCGCCCCAGGACGTCATTACATTCTCTTTCGTCTCCTGCTTCGCCTTTGGATTCGCACTAGTTGCAAGGGCGCTCTGGTCGTCGCGGATGGAGACTTCACGGCTCGACGTGCCTACGAGGTGCAATCCCGCACGGATAGGCCAGGCGTTTTTCCCCAGTTGCTGAGGGCTGTCGTCGAAATAACGGTGGTCCGTGTCGCGAGGAAATTGGGAAGACGGGGCAGGGTTTGCGCTACGTAGTTTCGCGCAGCATCGAGCATTCGCTGCTTGGACGCGTCATCCGGAGGGGCGATGGAAGGCAACTCGCTTGCCGGCGGATCGAGAAAAGCCGACTGATCAGCGAGTAAACGCAAAGCTTGCGTTGTCTGGGGGCCCTCTGCAAGATTCTTGGTCAGAAGCTCCAGCCTGGTCTCAGTCAGCCGCTCGGAAAGTTCCACTCTTCCGATTTGGCGCACCATTTCTACGTCCGACTTGTGCGCGGCGCGGGCCTTGGTGAGTATCTGCTCCAATTGCGCCACTGTCACACGCGCTGCGGCGGGAAGCGCGATTGCCATCAGACATCGCGAGCAACGATCAACTCTTCGCATTACTTTGCATCCGCCAAACAGCCGCTGGCCAGAACCAGATTTCGATGAACTGGAACGGCTTCGATTCCTGAGTCAGCAACAAGCCATCATAGATAAGAAGCGATTCATTCGAATGGTTCAGATGGACTACACCCGCGTCTGCGTGGCATTCGCTCCAACTCTGAGCGCGGTAGGTCATTAGAGCACTGAGCCGGCAGAGAAGGAAACAAGGAATTGCGCTCTCCGATTGAATCGATCGGTCAGTCACTATGCAGCGCGGGGCACGGACGTCAGCCGTTCACTTCGATGATGCCTCGATGGATGGCAGTGGTGGCGGCCTCCGTGCGGTCGGAAACTTCCAGCTTTTCGATGATGCTGTTCACATGATTGCGAACCGTGTTGTCGCTGATGTCGAGAGCGCGGCCGATTTGCTTGTTTGTAAGGCCCCGTGCGAGCATGTTGAGGACCTCGAGTTCGCGGGCGGTGAGATTTGTGCGCATCATGCGCTCGGCCAGCCGCGCGGCAATATGGCGTGGAAAATATCGCTTGCCGGCATGAACCGCCCGGATGGCATCAATCATGTCGGATTGCGGAGCATCCTTTAAGAGATACCCTTGCGCGCCAGCCTGCACGGCACGGTATATGTCTTCGTCGGTCTCAAAGCTGGTAAGAATGATGACGCGGATGCTGATTTTGGCTCGCTTGAGAGCATGCAGGGTGTCGATTCCATTCATCCCGGGCATGCGAAGATCGAGCAGAAGCAGGTCTGCCGGCGTAAAGCGCAGCATCTCCAAGGCCTCCTCGCCGCCGGATGCGGAGCCCGCGACTTCCATGCCGGATTGTGTGCCCAGCATGCTGGTAAGGCCGGCCAGCACAACCGGATGGTCATCAACGATAAGAATGCGAATCGGCGTGTTTCGAGGGTCGGACATCGATCCAATGCTCCCTTGCATATCTCCAGAAAAGTCGTGGCCAGTTGCGGAGGGTGACGCGAGGAGGTAACGGCGCGGATATCTGGATTCTCGTGCCTTCCCCGGGCGTGCTTCGAATATGAAACTCGGCTGAAATGCTCTGGGCGCGGCGCCGCATGCCTCGAATGCCAAATCCCAGCAAGCCGTTGCCCGGTACAAAACCAGAACCGTTGTCCTCAATCTGCAGAAGCGCGAGGTTTGTCGCCGAAGAGGAGACGGATGCTAATCAAAGGTTGGATTGGCATGCCTGACGGCGTTGGCAATGGCCTCCTGACCGATACGGTAGAGGGCATCGCTGATACGCAGCGGGATGGGCCGATTGTCGCCTTCATTTTCCGCGATAACCTGAACTGAACCGCCTTCAACCATGCGCCGTGCACAGACATCCAGCGCGGAAAGCAGGTCCTCCGACTCCAGCGATTCAGGGCGAAGGGTTGCAATGCTGCGGCGCGCCTCCTGATGGCTGTGGCGAACGAGGTCGCTGGCCAGATCGAGTTGCTGAAGGACAGCGGAATTCTCTTCGGGGATCCCATTGCGAATTGCCTGCAACTGGAATCCAATGCCGGCAAAACTCTGCGCCAGCGTGTCGTGCATTTCATGGGCCATGCGCTGACGTTCTTCAAGCACGCCCTGAAGGCGCCAATGCGCGATGCGATGGTAGACGAAGTTGAAAATCAGTGCGAGCAGCAATGCCGCGACGACAAGGGCGATCACGTGGCCTGTACTCCACCACGGAGGGCCGGCGAGGACCTCAAGATCCTCAGTTGGAGCGCAACAGAAGAACAAAAGGTGTGAGGTTTCTTGTCAACGCGGAATCGACAACGCAGATGCCGCGAAGGCGGAGACTGCTGTTCAACTTGAGCTTGCTGAAAAGATAATCGCCGCGCCCGGGATTCATGATGGCGCGAAACGATTGCGGCCCTTCATCGAGGTCGAGGATGAGCGTATTGCCCGGCCCGCGTTCCTTGGCGGCGAGGCGCCCGTGCACTTCAATGAAGGTCGCGTCGTATCTTCCCGTCGACGCCTGGGAGGCGGTGACGGAAACGGGCGGGACGGGCGTACTTGCCCATAAGCACCTGGACGGTGCGCGTTCTCGATTGTCGAACTGAAGTCGCCGGGATGCACCTCGCCGGTTACCTCAACTTCGTCGCCGACCTTCAAAGGAGGCGCTTTGGGCTGGGGGATGTAAGACGCCGCCGGTGGAGTCCTGGACGTAAAGCCGTGGCACGGTAAGAATGACGACGCCGCGTACGGTGGCGGTGGCAGGCTTAGCGAAGGAATCCAGGCGCAAACTTGCAATGCTTTGCGCAGTACTGCTGGGGCGTACATTCGTCAGGTTTTCCCCGGGAAGGTGCTGTGAACCAAGGAAGTCGAAGTCCTGGTGCGGTCCCATAGAATGGCACCGAGTCTCGCTGCCCTTCACTGCTCTTTAGCATCTCCACGAGGTCCTGATGTGTGGCAGGCCGAACCACTACATTGCGCCAGATGCCGCCTGCCGAGTACGAACGAAGGCCGACCCGCCCGGATTGAACACAGTCCCGCTCGTTGATGCCGAGGGAGTAATGAGCCACCGGCATCGGAGTCGTCATTTCAGCGACGATCTCACACTGGTAGGCGAGGAGTTTCAGGTGATACCACTGAAACGGGCGAATGCCGGCCGAGGCTGCGAATCGGCCGATTGACTTCCATCCAACCGTGCTCGGCGCGGCCGAGCACGAGCGCGCTGTCGAGCGTGCGTATGCCGGCGTAGTACCCGCTGTAGGAGTTGACGCCCTCTTCTTCATTGCTGGATCGAATGATCAATCCCGCGTCGCCGCTGTTGCCCAGCAGATCGACATCGGCTTCGATTGAGTAGTCGCGCCAATACGGCGAACCCGTCAGGAGCTTTGCGCCGCGCTCATCGGATTCGTTGCGCATTGTGCCATTCACCAGTTCCCATGTTCCGCCCAACGCCCTCCACTCGTCGGATCGTCCCTTGGCGAAGGAATCGGAATAAGGCAGACCGCGGCTTGAGCTATGAAAATAAGCGCGCAGATGCGATAAAGCCCAACGCCAGAAGCAGGCCCGGAAGCAAACCAAACAAGACCAGGCGGCGCAGGGAGAGTGGGAGTTTCATTGGGCAGGACTCCAATGCCAATGGCCGAGCTTCCAGTCCGCGGAGGTCATAAGGCGGATCTCCGGTGAGTCAACGTTTTGGCGATTGATCAATCTTGGTTGCACATAGATCAAGTCAGGCACTGATTTTCCAAGACGCCTCGCGTAAATCGACTCGATAGCTTGCTCGCCCATGGACCGCGTATCCTGCTGGATCGCGCAATCGAGATTCTCTTTTTCAAAAGGCGGAAATCCCAAGGGGTCGAAGCCAATGATCTTGACGGAACGGTTCTCCCGGGACGTATCCAATGCAGACAGGGTGCCATCGATCGTGGGCCACATAAGGCCGACGATCACATCGAGATGAGGGTTGTCGTTGAGCGTTTCTTCAGCCGCTTGTTGTTCGTGCGCCTCGTTAAACGTCCCCATTCGCTTCTCGACGATTCGAATGTTGGGATAGTTCTGTGGCAAGAAACTGCTCGAAAGCGCGCGCGCGAATCATAATTCCAAGGATGTCGGGATTGATGCCCAACAAGGCGACAGTTCCGTGGCCATTGAGCAACTCTGCGACGCGCCGCGCAGCCATCCTGCCGCCCTCTGCATCGTCATTGAGGATATAGGAAAGATTTCCGCCTGCGGGAATTGCCAGCGGGGAGCCGATGATGACGGTAGGGATGCCGTGTGCGAGAGCGCGGCGCACCGGCGCGATGAGGGACAGGGCCTGATCGGGAGCGAGAACCAAACCCTGAAAGTTGCCGTCTGCGACTCGGTCGACCAACGCGATTTGCGCCTCTACATCATCCAGGCGAGTGGGGGAGTTCCAATAGATCGATGTCCCGGTCCGGTCGGCGCCGACTTCGACACCGGCATGCGCCGGATCCCAAAGCATGTTGCCTTCAGTTTGCGGGATTACGGCGATCGTGACCTGCGGATGGGAGCCGCAGGCCGTAGTCCAGAAAACGAGCGCACAGACCAGTCCAGCCAGCTATTTGGCAGGGGTCGAATTCGCCTGGATGTAAGCAGGTGTTGAGAGCGTTTATCCATTGCCGGGCAGGCTGGAGTCTACGCCGGAGGGCTTACAGCGCAGCAAGCCACGGCCGGCTTCTAGTCCATATGTACTAGACAGCCGGGGTCGTTCTAGCTCATGCGCGCATCATCCCTGCTGAGTAGTCTCGCTGTGTCATTGAGGACGCTGCAATTTGCTAAACGTTTTCAGGGCGCGGAAGTTTGAAGCATGCCGGCCATGATGCACCGATCTGTACGGACTCATGCGCGGGCATCGGGCGGCATCTCGCATTCGCAACAAACTGCTCTTGAGAGGCCAAAATGAGAGAAACCACGAAGAGATTCTTCGAGATCTACTGCTGGTGTTGTTGATATCAACGGCCAGCTGCTACGCACAGTTCACACGGCAGAGTGCAGGGAACTGTGCAGGATGCAAAGGGAGCCGTCGTTCCGAAAGCAACGGTTACCTTGATAGCCGCTGCCACGGGCGTTACGCAAATAGATATCAGCAACGCCAGCGGCGTCTATCGATTCGACAGCCTGGCGCCGGGCAACTACACCGTAACGACATCGGTAGCAGGGATTCTCACCGGTCTCGGTATCGTTCAATCTGGCAACCGATCAGACGCGCGACGTCCCGCTGGTTCTGACGGTCGAAAAAGCTTCGTCCACCATCACGGTAACCACTCAGGCTCCCTTGCTCGACACCTCCGATAGCCGGCTTCGAGCAGACGCTGGACACCGCGGCGCTACAGGATCTGCCGCTGCAGGGCCGCAATCCAACCAACGTGATTACGCTGGCTCCGGGCGTCACCGGCACGGGAGGGCAAAACTCTCCCGGATCGAGCACATCGACCAACTTTGCCCCGGAAAACTGGGTGAACGCCAGCGCCAATGGGCGCGGCGCAAACGGCAATCAGTATGTTGTGGATGGAATGGACGTGACCAGCAGCATTCGTCCCGGCGTGATTAACCTGACGCCGAATGCGGACGCGGTTCAGGAAATCAGCGTTCAGACCAATACCTACACCGTCGATTATGGCCGCGCCAGCTCAATCCAGACGGTGATGACCAGCAAGTCGGGTTCGAATCAGTTTCACGGTATCGCCAGCGACTACTACACATCGCAGCAATTGACGACTCGCGGCGAGTTTGGGGTGCCGCAGCCGACCAAGCTGAATCCATATCACATCAGCAATTTGTCTTTCACCGTGGGTGGACCTGTGATTCCTCACAAGGAGTTCTTCTTCTTTGCCGGCTATGAGCCCTACCTTTCGCTGGCATCGAATGGCAGCGGGCTCGTTGGATACGAGGATCCGGCCTTTGTATCGTGGGCGCAAACGGCGATGCCGAACAGCCCCGAAGTTCAGCTCATGGTCAAGTACCCGCCGACTGGCGCGACGACCGCTGGCGTTGCATCAACAGCCGGGCAGTTGTGGAGCAATACCTTCCAACCGCAGACCAGGCTTCGTGCCTGGCCGGTGTGGGAGATCTTGGCGCCGCGTATGACAACATTCCTTGCGCCACGCCGGTCTTCGACAACGGACACTTCAACTCTTCCAGCTTCTACAACGCGAAACAGTGGAACATCCGGCTGGATAAATACTTCAGCAAAGACCGCATTTACGGGCAGTTCTTCCGCGACACGATCAGCAACGGCGGACCGGCAGTGCGTCCGGCATTTGCAACGACCAGTGCATTTTTCACATTCAACCTGCAAGTAAACGAGACGCACACGTTTTCGCCGAGCATGTTGAATGAAGCAGTCTTCGGCTACGGGCGGATTGAGGGCATCTCGCCAAATGCCGGTCTGTTCACCGTTCCCATTGTCAACGTGACCAACCTGGGCACCGGTTGGGGCGATGGATTCGCCGATGGCGATTACATCCAGCACAGCTATCACTGGCGCGACGTTTTGACCAAGGTTGTCGGCTCGCACAGCATCAAGGCGGGATTCGAAGCATGGCGCGGCGATGACATCGCCCTCTTCGCCGGCGCTTACGACCAGCCCAATCTTCAATACACCAACATGATCGACCTGATCAACGACGATCCGTACAGTGAAGGCGGGCTCGCGTACAACCCTGTAACCGGCCAGCCGGCAGTGAGGAACTACGGCTACAAGGAAACCACATTTGGCATATTCGCCGAGGACACATGGAAGGTGAATCGCAAGCTGACCGTCAACTACGGCATCCGCTACGACAACGACGGCAATCCATACGTGGCACTGAAGGGCACCGTGCTGGCGAACCTGCATCTTGCGTCGGGCTCAAACATCTCGCAGCAAATCGCGGGCGCCTCCATGGTTCAACAGGATCACGTGTTCAACCACGACATCAACTACATCTTCAGCCCCCGCGGCGGTTTTGCATACGATCCATTCGGATCCGGCAAGTGGGTCATCCGCGGCGGTTTTGGTGTCTTCCACGACTACGTCACGCTGGGGAACGCAGAGAATGACCTGGGAAGCAACCCTCCAGGACCCGTTACGCCGACGTTCTATAACAATGGTTCGACTGCGCCGCCGATCTTCGGATACGGCACCAAGAACACCTATCCGTTCGGCTTCCAATATCCGGCATTCGTAGGACAGCCGCTGGACGCCAAGGGCGGCATTCCCGGAGCCCAGGTCGGGGTCAACGGAAACGACTTGAATTTAAGCGCTCCCAACACCTACAACTGGTCGGCTGCCCTGGAACGCCAGCTCACCTCGAACATGACGGCCAGTTTTGGATATGTCGGAACGCACTCGGACAACTTGATTGTGGTTGGCGGCAACACGGGCGACACCAGCTATACGGTCGACCTGAACCTGCTTCCCGGCGACCTTATCCAACACCCTGCCTTCGATTCAGGTGGCGTATGGACCGGCTCGGGCATTCAGACCCGGCTCAATACGAGCTTTGGATCGATGGGCTACGAATACAACGCGGCGCGGCAGAACTACTATGCGCTGATCGCGGCAGTGAAGGGGCGCTTCGCCAAGCACGGGTTCCTGACTGCTTCCTATACGCGTTCAGCTTCAAATGACAATTCAGCTAACTATCCTGAAGGATATGTCGCCACTGGCGGAACCTCGTACGACATCAATCAGTGGTACAGCCCTTCAACCTGGGATGTTCCCAACCGCGTGTCACTGGGCTGGAGTTATGACATACCCGGCGTAGCAAAGGATGGCGGCTTTGTGCGCAGGCTGACCACGGGCTTCAATATGGCTTCCACCACCGTCTTACAGTCGGGCAATCCGTTCTTTGTTTCGAACTCAAACCCGTTGGCCCTGATCGACACGACGGGCGTGACGGTTACGGCGGACAACTACAACAGTGAGCTTGCGGCTGGAAATATCGCGTTTGCTCCCAACAGCGGCAACTACTCCGCGGATGGCGATAACTTCAACATTCCCGACGTAGGCAGCTATAGCCAGAAACACGATCGGAAAGCGTACCAGTACACGGGCGTGGTTGACTCAGGCATCATCACGCACTCCCAGTTCTCTCAACCTGCATTCAATGCAGGCGGCACGGAAGGAAACGAGAAGCTTGGGAAATTCCGCAACCCTGGCTATGCGGATACCGACCTCACTGTAAAGAAGGTCACCGACATTACCGAGCGCTTGCATTTCGAGCTTCGGCTGGACATGTTCAATCTATTCAACCGGGTCAATTTGAACGGCGTGGATACAAACTACGGGGATACGAGCGCGGGCTTCGGCACCACCAGCAGCAACATGCCCCCGCGGAATATGCAGGTTGGAGCCAGGTTTATTTTCTAGCTCGAACTGAACGCAGGACCAACCGCGATGCCCGCCGCCTGTCAGGTGACGGGCATCGCCTCACTTTATGGCTTGAGTTGCGCAATTTGGATCGCGAAGGGGGCAAGACGCAAATCGAAATCGGTGCCAGGGCCTTCCTGACCTGTCCTAAAGTAGAGTAGATCGCGGATCGTCAAGCTTGAACCTGAAGGGAACACAAGGTTATCTTCTTCGTAATTTCCTTCAAGGCGCTTGCGCTCAAAGTCAGCTACAGTTGTTCCGTAAGGATGCTATGTCAGCCACTCGTCGGATTGCGTTGATTCTTGCCTGCTTGTTCGCTTTTTGCCGCTTTAACTCCCTCGCGCAAACGCTGGAACTAAAAAACGCGAGCGTCTCTGCCGAATTTGGGACGCAGGGCCTGTTATCGATTGAGGATGCCGCGTCAGGAGTCCGCGTAGATTTGTCCCGGGATGGTTGGTCGCTTGCGGTCGACGACACAGTCTTGCACAGCGAAGAAGGCCATCCATCATTCGCAAAGTCCAACGCCGACGAGATTTTGTACAGCTATGAATTCCCCGGCTATCAGATCCAGGTGGTCTATAAGCTAGGCGCGAACTGGAGTTTTGTCAGCAAGCAAATCAGGGTGCTCCACGCGCCTGCTGCGAGCTTCACTGTTCATCGTGTGGTGCCATGGGACTTGACGGTGCGGAATCCGGTGAAATCCGACTATGTGCCGTCGACCTATGTCCCGCAGCTTGGCGGGACGATTGCAGAGAGCCGGAAGCATTTACCAGGAAAAGATTTCGGAGAGTTTCTGCGATTCGAAGGAGATCAAGGTGCGCTTCTAACCGCCCAAAATCCGTTTCTTGAAGTCAAGCGCGACGGCCAATCTTTGACTGTCGCCTATGCGCCGGAGATGGCGTGGCAGCAAGCGTGGGGAATATTTGAGAGCGACATCGCCTGCATTCGCGCCTATCGATTGAGCGGCAGGATCATGCCGCGCGAGATGGTGATGGAATGGCATCTTCCGCCGGCACAAGCGCCGGAGGATGGGATGGATGAAGCGGAGATCGCGGCCTTCACTGATTGTGTCCACGCGTTTCTGGTCGATCCGGCTCCTTCACCCATCAGCGTTGAGGTGGGATGGACGCTGAATGACTATCAAATCGATGTAGGCACAGACGAAGGTAAGGCGGAATACAGGCGCATCATCGATACCGCGTCGGCGCTTGGGGTCCATACCCTTCTTTATGCGCCGGGCAACTCAAAGCTCGCTGATCGAAAGGAAAGCACCGACTCGTGGAGCTGGGAGTATGTGCTTTGGTTGAATCTCGGCGAAAAGATTCGCAAAGGCGAGTGGGACCCCGCGAAGGATGCAGTTCCGGCAGGGGTCACGGAGATGGTCGATTATGCAAAGCAGAGGCATGTTGGACTGCTCGCCTATGTTTATCCGTCTGTGCCCTATGGGGCAGATCCTTCCTGGCTGGTAAAGCGCCCTGCCAAGGATAACGACCCGTTCACCTATGCGACGCTCGCTTCGCGCCCATTGCAGGACTACCTGATTCGAAATTTGATCGCGTTTCAAAAGCGCACGGGGGTTGCCGGATATTCGTTTGACTATACTTTTTTGGACTTGCCCGGCAGCAGCAGTTACGTGCAGTGGTACGGATGGCGCAGGGTGATGGAGGCTCTGCGTCGAGCAGTGCCGTCCATCGTGATCGATGGACGCCAGACCTATCAGATGTTTGGGCCATGGATCTGGCTCGCGGGAAGCTACCCGCATCCAACCGGGAACGATGAGCAGCCGGAGAGCTTCAAACCCTATCCCGACCTGCATTTGGACCGGGTCTCCGGGGATCGTGCGCGGTTTGTGAATTACTGGTATCGCAATTACCAGTTCGCTCCGGAGGAGCTTATCCCTGGCTACGCCACGCACCAGACTGAGCGATCGCGGAATCTGGCTGAGGGCGATGCTCACGCCGTGGCCGATGGTCATGGCCAAGGGGTGGAGATGGTTCTGACGCGGTACCGGCCGCGTGACTGGGATTATTTAGGCTTCAAATTTTCATTTATCTCTTCGATTGCAACCGCGGGTTGGAACAATGTTGTCGACATGATTCCGGCGCGCGATTCTGAAGAGGCCAGGCATTTCTCCGTGGAAGACAAGGCATGGATTCGCGGTTGGCTCGAATGGACCGCGAAGAACAAGGAGAATCTGCTGCACACCCGCACAATCCTTGAGCAGCCGGCCATCGGCCGCGTCGATGGAACCGCCGCGATTGTTGGAGACCGCGGTTACCTCTTCCTCTTTAATCCGAATTACAAGCAGTTGCCGGCGCATCTTTCACTGGACGAGACGATTGGACTGACGAAGGGCGAGAAGTACCTGCTCAAGGAGGTGTACCCGGAAAGCGGACGCCTGCTGGGCAAGCCTGGCACGGGCTTATGGAGTCGCGGCGACGTCGTCAATCTGGCTCTGGATGGGACCAGTGCAACGGTTTTTGAATTGATGCCTGAAGTAGACGTACGACGGCCGACTCTCCTCAATGCGGCGGCGTTGCACTCTAATGTGCCTCCGACCGTCGAGCTGCAACGGAAGCAACCTTGTGGTTGCGCATGCCGCCGGAGAGCCTGGCACGGTGGAGACGCTGGGAGTGTTGCTGCCTGCGAACTCAAGCGTTTCACGCGTGACCGTCAACGGGGTCGCGACCAAGTTTACGCAGTCTGGCCGCTATGTCGAAGCAGTCGTACATTTCAAGGGGACGCGGTTCGCACAGGCGCAGGAGATTGCGACTGAACCTGGCGACGGTGGCGCTCTGAAGGGAACATTCGTGGTTCCTCAGCGTGTGTTGGATCAGCTGGCGGCGCGCAAGAAGGCGTGGCCTATCCCATGGACCAAAGAGGACTACGAATCGACCTGGCTTGCTCCTGAGCGTTTGTTGCTCTTTGTGCAGTTTGCCGAGGGAGATGATGCAACGGCGGTTACGGGAACGCTCGATGGTGCGCCCCTCCAGATCAAGCCGGCTTACAGCTCCACTCGCGCGGATGCAGCCTGCTTTCTGGGCTTCTATGCCGATCTCTCCAAGATCGTGCCTGATACGCCCCATGCGATCGAATTGCAATTGCCGCAAACGGCCAAGGGGCGATTGCAGGGAATCTTCTTTGACAACGTAATCCCTCAGCTCACCGAATCAATCGCACCTTGATTCAAGGCGGCGGTTTCGATTCCCCGTGATCTCATCTGGCGCAGATCACGGGAATCTGCCGAGCCAAATTCGCTCATAGAGCGGGATCGATTCTCCGAGCTTCCGCGATTGACAAGCTCTGGATCCATCGGAACGTCTTGAAAGAGGCTCCGATATCCACTTTCATCATCTCTCTTTCGTTCGATTTCATAGATTAAACAAGGCCCTCAACCAATCTGAGAGCGACAACCGGCGTATCGCAGAATAATAATTCCCTGATATGGTGGAGGTCGGCTTTTCGAGTTCTTCTTAGCGCAGATTCACGCGTCCTGGATGCGCTCTATCGGAAAGTCGTGTCGTCGGATGAGATTCCACCGAGTCGAACGTCGGCTGCCATTGCGCCTGCACGAGGAAAAAGCATGATCACGATCGGATCAGTCGATATCGGCGGAACGAAAATTGCCGTTGGCGCGATTCGAGAAGATGGCACCATTCTGAATCGTCTTGAGTGCGCGACCGAGCCGGAAAAGGGCTTCCAGCACGCGATGCAGCGCGTCGTTGCAATGTTGCGCGGCATCTCTGCGGATGGAACGCAGCTTGCAGGAATTGGAGTCGGGTGCCCCGGACCGCTGAACCCGTTTACGGGTGTGATCGACGAAGTTGGAACGCTTCCAGGATGGCGAGGCGGAAACCTTGTAACTGAGCTTGAAGCGGGATTGCAGCTTCCGGTTGTGGTTGAGAACGATGCGGACGCGGCTGCCCTCGGTGAGGCGTGCTGGGGGACGGACGTTGCGTGCGCCAGTTTCATGTACGTCACAATCAGCACCGGTATTGGCGGCGGCATGCTTCTTGGCGGTGAGCTCTATCGAGGCGTGGATGGCGCCCATCCGGAGATTGGGCACCAGATCCTCGATCACAGCGGGCCGCCTTGCTATTGCGGGGCCAGCGGGTGCTGGGAGATTTTGGCCAGCGGTCCCGCCATGGTCGCATGGATGCTCGAGCAGAACCCTGCAGCGAAATACGCAACTGCCTCGCAAATCTGCGATGCCGCGCGACGCGGTGACCCGCTTGCGACGCGGTGTGTGGAGCGAGAAGGGTTCTACCTCGGAGTTGGGCTTACAAATCTCATCACTCTGTTCGCCCCAGACAGGATCGCCCTGGGCGGTGGCGTAATGAAGAGCAGCGACCTTTTCATGGACACGGCGCGAAAGGTGATTCGGGATTTCTGCACCCAGGTTCCCGCTGAGAAGACGCAGCTCACTCTGGCTTCGCTGGGAGCGGAAGCCGGGCTCCTTGGCGCCGCCCGGGCGTGGCTGCTCAGACATCGTCGAAGATAACCCGATGCGAAGCGGGTGCGCGCAACGAAAGAAGACGGTCAATCGATAGAGCATATTCTGAAGAAGGTAATTGAAGCGAAAGGGGCAGCAGATGAGCGACAACGCTCACGAAAAAGTCGATGCTCAAGTAACGGCGATGCGGGGAACGATTTCCGAAACCAGGCTTTTCCAGGACATCCTCAAGGAGCCTGCGCAACTTGCTGCTTCGTTGTCGCACATACTCGGCGCTGGCAAGCCCGCTTTGGATGAGGCGGCGACGATTTTGCGCAGTGCAGGGTCCATTGTCATAACCGGAATTGGCGCCAGTTGGCACGCCGGGATGGCGATGCAGGCGGAGCTGCTTGCAAGCGGCCGTCCGGCGCTTCTGGTAGATGCTTCGGAACTCCTTCACTTCGGCGAACTGCCTCGAAACACATCTGTGGTGTTGCTGTCGCGAAGTGGGAAAAGCACTGAGATTGTTCAGCTGATAGCGAAATGCCGCGCGTCTTCCGCAACCATTATTTCCGTCACCAATGATCCCGCCAGCCCTCTTGCTCGCGGGTCGGACGTTGTTCTTCATACGCACACGGACTTCGATCACGCAGTCTCGGTGACGACCTACAGCGCGATCGCGATGGCCGGCGTTTTGTTGGCTCGCGAAGCGGCGGGTCACTCAATTCAATCCGCGCAGCAAGAGCTTGCGCAACTCCTTGCAGACGCAACGAAGGCCATTCCGGTGTGGCGCAAAATCATCGAGAAATCCGGCTGGCTCGGCGATGGCGGATTCACCTACTTCCTTGCCCGCGGCGCCAGCCTCGCGAGTTGCCACGAGGCGCGTCTGCTTTGGGAGGAGGCGGCCAAGCGGCCTGCAACGGCGCTGACCTCGGGTGGCTTTCGGCATGGTCCACAGGAGATCGTGCGGCCGGGAATGCGTGCGGGTATCTGGATTGACGCGGAACGCATGCGCACCCAGGATCTGGAGCTGGCTCGCGATTTGAAGAAGCTGGGGGCGCGCGTTCTCTTGATCGGGCAGCGGCTTGAGAGCAGCAGCGCAGATTGCGTCCTGAACTTGCCTGCCGTTCCAGCGCACTGGCAGTTCCTCATCGACATCATTCCCATCCAAATTGCAGCCGAAAGGCTCGCCGCAACCCTCGGCGAAGATCCAGATTCATTCCGGCTATGCTCGTACATTGTCGAGGATGAGGGCGGGATCAGTCGTGCCACGGAACAGGCGGCAAGTGAGCGGAATCGAGGCCTATGAAACTGCCCAAATGGCTGCTGCTCTCGATTGCTGTGCCGGTGCTGTGGGGGCTGTGGGGAGCACTCACAGAGATTCCCGAGAAGTGGCTCAATCCAAGTTTTCCGCCCACGCTCGGATATGCGGTCTGGTCGTTGACCATGCTCCCTGTTTCTGTAATCGCATTCCGCAAGATCAAGTGGAAGCTGACTCTCACCGGGCGGTCGATATTCTACGGTTGCGCAGTGGGATTCTCCGGCGCCGCAGGACAACTGATGCTGTTCTGGGTGCTGCAGCAGGGGCCGGCATATCTGATCTTCCCGATTGTTTGCCTTTCTCCGGCGGTGACAATCGTCCTCTCCTGGACCATTCTGCGAGAGCGCACCTACCCGCTGGCTCTTTCCGGCATCGTGCTTTCGCTGCCCGCAATCTTTCTTGTCTCCCTGCAAGAGCCTTCGAATAGCCCGGTTCATGGAAGTTTCTGGTTGGTGGGCACGATCGCGATCTTCCTCATGTGGGGCCTGCAGGCCTACTTCATGAAGTCCTCTTCTAACGCAATCAGCGCCGAGGAGCTTCTTCATCTATATGACTGCGACGGGTCTTGCGTTAAGCCCGGTGGCGCTTTGGATGGGGCCTGGCCTTCGCGCCGGCTCTGGAATTGGCTTCGGACTCACGTTCGCGATCCAGTCACTCAATGCGGTTGGCTGCCTGCTTTTCGTCTATGCCGTGCGGTATGGAAAGGCGATCGTTGTCGTGCCCATGGTGAACGGCCTGTTTCCGCTGGTCACGATTGTGGTGTCATTGCTGATCTACCGCGAGATTCCCACCAAGTACAATCTTGCCGGAATGGTGCTGGCCCTGGTTGCTGTTCTTTTCATGGCGTTCGATGAAGTGAGGCACAGCCCCGGCGAAGCGAACTAATCCTGATGCCAACATGGTTGATCGCCGCGCTCAAGTTGCGCCGTGAAAGACATCGCCAATCTTCGGCATCGTCAGGGAAGATAGAAAACTTCCTCCAACATGGGAAATCGCTCCCCAGGGCGCAGGCCCTCATTGGGCGCAAAAAAAGGTGCCATCGCCTGCTGCCAGCGCAGGTTCACGGGGTCATCCTCAATCCGCCGCCACGTAGTCTCAAAATCTGCCGCGCGCAAAGCGAGAATCAGTAACTCATCTCTCCTGTAAATGGAGTACTCGCTGACGCCGGCCCTTTTCAGCAGCGCCAGCATCTCGGGCCACACCGCACGATGTGCCGCTTCATAGGCTTCAGCCGCGCCGGGGCGCAGGCGCAAAATAAAGGCGTAGCGCTTCAACGCACCACCTTCCGAGGTTTGTATCGTAGGATTCATGCTCACCAGTTCACCACCGTGACTGCAAAGGGCTCTAACCGGAGCTTGCCACCGGTTGGCTTCACGCTGCGTGCCGGACCGTCCCCAGTTTCCGCATCCACCGTGAGCACGCTTGCCTTGTCCGCATCGGGCAGCGTCACATCCACGGCGTGGTCACGCTTGTTTGCCAACAGCAGTTTGCGTCCTGCCGGCGTCACAAACGCCTGTTCAGCCAGGTCTGAAGCGCCGTCGCCGGCGAGATTTGATTCCACCAGTTTGTCTCCCGGATGGATGGAATCCTTGATAAGTTTCAGCGTCCAGAAACGTGGGTTGGGTTTGTCATTCATCCAGTTCATCATGCTGACGCTGGGGAACTGGGTGGGATAGCCGATGAGTTGCGACTCGCCGATCATATCGATCTGCATGCGTGAAAGCTCAATGTAAAGGTAAGCGTAAAGCGCGCCAGCCAGGTTCCAATACGCTTCAGGGGGCGGCACTTTGTCCGCGGCAGTGTTATCGGTGGGCAGAATAACTCCAAGTTCGTCTGTATCGGTTTTCGTCCCCGGAGACAGCCGCTTCCTTATTGCCTCGATATAGCGCACAGAATTCAAGAACCCAGCCGCCTGATCGAAGAATGTGTACTGCCAGTCGTCGATGCTCTGTCCCCTGACAGGGGACGCGTAAAAGTGATACGAGATCATGTCCAGTGGCGTGCCCGGTCGATGGTTTTCATGATTTAGAAAATATTCAAAGTAGTCCGGATTCTGGCTCGGCATCGCCAGGGCCAGGCCCATGAACTTCGTCTCCGGCGATACCTTGTGAATTGCGCTCACAATCGCGTCGTAGCGTTCGGTGTACTGTTTCGGAGTCATCTGGTGCTCAAAATCGACTTCGTTCAGAACCTCCCAGACAGGCAGCGAATAGTGATAGCCCGACTGGTGGCGTACACCGTTCTCGTCAACGAATCCGCCGTTGACGTACCAACTCACCAGGCGGGCATAGTAGTCGCCCAGTTCCTTCCCGCTCGGATCACGCAACTCGGTCCCTTGCGTGTAGTCCCAGATCACCTGGTCCGGGTCGGCGGGATATGCCACGGGCTTGTCGGTCTTGAAAAGCCACGTTGGGATGGTGCTGAAGTTCATCACCGTGGGGTGACCTTCCGTCGCCTGCAGAAAGTCTTTCGTCATCGGATCGATCAGGCTGAAATCCCAGCTGGTCTTCTGGGATGTGGGCGGCTCCAACTCTGCCACGGCCAGTCTGGGATAAGGAAGCCAGGGAACATAGCGCACATAGTCGGCGCCCAGATCCTTCAGCGCCTTATACGCTGCCACACTGAGCGGCTCACCCGGCCGCAGCATGGGATTGACCACAACCTGCAACGTGGGCACGGAGCGGGAAACCAAGGTCGTCTTGTCCCAGTCGATTGTGAGTTGCACCGCGGTTTGACCCTGGAGCGCGCATGTTGCTCCAAAGCAAGACAGCCCCGCAACGATCCGGCAAATGAGAATGTGACTTTGCCGGTGCTTTTTTTTAAGCCTCAAAATCCACGCTCCTTCACAGAGTACGGTTGGTCTGCTCGCCTCGACACTGCGTGAATATCGTCCGATTATCTTGACGGCCACCATGGCCGCATGAATCCTACTCTTCGCTGCTCATAGACCGATCCGGGTCGACTACCATGTCGGGTTCGAACGCAAGACGGCATCCGATCCGCTTGATGGCCGAGAACGTCGCAATTGTAATCGACTTCTCTGCCTCCCCGTGAAGCTGGAATTCCGTCTGTGCAGCCGACCTTCTGCTCAATCGGCCACGCTGCGGTCCTTGAAGCATTCGGCAGGTGGCACCAGCGAGGTCTTGCCGTTTATGGTTACCAGAAGCGCGTGAAGCTATCATTTGCATGCGGTGTTCGCGCCGCCGGCCTGAGAATATAAGATTGCAAATCTACATGGAAAGCTCGCGCGGGTAAACCTTACGATGCGTCGTGTCGCGTTGATCTATAACCCCGCATCCGGACAATATTCGTCGAAACGTGCTGCGTTGGTGGGCAAAGTGCTCGCCATACTCCGCAAAGCGGGTGTCGAGGCCGATGCGCTCGAAACCGACGCGCCGGGAAGCGCAAGAACGCTTGCGAAAGCTGCTGCGCTCAACCGCTACGACACCATCTTCGCCTGCGGGGGCGACGGCACGGTTCACGAAGTCCTGCAGTGCCTGGTAGGAACCGATGTTGCACTCGGCGTGGTTCCGCTGGGCACCGCCAACGCACTTGCGCAGAACCTCGGCCTCGGCAGGTCCCCCGTCAAGGCAGTGCGCGCGCTGCTGACCGCGGTCCCCACCCAGGTTCCCGTGGGCCGCATCTTCTACCGCGACGACACCGGCGCTGAGCGCTCTCGCTACTTTACTGTTGCAGCGGGAATCGGCGCGGACGCACTCCTGATGTCAAGGCTGGATGCAGAGCTGAAGAGACGCCTCGGCTACGCGCTGTATCTGATCGAAGCTTTCCTCGTCTGGGCCACCAATCCGTTTCCGCTCTTCGAAGCAGCCTTCAGAACCGGCGAAGCCGCCGACCGGCGCGTCGAAAACGTCTCGCAACTGCTCGCGGTACGGGTTCGTTCGTTTGGCGGTGTGTTGGGCAACCTTGCCCCCGGCGCGACCCTGCACAACCACACCTTGAGCCTCATGGCCTTCAAGACGCGAAGCCGCTGGCGCTATCTCAAGTTTCTCTTGGCGGTCATCGCCGGGCGGCACACATTCTCAAAAGAAGTTGAACTGCTTGAGGCCCTCTCAGTCGAATGCCGCACCCGCAACGGTTCGCGCGCGACCGTGCATGTCGAGGCGGATGGGGAGGTACTGGGCAAATTACCGGCGCGCATCGAGGTTGCGACACAGACGCTCACATTGTTGATCCCGCCCAACGCCCGGCCCTGACATCCCGTTCGGCATAGAGCGCGTTCATCATTGAGCGACGGAGAGATGCCTGGTCGCAGTCGGCGCAAGCGTCAAATCTGGCCCATCAGAATCAGCACCACCACGATCACAAGCACAAGCCCCACCCCGCCGGTCGGAAAGTATCCCCAGTTTCTGCTGTGCGGCCATGCCGGCAGTGCACCAATAAGGAAAAGAATCAATACAACGACCAGGAGAAGTCCAAGCATACTTACCTCCGATTCCTGAATCAGGGTGCAAATGCACGCCACACTGATTCCATAGTGCGTTAACGGAATGAGTCTTTCACGCTGAGATGCGCGTATCTGAGCAATTGAATACACGCCTGAATCCCCATCGCAGAGTGGGCCAACACTCTCTTCGCATACCGCCGTTTCTAAGATTCTGCGGGCTCTCGTCTCTTGCATCACCGTCGCCCTGCCTGTAATCATCTCCGCGCAAGCTTTTACGGAAGGCATCCTTCGTGAACAAAACTGCATTTCTGTACTTCACCCTTTTCACGGCGCCTCTGGTGACTCTTATGGCTCAGCAGCCTGCCTGGCAGCCCGCGCCAGGCCATCTCACATTGCCGCTCTGGCCTGGCGCCGCGCCGGGTGCTCCCACGAATTTGCCTCCTGAGACCGACACCACATCTGCAAAAGACAACCTCATCGCCGGCAGGCCGCTCGTTCGTCTCGGCAACGTGTCCACTCCCACCCTGACGGTGTACCCGGCCAAGGGCGCCCAGAGCGGCGCAGGTCCCGCAGTGGTCATCTTTCCCGGTGGAGGCTACCAGATTCTCGCCATCGACCTCGAGGGCACCGAAGTCTGCGATTGGCTCAACTCAATCGGCGTCAACTGCGTGCTGGTCAAATACCGAGTGCCCCACACCGGGCCCTATCCCAAATCAGCGGCTGCTCTGCAAGATGCGCAGCGCGCACTTGGCATGGTGCGCCAACACGCAAGTGAATGGGGCATCGATCCCCAGCGCGTGGGCGTTTTGGGCTTTTCGGCAGGCGCGCATCTGGCCGCGGCACTCAGCACGCATTTCGACCAGCGCCTCTACGAACCGATCGACGCAGCTGACAAGCTGAGTTGCCGCCCTGACTTTGCTGTCATTGTCTATCCCGGCTACCTGGCGCTCGAAGATCAAAACTTCGCGCCCAACGCCGATATCCATCCCACCGCGGAGACCCCGTCAACCTTCATCGTGCAGGCTGAGGATGATCCGGTGCACGTCGAGAACTCGGTGGTCTACTTCATGGCGCTCAAAAACGCCAAGGTCCCTGCCGAGCTTCACATTTACGCGCAAGGCGGACACGGCTACGGCCTGCGGCGGACTGCATTGCCGGTGACGACCTGGCCGCAGCGGGTCGAGGACTGGCTGCGCACCATCAATGTATTGCCGGCCGCCTCGCAGTAAGGCGCGATTACAATTCATCTCATGCTTCTCGCCATTCTTACCGTCTCCGATCGCTGTTCGCAGGGACTGGCCACTGACACCGCGGGTCCGGCCGTCGTCGCGCTGCTCAGGCAGAACTGGCCCGAAGCTGAAATCGAGACCGCGCTCGTCCCCGATGAAGAAGATCAGATCGCTGCACATCTCGAGAAGTGGACCAGCCAGGGAGCGGCACTCATCCTCACCGCCGGTGGCACCGGCCTTAGCCCCCGCGATCGCACCCCCGAAGCCACGCGTCGCGTAATCGATCGCGAGGCTCCCGGATTCACTGAAGCGATGCGCACGCATGGAGCCGCGCTCAATCCTTATGCATGGCTCTCGCGCGGCGTTGCCGGCTTGAGAGCGAACACCCTCATCATCAATCTCCCCGGCAGCCGCCGCGGGGCCGAGGAAAGCCTGACCTCCATCCTTAATTTGGTCAAACACGGGTTGGAGATTGCCGCCGGAGGGCAGACCCACCCCTGAATCGGATAAATTGCGGCATCCGATAATTTGCACCAACCTCCGAATGGCCCGCGAGGATCCGTCGCGGCAGATATGGGAAACGCTTACCAAAAAATCGAATTACCTGCTGAATCCCGAGCACTCTGTCCGGGAGCGGTTCCCCCCCAAATGGAAGCAAAATATCAACATTCCTTGATTTGGAGGCAAAGATTTCTGTGCAAATCCAAATGAGAAACACTGGGAAAGGCGTAGAATTGTGCCACTTGTGAGCAACTCAAGAAACAACGCTTCTGACCGGCGAAGACCGGGGACTGTCAGCATTCGCGACGTCGCGCACCGCGCCGGCGTTTCCATCGCCACGGTTTCGCGCGCAGTCAACCACATCCCTACGGTCAATGCTGAATTGGCCCGTCGCGTGTGGAAGGCCATTGAAGAAGTGGGCTACCTGCCCAATACGCAGGCCCGCGCGCTGGTTTCAGGGCGCAGCCGGATGCTCGGCCTCATCGTCTCTGAAATCACCAATCCCTTCTTCCCTGAACTGGTGCAGGAGTTTGAGAACCTGGCCGTCGCACAGGGCTATGAAGTGCTCATCGGTTCCACCAACTATGAGCCGGCCCGCACCGAGTCGCTCATTCGCCGCATGTTGCAGCGTAATGTCGATGGCGTCGCCGTCATGACCTTCGGCATCGAGGAAGACCTGGTCCAGAAGCTGGTCGAGCGCGAGTTCCCGCTCGTCTTTGTGGATGCCGGGCCGGACCTGCCCAACATCCGCGTCATCAAGGTGAATTACGCCGAGGGCATCCGCCAGAGCGTGCAACATCTCGCCGCGCTTGGCCATCGCCAGATCGCATTCATCAGCGGACCGCTGCGGCTGCGATCCGCCGTGGCTCGCCACGACGCTTTCCTCAAGTCCATGGCCGAACTGGGGCTCACCGTTCCAGCGGAAAGCATGATTGAGGGCAGCCACACCATGGAGGGCGGCATCGCCGCCATGGAACAGTTGACGGCGCTCGAAACTTTGCCCACGGCCGTCATGTGTTCCAACGACATGACCGCGATCGGCGTCCTTCACGCGCTCTACCGAACCCCCCACAAGGTTCCGGGCGACATTTCCGTCGTGGGCTTTGACGACATCCACCTGGCGGAGTTCATGCTTCCACCGCTCACGACCGTGCAGATGTCCTGCAAAGACCTCGCGGCCGCTGCAATTGAGGGTCTGCGCGCCGGAATTGAGCCCGACCATCCCAAAGCCCGCAAGAAGGAGTGGCACATTTCCACTCGCCTCGTGGTCCGCCAGTCATCGACATTCCCGCGCGGCAGCCTGCCCGCATTGATGCACAGTGTGCCCACAAGGCACGTCGGCGGCGAGTAGGGCTCGATGCCTGGCTGTAGAAAATCAGAAGGTTCTTCCTAACGCAAATCGCATCAGAAACGGTTCGGTGGGGTGGGTAACGCGTCCGAATGCCGGCGGCGTGGCTACTGCATTGGGAGTTATTTGGTAGACATAGGCGTAATCAATGTCGGCATCTCTGCGGTTCAGCATATTCAGGAATTCCGCCGTAACGTGCCATTTCTTTAAAAATTGATAACCGACCTCGCCATTGAGCAGCACCGTTTGATTTGACTGATAGAGTCCGTCAGACGTCAAATCGCGCGGACCGAAGTAGCGCAGGCGCAAACTTGATGAAAGGCCTTTGTAATCGTGCAATGTGGCGCCCGAGGAAACCACCACCTTAACCGCTTCGGGCACAAGCTTGCCGCCCGGGCCTAACTGTTGCCAATTTACATATACGCAGCCAGGTATGGGAGTCGAAGGGGCTGCGGAAGGGCATCCGCTGGCATCGTAAATCGTGGTGGTGGCGAGCGCCGCTGTCGTAACAGTAGCTGTTAACGGCAAATTTGATACCCATATCGTCGCATCATCCGGGTCCAATTGGGTGAACTGGGCTCTGGAGTCCGCAATGTCAAAATCGAAAGCCAAATGCTCCGCTGGCGTGTAGTAGTTCGCCCATTCGAGGCCATAGCGGTTGCTCGACTGTTCTGAAGGAGACGTGCCTCCAGTGTCGCCATCCTGCGTCAATTCGGAATTACTGTGGAGATACCAGAGTTCGAAGGTGCTTTGCAGATGGGGGACGGCCACATTACGCACACCGATTTCTCCGCCTTTTTGTTGGACCAGGGGCGAAATCTTCGGCACGATCGTATTGGGATAAGGATAGTCCGGCGAGACCGGTTCCACCACTTGCGTTGAGCCACGCCCGTCGTTCGAGTGAAAACTGAATCCGCCCTGTAAATAGAACTCAGTGTTATCCCACGGTCCGAAAATCAAACTTGCTTTAGGGCTGGGCAGAAACTTGACGGCTGAGCCGGAATTGGCCGCGTTAACCGATTCGGTGGTGCCGCCGGGCAAAGTAACAATAGCGGGCACCGTGGTGGTGGTGCCGTCGGCCAAAGTAATAATATTCGTCGCGTAAGCCAGGCTGCTGACGACGAATTTCTCCTCGTCGCCGCGCAGAGCCAGCACTGAGCGGAATTTGTTCGCCCACTGGATTTTGTTTTCCCAAAAAGCGCTGCCTATCATGTCGGTAAAGTTATCCCGCGACGTGGTCGCGGGCAAAGTTGGACAGGTGGTGTCGGGAACAGTGACAGAGGCGGCGGTGCTGCCGCTGTTGGCAAAGGCCAGGTTGCTGGGCAACGTCACAGAAAGAGTAATCGTGGAGGTGGGGTCTGCATAGATGCATGTGGGAAGCATGCCGGCGTTGGGAAGACCGCTGTTGGCGGCGGGGAAGAAACTGGCACCGGTGGCGGAATAATCGGTTTTGGTCGTGCGCACGCGATTCTGCGACCGGTAAAGGCCGTTGTTGATCCAATCGCTGCGGTACTGCGCACCGAACGTATTCGACATCTTGCGGCCAAACCATGCGCTGAAAACCGTGTGGTGTGCGTCCGGTAACCCACCCAGCGCCTGTCCTGCTGATTGAACTGATCCTCTTTGCTGTAGTCCACCAGGTAGTAAGTGAAATCGGAAAATAAATCGAGATCGTAATAAAACGCGGCGGCCATGATTTTCGACTCGGAATTTGTGCCCTGGTGATGCCACTCACCCTGCAAACTATAACGCTGTGAGTGGCCGCCGTCAGACGGGTTCAGTGTGCCGAAGAAACCAACGAGAGGCTGGGCGGCATCGGGGATCTGATCGCTCGAATTCCATTTTCCGTGGTAAGCGCGGGCTGTGACGCTGACGCCATTGTTGTCGTCGCCCTGGCTGTACGTCAGAAGGCCGTTGATTTTGTTATAACCATCTGGATGCACCCATGGGCCGTTGTAGTAATACTCTTCTGCGCCATACAGCAAATTGCCCAAACCGAGCTTTTGCGATGCGCCGAAGACGGTGCGCCCATAGGAATGCGTGCCGCCCTCCACCTTGAAGAAGTTCTCAGGCAGCGTCTTGAAAAATTCCACGTCGGCATTCGCAGCCGAGCTGAAGTTACCGACATTCGCGTAATAAGGACCTTTCTCGAAATTCACCCGCTGCACAAACTCCGGGATGACGACGTTCATGTCCGAGTATCCTTCGCCGTGCGCATGCGACGGCAGGTTCAGCGGCATACCGTCGAGGAAAATGGCGATATCTGTCCCGTGGTCGAGATTGAAGCCGCGAAGAAAATACTGGTTTGCTTTGCCGCCGCCGGCGTGTTGCGTGATGATGAGACCCGGAACCGTCTCCAAAACTTCTCCTGAACGAAGGATCGGGCGATCCTGGATTTCCTTTGCGCCCACCGTCCCCTGGGAGGCGGATTCGGCAACTCCGATCAGGTCAACCTCCCGGCCCTGCACGTTCACGGTGGTGCTGACGGCGCCCACTACCAGAGTGATGCGCAACGGGGCCGGCGCCCCGGTGGTCCCTATGGTGAAAAGGATTTCTTTGGTTTCAAATCCGGGATTCGATACGACGAGTCGATAATTACCTGCCGCGAGTCCGGAGAGAATGAAGGAGCCGTTCCTGTCCGACTGTGTCGTTCTTTGTACAGCACCGTTCGCGCTGCGAACCTGCACAGTAGCCCCGGCAATCACAGCGCCAGACGTGTCGACGACAGTTCCTGATAGCTGAGGCGATGAAGAAGAAGTCTTGTCACTGGTGCCAACCGGCCTCTTCTCCTGCGCGGCGACCAGGAGTGGAGTAGCCTCGACAGTGCCGGAGAAGCCGGGTGCAACAGTTTGTGCAGCCCCGAGAGCGCAAAAAAAACAAGTGCCCAGAAGTGCTACGAAATCTATTTTCGTGCTACTGATTCTCATGAATCACCTCTATCGGAGGTTTTTTAGCATCAAGATTTGTGGCTGTGCTTGTGCGAGTTCCCGTGACTGTGCGTCGATGCCGGCGCGGAAACGGTCATCACCAGGCGTCCGTGCTGCACACCTTTCAGTCCAATCAGGCGGCCCGCAAACTGCTCCACCTCCGCCGACCTTCCGTGCACAATCAGCACCTCAAGGCAGGAGTCGTGGTCCAGATGCGCATGACTTGTTGAGACCACAAGAGCATGGTGGGCATGCTGCAGCTCAGTTAGTTTTTCAGTAACGCCGTGCACGTGGTGGTCGTAGATCAGTGTCACTGTACCCACAACGGTGGCGTTCGGAGTCGCCGTCAGCTCCGCCACCAGCCGGTCGCGGATCAAATCGCGAAAGGCTTCGGACCGGTTGGTGTAGCCCTGCCGGCCGATGGAGCGGTCAAACCGCTTCAGCAGATCCGAATCGAGCGCAATGCCGATTCTGCTCAATACTCCCATATGCACTCCCATTCCTGGGTCCGTTCGCGGCGGAAAATCCAAAGCGTAGCACGAATCAATATTTCATGCTACGCGAGCGGCTGCGTGCGGTGACCGCGGTCACCGCTTCCACCAGCCCAATGACAAATCCGTACCCCCGGCATGTGCGTACTGTCAGGGTCGGCCCGCACCGGTCGTGGGGGTTGACCCACAAACTGAGCCTGAAAACCTTCATCGTATGAATGTCCTGGATATCTGTCTGTAACTCTTGGATGCCGGATCGTGTCTAATATTTGCGACTGGAATTTCCCCGTAAGAGGTCTCCCATGCTCATTGGCAAATCGTCAGATGTTCCTTCATCCGAGATCACCCCCAGGGAACACTACCTTAACCGGCGCAGTTTCATGCGCGGGGCCCTCTCGGGCGCAGTGGCAGCGGGCGCCGCAGCGTTGGGCGGAGACCGGCTGGCGGAGGTCATCTCACCCCGGATCGGAGCCCTGGCTGACTCAAAACTGCAAACCGTAAAAAGCAGCCTCAGCACCACCGGCGAGCCACTGACCAGTTTTGAAGACATCACCCACTACAACAACTTTTACGAGTTCGGCGTCGACAAGGGAGAACCCGCGAAGAACGCCGTCGGACTGCCCACGCGCCCCTGGACCGTACGTGTCGTCGGCTCGGTAAAGCAGCCGAAGACATTCGACATTGAAACCCTGCTCAAGCTTCGCCCGCTTGAAGACCGCGTCTACCGTCATCGCTGCGTCGAAGCATGGAGCATGGTCATCCCCTGGGTCGGCTACTCGCTGTCGGAGTTCATCAATCAGTGCGATCCGCTGCCCAAGGCAAAGTATGTCCAGTTCCTCTCCTACTATGACAAGCACGTGGAGAAATGGGCGTCTGATTCGACCATCAACTGGCCCTACTCCGAGGGTCTGCGGATGGACGAAGCCATGAATCCACTTACACTGCTCACCTTCGGCCTCTATGGCGATGTGCTGCCTAACCAGGACGGCGCGCCCGTTCGCATCGTGGTGCCGTGGAAGTATGGCTTCAAGTCGGCCAAGTCGATCGTTACTGTGCGATTCGTTGACAAACAGCCACCTACCACGTGGAACGACATGGCCAGCAACGAGTACGGCTTCTATTCCAATGTGAATCCCGAACGTCGATCATCCGCGCTGGAGCCAGAAGACCGAGCGCCGCATTGGTTTGCCTTTTTATCAGCAGCGCCGCACCACCCTCATGTTCAACGGCTACGGTGAACAAGTCGCCTCAATGTACAACGGAATGGACCTGAAGAAGAATTACTGAAGGATTAGCCGATTTGGATAACCACGCTAACTTGGATCGCTCGGTGAAGCACGCATGCCCAGCGAATCCCGCTGACTCCGCTAACCCCGCTCTCTCGCTGACTTGCCGACTATGAATCGTTCGACTCTCATTCTTCTCAAAATCCTCACGTGGATCGCCTGCCTCTCCCCGTTTGCGCTCCTCGTCTATGAAGCCGTCACCAATACGCTGGGACCCGACCCGACATCGACCATCACCCTCACCACCGGGTACAACGCGCTGTTGATGCTCATTCTCTCCCTGGCAATCAGTCCGCTGCGCAATCTCTCGCCGCGCCTCAGTTGGCTCATCAAATTCCGCCGCTTGCTCGGCCTGTTCGCATTCTTTTACGCATCGCTGCATCTGGCCACGTATATCGCGCTCTACATGAATTTTGATCTGAGCGTCTTCAAGACCGACATCACCAAACGCCGCTTCATCATCGCAGGCTTTGCCGCATGGTCGCTGCTTGTCCCGCTCGCGGCTACGTCAACCACCTGGGCCATTCGCAAGCTTGGCGGCAAAAACTGGAACCGCCTCCACAAGCTCGTCTATCTCGCGGCCATCTGCGCCATCGTCCACTACTGGTGGCAGGTCAAGCCCGGCGTGCTGAGCCCGCTGCGATTGACACTTGTTCTCGCTGTACTGCTGTTGGCGCGGCCTGTCTTCGCCTTGATTCAACGGCGCAGAACGCGGGCCGTTGCGGTCTGATGGATCCAGCTCCGTTCCGCTCCATAGTTCATCAATCGAATTGCAACAGGATCTGCGATACCGGACTGTAGCTCTTGCGATGCATGGGCGTCGGCCCCAACCGATCCAGCGCCTCAAGATGCTCCTGCGAGCAGTAGCCCTTGTGCCGCGCCAGTCCGTAGCCGGGAAACACCGCATCCAGTTCCACCAGCAGCCGGTCGCGATACACCTTGGCCAGTACGCTCGCGGCGGCAATCGAGAAGCTCGTTCCATCTCCTTGAATGACCGCCTGCTGCGGACAGTCCCACTCAATCGTGTCACGCCCGTCGATCAGCAGAAAGTCCGGACTCAGCGACAGTTGCTGCACGGCCATGCGCATCGCCAGCAACGAAGCCCGGCGAATATTGATGCGGTCGATCGTCTCCGCATCCACCGCGGCAATGGCCCACGCCACCGCGCACGCGCGAATCTCCACATCGAGTTCATTGCGCTTTTTTTCGGTGAGCTTCTTTGAGTCGTTGAGTCCCCGCAAGCGACAACCCGCCGGCAAAATTACGGCAGCTGCAACGACCGGCCCGAACATCGGTCCGCGTCCCACTTCGTCAAGCCCCGCAATGCGCACAAAGCCGAGCCTGCCCGCAGCCCTCTCCAGCTTCCATCCGCAAACCGGGGTCCACGCCATGCCTCCAAGTATAAGTACAAACTTGGGTGCCCCAGGCTCTCGATTCTGAGACCTGGGAAAGCACGAATGCGCAGCTCGGCTAAATCCCAGCCAACCCGCAAAAAACAACCCCGGCGCGAAGCCGGGGTTGTCGGGTAATGAAGATCGTGGCGTTTTACGCCTTGGCGACCACGCGATCCACTTCCTTCAGACGGGCGGCCTTGCCGCGCAGTCCGCGAATGTAGAACAGCTTGGCACGGCGTACCTTGTAGCTGCGAATCTTCTCAATCTTGTCGATGACCTTGGAATTGAATGGGAAAATGCGCTCCACGCCCTGCCCAAAACTCATCTTGCGCACGGTAAAGGTGCCCTGCGGGCCGCGGTTGATGGCGATCACAAGCCCCTCAAAGGCCTGCAAGCGTTCCTTATCGCCTTCCTTGATTCTGACTTGGACGCGAATCTGGTCGCCGGGCACAAAGGCGGGAAGATCGGTGCGCTGGAGTTTGTCTGCCAAGCGCTGCATTACTGGATGTATAGACATTGGCTTTTCCTGCTGATGAACTCAGAGCTTTCAGTTTACCAGAGAACCGCTTTTCGTGCCTAATCCCTGCAGGATCAAAGCGAGAAGCCATTCGGGCCGGCTGCCGGGACCGAATCAGCGAATAAACGGAATATACGCCCGTACCCGGGATCGATACTCGAAGAACTGATCCTGGAAGTACTCTTCGAGCAGCCGGTCTTCCGTCCTTACCCGAATCTCAATGCCAATCAGAAAGAAAATCGTCCCTGCAACCAGCATCGGCCACCACGTCCAGGCCGCGCCCGTTGCCAAAAGCATGAGCAGCATCGATGCATAAATCGGGTGGCGCAGCCTGTTATATGCGCCGGTCTGGATCAGTTTGTGATCCTTGCTCAGCGCGGCTTCAAATCGCCAATAAGCGCCCAGGTGGCGCGTGGCTGCCCAAACCAGCACCACCGCCGGAGGAGCCAGAATCATCGATGCGATCAACGCCGGCGCGGACTTCTCAAAACCCAAAGGTCTCACATAGGCGAAGATGCAGGTAAAGCCCACCATGTTCATGAAAATGCCCCAGCGCGATGCGGGCGCGCGAACGATCTTTCCTTTTTTGGACGACCATTTGCGTGGCTGCACAAATGCCAGCATCCATGCGATCCAGCACAGCGCCAGCTCCCCAAGAGCAATCATTTGCAATAAGTGAATCGTCATTTTCAATCGCCCCTGCGCAGCGCATCCAGCGTGCGCAGGTCCTCGTTACTCAAGGCCGCATTCTCCAGCAGATCGGGGCGATTGGCCAGTGTTTTCCGCAATTGCTGTTCGCGCCGCCAGAGGCGAATCTGCTGGTGGTCTCCGTTCAGCAGTACCTCAGGCGCGGCCAGCCCACCGAACTCCGCGGGCCGCGTGTAGTGCGGATAATCCAGCAATCCTCCCGCGCCGTGTTGCGACCGCGGAACACCTTCCACATCCGCCGAAATCTCCGCATCGGCAACGCCAAAGCTTTCAAACTCGCCTGAAGCTTCATTGCCCAGCACGCCGGGAACAAGCCGCATCACCGCGTCCATCACCACAGCCGCGGCCAATTCCCCTCCGCTCAATACGTAGTCGCCGATCGACAGCTCCATGTCGCAGTAGAGCTGATTGATCCGTTCGTCCACGCCTTCATAGCGGCCGCAAATCAACACCACGCGTTCCAGCCCCACCAGTGCGCGCGCCACCGCCTGCGTAAACGGCCGGCCCTGAGCCGAAAGCAGAATCACGCGCGTCGAAACCCCAGAGCCACCTGAAGAACTCGGCTCTGAAAATGTGGGAGGGCCCGAAATCCAGCTGGACTTTGCCTGAATTCCGAGCGATTCCAGCGCCTCAGCCAGCGGCCCCGGCTTCAGCACCATCCCCTCGCCGCCGCCAAAGGGGCGGTCGTCCACGGTGCGGTGCCGATCATGCGTAAACTCGCGCAGATCATGCACCCCCACCTCCACCAGTCCTTCGGCGAGTGCGCGGCGCACAATTCCGTTCTCAAAGATGCCCGCGAAAAACCCTGGGAAGATGGTGATGATCTCGAAGCGCATACCTGTCGATTCTAATGTGCTCGCTACGACTTATCCTGTACGTGCAAATCCGCCTCTGCTGCGCCCGCTCAGATTCCGTAGTGTTTGAATGGGATATCCACGTTGAAGTAGAACGTCTGCATCGTCCCATCATTGACGTTCTTCACCTTCATCACGTCGAAGGAGTGCCCGTTTTTGTTCAGCAGGCTCTGCTCAGAAGGCGCGAACCCCAGTACGCGCAGCAAAACGTATTCCTCGTGAACGTCGATGACCACCCAGGCTGTCTCCGTCGACTTGCCATCTCCCGAATTGCGAATCGAGTCAACCAATCCGCGAAAAACGGTCCTGTGAAACTCCGCCTTATCGGTCACTCCCAGCTCCCGATTCGCCATGAAGGCCACGAAGTGCGCATCCATATTCACGTAATCATTCGTCAGCACGATCTCCGCATTCTTCAGCGCCTCTTGAAAGTCCTTCGCATTCAGGGCCACGGCCATAGCCTTCTCCGGCTTGGTCACATCTTTTGACTCCTTGTACTCGGGAGAGTCCATGTAGCTGAGCCGAAGGCGGGTGTAATCGATGTTCGTGTTGCCCGCCTTTACCGCAGCCAGCAGCGTTGCATACTCTGAGGGCGGATTCTGAGCGGCTGCCGGCGACGAAAGTGCAATGGAGACAACAAGGGCGAGAACAAAAGGTCGTGCGCGCATCATCGGGGAATCTTACTCCGCGTCCCAGTCAGTGTCGATGGTTCCGGCCCTCGATTCCCCCCATCCGATTCATCACGGTACCATCCGCCCGCGGTGTGGTTTAATGTGTGCCAACTCCTATGGCTGACATCGAATCGCTGCTAAATCGCTGGCAATCGGCCGGCGTCCTCGATGCGGAAACGGCGGGCCGCATTCGCGCCTACGAAATCAACCAGGCTGGCCCCGCCGGACAAAGCTCCAAACGCCTCGGCTGGCAGGGCTTGGTGGCGCTCATTCTCGGAGCCATGCTGCTGGCCTGCGGCGTGGTGCTCTTCGTCTCTGCCCACTGGGACCAACTCGGCCCCGCCGCACGCTACACCATCGTCATGGCCATGGTCGCCGTCTTCCACATAGGTGGAGCTTTGTCGCGTGACTCCTTCCGCGGCCTCTCCACCGCGCTGCACGCGGTCGGCACGGTTTCCGCCGGCGCCGCCATTGCGCTCGTAGGCCAGATCTTCAATATTCAGGAACACTGGCCCGCAGCCATCCTTCTGTGGGCAATCGCCGCGCTTGCAGGATGGATCTTGCTGCGCGATGAAGCGCAGCAAACGCTGACTCTGCTGCTGTTTCCCGCCTGGCTCCTGGCAGAGCTCTCCTACTACTCTGAGGGCCACATCGGCCAGGACATTTATGTGGGCCGTTTCCTGCTCGTGTGGGCTGTCCTTTACCTCACCGTATTCCTCGGCTCGAGGCGCAAGATTGCCCAGGGAATCCTCTTTGCGGCCGCTTCCATCTCCGCGCTGGTCGGAATCACCGCGATGCTCGCCAGCTGGCAATCCTGGTCCGGCTCACAAACCTTCCTGCCCCTCCACACCCGGATCTGGGCCTGGGCCGCCATTGCCGCTTTGCCTCTCTTCTGCGCGCTCTTCCGCTTCAGCAAGAGCATGGTTCCTGTGGCCGTGGCGCTAGCAGTTTCTCTCGCGCTGCCATGGTGCAGCCGCACCTGGACGGAGTACTACAACTACGGCACCAACCGCGGCTCCTACAATCGCACTGAGCCTGTCTTCGCCGCGCACGCGCTGGTTGCGGCCTTTTGCATCTTCATCATCTGGTGGGGAGTGCGCCAGGCCAGCAAAGCGCTGGTCAACGTCGGCATCGTCGGGTTCGCAATCACGGTCATCTGGTTCTATTTCAGCGACATCTTCGACAAGGTTGGCCGCTCCCTCGGGCTGATCGGAATCGGCATCCTCTTCCTTGCGGGCGGATGGGCTCTCGAAAAGATGCGCCGCAAGCTTGTTTCCCAGATGAGTCAACCGAGTGTCATCAAGGAGGACGCGCAATGAGGCTCTCCAAAACATCCATCGCCCTGCTCGTCATCCAGTTGATGATCGTCTCCACGATCGCCGCCAAATATCTTTATCAGCGCTCGACCTGTCCCCGGGTCTGGACGCGCACTGTGGCCTACGATCCCGAACTGGTCATGCGCGGCCGCTACCTCACCATGCAGCTCGTCGTCGACGGCTGCGAGAGCACCTTGCCCTCAGCCAAACAAGCGACCTTCCCGCGCAACATCAATGGCGTCCCCAATGGCATGAAATTCGCGATTGCCGCGCAGCAGGTCCTTCGCTTTCAAGCAAAGCTCGCCGTCAAAGACAATAAGCTCATTGCCATCCGGCTCCCTGAAAACGAGGACATTCCTTCCGGCCAGACGGTGAATGCCTCGCCGGGATCTTCGTGCCAGAACATGCGACTCGAGGAACCTGTGAACTTCTATATTTCCGAGCATGCCCAAAGCCCGCTGCCTGTCAAAACGGGCGACGAGCTTTGGATTGAGGTCACCGTCCCGCCCAAAGGACCGCCGCGGCCCACGCAACTCGCGCTCAAGCAGAACGGCGAGTGGAAGCCGTTTGCCTCTAACTAAAGCTGCATTCAAAGCAGTTGCACTCGAGCCAGCTCTGGCTGCAGCGGAAACGTGTGTGTCTATACTCATCATTCCTTCAGCCGACTAACTCTCTTAAAGCGCAGATACTTACATCCCAGCACTGCCCGATATCGCTTTGAAGTAAAGCTCCCTGTAAGTAACACCATGAATAATTACTAATTTGCGCACGGCTTTCTGCTAATTGCACAATTTAGTGAGCAGTCAACCCGAATTACAATCTCATGTTTCGAGTTATATATCTTATAAACATTGACTTATACCGAATAACACAAAGGTAACAACAAAATAACACCTTAGTGACGTTTATCACTTTAGCTTTTTGCAAAAGCGCCGATGCTCTACCCATAGCCAAAAACCGATTTGGCATCGATCACCGGACGCGCAGAAGTCGTGCGCGGCACCGTAGAGGTGGAGTGCGTGAATAAGTCATTTGGGCTCAAGCAGTCTTACATCCTTCCCGTTTATTTAGTTTCGGGCCAAGATTCAGAAGAACTTAACTCAGCCTTTCCCATCGCGCCTCTCTGGCCGCGGCGGGGACTTGCATCCAGACGGACGCGCACCGCTCCAGGCAAAGTCTTTTTTGCCGCCCTTTTCGCTGCGCTCCTGGGTTGCATCGCACTCACCGGCTGCGGGGCCTCCTACGTGGTCAACGGAGCCACCTCATCGCATACCGGCACCATCAGTCCTTCGCCCGACTCGGTTGATTTTGGAAGCGTGGACCTCGGCCAGGCAGTTAACTCCGTCGTGACGGTGGTCAATCAGAGTTCGGCGCCGGTTGAAGTGTCACAAGTCACCGTGTCGGGGACTTCCTTTACAGTCCAAAGCGCGGGCACCCTTCCAGTGACTGTCGCTGCAGGCGGCACCTACGATTTGAAAGTGCAATTCGATCCCACCGCAACAGGAACGGCAACAGGTCAGCTGACGATTGCAACCGACTCCACGGTTACCCCTACGGCAATGGTCAAGCTGAAAGGAACCGGCGGCAAGAAAAGTTCATCTGCGACTCCAGGCACGCTCACCTGCAACCAAGCGTCCATCACAGGATCCGGGACGGATTCCTGCACAGTCACCCTGAGCGCGGCAGCCCCGAGTGGCGGCCTCGCCGTAACCCTTTCCAGCACCAGCACGGCGGTCGCCCTGCCGGCATCGATAACAGTACCGGCGAGCGCAAACGCTTCCTCATTCATTGCGACGGTATCTTCCGTCACCTCTGCCCAGACGGCAACCCTCACCGCCACCGCAAACAGTTCCAGCACGAGCTTCGCCTTGCAGTTGAACGCCTACACACCGGTTTTGAGCCTCAACGCGACCAGCCTGGCATTTGGCACCGTTGCCTTGAACACGCCGTCCACAAAGTCTGTAACCCTGACCTCGACGGGTACGGCGCCTGTGACCATCAGTTCCGCAGCCCTGACAGGCTCGGGCTTCACGGTATCGGGTGCCACCTTCCCGGCAACTTTGAACCCCAGTCAGGTCATCACGCTGAACGTGCAATTCGATCCGGCCACGGCCGGGGCGGCCAGTGGTCAATTGACTGTCGTGAGCAACTCCTCAAGCAGCCCCTCCGCAATCATCAACCTCGCTGGCACAGGCGCTGCGCCCGTGGGAACACTGAGCGCACTCTCCTGCACCAGCAGCTCATTCACGGGAGCAGGAACAGACGCCTGCACCGTCACACTCAGCTCTGCCGCGCCGGCTGGCGGACTGGCCGTCAATCTCTCCAGCAGCAATACAGCAGTCACGGTTCCAGCTACATTAACCGTGCCAGCCAACGCAACCAGCGCGGCATTCACAGCGACGGTCTCGGCGGTCACTTCCGCGCAGTCCGCAACCCTGACAGCCACTGCCGGCAGCGTCTCTGAGAGCTTCGCTTTGCAGTTGAATGCCTGCACGCCAACTCTCACCGTCAGCACCACCACCCTGGCCTTTGGCAGTGTTGCGTTGAATACGCCGGCCACAAAGTCTGTGACCTTGACCTCCAGCGGCACCGCGCCGGTGACCGTCAGTTCGGCGGCCTTGACCGGCGTCGGCTTCACAGTTGCGGGCGCAACCTTCCCGGTAACCCTGAATCCGAGCCAGGCCATGACCCTGAGCGTGCAATTCGATCCCACCGCCGCCGGCGCCGTAACCGGTCAACTGACCATCACCAGCAACTCATCAACCAGCCCCACGGCGGTCATCAGTCTTAGCGGCTCAGGTGCTTCAACGGCTGCTCTCTCCGCGCTCTCCTGCACCAGCGCCTCATTCACTGGAGCGGGAACCGACGCCTGCACGGTCACACTCAGCTCTGCCGCTCCGGCTGGCGGGCTGGCCGTCAATCTCTCCAGCAGCAGCGCAGCAGTTGTGGTTCCGGCAACATTGACCGTGCCAGCCAACGCAACCAGCGCGGCATTCACGGCGACGGTCTCTGCCGTCACTTCCGCGCAGTCCGCAACCCTGACAGCCACTGCCGGTAGCGGTTCTGAGAGCTTCGCGTTGCAGTTGAACACTGGCACTTCAACGCTGGCCCTGAGCACATCCACGCTCAGCTTCGGCAATGTGAATGTCGGACAGACAGCCACACTGCCCGTGACGTTGTCCTCCACCGGTACGGCTCCCGTGACCATCTCCGGCATCTCCATTGTGGGCGCGCTGTTCACAGCGTCCGGTGTTACAACCCCGCTGACCCTGAACCCCGGTCAGTCGGCAACGTTGAACATTCAGTTTTCCGCCCCTCACGTCAGCTCCTTCACCGGAACTCTCACCATCACCAGTAACTCCTCCGCGAATCCCTCGGCGGTCGTCAATATGAGCGGATCAGGCATCGCCGCATTAAGCGCACTCACCTGCACCAACGTCTCCATGTCAGGTGCGGGGACAGATGCATGCACCGTCACGCTCAACGGTGCCGCGCCCAGTGCTGGATTCCCGGTCAATCTCTCCAGCAACAACGCCGCGGTCACGGTTCCATCCACGGTGACGGTCCCGGCCAGCGCCACCAGTATCGGATTCAACGCAACGGCTTCGTCCGTTACGACCACGCAGTCGGCATCCCTCACCGCGAGTGCGGGCGGCGTCTCGACGGGCTTCGCCTTGCAGCTTGGCCCGAATACAGCGACGCTCAGCATCAATGCAACCAGCGTTGGCTTCGGCAGTGTCGTCATCAACGCCACTGCAACGCAGTCGGTCGTCCTCACTTCCACAGGCAGCACGCCGGTTACCGTGAGCGCCGCCACGCTTACCGGCACAGGCTTCTCCATATCGGGAGCTACCTTCCCGCTGACGCTGAGCACTGGCCAAACAGCCACGCTCAACGTGCAATTCGATCCAACTGTAACCGGCGCAATCACCGGCCAGCTGACCATCTCCAGCAACTCGTCAACCAACGGGTCGGCGGTGGTCAGCCTCAGTGGAACCGGTGCGCCGCACGAAGTCGACCTCGCCTGGGTTGCGCCGGGCAGTTCAACCGATCCGGTCGCCGGGTACAACGTCTATCGCTCCGGTGACGGCGGCAATACCTATCAGCTGTTGAGCTCGCTCAGCGAAACGCAAACGACCTACATGGATACCACGCCGCAGTCATCGGCGGCCTACGACTACATCGTGAAAGTCCTTCGACGCATCGGGTGACGAAAGCACTCCGTCCAACATGACCAGCGTCACGATTCCTTAAATTAAAGAACGTTCGATATCCGATAAAGAAAAAGCCGGCGGCAAGGACTCATTCGTCCAGGCCGCCGGCTTCCATTTGCTCCCGTTGCCGCTCAAAGCGGCTCTGCAATCATCTTGCGAAAACTAGGCGGCACCATCCGCGTTGAGATCCACCAGTCCCTCCGGCAGTTCCATCTCCACGCGCCTTGCTCCCACATCAATCCTTCGCAGATAGCTCTTCGCAAAGGGAACCAGAATCTCCCCAGCCGCGCCTTTCACCACCAGCAGCGCCACCGGCCCCGCGGTCCGGTCCACGTCCTCAATTTCGCCGACTCTCCGCTGTCCCCCCATCTGCCACATCCACCAGCGTGCAGCCGATCAGGTCGCCGATGTAGACCTCATCCTCGCCCAGCGCGGCCCGCTCTTCGCGGGGAATCGCGACCACCATCCCGGCCAGCGTTTCAGCCGCCGAAATCGAATCCACGCCCGCAAAATGCAGCACCACGCCGCCCTTGTGCAGCCAATGCGCCGCAAGCTCTACCTCGCGCGGAGCGGATGCGGCACCAGTCGTCGCGGCCGCGCTGCCCTTCGCCGCCGCACTGGCACGCGAGCCGTCGTCAGGCAACAGCCAGAGCCGCCGCCGTTCAGCAAATTTTTCAGGAAAATCAGTCAGAATTTCGGCGAAGACTTCGCCCTTGCGTCCCTGTGGGCGGCGAATCAGGGCCAGCCATACCCATGTCTCAACTTGCCCAGGCAATTCAGACGCGGTCACTTCTGCCTCCGGGATTCTGCCGGTGGCCTCAGCAGCCGCCGGCCTAAATCTCGTCGTCTTCTTCCAGGATATCCAGCGTATAGCGGTGATGCAGCTTCATGCTCACGGCGCCCAGAATGGTGCGCACCGAGCGAGCCGTGCGCCCCTGTTTGCCGATGACCTTGCCCACGTCTTGCGGCGCCACCCGGAGTTTCAGGACGGTGTTTTCGTCCCGATCCACGGATTGCACCTCTACGGCTGCCGGTTCATCCACCAGGGCCCGCGCGATTTCGCGAACCAGTTCATCTACTGCCACCATATCGTGTTGGGTCATGCACTTGCCTCTGACCGTATGAATCCAAAATCGATCATCTTGGATCGGTGCGCGAATAGTAACAGCACACACCTGCCATCGTCAGCAACTGTATGCGCCAGCCGACCGGCTTCGCGCGCACGCACTTGATGTGGAGAAGGGAACTACGCTACGGCAGGTTCTGCTGCCGGCGCTGCGGCTGGGGCCTTTTCAATCAGCTTGGCCACCCTGGGCGAGAGCTGGGCTCCCACGCCGCGCCAGTAGGCGATGCGTTCGTGCTTCAGGTCCACCGAGGCGGGGTTGGTGCGGGGGTTATAGGTGCCCACTACTTCAATCGAACGGCCATTGCGGGCGCGATCCTTCTCAATCACTACGATGCGGTAGTAGGGCTGCTTGCGGGCGCCAACGCGCGCCAAACGAATCATGACCACGGCGATACGGTTCCTTTCAGATTCCAAAGCTGTTGCGGTCTTTCGGGCAATTTGGTTTGACCGGCGGCGAAGGCTGCGGCCCACCAGCCAAACGAAAGGCCAGACAGAGCGTCCGGCCTTCGCAAGACTCAACATCTAAGTATCGCCGAAAACGGGCCTCCGAAGCAAGCTGACCCGAAGTTGGGTAGTGGGCTACTTTGAACGAGCGCGACGGAATTCCCAGAAGAATCCGGTAAGAAACATCGCAAGTGTTAATAGCCAGTTCAATGGACTTGCAAAGAAACTCAAATTCCATCCTATTGACCCGGTTTCGACGTGGTACACAACCGACACGTAGGCACTTGCGGCTTCCAGCATTACGAAAGATGCAACGCAAACACAGGCAATCCCTGCGAGTGTGCTTTTAACGTAGATCATGCCGCTCTTTCCGCCTCCCGCTCGCAGGCCTCCCAAAGGCCTACGAGGTCGGAGACTTCCCAAAGTTGATTCGTCACGCCAGCAGCCATAGCGGGGCTCGTGCGCAGGGTCCGGTGAATCTTGATGAAGTTGTACGCAAAGTAGTTTAGCGCGACCGCTGTAGTGCCGGGTGCCCCATTTCTCGCCTCTGAGACCTGGAAAAGCGCGAACTATCGCCTTCCCACCGCCGGAAACAAAAACCGCAGCATCGGCCGCACCCTTAGCGACCAGCTCGCCTCATCATGCGTCCCGCCATGCACCCGCTCAAAGTGCATCGTCTCTCCCGGACGCCATCCATTCGCCTTCAGCCGTCGCGCCAGGTGCTCCGTGTCGCGCAAAGTCCGGTGGCCTTCCTTGTCGCCCACATCCAGCCAAAGCCGCGGACGCTCCCAAAGTTGCGGCGCATGCTCATTCAAGTAGCCAAGAATGCTCTTGTGATTCCACCACACGCTGGGTGAAAGCGCGGCCAGCTTGCCAAAACGTTCCGGATGACGCAGTCCGAGATAGAGCGTTGCCAACCCGCCCAGTGAAGATCCGCCCATCCCCGTGCTTTCGCGATCCTCGCGCACCCGGTATTGCGTTGCAATCCACGGCATCAACTCGCGCGTGATGAGCTGTCCGTAGGCCTCCGCCTCGCCGCCCCCCATCTGCCAGTTGCGTTCAAATGTGTATTCGGCAAGCCGCCGGTCGCCGGTGTTGTAGATGCCCACAATGACCAGCGGCTCCACCTCGCCCGCCTCGATCACCGCATCCGCGTGTTCGCGCATTTGCCAGCTACGTCCCGGTACAAACGAAGTGCGCCCGTCAAAAAGATTCTGCCCGTCGTGCATGTAGAGCACCGGGTACGTCCGCTCCGGGTGCCGGTCATAGCCCGGCGGCACGTAAACAATCAGGTCGCGCTGGTCAGGCAAATAGCGGCTGGTAAAGCCGCGATGCATGCGCAGCCGCGGATGCGGCGTCGTAGTAGCTGCCGCCAGCAGCCCGTCGGGCGCGCCTGAGTTCGTGTGAGGTTCCAGATCCAATCTTCTCTGCGGTCCGTCTTGGAAGTTTGCCGGCGGGGAAGCACCAAAAACAGGAACCCGTGGCTGTTACAGTATCAAGAAAACAGCGGTTCTCCAATCGTCCGGCTCCGAGGAGTGAAGCCCACAGCATGAATCGTGAGTATCACAAGTGGCATTCAAGCCGTCTCGGCCGCGACACGGAACTGCTCGTCTTCGGCCACGCCGGCCTGCCCGTCATGGTCTTTCCCACCTCCGGCGGACGCTTCTACGAATTTGAAGATCGCCACATGATCGGCGCGCTCTCCGATCGCATCGACGGCGGACATCTCCAGGTTTATTGTGTCGACTCGGTCGATATGGAGAGCTGGTACAACCGCAATGTGCCTCCGCGCTGGCGCATCGCCCGCCACATGCAATATGAGGACTACCTCCTCAGCGAGGTCGTGCCTCTCATCCGCCTCAAAAATCACGACGCGCATCTCGTCTCGCTCGGATGCAGCTTCGGCGGCTATCACGCGGTCAACATCGCGCTGCGCCATCCCGATATCTTCACCGGTTTCCTGTCCATGTCCGGCGCATTCGATCTCACCAACTTCCTTCACGGTTACTACGACCGCGATTGCTACTTCAACCTGCCCACCCACTACCTGCCCAACCTGAGCGATCCCTGGTACTTTGACCACTACAAGCACAACACCTACATCCTCGCCACCGGCTGGGACGACCAATGCCTCGGCCAGAACCAGAATCTCGACCGCATCCTGAGCAGCAGGGGCATTCCCCACAAGCTCTACACATGGAACTCCTATAACTCCCACGACTGGCCAACCTGGGAGCGCATGGTCCGCGAGTATCTGTGAAAAATGCAGGGAACAGGGAACAGGGAACAGGGAACAGAGAATAGGGAACAGAGAATAGGGACTAGGGAATAAAGAATAGCGAATTGGGACTAGAGAACGCGATGGATTGAGGATTTGTCATCCTGAGCGAAGCAAAGGGTCTGCGGTTGCTTTTTCGCGAAGCCCGCAGTTCCACAAAAATGGGTGTCCCATCCTAACCGCGCTTTTGCGGTTAGGGTGGGAGAGCGCAAATCCGCACGCCGTCATCCCCAGCGCGGCGAAGGGCCCGCGGATCAGAAACCATTCGCGGTACACTGTTTCCTCAGGAGCCTGCTGCCATGAGTTCAATCAACCCCTACGCCAAATTCCTTGACGGGCGGCCCCTCGAAGTCATTCTTGCTTCCACCCCATCCGCGCTCACCGGACTCATCAAGGTCATCGGACCGGAAAGATCCACCACCCCGCCCGCGCCCGGTAAATGGAGTGCCGCGCAAATCGCCTGCCACCTCGCCGACTGCGAAATCGCCTTCGGCTTCCGACTCCGCCAGACACTCGCCGAGGACAACCACATCGTCCAGCCCTTCGACCAGGAAAAATGGGCGCAGACGTACGAGGGAGTCGCAGCCGCGCAGGCGCTGGCCACATTTGCCGCCTTGCGCAACTGGAATCTGCAGCTCATCCACGCCGCCTTGCCAACCTCGGCAAACCGCCGCCTCTCCCACCCCGAGCGCGGCGAGATGACCTTCAAGACGATCGTCGAGACGATGGCCGGCCACGATCTGAACCATCTCACCCAACTGAGAAAACTGCTGTAGACGCAGCCACGCCCACCGGCCGCGGGTGTGGCCGCAGTCGCTTCCCGAAGAAAAAGCGGGTCATTCCCTGTCCACTTCGTGCTTGCGCACCGCCTCGGCTCTGTGCAACAATCCGCGCCATGAAGGGCAACCAAAAAGTTCTCGAACAGCTGAATCGTGCGCTCCGCGAGGAGCTGACGGCCATTAACCAGTACTTTGTGCACGCCGAAATGTGCGAGAACTGGGGCTATGACAAGCTCTCCAAATACATCAAGAAACAGTCAATCGGCGAAATGAAGCATGCCGAGTCGCTCATGGAGCGCATCCTGTTTCTCGATGGCACGCCCAGCATGGAGCCACTCGCCCTGACCATCGGGCGCAACGTAAAAGACATGATTCACTCTGACCTGAAACTGGAAATCGAAGCCGTGGCCATGTACAACGAGTCCGTGCGCATCGCAACCGAAAACAAGGACAATGGCTCCCGCGACCTGTTCGTTGTGTTGCTCAAGGATGAAGAGGAGCATGTGGACTGGCTCGAAGCCCAGGCGCACCAGATCGAGGAGCTTGGCTACGAGCGCTATCTGACCATGCAGACCAGCGAAGAGGGCTAGCTGGTCCTGTTCATAAGAAGCGATTAACGACAATTCTGCGCGTCAATCGGGAACCTTTTTCTCTCCTGCGGGGTCCAACACAGAAGCATTCCTGTTTTTCAAAGGAGGGATTCGTGCGCCCGTTCCTGATCGCCTTTTGCCTTGCCGCTTCTGCCTTTTCCATTTCCGCCCAGCCCGCCCCCAAGCCCCAACACTCCAAGACGCCGGCCTCACCGCAGGTGGCGCCCAAAGCGCAGCAAGCCACCGAGCGAGTACCGCCGAAGGCGGAGTTGGCCCCACCGGGAGTGGTCAAAGACCTGCCCGTCCGCAAGGTTGTGCTCTACAAAAACGGAGTCGGCTACTTTGAGCACGCCGGCTCCGTCACCGGCGATCAGCGCGTAGCCATCGACTTCACTTCGTCGCAGTTGAACGACGTGCTCCAATCGCTCACTGTGCTCGACAATGGCGGCGGTCGCATTGGAGGAGTCAATTACAACTCCACCACCCCGCTTGCCGAGCAACTCAAATCGCTTTCGCTCGGCATGACCGAAGACCCAACTTCTACTGACCTCTTCGGCGCACTCCGTGGCCAGCGAGTCGAAGTGACCGGCGCGCCCGGCGGCACCATCTCCGGCCGCCTCATGTCCATCGAAGCACGCACTGAGAAAATCGGCAGCACCGACGACGCCCAGTCCGTCGAGAAGTTCTACCTCACCGTCATCGCCGCCTCCGGCGCGGTCCGCGTCATCGAACTCACTCCCGTGCTCAGCGTCCGACCGCTCGATGCGGGCCTGCAGGATCAGCTCGATCGCTATCTCCAACTGCTCTCGACAACGCACACCACGGGCCTGCGCCATCTCACCCTCGACGCCATCGGCCAGGGCCAGCGCCAACTCCAGGTGAGTTACATCAGCGAAGTCCCAGTGTGGAAGTCCACCTACCGCATCGTCTTCCCGCAATCCTCCACCGGCAACGCCACGCTGCAGGGTTGGGCCGTCGTCGACAACACCGTCGGCGCCGATTGGGACAACGTGCAGCTTTCGCTCGTCGCTGGCGCGCCCCAAAGCTTCATCCAGCCCCTCTCGCAGCCGCTCTACACACGCCGTCCTGAGATTCCCATCGCCACCAGCGAAGAGACCACGCCGCAGACCCACGAAGCCGCGGAGATGGACGCCCTCGCAGCACCCGTGGCCGCTCCAATGGCAATGATGAAATCTGCGAACCAATCGGTCTCTGTCAGCGAAGGGATGAGGGCGAAAAAGGCCTACGGTGTGGCCGGAATGCTAGGGACCGGATCCGGTTCCGCCGGCGGCTTTGGCTCCGGTAGCGCCGGCGGCGCGGGCGGCGGCGTTTACCGCGCCACCGATGCCATCGAGCCCGGCGACGTCTCAACCAACGCCTTCGACGACTTCTTCGAGTACGCGCTCGCGCAGCCCGTCACCATCCACAAAAATGAATCCGCGATGGTGCCCATCCTCCAGCAGGATCTGCCCGCCGAGCACGTCACCCTCTGGAGCCAAAGCGAAAGCACGCCCCTGCGCGCCGTCTGGCTTGAGAACAAATCCAACCTCACCCTCGACTCGGGCAGTTTCTCGATCTTTGAGAATGGCGAGTTTGCCGGCGAAGGCCTGCTCGATCCCATCCATCCCGGCGAAAAGCGGCTGCTTTCCTACGCTGCCGATCAGGCCGTCAAGGTCCGTCGCGGTGGATTCGCCGAGACCCGCACCCTTCACCACATCGCCATGCACCAGGGCGTGCTCGTCGAAACCACCACCGAGGTTTCCGAGAGCACATACACCGTGAACAACGCCGCCACCGAGGCGCGCACCGTCATCATCGAGCATCCCCGCCGCGCCAATGCTGAGCTGAACTCAGATACCAAGCCCGCTGAAACCACGGCCACCGCCTATCGCTTCCGCGTCGCTGTCGAACCCCATCAGTCCGCCGATCTCCACGTCGGCGAGAAGCGCCAATCTCTCTGAGCGCGTCGTCATCAATCCCGACTTCGACCGCACTGCATTTCTCGTCACCATCAGCAAGTACACGCCGGACCTCGAAACCAAATTGCGCCCGCTCATCGATGCCGAAACCGCACTCAGCGATCTCAATCGCAAGCTCGCCGACAACCAGCAGAAGCAAAAGCCACTCGCCGACGACGAAGCTCGCGACCGCGACAATCTCACCGCCCTCAAAGGCAACGACGCAGCCAAACGTTTTGTCGAGGAGTTGAATCGCGCCGAAGATGATATCGACGCCGCGCGCAAGGAGCAGGCCGGGCTGGAGCAGCAGCGCGACGCGGCACGCGCCCACCTCACCGAAATCATCGCGAAGCTATCGTTCGACACCGACCTCGAAATCGTCACCCAGAGCAATCAGCTCGGCAACACGCCTTAGCATCGTCATCGTGCACGGCTCCACTGGCTTGTCATCCTGAGCGACCGGAGCACAGCGCAGGGAGTCAAAGGATCGGCGGTTGTTTCTTCTCTCGTGATCCTCAAACTCGGGTGCCCCATCCTTGCGACGCTTCTTCGCAAGGGTGGGAAAGCACGAACCTACATTCCAGCTTTCCCCGTCATCGCGAACTCAATCACCCGCGCCGTCTCGTCCTCGTCCTCGCTCGACGAGATCATCAGGTGATAGAGATGCGGATTGCACCAGCTCTTGCCGAAATATTCCTGCAGATACTTGGCGCGTTCCCCATCCACGGTGCGGATACGCTGCTCAATGTTAGCGTCTTTTTCGAGGCGTGCCTTCAACCGCCTGATTCGCTCTTTCAGCGGCGCATACACAAACACGTGGAAGACATCCGGCTTGTGTTGCAGAACGCACTGCGATCCGCGCCCCACGATCACGCAGTTTCCCTCTGTCCAGGCCTGCTCCAGAATCTTCTGCGTAACCTTCACCATCTGCTCGGCATCGAATCACGGAATTCTCGCTCAATGCCAGTCCAGCAGCCAGTGCGGCGCTCCGCATGGCCTGCTGATTGATGCGCCGCAGCCATGAGTCCACGTGCTCGTCGTAATGGCGAACCACGCTCTCATCCACGTGGGCCGAATAGGCAATCGCATCGATGATGTCCCGATCCAGCAACTTCCAGCCCAGCCACTTGGCAATTGTTTGCGCGATCCGTCCCCCGCCACTCCCAAATTCCCTGTTTACTGTCAATACCCGGTAGGCCACAATTTCCTCCCGTTTTGCTGACACCCAAAACGCTACTCCAATGCTGCTGTCCGTTTAAGTGATGCGCGCCACCATTCATGAGGACTCGTTTGCTGAGCGCTTCTTTCACACCCGCGATGTGTGAGTGTACGCGCGCTCTATATCCCTTTCACGCGAACCCATCCCGCGTCTGCCGTACACTGTTGACAGCAATGGCGCGGTGAGGTCCGTTCGCGTACTCTGCTGCCCATTTCGCAAGAGGAAAAGGCATGAAGAAAATCGGCGTTCTGTTTGGCATGGAGAACAGTTTTCCCGGCGCGCTCGTCGAGCACATCAATGCCCGCAACATCGAAGGCATTCACGCCGAGTTTGTTGAAACCGGCGCCGTGCATCTCGACAAACCCTCGCGCTACGCCGTCATCGTCGACCGCATCTCCCACGACATCCCCTTCTACCGCGCCTTTCTCAAGCACGCCGCACTCAACGGAACCGTCATCATCAACAACCCCTTCTGGTGGTCTGCAGACGACAAATTCTTCAACTACACACTTGCGGAAAAACTCGGCGTTGCCGTCCCCCCCACCGTCATCCTGCCCCACAAAAAACATCCAGAGGGCACCACCGACCGCTCCATGCGCAACCTTGAATATCCGCTCAACTGGGACTCGGTTTTCGCCTACGTCGGCGAGCATGGCTTCATGAAGCCCGTCGATGGCGGTGGCTGGCGCGACGTGTACCACATCCGCAATCGTGACGAATTCTTCAAGGCCTACGACCAGTCGCGCGACCTGTGCATGATGTACCAGAAGGCGGTCGACTTCAACGAGTACTTCCGCTGCTACGTCGTCGGCCAGCAAAAGGTCCACATCATGCCCTACGATCCGCGCAAGCCCCACGCCGAGCGCTACATTCAGGAAGGGCAGTCCTACGACAAGAAGCTGCTCGAGCGCGTCGAGCGCGATGCTCTCAAGCTCTGCCGTGCCCTCGGCTATGACCTCAACACCGTCGAATTCGCCGTCGAAAACGGCATCCCTTACGCCATCGACTTCATGAACCCCGCGCCCGACGCCGACCTCCACTCCGTCGGCAAAGCCAACTTCGACTGGATCGTCAAAGAAGTCGCGGACCTCGCCATCGCCAAAGCGCAAGCCGCACCAAAACTCCTCGAACTCCGCTGGTCCGCCTTCCTCAGCGGCACTCCGGCCGCAAACGCGCCCGCGAAAAAACCTGCGAAAAAGAAAGCCAAAATCGCCTCGGCGAAGGCGAAAGGGAAAGAAAGCGAAACGCAGAATGCGAAATCGGCGAGTTAGCGATCAGATATGTATTTTCGAAGCCTAATTACACCTTTTGGCGCCTGGCTCGCGATGATCTGCGGCCTACCCTTTCTGGTAGCCAGCCTCTACTTCGAGACTCGCACCGAGATATTCCTGCACGAGAGCATTGCGACCACGGGAAGAGTGGTCCGAATTAACTCTAGAAGTCATGATTCGGACAATGATATTGACTACGCTCCCGTCTTCTCGTTCATCGCTTTTGATGGCCATGTGTATACAGTCGAGTCAAGGAATTATTCCATTCCTCCCGAGTTCTCAATCGGCCAAATTGTTCAGATCCGCTATATAAAAGATTCACCTCAGACCGCAAGAGTAGATTCCCATTGGCAGTTGCATGCTTTTGAAGATATCTTCGGTGCGCTTGGCATCTGTTTTTCGGGTGCAGGACTCGGCTCCCTCTGGTACCAGCGTCGGCGTTCCCGGTAAAGCTTCGTCGCAGAAGTTCAATTTCCGCCGCTTTGACCCCTGATCCCTGACCCCTGACCCCTGATCACTCGGCCCTGACGCCTGATCCCTGCCCCCCTAAACGCCGGCCCCACCGCAGGTGGTTCGAAACGTCAAATTGAACCGATACGGCCCCGTCATCGCATGCCACCCCGGCTTCAGCGGCAACACCCCGTGAAACCGCATTCGCGAAGGTCCTCCCCACACAACCACATCGCCGTGCTCCAGCAGAATCCGTTTCGTCTTGTCCGTGCGCTCCAATCCGCCCAGCAGAAAAATGCATTCGAGACCCAGCGAAACCGACACAATCGGCTGACTCAGATCGATTTCGTGCCGGTCCTGATGTATCCCCAGTTTCGTTCCCGCCTGGTAGCGATTGATGTGGCACGCATCCGGACAAAATTGCGGAAACCCTGCCCGCACCGCGCACCGCACCGCAAACTCCGCCAGCGCGCGCGGAATCGCCGGCCACAAGCGCGCCCGATGCGGTTTCTCCGGGTCCCACCGTCTTTGGAACGCCCGTTCCGTTCCGCAGTCCGTCACCATCACCTGCATGGGCAGTCCGCTCGGAGTGGTGGCGCGGCGCAGCGGCGCGGCCGCCATAATGGTCTCAGCGGCTGTAAAGAATTCCGTGTCCTGCGCCAGCGCCAGCCCGCGCATCAACACTGCCCCCGGATAAAGCTCCTCATGCGTGGGTTCGACTTCAAGTTGGGAGAAAAGGTTCATCGCTCGGCAGCATCATAGCGTAAAAGCGAACAAAAAGCGAAAACATTCTCCACACCCTCAACCCCTGAGATCAGGTCCCCGGCCCCAAGTCTTTGAGTCCCCAATCCCTAATCCCTGCCTTACAATCGTCCCAAGCTGTCCCGAGGTCCCATCCATGCGGCCGTCCTTCTCCCTCGGCATTGAAGAGGAATACCAGACCATCGACCCGGTTTCGCGGGACCTGCGCTCCCACATCCAGACCGAGATGCTGGCGCAAGGCAAGCTCCGCCTGCAGGAGCGGGTCAAGGCCGAGATGCACACCTCTGTGGTCGAGGTCGGCACCCGCGTCTGTCGCAACATCGACGAGGCGCGCGAAGACATTTACGAACTGCGCCGGGAAATGATCAAGCTCGCCGCAGAGCACAATCTGCAGCTTGTCGCAGGCGCCACCCATCCTTTCGCTGACTGGCGCACACAGGAGATCTACCCTGACCCGCGCTATCACCAGGTGGTCAAGGATCTGCAACTCGTCGCTCGCGCGAATCTCATCTTTGGCCTTCACGTTCACGTCGGCATCGAAGACCGCGAGGCCGCCATCCGCATCATGAATTCGATGCGCTACTTTCTGCCGCACATCATGGCGCTGGCCACCAACTCACCCTTTTGGCTCGGCATCAACACCGGTTATAAGGGCTACCGTGCCAAGGTCTTTGAAAACTTCCCCCGCACCGGCATTCCCGATGCATTCTCCAGCTATTCCGAATTTGAAAACTACGTCAGCCTGCTCGTCCGCACCAACTGCATCGACAACGCAAAAAAAATCTGGTGGGATATCCGACCCCATCCCTTCTTCAACACCGTCGAAGTACGCGCCTGCGACATCCCGCTCCGTGCTGAAGAAACCGTCGCCATCGCAGCGCTCATTCAGGCCACGGCGGCCTATCTCTACAAGCTTCACGCGGCCAATCAGGACTTCCGCCAGTACGCGCGACCGCTGCTTATGGAAAACAAATTCCGCGCCGTGCGCTACGGCCTCGACGGCAAGCTCATCGACTTCGGTCGTCAGCAGGAACTGCCCGTCCGCGAACTCATCGAGGAGTATCTCGCCCTCATCGATCCCGTTGTCGACGAGCTCGGCAGCCGCGAAGCCATCGACGGTATCCGCAAAATCATGCAGACCGGCACCGGCGCCGACCGCCAGCTCAAAGTTTTTGAAGAATCCCAGGGGGACCTGAAAGCCGTAGTCGACTACATGGCCCAGGAAACCGCCGCCGGCCTGTGAAACAGGACCTGCGAATCCGCTAAGACATGGGTGCCCTAGGTCTGGATTTTCAGACCTGGGATAGCAACGGGCTCCAAGGGCTTGTAGCGAAGCGTCAATCCGTACGAAAGAGGGAATTCCACACCCTACCCGTCGACACAGGCCTCGGCGATCAGCTCTTGCACCCTGTCCAGCAGCCCCGCCACCGGACTGAAGCTGGTATAAACCAGGTGCAGCACTCCGCCAAACGTCGCTACGCCGATCATCTGCTCTCCCTCAACGCCCAATAACACAGACGGTCCCCAAACCGCTTCCACGGTAAGACCGTGAGGCGCCGTCGGCAACTCCACGGTCTTCAGATTGCTGAGGAGCACATCGTGCCCAAACCCCCCAATCAGCATGTCGACGAGGGCAGACGCATCAAGCTTCAGCGCCAACACCGCATCCACTCGACCGAATGTCGTTTCTATCTCCCCGAAAGATTGGAACGGAGCAAGTTGGGATTTCAGTGCGCGTGCACTTGCCCACAGCTCCATATCTGGAAAGGGAGAGACTGCGCGCGCCGACCCGATCGAAAGGACGAAGTCACCTTCGTTGCCCAGGTAGGGCCGCGCATCCACCGGCGTCGCGGCGTGTATATCGACTTCCTTCATCGCCGGCGAAAGCTTGCGCAAACCAGAGGCCAGCGCTGCCAGCACCACCGCGCCCGCAGTCGTCTGCTGTTCACGGGCGCGGCGCAGCAGCATCGCGGTCTGGTCTTTTGAAAACCGAAGAGCCTCAATCGTAGGCTTGCCCGTAGCCTTTCGACGGACAAACATCCGCGCCGGAGTTGCTGCAGCGGAACCCCCAGCACCTGCTTGCGCGGGTGCAGCCTGGAGCCCGTTTTGGGCAGCGTGTAATTGGGTTGAAGCCCGTACCTCTGCAACCCGATCCTCGGCAGAGGGCGGATCCGGCAATGCGCTAATCGTCCCTCCAGAGAGAGCCGCCAGCAGATCACGTACAAGCCCGAGAACTCCAATGCCGTCGATGATGACGTGATTTGCAGTCAGCACCAGGTCGCAGCCTTCTTCATCCTCAAGCAGCACGGCTCGCAGCAACGGCGCAGTCGACGGGTCAAAAGTCTCTGCGAATTCCGATTCCATCACCCGCTGCCATTGCGTCGATGAAGTGCGCCGCTCAAACGCCAGGGGGATCGGCAGACTTTCGCCGCGCACGAAGTAGGGTGCATGCGGGTCGTCGTCGTTGATGCTGACATTCAGAAAGGGATGTTTCCGTTGCGCCTGCGCGAAGGCATCGATCCAGTGTGTCCGCGCAATGGTGCCGCGAAAAGAAACGACCACGGTAAAGTTGAATCCGTTGATTTTGTCGACGGCCCAAAACAAGCGTTCATACCCGCTCAGCGGACGCACTGCTTCCCGCACTCCCGGCAAGCTTGAAGTGTGCATAGCGATCGCGCGACCTCCTGGGGATCCGCCAATCGGGGGATGCGAAATTGTACTATGCCCTTTCTCGGCAAGTGTTGCTTCAATCCTGGTCTCCGAGTCGTCGCTTGCCGCCGCTTTCCGAGAAATTTGCTTTTCAAGAAGTTCGTACCCGCACGAAAATGGGTGCCCAGGTCTATCTTTTGAGAAGTGGGAAAGCACGAACCCACACGGTCACGCCCCAAACGCCCCAACGTATCAAGCTCCGGCTCCGTATCGTCGGCCCGCCGCAGGTGGTTTCATTTCCGTGAATTTTTCGGTACCCTCAAGAGATACGCACCCCCACCGGGAGAAACGCACTCCAAACATGACTGAAGCCGTCGCCCATCTGCTCGCCTTGAACTACCCCACCGAATTCACGCCCGGCGCGCGCTCGGCCGTCACCACCTGTCTCCGCATTGACCCGGCGGAAAAGGTCACTCTCATCACCGACCGCGCTACAGAATCCATCGCCGCTGCTCTCGGCGCCCAGTTGGCTGCGCGGGGATGTCCGTGGAATGCCTTCATTCTCGAGGATTTGTCGCCCCGCCCCCTCACCGACATGCCCGCCGCGGTCCTCGCCGACATGGAAACTTCGCAGGTTTCCATCTTTGCCGTCCAGGTCCAGGCCAACGAACTCGGTTCCCGTATGCAGATGACCGACGTCGTCAACCGCCGCCATATGCGTCACGCACACATGGTCAACATCACCCCTGAAATCATGTGCCAGGGCATGCGCGCCGACTTCGACCTCGTCGACCGACTGAGCCAGAAAGTTCTCGATCGTGTTCGCCGTGCGACCCGCATCCGCGCTACCACTGCCGCCGGCACCGACATCACTGCCGAAATGAATCCCGGCTATAAGTGGTTCAAAACCTCGGGCATTATTTCTCCTGAAAAATGGGGCAATCTTCCCGGCGGCGAATGCTTTACATCCCCCGGAGAAGTCAACGGCACCTTCGTCGTCGACGGCGTCGTAGGCGACTGGCTCTGTGCCCGCTACGGCCTTCTCGCCTCCACGCCCCTCACCATCGAGATCGCCGCCAACCGCATCGTCAGCTGCTCCAGCACCAACAAGCAGCTCGAGGCCGATTTTTGGAGCTACACCCACACCGATGAAAACTCCGACCGCGTCGGTGAGTTTGCCATCGGCACCAACCTCGGCGTCGAACGCGTCATCGGCAACATCCTTCAGGACGAAAAGTTTCCCGGCATCCACATTGCCTTCGGCAACCCATATGGCGAACACACCGGTGCTCCCTGGCGCTCCGGCACCCACATCGATGTGGTTGGGTTGGGCTTCAACATCTGGCTGGAATCTGAATCGGGTCAGGAGCAGATCATGCGCGAAGGCCGCTTCCTCATCGCCGCCTAAGGGATTTGCGCCCCGCCCTCACTCACGAGATAGCGCGCAAGCTCCTGCGGAGTTCATCCGAATCTTCATCTGAAACGAGTTTTTCGAGCTCATGGTGCGTGCGCTCCCACACTGGAAATGCACGAATCAGCAGGCTCTTTCCCTTGGCCGTCAGAATCAGAATACGGTTCCGCCGATCCGAAGGATCCTGTGCTGCTTTCACCAGCCCGGTGCGCTCCAACGGCTTCAATGCGGCGGTCAGCGTAGTCCGATCCATCGCCAACAGACACGCCACCGGCCCCATGGGCGGCGGCTCGGGGCGGTTCAGCGACATCAACAATGAAAACTGCCCGTTTGTAAGTCCGAATGGACGCAAAGCCTCATCGAAGCGCCGCGCCAATGCGCGTGCCGCGCGCTGCACATGAAGACAGAGACAGTTGTCGCGCACCAGGTGCGTTGTCTCATAGGGCAGCTCTTTTTGGCTTGACACAATCGAAGATTAGTTGATATCAACATATTCGTCAATTGATTCTTCCCCGGGCCCCTTTCCCCGCCTCGAATTCGCATAGGGGCTACTGTCGCATTGGAGGTCCGACGTGTCTTTCCTTCATGATTTGAAGATCGCTGTGCGCTCTCTCTCTCGCGTCCCTGCGTTGTGGATCACCGTCGCCCTGACGCTCGCCCTCGGTATCGGAGCCAACGCCGCAATCTTCAGCGTGGTGCGCGCCGTGCTGCTGCGTCCCCTTGCAAATCGCGATGAAGACTCTTTGCTTTATTTGCGCCAAAGCGCTCTCGGCATCGGCGAGGTCAACTCCACGTTTTCCATCCCCGAAATTGCAGACATCGGCAGTAGCCTCAAGTCGATCAAGGAACTGGGCACGTTTTCTGAGATTGACTTCACGATTGTGGGTCTCGGCACGCCTCGCGAGATTCCCGCTGGCGTAGTTGACGGCCATTATTTCGAGGTCATGGGACTGCGGCCGGTGCTCGGGCGCCTGCTCGGTCCCACAGACGATGGCCCCAATGCCGCGGGAGCCGTTGTGCTGACCTATCACTTCTGGAGATCCTCGCTCCATTCCGATCCCAGCGTGATTGGAAAAACGGTGCGGCTTGAGAGCGTCATGGGCGCGCGCTCCGCCACCATCGTCGGCGTTCTGGAGCCATCCGTGCCTTATCCAGTGGCCACCGAGATCATCGCCAACGTAGTCACCAGCCCGCATCATCTGTCCGCCACCATGGTCACTGGCCGCGAACATCGCATGACCGAAGTTTTCGCGCGGCTCGCACCCGGTGCCACCGTCGACTCAGCGCGCGCGGAACTCAACACCGTATATGGCGCCATGATCGCGGCCCATCCCGAGGTGTATAAGCCTGAGGATCATTACAGAATTGATGTCACGCGCATGCACGACCAGATCAATGCGCGCGCCAATACCATCTTGTGGCTCCTGTTCGCAGCCTCGGGCCTGCTGTTTGTGATTGCGAGCTCGAATGTTGCCAATTTGGTGCTGGCGCGAACTGTCCGCCGCGAACCGGAACTGGCCGTCCGGTCGGCCTTGGGCGCAAGCACTGCGGTGCTGCGCCGTTCCTTGCTCGCAGAGAGCCTCGTGCTCTGTGGAACCGGGGTCCTCGCGGCCGTTCTCCTCGCCGTTCCCATGGTGGCTGTACTTGGCCGCTATGCTGCGCGCTTCTCGGTGCGCGCCAACGATCTCACCCTCGATTTCAACATGGTGTGGTTTGGAATTGCACTGGCATTCGTGGCCGCCGTCTTTCTCGCGTTCATTCCACGCCTGCCTTCAGCAAATGCCCCGCAGGGCGGGCTTACCGGCCGGGGAGCACGCGTGGCCGGCGGCAGCAGCCGTCGCCTTCGCGTCTTCGCCGTCACGCAGATTGCGGCGTCATTCCTGCTCCTCGCCGGCGCCTGTGTGCTCATGAAAACTCTGTTTGTTCTTGAGCAAACCCGGCCGCCATTCGATTCATCCAACGTTCTCGCGATCAATTTGCCGGTGATGACCTACGGGCGAACGCCTCTGCAGGTGCAGGAGTTTTATCGTGACATCGAACAACGCATCAGCGCGCTGCCGGGGGTGGAGCAGGTGTCTCAGGGTTTCTCTGTTCCATGGCGCGACGAACAGGGCTTGAACATCAGCTTCACATTCGCTGCGCTCGGCGCCAGACGGGCTGACGGTCAGGATTTCCGCGCCAAGTTCCGCTCCGTATCCCCTGGATTTTTCGCCACCTTCGGCCTGCCGATTCTCAATGGCCGCGACTTCAACGACGGCGACAAAGATGGTTCCGAGCGGGTGGTCATCGTCAGTCAGAGCCTGGCCCAGTTGCTCTATCCGGGACAGAATGCGGTGAATCGCAAACTGTGGTGGACTGACGGGGTCATGAAATTTATCGGCATCAGCACTGAGCCACGGCGAATCATTGCCGTCGTGCCCGATTTCGACGATGAAAACATCATCCCGTCGCCGGCCATGACCATCTACCAGCCAGTCAACCAGGAAGGATGGAATGGCCGCCTGTTCGTCCGCGCCCATCAGGATCCCCGCTCATTGGTTCCGGTCATCACTCAGACGATTCACCAAATGTCGGCGGACCAGCCCGTTGAAAAAGCCAGCACCCTCGGAGACGTCCGTGCAGAGGTCCTCACACCCGACCGCCTGAATGCAATTGTGTTTGGTGGATTTGCCGCCGTGGCGCTCTTGATCTCTGTGGTCGGCGTGGCGGGCGTTCTTGCGTTTTCAGTGAGCGGGCGCACCCGCGAGTTCGGAATCCGCATGGCTCTCGGCGCTCTGCCACGCAACATTCTCACCATTGTTCTCGCCGAGGGCGTGGCCATGGCTGCCATCGGAGTGGGTGCGGGTCTATTGGTGGGCTTTGCCCTATCCCGCGCAATCAGCAAATACGTTACTGAGATCCATCAACCGGGTGCACTCGCATTTGTTGCGTCCGCCGTCGTCATCCTCGGCGCCGCGGTGATCGCTTCGGCTGTTCCTGCAGCGCGCGCCGCCAGGGTCAACGCCGTCGAAGCCTTGCGTGCAGAGTAACTCGCTTGCTTCGAAAACATACCTGGGCAAGGAGCGAAGTAGAAAGACCTGCATCTGCTTGTCATGCAGCTTGTATCTGCACGACCATGGGTGCCCCAGGTCTCGAGCCCGGGGTCACCCAGCGACAGGTCTTCGTCGCTGGGGTGGTCTCAGACCTGGGAAAGCAAGAACCTTTCAGCGCCAAGATCATCCTGCGCCTGCGGCGTCCGCCGAGGTCATCACGCTGGGGAACACTCCATTACCTCACAGCGTTGATTCCGGCCTCTTGCCGAGGCTTATTTTCTTAGGGAACTCGCAGCTCTCAACACGCGTACAACAAGTCAGTCATGCTCAGCGACCTGAAACTCGCCCTCCGGCAGTTGGCAAAATCGCCCGGTTTTGCTGTGACCGCAGTCATCACCCTCGCCCTCGGAATCGGTGCGAATGCCGTGGTCTTCAGCGTCCTGAACGCGCTGGTGCTGAAGCCCGTCAACGTTCCGCATGCGCAGAATCTCTACATGGTGCAGCGGTTTCAGTTTCCATCACAGTCCTACCTGGACTACGTGGACCTGCGCGACCGGAACCGCACCTTCGAAAGCATGATGGCGTTCGAAATCATCGGTCCGGTGGGTGTTGATTCTGGCCGGAATCCTTCCACAGCATGGCCTTTTCTCGCCAGCGGAAATTATTTCGATGCTTTGGGAATTCAGCCGTATTTAGGACGCTTTTACCACGCTTCAGACGAAAAGGGAATCAACAGCGCTCCCTATGTTGTGCTGGCGTATTCCTACTGGCACAGCTATTTCCATGGCGACCCCCATGTCGTGGGGCGAGCTGTGGAGATCAATAAGCACCCCTTCACAATCCTCGGCGTCGCGCCTCCTGCATTTCGGGGTACTGAGCTGTTCTTTGCGCCCGCGCTTTGGATTCCGCTTGTCGACCAGCCTCTCGTCGAAGGGGATAACGGGCTGCAATATCGCGGCAACCACTCTCCTTTCGTCATCGGCCGCCTAAGGCCCGGAGTGACACCTGCTGAAGCAACACAAGACCTGAATTCTATTGGCGCATGGCTGTCCAAGACCTATCCGGGAGACGACGATGGAGTGAAGTTCTCCCTCGCTCGTCCGGGCCTCATAGGCGACATGCTCGGCGGACCGGCGCGCGCGTTCATGGCCGGTATGATGCTCCTCGCCGGACTCATCCTGCTTGCCGCCTGCGCGAATCTGGGCAGTCTGTTCGCGGCCAGGGCGGCGGATCGGGCAAAAGACGTCGCGCTGCGTCTGGCACTCGGATCGCGGCGCGGCCGCATCCTCCGGCAACTGCTGACTGAAGCCGTGCTGGTCTCTCTTGCCGGAGGGATCATCGGGCTTGTCGGCGGCGTGGTCATCCTGCACCTGCTGAGCGCGTGGCAGCCCATTCCCGATGTCCCTATCAATGTGCCGGTCAATCCGGACGTGCGCACCTACGCTGTCGCGATTCTGCTGGCACTCGTCAGCGGCTTGCTGTTCGGCATGGTGCCGGTCCGCCAGGTCATGCGCGCCGATCCGTGGCAGATCATCCGGACAGGCATGAGCGGCTCCTCGGGAACCAGGCGGCTCACCATCCGCGACATACTCCTCGTTGCTCAGATCGCAATTTGCGCAGTGCTCGTGACTTCATCCCTCGTTGCAGTGCGTGGACTCGTCCGTTCTCTGCACAGCAGTTATGGATTCCAACCGCAGAACGCGATTCTCGTCCAGAGCGATCTGCGCATGGCCGGATACACCAGCGAACGCACGCCGCAGATGCAGCAGCGCATGATCGATGCGGTGGCTGCGATTCCGGGCGTCGCGGCTGTCGGATATGCGAGCAACATTCCGCTCAGTCTGGGCGGAGGCGACTCATTCGTGTATACCGACACCACAACCGATTTCCGCCCCACCAACTTCGCTGCCGACGCTATGAACTACAACATTTCTGAGGGCTACCTCAAAGCAGCCGGCGCCACCCTGCTGGCGGGGCGCGATCTCACGATTCACGACGACAGCAAGGCGCCCACGGTGGCGCTGGTCAATCGCACCTTTGCCGTCAAAGTCTTCGGATCCGTCGACAAGGCAATCGGCGGGCATTTCAAGTACTGGGGAGGAAAGCGCGCAGAGGTAGTCGGCGTAGTTGAAGACGGCAAATATCGCACGTTGACCGAGGACCAGCAACCCGCCATGTTCTTCTCCTTCATGCAACAACCCGTTACCGGCACGTGGATCGTCGTACGTTCGAACCGCAGCCCGCATGAGATTGCAGGCGCAATTGAGAGCAAACTGCACGGCCTCGATTCCAGTGTGCCCTTTGTCATAAGGACCTGGACCGAGGAGATGAATAGCGCATTATTTGCCGCGCGTGTGGCCACGGTGGCGCTGGGCGTGCTCGGCTCGCTGGGCGCAATGCTCGCGGTCACGGGCATCTTCGGCATGGCGTCCTATGTCGTGAGCAAGCGCCTGCGCGAGTTGGGAATTCGCGTGGCACTCGGCGCTTCGCAGCGGCAAATCCTCGGTGCATCGCTGGGCCGCGCCTTCCGTCTGCTCGCCGTCGGCTCCATTGCCGGCCTCGCTCTCGGAGTCCTCGCAACCCGTGTGCTGTCCTTCATCGTCTACCAGGCCACGCCCAAAGATCCGCTCGTGCTCGGCGGAGTCACAGTGACCATGCTGCTGCTCGGACTTGTTGCTGCGTGGATTCCCGCCCGCAGAGCATTGGCCGTAGATCCGATGATCCTGCTGCGCGAAGAATAACCGCCGCTTGGACCGTGTCGTTCTTCGCAAATCATCAATGACCACGAAAGCGGGTGGGAAATCACCGCCCCCCTGCTGCTTTTCGAACCGCTTCAATCCGCACGAACACAGGTGGCCCATTTCTCGCTTTCGAGACATGGGAAAGCACCAGTCAATCGCAGAGAATTCTCTAAGCGTCGTCGTAGTCCTCGGTCAGCGACTTCAAGAAAGCCACCAGTGCGGCCAGGTCGTCCTGACTCAACGACATGTTTGCGAATTCCGGTGGAGCATTGCGCATGGCGCCGGAGCGTGCCAGTTGCGACATCTGAATATAGTGATTGATTACATCATCAAACGTGGGCGCGCTCCCATTGTGGAAGTAGGGGGCCGAGTCCTCGAGATCGCGCAAAACGGGAGTCTTGAACTGGGCGATGGTGGACGCGAGACCCTGGTCCACCGAACAGTCCTTACCGGGCGCACACACGAAGGACGTCAGATTTGTCTGCGGGTTGGGGATGTCGGGATTCAAGTAGATGTTCCACAGACCCAGGTCAGCGTAGCCGGGATTGTTTGGGTCGGCCGGATGCCGAAAGGCTTCGCTTGCGTTGGGGTGAGCAGCGGATACAGGCATGTAGGCGTCGAAATTGGCCATGCGCTGTGCGTTGGTGGGGATGAAGAGATTGAGGAACGCACCGGATCCATTTGCGGCGTCGTACTCTTCTTGCGAAACGCCGTTGTTGTGGAATACAAAGTCAGAGAAGTCGGGGGCTTGATGACAGGCGCCGCAATTGCCCGCGTGAGCATTTGCTGCTCCGGCAGCGGCAGATGCGAGAAAGATTTTGAGACCTTGCAGTTCGAGCGCACCGAATTGATAAGGCTGCGCATGGTATTTAAACGAGCCGTCACTCGGCGTGATGAAGATCGGACTCGTCAACGCCAGCACTTGCTGATACAACCGCTGATTGTAAGCCGCCTTCGTTTCTCCCGCGAGAGGCTGCTGGGGAAGATGGTTCACTCTGAGAAAATTGTCGTAGGGCGAACCGATATAGCGGCCAAACGAATCGCGCTGGAAGAGCAAGTCCTTCATGTATTGCGCAATGCAGATCGCAACCTCGTGGACAACCTGCGCGTCCGTTGCCGTGGTCACGTCGAGTCGCTGCGCGGCAGGCAACAGCAGGCCGGCGGGAATACGCTGATCGGTTCCTTTAAAGAGCACTGCGTAGCTCAGGCTGTTGAGGCGATCGGCGGCAAGTTGACTGCTTCCGTCGTCTTGCCGGATGACCTGCGCAATATGCGCGATGGCCTCGTTGTACTGCGTTGGGAACCAGCCGAAGTTCCGGCCCGTCATCGTCCCAACCACCAGGTCTTCCCCTGAGGCGAATTCTCCATCGAAATGCAGAAAAAGCGGCCCGGAGCGGGACGTGAACGAATCCACCATTTGCATGGAGTTTCGCGGAGTGTGGTTGAAGCCATTCGCCTGGGTGCGGGGGATCGGGCTGTGCGTAGTGAAGTCGGAATAGGTTCTGTTCCCGGCGTCGGCTACTCCTTCAAACTCCGTCACGAAATGGCACGAGCGGCAATTGATGGCTTGGCCTGCGAAAGGTCCCGGCAGCGGGCCGTTCAATGTCTGCGACCTGCTCGACGACGGGATCGCCGACCAGCAGCGGCGAGTTGACGCCGGTCATGTTCGCCGCGAAAAACTGGCCGAAGCGCGTATCCAGAAACAGAGCCTCGCCAATCGAATCGGCGGGCGGCGTTGCATCCGATTCCGTGGGAGCCGCCGGAGCCAGGCCCGAGCCGCATCCCTCTGCGAAGAAGATGAAGGTGCGAACGAAATCGAGAGCAGCGCGCGCAATCGCAACGCAGTCTCTTTGGCGAATCTGTCATTGTTGCGCTCCTCCGCGACGGCGGGATTGAGGCTGCGAAGATACGCAATAATTTGCCATCGCTCGTGCTCGGGCAAGCCGCCCCACCCCGGCATGCCCTTAAAGGCTTCGCCGTTCTTGATCAACCACGCAAGTTCTCCGTCGGTCGCCTTCTGGATGCGCTCGCTTCTGCAGGCTCGGGCCGTTTTGCTTTGCCCTTCGGCGTTTTCGCCGTGACACTTGGCGCAGTTATTGCGGAACAGAGTTTCTGCCTGCGGCCACCGCGCTCCGATCGCCGGCATAAGGATTCGTGCGCACCGCGGTCCGCCTGCGGAACCTTCTTCAGCCACGAGCCATTCGCAGTTGCAAGGCACGCGATAGGAACCATCAAAACGGCGACAATCAGTACCATCCAGGCCTTCATTTCGCCCTCCGGAACCAGTCGCGGATCTGCGGAATCTCGTAGGAGGCCCCGAAGCGCCAAAGAACTGCGGCTGAGTTGTCGTTCAATCCGAATTCGGGAGAGAACTTCAACGTCAACCCATGCGGAGCATTGAATGCGACGGTAGGCCCGGCATACTGCTCGGTCTGTTTCAGTCCGAAGGTGTAGCGGGTTCCCAGGCCGCCAAACAACTCCGCGCCGGCCAGAAAATTCTGCCGGCAGAAGAGGCACGGCTTACCGCTCCCTGCAAGCGCCAGCGGTCGAGCAACGGCCACCGCATAGCCGAACTCCCACGGCTCAGCCTCGTTCATTGCCTTTTCCGCGATGATGTTTTCCGAAAGATTCCAGCCCTTCACGTTGCTTGAGAGAATGAGCTTGCCCTCAATCGAGCGCTCCACTTCCTTGCGCAGGGCTGCATTATTCACCTGCTGGGTTGTGATGCTGGTGTTGCCGGTGATCTCGAGAAAGCTCTTGTCCGCGGCACTTACGTCTTCGTACTCCACGTAGAGCACGGGATTGATCCAATACTCGCGCGGCAAGGGCCGGAAGCGGTTCTCAAACCGGAAACCGGTGAATACCGTCGAGTCATTCTCGGTCGACTGGCCCTGCAGATAGGCTTCGGCGGTCCACCAGGCGGTCACGCCGTATTCAAACTCAACCGTCGGCGCGAAAAACGCATTCGCATTTTTCGGTGCCGCCGCGATGTTCTGGTTCTCTATTTCCAGATTGCCCGGCTCTTCCATAACGGATGAATAAGTAACGAAATAGGGTGGCTCCTGCTGCGCCCTTGCCATTGGCGAACTGCACAGAATGAGCCCCAGAGAAAGTAGGAAAGGAGCGATTCTGACTCGGCGATTGCCCGTCAATTCCTGCGAACTTGCAAACAACACCTGCAAACCTCCAGTTTGTGCGTGCTTAGGGGTACCTACGCTAGAGATATATACGACTCTTTCGGTCGGATTTAAATAAGACTAAATTAGTCTTATTTTGGTGTCAACACTCGGAGCTGTCTTGGTTTCATATGTTGGGGCTCTCGCCAGGAGCGGCAGTGGGAAAGCTGAAACTCGCCCGAGCATTGTCCCTGGGCGAAGTCGAAGGGTGCCAACACCGAGCGCCTTTATTTATATGTGGAATCAACCCACTCGGCGCACGCCGCGATCAAACCTCATCGATCGATAACCCAGCCAGTCACTTCACCAACCGCAGTGTCTCTCCCTCGAATCCGCCTCCGGCTGCGCCACTGGACAAATCATGAGCAACTGTCGCCTCCCCGTCGCCGCATTGCGGGAACACTTCGTCGCAATCTATCTTCAGATTCGCAACCACACGTAAGGCGCCCCGTTCCCCGAACACAAGGGCGTGGTCCGGGACTCAGCTCATCTCTTGTCGCTTGTCAAAAGCCAATAGCGCTCTATCGCGGTCGTCGCTCTGTCAACACCTTTACCGTATCGTCTCTTCTTCGTCAGGTGAGCTTCGGCGAGTGAGTCCCTTTGCCGAGGCCTCGGATCCAGGTGGCTCACGGAACGGTTCCACAGAAATACGCTCGTAAGACACATCCAGCACCGTCAGGTATTCCGTCCCGGCCGGCGCTTGGAGAACCACGCTGTCACCCGCTGCCGACTTCATCAACGCGCGCCCCAGAGGTGACACCCAGCTGATGTGATTGCGGTTGAGATCGACCTCGTCAGTGCCTACGATGCTCACCACTCGCTCCGCTCCCGCGGTGTTGGCATAGCGCACGGTCGCCCCGAAGAATGCCCTCCTCTCCGACTGCCCCGCTCTCGGAGCTTCCGGGTCCACCACTTCCGCGGCTTCGATTCGCTTCGAGAGAAAGCGAATCCGCCCATCGATCTGCCGCAGCCGCCGCTTGCCGTACTGATAGTCGGCGTTTTCACTGCGATCGCCATTACTGGCAGCCCACGCCACCACCTCGGCTACGGCCGGGCGGTCCCTGGTGAGAAGAAACTGGTGCTCATCTTTGAGGCGCTGCAGCCCGTCCCGCGTTATATAGTTCTTGCCTCGCGTCGCGGGCTCGTCCGCTTGTGGTTTTCTGGTAAACCCTTTCCGCATCTTGTAGTCCTCTTAGCGCGCGTTCACTGGCTGCCCCAATGAATGCAGATGAACGCCGCTGGAAAACACTGGCAGGTCATCGACGTTCATGGGAGTTCATCCGGGGCCCTAACTGATTTTTTCACGTCTTCCGGCCCCCGAAGCGACCCTATTCATCGTCTCGGACAAATGCCGGCCTAGGTATGCTTGGGACATCGATACGGATGAGTCGGCTTTTCGGCACCGAAAATCACCGTCTTCCGCGGACACGTGAACCATCGAAACGCCAATCACCAACTCCGCTCTGCCATGCAATTCGTTCTAGCTTTCCCCTCGCCACGAAAATGAATCCGCATCTCCGTCCAGCCTTTTGCCGATCGTTTCCCGGGGGCGAGCCCCTCAAGTGGCCTTTTCGTCAACAAAGCGTCACCCTGCCCGTCTCCGAAATTGGCGCAGCAACTCGGATTCTGCTCGAGGCCAGGTTGCGGCTAAATGCTCTGTTTTCTGAATCGGCTGGTGCGCGCTATCATCGAAGCAATTGCGATGACCACTACTCCCGTTTCACAATCCCTTCGCAGACTTGGAAACTCCGATCTGCTGCTGACTCCCATCGGCTTCGGCGCATGGGCCATCGGCGGCGGCAATTGGGAGTTCGCCTGGGGCCCTCAGGACGACGACGAATCCATCGCCGCCATTCACAAGGCCCTCGACCTCGGCATCAACTGGATCGACACTGCGGCCATCTATGGCCTCGGCCATTCAGAAGAAATCGTCGCCCGCGCCATCAAAACAGCAACCCGCAAGCCGCTCGTCTTTACCAAATGCTCCATGCGCTGGCACCAGGACCGTACCATTTACCGCTCGCTCAAAGCCGCATCCGTCACTGAGGAACTTCACGCCTCTCTGCGACGCCTCGGCGTTGAAACCATCGACCTCTACCAGATTCACTGGCCCAATCCCGATCCCGAAATCGAAGAGGGCTGGGAAACACTGGCGAAACTTCGCAGGCAGGGAAAGATTCGCTGGATCGGCGTGTCCAACTTCTCCGTCGCGCAGATGAAGCGCATCCAGAAGATTGCACCCATCACCAGCCTGCAGCCGCCCTATTCCATGCTGCGCCGCGCCATCGAGGACGAGATTCTGCCATTCACGCAGATCAACGGCATCGGCGTCATCAATTATTCACCCATGGTTTCAGGCCTGCTCACCGGCAAGATGAGGCCGAGCGCGTAGCTGCATTCCCTGAGGACGACTGGCGTCGCCGCTCGCCCGAGTTCAATGAACCGCGTCTGAGCCGCAATCTGCGCCTGGTTGAACTGTTGCGTCAGATCGGCGACGGCCACGGTGTCGCTCCAGGCGTGGTCGCTGTCGCATGGACTCTTCGCCACCCCGCCATTACCGCGGCCATCGTCGGCGGTCGCAGCGCGGAGCAGGTCGAAGGCCTGGCCCCCGCGCTCGACTTCCGCCTCAGCCCGGATGAGTATGCATCAATCACTGAAGTTTCTTGAAGACAACCCCGTCTAGCCCCGCGCGATGCGCCCACATGCAAAGACCCCGGCCGAGGCCGGGGTCTTTGCATGAAAGCGAAAATCTGCGTTACATCGCTGCGACGAAATCGGGGAGAACCATCGCTGCATTCTCCTGCAGCAGCTGCGTCATGCGCGCTGCCATCCCGGTATACATGGATGCGGCCCTGAATGCGTTGACGCGAACACCTTCGCTGGCCTGGCTGAATGCGTATTGGCAAAGAGCCATCAGAACGCAAACCCGAATCTGCATGGCATCGCTGCGCAGAGTCTCAACCAGTTCGCGATCCACCGAACTGCAGCTCCGCGAAGCATAATCTGCCATTTCCAGCATGACCCGTGCGTTTTGGTAGATGGCCCAGAGCCCATGTGCACCTTGAATGCGCGTCCAGGTCTCTTCAGGGGTGGAGTTCAAGCCCCTCTTTCCAAAGGAAATGATCGCTCAGCTCGCGGGCACTCCAGTCGGGACGCAAGCCGGCTCAATAGCGACTCCCACGACTGGGTGTTCCGGCGGCGAACGCCGGCTCTCCATCGACCAAGGTAAAAAGCCACAACCGCGATTGCGGCAATTTGAAGCAGAGGAAGCATCATTCTTCGTCCTTAAACCTGCCTATCGCGCCCCTTTGGTTACTTTCAGGCGATTCCGGCCAGTTCTCACTGTTCCTACTACTTGTAGCAGAAAACACCCCGTTTGCGGGTGGAAATCTGCCTGATTCACGCTGCATTCACTACAAATGGTACCCACAGCTTCGGTACACTTATGTAACTTAAAGTAACTCAAGTCTTGGTCAATGCTACTTTACGGTGAGCCGCTGCGGTCGATGGGGCACTCAAAACCAGCCCGAATCTGCATCGAGTTTCATAATGGGAGAGTTGGAAAATCTATCTCTTGACCTGGCATCCGGATCCCGGAATCTTGGCCTCAGTCGCCAAAGCCCTCAAGGATTCGGCCGCCTCTGCCTGTCGGCGCCTGAAGAGTTGGCCAAGGCCGCACGGTCGGCGCGCGCAACTCCTGCAACGGCCAGCAGAAGGTTTTGCATCTGCGGGGTAAACTCGCGCCGCTGCGCCTCTTTCTGAGAGAAGCTGAAAACCCAATACATCATGGAGACGATATAACTCGCAATCAGCGCCTGGTTTAAATGTGCGTATTCTGCGGCAGTCGTCTGGTGCGCATGCAACATCGCCGCGCCAAGACTCGCCAGAGAATAGAATCCAAGCCCCGTCGCTACCTGCAATTCACGGTCTCGCCATCCGATTGACAGCCACTGGCTGCCCCCGGCAAGCACCAGGAAAAAGAAGATGCGCAGAATAGAAACGGTCTGCTCAAGGCGCACGAACAAATAGCCTTCCCAATTCAGATGAGCCAGCTGAGGCACTGCCGCAAAAGGCCAGATCGCAGCCCCCAGACCCATGACCAGAAGGGAAATCGCGACCAGCGCCCCGCGCGGCAAGGACGCACGAATTGGGCGCAGAATCGACCATGCCAGTTCGATCAGAACGGCAAACTGCAATACCGTATCGACTGCAGTCTGAACCAGATAAGTTGTGAAATTGTAGCTCGCGGGGAAGAATTGGCTGCTTACGAAACCACCTGCGTTGCTAAGAAGATCCCATCCGCAATAAATACAAAATAGGGGAAGCAATCGCCAGACACGTTTATACAAAAGCAGCCCTACGACAGCTGCTTCCGTCACTATATCCGCGAGCCAGATTGCGTTGTCCAGACTCATCATCATCGCGATCCTGTCTGAACTGATCGATGCGATGGACTGAGTGTAACAGCATTCTCAGGCCGGCATTCCAAAATGGCTGGCTATGCGGTTTGTAGTTTGGTGCCCTTCGGCCATGGAATAGGTCCCGCCGGAGGTGCAGCTGCGAACTTAGTACCCTTGGGCCACGGAATCGGCCCTGCCGGAGGAGCAGCCGCGAACTTGGTGCCCTTCGGCCATGGAATCGGTCCCGCCGGAGGTGCAGCCGCGAACTTGGTGCCCTTCGGCCACGGAATCGGTCCCGCCGGAGGAACAGCCGCGAGCTTCGTACCCTTGGGCCATGGAATCGGCCCTGCCGGTGGAACAGCCGCAAGCTTGGTCCCCTTCGGCCATGGAATCGGTCCTGCCGGTGGTGCACTCGCATAACTGACCGCTACCGTCAGCACGAACACAAAAACAACACCGGAGATTCTCAACCAAATCGAACGCATAGAGATGAACTCCTTGCAAAAGAAAAAACAATACGCACCGAAAGACTAACCCAAATGGGCCACGCACGCTACAACAAAAGTACTTAATAGCAAAAAAAATTTGGCCAGAGGAATGCTCGCCCGGCTGACGCCATCGGAGACACCCGAGCTCGCAACCCAGAAATCGTTGCTTACCTGTTTGTTTTGTTTAATATAGACAGAGCCACCTCGTTCGGAATCTTCGCGGCGCAATTGAGCTGCGGGAAGAGCGAGGATCCATCGAGTCCCGGCAAAAGAGGCGAAAGAATTCGCAACCCATTACTTTTGTGATGGTTTTTGACCGATTCAGCGGTTCAAAGCCGCCTTTTCGGGTCCCTGCATTTTTCGTCAAAAAATGCGCTCGGCGCGACCCCCTTGCAGGGGGTATCTTTGACCAGTCAAGCATCCGTTTTCGATGGGGTTCAACCGGTGATTTCAGAGCTGCGCAAACGCTTCAACGAGGAATTCAAACCGGAAAAATATACCGAACTGTTGGCCGTTCTCGACAGGGTCTGCGAGACCAAGGTTGAGTTCCGCGTTTCAGAGACACCGATCTTCGTCCCTGCCTCCCTTTTGCATCGGATGGCGAAGGAAGGTGAGGACCTCGCGCAGAGCCTTATTGGGGATGCCGCCTATCTTGAATCAGCCCGCCAAGCCATTCCGCAGGGCTACCATGTCGCGAACGAGACAACTCATCCGCATTTTCTCACCGCCGATTTCGCGCTGGTCCGCACTCCGCAGGGCGAACTGACTCCCAAATTGGTTGAAATACAGGCATTCCCGTCGGTCTTCGGCTACCAGGCCACGCTGGCCGCCGCTTATCAGCGAGGTGTTCGGCCTGCAAAGCTCGATGCGCACCTTTTTGAGCGGACTGACCGAAGAAAGCTACTGGGATCTTCTGAGACAGTACGATTCTCGGGCGGCCACGATCCGGAAAATGTCGTGCTGACTGAGGTCGACCCGCAGCACCAGAAAACCCTGCCCGACTTCAACATCACAGCCCGCAGGCTGGGCATCGCGGTTGTCGATATAGCCAGCCTGCAAGTCATTCAAAACAAACTACATTACCGGAACTCCGCCGGTCGGCTGGTTCCCATCCATCGCGTCTACAACCGCGCCATTGCAGATGAACTGATTGCGCGGCACATCAAGTTGCCTTTTGACCTTACTGGCCCCATGGGACGTGGAATGGGCGGGGCATCCGAACTGGTATTTCCTCATCAGCAAGTTTTCCATTCCCTGGCTTTCGCGCTCCTCGGCCGACCATCTCGTCATGCCGCCGGCGGTTCTTCTCGAGCGACTTTCTTGCAGGCCCCGGACGCGCAGAGCTTGCAGCAGCGGGAGTTCCCGTGGCGCGAGACATGGTCCGAACACGGTCTACAGCGATCTGCTGCTCAAGCCGCTCTTCTCCTTTGCAGGTAAGGGGATCCAATTCGACCCCACGCAAGCTCAGTTAGAGGCGATTCCCGCCAACAGCGCTCGGATTACTTATTGCAGCAACGAATGCCTTCCTGCCCAATATCGAGACTCCTCACGGCCTGACCCAGGCCGAAATCCGCATCCTTTATGTGTGGCCCGACGGTGGCAACCTCACACCCGCGCTTTCATTGGTGCGCCTGGGCCGCGGAAAAATGATGGGCGTCGATCACAACAAAAATCAGGAATGGGTAGGCGCTTCGGCAGCTTTCTTCCTGTAGTAACCCCTCGAATTCAGCCTAAAAGTGGCGGGAATCAAGGTTGAGCCTGCGTCCGGTTGACTGTTCGATTACCTTCTAAACTTTCGTGCCCTAGTTGGAAATGCAAAACTCATATAGAGTTGCGTTTAGGTCCAGGAATAGGATTGTGGAAGTAGTTTATGGATAACTACAGAGACCAAGCTCGTCCGCAAAACATAGCCATTCTCGCCGGAGCTCCCCTCGGAAAGAAGTTCGGTGCGCAGTCCGCTTCCCGCTTGCCTTGGCAGTTGGTTGTTTCCGCCGGTCATGAAGAGCAATCGGCCTTCACGCGAAACGTCTCGGCAAGCGGCGTCCTCTTTGATTTGCACGACCCGCTGAAAGTGGGGCAGGGCATCGATTTCTCACTGCTGATGCCGGGGATGTACTGGGTGCGGCGCGAGACGTGATGGTTCGCTGCTGCGGGCGTGTGGTACGCTGCTCCATAAGCCAAGGTCAGTATCAAGCTGCAGCGACTATCGATGAATATCGATTTGTGGAGCAGTGATGACGCAGTTCAGCGGCATTGCGGCTATCTATGGAATTTTTGGACGACACTCCTAATGGCGAAGTTCTTGACGGCCCGGTCAGGCCGGGGACGATTCGGATCATTCTTGCGGATTCGCAGGCCATCTACCGTGTAGGCATTCGCAAAATCTTCGCACTCGAAGACGATCTTCGCGTCGTGGCGCAGGCTGATTCACTCGAGAATCTGCGTGCCGCCATCGAACGTTATCCAACTGACATTGTGCTGCTTGAAGGCAGTCTTCTCACTGGCACCGCTAACGCCATTCCCGATTTGCTGCGGCTCTCGCCCGACGTAAATCTGATCGTTCAGGCTGTCGCAAACGACGAGAGCCAGACCGTCGAGCTCTATCGCCGCGGCGTGCGCGGCATCATCTCCCGCTCCATCTCGCCCGACCTGCTGGTGCGCTGTGTGCGAAGAATCGCCGCCGGCGAAACCTGGATCGACAATCAATCTGTGAATTGGGTCATCGATGCGTATCGCTCCCAGGCAGCCGCTCTGGTAAGCCCGCGCAGCCAGCCTCGTCTGTCTCCCAAAGAGATGGCCATCATCACCTGCATCACCCAGGGCAAGCGCAATAAGGAAATCGCATTTCAGTTGGGCACCACCGAGCAGGTGGTCAAGAATTATCTGCGCAAGATCTATGACAAGCTGGGTGTCTCAGACCGGCTTGAGCTGGCCCTCTATTGCCTGCACAACAAGATTATTCAAGCCGATGTCGATGAAGAGACAGTCGCGAAGAAAATCGTGAGCCGATAGAAGCACTCTCATCGGCCTGCATTCCCTCGCAGATGAATCGACCGTCAAGTCCCACTCTAAGCAATACCTCCCCGTCACAAGCTACTGGCCTCTGAATCCTTGCCTCCGCTGCAACTCACAGCATTCTGCGCGTCCACGCAGCTCTTGCGGGCCAGCTCCAGCAGGCGCGTCAATTCCGCCAGTTCACCCTTGCCAAGGTGGCCGAGCAAATCCTTGGGTGCTTTTTCGATGACTGGGTCCATCTGGCGCAGCAACTCCAGCCCGGCCTCGGAAATTTGTGTCCACACCACCCGCCGATCGTGCCGGTCGCGTTGCTGCTTGATCAGCTTCTGCGTCTTGAACCGCGCCAATAGCCGGGTGATGTCCGGGTCCGCTGTAATCATCCGGTCCCCGATCTGCCGAACACGTCAGGCCCTGCGGATGCGCGCCGCGCAAAATTCGCAGCACGTTGTACTGGGTTGACGTCACGCCCCATTCACGGCTCGTGTGCTGAAAGGCGCGTTCAAGGCAATCGGCCGTGCGCAGCAGGTTCAGCAGGGCCTCTTCTTCATCGCTTGAGAATGGACGCTCCTGCGCAATCTCTCGTTTCAGCCCAGCCATCGATCGTCTCCATAAATTGACGCACTTCCCTTGCCACATGAGATCCAATTCCCGTAACAAGGCAAGGTCTTTCGAATTGCGGTTTTGGCTCGGACCACGAAACGGCGATCGCTTCGCGCAACCTTCCACAGCTACAGCATTGGACGCGTCTCTGCCGGTATTTGTTGCAACAAATATTCCTTGGCCGCAGGATGAAAACAAGCCGCTCACATGGCTCAGCTCTTCAACGATTATCCTGGAGCAAACAAAAAAGCCCGATCACGCTCGCGCGATGCGTTGCGAATCCACTCTGATCCAGATGTTCCGGCGCAGCCGTGTTCCAGGGTTCACTGCACGATCACGTTGAAGCTGCCGGTGCGAGTGATCCCCAGCGAAGTCGCAGACACGGTCACTGCATACGTCCCGGGCTTTGTTCCGGGGTCGGTCTGAATAGTGCCGCCTCCACTGCCGCCGCAGCCTCCCGATCCGGCAACGCAAACCAGCAGTAGCAGAGCCAACGGAATCCTCCTCCGCCGTCGCCCCGGAATCGCGAACAGGAAGACGCAGGCAAGTGCGCCAAGGCCATAGATTCCTTTCGTTGACGCCAGGTGCGCTCCCAGCGGATTAAGCGGATGAGCGGCCGTGGTGGTGATCGTCAATTGCCCAGTCGCAGTGGCTGTGTTCAGGTTTACGGCTGTCGCTGGACATGTGGCCTCCAGCATCGTGCTTGGCAGCGTGCAGGTGATGTTCACCACCGCAAAGAAGTTGTCCACGCCGGTGAGCGAAACACCGGTTGTACCGTTTTGCCCCGCGGTCACTGTCACGTCAGGTATGGGTGGAGTGATGTTGAAGGTGGTATCGACCACTGTCACCGGGATAGAGTACGAGCCCACCGATCCGAGGTAATTCGCGTCTCCGCCGTAGGACGTAGTGAACGTGTATGTTCCCGGAGTATCGATTGACGTCTGAAGTGTCGCCGCCAGGTAGGCAATGGAATACACGCCCGACGAGGGCGAGAAGCTTCCATTCCTTGGGTTGTACGTGAGGGTGCCGGACGCCGATGTACCGTTCTGGAGAATCGAAATCGTCCCCGTCGGCGCCAGCAGAATGCTTTGCGTGTAAACCGGCACCAGCACTTCGAATGCCTGGCCGGAGTCCGCCTGATACCCTCCCGGATTCTGGTTGTTATAGGGAAGGTTGTAGATCTCTAACTGCGGAAATGTCGGTGCCTGTGTCACTGTTGCGGTCAACGTGGTGCTGCTCGCGTTATAGCTGCTATCGCCGCCATACTGCGCTTGAAGCGCATAATTCCCCACGCTCGTGAACTCGCCGGCCAGCAACTGGTCCTCGGTATAACCTGCGGAGTTAAGGGCGTAGCTTCCAGCATCAAGAATCTTGCCGTTGTCGGTGAAACTCACATTCCCCGTCGGACATGCCACCTGGGTCTCCTGAGGATTCGGTGCGCAGGCTATGCCCGCGGTACCACTCACATCGCTGCGCAGGAAGAAGATCGAACCATACGGAATCGTGCTGGTTGAGTAAAAGCTGTCGCTGGGGGAGGGATACGCCATCAGCGTCGCCTTCGTCGAGGCTGTTTTCTTTTCCCACCGTCACCTGCACGGGTGCCGAGTCGCTGGCGCCGAAGCTCGAATCGCCGGGATAGTGCGCAGTCACGTTGTACGTTCCGCCCGGCAGCAGAGTAGTCGTGCCGGCGGCCGTGCCGTTGTTCAACGCAAAGTCATCCACGCTCACAGTCTTGCCCGCCGGAGCCGCCATCAGTGCGACCGTCCCCGTCGGCGTACCCGATCCGCCCTGCGCAGCCACTGTCGCGCTCACATTCACGGCCTGCCCGTGCACAACACTCACCGGCGACAGATTCGTAAGTGTCGTTGTACTGGGTGTGAAGGTGGCCGCGCTCCACGCGTTTACCAGGTTATTCGCGTTCAGCGTGCCCAGGCCGGTTGCCATGTCATAGCCGGCGGTCGTCGTCCATGCCGGATTGTTCGGGTTGTTGGGATCCGTCAGGACGCCGTAGCTATTGAGGGCACCCGCTCCGCAATTCGGCGTGTTAGGCCAGCAGGGAACCGAATTGTTGCCCTTGGTGATGTCGTAAAAGATGCAGGTATTCCCAGTCGCCGCGGCCGTCGTTGAATTACAGGTGGCTCCGCTCTGCGCGGCCAGCTTGTAGAGTACGTAATTCGCGTTACCCTGCCGCGTACCCAATCCCTTCGCCGTCTGATTCTGATTCACCAGCGTCATCATGGCCGCAAATGTAGGTGCGGATGCCGACGTGCCCCCGAGTCCCACAAACGTGTCGGTGGTGAGGTTGCACACTTCCTGAGAGCCGAAAAACCCCGCATCCGCCTCGCACATGATGTAGAAACTTCCATTGAAGCCGCTGCTCGCAAACAAAGACACGTCTGGCAGATCGCGGACCCCGTCGGATGGCACTCCTGTTCCCGTCTGCCATGCGGGCTTCGAGTAGCCTGATATGCACGACGCCGCTACTGTCCTGCGTCGAGCAACTGCTCGGGCCGCCGCTTCCACCCACGATATCCAGGTAGTTCGATTCGCTCGAACACAAACCCGTTCCCAGCCCCGCGCACGATTGGTTCCAAGTTGTTTCCGGGATATACCCCTTCGCTGAGGCGCCGGTTGTCGGGTCGTTTGTCGCACTCCAATAGTTCGGAGCTGTGGCCGTTGTCTGGTCAAAGTCCGTGCCGCCCACGGCAACGTTGTACGGCGTCGACGCGAATCCGCTCACCGCCAATCCGTCGAAGGCAAACTCTTCGGTGTTAAAGTCATCGCAACCGGCAGACCCGCCGTCGCCCGCAGCGACCACCACCGTGATTCCCTCTGCTGCCGCCTGCTGCCAAAGCGAATTAAAAAAGGCGTTGCCTGCGTTGCCCAGGGTGGATTCGCATATGCCGTAGCTTTCGCTCATCACCGGGGCAAGATCGTTGTCCACGATGTAGAGCGCGGAGAGATCCACGCCCAGCGAAGCTTCTGTTGTAGCCGAAACGACCAGGTCAATCGTGGCATTTTTCGCCACCGCGCCCGACCATGAAACGTCCAGCACGGCCTCAGGTTCGTCGCCGACGACGCCGGGATCAGGGCCATTCAAAATGATCTGCGGATCCTTGGCAGGAAGCCCGAACAAGCTCGCGGAAAGTCTCGATGTCGCTGAGATGAATGTTGGTTTCGCCGACAATCGCAATGGTCTGCCCAGTGCCGTCGATGCCCGCCTTCCAGAGCGGAAGCACGTTGTAAATGGTCGCGAAATCCGTGGGTCCGAGCCCATAGTATGTTTCGTTCCCCTGCGTGAACGTAAACATCGGCAAGGGCGCCGGTGGCCCTTGCGTCGCTTCCACTTTCCGTCCCTGCACGGTAAGATTTGTTTGCCGGGGAAAGTTATGCAGCGTCAGAACGCCCTTCACCGCCGGCGCCAGTGCCGCGGGAATCGAAGGATCGCTTGCATTCGCCCAGTGTTCCTCGCCATTCACCACATATTTATGGATCGTCGTGCGGAACGCCTCCTGCACCTGCCCCGCCGTTCCTGAAAACTCAATGCTGGTGCGGCCTTTTGAAACCGACGCAATCTCGAAACCGTGCGATTCCAGCCACGCCTTCACCGTTTCAAGATCGCTGTCCGAAGTCCCGAACTGCTTGCCAAACTGCTCCGGCGTGAGCCACTGGTGATATTGAGGAGAGGACTTAGCCTGTTGCGATTCAAGAAACGTGCGTAGCGCGGATTCCTGCTGGGCGCTGCGCTGCAACACCAGAATCATGCGCCGCATCGGCTGACTTGCCGGGGCCGCGCCGTGGTCAAACGCTGCGCGCGCCAACGGATGCGTGTTGCCCTTCAGAACCGTGCGCTGCATCTCATCCACTTGATGGGTGATGAGGATTTGAGGCGCCGCTTCCGCACCCGGCGCGTTGCCGCCCGCACCTTGGGCCCACGCGGCGTTCCACGCCCCGCATAGCAGAAGCGCAAACATCCCATACCTGGGGGCAAGACTCCAACTCCCGCAATCGCGGCGGAACGGCTGAAGACTAGAAACCAAAGCAATCAGCCCGCACACAGGCCTGAAAATGAGCTTCATTGGAAACTTCTCTCTATGGGTGAACATGAGTCAGGCAATCAAGCGTTGCCATCGCTCACAAACAGCGCCCCATCGCACATTCCAATTACGGCAAAGTTTAGAAATAGCTCGACACTTCCCTATAACGACGGAAGAATACCACGTATCGTCACGCTGCGCCGTGAGAGCGAATGAGCCGAAGGTAACGCTACCAGCACTCTACCCGTAACATCGCAGACACCATTCCGTTTTTAGGTTCATTGCCCCCGGTTGGCAGTCGAAGAACTCACATTCTGCGGGCCCCGTCTCCCTGGTGGATCGCTCCTCCGTCATTGCCAAAACGTGCTCCCCGCGGCAGGCAAACAGCCGCGTCGGTCCATCGAAGCGTCTGGTATGCTCCCGATAATGTCTATCGTCCGTGACTTCAAGCGCCTGAGCCCTTCTCAGCGCCACACCTTTGTGGCTTCATTTCTTGGCTGGACATTGGACGCCCTCGACTTCTTCCTGCTGATCTTTTGCGTCAAGGCAATCGCTACCGATTTCGGCGCCAAGCCCTCCGAGGTCCTTGGTGCAGTCTTTCTCACCCAGGCATTCCGCCCTGTAGGCGCGCTCGTTTTTGGCATGCTCGCCGACCGCTTCGGTCGCCGCCCGATCCTGATGATCAACATCCTCAGTTTCTCGGTCATCGAGCTAGCTTGCGCTTTCGCTCCCTCGCTCGCCGTGCTGATGGTGCTCCGCGCGCTCTTCGGCATCGCCATGGGGGGCGAATGGGGCGTAGGCGCGGCGCTTGCCTTTGAGACTCTGCCCAAGCAGGGCCGCGGCGGCTTCTCCGGCATTCTGCAGGAGGGCTATGCGCTCGGCTCGATTCTCGCTTCGGCGGCCTTCGCACTGTTCTTCCACGCCATCGGCTGGCGAGGGCTTTTCATGCTCGGCGCTTCGCCGGCGTTGCTTGTGTTCTATGTGCAGGCCCGCGTGAAGGAGTCGCCTGTGTGGCTCGCCGGTGATGAGAGGAGAAAAGCCATCTCGGCTGGTTCAGCGGTGGCAAAGCAATTCGCAAGCCTCATGTCCTTCATGCCGACCTTCCTCTTCCTCATTCTGCTCATGACCGCCTTCATGACCTTCTCCCACGGCACGCAGGATGTGTACCCGACTTTTCTCGAAGTGCAAATCGGCCTCTCGCCGCGCGTCGTTGGAACCATCGGCGTTCTCTACGGCATTGCGCAGATCGCAGGCGGCTTCTTCTTCGGCACGATGTCGGAGAAGTGGGGACGCAAGCGGGCCATCATCACCGCGGCGCTGCTCGCCATTCCTGCCATTCCGCTCTGGGCCTATGGACACACGGCGCTTACACTCGGCATCGGCGCGGTGCTCATTCAATTCATGGTGCAGGGGTCGTGGGGAGTGGTGCCGGCCTATCTGACCGAGCTAACCCCTGCACCCATTCGCGCCACGGCACCTGGGCTTGCGTATCAATTGGGCGGCTTGGTCACGTCCTGGAATGCCAAGGCACAGGCCATGGCAGCAGAGCGTTGGGGCAGTTATCCCAATGTGCTGGCGATTACTGTCGTGATCGTGGCATTGTCTTTGGCCGCACTCGCCATGTTCAGCCATGAGGCCAAAGGCGCGGACATGTCCGAAACCTGATGCGCCCCGGTCCTGTCCGCTGCCCTTACCGCCCGTAGCGAGCCATCAACTCACCGTGCGCAAGAATGTGGCCCTTCATCGCCTCTTCCACCTGCGCTCTTGTCGAACCAAGCGGCAGATCGAGCTTCTCATCCAGCGCGTAGAGCACAAAGAAATAGCGATGCGTTGAACTTCGCGGTGGACATGGCCCGCCATACCCCGTATTCGGAAAGTCGTTCTGACCCTGCCTCGTACCGTCTGCGAGCTGCTCCTGCTTTGGCACCCCTGCAGGCAGGCTGCGCGTCGCAGCAGGCAGATTGTAAAGAACCCAATGCACGAAAGCGCCCACGGGTGCGTCCGGATCAACCACAATCAGCGCCAGGCTCTGTGTCGCTGGCGGCGGCGCTGTCCATGCCAACTGCGGAGAAGTATCAGTTCCATCGCACGTATACGCCTGCGGGATCTTTCCGTCCTGAAAGCTGGTGCTCGTTAACTCCAGCGTCGCTTGCCCGCCTGCCACCACCACTGACCCTGCGCGATGGCAACCCGCCAACGCAGCCGCAACTGCCAGAATCGTTCCGGCGCAATGCATCGTTCTCGAAAAGTGTGCCCCTTCGCCATCGCTCCGCCGGTTTGAACAAGTTACAGAGAGCATGCGCTGTCCTTTTCGACGGGAATCACTCCAATGCCAGGTCTTTCACGAGTCATTGGAATGCGGGCTTGAGACCATTAACGCAGCAAGGTGTCAATGCGATCCCAGCCTCATCATTTGGGCCGGATCAGCTCAATCCGATCGCGAGTCCGCACCCACGTATTGCCCGCCATGCGACCCACCGCATCCAGCCCTGCGGGGTCCACGCGGAAATTCTCTTCAAGGTCTTCGCGCACATGGATGCGCACGATCTCGCCCAAAACAATGACGCCTCCGCCCGACACATGGCTGGTATAGATCACCTGCAATAGCTTGCATTCAATCTGCGCCGGAGCTTCGGCTACCCGCGCCGGACGCACAGCTTCGCTTGCGATTGCCGTCAGCCCTGCGAGTTGAAACTCGTTCACCTCCGGTCCCACATCTGCTGCTGCGGCATTAGCGGCCGCTGAAATTGCCTCGCTCACCACGTTCACCACAAACTCCCCCGTCTCTTCTACATTGCGCAGCGTATCTTTGCGCTCTGCGCCTTCGCCGAATCCCGCGGCGCGCAACGTAGGACAGAACAGCACGGTGGGCGGAACCGAGCCCACGCCTGAAAAGAAACTGAAGGGCGCCAGGTTGGCGACGCCGTTCGCATCAACGGTCGAAACCAGCGCCACCGGCCGCGGCACGATGACGCCCGTCATCAGTTTGTAGATTTGGCGGGATTCGCATTTCGCCGGATCAAAGCTGCGCATCGAACTTCGCGGAGGGGTTACAGCGCTCATTCTGATAGCCTATAGCGAAACCGGGGACGATGTATCTCGAATCCCTGCATTCAAGTCGACGCGACCATCAGAGAGCGTCGAACCTGCTCGGCCCTGCCAGGGCACAGTATCCCTGGTTTCGCTCGAGAGCATCCAACTGGCCCACGGCGCGTCTAACCCCTATTCGGGTTCCCAGCCTCAGAAGCCTAATAGTAATGTTTCATCCGCAGAAATTTGCATGCGGGTAACATTGAATAGTGCACAATCTTCCATAGGAGAAATTCAGCCTTGCCGCGGATTCACTTTCAGTTGCAGCTCGCCGAACTCAAGGACAAGCTCCTTGCCATGGCTGCCCTTGCGCAGCAGGCCGTGGAGTCGGCGGTAGACGCCTATCTGCAGCGCGACAAGGGCCTGTGCCAATACGTCAAGCAAAACGAAACCGCCATCAACTCTGCCCAGCGTGAGCTCGATGAAATGGCCTACGAGCTGTTGGCCAAGGAACAGCCCATGGCCATCGATCTCCGCTTTATCCTCGCGGTCATCAAAATCAATGGCGATCTGGAGCGCATCGGCGACCAGTCGATGGGCATCTCCCGCCGCACCCGCGACATCCTCAAAGCAGGCCCCGTCGACCTCCCCGTCGACTTCGCCGGCATGGGCGAGTTCTCCGGCCGCATGATTCGCACCGCCATCCAATCCCTGCTGGAAGGCGACGCGCGCCTTGCCGACACCGTGCGCGAGATGGACGACGAAATCGACCGCATGAACCGCCGTGCCCATGCCGACCTGCTCAAGCTCATCCAGGAAAACCCGCAGTTCACTCAGCAGGCAATGAACGGCCTGATGGTCTCGCGCAGCCTCGAGCGCATCGCTGACCACGCTTCCAACATCGCCACCGATGTCATCTTCTGGATTCGCGGCGCCGACGTGCGTCATCAGCTCAGTATGTCGATGGACTAGCGCAGCTTCCCAGGCCTCGGAATTGAAACCTGGGAAAACTCATTCTGCAAGCAATTGAAGCCTTACCGCGTGGCCTCGAACAGGAACCACGCCCGCCGTTCGGCCTCGTCAATCCAAACCTCAATCAGGCTGGTCGTCGCGTAATCATTGGCCCGCGAGGCAACTTCGTGTGCCGAGCGCAAACTCTCCACCAGCGCCCGGTTGTCTCCGTGGAGCTCGAGCAGCATATCCCGCGCCGGCACAAACTCCTGATCGTTATCGGCAATACGTTGCAGCTTGGCGATGTGTCCGATGGAGCGAATGGTCGTGCCGCCCACCTTGCGCACCCGCTCGGCAATGGCATCGGTGATCTCGAAAATCTGCGTGGCCTGCTCGTCAAGCAGCAAGTGATAGTCGCGGAAATGCACACCGCTCATGTGCCAGTGAAAATTCTTGGTCTTGAGATAGAGCGCAAAGACATCAGCGCCGAGTGCATTCAGCACGCTGGAGAGATTCTTGACCTGCTCCGACGAGAAACCGTCTTGAACGCTGGCCTTGGCTGCTTTTGATTCCTGAGATGTGTGGGAAGACATAAACACTCCTGTAGCGGGAGAGGGCCATCAGGTTTTTCCATTGAGGAGTTTCCGCGCCGGATCACCGCATATCGGGTTGGATGCCGATGCGCTGGCAAGGTTTCATCGCCGCGTGAGAGCAAAGAGAAATGAAAAAGGCGCCGACCCCAGCCAGGATCGGCGCCTCTTTCTTTGTTGCCAGGGAGAATTCCAGCCCTTATTTATCCAGTGGATGCGTGTCATAGTGCAGCAGTACGGCCACTGCGCAGCTCGTCAGTCGCGTCTCGGCGGAGTCGGCACGGCTCGTCAGAATCACAGGAACCCGCGCGCCCAGCACAATCCCGGCAAGTTGCGCGCCGCCCAGGTACTCCAGTTGCTTGGCCAGCATGTTGCCGCTCTCCAGATCCGGTACCACCAAAATGTCCGCCTGCCCGGTGACTGGCGAAACCAGGTTCTTGATCGCCGCAGCTTTTACGCTGACCGCGGTATCGAACGCCAGCGGTCCATCCAGAATGCCGCCCGTAATCTGGCCGCGATCCGCCATCTTGCACAGTGCCGCCGCGTCGAGCGTTGACTTGATCTTCGGGTTGACCGTCTCAACCGCCGACAAAAGCGCCACCTTCGGCTCTGGAATCCCCAGCGCGTGGGCCAGGTCAATGGCGTTCTGCACAATGTGAATCTTGTCTTCGAGTTCCGGCTCAATGTTGATGGCCGCGTCCGTAATCAGCAGGGTCCGCGCATAGGCCGGGGTATCCATCACGAATACGTGCGTAATCCGTCGCGAAGTGCGCAGACCGGTGTCGCGCTGCATGGCGACCTTCATCAGTTCATCGGTGTGCAGGCTGCCCTTCATCATGGCCAGCGCATTGCCGCTGCGGCACATCGCCACGCTCACCTCGGCGGCCTTCACCTCCGTCTCGGCATTCAGAATCGGGAAAGGCGTGATATCCACGCCGATCTTTTTGGCCAGCGCCTTCATCTCGTCTTCGGGACCGATCAGCGTAGGCTCAATCAGTCCCTCGGCAGCGGCTTCGACAGCGCCCCGCAGAGCCACATCCGACATGGGCCAGCAGACTGCCGTTGTGATAGCCGGCAGCGACTTGCAACGCTCCAGAAACTTGTGAAAGACGTGGTAGTCGGCGGGATGGCCAACCAACGGGTCAACAGCTACGGCTTCAGCAAGAGGGGCAAGATCGCTCATAAGAAATGGTCTCCAGGCCGCACAGCATTTTGCTCGCGGCCTTACCCATTTATTCTCACCCGGCAGCCAATGTGCGCCTGTGCGGAAGGTCACAGTACGGCGCTGAATCCCTCATTGCGGTATATTGCCTACCGATCAACCGCACTTTGAATCAGGGCGATTCTGCCTTCGATTCGCATCCTCAGTCAACCCCCTCCCGGTTCCTTGTATATTTTCTTTACCGGCAGCTGAACCTGCACCGCGAAACACCCGTGATGACTTCTCAAACTGGCTTGTTGCTGTTGCCCCTGACCTTAGCCGTGAGTCTCTGCGCCCAGACGGGGGCCGCGAATCACGTCGTCCCTATCCCCAGCGCCACCGAACAGGAGATTGCGGCGACCGATCAGGCCAACCCCTACCCGGTTCCGCAGGGCATCTACGCCGCACCGCCCACGATGTCTCTCATTCCTCATTCGCCGCTGGCCCACGCCGGCAGCGTTTGGCTGCGTTCGACCCCCAACGGCTTCCACATCTTCGGCCGCGTCCAGGCCTCTGACGACAACTTCCGCTGGCCGAGGCAAAAATCCGAAATGCTCTCCAGCGACCATGTCGAGGTTTGGCTCGCCGCTTCACCCGACGTTTCAATGCCGGATATCGGTTGGGGTAACCAGTTCGGCCCGAATGTACTGGCCAGCGGTAAGGATTGTGCGAAGCTTCTTACCGATATCAACAATGGCTCCGTCCCCCAAATCGCTGCCTGCGAGCGCTGGTACAACCAGCAAACTCAGTACCGCCAATATCTCCGCCGCCTCTTCGTACGCCAGTGGCTTATCGCCGGCGATGAGTCCACCGGCCGGGCCCATGTCTTCGAGGACTTCGCTTCCGCAGCCTGGGCAGGGCTCAGTACGAGTTTCTTTTCCGAAGATCTTCCCGGCGCGCTGCAGCCAAATGCCGTTGACGGCCTTACCGCGGAGACCGGAACCGAGGACGAGCAGGTCACCACTCACGACCCCGCCGGCAATGCAATTCAATCTGTGAAGCGCGCCGGCTATCACTTCCACATTTTCATTCCCTACTCGGCCTTCCCGCCCGCGCAGAAGCTCAAGCTCGCCGACCTCTATCTGATGGTCGATGTGTTCAGTGCAGCGCCGGCCGACCGCAAAATGGGCGACTACTCCAGTACCTCGGCAGCGCGCGAATGGGGCAGGCCGCAGACCTTCAATCATCTGCAACTTGCTGCGCCGCGCACGTTCTCCATCACGCCCTGCGAAGACAAGCTCGAGCAGCAGGACCTCTACGATAAGACCTACCAGGCGTGGTTTTGGCCCTCCATGCCTGGAAAGGACGCCGACCTGCGCTCCACGTTTGCCCTCATGAATCCTGCCCAGGGATATCTCTACGAACCCGGCAGCGTTTCTCCCGAGGCTGACAAAGCAAATTATTTCTGGAGGCAACTCGCAACCGGCGCCACGGTCTGCGGTCCTATGCTCGCGTGGCGCGGCGGTGCCGGCATCAAGCGCGCCGCATTCTCCGTCGACGAAACCTACTTCGACTCAAAAACCCTGCCCGATAGTTGGACCCTTCTGCGCTCCGGCCCATTCACCACCACGCTGAGCCCGTTCGGCTCCGGCCAGTGTGGCGCCTGCCTCACCATGAGTTTCGACGTCTTCGCAATTTCTCCGCAAGGTGAAATCGCTCCCGCGCTCACGCTGGACGAAAGCATGAGTGGCGAGAATGGCTCGCCCGATGCAACCGATCTTGCCATCGCCCCTGACTGGAACGCAATCACGATCTTTCGCGAATTTGAAGCCAGCGATCCGCAAAGCGCAGGAAAAACCGACCCCGGTTCGAATTGGAACTCGACAACTTTCTGCCTCGATGGTCACGCCTACAAACAGTGCGCCGAGTCGAAGCACGCCACGCCGCCCGACCCGCCCAACTTCAAAGAACTCCGGGGCGACAACTGAGCACCGTCGACCAATCGCATCTGCTGGCCGCGAACGCTGCTTTCACAAACTGCCGCTACTTGATCCCGATCGTCATCGAGTCCGGCCCCACCAGGTGCTCCACGCGTGTCTCGCGGAACCCCGCCTCCTTCAGCCAGCCAATGCAATCCGCCCCGGTGTAGTCGAAGCCCCCCGGCGTTTCGATCAGCATGTTCAGGCTCATCAGCAGCCCCATTGCGTTTTTGCACCGGTCATCGTCGATCAGGGCATCATATGCAATAAAGGCGCCCCCTTCAGGCAGCGCATCGTAGGCCTTGCGAATCAAGAGCTTTTTTTCATCGAGATTCCAATCGTGCAGAATGTGCCCCATCATGATCACGTCCACCCTGGGCAGAGGATCGGTGAAGAAGCTGCCTGCCTTGAAATGCACGCGCGACGACAATCCATTCACCTCGACATATTCCTCGAAGATCGGCGCAACTTCGGGCAGGTCAAAACCCGTCCCGGCGATGTGCGGATTCTTGAGCGTCACCTGCACAATCAAATCGCCCTGCGCGGTGCCGCAGTCGGCCGCCGTCTTGTACTTGCTCCAGGGGAATTGGGCTGCAATCGCCATGTTGGATCCGTGGCTTATCCCAGACATTGCGCGCAGAAATCCCTTTAACCGCGCCGGGTCGGCATAGAGCGTGGCGAAGACGTCCGGCTCCCCATGTGCAGCTTCGTTTTGGTTTTCGCCTGTCCGCAGCGCTGTCGTCAGATGATTCCAGTGATGAAACAGCCGCTTGTTTGCCATTTCAAGCATCCCGCCGATATACGAAGGCTTGTGCTTGTCGAGAAAAATATCCGTCGAAGGTGTGTTGGAATACTTCCCGTCGTGCCGCTCAAGAAAACCGAGTGCCACCAGCGCATCAAGAAAATCACGAGACGAGCGCGGATGCAGCCCGAGCCGCCCCGTCAGTGAATGGAAATCTTCAGGCCCTTTGGCCAGCTCGGTAAAAACCTCCATCTCGACGGCGCTCAAAAGCGTTTTCGAAGCCCAGAACCCAAGTCCTGTCTGCAAAATATGTTCCGGTGTCGGCGCGTTCGTCGTCATTCTCATTCCTCGTTCCTGTTTTTTGGTTGCTCTTGCTTCAGCGCGAGTGCGCGCCAAAGTCCCGCTCCATGCGGCTGAAAAATGCTGCGTCGTCGCTGGCATTCAGGTCGATCCACTCTTCGTCGCTCATCTGGCTGCGCCATTCCAAAAAGGGAGCTGCATCCGGCCCTGCCGGGTGGCGCAGCTTCCAGGTCCCGCTCTCTGCAACTTCAAGAATCTTGTCGGCAACCACGCTCGGGGGAGTCGGGTGGCTGAGCGAATCCGAAAACAGGGCCGAGAAACGCGCCCGATGCGGGTAATTCGATTCCTCACCCGGCACACTAATGCGTCGCGCCATTGCGGTATCGATAATCCCCGGTTCCACCAGCGCCACCCTCACGCTGAACGCCTTCATCTCGCAGGCCAATGCCTCAGTAATGGCCTCCAGGGCCCACTTCGATGCGCAATAGGCTCCCAGAGGCGGATTCGCCAAGCGCCCTGCAATCGACGTGACATTGATGATGCAACCGCTGCGCCGTGTACGCATCTGTCCAACCACTGCCTGGATGCAGCGCAGCGCGCCAAAGTAGTTGGTCTCCATCACCGCGCGAACCTCGGCCAGCGCGACCCCTTCCGTTGATCCGAACCGCTCCACGCCGGCATTGTTCACCAGCACGTCAATCGGCCCATGATCTCTTTGAATCGCAGCGATTCCAGAACTGACCGATTCGTCAGAATCGACATCCATCACCGAGACGCTGATCGGCAAACTCTCTCGCGCAGCAATTCCCGCAAGCTCCGGCGACTGCGATGGGTTGCGCATCGTCGCATGCACGTTGTAGCCGGCGCGGCCAAATGCCAACGCCGTCTCAAATCCGATTCCTTTGCTCGTTCCTGTGATCAGTACCGATGCCATCGCGACCTCCTACCATGTTCGGTTCGCCGAAAAGACACTTTGGCGGCATACAAATCGCTTTTCATTTCAAAATTGGGTTGGAACCCCGGGGAATGTTTTCAGCAGTTCACAAAACGTAAACTGTCGCCGCAATTGGGGTCAATTCAAATCTTCCCGCGGACGCTTCTTTGAAGTGCCGCCTTCAAATCCCCAAAAGCGCCGACCGAAGCTTTATTCTTTTTCCACACGCCAAAGCTGTTATGCTGGCCTGCGCTGAGAAAAGCGATTTATCCGGGAGTGTTGAGCTATGTGGTTTCTGGGTATGGATGTGGGCACCGGCGGTACGCGGGCCGTTGTGGTGGATGCCGAAGGTCAACTCGTCAGCAGCGCGTCGTGTGAGCATGCGCCCTTTCGCACACCCCACCCCGGATGGGCGGAGCAGGATCCAGAAGACTGGTGGCGGGCCGCGCAAGAGGCGATTAAGTTTGCGCTCGCCGCTGCGCCTCAACCGCATCAGCCCATCGCCGCCATTGGCCTCACCGGCCAGATGCACGGCGCTGTGCTGCTCGACGAAAACGGAGCAGTGCTGCGTCCTTCGCTCATCTGGTGCGACACCCGCACCCAGCCCGAGTGCGACTGGCTCACCGAGCGCATTGGCTACGAGCGGCTCATTGAACTCACCTGCAATCCCGCACTCCCCAACTTCACGCTCACCAAGCTGCTCTGGGTCAAGAAGCACGAGCCGGAAATCTTCGCCAAAACGCGCCACATCCTATGCCCCAAAGATTATGTCCGCTACCGGCTCACCGGCGAGTTCGCCATCGACGTGCAGGAAGCTTCCGGCACGCTGCTTCTCGACGTCACGCATCGCCGCTGGTCTAGGGAAGTCGCTGAGGCGGCTGGAATTCCCGAGAGCTGGCTGCCCAAGGTCTACGAATCCCCCGAAGTCTGCGCGAAGATAAGCGAAACCGCAGCCGGGCTCACCGGTCTTGCTGCGGGCACTCCCGTTGTCGCCGGAGCAGGCGATCAGGGTGCGGGCGCAGTGGGCATGGGAATCCTGCAGCCCGGTTCGGTCTCCGCCACCATCGGCACCTCCGGTGTGGTGTTCGCAGCCACCGCCAGTCCGACAAAAGATCCCAAAGGCCGTCTCCACACCTTCTGCCACGCTGTACCGGGCGTGTGGCACGTGATGGGCGTGACTCAGTCCGCGGGCCTGAGCCTGCGCTGGCTCAAGGAGACATTCTTTGCCGGCCAGGAGTACGACTCCCTCACGGCATCAGCGGCCAAGATCCCCGCCGGAAGTGAAGGTCTCGAGTGGGCGCCTTACCTCCTCGGCGAGCGTACTCCGCATCTTGATCCTGAAGTCCGCGCAGCATTCGCCTGCATCGCCAGCAATCACACATCGGCTCACTTTGTCCGCGCAGTGCTCGAGGGCGTGGCCTATTCGCTCAAAGACACCTTCACCCTCTTCGCCGAACTCGGAATTCCCGTTACCGCCATTCGACTCGGCGGCGGCGGCGCGCGTGGCCCCCTGTGGCGCAAGATTCAGGCCGGCATCTATGGCCAGGCCGTCGAAATTCTCACCGCGGAAGAAGGCGGCGCGTTCGGCGCAGCCCTGCTGGCCGGAGTCGGCGCGAACCACTGGGCCAATCTCGACGAAGCCTGCGGTCAAGCCATTCATGTCGCGCAGCGCATTGAGCCGGATGCCGCGGATGTGGCCGCCTACAAGACCGGCTACGCGCACTGGCGCAAACTCTATCCGGCCCTGAAAACTCTGGAATAAAAATACGCGGCAACTGCCGTTTTCATTGCAGATGATTAAGTCCCACTGGCGCACAATCGAAATGGAAGCAGATCGAGCTGGCTCGCTCCCCACGTTCACACGTGACGACGAGCTTTTTTGCTTGTCTGACCTCTCCGCACCCCACCCCCCTCCTAATTTTCTCAAAGGCCTCAAAAACTTGCAGATAATTATAAGAGTTGCATAATCAGCAACTTACGAAACAGGGCGCAATCTCAATTTTCCACCATGTGAGACGCTAAGGTTTCCCCCTGCTCGCAGCCGCTCTGCGCGCTCAGAATCACTCCTCGCGCTCACAAATTGGACGCATCCGATATACATGTCCAACGGCGATACGTTAGCCTTTCACTCGACTTCAATTTGTCGAGGATGGACTCAATGCGTCTCCGTTTTGCTTTGCCTTCGTTGCTTCTCTTGTGCGCCGGATTCGGCGCGGCCGCTCAATCTCCCGCCGCGCCCACATGCGCGGATTTGCATCTTGTCCCCGCTCCGCGCGAGTGTTCCGCAGTCATGTCGATCCCGCTCGGCGAATCCGGTCTGCGCGTGTCTGCTGAAAAAAACGCTGAAGATGATTTCGCTGCCAGGGATCTCGAAGAAGCATTCAAGAGCCGCGATGTGCATTTGTCCGAGCACGAATCATCTCTCATCAGCCTGGACCGCGCCGAATCGAAGGCAGGCAAGGAATTGCTCGCGCGCCATAATCTGAAGTTCGATCCGGCCATGCACGACGAAGGCTATGTCATCGCGCCGGATGGGAAAGGGGTCTCGCTGTCATCGCCGAAACCGCCGCCGGGCCTTTTCTACGGCGCGCAAACCGTCAAGCAATTGATTCGCGGCTCCGGCAAAGACGCAGTCCTCCTCGTTCCCACACTGCGCGACTGGCCTGCCATGGCGCACCGCGGCATTTCCGACGACTGGTCGCGCGGCCCGCTGCCCAACATGGATTTCCTGAAGCGCGAGATCCGCACGCTGGCAGCCTACAAGTACAACATCCTCTCGCCTTACTTCGAAGCCACGTTTGCCTACGCCGCCACGCCCGTCGCGGCCTTTCCCGGCGGCGCCATGACACCCGACGAAGCCCGCGAAATGGTCGACTACGCGGCCAAATACCACATCACCATCATTCCCGAGCAGGAGTCCTTCGGCCACCTCCATCACGTGCTCAAATTCGAACAGTATTCGCCCCTCGGAGAAACCGCGCACGGCGCAGTGCTCGCACCCGGCGACCCAGGCACGCTGCCGCTCATCAGCGCTTGGTTTGGCGAGCTGGCCAAGGTGTTTCCCGGTCCCTACGCGCACATCGGCGCCGACGAAACCTTCGAACTCGGATTGGGACGCACCCGCGACCAGGTCAAGCAGCAGGGCCTCGGCGCGGTTTATCTCAACTTCCTGTCGCAGATTCACTCCACGCTGGCGCCCTATCACAAGCAGTCTGCTCTTCTGGGGCGACATCGCGGAGAACTCGCCGGAGCTGGTGGGCACGCTGCCCAAAGACATGATTGCCGTGTCCATGGCACTACGACGCTAAGCCGGACTTTACCAACGAATCTTGAGCCCTTCATCAAGTCCGGCCTGGAGACCTGGGTTGCGCCCGGCGTGAACAACTGGAACCGCGTCTACCCCAACAACAACGAGGCGCTGGGGAACATTCGCGCTTTTGTGCGCGACGGCCAGAAACTGGGCGCAACGGGCATGTTGAACACCGTATGGAACGACGACGGCGAGGGCATTTTCGACGAGAACTGGTTTGGCGTGCTCTTTGGCGCAGCCGCCGGATGGCAGCCGGGCGAGAGTTCTGAAGATGCCTTCACTGCGTCCTACGGCCTGGCCTTTCATCGACGACGCGACAGGCAAAATCGACCAGGCGCAACGCGAGCTGATGGCGGCCCATGCAGTATTGAAGAAGGCCGGTCTCGGCGACGCGCAGAGGACGACTACTTCTGGCTCGATCCGTTCTCGCCCGAAGGCCAGCGCATCTCCGCCAAGCTGCTGCCTGTGGCGCGCGACCTGCGCCTTCACGCCGAACGAGCCATTGCGCTTCTGGCTGAGGCGCGCGCGGCCGGGAAGCTTGAGAATCCTGAAGCGCTCGATGCGATGGAACTGGGCGCACGGCGCATCGACTTCATCGGCTACAAATTTCAGGCTGCCGCAGACTGCGCATCACTCTACAGCCAGGCGCAGGCGCTGGCCGCGGATAAGAGCCCGCTGGAGCGAAGTCGAAGAGATGCTCGAGACCATCGGCTCAAACAACGGCCGGCTTGAGGATATTCGCGATGGCTACACAGAGCTTGGCCAGCTTTACAGTCAGGCATGGCTGCGCGACAACCGCCCTACTGGCTTGCCAACAACCATGGCCCGCTACGATCGCGCCGCGCAATGTGGGTAGGTCGCGGTGAACGCTGGAACTTGGTCATGACCACTGGTGGGATACGCACACGCTGCCGCCGGCAGCAGAAGTAGGTCTGCCAGTGCCCGCGTCCAACTAGAATCCCGCTGCGAAGCGGCGGGGGTTCGGCTCAAGCTGCCAGCGCCTGCTCTTCTTCCAACCGTCGCCTCATGGGCTGGCGCTTCCAATAAGTCAGCGAGCGCCACACCCACTCCATTGGGCCAAATTGAAAGTACCTGAGCCAGATGGGGCTCAGGATCAGGTTCAGCGCCCACACGCATGCAACCACGGCGTAAAGCTGGTAATACTCGAGCTTTCCGTAGAGGCCAAAACCGAATCCGTTGAAGAGCAAGTGCAACTGATGCTGGTGAAAAGATAGTTGCTGAGCGCGGTCTGACCCACGGCCCCAATGCGTCGAGTGAGCCATGGAACCAGACCGGCCTTCGCGACAATCACCACCAGCGCTACGTTTGCGATGGCCCCGGTCAGGCGGCCAATCTGGTAAAGAATCCACCAGTTTGATTCCGGCAGGAAGTTATCGCGGATCACTCCCCAGGCTTGGGCGCCGTTGATCGGAATACTCAATAGGAACCCGACGGCGATCGTCCATCCGTAGACCTTGTAGCTCAGTGCGCCGGTAAGGAATCCCATCCGGTAAAGTCCCATGCCGATCAACATCATGCCCAGAACGTCTGCGAAGCCGAACATATAGTAGAAATCGGCCTGGATCTTTGGCCCCCATTCACCGTGGTACTTCAACGCGTCGAGATAGCTGCCCCGCATAGCTTTCAAATCTTCGTCATGTTCCTTCTTCCGCCTGTCCACGGTGTCAGTCCACTTCTTCAAGGCATCCTGTTGTTCCGTGGTGAGCTTCTTACCTGAGTTGGCCATTGTCTGGGCGGCAAGTCCCTGGTTGCGCACGCGGTTTCCATCGATCGCCTGATAGGCATCCGAGGCAACACCGAGGATCAGCACTGCAAGCCCCGCGATCAGAAGGTTCTTGAATCGCATCTTCCGGCACGGATAAAGAAACAGAAATGCAGTCAGACCGTAGTAATAAAGAATGTCGCCCATCCACACGAAGTAGAAGTGGAGAATGCCGAACAACACCAGCCACATGTTGCGGCGCAGGAAAGACGTCAGCGACATTCTTGTTTCCACGGCGCTCAGCGCGATCGGTCAACAGGATGACTCCAGCGCCAAAGAGCATGGAAAATGCGGCGCGCATCTTTCCCTCAAACAGAACCCAGCGAAGTGTCCAGGCAATCAGGTTATATGTCCGGTGGTTCCCGACCATGAGCGGGTTGATATACATCTCGAGCGGACCACTGAAGCTGGCAATGTTCATCAGCAGAATCCCCATCAGCGCAACCCCGCGGACGACGTCAATGGTTGGGATGCGCTCACGTTGAGTGACTGGCTGTGCGAAGGTCTCGGGATCGGTGTCTGCGACTGCGTAGGACGGCGTAGCGAAATCGCTGCGTGGCTCGGCCAAAGTGGCCGCGGCAGACTCGAGGCTGAAAGCAGAGGAAGTGGTGGTGTCTTGCAAGCGGGACCTCCGGGGAATGGAAAGTCTGGCCCAGTCGAAAACCTGTGCCAACTTATCACGGGGTCGGAAATCATGTCGAGGGAAAAGCACTTTCCGTGGCCGGTCTGAACGGGCAATTGAAGGACTATTTATGGACAAAACGCCGGGGGTTGAATACTTGTTAAATAGAAGAAGCCCCGCATTCCGCGGGGCTTCTTCGCTTTGGTGCTGGATTCGGGATTTGCTATTTCAGTGTCAGCTCCGCATGCAACGGAGTGCTCTCGCTCGAGTCTCCGACCAGGACAATGAACTTGCCGGGATCGATGGCCCATTTGTGTGCGCCTTCGTTCCAATAACTGAACGATCGGGCGTCAAGATTGAGAGTGACATGCTTAGTCTCACCAGGGCCAAGGCGGACCTTCTCAAATCCCTTCAGTTCGCGCTCCGGCCGTTTGACGGTTGCAGAAGGATCAGAAACGTAAAGTTGTGCCACCTCTGCGCCCCCCACGCCGCCCGTATTGGTTACGTCGAAACTGATCGGGATTTCAGAGCCTGAGGCTGCCGTCGACGGAACACTCAGATTGCTGAAGCTGAATGTGGTGTAGCTCAGCCCAAATCCGAACGGATACAGCGGATGCTGACCGGTGGTCGTCCAGTAGCGGTAGCCGACCATTAGGCCGTCCTCGTATTTCACTTGCGGTATCACATAGTCCACTGGCGGTCTGCCATTCTCCGTCACATGAAGAGAGGTGTCGGCGCCCTTGATGGGGTAGTAATACTTTGCCGAAGGATTCTCGTCCCAGTTGCGATCGAAGCTCACCGGCAATCTGCCTTCAGGATCGTGCTTGCCAAACAGAACCTCGGCAACGGCCGTTCCGCCTTCCTGCCCCGGATACCAGGTATGCAGCAAGGCCGGCACCTTGTCGAGCCAGCGGCGTGTGTCCATGCCACCGCCCCCCGTGAGCGTGACGATCGTGTGAGGGTTTGCCGCAGCCACGGCTTCGATGAGAGCATCCTGCCCCCAGGGTAAGCCAAAGGTGCGGTCGAGCCCTTCGCTCTCGGTATACGGGTTGAAGCCGACCGCCACGACGGCCACGTCTGCGACCGATGCGAACTTCTTCGCTTCATCCGAAACGATCCCGGCCTCGTTGGCGATTCCGAGGCTGAATCGATTCCCAACACTCCCCGGAAGATATTCGGCAACGACGTTGACGGTCTGTCCCGCTGCAAGGTCGAGTGAAGCGGATTCGGGATGCTGACCTTCGACTTGAACCTGCGCGAGGACAGTTCTACCGTCCACCAAGATTTTGTAGTAATCGCCGCCGGCTGCGGCTGCGAGGACCAGGTACTTTCCCGCTCCGGTGGCCTTGAAAGTTGTTGTGTAGCGGATGCTGCGCGGGGAGTTGTCTTCCGGTCCCCATTCATCCTGAAACTCCTGCTTGTACCGGGCAATGTTTCCGACCGTGGTGACTTCGGCCTTACCGGTGAAGTTCTTGCTGGGATATGTTTCCTCCTTCACGGCGCCATCCCAGCGTGCCTGCCAGAAGAATTCGTTGATCTCCGGCAACCCGCGGGAATAGAGAACATGGACGTTGGGTCCGAGCAGATTTCCGATCCCAGTGACGATACTGACCGGGTCGAACGCGGTGGCCTCGGAGGAGCCACCACCGCCCGGCACCGCAGGCCAGGCGTCGGGACCGATTACGGCGATCGTCTTGATTTTTGATTGATCAAGCGGCAGAATCTGCCCGTCATTCTTGAGCAGCGTAATGCTTTCGAGCGCACCTTGCAGCGCGATTTTCCGATCGGCAACTGAATAAGTCGAGTCGGCCGGATCGAACTGCGGGCGATCGGTGAAACCGTAACGCAACTCCAGGCGCAGCAGGCGCAGAACCTTGTCGTCAATGGTGGATTCCTTGACTGCGCCATCTTTGATGGCGGGCAGAAGGGTTTGGGCATTCATGAATCGAGGGCTGGGCATTTCCAGGTCCAGCCCGTTGTTCGCCGCCGCCACGCCGTCATACGTGGCGTCCCAATCCGACATCAGTACGCCTTTAAAGCCCCATTCTCCTTTCAGGAGCTTCAGATTTAGAAAATCATTCTGGGTGGCGTGCACGCCGTTGATCAGGTTGTAGGAATCCATTACCGCGTCAACATGGCCTCTGGTGACAGCGGCCTCAAATGCCGGTAGATAGATTTCGCGCATGGTGCGTTCATCAACATCGACGTTCACGTTGTGCCGGTTGTATTCCTGGTTGTTCAGTGCGTAATGCTTGACGGTGGCGCTAACGCCCTGCGATTGAACCCCTTCGATATAAGGGACCACCATCTCGGAGTTGAGGAACGGATCTTCCGAGAGGTATTCAAAGTTGCGGCCGGAGACGGGCGAGCGCGCGATGTTCACCCCGGGTCCCAGCAGGAAATTGACTTTGCGAGCCCGGGCATCCCTGCCCAGTGATTCGCCTAATTCACGCGCAAAGGTCGGGTCCCAGGTGGCTGCCAGGGCGACACCTCCGGCGTATGCCGTCGTGGGCCCCCAAGTCCGTACGCCCACTGAAGCGTCGGACATCTTGAAACGGGGTAGATCGATGGCCGGCATCGCGTGGGTGTACATGTCATCGATACCACCAATGAGTTCGATCTTCTGCTCCAGAGTGAGCTTGGCCAAAAGGGCTTGGGCTCGGGCCTCAACTGCGGGAGAGTCCGGTGCGGGGCCTTGTGCTGCTGCCTGCAAAGCCGCAATTGCCAGACAACCCAGCATGACTGGAAGGACGCAGGTAGCGCGAGCGAAGACAATCGATTGTGCAGAAGGATTTCTGGTGTTTTTCATAACGCGGAAAGGCTACATGATTTGCCGTGCAGCTGTATACCGAGGATCAACAGGATCCAGGGCTCAGCAAAGCCACGCATCGAAGCGAATCCTAGCGATCGCCAATTCTTGTGATCCTAGTCACAGCGCGGGGTGAATCGTGTCACTGCTTGACCTTCAACTGGCAGCGCAGACTCGGAATTCAATGCGCAGGAAGGCTGGGTGACATCTTCGTTGCCCCAGCGCGTCCTCGAAGTGCCGGTGCCAGCAAGCTTTAGCTCTCCGCGACCAGATTAAGGGAAGCGACGGAGAGGGCATCCGGCGTTCATTGACGCGCACTCTGCATGACCCTGGGAGGCGATCATGAGCTTTGCAATTGGTTTGAAAACCATCGTTGTTGCAACAGACTTGGACGGCCGGTCGGAAGCTGCTTTGGAGTATGCCCGCAAACTGGCATCGGGGTATGGCGCGCGAATCGTGCTGGCGCACGGTTTGGATCCGCTTGATTACGCGGCTGTGGACGAGGTACCGGGGCGGGTGCGCAAGGGGCTCGGGGAAGAAGCGCGCGCAGTTCTGGACCAAATGGCTGCCGACCTGATCCGGGAAGGAATCCACAGCCACTCGGAGATTCGCCAGGGGGCCGTTGCGCAGATGCTTGTGGATGTAGCTCGGCAATACGACGCGGGGTTGATCGTGATCGGGACCGAGGGCAAGCAGGGGGCCGGGCCGGTCGCGGTTGGAGCCGTTGCCGAGCAACTGGTTCGTTTGGCATCGTGCCCAGTTTTGGCAGTGGCGGCGGACTGGAATGCGGGGCCATTTCGACCCACGCCGGGTGGTCCGGTGCTGTTAGCCATGGAGAAGAACGAGGCCACGGCGGCAGCGATCGCCACGGCTCGCTCGCTGGCGGAGACGTTTCAGCGGACGTTGCTGGTGCTGCACGCGCGAAGTGCAGCTGAAGCCATTGCCTTTCTCAATCCAGTGGCAAGCACGCTGGAGGCATTCGGAATTTTTGAAAGCGGTCCGTTCCCGGTGCGTTGCATCGTCAAGGACGGGCGGCCGGAAGAGGCAATCGCAAGCGCGATCGAGCAATATCGCCCCAGCATCCTGGTGGTTGGAGTGAAACGGGCCAGCGAGACGCCGGGGCCGCACGGCACAGCCTTCTCGCTGTTGGTTCGTTCGCGGGTTCCCGTACTGTGTGTGCCGCCGGACACAGCGCCCGCTTCGACACAGCGAGAAACTTGTATTCCCACAGCAGTCAAATAACGCGTTGAGCGCACAGGAGCAGCCAAATCGAACCAACGGGCAGTCAGGCCGGCGCAGCACCGTACCGTCGCCTGCCTCGCCATTTATTGGACTTGTTGCAATTGGCGAGGTTTGCCGAGTATGGGATCTGGTTCATCGCAAGTCCGCAGTAGCAGTAGCACCCGTCGAGGGACGGCCGGCGGTTGGGAAGCCTTGGCGACCCGTCGCAGGACCGGGAATCCGGCGGAGGCAAGGGGAGATGGAACCATGCAACCAGAGGCACGATTCGGGCATGCTGAAGCGACAGCCCGTCCGCTAGCCGAATTGCTGGCCTGTCCGCCGGCAATCGGAAATCTGCTCAATGCGTCTGCACAGTACGCCGAATTCTCAGCCAGCGAGAGGATTTTTCCCCAGGGCGCGCTTTGCCGCGGACTCTACGTGGTGATCTCCGGGTTGCTGTTGCGCCGGGCGGAGCGGCTGAATTCGCGGCTCACGCTGGGACCGGTGCGAGCGGGAGAAGTGGTGGAGCTAGCGGCCGCGCTGGGAGACGGACGTCACACGTATACGCTTACGGCACAGACTTCCGGCTCGCTGCTTCTGTTGCCCCACGAGTCGCTCCAGCAGGCTTTCAAGGCGCATCCGCCGCTAAGGATGCAGCTTTTGGAGGAGCAGGCCCGCGAGGTTTCGCGAGCCTATAACGCGTGCTGCCTGACGCGGATGGCGGGAATCAGGCACCGTGGGAATGGCGCTTCGACAGCATGAGCCTAAAGACGTAAGTGGTTGACTTCAAATTTTGCTGGTGTGCTCATCGGTACTCTCCAAAGTGTGAGCGGATGGAAGATCCTGCCGATACACCCTGACAAAATACGCTATACTTCAACTTGACTCTCGAGACAAGTATGGCTGGTTTGCACTCCCATCACCCTCCGGAAGATTGTCTCAACTGCGAGCACCGCCATCTGCGGATGTTTTGCAATCTCACGCCTGACGCTTTGCGGGAATACGATGGCATCGGCATCATGATGAGCCATGCACGCGGCGCCAAGCTGTTCTCAGAGGGCGATGCGGCGCGGAACGTTTTTATCATCTGTTTTGGCCAAGTCAAGATCTCCTCGACCTCCCGTGACGGCAAGACCATGATTCTAAAGATTGCCGGTCCGGGCGATGTGATGGGCCTGAGTGCAGTGCTGGCCAATGTTCCTCATGAAGTGACGGCCGAAGCGATTGAACCTTGCCAGGTAAAGACGGTGCGCAAGCAGGAATTTGTAGATTTTCTCGGGCGGCACGGAATCGCCAGCATGCACGCCGCGCAATCTCTTTCGGGCGAGTATCTTACAGTGTTTCACGATGCCAAGCGGCTGGCACTTTCCGGCTCAGCTGCGGGACGACTTGCGCGGCTGCTTCTTGATTGGGGCCGCTCGTCCGCCAATGGCAAGCCGGAGATTCGATTCACGATGGCGCTTACGCATGAGGAGATCGCCAACATGGCGGGAACCTCTCGCGAGACCGTAACGAGGCTGCTGAATCAGTTTCGCCGCGACGAGTGGATCACGATCAAGGGCTCAAGCATGACGATCGTCAAGCCCGATCAGCTGGAACGCCTGACCGCCTGAATTCCCTCACAATCTGAAGGAACGCCGACCTGCCTCATGTTTGGCTGAGGATGGGTTCGTTCCTATTTCGCTGTAATTATCTGCAAGGTTTTCTGTGGAAAACAAAATAAACAAGTGGGGGTGGGTCCGCCGGGCTTCCCGCCGGAAGGGTTGACGCGTTGGCTGGCCGGGCGAGGATGCGGATCAGATCTTGCGGATAAAATCTGCAAGGATTTTGTGGAAACCAAAAATAAACAGGGGGGGTGGGGGGTACCCTTTTCGGGGTAAGAACCGGGGAGATGCCTGGCATATTGAACCGGGGACATCCCTGACATGTTGAAGCGGAGCCATCTGTTCTCACCCATTTCAATTGTGCGCCGAGGGCAGGTAATGATCTGCAAATCGGACGGGGATTTTGATAGGGCTGGAGCCGGAGCGCGGCGGATGGGTCGATTTTCGGTGCTGTTCGGGATTTGAGGAGGGGATTGGGGATTTGGCTTCAGTTTAGGGGCATTCACGGCGACAAGGGCGTTTCCGGGGACGGATTCGGAATCCGAACGATTCGCGATCCCACCCTTCCCGCAAAGAGCGCGGGAAGGACGGCGCACCCTCAATTAGGATGAGACGACGGGAGGTAGAAGATTGAAGGAAGCCCACGATGAATTGCTGGAGAGGCTCACCGCGATTGAGGAAAAGCTGGAAGAGTTGTCGGCAATCAACACAAATGATGAACTTCGCCGACGCCTGAAAAATGTGCCTTACCAACTTGAATGTATGCGACGACTTCAGCAGATTGAAGGCGATCTGCGTGAGTTGCGAACAAACGCGGCGACGGCGAGGTTTGCCAAAGAAGGGGAATCGGGCTACATCCCAGAGCAATCGCTTCCCCTAGACGAGGGCAAGGCGCGCTCTTCAACAATTTGGGACTTTAGCTATATTGAGGAACGGCTCGACAAATTCGTTCTCCCCGAATATCAAAGAGACCCGCCCGACCCGTGTCTCAGCCTCGTCGGCCTGTGCGTGGACCTTGAGCGGCTGCAATGTAGCGTTAGAGAGGAAGCGCGAAAGTCGGTTATGCGCTCCCTGAACGAGATTGCTATGTCAGGAGTCTTCCTATCAGATCAACTGCATGAAATGTTTGAGCAGATTGATCGGCGCTACAAGGAACTTGAGGGAGCCAAAGAGATCGAAGACAAGAGAAACGAGAGGGCGCAATGGGCTTCTGAGAGAACACAAAAGGGCCAACTCCCGCTTCCTGATTGACCGTTTGCGTGTAGCACTATCGGAGAGTTTTGCATGATGGTCTTTACGATTTTTACGCTGGCGGGAATCGCGCTTTTTATCACCAAGCATCGTGGTTGGGGTTCTTTATGTTTTGTGATTGCCTTGGTGTCATTACTCGCATTGCTGTGAATGACCCGACCGTCACGCCCTCAGCCCAGATACTTGTTTGGAAAAGACGCACCCTCAGCAGGGTGTGAATTGATCGCCGGGATCGTGGCTACCTGCCGCCCATACTCTACACCGCACTTAGTGTTATGGCGACCAGCCTTCAAAATCGGCCTTAAAAAGCCTAAAGTAGAGATTGGCGGCGAAGCCAAGCCGCTAAGAAGGCGGTCGCACCAGAGCGAAAGCTCTAATCACTTAACCCGAAAGGATCTGCATCGTGAAAAAGCCAATACAACCTCCTTGTAAGGGTTATGGCTGCGACGGTTACGTCGATCAAATTGACCAAACGAATATGACCGGGCGTTGCACCTTCCCCAAATGCGACGCGGAAGTCAAAGTGTACAAAAACGATCACGGCTTCTACGTGTCAAAGCTCCATAGCTACCAGGCAGATCCCCAATGGTCCCAATTCATGCACAATAGTGAAATCTGAGGGTGCATATGAGTGGATTGGGAATACGATTTGCCCGAACCGTGGTTGGGTGATTATGTGATTTATTTCTATTGCGACGAGAGCGGTTCGGCCGGGAACAGCGACTGGGTTGCTGTTGCCGGATACAGGCTCTCTCACTTCGGAATTCATCCGTTCAGTGCGCAATGGTCCGCTTTCCTTCGGGCACACGAAATCCCTCCCATTCACATGAGAGAGATATTTAGTGGAAACCCGCTCCCAAAGAAATCGAGCAGTTGGGCTGGTATCAGAAAGTCTAAGGCCGCAGATTGGGAACAGTGGCGCGACCAAGAACTTGATTGCTTTGCTTCGTGGGTGAAGGGCAGTTCTGAGGCTAGGAGTGGGATTTGGCCGCTTGTTGCGATGGGTTGCGTGGTCAACGCTGATTATTTCAGGGGAGGGCGGTGTAAGAAAATTGCGAAGGGGTTCAACGAAGACGCTGTTCGCTTTGCTCTTCAACGCACAATTTTGCATTGGATGACGATGAGGATTAGCCAAGGCGAGGACCCGGAAGTCGGTATTGTCTTAGATGACAACCATGAAGAATCTTTGCGCTTCCATAAATGGGTAAATGAGATTAAGTATGGGCGTGATCAGGCGATAGGTCGGAATATTAAGTCCCTGTGCTTTGTGGATGATATTGGGTATCCCCTAGTCCAAGCGGCGGATATGTTAGCCTACGCTGCACGCGATAGACAGCAGTGCCTCAACGACGGGACAACGAGCGAACTCCAGCCGTCGATTTATGAGAAGCTGACAAACAACAGAGCTTCTGAGCCAGAAGTTTTAGGGCCTATAGAACTCGACGCATTAGAGGCACTTGAGGCTGGTGGCCCCGGCTCCGACGATCTTTTCAAACCACAAATGAGGGTGCCCCTGGGCCCTCGCATTTAGGGACCGGGGAAGGCTCTCGATTCTCCCGAGTGATCAGATTAATACCGTTATGTCGGCGACTGTTCATCGATCTGCCGCCGATTCCGGATATCAGGTACGCCATTCCCCGGTTGATGCGGGTCATGTTGGCGTCGGGATCGAACATCAGCTCCCCCCGGCCCGCTTCTGGCGCGCCACCAGTTGATCGGCCCGCCCAAGGAACACCTCTGACGGCAGATAGCGGCGCTTTTCGCCGCACAACGCGCACTCCACAATGATGGATTGGAACGGGAACTCGGCCACGCCGGTCGGGACGTCCCGGAGGCATTTCTTGCAAGCCACAACAAAGGTCTTCCGCGTTGAGGGTCCCTGGAACATAAAAAGAGGATAGGCGAATATATGACGAAAGTCCATGCCGCTGCTCCAAGTGAGGAATCCTGGCGGCGATCCTTCCACGCTAAGCCGTTGTAGAGCTGAGCCAGAATACCTATAAACCACACAATCTTAATTGGTTACATGGCAAGCTGCGCGTAGGAGCAAGCCCGCCCGACAGGTCCTCTCTTGGGTGCGCGGTTGTGGAGAAGGTGTGGATAAAACGCCAGGACTGCGGCCGCCGACGGCAATCAGGCGGCCTCGTCCAGTTCTTCGCTCTCTTCGGGTTCGCTGGTGTAGCCTTCGTCGCTGGTGGAATCGTCTTCGTCCTCGACAGGCGCGGGAACGTCGAAGAGCGAAGCGGGCTTGGCGGGAACTGGTTTTGCTGGTTCGGGTGACTGAGCGGCAACAGCGGCCGGTGCGGGTTCGACTTTCACTGGCGTCTTGCTGGTTGGCGTCTTCGATTTGGCGCGCGCCTCGGCTTGCGCAGCCTTGGTGGCGGCGTCCATATCGGCCTTCGCCTTTTCGAGAGCATTCTTCATCTGAAGATGCGACGCCACAAAGCCAACCAGGGTGGCCGCGAGTTGCGTGTCCAGTTCTTCGGCCGTGCCTGTGACGCTCAACGGCGTGGTGAGGGCGTCGTGATCGCCGTCCTTCATCTTCTTGGGAACGACATTGACGCGAATCTGATCGTCGTCGAGCGCAGTCGCCGTCATGAGCACGGCGCGATTGCGCAGGATGGGAACAAGCTCTTTGAACATAGAGTTCCTCCTCGTGTATTGAGTAAAAGTTTTCGATTTCCCGGTGGGATTCATCGAGTCGGCAGTTTTGCTTGCATCTTCCGGTTGCGAAGGCGGGTCTTCCGCCAGAGTTCAGGATCGACAGGCAGTGCTGTTACCTTGCCCGTCGCAGCATTGAAGAAGCCGCCGTGGTGCGCGATCTTTCCGTAACGTAAGAGGCGCGCAAGCATCGTCAGAGCACTTGCGGCGAGCGTCTGATTGATAAACGGCTCCTGGCGTTCGAGAGCCTCGACAGCCGAGCAACTCGGAAGCGGGTCTTCGCCGGCCTTGACGTCGGCGATCTCCGGATACAACTCGTTCACCGTGCGCAGCCTTTCCGCCGAACGCCGGTTGCGCGCATTCCACGGCTGGCCAAGCACGAACTGGCCGCTTGCGGCGTTGTTGCCAAGATCGAGCCAATAGGCGGTACGGTTGTTTGATTTGACGAGCGACCGCGCGATGTGCTGCGCGCCGCGCGGCTGTCCACACAGCCGATGAGGAAATCGATCGAGGTGTCCTGAATTCTCTCGAAGGTCCGCTCGTCGAAGTTTCTCGGCTCGGCCTTCCAGTTTGTTCCCCAGAAGAGGTTGATGCGATTGACGAGTACAGTCGCCTTGTTCTGCCC
>CAVSAW010000001.1:0-325919 GCA_963725945.1 uncultured Acidobacteriota bacterium | reverse complement strand
AGCCATCGCAGCCGGCCGTGCCGGACAAGTTGCGAAGTTCTTGGCTGGGTCGGCGTTGCTCACGGGCGGCCAACTCCAAAGCTTGGAATTTCGCGCGGTCCAAAGCGCAGTTGGACGCGCAGTTGGACGCATTATTCATGGAGTGTTTAGCAGCCATCTGGAAATGAACGGGTTAGGTAGAGCTGTGATCGTTTACGTCAGGCTCGATAGGCCACTCGCCTACGTCCCGCTTTGCCAACATCTCGCCAAGAATCAACACAGTGCGGCTGGGATGCGACCTTCCGCTCAACCATTGGCCCACCAGCGTGCGACAGACCCCCAGGGAAGCGCCTACTACTGCCTGAGTCTCTCCGGCCAAAACTCGCGCGCGAAGCCACTGCAAAAAACAAGATTCCGACTTCATCCCCTGCGAATCCGGCCCTTCTCCTAGCATCTCCGCGTCACCTTATGTCACAGTATGAGCCCTTCCGCGAATTCCGGTTACCGCGCAGCGGAAAAACGCTTTTGATGCTCACTTTCCTCTTGACTTATGTATCCATATAAGGATACATTCAGAGGGTAGTCAAATCACCGCAAAGGGAGGAATACGGATCATGCAGGCAAAAGCGCTTCATTTCATCGGGGAATCGGGATCGGATCACAATCCCGATGACGGTTTGTTTCTGGCGAAAACGATGGAAGACGTGATCGACAGCATGGGCCAAGCGTTCCATCTGAACGCTGGACAGCGCGTCAAGCTGATGCAAAGCGGGTATCTCAGCTTAGATAACCGCGACTTTGACTTTGTGGCGACGCAAGCTTGCGGGTGCGCCAAACCTTGGGAGCACGGCAAGACAATCACTCCCGAGGACTGGGCCAAACTGCAGGTAAATCAAGCCATTGTCGAGATTCGGAACGTCGAGCTGGACCGCGCGCACTTCATTCCCCAGTTGGCGACTGCCTGATGAGTCCCTTTGACAAGGACGAAACCGCGCGACAGTGCGCGCGGTCGCAGTAGTCACAGAGAGGAGAAGCATGGCAGGACCCGATCTCGAAATTCACGGCAAGGGATTCTATTCGATCGCGGGCCGCACGCACAGCGGGCGCAATTGGATGATTGCGCACGTTGAAGGTACTGATTGTACCGGCTTTGTCTATAGCGACGATACGCGCATGACGCAGGACATCGCGGACGGCGCGGTCGCTACCGGCCTGGCTGTCCAAGTGAACGGGCAAATCTACCGAGGAGAGGAAAACTAAACCATGAACGCGAATGTAATTCTCGAAACCGGCTTCGCGCTGAGTCTGATGGCGATGACCCTGGCGAAGCTTCGCAAGCGGCCGGCACTGATCCAAGGCATCGCTTGGACCTGCGCCGTAGCGACTAGCCTCGCAATCGGCTGGCGGATTGGGTAAGGAATCCAACCACTCGGGGGTGCGTCGCGAGGCGCACCCCTTCGTGCGTCACGGGAGAAACAAACAATGAGTGAACTTTTTGGCTATTACATCGCAGCGCGCGCGCAAGGATTCAATCCCGTTTTCTCTGTCCTCTGCGCGATAGTCTGCACGTTGATCTAGCAGTCATCGCTCCTGCCCAATGGGACCAAGGTATCAGAGCTGCAAAATTTTTCTGAAGCCGCACTCCAGATCTCTAACCCCCGCCGATTCCTTAGCTCCCCGATAGCATTCGCGAATCACGCCGCTCACCAGGTTCAAACCGCCCCCCCCGAAGACCTCGACGACCCCTTTCGACCTTTCTGCGCACTTGTGCGTGCATCCTTATAATGATATTATCCCTGTATGGACTCACGCCGAAGACCGCTGTTCTGCGCTCGCGGGCATCGACTCCTCACCGAGGTGTCTCCCGAGGTGTTTGAGCGTACCGAGAACTGCGGCGTCAACCAGAATACCGGCCATCACTACTGCAAGAAGTGCAAGGCAGCCGCCACGGAGAGCTGGCGCCGTGCCCACGGCGTCAAAGCGCGCAAGCCGAAGCCTCCAACTCCAAAAAAATAAGCGGTTGCGGCCAACCCTTCGCTAACCCCCATCATTTCCTAATTTCCTTGACACCGTATCTATATAGGGATATTCTCGTCCCGTCTCAAAAAGGGGTATTTTGAGCGTCTCAAAAAAAAGGGGTATTTTGAGCCATACGGGGCTTTCACTTGGCGTCCAGCACGCTTTTCCACGACCGGCGCCGAACGACCTCGTACACCGTGGCCTGACAAACACCGAACTGGTCGGCGATGACATGCTGGTAAACGCCTTCGGAAGCCAGCCGGCGAATCTGGATAACGATTTCCGGCGTCAGCTTGGTTCGGGAACGATAACTTACGGGCCCAGTCTTCGAAGCGCTCCGCGGCCGTCCACGTTTGGCTTGGGTCATGAAGAACTCCCCTTCGATTCACATTTTTCAATTCTGCGCGGATGCGGTTCAAAAACGGGTGGTGAAACTTTCGCGATAATAATATGCTAGATAAATTGCGGGCTTCATTCTTGCACCGAGGAAAACAAAATGGCCGCTCCATTCCTAGTCCAGAATCTGGACTTTCTTCACGATCCCGCCCGGCTCGACACCGTCAGAGAGGCTGACCGGCAGGTCGACGAAGGAATCGCCCAATACGACAGCATCCGAATCGAAGCAAAACGACGCGTGACTTTCATCGTCGCTTGGGAGTGCGCGACTCTACGCCGGCTCGGCGGATTCCGCCTGTTGGGGTTCCGTAGCGAAAGCGCCTACTGGGAAACAAAACTTAAGCGCGTCATCAGCCGGACTAACTGGTTTAAGGTGGTCGGCATCGCGGAACGATTGTCGCACCTGAGCCGGGAGCAGTTCTTCGCACTGCCCTCGCTTGAGGCTGCGGAAGTTCTGTCGCGTCAAGATCCCGCAGTGCGTAGCGATCCCGAGATGCTGGAGCGCGTGCAAGGCACCTCGGCAAGAAAGCTGAAGCAGGAACTAACAACCGGCGACGACACCTGTGTCTGGAAGCTGAAGCTAACCCACGCGGATCGGGATACGATCCAGCTAGGAGTCGAAACCTGGGCCAAAGATCACGGCATCGAAGAACCGGCGCAGGCCGTCCGGCTGATCGTCAGTGACGTCACCAACCGCCTCACCTTGACTGGCTTCCTCGCCGAAGCAGTGCGGCGGCTGACCCCGCTCGTCGCTCGGTCACAGAACTTCGAAGAGCTGCGTTCGCTCTTCCTTACTCACCTGAGCGAAATCAGCGAGGCCCTCGAACTCTCAAAGCAAATCGAGCAGAGCGCTGGAGCCTCAGCCCCCCGGCAATTCCAAGGCTTTGAGTCTAGTTTTTTGGGGCAAGAGCCCGCCGATCCTCGTCCCAGCGTTGCTGAATAATCGGGGCCCGGCAAGCCAACCCGAACTCCAGCAGCTCCGTGTAGAGCGAGATCGCCGTGCGCCCAGTCTGGCGCGCTAACCCTCTCACCTGCTCATATTGTTTGGCGTTGATTTTCACCAGGACCGACTTGGCGACGGCCGCCTCCGCATGGGTCGGATTTGTTTTCTGTGACAACGGTCTACTTCCTCTCTCCCTCGGTTGATCGGAGTATTGACCGGTTGCTGGTTCGTGTCAACGGTTGTTTGAGGGTTGACCTTTCCTCTATTTTTAGATACGTTAGTATACGATGGTATGCTGCGCATACTAACCGAGGGGAAAATGCCAAAAGAAATAGAGATTTTCGTACCTGGATTACAAAACACTGCGGGATGGGCCAGCTTGAGCCGCAACCAGCAGGATTGGCTACTCGAACATACCGGTGCCGCTGTGCAAAACTTTCGCCAATCCGGACTGAGACAGATCCAAGGCTGTATCGAGATTAGCCAAATCCATGACTACCTTGAAGGCAAGCCCATGAACTTCACGGCCTGGGCTTCGACTGTCTTCCCGCACAGCGCTACTACTGCGTTCAACTACCTGAAGCGGTATCGCGAGTTGAGAGGTGCCATCAGCGACGAGGCCATGCAATACTTGGCTCAGCGCGGCATCCAAACAAGCGCGGGCGTCGAAACCAAACGTGTGCTGAGCGCCGTCAAGCAACTACCAGCCCCAAAATCGAATGATCCGAAAACTCTGGAGAAATGGGCTGCCAGCGTCGGCACCCAAATCATGAGAGCCCGCACTCAGAGCAAAAAAGGCACATCGCGGATCGATGCCCGTGAAGCCATGCAGACCTGGGTCACCACGGGCATCTATCTTTTGCGCCGAACCCGGCTGGACACTTCGGCCGAGCAGCGCCAATGGATTACTACGGCCGTCGGTTATCTCCTAGAAGCGAGAGGAGTCACTGGCACCGCCGAAATCAAACGCGTGCCCCTGCCGGCTAACTTCCTGCCTAAGCGCGGCCGGCCTCCCAAGCGAACTCGAAAATCAACTTAAGGAGGCGCCCGAAAACGGGTTGGTCGAAGACGTTGTCCACGGAAAGGGGAACACTACCCCCCGGCTCTAGGTACTCGATGTCTTGATCGAGCCAATCTTGGATCACCAGGGCGCGGATCCGGTCACGGAATTTCGGATCGTCCCGGAACGGAAACGACCCCACGGCATTTAGCAGACATTCAGCCGCCAGCTCAAGGGCGATGTTCGCGCGGAGTTCCGTGGTCATCGGTGTGCGCGGCGTGTGCTTCCGTGGGTGCTGACCCTTGTGCATCTGTTACCGATAGCACACGCCCGATTGCGGCGCAACGCGCAGACTTTGCAGGTCCGATAAGGTCGCAATAGGTCGCCAGTGTACCTAATTGAACCGAAAATCCAGATCGTGGACTTAGCCGTCACGAACAGCCACAGCAGATCTCCGCACGCGATCACCGCAACGAGTTGCGGAATGGGGCCGGCGATGGTTTCATGTTGGAAAGCGATGCGGGAAGATTGCGGCGGCACTCAAACCCCGTTGAGAACCTTCTCCTGCGGCACATCAGCCTCTCGTTTGAAATGCCGCGCGATCGTCGACCGGGAAACGCCGATCAGCTCGGCGATCTCTGTGTACGAAAGTCCCCGATCGCGCAAGGCCGAGGCTCTCGCGGCGTCAATCTTGGCCCGTGGGCGCCCTGGTCCAAAGAAACCGGCTGGCCCCGGCTGACCTGTTTCCCGCTGCCGCTCCAAGCCGGCCAACGTCCTTTCGCTGATTCGTTTGCGAACCTCCTCTGACGACTGCTGAGCATCCTCGGCTTGGAGAGCGAGCATCGTCAGCCGACCGATGCGTCGCGTCGCTTTGTTGCGACTGATCAAGCCAGCGTCGGCAGCCTCGCTTAGCGCCCGGCAGAGAAATCGCAGTTCCGCCCTGGTGAGCTGTACCGAAATTTCCAGCCGACCGCGCCGCATACCGCCTCTGGCGTGAGCCTCTCACCGAGCGGCATTCCAGCAAATACTACTTTGAGGGAAGAATCACGGCAGGCACCAACCCTTTTGGGGTATGCGCTGGTCAATCCGAAGCGACAAGATAAACAAAAAACCGGGCTGCTTTCGCAGCCCGGTTCATTCGCCCCAGCTAATTAGGCGCTACTGCATCGATCCCATCCATCCCGGAGCGTCGTCCTTGCTGTAGACTGTGACCTTATCTCTGTCGATAACGCCAGCGTAGTCGGCGATGATCACCGCTGTTCCCTCGCGCAGCGCATGCACCTTTCCGTTGGGGTTGACCTTGATGACCGGATCGGCGTCGTCCTGCTCAACGGTAAGCTTGACCGCCGTGGAATCTTCGAGGTTGATCGGATACGGCACATCAGCATAGGTAACTTGAGGATAGAGCCAGATCTGTTCGTGTCCTTCAACACCTACTACCATGGTTTCGAAATGAGATCCTTGGTTGAGGCCAAATTTCTTCAGTCCCTTCGCGGACGGCACCACGTTGAGGTGAAGCGTCTGCCTGGCGAGAGCGTTATCAGAGTAAACCGCTCCAATTTCTAAATCCACAGGCCCCAACTGCAGAGGAATTACTTCAAGCGTCTTCGTTTCACCTTCTTCGCGGACCAGCTTCGGAAACCCCGGGGTTTCCGTTAGAAAGCCGTGCTGATTGCGTTGGTAAGCACTCAGGGCGACCAAGTCCCCTGACGTAAACGTCAGATCGAGATCAAGCGGGCTGCCCAATGGCACGTCGCCACCCGGAGCTGCCACCGAAAACCGGCCATCAGCGAGCTTTGGCGTGAGCTTCATCCGTTCCGCCGCGTCTGCCTCGCTCTCCTTGGGCCACTGCGGTGCAGATTCGGTGTCCTGGCCGGTGTCCTGAACTGGGTGGCTTCCCATGGCTACCAGCACAGGTCTTGCCGCTGCGGGACCAATTGGAAACAGCGAAAATACGACCGCGCCGCATGCGAAAACCAGCTCTAACCAATGACCGGCGTTGGCGTAGAACCGATGGCCAGGATGAAGGCGTGAATCGAGGATGGCGACGAGGAATCCGAAGACCACAAGGACCGCACAGACCTTGCTTGCTGTCCGTGCTTTCGTTTTTTGCGTGCAGCACACCGCAGTTCTCCCCAAGTGTGAAACCGGTGCGGTGCACCTGTGAAAAGGTTGAGGACGAATTACGCCGGACGCGAAGGGAAGGCAAACAGGATAGCCAACGAGGCGCTGATGTGCCAATACCTCATTCGTGGTAGCGGGGCCGGTGGCCCCGCATCTCCCGAATCCAGGAGTTGCGCCTGTTCAGCGCACTCGGAATTCATTGCGACGGAACCGCAAGGACTTCTTGCTCGTCCATACCAGGTTGCACCTGCTCGGTGCACTCAAATGCGACTCTCGTCGCTCTTCCTCGCGGCTGTTGCACTTACTCAGTGCACTGCAGGCTCGTTGCAACCGCGCTCCAGCAACAAAAAGCGAAGTTTGGACGTGAAATGGGAGAGAAGATTTCTAAATTATTGATTTCAAACGCATTATAGGCGTAATGGAGAGCCTCAGTCACTTGACGTATATGCGTACTATCTCATTGACCGGTAACGAGATAAAAAACTCAGATGGCTAATTTACGGTCCAACAAGGCCAAAGTTTGGCCGTGAGTTGGACGCGAAGCACTTCGGCTACAACTTATACATAACAATGCACCTACAGTATACTTCGGCATAACTCAAGTTTACGTGAGGCTACCAGTTGGACGTTGAGGTGGACGTGATACTCTGCGGGGATTTTCCGAACTCGCAGGCGCGGATTAGTTGGGTTTTCCGTTGCCGGAAACCAAGAGCGCGTACTTCGTCGTTGCGTTGACGATTGCTTGGAAGAGTTCTGCCTCGGCGTCGCCGGCTTCGTGATCACTGACTCCGGCGCGCACAGATTTCAGCGTCCGTTCGAACAGGCGGGTAAAATCCTCAGCAGCAGTCTCCCGCGTGAGGACTGCCCGTGCTTCAATCAAAACGACCTCGTTCTCCATTACGGTCTCTTTGTTTGCGTCATCGAGCATCTGGAAGAGGTCACGCTGGCCCATACCTCTTCTTTGGCGGATACCCCCGGGCGCCTTATTGCACCGTATCGCCGTCGAGGGCAAGCAACTTGCCCAACATATCCGCCGCGGCCACGTCGTCTGCCTCGACTGCATGCAGATAGTGCTGCTGCGTGATGTCGGAACCTGCCGAATGCCCGACCCGCTGCTGGATGATCTTCAGAGGCACCCCATGGCGCTCAAGCGCCGTGATGTTGCCGTGCCTAAAAGGATAACAGCCGGCCTTCAATCCGAGCGCCTTCACCTTCGCCGTGATTCCCAATCGGTCCAGTACGGGATTCATGACGCGCTTGAGGAAGTGCTTCATATCGATTGGCCGCCCGCTGCGGGTCGCGAAGAGAAAACCTTGGCGATCCGCGATGTGTTCACGGATCTCATCCGCCAGCGGCTGTGAAACCACAAACTGCCTTACTTGGTCGGTCTTCGTCGTCTGGACTTTCCCCTTGAAAATGGATTGGGTGACGCGCAACACGCGGCCCTCTAGGCTGCCCGTCTTGAGCCCGGCCAACTCGCCTGGCCTCATGCCCGTTTCGGCGAGTGCACGCACAGCCAATCGCTTCCAACCCGCCGGGACAGCATTCAGAATAGCTAGGGTCTCTTCAAGAGTGTAAAAGTAGGCCGTCCCCCGCACAATTTTCGGTATTCGCAGACTGTCAAACGGATTGTGATCGACGTAGCCCCACGCTTTCGCCGTGTTCCACATTTCTTTGAGCGTCGTTACGCGGTTGCGGACGGAATTTGCGGCCGCACCCTGAGAGGATACCCACTCCTGGAGAACTTCCGCAGTGATGCTGCGAAGCGAGGCGTCCCCAAAAGCCGGCGTCAAATGATTTCGGATCACCCCCCGTTCGCCGTGCTGCGTAGATGGCTTGTGATGCACCATGACAGTCTTCATCCACTTCTCCGCGAATTGCCCAAAGGTCATTGACGTACGCGGCCGGTAGCTCGCGGAATTCAGCGGGCCGACGATTCGATGCATCTCGCGCAGGGCAAGCCGCTTCGTGGGAAAGTCTTTTTTCAAGCCCACAACATCCCACTTGCGGACGCGCTTCACCGTGCCGTCCGCCTGGACGACATCTTCGCGCCAGCGCGCGGTCCAGCGCCAGCCCTCGTCTTTCAGGCTACCGGTCTGGTAGCGCCGCCTGGCTACGCTGGACGGAACCGAGAACCTTGCCTTGCCATCCGTCACCTCGACATCTCCTTTTGGCGCTTGCGCCATTCCCGGCTACGTTCAATCGAGCACTTCCGGCATTCCCTGGTTGCACCGTCTTCGGAGACGTAGAGATTCTTGCCTTTGAGGAGGTGTCCTTTGCTGCATCGCTTGCTCTTGAGCGCTCCCATTCGCCTACCGTACCACAAAGCCAATCAGCCGGCAAACGAAACAATCGTATGACAACCGAAAATGTCGTTGACCTTTCAAGGAGTGTACCCTAGGATGAAATTGGACCTGGGATTTGGAAATTCCACGGGTTTGAGTTAAGGACTGAATCCAGGACACCTTCGCGCGCCGCTTATGTTGCTCCTCGGTGGATGGCGGCGTTGCGGATCGTGCCGGCTGGTAACCGGCCGCGGCGGTACGAGAGCCGCCGCACCATTTCAACCCACGTCGCGGGACCCGGCTGGAGAAAACATGAATCTCGCGGAAATTCGAAGTATTGCAACCAATGGACACATCGACGACTACCTGCAGCGCGGAACGCCGGTCATCGAACAAAGTTTCTTTCGCAGCTTCTACATCTTAGCGAAGGTACGGGATCTGCTCGAACAGGGTACACCGGTAAGCGTCGTACTTGAGCTGATCGACGACATGGAGAATTCGACAGCGGCTCAGGAGCCGGTGGCCTACCACTTACGCAAACCGAAGAGCGCAGATGAGATCTTGACCACCATCGACAAGCACTTTGGGACGACCACACACTTGCGCAAGGCTTTAGCAGACGAAGAGGTTGTCATTCCGGGCGATTTCTCCATTTTCACAGACCAGAAGATGTGACCGGGACAGTCCATACCATGGATTAAGGTGCGCATGACTTACGCACCAGTTGCGCTGAGCAGATCGACCCTAAATGAATCGTTGACACCAAATCGGATAAGTGGCGTATTAGAGAGGCTGGTGTCGCAACCAGCGAAACCACTCCAACAGGTCAGGGGGAACTCTAGCTGTGGTTCCCCCCTCTCGTCCTGATGGGCGGCTTCGACCGAGACAGCTATGCCCAAAGATACCCTCGACGCAATCGCAACTGTGTGGGCGAGCACGTTGGGCCCGCACGCAAAAGCTTATTTATGCGCCGCTCTTTGCGCTGGACGCCCATCGCCTAATGGCGAATGGATCGAATTACCGCCGGGGCACGAGTGCATCCTATCGACTTGGCTTGAAGTTATTCCGCCACATCTGGCCGTCCGGCGGGATAAGTTAATCGCCAAGGGCGTCCTCGTGCACGAAGGCAACCGCCTGCAAATTGACTGGAACAAGCTGACTCCAGCAACAATCAAGACATCGTTTCCCGCTCCAGCGCCAGGAGGGCGCATCCACCAAAAACCCCACCCTTCCGCCATTTATCAAAAAACTCTGGCGCAAGGGATCGATACGACTCGGGTGCGGCTGTACGGAACCGCACAATGACCAAGTTGCCCGCGTTCCAGTTTTACCCCGGCGACTGGATGAAAGATCCTGCCTTGCGCTCGTGCTCAGTCGCGGCGCGCGGCCTCTGGATGGATGTGCTCTGCATGATGTTCGAATCCGACCGCAGGGGCTACCTGCAAGCATCGAACGGCAAGTCTTACTCGCCCGAACAGATCGCTCGGATGACCGGCTGTTCGACCGACGAGGCTTCCCGTCTGCTTAAAGAGCTTGAAACCTCCGGCGTGTATTCCCGCACAGCGCACGGCATTATCTTCTCCAGGCGGCTCGTCCGCGACGAAGAACAGCGAGCAGACCAGCGCGCAAGGCAGGATAAGTACCGTAAATCGCTGAAAAGTAAAGAAAATGGTGACGCAGATGTCACGCTTGATGTGACGCACTTGTCACAGCCCTCTTCATCTTCATCTTCATCTTCAAAACAAAAACAAGCGCAGGCTGCGCCTGCTGGTTTCGCCTTACCGGAGTGGGTTCCCCGCGCTGAGTGGGACGCCTGGCTGGAGGTGCGCAAGCGCAAACGCGCGGCCAATACTCGCCACGCGCTTGAGCTGGCTGTCAAGTCGCTGGATAAACTACGGGCTCAAGGTGAGTCACCGGCGGCCGTGCTCGACCAGTCGACACTCAAGAGCTACACTGGGTTGTTTCCGGTCGCAGACAGCTCCAACCTATTCGGCAAAACCACGTTTCACCAACCGAAACCGCACATCCTGTCGAAACCAGGAGCGTCACAATGACAGACCTAATTTTGGACTGCGGACTACCCGCGAACGCCCACGCTGAAACGACGATTCTCGGCGCAATCCTGCTGGATAATACGGCCTACTATGAGGCTGCGGAAATCCTGAAACCGGACGATTTTAGCCTGGATTCGAACCGGCGGATTTTTTTGCGCATGGCCGAACTAAATGACGCCCGACGCGCAATCGACATCGTAACCCTTGCCCAGGAATTGGCTCGGAACAAGGAGATCGAATCTATCGGCGGTGTGCCGTATCTCTGCTCCCTCACCGAGGGGTTGCCCCGGCGCCCTGTAATCGCGGAGTACATTCGCATCGTCCGAGACAAGTCCCTAGCTCGACGCCTGATGGGCATTTCGTCGGCAGCGATCGCCCGTGCAGCGGATCAGTTTGAAACCGCGGAGACAATTGCCGCCGATTTAACCGAGCAGATTTTGGACGTCGTTTCTGGTGTGGCATCTCACGGCAAGCCAATCCTCGAACTCCTACTTCCCGCCATGGATGAGTTCCAGCGGGAAATCGATCGTCCGCAAAACTGCGTTCTGGGTGCTAATCTCCTGACCCCCGAAATCGATCGTGTAACTTCCGGTCTGGCAGACGGAGAGCTTTGCTTGTTGGCCGGTTGACCTGGATGTGGCAAAACCGAAGGCAGTTTACAGATCGCTCTCAAAAACGCGCGGCGAGGACTTCGCGTGCACATCCAATCGCTGGAAATGAAGTCGAACAGGTTGCTCCCTCGCCTCTGGCGTTTGATTGCGCAGGTTCCGGTCTCCGCTATGCGCGACCCGCGCTACCTGACGGGCGATCAGCGGCAAGCCATCCGTGATTCACAAGAAGAGCTGATGGACCTGCCGATTTTTATTGACGACACCCACGAACTAACCGTGAGTGACTTTCGTTCCCGCGCCGTGATTGCGGCGCGCCGCTGGAAGGCCGATTTGATCATTGTCGATTACGCACAGTTATTGATCGTCCCAAAAACTCGTGGAATCATCGAGGCCGCACCAAAGCAGGCCGAGACGCTGCGACATATCGCCCGCGATTATTGCCGCACGATCGCCCTGGCGCAGATCCGTCGCGCTCCGCCAAACGATCTCAACCGGTACCCAGACATAGAGGACATCCTTGGGTCAAGCGCTTTTGAGCAGGCGGCACAGGTGATCCTTCTTCTGCATCGCACTCGCGAGCAGAAACAATACACGGGAGAGGATTTCTGCTTTCTTGGGAAAATGAGGGAATTGCAGCACCTGCAATCGTTCGGGATTTGCGCCGAGAAGTGGGGAGAGTACAGGGATCGTTATGATGGAAATTGAGAGAGGAAAAATTATGGATTGCGAGCGATGCGGGCACGCTGCCAAGGATCACTGCAAGGGCAACGTAGAACACTCGAACTGGAAAGATGAGCACAGACAAAATGGGCTGCCGCCGCGAGTTTCAATGTGCCATACGCGCCATTGCCTCATGCCATTGTGCTCCTGCGTAGACTTGATCGAACCCACGAAAAGCCGCGCCTTAATCGAAGGATGGTTCGATGGCTGCACCGAGCCTATTAACCCAGGCGGGCACAGCGCGTATGGTATCGCCATCAACGTGGATGGACAACCAGTCTGCCAGCGTGGGGGGTATGTGGGCGTAGGCAAAGGCATGAGCAACAACGTGGCCGAATATTGTGGCTTCATCGCGGCGCTCGAAGAGGCAATCAAGTATCAAGGGCCGATCGTCCTACGTGGAGACTCTCTGTTAGTCGTGAAACAAATCTCTGGTAAGTGGGATGCGCACTTCGGAGCCTACTTACCGTACTACGAGAAGGCCAAGGCTCTCTGGGGCAAACACAGCGCCCGCGCCAGGGTGATCTGGATCCCCCGCGAGAAGAACACAATCTGCGACGCGCTGTCGAAGAAGGTCCTGAGCGACCGTGGCATTGTGTTCCGCATTCAACCTAGCCCTGTACGATTCGATGTGAGGAAAGCGGTGTGATTAGCCGATGTTGGCTGATGTCAGGACCTCATTCGGGCCCATGCCCGTCCAAGAACAAACATCGGTTTCGTACGCGCTCACGTTGTTACCGTCGCTAGCCGGCGCCCACTTATTCAGTGCCTGCCGCACAGTTAATCCAAGATAGTCATCCACGAGCAGCGTGCGCTCCGCGTTGAAGCCATCCTGCGCCGTCGTCCATTTCGCGTAACGACCGTCTTCGGTTGCGCCTTCCGCCTGAGCGAATCGCCCCCAGATAATGTCGCCAGGGTTGTCATCCCTGGTGGGAATCGCGCCCGGAACGCCGAACCCTTCTTGGCGGGCGATCGCTTCAATAAAACTCAACATCGATTCTCCTAGATCGAAACTTCATTTCTTCACTTCCTTGCAGCCGCTCTCGTCGAAAATTTTGCCATCGACGTCCCGGTAAAGAGTGCGATCATAATAGCAGGCGGTCTCTGTGCTGTTCATGCACTGAATCAGCGCGCCGCAAAGACTGGGAGCTGTATAAACCGTTCCGCTCTTTCCGTACACAGAAACCTTGTACGGCGCGCATCCGGTTATCAGCAAGACCGACAAAAGCGTCATTCTTCGAAATCTCATCGGATCACTCTCATGTTGCGCGGCTGGCCAGGATTCCCACCCAGCAGGAGAAATGTGGCACCAGGCCGTTGGTTCCCTCGTTGCTCAGAGCACAGCCGCGCAAACCTTTACTTCAAAACGGCGTAGTCGAGATTGTTGGCTTTCGCCACGTCATTCCAGTTGCACTTGAATCTTCCCGACACTGTCGGGTGGTCCCAGTACGTCTTCATCTTGTAACGCCCGATGTGCGAGTTACCCGTGGCCGACGATTTTTCCATTTGCTCCCGTGTCAGTTTCGTAGCCACGCTGCTCACTGCCGCCGGCAGCAAGGCGAGCACGGCTTCGATCGCCGCTACCAGGACGTCGATCAGCGGCGAGTAAACGGCAGTCAGCGGAATAACGGCCGTGATTGCAACGATCGCGTTCAAAGCGTCATCGACGATCTGCACGGCACCGCCGGACTGCCATTGCTGTTCGGCTGTCATCAAGGCGCCGATGGCCTGCTGAAGCTCGCTTTCCCACGCTGCGCCCGGGTCCGCGACGGCCAATACCGCAGCCGCTTCCTTGAGCACGGTGTTGATGGCATTCACTACCTCCGAGCTTGTGCAGCCTTCGAGCGTCGGTGCGGTTGCCAGCACCGCGCCCGCCGCCGATACTTTCAAAAAGTTTCTACGGTTCATTCTTCTCCCTTCATCGGATCGCCGCTAAGTCCGCGAGCAACTGCGATGTGTTGAACCCTGATGCCGACAAGCCGCTCGAACCGAGCAGATCGGGAGACATCAGAGCGTGCGCCTCATCCACGTTGGCTTGCCAATAGGCCAGCGTCATCTTGTAAACCTGGCCCCAAGAAACGAAGTAGAAATAAGTGGCGTCATAGCCAACTACATAGACGGCGTGCCCCCCCGCACTGGACGTGTCTCCGGTCTGGTCCCAAGCAACCACGGGATTCCCGGCGCTCTCCATCACTTGGTTAGTCACGTTCATGCCGATGTAAATGCCGAGAAACAGATTGATGGCCTGCTTGATCTCGGTGACATTGGTCACATCCGGGTCAGCATAGGCAGTCAAAATGTGACCGGCGAAGCTGGACTTCCGCCAATCGTTCAACACATCGAGTTCGACGCCGCCGTTATCGGTGGACGGATCGCCGCTCACGTACCCGTCCCATTGCTCGTAGTAAGCAAGGATGGTGGAATCAGGCAGCGTGATCTCGCTAGTGCTGTTGGCCGTCCAAATCTGTACTGCATGAGCGCAACCGGCAATCGTGCAATCGCCCAAGGTATCGTTCAGCATCATCCCGAACTGAGCAATGTCCTTTGACCAGTCACACGACGGAGGAGGTGCGGGAAAGGCCGCAGGAAGATACTTGGCCAGCAGCAACCGACGAGAATCATGCTTCACGGCTTTGCGGCCCAGCCGGTAGTTCAACTTCGCCATTGCTCACCTTCTTCGGGCAAAAACAGAAACGGCTCAAACCGTTTCCGGTTTGAGCCATTGCTTGTTCCCAAGAAGGGAGGGCATGTTGCTCGTGGATGTTGTCTTACTTTAAGCGCGTTTCTCTTTCAGATGCAACCCTTATCCCGTAAACAGGCCAACGAACCACTCCCACAGATCCTGGAACGCCCTTACGATGTCGCACCAGAAATTGTGGCAGGGGCTAAAGGGGGTTCTGGGGTCCCCGCGTAGTCGTTCGACGCCGGGGCCACGTCGCTGCCCTGGGTGATGACCACCACGTACTGATATGTCGTCCCGTTCACCCCAGTCGTGTCAGTGAGAGCGGTCTGGTTGCCCGTCACAGTCAAAGGAATCAGGTTCCAGTTTGTCGAGCTGGTTGTGCAGGTGGCCGTGGTGCCGGTGCAGCGCCAGAGCTGAGGAGTACATGGCGCTGCCGCGGTGCAGGCCGCTGGATAGCCGACGGTGATGTTGGTGCCCGAGGCTGTCGGGGTGGGCAGAGCCGATTGCGCGGAAGCGAAGGCCGGCACAAGACCGGCCAAGATGAGCGAAAGCAAAATCCGTTTCATAATTCCCTCACGTAGTTACGCCGGTGATTGTTGCCGCCGGCAAATTTGGAATGCTAACCGTTGCCGTATTTGATGGGGCACTCAGATTGCCCGATGCGTCAACGCTGTCAACGTAATACTCGTAAGTGCCGTTTTGCGGGGTCAAATCACTATAAGTCGTCGCCGTAAGCAGCGAAGTATTAACCTCGGCAAAGCTCGTCGTTCCGCTCGGAGCCCGAAACACGTCGTAGCCTGCGACTGGATCGGGCGAACTCGCCGGTGCGTCCCATCCCAGGTTTACCTCCCACTTGGTCAGGGCTGGCAGCGAAGTTTGCGCGCGTGCAGCGCAGCACGGAAGCAGGAGCGAGACCAAAAGAAGCAGGGTCTTAAATCTTGGCAGTTTTGTTGCGCACTCCCGCTCGGCCTGCTCCTCCGCCGCATCGTAGGTCGCTCGGCTGGCTCGGCCAATAATGCGTCGCATCTCCACCACACCGATCCGTTCTGCGATCACCAGTAGCCCGATCAGAAACATGCTGTTTGTCCCCTTGGATAGAGCGTTCTTTATCTCTGCTTGAAGGTCGCTGCGTTTGATGTCTTCATCGGGTAGCATCGGATTCCTATTTGTTTGCAGGCGTAGCGCTCGTGAAATCGACGTAGTATTCCTTGCCTAATTCGAATTGTTCCCACGCCTTTTTGTTGAGGATTCCGAGCGAAATCTGCCCGCTTGGCGTCCACTTAAAGAATTCTTTGTTCTCGGGACTTCCGTCGTACACGGCGCTCAGCTTCAAGGTGCGAAGTTCCTCGCCTTGCTGCATCGACGTCTCGTAGGAATTCAGAACGAACTTTGCGCGCACACTCATCCGTTTCTCCTTATTTGGCAGCGTTTGGCGGCGTCCCCGGAGCTGGCAGGTAGATATGGACCAGCGTCCAGATCGTTAGCGATGCCGCCGCTTCCACCATGTGCTCCCAACCGCTCAGGCTCCAGTCAAGATGACCAGAGGAACAATCCGACTGAATCTGTGTCGCAAGCGCGCCGACAAAGATCGAGTACGCGCTCACGAAGAATGGATTGCTGCGAACCGAAAGCCAGACTTGCTTGAGAAAGTTCATTTACTTCCTCCCTTGGCGACGGGATCGATAGGAACGGCCGATGGTGCGAATGCCGGCAACGCGTCAGGGTTTTTGTTTGAGTTGATCGTCTGATGGTCTTGATGCCACTCGTCCACAATCTCGATCACATCGCTGCAGATTTGCCATGCCCGGGTGACCGGCCAAGCCAACAAGACGGCCAGCGCCGCTACTATGATGCTGTTCCGCACCATGACTCGTTTCACGCGCTTGGCATCGGCGTCCGCAATACCCTCGAATCGATCGAAGAATTTTTCTCCTCGCGCCTTGAACAGTTTGAAGTTGATCACCCCTTCTTTGAGTTGTTCAAGCTCCACGGTCAGGCCCGCTTTCCAAAAGAGAAGCTCCTGCAATCTTTCGTTCACATCGGGCATTCCTCGGCCCCTCGATTCCAAAAAAATGGCCCAAACCATTGCTGGTTTGAGCCATTGCTTGTCCCGCCAGAGCGGGGGCATGTCGCTCAGAAATATCGATTCAATTTAAGCGCATTTAGATCTTCGTTGCAAGACCATTTATCTGTTCACAATTACTCGCTTCATTGCTCGCCGTAGAGGGTGACCGTAGAACCCACAGCGAAAGTGTCGCCCGCTACGCTCAAGAGAATGTCTGTGATCGCCTGCGATGTGCCCGGATGCCAGGAGCCGTCGTAATTATAAAACTGCTCGACGCCGTTTGGGGTGTCATAGTAGTTACCTTGACACGTAGTATGGATCAGTAAGACCGATGATGAATAACTGGGAATTTCGCAGGTTGCTACCGATGATACTGTTGTTGACACGTCCCCCAGGTCCATGGCATTCGCGTGCGTGCTTGGTGAAGGGCCGCCCCAAGATGCACCAGAACCGAAGGTGTAGGTGACCGTGTACCAATAATCACCGCCAGTATCTGAATTGAAAACTGCTGCCATCGAACCGCCACTAGATGACGCTATCGCATTGAAAACAAGCTTTAGATTCGTGTAGCTTCCGGGGATCGATGCGAAATGAATCGTCGAGACTGGCGACCCCGTGACGATGGTTTGACCAATCTGAGTGAAGCCCCCACTCCCCCCGCTAGATGCTTTAATTTCGGACGGAAACAAATCTAGGGCATAGCGGCCAGCCGAAGCGTTTGTCGATAATACGCGACCGATGACCTGGCCGCTTGCAGGGTAGCTCGCAGAAGCGGTGTCGCCGCAATCTCCATCCGTCAGCGAACTGATCTGAACGTAATCTCCCGCCGTCGTTGCGCCGTCGAAATTGCAGTACGCTTCCCCATTGGTTTGAATCGTAGCGCTGCCAGTTGTTCCTGCTCCAGATACCACGACGCCGATCACGCCGCCCGTGTTAGCGGTAGTGGCAATAACGGCAGTGGACGGCGCTCCGGTCAGTATCGCCAAGCTATTTATTGTTGTTCCCGTCGATGAGGCATTCGGAACCGTGAATTCGGTCGAAGACGCGGGCAAGCTTACCAATGGGAAGAGAGCGAGAATCGATGCGGCGAATGTATTATCCTGCGGAATCGAGCTTGTAACCGTGTCTGAAATCGTGGCGGGAGTTGCCTGGAGGCCATACCAGCTCTCATAGTCCAGCGTGTCCGTAGCGGACGTAACATTGCCCTGCGTCGAGGTATAGCTGTTAGCCTCAGTGAAGGTGACCGGAGTCGAGCGGGTGTATCCCGACACAAAAATCAGATCGTTCGCGACTGATGTGGCAATGTTTCCCGTGTTGGCGGTCGATGTCGGCACCGTCACTTGACCGCCATTGTACGCATCCACGCAGTTTGTCGCTGCCACATTCTTAAACTCGTAAATCGCGGTCAGCGAATAGTTTGTCGGCCATGAGACAGTTTCTGAGCCGCCATTGGAACCGCAGGCCACAAACTGTGCAAACCAGGCGCCGTCTGAACTGGTCTCGATGAAAGAATTGCCCAACGTGTCGGTGATGTCGCTAGCGGTGATGGGCGTCGTGTCGGTGTGCTGAAAATCAAGCACGATGGCATCGCCCGCGAGCACGGGATTAGTTAACTCAACCGAAGTACCCGCTCCCGATGTTCCGTCCACGATATTGTTAGCGGCCTGCGCCAAGGTTGGAGCGCCGATGCCGCCTCCACCTGCCGCGCATTCTGCTACGTATTGGCCAGTGGCCACATCCGCAAGATTTGTGTCGCAGGTTTGGGTTGCTGCTGTAGTGCCCCCGGGCAACGCAGACGGCGCACTGAGCGCCGCAGCGGTACCGCTGGTGTTATTTGTAATATCATCCACGGCATTGACATCGGCTGCCGCGAGAACCACATCGCCGGTGCGAGTGTTGAAGGATACAACCCCGCTGCCACCCGAAACCTGCGGATTGATTAATTGCCAATAGGATTGGCCCCCATCGTTTGGATCAAGAACGACGCACGCGGTATGGCCTGCGGCAATATCTGGTGGGCTGGTCGAAAGCGCGGTCCCGTCTTTCAGCGTAATCGTGAACCCCGTCGCCGCGCTGCTTAGCGAGAAACTCGGCGTCGTGCTGGTGTTTGAGGTTTCGGGAATGAAGCACACATTCGCGCCCGGAGTCAGACCTAAGAGACTCGAAGAGGTCGAACTCACCGGCCCATAGCCAGGGATGTTGGCAATGTATTGGTTCGCAGTGATCGAAGATCCTACATCCTGCCCCGCGTTGTCGGGCAACGGAAGCGAGAGCGCGTCCTGCGAATAAAGCAACGGCGGGGCGACATTGATGGCCGTCGGCGAAGTGATCGGCGTCCCGGTGTAGTAAACGAACATCAACGGAATCGCCGTCATGATCGAGCCCCATGGCGGAGTTGTCCATGTCCCGCCGGAAGTATTTTCAAGCTGCCAGGCAGCCGTTGCGTAATCGAAACTTCCGCAAGAACTTGAGCAGACTTCGTAGGTGTAAGTTCCAAGTCCCACCTGGAAAAGCTCCGAAATGGGAGGTACACCGTTGCCATTTACCGTTCCCGTCGGAGTGCCGCACAGATTGTTTGTGCAGACCATCGAATAGATGTAGCCCATGTAAATGGCCATGACGTTTGAAGCAGGAATTCCAGCCGGCAAAGTCGCTCCGGTCCAAACAATCTCACCTGTAGTGAGGCCGCAGGCAAGGAAATTGGAATTCTGGCGGAGAATGCTTCCCGAGAAAGGAGAGAGACTAGAAACCGACGAAACTGTGAATCCCGGATGCTCCGGACAAGACGTATCGCCGGATGCTCCGGAATTCGCATTGAGCACCACGTATTGGCCCGCAACTGGAGCGGTATATTGCATCTCAATATTGGTGCAGCCGTTCGCGCAGGAAAATGTTGCGGTGCCTGCGCCAACTGGCCCCTGTCCTCCGTTGACTTCGATAGGAGGAGTGGCAGCGACCTGTAGACCGCTTACCAATCCAGAAGAGGGGAACTGATCGGTGAGCGTCACTGGAGATGGATAAGTATTCGGCGGAATTCCTCCGGAGAGCACTACATCGTAGCCTTGGCCAACAGTCGCGTAAAACAGCCAGAGCCCGTTTGTATCCGCAGTAAATGGATTAACCAGCGGTGTGTCGTTCCCGTCCGCATAGATCGTCGCTTTGTTTGTTGTTCCAGTTAGGTACACAGTTACCTTACATTGCCGAATGATGCCTTGCAGATAGTTACTCGAATTCAGTCCTGACGTTGTTGCCTGCGATGCTCCTTGGACGCAAAAGTTCTGTACGGTACCGGTCTGCCCGAGCACAGCGGCCGGGAACAACAAAAATGAAAGATAAAACAACCGCCTCATCGAGTCACCTGCAGGGTAACCGTAACTGCATTCGTGAGGGTCTTCACGTACGCCGCAACGTACTTCGGCCAAAGGTTCGTCGCCATGTCGTAACGTCCCACCCAGGCTCCGGACGTGGCATTGTTTGTGCTGCTGATGCTTCCAAGTTCCACATAGTTCGCTTTTAGGTCTTTGTTCGCGCCCATCAAATCAATTTCAAAGGTCGAAGGATTGCCACTGAAGACGACCTCGAAGGACAGGCCCCACGGATAGAAAGACCGGTTCACGCGGTAGAGTTCGTACGCAACGCTGAGTTCACCAGCGAAAACCGTCTCGTTATTGAACAGATACGCCTGCGTATTTTCGCGAAGCATCGTGGCTTGCGCCGTTCCTGCGTAACCAGGCATGTTAGTTCCCCCATCCGCCAACATTGAGTTGGCCGGTAACAGTTGCGTACGGTTCTCCAAACGCGTCTGGGAACCGCTGCATGCGCGTGAAGTAGAGATCGACGAGGTTCCGATCCATGATGCGAATTCGCTTCAGCCGGTCTTCGTATTCCGCCCGCGAAGCCTCCATGAGAAACTGCCAATCCGCGCCGGCTCCGCGTTCCATCTCGTCACCCTTTTGCGATTCCTTCCAGAGATAGAGCATTTCGTAGGCGCGCAGTTTGACTAGTTCGTCGTTGAGCGGATAAGGCAAAATGTCCGATGGATTGACCAGGGCCGGCCAGTTCGACTGGCATCCGAACGTGTAAGGCAATTGCTGAATCGGATGCGGCCAAAGTTCGAACAGCATTTGGCCGTAGGTCGCAGAGCCCGGCCGCGTGTCCATCTGATACGGAACAACATAAAGTGGTTGATCGAAATTGGTACGTTCCGCGTCTTCATTCGACAAGTCGATCTGCGTCTTGCTCCACCAATCCAATTGGTTGTTGTTTGTCGTATCGCGAACGTTGTACCAGCGCTTGAATCCTGGCGGAGCTGGATAATATGCCTGGTACATCATGTAAGTACCCAGATCCTGCGCCGGTTCCATCCATGGCCGATCCAAAGTCAGCGTCGCAATCAAAGTCACGGAGAAAGTTGCTGGCGTCCCCCCCTCCGAGAAAGTGATAAGCGGCGTCTGGTAGTTGTTTCCAGCGCTCAAGATGACGGGGGTCGCCGTCACCGTTCCGTTGGCTGCTACAACGATCTGTGCCGTAGCTCCCGTGCCGGGGCCAGTGGCATCGGTGATCGAGACAGTGTAAGTTCCAGGCGTCTGACCAGATCCAGCAGTCAGAATCGTGGCGTAAGCGACCGTTCCGTTGTTTCCGAGGGTGACGATCGAATAAAGCGAGTAATAAGGGACGCGGATCTGATACTGGGTAATGAACGGCGGATTCGGGATCTGCGTCAGCCAAGCCGACGTGGCGATAGGATCACCCGTCACTGTTGTAGTGAAGGGAGCCACATTGATCGTGCCCGGGCTCAGAAATTCAGAATTTGGACCGCCGACCAGCGAAGGCGTCAGCCAGCCATTGGTTTGGAGCTGAAAGCTCCAGATATTCTCGTTTTGAATCGCAGAAAGGGCTTCATTGATCTTTGTTTGGCAAAGACCGATGTTTGCACCTGGGATACCCAGAAGTTCCTGATACATGTTCTGGAACACCGCTCATTACCCCTTACTTCCTGCGGTCCATTTGTTGCGTTTCTTGCCGGCAAACTTGCCGGCTTGCTTCTTACCGTCGCCGGAACTTCGCCGGCTGATCTGTTTGCCCTTGCGAACTTTCTTTTGATCGGCTTTCCGATCTCGGTCCGGGAACCAGTCCCCAAATCCTTGTTCGCGCAGCGTGTTGGCGCCGCCAGTGTAGGCCCCTTTCTGGCCAGTCTCCGAGGCTTGGCTGTACGCTCCACGCTTAAATCTCTGGGCGCCGTGCATCACCAGTTCCGCGTTTTTTGGGTCGACCATATTCGCCCCCTTGCCAAAACGCCCCCCGCGAGTCATCCCCGCAGGAGGCGTTTTGTGTGTCTTCGGGAGAAGACTTCGTTAGAACTGTCCGACGAACGCCGCAAGCTGAAGCGTGTGAGCGGATAAATTCGTTGTCGCAGCGACTTGCGTAATCGTGCCGATCGTGTACCAGATCACGCTCCAAGTCTGCCGCGTTCCCGCGCCCGATGGAACCGCGACCACCCAGTAATCGCCATCCGTCGTTGCGACGCCGCCGCACAGAAAGTCGATGTAGTAGTTCGGCAAATTCAGCGTCACCGGATCGCCGCCAGTTGTGTAAGACGAGGGCCCAGTGCCGCTGCCCACAAAGAGTGCCCGCCGTCCGACGAATTCCGGGTAAAGCGGGCCGGCGCCGGTGCCTTTTCCGAGTGCTGTGAGAATCATTGCCGCTCCTTAGTCTTGCACCGCCGTCGCAGCATAGCCCATCAAAATCTTGAACGACGTGTTTGCAGGCGGGCTGGTCAACGGATCGATAACCAGGCCGATCGTGTAGATCGTCAGAGTCGTAGCGGACGTCGTCATGGTGCCGTTATCCGCCGAGCTGTCAACGATGGCGAATTGCCCGGTCGTCTGCGTCTTGGTTGAACCCGCCAGAACAGTGGCCGTACCAAGCTCCTGAATAAATCCGTAGTTTCCGGGAGTGATCGAATTGAGGAAGACTACCGGCCGAACGGCCAAACCGGTATTCGGAGTTCCATCGAGGGCCTGATCGGTGCTCGTCACCAGATTGGGCGTGGAATTCAACTGCGCGACTACGACGCCGCCTGACCCGCCAATCACAGCGAGATTGAACGTCGGCGGAGCAACATAGTTAGTTCCCCCCTGCAAGACGCTCACAGAAGTGATCGTTCCAGCCGAACCAACAACGATCTGGATCACGGCGTTGACTCCGCCACCGCTGGCCGGGCTCGCCGCAATGCTGTAGGTGCCCGGCGTTTGGCCCGTTCCAGCGTTTGAGATTACAGCCGATTTCACAGTTGTTCCCGCACGCAGGTAACCGACGGTTCCGGTCTTCACGTTAGCTGCGGTTGCGCCCGAATCCACTTGCACAAACCGATACCGGCCGGCATAAAGAATGCCGTTGGTCGTATACGACGCAGTGGATGCTTCGTCATCCGTTGCGTCGAAGTAATCGCCAAGATTCAGGCCACCGGCCGCGAACGGCTGACCCGTACGCAGATCCGTGAGCGCGGTCGGCGAGGTGAAGTTGCCGTTATTCCACGCAAGCCAAGTCGGAACAATTTGCTGTTGTGGCATTAGACTTTCTCCTGTACTGCGAGATCTGTAACCACGCTCTCAATCAGAGCGCGACTGGTGTTGCTCACATCCAGCAAGTCCCAGCGGTTTTCGTAAGCCAAGCGACGGTCCGTGACCCGCTTGTAATTCTTGTCGCCCATGACCGGAGTCGCCCGCGTGAACCAGATACCAGAGCGGAATTCACCGGTCGCCATAATCCAAAACTTGTTGTCTTCGATTCCCCAGAACACAAAGAAATCAGCGTCCTTCGTATAGCTCCGCGAATTGCGCTGACGCGTGTTCTCCTTACCCCATGTGTACTGGCGGCTGTCGAATGCGTATGCTCCATCCGGATATCCCGGATGACCTAACTTCGCGTGGGCCGACTTGACCTGCAATCTCAAGCCGTTTTCGATCATGATGTCGTAGCCGTGATCGATTCCCGGAAACAACGGAATATGACCCCGCATCGCCAATTCGGCGGCAACGCGCCACACGCCAGCCTGTCCAACCAACTGCGTGCGATACTTCTGGCCTTTCCCGTGCTTCATGCTTGCCGACATCGCAATCTCCAAAAATCAGGCAGTGAACCCAAAAGCGTAATCAGAGTGCCGTGGCTGGCAGTTGTAAAGGTTGATACCCAGCCGCATGAACAGTGCATCGATGCTCACGTTGTTCGGCATCGGCGCGCGGCGCAGCCCGAAGTTCCAGCCCTTCTTGTTGGTCGGGCGGATCTTGAAGCTCTCCGGCTCCAGGAAGTAAACGACCTCGGATGGCTGAATGACCGTGTTGGACGGCAGGCCAGAACCGGTCGGCGACACGGTCACGCTCGCGCCGTTCTTCGTGAACTGCGGCGTTGTGAAGCTGACCGTGGCCGTGCTCGATCCCACGCCGTCTTGGAGGTTGGTATTGCCGGCGCCGCCGTTTGCCGGAGCAAGTTCGATGTAGTTCTGAGCCTGTGTAGATGGAGCCAGTGGATCGGCGTAGATATTGACGCCATTGAAGTTCAGGCCGTCCCACTTGATGTCATGCTTCGTGTTCGAGATGTCGCGGCGTTGAGCATCGAGGGCGATCGCGATGGCCTTGAATCCGAATACGTTGGTAATGCCGAGACTCGGGTTGCCGCCGGCCACCTTGCACTGCGACCACAACTGCATCAGGGCAGCGAAATCGATCTGTCCGGGATTACCGGTCGCGGTGCCCAGGTAAAGCGGCGTGGAGTTGAGCGCTGTGCCGATGTTGCCGTTCCGGGCCTGGCCACCGTAACTCGTATAGATGTTGCCGAAAACTGACGGGTCGATACCGTTGCTAAGCGCCTCATCGAGGCCATTGATGGCTTTGATCCGGTTGTCGAGAACCGTCGAAGACGAAGGCTGACCGTGCCGGAACGAATCCATCTCCTGCATGGTGTTCATGGTCATCACCATGCACTCCATGTAGAGCTGATACTCGTTAACGATTTTTGCTGGACCGGAGTTGATCACTCCGCCAGTGCCCGATCCGTCATCCATCTCCCAGTCGTCCAGCGGATACCAGGTTGCGTATGCCTTCGGCAGGAACTTGATGCCGGTGTTGATCTGCTGGCGGGTAACGGTGATTGTCTGACCGGGATTAACCGCGGCTCCCTGCGTGCGCCCGTAGAGAATGCCTTCCATCATGCCGGCGCCGCCAAGAAATTCATCCCATACGCCAGCCCGGCGAAGCTTCGCCTGAAACGGATGATTGACGCTTACCACCTGGAGAAAAAAGAGGCGTATCGCTGAGCCTTGAAACGTTTGCGGTTGCGGACTTCCAGATTTCGTAGCAACGCAATTCTTCGACATGCACGCAACGGCCCTTCGCCCTTGGAGAGTTTCTGCAGTGACACTTCTACGCACATTCTTGGAGCGGTTCAGCAGAAACCGCGTCCACAAGCGCCATTTACCCGCGGAATTCGGTTCGCCGCCGATTTTTACCTCACCGGATGCGAGCCTTCGGTTCTGGAAGCCACGGATCGAGTCTGACCTCTTTGACTTCGCGCGCGAATTCGTACAGCCCGGCGAGGTAGTTTGGGACGTTGGCGCGAATGTTGGCCTCTTCACCGTGGCTGCCGCTCGGCGCGCCGGACCGTCCGGTAAAGTGATTGCTATCGAAGCCGACATCTGGCTTGCCGAACTTCTGCGTAAGACTGCCGCGCTCCAGTCGCCGACATCCGCGCCTATTCAGGTCATTCCAGCTGCAGTTTCTGATAAGTCAACCATCGCAAGTTTTCATGTAGCCAAAAGAGGCCGTGCTTATAACTTCCTGGGTGATGTTGAGGGAGCATCGCAGGCCGGAAGCGTGCGCGAGACAGTCAGCATAGTCGGCGTCACGCTCGACTGGCTGCTTGAGCAGGTCGCTGCACCCAATGTATTAAAGATTGACGTTGAAGGCGCGGAGCATAACGTCATAATCGGTGCGGAGCGCGTGCTCGCTGAGGCGCGGCCGGTGATTCTCATTGAAGTCTTCGATCGCTCTTCCAACGCTGTGACGGAGATGCTTCTGCGATACGGCTATTCCCTGTTTGATTGGAGTTCCACACCCCGAGTACGCGTTAATCGCGCGTGCTTCAACACGCTCGCGATCCCATCGAAAAGATAGCCGCTAAACTCCAATCGCGTTGCACAGTCGACACCATCGGAACTCATTCGAAGTAGCTCGATAACTGCGCTGCACTGATAATTTCGCCGGTACGAATCATCGGGCGGTCCATACCAATCTCATCCCAAACTAGGAAGCGCAATGGTGCATCCATGATCCAGACGGCAATTCACAAGACGTTTGCCCCAATGAAAAGGCTGCTTCCTCGGTTTATAACGAAACCTGTCCGAAGTCTCGCGACTGCGATCCTGACGCCTGCCATACAAGGTTATGAAACGGGTTTCTTCTTAAGTTGCTTCAAGATGCGCGCCGTTTCCAAAGACAACAAGCCCTTGCCTTGGTACACCTACCCCAGTATCGACTTCCTTAAGAATCGAAGCTATGAGAATAAGCTTGTGCTGGAGTTCGGCGGAGGGCAATCTACTTTGTGGTGGGCTGCTAGGGCAAGGCATGTCGTGACCTTGGAGGGAGATCAGGAGTGGTACAACAAGATCGAAGGACTCGAATGCCGGACAATGTGGACCTTTGCTACGTGCCTATGACCGATCGAATGACTAACATCGCCGAGATTAACGGGGCTATGTCAACAAGATCGAGTTTGCCCTTCGACGTAATTGTGATTGACGGCCTGGATCGAGCGGTGGCGATTGATTTTGCATATAACCATCTGGCGGAGAGGGGTATCATTGTTTGCGACAATTCTGATTGCTATAACGTCAACGCCTGTTTCAAAGGGAAAGGCTTCGACAGAGTGGATTTTTATGGGAATTCGCCTGGAGTTATTCTTCCAAGCTGCACATCTATCTATTTCAAGGTCTCGTCATTTGTGTTTGAGTCAACGATTCCCATGCCTTTGTTTCCCAATGGGTAGTCGCTCTCGCAGTTCGGAGACATTCATGAGACCCGTTACGTGCTCAAGATATTTATTCCGACTCGCATAGGCCAATCCGAATTGACCTGGAGTACTCACAAACGAAGAAGCAATAATAGGTGGAAGACCCGAACAGGTCGAATACGACTTAGGAGCACTTATGCACGACGCTCATGAAGTCTTCTAGGGATTGATTCTCACAATGAGTCTGGCCAACGGACCCAACAAAGATAAAGACAACCATATGCTCTGGATACTCAGCGAAGTGTATTACCCGGAGGAAACTGGAACCGGATACTACATCACGAAAATCGCAGAGCACCTCGCGTTGAATCGTCAAGTGTCAGCTTTGTGCGCCCAACCAGCTTATTCCCGCGCTGGAGTAAGGGCTCCGAAAAGTGAGCGGCATGCCGGGGTGCACATCTTCAGGTGTCCATCGATCATCCTTCATCAGCGAGCTGTCTGGGCGCGGCTAACGAGGATGGTTTCGGTCACACTGTCAATCCTCGTAATTGGACTTCGCCGGATCCGGCGCGGAGACGAAATACTGGCCGTAACCAACCCACCTTCGGTGCCCGTACTGGCGGCTATCCTTGCATTCCTATTGCGTGTTCCTTACTCGCTCCTCGTGCATGACGTATATCCTGACATTGTTGCCGCCTGCGGTTTGATGTCTCGCGAAAGCATCTTATTCAAGACGCTGCAAAGGATTAACAGAATTGTCCTTCGTCATGCGAAAGGAATCATTTGCATCGGGCGCGATATGAGCGATCATCTGACCCTGGCCCGGGGAACCGGAGCAAGTGATGGGATCAAAGTAGTCCCGCTTTGGTCCGAATGCCACGACATTCGACCCTCACCCAAGAGTGACAATACACTGTTGACAACTCTGGGCCTCACACAGAAGTTTGTCTTGCTCTATGCGGGAAATATGGGCCGGCCACAGGGCGTCGAAACGCTAGCCGCTGCGATAAGAACTCTCGAGCCTGAAACTGATATCCATTTCATTTTCATCGGCTCCGGCGAAAAGAAAAGAATACTCGATGAGATGGTTGCCAAGGGTTCAAAGAACCTTACCGTATTACCCCCCCGCCCAAGAGTCGACCAGCATGAATTTCTCAACTCCTGCGACGTGGCGATTCTGGCCCTGGTACCCGGAATGCAAGGACTGGCCGTGCCAAGTCGGACATTTAATTTGATGGCCGCGGGTAAGCCGATGATCGCGCTCGTCTCAGAGTCCTCAGAGGTGGCAAGAGTCATGCGCGAGGAACGGATCGGCTGGATTGTTGAACCCGGATCCGTTGAAGCAACAGTCCAGGCAATCCTTGAGGCCAGGCGCTGTCGTGAACAACTTTCCGAGATGGGCGCAAGAGCGAGACATGCGGCAGAAACAAAGTATTGTCCAGAAGTAATCCTGGCCCAATTCGATGCCATATTGTCACCGGCTCCGGCTTTCCCAGAGATCGCCGGCAAAGGAAGCTTTGAACAATAACACTCTCGGGAGTTCTTTGAGTCTTGCTCCTAAGTAACTTCTACTGCATCGCTTCCTAACATGCGACAGTACGCTCTCATTGCGAGGTATTAGCTCGTATCACGCGGGTGATGAATTGACCGAGTTCGACAACGCCGAAAGAATCGATAAGAGTGCAGCTTTTCATCCGTCGCTGGCGGTTATCATCCTCACTTACAATGAAGAGGCGAACATTGCTCAGGCACTGGCCTCGCTCGCTGGCTGGGCCGATCAAGTACTTATTCTCGATTCCTTCAGCTCAGATCGAACCCTCGAAATCGCCCGGCAATTTGACTGCCCGATTGAAACAAATGGATTTGAGAATTTTTCGAAACAGCGCAATTACGCGCTTGACCATTTGCCGATCCAGTGCGAGTGGGTGTTTTTTCTCGATGCGGACGAATGGCTTCCAGATGCACTCAAACATGAGATCTCTGCACTTATAGCATCGTCACCGGCGGAAAACGGGTTCTACGTCAATCGGCGCCTGATCTGGATGGGGAAGTGGATTCGTCGCGGCTATTATCCAACCTGGATCTTGCGGCTGTTCCGCTTTGGAAAAGGGCGTTGCGAGGACCGCACCGTAAATGAGCACTTGATCGTTGATGGGATCATGGGCCGACTGCGCAATGACTTGATGCATGAAGACCACAAGGGCATCTCGGAGTGGATCGCGAAACACAATGGCTACACCACTCTCGAGGCCCTTGAGCTTCTAAACATCAGAGGCGCCCCTGAGCATGGAGAAATGAATGCGCGGCTCTTCGGCACGCAAGCGGAGTTCAAACGCTGGCTGCGCAGTCGAGTCTGGAATCGCCTCCCGCCGCTGATAAGGCCGCTCCTCTATTTCTTTTACCGCTTTGTGTTGGTCGGCGGGTTTCTGGATGGGCGAAAAGCGTTTGCTTATCATTTTCTTCAAGCACTGTGGTACCCAATGCTAATCGATATAAAGTACCTCGAGTTGTTAGAACGAAGAGATCGAGGCTTATGCCGCTGATTCCGATCTAAACTGGAGTATCTCTCCTATGCAATCAAAAGAGTCACTCCGTGGGCAGGCCTGTGCCGTAACTGGAGCGACCAACCCTGTCGGCTCTCAACTCGTGCAGCAGCTCATATCCGGCGGAAGCATCGTCCATGCAATAGGACGCGGCCCGCGTCCCACTGATATCCCTCCTTCATGTGAATGGCACCAGGGCGACCTGACTAAGCCGGGCTCCATTCCACGCTTCTCTGCGGGGATCCTCTTCCACGCGGCTTCCATCTGGCTGTTGCCCGATCGGATCGAAGAATTTCGCGAAAATGGTGTAAGGCGAATTGTTGTCTTTAGCTCGACGAGCGGAATTACCAAAGCAAATTCCAGCAGTTCGGCCGAGCGTGAAGTCGCTGCAACTTTTGCCCGCTCTGAAGAATTGGTTGCAAGCACTTGTCAAAGGCTCGAGATCGCATACACTATTTTCCGTCCAACCATGATTTATGGTGGCGGCCGTGACCGGAATGTGTCCGACATTGCGCGCGTCGTAAAAAAATTTGGCGTGTTCCCAATACTTGGCAAGGGAATCGGCCTTCGGCAACCAGTGCATATCGCGGACTTGGCAGAGGCCTGCATCCTCGCCGCCAATTCTCCCGCATCATTCAACCGGACATATAACCTCAGTGGCGGCGAGACCCTTACCTACCGCCAAATGGTCGAGCGAATATTCAAGGCAATGGGCAAGAGGGCAAAGATTGTTTCGTTACCGGTGTCGCTGTTCGGCCTCGCAATCGGTGTAGTTCGATTGTCTCCAAAGTTCAAACATCTGAAGTTAGAGATGGCCAGGCGGATGGACAGGGACTTGTATTTCGATCATGATTCTGCGGCAAAGGACTTCGGCTATTCGCCTCGCCCTTTTCTTCCCGATCAAGATGCACTGGGAATGAAATAGAACCGGCAGGCAATTCCAAGTTTCCAGCGGCAGCCTGTCCGCCACTTTCGCGCCGCTCAGGCACTAAGCTTGAACTAAGAACCGACTTAGAGGATCTTGCAGTGTTCAGGATCAAGCGAATATTCGACGTAATATTGGCATTCGCACTCTTATTACTCACATCACCCCTGCTGCTTCTTCTGGCGGCTTTGATCAAATTAACTTCAAGAGGCCCGGTTATCCATTGGTCAGATCGTGTCGGAAAGAACAACCGGATTTTCAGGATGCCGAAGTTTCGGACGATGCGGATCGATACTCCCCAGCTTCCTACGCACTTGCTCGCAAATCCCAAGGCTTATCTGACCACGATCGGTGGATTCCTGCGACGAAGCAGCCTCGATGAGATACCCCAATTGTTCAGCATTCTTCTGGGTCGACCTGAGCTTCGTTGGTCCACGCCCGGCGTTGTTCAATCAGGATGACCTGGTCGCACTACGGACCGAACAGGGGATTCACCTCCTGGTCCCCGGACTCACCGGCTGGGCACAGGTGAATGGGCGTGATGAATTGCCTATCCCCGTAAAAGTGAAGTTTGACTATGAATACATGCAGCGGCAATCATTTGCATTTGATCTCCGGATCATCGGCGTCACGTTGCTGAAGGTCGTGCGCAGTGAAGGCGTACAGCATTGATAATAAATATCTTGTACTCCAATCAAGCTGGCCGCATCGATTGCCGAGTGGCGATTCGGCCTGTGTCTCCTTTTAAGAAGTTTCGAGGCATTCGAGTCGATTCCCTCCTCACCACCCACTCCGGAAGTCTTCGATAATGGCTACCGGTAGTTTGGCGCGATTGTCGCCCTCCAGAGTAAGTCACATTCAGAGGCAAACCACTCATTCTTTTCACTTCTACGACAGAAACAAACGTATACTCTCGGTATCATGAGGGAGCCGCCACTGCGACCCAGTGCAGGTTTGCATGAGGAAAGTGACCGGCCACGAACAGCATATTTTGGATGAATGTCGTAGGTTGGGCCAAGTTGATCGTTGAAACGTCTAATGCATCTAATGCAATGAAGTAGACCTCGGCCGGGCACATTGTTCGGTGCTGATAGAATGCTTGAACCTCAAACCCAATGGAGGATCTCGATGAAACTGAAGATGCTTCTAGCAGTACTCGTTGTCATTGCGTCAATTCCTGCATTTTCTCAAGTTGCGCCCGAGGCGACGGTCGGTCCTCCGTTGACTGTCGGAGTCGCCTACTCCAATTTCGATACCGACTGGACAGGCCGCCTCCAGGGACCCATGTTTTGGGCAAACTATAACTTCTACAATCACCCCGCATTCCTGAACGGATTCGGAGTCGAATTGGAAGGACGCGACCTGAACTACGGGCGTTCAGCCGGGCAAGGCAAATTGAGGATGGATACCATCGCCGGCGGGCCGATCTACACATTCCGTCACTACCGCAGATTCCATCCCTATGCGAAGTACTTGTTCGGCTATGGCAGCATCGATTTTACCTTGCTGAACTTTCCGAACTATACGCACGACACTCGGACCGTCTACGCTCCAGGCGGAGGAGCCGAATACCGTATCTGGCAGAATGTCTGGGTGCGCGGAGACTACGAATACCAATTCTGGACGAGCTTCTTTAATTACCATGACCTCAATCCGCAGGGGTTCACGATCGGCGCCTCGTACGACTTCAGGGGAACTCATTCGCGCTAACGGCCTGCGAGCCTTCAATCACCGGTGGCTGCCTGTGGATGTCAATGCGGTGCGAGGGTCATCTCGATGTGGTTGATGAATCCTGCTGCGAGCACGTTTCCGCGATGCTCCGGGATTTCGTCCGAAGCGAGGAAACTCTGCCGGGTGGGTTGCACGGTAAATAAGATTGAATGATCCAAGCCGCGCTCGATGTGGCAGCTCCCCTCGGGTCAAGTACGCCGAGCGTGAATGAGTCCCATGTAAAGAATCCCCCGATGCCCATTCACCTTGATCCAGCCCCGAGGTCAGGCGCCTGGCGAAGGCTTGCTACTCGACCTTCCACCGGCATGCACGCCTTCCTCCGCGGGACCGTCCGCGACAGTTGATTAGCGGCGTCCCCAGACCCAGCCCGCTGGCGTAGAATGATGCCGCTTCCGGAATACGCTTTCATTTCGCATGGAAACTCTGCCTGCGAATGGACGGTTCCGGAAAATCCGACTGCACCCTCAGGGATGGACTACGATGAAACCACTCATTCGCACGCTTGCCGAACTTCCCATTGTCCTGCCGGTCTTGATGGCGGGTCTGTTCGTCGCCGGCGGCCACGCCCAGGCCGCGATCGAGATTGGCGGCCAGAAGCTCGTCACCCTTACCCGCTCCGCCGTCAGCAAAACCAAGCCCGAGTTCACCAGCGTCACCCTCGCTCCCGGCCGCGGCATGGAACTGATCCAGATCACCGCCAACTTCCCCGGCAAGGGCAGCGTCGACGTGCTCGCCTCCCCTGACCTCGCCGACGCCGAAGAAAATGCTCGACGCAACAAGACGATGCCAACGGCGATCTCGGCTACCGCCTCGGCGCGGCCTTCCTCGTTCCCTATCCCAACCGCATTCGCGGCAAGCTCTCCGCCGACGGCCAGACCCTCACCACCGAGTGGGAGGGCCACACCATCACTCTGCCCGCCAACAATATCGGCAAACTTCCCGGCGCCGAGCGCCACGCCATGCACGGGCTCATCCTCAAGGCCAAAACCGACGACGTCACCGTAAAAGACATCCCCGGCGGCCAGCAGGTCACCGGCGTCATCCATGCCGGCGACTTCGGCGGCCACTGGCTCTCCAAGACCGACCTCGACTTCACCATCACCCTCACCGCCGACGCCGTGGACGCCAGCATCGTCGCCCGCAACGTCGGCGCCGAAGCCGAGCCCATCGCCATCGGCTGGCATCCTTATTTCAACCTGCCCTCCGGCGACCGCACCCAGGTGCGCATCCATATTCCCGGCTCCAACTGGCCGAGGTCGACAACTACGACAACGTCTTCCCCACCGGCAAGCTCGAGCCCGTCACCGGGCAATACGATCTCCGCGCCCCCGAGGGCGTGCCGCTGGACAAAAACTTCTACGACGACAACTGGAGCCACCTGGACTGGAAAAATGGCGCCGTCACCGTCAAGGTCATCGACCCGGCCGCGCAATACGGCGTCGCGATCGAAGGCCTCTCGCCGCAGATCAAGACCATCCAGATGTACGCGCCGCCCGCCATGCAGTTCGTGGCCATCGAAGATCAGTTCAACTTCGCCGACCCCTTCGGCAAGGTCTGGGGCAAGATGGACACCGGCATGGTCACGCTCAAGCCCGGCCAAAGCACCAAGTGGCACGTCCGCCTCAAGGTGTTCGTACCGTAAACCGATCATCGGAAAGAAAACGAGGCCGGACGGGGTTCACCAACCCTTCCGGCCTTTTCTTTTTATGCTGCTTCTCTATGTAGATTTTATCTGCAACCTCTAGGTTGCATCCCATTCCTCTGGGCCGAAGTGCGACGCCTGGGTTCCCTACAGACCACCCAATGGCTCCAGGCCAACAGCTCTCAATCGCCGCGGAGCGTGATTCGCGGCCGGGCTTCCGCCCGTCGACCCGCCGCCCAATGGTCCCGATCCTTCGTTTGGCGGAGTCATCTCCACGGCTCGGTCCTTCCCCGCCCGCTTGGCCTTGTATAGTGCCCGGTCTGCCTGCCGCAGAACGTGCTCGTATCCAGCCGCATCCAATTTGTCTTCAATCCATGGGAAAGCCGCCCATCCGACCGAGCAGGTCTGCATCAATTTGTCCTCGGGGCTTATGGCGAAGGGCTTTCCCCTCACCGCCTCCAACACGCGTTGCGCGAGAATTTCCCCTTGCCGCCGGTCCGTGAAGCGGGAGACCACCAGAAACTCCTCGCCTCCCCACCGCACCAACACATCTGAATGGCGGATTGCGGAGCTGATCCTTCGCGCCGTCTCCACCAGCACGCGGTCGCCCGCATCGTGCCCGTGAAGATCGTTCACCTCTTTAAAGTTGTCGAGATCGATCAGGTAGAAAATCAGGTCCCGGGCGTTGTCGTCATTTCTTTCCGAGTGTGCTCTCATCGAGTGCGCCACGTCGCCTTGAATCGTTGCCGAAAAGAACCGGCGGTTCCTGATTCCAGTCAGCGGGTCGGTCGTTGAAGACTCTTCAAGAGCTTCGTTCGCCTGTCGCAGGTCATGTTGCAGCAACACCTGCTTCATAAACACCAGGCCCGTCATCGCAAACATCGCAACCACGGCGACAAGCACTCTGAAGTGGACAACTTCCGCCGGTACCCCCCGTTCTTGAACGGCAAAGAACACAATCAGTGGCAAAGACAACACCGCCACAATCGCCAGGCCTGCAAGCCATGAGCCGTATCTCGCCCCTTCGGAATGCCCCTCGGCCAGCCGCAGCCCGTGTCCTCTCATCCCCACAATCATGTACAACGCGAGCGAAGCCCCCAGCAGCGCGTCATACCAGCTTCCGCTGAAATAAATATTCTGCTCGATCGCGTGGTTTTCCAGCAAAAATCCCCCGTAGCTGAAGAGCACCGCGAAAAGGTACAACGCGTAGAAGCGTCTCCACGCTCCATCGCTCTGCTTCAGCAGCATGCCCAGCACCAGTACCACGACCAGAATCTCCGCCAGGTAGAGACGGTCATAGTTCCGGTTGTAGAGCGCGTCATTGGGCGATATGTACTGCCAGCACATCACCAGGTACACATACGAGAATGTCCACCAGAAAACCAGCAGCAGAAAATCTCGCAGCCCAAGACCGGTGCTGCGCCCAGACTGTTTTATGTGAGGCCGCAGCAGGAACCCCGCCAGCATCAGAACGCCGGGCACAAAGAGCAGCCCGTCTCCGGCAAACAGCATGGGCACCGGCTTCTGCAGGATCAGGTCGTAGTACATCCACCAGGCCTGGTTCAGCAGCGAAACGCCCCACCCCGCCGCTTGAATAATCCAGAAGGCACGTAGGCGGCCGCCCCCGGGATCGCATTTCCCGCAAAGCGATCAAGAGAATCAGCATCATCAGTGCGCCCGCGCCGTCGCTCACCGCAGTGAGAGTCAAGCTGGGCGGCAGCAGCATATTGCCATCGACTGCGCCAGGGCCAAACCCACCGCCGCGCCGATCCAGAGTCTTGAATGGGTTTGCAAGGCTTTCCTCTTACCCGTAATTCTAGGTGCGCGCTGGCTTCGGCGAAATTTGCAGAAAGTTGTAGTGCCTTGCGACTTTAGGACCAGTAGAAACGGCCTCGCCGCGTCCCCAGTTGACCCGTCCCGCGCAAGCATTTGAAATGCATTTGAAAATGATCCTTCAGGTGGGCAAATCATGCTCCCGAAACTCCGGCCACCTGCGTGAACGGCAAACGACGCACGACGCGTCAAGCCGTAGCGTGGTTTATCGTAACCCGGACCTGTCGAGCGCCCTGGCTTTCGTTCGCGATTGCCGGGTCCGTTTGTCTCATTGAACCGTTTCGCTGGCTGATTGGCACCTCCGCGTAGCTCGTTTTTGACCCAACTGTCTGTTCGTCTGCCCGGAACCGAACTCTGTGCCAAGGCACTACGTCGCTTTGGCCCCTGGTTCATCATCTTTCAGAGGGTCCCAACCAGGCCCTTGGAGCGCCTTTTATGGGGTTTGTTCGCATTCTCGGATACAATTTGGTCAAAATGAATTGAAAAAAGGATGTCGGAAAAATCTCTATACTATTGAATGTGAAATGTTTTACTCGCTGGCACAGTGTAATTTTTCAACTCAAAATCATGAGACTATAGGCTTTCCGGATTCCTTCCTCGAGCCGACCTAACCCACTGAAAAAATGAAATAAGGGAAGCCACATGGACGAAAGGAGAATCCGTCGCCATTGATAGTGTTCGGTTTAGAAGGGATTGCTCGAACCTGTACGTCAAGATTTGCGTCACAGATGGGCGTCGCGCAATTTCGCGGCGGAACAACTCGCTGATGACGCCATAGAGAAGTCACGAAAATGCAAACCAGGACACTCCCCAAGCAACCGCTAATGGCCCTGATGACCTAAGTCGTAGAGCAAAAACAAATGTGGGATTGAGTGAATCGCTTGAGAAGTTCAAATTACTCTCTGACAGCTGGATAGGATTACGGTCGCAAACGCGTTTTCCCATTGCCGTTTCCCGCGTTGCGCTCCCTCCTTTAGGCCACTGTATCGGGCCCACAGCTCGACAAGTTCGATTGAAAGCGCAGGGACTAACAATATGAAGAAGATTCTTAGTGCGACAGGGCTGACTCTCGTCATTTGCTTGGTTCTCTCGGGGTGCGGTGGCAGTTCTAACACACAGTCCTCCCCGGCCAAGACTTCACCAACGCTTGTCAGAATCAGCGTGACCGGCCCGACCGCGACGGTTGCTGCGGGCGATACCCTGCAGCTCCAGGCTACGGGCACTTATAGCGACAGCACCAATCCGACGATCACATCGCAAGTGACCTGGCAGACTTCTGATGCGACGATTGCCACCATTAGCAATTCCGGCCTCGTGACCGCTTTGAAGGCTGGCACCATCACGATCACCGCGACCCTGGAATCGGTGTCAGGAAATATGTCGGTTGTAGTGAGCCAGGCGCCTTTGTCTTCCATCGCTGTGTCCGGTGACCCTTCGCTGACGGCGGGTACCAGCGAGCAGTTGACAGCCGTGGGCACCTATGCCGACAGCAGCACGCAAACGATCACTTCGCAGTCGACGTGGCAGAGCTCAGATAACACAATTGCCACGGTAAGCAACACAGGTTTGCTCACTGCCGTGAGTGCCGGTCCCGTTACGATTACCGCCAGCATGGGGACGATTTCGGGCATGGAATCCTTGGTTGTAATCGCCGCGGTGGGTCCGCCAACCCTCACGTCCATCACGATTTCCCCATCGTTGTTTTCAATAGCCTCTGGACAGACGAAGCAGCTGAAGGCGCTGGGAGTGTTTAGTGACGGCACTTCTCAAGATTTGACTAACCAGGCAACGTGGGCTTCGGTTGCCGGGGGCACCGCCAGTGTGGGTGCGACGGGGCTCGTAACGGGCGTTTCGCAAGGCTCGACAAGCATTACTGCCACGCTGGGTTCGACAAGCGGCTCAGCCACTGCAACCGTGACAGCGGCGCTGCTGAACTCAATCGTGGTATCGCCATCCACCGCTTCGATTGCAACCGGACAGACTCAGGCATTCGCGGCAAACGGTATCTTTTCTGACGGCAGCTCCACCGACATGACAGACAGCGTTTCATGGAGCTCAGGCTCCACAAACTTCGCTTCGATCAACGCAACAGGACTCGCTACGGGTGTTAGCGCAGGTTCGGCAACGATCACGGCATCTGCAGGCGCAGTGTCCGGCTCGGCAACTCTAACGGTGACGCCCGCAGTTCTGGTATCGGTCGACATCTCGCCCGATGGCGAGACGATTCCGATTGGCGGACAACTTCAACTCGCGCTGACCGGGACCTACAGCGACAGCACGACACAGACACTGACCAACGTCACCTGGACATCTTCCGATTCCACGCTGGCTTCGGTTGACCCAGTCACTGGCATCGTAACTGGAGTGGCGAACAGCAACGGCAATCCGGTGACGATTGTGGGTTCTGCGAACGGACAGACAGACACCACCACGGTGTATGTCACTTCCGCGATTCCGGAGTCACTGACGCTCACGCCAGCGGCGGCCTCTATCGCCAGCGGAACCACGTTGCAGTACGCAGTCAACGCCACCTTCAGCGACGGCAGCATTCAACCGCTGACGGCAGGGCTGACATGGTCCTCGACGTCAACGGCAGCGGCTGGTATAAGTGCGAGCGGATTGGCAACAGGGATTGCTCCTGGCCAAACCACGATTACAGTTACTTCCGGCTCTCTGACAGGCTCCGCCGTACTGACGGTGACGCCTGCCACACTGACCGCCGTCGTAGTGGTACCGACCTCTCCGACAGTGGGCATCAACGGAAACGTGCAGTTTACGGCAACCGGGATCTTTAGCGATGGCAGCACCCAGGACGTGACTTCGCTGGCAACGTGGAGCTCGTCTGCGGCCAACGTGGCACTCATCAACAATGCCGGGTTGACGACGGGACTGACTGAAGGCACGTCAACAATCACGGCCGATTACGAAGGCGTCAGCGGAACAAGCACATTGACGGTATCCGTTGCGACGCTCGTTTCAATCACCATTACGCCGGCAAATCCGATTGTGCCGCCTCACTCGCATCTTCAGATGACAGCGATCGGCAACTTCAGCGATGGTACCGAGGTGCCACTCTCCGGAGTCTCCTGGCACACGACCAGTGCCCGCTATGCAATGATCTCGGGCAGCGGATTATTGCGCAGCAAGAAGGCCACAAATCAAGCCGTCTCGGTCTACGCGAGGCTGAACGGCATCACCGGCCAGACTTCGTTGACCATCACTTCGATGAAGGTGGCAACGTTGCAGCTCACGCCTCAGAACGCGACGATTGCTGCGGGCACAACCATGCCCTTCAAGCTCATCGGGACATTCAGCGATGGCCACACGACCGTGGATCTCAGCAACTCGGCACGGTGGCAAACTTCAAACTACCACAATGCCGTGATCTTCAATTCGGGTGTTGTAGAAGGGATTTCGAGTGGTTCGGTCACCATCACCGCAACCTGGGGAGGTCTGGCTCCGGCGACGACTTCACTGGCCGCTTCCAATGCCACCATCCAAAGCGTTACGGTGACACCGAACGATCCGACGATCATCCTTGGGGCTCCGATACAATTTGCGGCCACGGGTCTCTTCAGCGACGGTTCAACGCAAGACATCACAACCATTTCGAGCTGGACTTCATCAGCCCCGGCTATAGCAATCGTGGGTAAAACGGGGCAGGCATGGAGTGCGAGCCATGGACAAGCTAACATCAACGCGAGTTTCAAAGGTACATCTGGGAGCACGATACTTACAGTCAACTAACTGTGAGTTGAATGAACAACAACGATTGAACTGAAGCGGAAAAAGCTCACTGCCAAAAAAAGCAGCGAGCTTTTTTCTGCGCCTTGGCATCCAACAACGCCATGTTCGGGAATCGCATGAAACGTCGACTGTGGATCGACTGGGAATGTCCTCGAAACGCCGCTCGCGTTCGTTCATCATGAATGCTCAGCCGGCCTTGGGCAGCTGCGAATTGATTCGGACGATCACGCCCGGCACAGTCGATCGGCGAAGGCCGTTCTTGCCCTGGGGCCCGAATTTAGGCGTAAACAAACCAAAATGGCAAAAGAGAAACCACACGACAAACGAATTGCAAAAGATCGAAATTTTCTTGAATTTGCTGCTCTAGTGCCCGGGCCCATCTAAACTGCTGCTCGCAAGCAGGACTTATTAGTCCCCTCTCTTTATCCCCTCTAGTCCTCAAGCTTCGTCAGCCGCACCGTCTTCCCCGTCCGCGCCGACTCCCGAGCCGCATCCAGAATCTGCATCACCATCACATTTGTATCCAGCGCGCTCAGATCGCCCTTGGGCACAATCTCACCGCGCATCACCGCCGCCAGATAATGCAGCGAGTCCTTCTGCGGCGCACTCAGCCGCGCCGCCGTCGTCAACTGCTCTGCGGAATCGTGCTCGTGCCGTATCCGCACCTGGTCGGCCCCCACCGTGATCGCATAGCCCGTCGCCCCGTACACCTCCATATCCTTGCGCGCGAACGGCCAGTTCCACGAACCCATAATCACCGCCTGCGCATGCGGATACGTCAGCACGATCGTCGAGTCGTCGTCCACCTTGGGATAGATTTCCGGCTTGTCGTGAGTGATCACCGCCGTCACCGTCAGCGGCGTCTCGCCGTGCATCAGCCACGTCATCAGGTCCACGCCGTAGCAGCCAAAGTCATACAGCGCGCCCGCGCCGTTCTGCTTCGGGATCGGTCAGCCAACTGCAGAAACTCCGGCGGCACGCCAATCTCCTTCGGCCCCTGGTGCCCGTCGTGAACCACCACCCGCCGCACTGCTCCCAGCCGGCCGTTCTCCAGCTCGTCGTACGCGGCCCTGTTGCTCGCGTACCAGGTCGTCTCGTAGTTCACCAGCACCTGGATATGGCTTGCGCGTGCCACCCTCCGAATTGCCAACGCATCCTCCAGCGATATCGTCAGCGGCTTCTCCACCATCACCGAGACGCCGTACTTGCGCGGCAATTTCAATTGCCTGCCGATGCTCGCCAATCGAGGTGTACACCAGCACCGCCTGCGGATGTCGCGCCTCGATCATGTTCGCTGTGTCTTAAAGAACAAATCGGCTCGCAGCGAATACTTCTTCTCGTACCGTGCAACCAGTTCCGGATCGGCATCCGCAATGCCCACCAGTTCCACATCGGTATGCTTCGGCAATTGCCCGAGAAAGCCCTCGACATGGCCATGCTCCAGCCCCACAATCGCAACGCGCAGCGGCGCGGCGGGAGCCTGCCCCACCAGCGTCCCCGGCACGATGGTCAAAATTCCCAACAACGCAACAAGTCGGATCGTCCCAATAAAGCAGGAATGTGAGCTGAGCATGAGTCTGCACTGCCTCCTGGTGCCCGATTCTACGCCGCGCAGGCAATCCCCTTCTTTGCGCGCTTCCTTGTCAATGCAAGCACAGCTCAACCGCTGGCATCGCCTTTCGTTTCTGGCTGATGAAGCATTCGCGCCCCGGTGCTTTCCCGCACCTTCCCGCGTAATCCCGGCGGCGCATTTGCCGTCCATCTAGTCGTGGAGACCGTTGAAGTTCGTTTTCGCTGCCCGTGCTGCGGCTACAAAACACTCGACGCGCCCGAAGCCATGGCCCTGTGCCCCGTTTGCTGGTGGGAAGACGATGGCCAGGAAGATGCCGACGCCGCCGATGTCAGGCACACCGTGAACGGCGCACTGAGTCTCAGCGAAGCCCGCGACTTCTATTCCCGATGCGGCGCCGCCCATCCCCGCTTCCTTCCCTACGTGCGGAAACCTCAGGTCACTGAGCAGTAACGTGACTTCCGCGGTCCGCCACACCACAAAGACTGCGGGCCGCCGGTTTGACCCCTGCCCGCAATCCCTCTTACCATGAAATGAGATATCCCCCGGCCACACGCGTGTTACCTGGCAACGGACGGCAGCCCGGGGTTGCAGTTTGTTTGGCGTCTCGCCGCGCCCGGAAGGCAAAACGTTGAGTTCCACCGATACTCTCGAAAACAACACCCCACCCGAAACGGCCGAGGAATCACGCACGGCCACGAAGACCACGACCACGACCACGATCATGACCACGCCCACGGGCCGGTCTTAATCCGGAATGCACCCGCGAACTGGTGCTGGACGTTCCTGCTGACGAAGTCTCGAAGGCCTTCCACAAGACCGTTGGCAACTATCAGAAATACGCCAAGATTCCCGGCTTCCGTCCCGGCAAAGTGCCGGAGTCGGTCATCCGCCGCCGCTATGCCACCGAGATTCGCAAAGAAGTCATCGACAGCCTGCTTCCCGCAGCGCTTCAACACGGGAGTCCAGGGACTGGGCATCAAGCCCGTCGGCCAGCCGCAAGTCACCGAGCTCACCGTCGAAGACGGCCAGCCGCTCCACGTCAAGGCGGTCTTCGAGTACATCCCTGACTTCTCCATCGACGGCTATGAAGACGTCGCTGTCGAAAAGCTCCCGGTTGAAGTCACCGACGAAGAGTTTGCGCACGAGATTGAAGAACTGAGGCTGTCCCGCGCCACGATTGAGCCGGTCGAAGAAGACCGCGCCTTAGTCGACGGCGACTGGGCCCAGATCTCCTACACCGGCCAGGTGGCGGCCGACGACGCTGAAGCACCAAGCCCCATTCAAGGCGAGGACGCTCTGGTCGAGATCGGCGGCAAGGATACGGTGGAGGCTTTCACCAACGTCCTGCGCGGCGCCAAACCCGGCCAGGAACTGAAGGCCGAAGTCATCTATCCGGCCGACTACCCCGAGGCCAAGCTCGCAGGCAAGACCGTCGCCTACGACGTCACCGTCAAGGCCATCAAGAAACGCACCGTGCCCGAACTGAACGACGAGTTCGCCAAGGAGATTGGGCAACTACGAGACTCTGGACGATTTGCAGAACCGCGTCCGCGAGCACATGGCCAACCGCAAGCGGCGCAGCGTCGAAGGCGAGACCAAGGACAAGCTTTTTGCCGCACTCATCGAGCAATTCCCGTTCCCCGTTCCCGAGTCGATGGTGCAGGATCAGATTGACGCGCGGCTCGAGCGCGGACTGCGCGCCCTGGCCGCACAGGGCATGGACACCGAGCAGATGCGCAAACTGGACTTTGGTCGCCTGCGCAGCGCCCAGCGTGAAAGCGCGGTTGCCGAGGTAAAGACCTTCATCCTGCTGGATCGCATCGCCGAAAAAGAGAATGTCACCGTCAGCGACGAAGAACTGGACCGCGAACTGCAGTTGGCTGCACTCCAGTCGAGAGAACCAATTGAAACGCTCCGCCAGCGTTTGACTGAGGACGGTGGCCTCGCTAGAATCCGTGAACAAATGAAGCGCGAAAAGACTGCAAGTCTGCTGTATGAAAGACTGCCCGGATAATCGGGTTGAGCGAAACTCGATGCGTCGAACCAGCGCCTCACGGCCCAGAAAAAGCACCATCTGGGACCGCGTGGACATCGAATAAGTCGGGGTAATGACCCCAGTGAACGAGAAGTAGAGTTACAACGGTTCTACGCACGATGTAGACCGAAACCAAAACTTTCGAGTGGGTTCTTCCTTAAGGAAGAACCACCTTTTTTCGGGCGTGCAAGGGCACGCAAATCGGAGAGCCGTTCGAATGGCATTGGTACCCATGGTGGTTGAGCAGACGAGTCGAGGCGAGCGCGCCTACGACATTTACTCCCGTCTGCTTCGCGATAACATCATCTTTCTCGGCACGCCCATTGACGACCAGGTGGCCAATCTCATCGTTGCCCAAATGCTCTTCCTCTCCGGCGAAGACCCAGAGAAGGACGTGCAGCTCTACATCAATTCTCCGGGCGGCTCCATTACCGCCGGTCTGGCGATCTACGACACCATGCAGTTCATCAAGAACAACGTGGTGACATACTGCATCGGCCAGGCCGCCAGCATGGGCGCATTCCTGCTCTTGGCGGGCACCAAGGGCAAGCGCTTTGCCCTGCCCAATTCGCGCATTCTCATTCATCAGCCCTCCATGGGCGGACTAAGCGGACAGGCCACGGACATCGACATTCATGCGCGCGAAATTCTTCGCATCCGCGAAATCACCAACAACTTGATGGCAAAGCACACCGGTCAGCCGCTCGACCGCATTGAACACGACGTGGAACGCGACTTCATCATGAACTCGCAACAAGCCAAGGAATACGGCATCATCGACGAAATCATCGACCGGCCGCGCACCTAGCGGCCGGATCACTAACCCGTAACGTCTAATCTGCTCGTCCAAGGGGAGCAGGAACATGAAAACGCGCACGGGACCTGAAGAAGCGCTGCGGTGCTCGTTCTGCCACAAGTCGCAGGACGCTGTAGCCAAGTTGATCTCGTCGCCCAGCGACTATCCTCGGGCATACATATGCGATGAGTGCGTCGCTGTCTGCAACTCGATCCTTGAAGACGACCGCGGCGAGGCGCACCCCGCCACCGCCGCCGGCCACCTGCCCAAGCCGCAGGAAGTCAAAAGCTTCCTCGACGACTACGTCATCGGCCAGGACCAGACCAAGAAGAAGCTCGCCGTCGCGGTCTACAACCACTACAAGCGCATCCAGATGAATCGCATGCGCAACAACGAAGTCGAGCTCGCCAAGTCCAACATCCTGCTCATCGGCCCCACCGGCTCCGGCAAAACTCTGCTGGCCCACACCCTGGCCAAGATGCTCGACGTTCCCTTCGCCATCGTGGACGCAACCACCCTCACCGAAGCCGGCTACGTCGGCGAGGATGTCGAGAACATCATCCTCAAGCTGCTGCAGGCCGCCGACGGCGATGTCACCCGCGCACAGCAGGGCATCATCTACATCGACGAAATCGACAAGATCGGCCGCAAGGACGAGAACCCCTCCATCACCCGCGATGTTTCCGGCGAAGGCGTGCAGCAGGCCCTGCTCAAGATTCTCGAAGGCACCGTCGCCAACGTTCCGCCGCAAGGTGGGCGCAAGCATCCGCACCAGGAGTTCACCGCAGTCGACACCACCAACATCCTCTTCATCTGCGGCGGAGCATTTGTCGGCCTCGAGCGCGTTGTGGGCCGCCGCGTCGGCAAGAAGGCGCTGGGCTTCAAAGCCGTCGATGCCGAAGCCGATGCAGCAACCACCCGTTCGCATCGCGACACCGAGCTGCTGCGCAAGACCGAACCGCAGGACCTCATCAAGTACGGTCTCATTCCAGAATTTGTCGGCCGCCTGCCCGTCATGGGCATCCTCGATGAACTCGACGAAGCAGCGCTCATCGAAATCCTCACCAAGCCGCGCAACGCCATCCTCAAGCAGTATCAGCGCCTGCTCGAATACGAGAATGTTCGCCTGCACTTCACGCAGGAAGCCACCGTGCGCCATTGCCCGCGAAGCCCTGGCGCGCAAAGTGGGCGCGCGCGGATTGCGCATGATTCTCGAAGAGCTGATGCTCGACCTGATGTATCACCTGCCCAGCAACAAGAAGGTGCGCGATCTCGAAATCACCAAGGACATGGTCGAGCGCCGCGACCTGTCGCTGTGCCTGCTTGAAAAGGCCGGCTAATTTCTCAGTCGCATCACTCGATTCGTTGCTCACAGGTCACTCACTTGCAGACCTGGGTGTGACCACTCTGCTAACCGCCCATTTTCCCTTCCCGCCATTCCGCTGTACAATCCCAACATGAGCCGTGCAAACTTCCCTGCAGCCGGAGCTGTGCTTCGCGCGTCTAATATCCAAGGTGTCTCTATGACCGCTTCCCGCGAAAAGACCGAGCCGCGCAAGCTGCCCATGATGCCCATCCGGGACATGGTGATCTTCCCTTACATGATGACGCCCTTCGTCGTCGGCCGCCTCTCCAGCGTGCGCGCGCTTGAAGAAGCGCTCAACGGCGACCGCAAGATTTTTCTCGCCACGCAGCACGACGCCTCCATCGACGAGCCCAAGGCCAAGGAGATCTACCAGGTCGGCGCCATCTGCAACATCGTGCAGAGCGTCAAGATGCCCGACGGCAATATCAAAGTCTTGGTCGAAGGCGTGGAGCGCGCCAAGTCCATCGAGGTCAACGACCGCGATGGCTTCTTTGTCGCCACCGTGCGCACCGGCAAAACCGATTTCGAAATGACGCCCGCGGTCGAGCAGCTCATGCAGCGCGTGACGTCCCTCTTCGAGCAGTACGTCAAGCTGCAGCAGTCGCTTAATTACGAGACCATCATCGCCTCCGTGCGCATGGACGAGCCCGCCAAGCTTTCTGACACCATCGCCGCCAACCTCCAGCTCGGCATCGAAGAGAAGCAGGAACTGCTCGCCATCTTCGATCCCGCCGCGCGTCTCGCCCGCATCGCCGACGTGCTCGACGTCGAAATCGAAAAGCTCGACCTCGACCGCAACATCCAGTCGCGCGTGAAGCGGCAGATGGAGCGCGCGCAAAAAGAGTACTACCTCAACGAGAAGATCAAGGCCATCCAGAAGGAACTGGGCCGCGGCGAAAAAAGCGAGTTCGACGAGCTGCGCAAGAAGATCGAAGCCGCCGGCATGCCCAAGGAAGTGCTCGAGAAGGCTATCCAGGAGCTCAAGAAGCTCGAAGCCATGCCGCCCATGTCGGCCGAGTCCACCGTCAGCCGCAACTACATTGACTGGCTGCTCGCCGTGCCGTGGAAGAAAAAGTCCAAGGAAACCCGCTCCATCGACTACGCCGAAAAGGTTCTCAACGAAGACCACTACGGCCTCGAAAAAATCAAAGAACGCATCCTCGAATTCCTCGCCGTCCGCCAACTCGTCAAGAATCCCAAAGGCTCCATCCTCTGCTTCGTCGGACCTCCCGGGCGTCGGCAAAACTTCGCTCGGCATGTCCATCGCCAAGGCCACCGGCCGCAAGTTCGTGCGCCTCTCGCTTGGGCGGCATTCGCGACGAAGCCGAGATTCGCGGCCATCGCCGCACCTACATCGGCGCCCTGCCCGGCCAGATCATCCAGCACATGAAGCGCGCCGGCACCAAGAATCCCGTCTTCCTGCTCGACGAAGTCGACAAGATGGCTTCCGATTTCCGCGGCGATCCGGCTTCGGCGCTGCTTGAGGTCCTTGATCCCGAACAGAACACCACCTTCCAGGATCACTACCTCGACGTTGATTACGACCTCTCGCAGGTGCTGTTTGTCGCCACGGCCAACGTCCTGCACACCGTCCCCGCCGCGCTGCAGGACCGCATGGAAGTGCTGCGCCTGCAGGGCTACACCGAGCAGGAGAAGCTCGAAATCGCCAAGCAGTATCTGGTGAAGAAACAGCGCGAACAGACCGGCCTGAGCGAGAAAAACATCGTCTTCAGCGACGACGCGATCCTCGAAATCATCCGCAACTACACTCGCGAAGCCGGCGTCCGCAACCTGGAGCGCGAAATCGGCAATGTGTGCCGCAAAGTGGCGCGCCGCGTGGTCAAGAAGGGCGCGAAGCACAAGGAAGAGATCACCGCCGAGAACATCAGCGAGTTTCTCGGCGTGGCCAGCTACCGCGACTCCGAAGTGCACGAGAAGAGCGAAGTCGGCCTCGTCACCGGCCTTGCATGGACTGAAGTCGGCGGCAGCATTCTTACCACCGAAGTGCAGGTGCTCGACGGCAAGGGCAAGCTCACCATCACCGGCCAGCTCGGCGACGTGATGCAGGAGTCGGCGCAGGCCGCGCTCAGCTACATCCGCGGCAAGGCGCAGGCCCTCGGCCTCAGCCGCGAATTCTATCGCAACGTCGACCTGCATCTGCACGTGCCTGAAGGCGCGATTCCCAAAGATGGCCCCTCGGCCGGCATCACCATGGCCACGGCGCTTGCGAGTGCTCTGGCAAAGATTCCCGTGCGCCGCGACATCGCCATGACCGGCGAGATCACGCTTCGCGGCAAGGTGCTCGCCATCGGCGGATTGAAAGAAAAGCTGCTCGCCGCACTGCGCGCCGGAATCTTCGAGACCATCCTGCCTAACGCCAACGAGAAGGACGTGGCCGAGTTGCCCGACAACATCAAGAACTCCATGAAGCTTCACTTTGTTGACACCATGGACGAGGTGCTGGCCCTGGCTCTCGAAAGCCCGCTGCCCACGCCCGTGCCCGACGAAGCAGAAGTCATGGCGCCTGTCCCCGCACCAGATGTCGTAAGCGGTCAGGTGGCGCGGCAGTAGAACGTCAACTCGCTGCCTAACCCGACATGCGCTATTCAACCCAATTCCTGCTTTCAGCACTTGACGCTGCGCAGTTCCCTGCTCCAGATGTGCCGGAGATTGCTTTTCTCGGCCGCTCCAACGTGGGCAAATCCAGCTTGCTCAATGCGCTCGTCGGCGACAAGGCGGCCAAAGTTTCGCAGACACCGGGACGCACCCGTGCCATCAACTTCTTCGCTCTCCTTGACCAGAGCAATCGCCGCAAGTTGGTCTTTGCCGACCTGCCCGGTTACGGCTACGCCAAAATTTCGAAATCCATCTCCGCGGGCTGGCCTGCTTTCATTGAGCCCTACCTCGCCATTCGTTCCACACTCAAGCTCTGCGTCTGCCTGGTCGACTCAAATGTGCCCCCGCAGCAGAGTGACCGCCAGTTGATCGACTGGCTGCGCCATGCCGGCCGCGACTTTGCCGTGGTCGCCACCAAGATCGACCGCCTCAGCGGCAACGAGCGCACCCGCAACCTGCTGGCTCTGAAAAAAGGATTGGAACTGGACGATATACTCCCCGTCTCCGCCAAAACCGACTACGGTGTCAAAGATCTCTGGTCCAGAATTGAAGATGCGGGTCAGCAGGTTGACAAGGCAGCGGATTGACTCTGCGGTTCAGGCGAAGGTGGGAATCGTTACCGAGTGTAATATTTCAAAATTTCGCCCTTCGAAAGATATTTGTCCACGGGATCCGGCTTCGGAGAGTGTGCTAAGGACCTGAAACGTTGCTCACGGATATCGTGAATCAGCAGCTCTGTGAGCCAAATCGGTGACGTCGCCACCACCAAGGGTCCAACTGTGACCGCACCAACCACGATCGCCGGAATGGCCCCGGGCCCCCTCAAATCATCTCCATCATTTCTTGTAAGGCGAATCCGCTGTCCGTTCCCTACATCGACCTCTGGATCAGAGAATTTCAGATCGCCAGAACGTTGGCGCGTCTTTGGCCGGACATAGGAGACGGTTGAGTAGAGCGTTGTGCCCGATGGAATCACCACCTTGCGATTTGGGGAAAAGTCGTTCAATGCCGTAAACCGGATGCGGTCGCCCTCGTGGGCAGTGGCAGAGCTGACCGGTTGCTCCAGGCGAAGGACCACCTGGTTGGTCGCCTGAAGCGATATCGGTAGAACCAATACGTTGTCCGATGCCTTGGATGTGTCTTGTGTGGACGGTGCCACTAGTAGAGCGACTGGCGAAGGTGACTGGTTAGCCTGCTGCGCCACCAGCAATGGCGAAACGCAAAGACAGAGCGCATAGCACAGCATTCTGATCGCCAAATTGTTCCAAATCATCCCACAGCCTCCCTTCATTGCTCGATGAGGCAATGTTAGGCAGGCCAGTCTCCCAGCGTGGTTGCCGTTGGGACAGTTTGGCGAGTGTCACACGACGGGAACTCAGCGCTCATACCCCGGCACGGGAAAGCGCGCTAGAAAGAAACCCAGGGGGCCAACGTGACAAGTTCGGAAAAATGGAGCGCCTCTCAGGACTTTTCGAGGCGAAGCTGATGTTCCGCTTGCGGGCCTGGGCCGCGCACGAGAACTTCAACGGGGACGGGAATGTTCCCGCGGTCCACCTCGTTACGGATCGCGTCGACCAGTCTTTCGGCGAATTCCCGGTCGCAGGCGAGAACATGCACGCCTTGGGACAGGCGCCCCATGTAGCGCGGAGCCAGCCGCAGCCAGCGGCGCGATGCAAGGTCATCCACCCGCAGGCATTCCAGAGCGATTGCGTCGATTTGCGGTAGCCAGCGTGCAGGCGCATCGGTAACCTGCCATGCGACGAGTGTCCTGTCCTCGATTGCGACACCTGTCTCAACGCGGCGTGCGCCCTGCTTCACAAAAGCATCGGTGTAAGGCCCAATTGTTTCGTCGGCTCGCAGCAGGTCGGGCAGCACGCCGCGCTCCCGCATCTCCTGCTCCAAGGTCCCTGGCGCAACGCCTACGCACACTGCCACAGTCTCTCGTTTGCGAATTTCGTTTTTCAGAATCCGCAGAGCTTCGTCGAGCGAGGTCACGAGAAAATCCACCACCCCGTCGCGAATCGCCTGCTTTTGCGTCGCTCCGTCGGCCGTTGCGGCGAGTGAGGCACAGCCGGCAACATTGCCCGCGATCACCAGCGCACGACCCGGCGCGTCCAGTTCTCCGGCATACAACAGCTTGCCGCCCAGGCTCGGCCCCTCACTCGAGTCGGCCTCGTGATCATCCCTTGCGGCCAGCATCAATTCAAAGTAATAGGCGTGTACCTGAAGGCTGAATGAGAATGCCGCCGACGTTTCGGGACCTGGCGCCAAGCGATCTCTCCGCAGTCCAGTTTGCCGCCATTCGTTCAGTGCGCTTATTCCTGCGACCGTTCCCGCCAGTTCAACTGCCGCACAAATAGGACAAACTCTCCCGGCTTGGCGACGACTTGGAGTTTGTCGGCGTCTTTCGGCTTTACGCAACCATTGGCAGCCACAACTCCCTTGGTGAGGATGTCTGATACCGGATACCAAAGCTCTGCGGGAGTGCTCATCGCTTTCGGACCATCGCAATTGATGTAGTACACGGTCGAGTTTTCGTAAGTCGCATGAACCAGGATGACCGAGGCATTCTTGGGAACGGTCAGTGCCACCGTCCCATCCTCGTTCGTCTTCGTCCAATCGCCGTGATCCTCCGGTTGGTGATTGGCGCGAACGAAGACGCCTGTTGCCGTGACCAGCTTTCCGGTCTTGCCGTCCAGCAAGCGGAGAGTGACGGCGCTCCCTGACTGCGCATAACCGGCGCCACAGAAGGCGGCAATCCCTATAAGCAGTAGAATCCCGCGATGCATGCGTCGAACCATGATTCTCCTCACTGTCTACCAGGCGGAGTACGGTTGCCCATCCGTGCCTGTTTCCTGCGATCCGGAGTGCACGTCGTCGATCCCCGGGTCTGTCTGGTCCAGCGAATGCACCGCATCGCTGGTATCCGTAACCCACGTGTCCTTGCTGTGCGTCATCGGGTCGTCGGGAATGCTTCGCAGGTAGCCGTCCTGGATCAGGTCGTCAAGCGACTGCGGAGCCTTCTGCTTGTCCATGGTATAGGAGTCGATGGCTGCGCGCATCACATGCAGATCTTCTTTGAGCACTGCTTCCCGCGCAGACCTCATCGCGCCTACGAAACTGGGGATGGCCAGGGTCGCCAGAATCCCAATGATCGACATCACGACGATCAGTTCCAGCAGCGTGAATCCTGCGTCCTGTTTGCGAATCGTGCGCACTCAATCCTCATCGCGCCAACGCTTCCGCCTGCCGGAGTCGCTGGCTACCACGTCGAATATTTCGTACCGTCCAGGGCCGTTCCCGAGGACTTCGAATACACGTCAAATACGCTCTGCCCGCCGAAGGAGTCCGACGTCGGATCGTCCTGCATCGAGCGCATTCCCCAATCGGATGTGCCCGTCATCGGATCCACCGGAATCCGCCGCAGGAACTTCACCTTCTTGCCCTGCACGTCCACGCCATTCACCAGCGTTTCAAGGTCGGGTGGATAGTTCTGGCTCTCCACCTTGGTCTGAAAGGCGCCCTTGTCCGCTGCGTCCTTGTAGTGGTCGATGGCATCGCGCATCTCCCACAGATCCCGTCGCAACTCCCGTTCCTTCTCCCGCTTCACCTTGAACCGGGCTACCGGAACTGCCGCCGAAGCAAGAATCGCCAGTATGGCTACCGTCACAATCAGCTCGACGAGCGTCAGTCCGCGCTCCGTGCGTCGATTGGATTGACCTCTTCACACTCATCGCCGCTGCACTCTACTTCACCACAATGGTGGTTTGCGCGCCCGGTGCCTGCACTGGCTGCTGGGCGCTGTTCATGGCCACCGCCTGCGTGATTGCGATGGCGCTCTCTCCCGAAGCCTTCGCCTGGAATGTCAGAGCACAGACCACGCCCGCGCCGCTCACTCCCGTTGCGCCCGGTGGGCGAGACGCGTTGATCACCAGCGTGCCCGATCCGTCGTCGCGATGCACAAGCGCCACAGCCTGTCCGTCGCTATTCAAAAAGTCGCCGTTGTCCACGTTCACCAGCGAGAGTTTCGCCGGATCGTAATGAATCTGCAATGGAACCGAAGCAATATTCGTTGCGCCGGCAATCACAATTGGAACCTGGAATGTCGTGCCTGCGGTCACCGGTCCGTGAGGCGCAACCAAAGAAAAGCTTAGCCTGCCCAATCGGCGGTGCAGCCGGATTAGGAGGTGTGGCCGCGTTGGGCGACTGGGCCGCGGCGGTTCCTGCACTGCCATTATCACTGGCGGCTGCACGCAACTGGGCCAGCGCCGCAGGGCCGGCCCCCGCTGCGCTTTGGCCGGGGACAGTCCCAAATTCGGCTGCGTCGCCACAGGATGCGGTACCGGCGCTACAGTCGCAGGGCTCGCGCTTGTGTCTTCTCCAGTAACATGGTGCAGCTCGATGGATTGCCCTACGCCCGTGTCGATAGGCCGCAGATTCACCGGCGTCAAGTCCTGCGAGCGAACGATGTGCGGCACAACGAGGAAAACAATCTCGTCCTCGGTGATCGTGTGGTCCTTCGAACCGAACAGATACTTCACCAGCGGAATCGAACTCAGTCCCGGAATGCCGGACCAACTCACCTGGTCCTGCTTTTCAAGAATCCCGCCCAGGATGCTTGCCTCGCCTTCATGCAACCGGATGACCTGCTCGCTGGTGTGCTGTGCAAAGATCGGCTCTGTCACGCCGCTGATGGTCTGCTCGCCTGCCACCGAGGACACCTCGATCTTCATCTTCAGCGTGATGTCCTGGTCGAAGTGGATCGTCGGCGTCATGTCGATGTTCACGCCCACGTCCTGGTATTGGAACTGCGTTTCAGCCAGCGGGCTCACGCCGACAGCCACGCCCACTCCGGACTGGAAGGACCCGGTTGCGATAGGAATTCGCTGGCCAATCTTCATCGTTGCCTTCTGCTGATCGGTCGACCGGATGCGCGGATTCTGCAGCACCTTCGTATTCGAGTCGCTCAGCAGCATATTGGCAGTCGCCGCCCCCACCGTGACCGCAAAATCCGAAGCCTTCAGATGGGCCAGGTCATAGATTGTCGGGTTCGTTGTCGTACTGGTTGTTGAAGAAGAGTGACGTGGACGAAGTGCTTGCCGTAGGAGACTGCAGCGCGACGCCGATATTGCTGGGCCACGCGATTCCCAGATTGCGCTCCCAGTTCTTGCTCACTTCCAGCACCGCGATGTCGACCACCACCTCAGGCCGGGCCTTGTCCAGATCGTTGATGAGCTTCTGCGCCAGCAGCAATTCATCAGGCGAAGCCCCGCATCACGATGGCGTTCTGGCTGGCAACGCCATAGACCTTTGCGTTCGGCAGCACGTTGCGAATTGCCGTCTGCACGTCGTTCAGGTCGTTCTGCTGCCAGGCATTCGTCAGGTAGAAAGTCTGCACCGCCTGCTCTTCCAGCTCGGTTCGCTTGGCTCGGGAGTTCTGTGCAACAAAGATCGTATTGGTCGTCACTGGCCGCCAGAATGTGTTCGACAGCGTTCCCACAATCCGCAACGCATCCACCAGCGAAATGCCATTCAGATCCACCTGGATGCGCCGGCCCGTGTAGTCGGGATCAAATAGCACATTCACGCCGGCAGCCTTGCCCACGGCCTGGTAAACCACCTTGGAGTCTTCAACCATGTGCAGGGTCAAAGGCTCGTTCGATACCGGCTTCAACTCCGTCGGCGAAGCCATCCCATCAATCTCAGTCTGCTCGCCCGGTGCCTCAGGAAGGTTGGGTGCGGCCACGGGCGTCTGATCTGCGTGCCGCGAGCGGATGCGCGCAATTTCCTGTTGTGCCGCTTCATTTCCAGGATCGATCTCCGCGGCGCGCAAAAGCTCAACCAGCGCACCCTGGTCATCGCCGGACTGCACCAGCTTGTGTCCCTTGGTCACGTGCAGCGACGAGTCGGTCTGCCTCAACCTGTAATACGCTGTGCGATACGTCAGATCGTTCGGAGCAATGGAATAGGCCTTCTGGTAAGTCATTGAAGGCTCCGTCATAATCCTCGCGCGCCTCGGCGGTTTGTCCCCGCTTGAAAAAGGACTTCGCCGACTCCGCATAAAGCGCAGCGCAGCCCAGCCCCAACACGGCCAGAACAGCGAAAATTCCGATCCAGAAGGTAGGTCTCGAAGCAGCCGGTGCGGCAGCGTGGCGGTTCATCTTACTCCCGTGCGTCGTTTCCGGCCCACTCTCCGCACTGGACCTCAGGGGGCTGCCTTGGCCGCCCCTGACGCAATTCCTATTGCTGGCTAATCCCATCTAACGATGCCTCATTCTAACAAAACCCCGCGCCAATTCCGCCGCATGACTCGCTCTCGTTACCGGCGTCAGCAGCAGCAGTGCCTTGGGTGCAGGCAACGGCATCTGCGCCGATGCTAGGATGAAGACTCAAGGATCCTTCCCAATGGCGCGCCAAACCAGCCACGTGATCGTCCAGCCCGACCGTCCCGGACCCCAGAAACCGGCTCGTCCGCGCGACCCTGTGGCCTCGGGTGAACGAGACGCCGCGCAAAATCGAACCGCCAGCCATAACTACTTTCTCCTCGAAAAAGTCGAAGCCGGCGTCGCCCTCCGCGGAACCGAGGTCAAATCCATCCGCCAGGGAAAAGCCAACCTGAAAGACTCCTACGGCCTCATCAAGGACGGCGAAGCCTTTCTGCTTAACGTTCATATCGGTCCTTACTCGCATGGAAACATAGCCAACCACGACGCCTTGCGCACACGCAAGCTCCTTATGCACAAGGACGAAGTTCGCAGGCTACATGCGAAGACGCAGATCAAGGGTCACACGCTCATCCCCACCCGCCTTTACTTCCGTAACGGGCGCGTAAAGTGCGAGTTGGCCGTGGCCAAAGGCAAGCAGGACTGGGATAAGCGCGAAACCGAACGCCGCCGCGAGGCCGACCGCGAAGCCCGCGCCGCCGTCAATGCCAGCAAACACCGCATGGGTCGCTGACACCCACCTACCCACTAGAATTGAATCGAGGGCACTATGAAGACCCACCTGTCTTTTGCAAACCTTGCTGAGATTGACACCGAGCTTCTGGCCGTTTTGGCCACCGACACCCAGACCGCCAAAGGCCCTGACGCCAAACCGCAGCCCGTTCTTCTCACCACCGATGAGGCCGTCAAGGCCGCCGCAGCCACTGTCCTTTCCAGCGGCGAATACAAGGCCGGCGCCAATGAGATGCTGCTACTTCACGCTCCGACAGGACTGGCTGCCAAACGCCTGCTCATCGTCGGCCTCGGCAAACAGGCCAAAACCACGGTCCACATCAGTCCGCACCGCCGCCGGCAGCGCCGTCCGCTACACCAAGCCCCGCGGCATTCGCGAGTTGGTGCTGGCTCTCCCCTCGTCCGAGACTTTGCTCCCCGCGGCGCAGTGGTCCGCGCCGCCGTCGAAGGCGCTTTTGTCGGCGACTTCGATCCCGACACCTATCGCAGCGACCGCAAGGACCAGAGCGTTCAGTCCTTCACCCTCGCAGCCCCAGCCGACTCCGACCAGCCAGCCCTGCAAGCCGCATTTGCTGAGGGCGTCATCATCGGCGAAAGCCAGAACTTCACCCGCTCTCTCGTCAACGAGCCCGGCAACAAGCTCACCCCCACCATCCTTGGCCAGCGCGCCGTCCAGATGGCCGATGAAGTCGGCCTCGACTCTGCCGTCTACTCCACCGACAAGCTGCACGATCTCAAGATGGGCGCGTTCTGGAGCGTCTCGCAAGGCTCCGCTGAGCCGCCCGCCCTCATCGTTCTGCGCTACGAGCCTGCGGGAGTGACGGAAGGCCCTGTGCTCGGCCTGGTCGGCAAAGGCATCACCTTCGACACCGGCGGCATCTCCATCAAGCCTGCCGAAAAAATGGAACTGATGAAGTACGACATGGCCGGTGGCGCAGCCATGCTCGGCGCCATGCGCGCCATTGCCCTGCTCAAGCCAAAGGTCCGCGTCATCTGCATCGTTTGCGCCGCCGAGAACATGCCCGACGGCAAGGCGCAAAAGCCCGGCGATGTGCAGACCGCCATGCCACCCGGTCCAGACCGCCCCGGCAAGACCATCGAAATCATCAACACCGACGCCGAAGGCCGCCTCGTCCTCGCCGACGGACTCACCTACGCCCGCACCCTCGGCGCAACCCACCTCATCGACGCCGCAACGCTCACCGGAGCAATAGGCGTAGCCCTTGGCAACTTCAACGGTGGCGCCTTCTCCAACAATGACGAGGCCTATAGCAAATTTGAAGCCGCCCTCGCCACTTCAGGTGAAAAATTCTGGCGCATGCCTGTTGGCGATGAATACGCCGAACTGATCAAGTCCGACATCGCCGACATCAAGAACACCGGCGGGCGTGCAGGCGGGGCCATCACTGCTGCCGAGTTCCTGCGCGTCTTTGCCGAAGACACACCGTGGATTCACCTCGACATCGCCAGCATGGCCTGGATCGAAGACTCGCGCCCCTACATTGCCAAAGGCCCCAGCGGCGTCGCCGTCCGCTCGATCCTGGAGTGGGTCCGCAGCTACTAGTCCTCTGCCCGCTTCATCACCTACGAAAGGGGTCAACCCAAGCCCGTGCGACGCAAATCAAGCACGAGAATGGGTGCCCCAGGTCTCGCTTTTGAGACCTGGGAAAGCACGCCTTTGACGCTACACCCCAACAATATTCCCATCCTCGTCCACATCAATAGACAGCGCCCGCGGCACCCTGGGCAGCCCCGGCATCAACATCTGGTTGCCCGCAACAGCCACCACAAATCCCGCTCCCGCCGACAGCGAAACATCCGTCACCTTCAGCGTCCATCCCGTCGGTGCACCCATCACCTTGGGATTGTCGGTCAGCGAGTACTGCGTCTTCGCAATGCAAACTGCCAGCCGCCCAAAACCCCATTCCGCATAGCGCCCAAGCTTCGCGCGCGCCTCGTCGCTCAGCGCCACATCCGCAGCCCCGTAGACCGCGGTTGCAACCTTGCGAATCTTCTCCTCAAGCGACTCATCAAGCGAATACACCGGCCGAACATCCGGCGTCGGATTGCCCTCAATCGCCGCAACAACCTTTTCCGCCAGATCCATCGCACCCAGCCCGCCCTTCGCGAACGCCTCAACAACCGAGCACGCAACCCCAACCCGCCCGCACTCCGCGGCAATTGCATCCAGTTCCTCAGGCAAATCGGAAGGAAAGCGATTGATGGCAACGACAATCGGCACGCCATACCCGCGCAGCGTGCGAATGTGGTGTTCAAGATTCGTGAATCCTATCGCGAGCGCTCCCTCGCCCTGCGCGCGCAAGCTCTGCACTGTCGCCACCAGCACGGCTACCGCCGGCTGAATGCCCGAAACGCCCATCACGATATCGAAATATTTCTCTGCGCCCAGGTCGGCGGCGAACCCCGCTTCGTTCACCACATAATCAGCCAGGCGAATACCCATCTGCTGGCACAAGACGCTGCTCGTCCCATGTGCAATATTTCCAAAAGGCCCTGTATGAACCAGCGCCGGAGTGCCCTCGGTCGTCTGCACCAGGTTCGGCAGCAAGGCCTCGTTCAGCAGCGCCATCATGGCCCCGGTTGCACCCAGGTCGCCAGCCGTCACCGGCTTGCCCGCACGCGAAACGCCCACAACAATTGCGCTCAACCTGCGCCGCAAATCCGCCCGGCTCGACGCCAGCGCGAGAATCGCCATAATCTCCGAAGCTGCCGTAATTACGAAGCTCGTCTCGCGTCCCGCGCCATCGCCCTTCGAACCAATCCCCACTTCAACTCGCCGCAGCGCGCGGTCGTTCATATCCATCGCCCGCGGCCAGGTAATCTGCTCCGGGTCAAGATCCAGCGCGTTTCCAAAAAAGAGGTGCGAGTCCACCATCGCCGCCAGCATATTGTGTGCCGCGGTAATCGCATGAAAATCGCCATGAAAATGCAGATTGATCTGCTGGCTCGGCTCCACCTGCGACAACCCGCCGCCCGCCGCACCGCCTTTGAGGCCAAACACCGGCCCCAGCGATGGCTCGCGCGAAGTCACAATCGCTTGCCGCCCAATCCGTTCCAGCCCCTGCGCGAGTCCGATCGAAACAACGGTCTTGCCCTCGCCGGAAGTGGTAGGCGTGGTCGCCGTAACCAGGATGAACTTGCCCCGTACCGGAAGCGAAGGGTTGTCCAGCAGCCCCAGCTTGAGCTTGGCGCCGTAGGTGCCGATGGTTTCGTACTCCTCGGGCAGAAGCCCAAGTTTCTCCGCAATTTCGTGGATTGGCAAAAGAGCTTTTGTCAGCATCATTGTGTTTGTCATAATCGGACCGTGCAGCAATATACTCCGGCAGCACACCGGTCAATGTGACGCTGGCTACAGCTCTGGCCCGCGCCTACATTGCCTCCGGGCTCTCGATCCCCAGCCAGCCGAGCACCGTCACCAACTCCCGCAGCACAACCGCGGCCGTGGCCAGCAGAAACGTCTTCCGCGCCGGATCTTCCTCGTTGAGAATGTGATGTTTATGGTAGAAATTGTTGAACTCCTGCGCTAACTGGAATGCATGTTTCGCCAAGTACGCTGGCTCCGATGTAGTGATACATTGCTCCAGCACCAGGGTGCGCCGTCCCGCCCGCAGCCACAGCGCCCAGATATCTTCGTTCCCCTCGCCTGCAAGGTAGCGGTCCAGCTCTGCTAACTTCGCAAACTCCGCGAACACCGCTTCAGGCGTCAACTCCCGCCTTGCGGAAAATATTCCGCGCGCGCACCACGGCATATTGGATATACGGCCCCGTCTCGCCCTTCAAAACTCAGCGCATCCTTGAAGTCGAAAGCGATCACCGAATTGCGCGTGAACTTCAGCATGAAGTAGCGCAGCGCACCAATCGCGATCTGCTCCGCAATCCGCTGCCGCTCGGCCTCATCGCGCCCCGTCTGCCGCGCATCCACTTCCGCGCGCGTAGCCGCGATCAGCTTGTCGATCAGGTCGTCCGCCTTCACGCCGAATCCCTTGCGCCCGCTCACTTCGATGTAGGCCCGGCTCAGGTCTTCCTCCGCCACGTTGTAGCCCAGCTCGACCGCGCAGCGTGGCGTCAGCGCCACCATCTCGTAGCTGAAATGCGTGTAGTGATCGGCCTCCGCCGTGTACCCCATTCCGCGCAGCGCCTGAATCACGTTGGCCTGTGGGTCGCTCTGCCGCGCATCAATCACGTTGTAAATCGCCTGCGCCCCGCCAAACTGCGGATGCGGCTCATCGCCCTTCTCCGCAGAAATCCAGCACTCATGATCCGGATAAGTAAAGAACGGCTTATAGCCAAAATCGCGGCCCAGCAATCCAAACTTCCATAAGTGGTAAGCGATATCCTTTCCGACATACGTTACCGTGCCATTGGACCGCACAATTACCTTTGCATCTTCATCTGTGCCCTTCGGGCCGTCTTCCTCTTGGACTGGCTGTTTCGGCGCCCCGGCCGGGTCATCACCCAGCATCCTTTGTTCTTGCCCTCATTCTCGAAATACAGCACGCCCGTCTGTTTCAACTGCTCAAACGCCAGCGCCCAGAAATTCAAATGCAGAATCTCGCTCTCGCGAGGCAGAAAGTCGTACTCAATGTCCAACCGCAGCATCGTTTCCAGATGCCGCCGCAACACCGCCGTCGAAATCAGCTCCGCCACTTCCGCCGTCTCATTGCCACCCTGCTCAATCTCGTGCAGCGTCGCGTAGCGCAGCTTCTTCCGCGCCTCGTTCTCTGCTACCTGTCCCGCTCGTATACCACTGCGAAGTGTGCGCATAGAGGTCCCAGCAGTAGTAATCAATCCGCTGCCCTGAGCGCTTCAGATCCTCAAGCAGCGCACGCACATCCGCCAGCGACTTCCCTTCCACATGCAGAAAGCCCACCACCACATCCGCCACCTGCACCCCGGTGTTGTCGATGTAGTTCTGCACATCCACCTTTTGCCCGGCAGCCCGCAGCAGCCGCACAAATGTGTCGCCCAGAATCGCATTTCTGAGATGCCCGATATGCGCAGCCTTGTTGGGATTGATGCTCGTGTGCTCGACCAGTGAATGGACTGCAGCGTCTCGCCGCCTGGGTGCCCAATCTTTCGCCAGCTTCTCCGGTCGGGTGGGAGACCACGCCCGCAACCATCCGCGCACCCGCGGCCCGGTCCAGCCGCGCGTTGATATATCCAGCGCCCGCAATCTCAAATCCACGCAAAACCCGTCGACCGCACCCAGCGCCGACACAATCTCCTGCGCAATCACCTTCGGCGCCTTGCGCAGCTTGCGAGCCAGTTCAAACGCGATCGGTGTCGCCAACTCCCCAAATTTCAGGTCCGGCGGAGTCTCCAGCGGAATGTTTTCAACTTCAATTCCGTATTTGGCTTTCAACACGCTGCGAAGTTGCGCGCCAAGCCTTTTCTGCAATTCCAGATACACGTGTCAATGCCTCAAAAATCCTTGATTTTCAAGGCGATTCTAACAGAGCGGCGCGCCACCCAAGGTTTGACGCTCCCTCCAGCGGCAACCTAAGATAAGAGATAGATTGCCTGGAGATTTCCGTCTGCCATCGCGCAGAAATCAAAGCAATACCCCACTCATGACCAATCCAGACCAACACCCAGTCCAGCCCGCTTTTATCTCACCACGCCCATCTACTACGTGAATGCGCGGCCGCACCTGGGGCACGCCTACTCCACCATCGTGTGCGACGCCATCGCGCGCCGCAAAAGAGCGCTCGGCATCGACACCTGGTTCCTCACCGGCACCGATGAGCACGGACAAAAAATTGAGCGCTCCGCCGCGCTCGCCGGACGCACGCCCGCAGGAGTTCGCCACCGACCATCTCCGGCGAGTTCCGCGGTCTGTGGGACCGACTCGGCCTCACCTACGACGACTTCATCCGCACCACCGAAGCGCGCCACAAGCGCGGCGTCCAGCACCTCTTCGCCACCCTGCGCGACAAGGGCTTCATCTACAAAGGCTCCTACACCGGCCAGTATTGCGTCTCCGATGAAGCGTGGGTCGACGTCGCTCCCGGCGCGCCTTGTCCGGACTGCGGCCGCATCACTGAGACCGTCAGCGAAGAAAATTACTTTCTTCAAGCTCTCCGCCTTCGAGCGCAAGCTGCTGGAGTTTTACGATGCCAACCCCGGCTTCATGCAGCCCGAATCCACGCGCCGCGAAGTCATCTCCTTCGTCCGCGGCGGCCTCAAAGATCTCTCCGTCAGCCGCGCCAGTTTCTCCTGGGGCATCCCTGTCCCAGGCGACGAAAAGCAGGTGGTCTACGTCTGGCTCGACGCCCTGGCCAACTACATCACCGCCCTCGGCTATGGATCCGATGATCCCGCCGACCAGGCACGATTCGCCAAATTCTGGCCCGCCGACATGCACCTCATCGGCAAAGAAATCAGCCGCTTCCATTGCGTCTATTGGCCCGCCTTTCTCATGGCCGCGGGAATTCCTGTGCCTCGCTCCGTAAAGGCCAACGGCTGGCTGCTCTTCGATCAGGGAAAGATGTCCAAGTCGCGCGGCAACATCGTCCGCGCCGAAACCGTGCACGAAGTCCTCGGCGCCGATGCCCTGCGCTATTTCCTGCTGCGCGAAATTCCCTTCGGCCAGGACGGCAACTTCTCCTTCGACGCATTGGTCCAGCGCTACAACGGCGACCTCGCCAACGGCTACGGCAACCTCGTCAGCCGCGTCGTCAACATGGTCCACAAATACTTCGGCGGCGCATCTGCCCGAGGCAGGCGCGGAGACCGCAGCCGAATCTGCGCTGCGCGCCAGCGCATCGCGCACCATCGCCGAGTTCGCCCCCGCCTTCGACGAATCTCAATTTCTCCGAAGCGCTCAAGACCCTCTGGCTCCTCGTCGCCGAAACCGACGGCTACCTCACCGCCAACGCCCCCTGGAAGAAGCCCGCCGACCGCTCCGACGCCGACCACGCCGCGCTCCAGGCCCGCGTGCTGGCCACGGCCGCCGAGTCCATTCGCATCATCACCGCGCTGGCCTATCCCATCCTCCCCGAGTCAGCCGCAAAAGTCTGGCGGCAGCTTGGCCTGGGTGAGATTCAGGACGCGTCGCAAGAAGCCTTCCTCACCAACCTCGCATGGGGCGGATTGAAGCCCGGCACAAAGTTCAACGAGCCCGCGCCGCTCTTTCCCCGCGCGGAAAAGGACGCAATCGAGCGTATGCAAAACCTTGAAGACGCAAACAGCGCAAGTGCCGTTGAAGCCGCCGGCGGACCCGAAGCAGCGCCAAAATCAGCGCCGGAAGCGCCCATGTCGGCACTGAATGTGTCTCCAGTGCCTCCGCCGCCTCCGCCCATGGCGACACCCGATCCCCCCGCGCCTTCCGCGGTCGCTCCGCCTCCATTCCCGGCTCCGGTCCGCCTGCATCGCACGCACTGAACCCGCCGCAGTTCCTACCGCATCATCACCAACCGCTCCGCAGGTGGCGCCGGAGGCGCAGTCGGCCTCACCGCAGGTGATCAGCATCGACGACTTCGCCAAGGTCGAACTCCGCGTCGCCCAGATCCTCGTCGCCGAGCGCATCCCCAAAGCCGACAAGCTTCTCCGCCTCGAAGTCGATCTTGGCTACGAGAAGCGCCAGATCCTGGCCGGCATCGCCCAGTACTACGAGCCGGAAAAGCTGATTGGCCGCAAAATCGTGATCGTCGCCAACCTCGCTCCCCGCAAGATGCGCGGCCTCGAATCAAACGGCATGCTGCTGGCCGCCTCCTTGCCTCGACGGCGCCCCCGTCCTCGCCGGCTTCCTCGAAGAAGTCCCGCTCGGCGCGCGGCTCAAGTAGCAGATTGCGAAGTCAGGGGCGCGGAGCCGCCCCCGGAGATCTGTTGCTGATCGATTCCCACGCCCACCTCGACAGCGAGCGCTACGCCGATGACCGCGAGGCCATGCTCGCGCGCGCCTTCGACGCCGGCGTCGGCACAGTCCTCTCCATCGGCATCGGCGAACAACCCTCCGAGATGCATCAGGCCCTCGACATCTGCCGCCAGTTCAATGGCCAGCCCGGAATGCCCCGCCTCTACGCCAGCGCCGGCATCTATCCCCACACCACGCCGCAGGCCGACGCACGCGGCCCTCGCCCAGCTCGACACCCTTCTCGTCCGAGCCCGAAGTCATCGCCTGTGGAGAGATCGGCCTCGACTACTACCACGAAGGCGCGCCGCACCCCGTCCAGCGCGAAAAGCTCATCGCCCAGCTTGAAATCGCCGCCTCCCGCAAGCGCCCCATCCTCATCCACTGTCGAGGAACGAACGAATCCACCGACGCCTGGGACGATCTCTTCGACGTCCTCGAAGCCCACTGGCGCCCCACCGGCCTCGGCGGCATCATGCACTGCTTCGGCGGTGGCTGGGCACAGGCTCGCCGCTCCCTCGACCTCGGCTTCCTCGTCTCCTTCGCCGGCAACCTCACCTACCCCAAAGCCCAGCCCCTCCGCGACGTCGCCGCCCAGCTGCCCCTCGACTCCGTTCTCGTCGAAACCGACGCCCCCTGGCTCGCCCCCGCTCCCGACGCGGCAAGCGCAACGAGCCCGCCTGGGTCACTCGCACAGCCCAAACCCTCGCCGGCTTGCTCGGCGTCTCCACCGAGGAAATCGCCTCCGCCACCACGAAAAACTTCTCCCGGCTGTTCCACCTTCCGCCAGACGTGGGAAACTGATAGAGTTGCACCGCTCGGCACGGCAGATTCCGCTGGCCTGTTCATCGAGGAAAGTATGGCGCAGGACAATTCGTTCGACATCGTCAGCAAAGTGGAAATCCAGGAAGTGCGCAACGCCATCGATCAGGCGCTCAAGGAGATTCGCCAGCGCTTCGACCTGAAAGACTCCCACTCCGAAATCACCCTCGCCGAGGGCGACAAGGAGCTCCAACTGGCCTCGGCCAACGAATACAAGCTCGAGGCGGTCAAAGAGATCCTCGGCCAGAAGCTCGTCAAGCGCGGCGTCTCGCTCAAAAACCTCACCTACGGCAAGCTGGAGCCGGCCGCCGGCCAGAGCGTCCGCCAGAAGATCAGCCTCCAGCAGGGCATCCCCATTGAAAAGGCCAAGGAAATCGTGCGCCTGGTCAAGGACTCAAAAAAGAAGGCGCAGGCCAGCATTCAAGGCGATACTGTGAGAGTATCCAGCAAAGACCGCGACGAGTTACAGGGCATCATCGCTTTGCTGCGGGGCAAAGATCTGGGCGTGGATTTGCAGTTCACGAACTACCGCACGAATTAATCGGCTGCCAACCAAGCCACCGCGCATCTAAAAGATGCGCTGCATATTGGTCTACAGCGGAACACAGAACGCGGGAACCATAAACCTTTGAGTACCTTGGCGATAGCGACGGCGAGAGAAGTCTTCGATCTGCTGCGGGAAGACCTCGTCGCGATCGAGCAGGAGTTGGGCCGCGACGCCGCCTCCAGCGTAAGCACCATCACGGAAATCGCCGAATACCTGCGCGAAGGCGGCGGCAAGCGCATTCGCCCCTCGCTGCTGCTGCTCGCGGCGCACCTGCTCGGCTACTCCGGCCCCGGCGCCATCCGCCTCGGCGCAGTGGTCGAGATGGTCCATACCGCCACCCTCGTCCACGACGACATCATCGACGGCGCCGACATGCGCCGCGGCCGCCCCTCCCCCAACACCACCTGGGGCAACGAGAAATGCGTGCTGGCCGGCGACTGGCTCTACATGCAGGCGTTCAAGGTCGCCCTCGAGGAGAAGAATCTCCGCGTCCTCGACCTGCTCATCGGCCTCACCCAGCAGATGGTTGAAGGCGAATTGCTCCAGATTCAAAAGCTCGGCAAAGCCGTCTCCGAAGCCGAGTACTACGACCTCATCTTCCGCAAAACCGCCTGCCTGTTCTCGGTCTCCATGCGCCTTGGCGCAGTGCTCGCCGGAGCCACCGAAGCCCAGGAAGCCAGCCTGGCCGCCTATGGCCGCGCCGTCGGCCTTGCATTCCAGATTGTCGATGACGTGCTCGACCTCACCGCCACTGAAGAGGTCCTCGGCAAGCCCGTCGCCAGCGATCTCCGCGAAGGCAAAGCCACCCTCGCCGTCATCCACGCCTACGACCACGGCATCGCTCGAGACCGCCAGACCATCCAGCGGGTCCTCGATGACCGCAGCTTCGAGCACGTAAGCCGCGAGAAGATTCAGGAGATCCTGGCCCGCAACGGCTCCGTCGAGTACGCCATGGCCCTTGCCGACCGCTACGCCGAGCAGTCCCGCCAGGCCCTCGCTCCCCTCCCCGACTCCGACTTCAAGCGCGCCCTCCTCTGGGTCCCCGACTTCGTGGTGGCGCGGGACAAGTAATGCCCCGTCGCACCCCCGACTCCCAAAAACTCTGGACCGAAGTCGACCAGCTACTTCGGCCACCTTCTCGCTCCCGCCGACCCCGCGCTCGAAGCCGCCATCGCCGCCAACCAGCGAGGCCGGTCTTCCCGCCATCGATGTCACCGCGCTCCAGGGCAAATTCCTTGCGATGCTGGTGCGAATCTCCGGCGCGCGTCGCGTGCTCGAACTCGGAACCCTCGGCGGCTACAGCACCATCTGGCTGGCCCGTGCACTCCCATCTGATGGGCAAATCGTATCCCTTGAACTCGACCCCCATCACGCCGAAGTCGCCCGCGCCAATCTTCTCAACGCCGGCGTTCTCAACCGGGTCGACCTGCGCGTAGGCCCGGCGCTCGACACCCTGAAGACACTTGTCGCCGCCAACGCCACTCCCTTCGACCTCATCTTCATCGATGCCGACAAGGCCGGCTACCCGGAATATCTCGAATGGTCCCTCAAGCTCTCGCGCCCCGGAACCGTCATCGTCGCCGACAACGTCGTCCGCGACGGCAAAGTCATTGACCCCGAAAGCCCCGATCCAAATGTCCAGGGCGTGCGGCGATTCACCGACCTTCTTGCCGCAGAACCGCGCTTGAGCGCGACCGTGCTGCAAACGGTCGGCAGCAAGGGCTACGACGGCTTTGCCATCGCAATCGTCACGGGCTGAAAGTCAGGATTCACCGCCGCTCGAAGTATCTGAAGCGTAGAATTCTCCTCAACATGAACGAGCGCATCGCGACGATACGTCAGCTTCTGAGTGAACTCGAAGTCGAGTCCGAGGTGCATTCATCGGGAGATCGCGGCTTCTCCGCGCTCGAGCTTCCGCTCATCGTGCAGGAAATCGTCGACGACCTTCAGCCGCTCCTCACTCCCTACGACGCCGCGTTCTACTGGTTTCTCTTCCGCCACTCGATCGCCAAAGACGGCAATCCGTTCATTCGCATCAGCACCCGCTCGCTGCAGAGAGCGGTCGTCCGTTCCTCCTACTCGCAAGCGGAAGAGAACACCATTTCGCTGGGCAAAGTGCAGGAGACGCTGCGCGCTCTTGAGAGCGTCGGCGCAATCCGCAAAGAAGGCGAACCGAACCGCCAGGGCACGCAATATCGCGTCCTCATTCCCGACGAGATCGAGGCCTGCCGCAAATTCCGCGCCGAACGCACGGCATCAGAGACCTGCCCTCATGTTTCCTTCTGCGCACGCTGGAGCAGATAAGGAGCGCGAAACCCGCATGCGGGTCTTCGAGCGCGATGGCTACAAATGCCATTCCTGCGGGAAACAGCTCACCCGCTTCACCGCCACCGCTGGACCACGTGAAACCTCTCGCAGAAGGCGGCGACGACAGCCTTGAGAACCTGGTGACAGCTGCATGGATTGCAATACGCACAAGAATTAGTGGCAGGCGGTGAATTCACATTCACGAAAGAACAGGGTGATACCGAGCTAGTCGCCCGCCATCAGCTCCCGCAGCGCCGCCGCATAATGCTCCGGCAGCGGCTTCTTGTTCAACTGGTCGTCGCAGACCACGTGCACCGTCTCGCCTTCAGCCAGCAGCTTCGGCTCTTCCCCGTCTTGGACGCCTTGCGCCAAATCCGATACGCAAACTTGAGCACCGAGCCGCGCAGCATTGCGGGCCGCGTCTCAATCAGAATCTCGTCGTCGTAGCGGGCAGGCGAACGGTAGCGGCACGTCGCCTCCACCACCGGCAAAATGCACTCGTGCTCTTTCTCCAACTGGCTGTAGGCGAGCCCCAGCGAGCGCAGCAGTTCCACGCGGCCCAGCTCAAACCAGACCAGGTAGTTGGCATAGTAGACAATGCCCATCTGGTCCGTTTCGGCATAGCGCACCCGCACCTGGTGGGTGGTCACTGGCATTTCGACGACTCTCTTTCGCGTTGCAGCTCAGTTTCATATGTCACTCCACTATCAGACTAATCCTGACATCACTGTTCACAGTTCACTATTTCACTCTTTCACGGCTTCAGGTGCGTGAAGATCGGCAGCTTGGTCACGTCGTTGAAGATGACAAAGGCGAAGAACATCATCAGCACCACAAACGCCGCCTGGTAGATGCGCTCCTTCACCATCATGCTGATGTCGTGGCGCAGCACGCTCTCGATCAGCAGCAGCAAAATCAATCCGCCATCGAGAATCGGAAACGGCATCAGGTTGAGAATGCCGAGATTCAGACTGATCTCTGCCGGCCAGATCAAACTTGGAGTACCAATCCCTTCGTCTCCGCCGCCTGACCCGCCAGCTGCGGCAATTCCCACTGGACCCGTAGCTGCTTCGCCGAGACCTGGTGGGTCAGCATCCGCTGCAGCACCTGGACAATCAGCAGCGAGCCTCCGCGCAGAAGTGCGCCGACTTCGCCACCGCCATCTTCAACGGCACGGCGATGAGGCGAATCGGAACCGGCACCGCCATGAAGCCAAGCCTCCACCCGTTCGAGCCTGCACGGGCTGGGCCACGATCGGCGCCAGTGTCGCGCCGTTGCGCTCGACCATCAGCGTTATCGGCTTGCCCTTGCCCGCTGCATGTAATCCAGCAGCGGGTCACGCGTGTGGAAGGGATGGCCGTCGACCGAGACAATCGCGTCGCCGCGCTGCAATCCGGCCTGCTGCCGCGGGCGAACCCGCCATCACGGTCTGAATCGTGAATCGGGCCCGGCATGTACTGCGGCAAAGATGCCCGCCAGATCGTTCGCCGCTCGCAGCGTGCCCGGCACCGCATCGAGGTCTGCACCGTCTTGCCGTCGCGCTCCACCGTCACCGGGACAGTCTGTTCGGGTCCAGCGACATGCGCGCATAGACCTGTTCCCAGGTCGGATTCTCGTCCGTTCGAATTGGCTGACCAATCGCCGGCTTCAAGCCAGCCTCCGCCGCGGGCGAACCCGGCATCACCCACTCGATCTTCGTCGTCTTTACATCGTGGCGGGAACTTCGTTGATCCAGCCGAAGTAGAACACCATAGCACAAACGCCAGGATGAAATTCGCCACCGGACCAGCCACGCCGATCAGCATCCGCTGCCAGCGCGGATGCGACGAAAACGCGCCGGGATCGTCCGCCGGCTGCTCCTCGCCGGGATTCTCGCCCGTCATCTTCACAAAGCCGCCCAGCGGCAACAGGCAGACCTTGTAGTCGGTGTCGCCGTACTTGATGCCGAACAGGCGCGGACCGAAGCCGACTGAAAACGCTTCGACGCGCACGCCGCAAATCTTGGCCACCGCAAAGTGACCAAACTCGTGGACCACCACCATGATCCCGATCAAGGACGATAAAGGCGACGGCTGAAACTAGAAAATCATGCATAAATGTGAGAATCAGATCCTCAGGCGTGCACGCCTCGCGCACGCCGGTGAGCCCTCGGCTAAAGCGCAACCAGCGCACGAGCCATTTGACGCGCTTCCCGGTCCGCTGCGAGCACCTCGGCAATGGTTGCCGGGTGCGCCTCGGGCGTGGACGCAAGCACTCTTTCAATTGTACGCGGGATGCCGTTAAACGGGATTCGCCGCTCCAGGAACGCCTCCACGGCCACCTCGTCCGCCGCATTCAGGGCAATGCAATGCGCTCCGCCCTTCTCCGCCGCTTCATAGGCCAGCCGCAGGCAGGGAAACCGTTCAAAATCCGGCGCTTCAAACTCCAGATGGCGCAGCGCAGCCAGGTCGAAGGTCAGCGTCGACGCCGGCCGCTCCGGGTATGCCAGCGCATACAGGATCGGCAGCCGCATGTCCGTCACCGAGATTTGCGCCAGAATCGACCCGTCCACGTACTCCACCAGCGAATGCACCGTCGACTGCGGATGCACCGTTACCCGCACCTGGCTCGGCGGCACATCGAACAGCCGGCAGGCCTCGATGATCTCCAGCCCCTTGTTCAGCATGGTGGCCGAATCGATCGTGATCCGGCGCCCATCACCCAGGTTGGATGCTTCAGCGCCTGCTCCGGCGTGATAGCTGCGAATTGCTCCAGCGGCAGCTGCCGGAACGGCCCGCCCGAAGCCGTCAGCCAGATCGTCTTCACCTCGGCATGCGCGCCCACCCGCAGGCACTGGTGCACGGCGTTGTGTTCGCTGTCGATGGGCAGAATCGGCACATTCCGCTCGCGCGCCGCGCGCGGTCAGAATCTCCCCCGCCGCGACCATGCACTCCTTGTTCGCCAGTCCCACCGGCTTGCCGGCCAGAATCGCCGCATGCGTCGCCTCAAGTCCCGCCACGCCCACAATCGCCGACACCACAAAGTCCGCTTCGGGATGCGTGGCGCAGGCCACCGTGCCCTCGGTTCCGTAGACCACTTCGATCGCCGCGTACGCCGGCCTGCCGCAAGCGCGCCGCCAGCTCGCCGGCCAGCTCTTCGGTGGCCAGCGAAACCACCTTGGGCCGCCAGCGCACCGCCTGCGCAAAGGCTTCGTCCACGTTGCGCCCAGCAGCCAGCGACGCCACCGCGTAGCGCTCAGGAAACTGCTCAACGATGGAGAGGGTGCTTTGCCCGATGGAGCCCGTGGAACCGAGAATGGCGAGTCGTTTCAAAGTATTTTTTGAGTCCGGAGCCAACGTGAGATCCGTCGAACAAGCGCGTCGAATTCAAGCTCTAGATACTGCTAGCGAATAATCTGAGCGTACCACAGCACCGGAGCAGCCAGCAGCAGCGCGTCGATGCGGTCCAGCATCCCGCCGTGCCCCGGCAGCAGCGTTCCAGAATCCTTCACGCCCGCCGAGCGCTTCAGCGCCGACTCCGCCAGATCGCCCACCTGCGCGGCCACGTTCACCACCACCGCCATCACCAGCCAGTACCACCACACCTCATCGGCAAACGACAGCTTCACAAAATTCCACTGCGCCAGAAAAGTCGACAGCCAGAACAAGCCCGCTTGTCACCAGCAGGCTGCCCGCAACCGAACCCACTGCACCTTCCCACGTCTTGTTCGGGCTGAGCGTCGGAGCCAGTTTGCGTTTACCCCACATGCGCCCCACGTACAGTGCCGCAATGTCCCCTGCCCACACTACGCACAGCAGAAAAACCACCAGCGTGGGCCCATTGGCTGCTCGCGAAGTGTGGGCACAGCAATCAGCGTAAGCCCGACATAGAACAGCGCGAAAACGGACGAAACGGCGTCCAGCAGCACCCGCTCTACCGGCGAAGCAAACGTGCAATAAACCAGCAGCCCAAGGCTCAGCGCTCCAAGAATGATCAAGGTTTGGTCCGGCCACTCAAAGTTGCCCGCAAAAAGCCCCAGAATCGCCACAAGCACCGCAACCCGCGGCGGCTTGGCGCCACAACGTTCGGCCAGTCCCAGAAACTCCCACCCCGCCATCATCGCGACCGCTGCCACAGCCAGCGTAATCAGCCACTTCGGCCCCAGAAACACCAAGGCCAGCACCACCGGCATCAGAAACAGAGCAGTCAGTACACGTTTCATCCAGGGATGAGAATACACCGGCGGCCCAAAGCTCGTTCGCGTTGACGAAAAACCCGCTGCTTTGAAAGGGCACGGATTTATCCGTGCCACAAGTCCCGCAATATCATCGCGGCTTTAGCCGCAGAGGGATAGTTTCAACCTCTGTCAGTGGTCTGGACGACCCAAAAGGCCGCCTCGTAGCTTCAATTGGACACGTCGTAGACTCCTGCATGACTTGACTGAATGTCTTTACACTGTCTTGACAGAATGTCAAATTGGTGTATGCTGGTTTTGTGGGACGGAGGTAGACAATGAACTACGGTTTGAGCGATCAAGTTCGCGAATTGGCTGCGATTATCCATGTACGACCGGCAATTGCCGCCGGAAAGCGCCAATTTTCAATATCAGTGAAGGAACTGCTGCATGACCTGCAATCAAGAGGGTTTCCGACAAATCATGCGAGGCAAGTTTGCGCCGCCCTTTCCAGCGGTAAGTTCCTACGCGAAAACAACATCGAAGTAGAAACCATTGACGGGCCTCCATCGAAAACGAGTACGACAGTGGTCGTGCACTATCGGCTTGCGCCTGCCGAAGCGAAAATCGCGAGTGCGGCTGAGCCCCGAATTGAGGAACCATTGATTCCGAGCGAAGAGACACCCGAGGAGTGGGCTCACCGGGTGACCCGAAAGATCAGTGGACTTCTCAGCGTAGAATTGGCGGGGATTGGCGGAGGCGAAGCCTTCATTCGATGGGTGCGAGGCTACGACGAGGAGGATGCGGCATGAGCCGCATCTTCTGGGACACGATGCTCCTCATCTACTTGCTGGAGGGTAATCCAACCTACAGTCAGAGAGCGGAAGAGCTTCTTGCGCGCGCTCGCCGGCGAGGGGACTCCCTCTACACGAGCTACCTCGCCCTCGGCGAAATTATGGCCGGAGTGGAACGATTCAATCAGCCGATTAAAGCCGCGGCAGTGCGCGAGACACTCGATGAAATGGGCTTTCGATTTCTACCGTTTGATGCAGGGGCGGTGCGGCCCTTCAGCCTTTTGCGCGGACGAGAGAAGCTCAAAATCGCCGACGCAATTCATCTTGCCTGCGCCGCCTCCGCAGGCATCGACCTGTTTCTTACCGGCGACAAACAGCTCGTGAAGCTCGATGTGCCTGGCATCCAGTTCATCGCAGATTTCAACACGCCCGTTCTGTAGATTCTTGCCGTTATCTATCTGGTCTCCGCACCATGCGCAACAGCAACACTACCGCGCAGGCCACTCCCACTTCGGCGTATTAAAAAGCGTAGCCCCCGCAAGAGTCGTTTCTCCGAATGACTTCTCCAGATGCAGCCGCTTGCACTGCGCATCCTGCTCCAGTGCCTGAATCAGAATCTGTGAATGCGACACAACCACCAGCTGCGTCCGCCCCGATGCTCCTGCAATCAGCCGCGCCAGCGCGGGCAGCAGGTCGGGATGCAGACTGGTCTCTGGCTCATTCAGCACCATTAGTTCGGGCGGCCGCGGCGTCAGCAACGCCGCTGTCCACAGTAGAAAACGCAACGTGCCATCCGAAAGCTCCGCAGCGCCGAGAGGCCGCAGAAGTCCGTGCTGCCGCAACTGCACCTCAAATCGCCCTGCCTGTTCTGCGATCTCGATGCTGCTGCCAGGGAACGCGTCATCAACGGTACGTTGAGCAATTCCCCGTCGCCGAATATGCGGACCGTCTCCAACGCCGCCGCCAGGTCGGTACCTTCGTTGTTCAGAACAGGCGTAAACGTGCCGATTTGCGGACTGCGCACCGGGGAAGCCTGGTCCGTACGAAAGCCCTCATAGAAACGCCAGCCGCGAATCGTCTCGCGTACAGCCAGCATCTCCGGAGCGCGCTGCGGATCGGCGATGGTCGCCAGCATGCTGTCGGTGCGAGCTCAGCTCTTTGGTCAGCAGGATCGGTTCTTCGTGCTTCCCGGTCTTCGCAGGCGCAAGCTGCACGAGCCGATTTGCCCGGTCGACGAGCACCGCGGCGCGTCGATAGATGCCGCCATGCCATATGCATTCGCGCTTGATCGCCGGATCGAAGAGGAACGCGGTTTGCGCCGGCGGCGGATATCCCAGGTCAATGCAATAGCTGAAAGGGTCGCCGGCAAATCCAAGCTTTAAGCTGACCGCCTTTTGTCGTGGCGTCCCTTCAACGGGATGCTCGCCCTTGCGCACGCTGCGCGCAATCGTCTCCGGCCCGGCCCACAACGTCGAGGCCAGTCCGCCCTCGCGCGCAAGCGACGAAACCACTGTATTCAGCGCAGCATCGCCAAGCAATCGCAGCGCCCTGTAAAGGCTGGATTTTCCGGTTCCGTTGGCGCCCGTGACAAGATTCAACCGGCCCATCGGCAACACAAGATTGCGAATGGAGCGGTAACCGGAGATGGCGAGCGTTTCGATCATTGAACGAAGAATATCGCTCTTGGCCCGCAATGACTCGCGAAGAGCCTCTTACCCCGCCGCAATCTTGATCCGCTCGGGATCTTCTTCCACTTCGCCGCAGCTCTCGCCAATTCCGCCGAACCGCGCTCCCGCCGCTGAAAATCCGCAATCGCCTCCAGCAGATGGATGCCGCGAAAGTCCGGCCACAGCCGCTCGGTCACAAAAATCTCGGTATAGGCAATCTGCCATAGCAGATAATTCGAAATCCGCATCTCTCCCGAAGTACGAATCAGCAAATCCGGGTCGGGCATGTGTGCCGTGTAGAGATGCCGGTGAATGTCCTCTTCGGTGATGCGGTCTGGGCTGATCTGCTTGCGCCTTCATCTCCGCCGCCAGCGCCGCGAAACGCGTCCACCATCTCCGATCGCGCCGCCGTAATTCAGCGCCAGCGTGAGCGTCGTCCCGGTATTGCGCGCTGTCAGGTCCGCCGCCCAGTGCATCTTGTCCTGCACTTCGTTGGGCAGCTCGTGAGTGCGCCCGATGTACCGGATGCGCACGTTATTGTCCATCATGCGCTGCACATTGCTCTCCAGGTAGCTCTTCAGCAGACGCATCAGAAAATTGACCTCGGCGCGAGGACGCCGCAGATTATTCTCCAGCGAAAAGGCATAAAGCGTCAGCCAGGGCAGCCCGATGCGCGAGGCCGTTTCGGTCACCAGTTGCACGCTCTTTGCGCCTTGCTGGTGACCCAGAAATCGCTTCAGAGAGCGTCGGCCCGCCCAGCGTCCATTGCCGTCCATGATGATGGCGACGTGCTCGGGCAGACGCTCCGGCGTCAGCGTCGCATAGACGCCTCGCTCCTCAGCGGTCAGCTCATCAATGCGCAGCGTGCCAGATGGAAACAATGAGTGGCCTCTACAATACTTTCGATGCGTCCAGGCCGGCGCGCGGAAGCATCGACATCTAAAGCCCTGGTTTCACGCTCTGTCCGGACCGAGGGCCTGCAGCGAAACCAGTGTGACTCTACCCCGAAACCGCAGCCTTCAAGTCGACACGACCATCCGGGAGCAACGACCCGTCACGGCATTCCTCGGCTGGTTTTGGTCGCGGCAACGCCATTGGAAGCCCGCAGAATCTCCGCATTCAGCTCCTTCACTCCGACAAATCGGAGAAAAGCAGCGGCACCTTCGAACCTAGCACAAGCGCCCAAGCCCCGCAAAGGTTCCGGACCCCTTCATCACACCGAAGTGTGAGAACCCGCGGCGCATCGGCCGCCTGCGGGGCGGCGCCGGTCCGGCCATATCCTTTTTGCAGCTTTAGACCCTGCGGATTGCCTTCAAGAAGGTTGGCCGCGCCGCAGGTGCCCTTAGGCTGTGCGGCGGCGGCCCATGGCCATGTCGCGCGCTGATCCATACACCAGCGTCCGGTGCAGCGAGTCAAGATGCGGCAACAGCGCAGCAATCTCCGCCAGCAACGGATCGGCCAGAATCGCCGCCACTTCTTCGTCGCGGCGGCTGCGCGAATCGCGCACCAGCTGGCTCATGTCCACCTCGAGCGCAGTGGCCAGCCGCTCCAGCGAACCCAGCGTGGGAATCGCCTTGCCGTTTTCGATCTTGGAGATGTAGGTGCGGGGCACCTGCATGCGGCCGGCCAGTTGGCGCTGGCTCAGGTGGCGCGCGCGCCGAATCTCGCGCACCTGTCCTGCAACCTGCAATCCGGCCTCGGCCGAGGCAGCGACCGCATGGGTTGTCACCAGTTGGGGGGCCAGGGGCGCTGGCTCCTCGATGTCAAGGGGCCTGTGGCACTTCCTGCAGAGCGAGTTGCTGGTCCTGTATTGCACCAGGCTGCAAAAATCGCAGCGCACAACTTCACGTGTTTCCACGCTGACTAGAGTGGTGGCCATGTTCTGGTTGCGGAGCGCCAGAGCTGGCTCTCCGGGGTGATTTTTTTCACCGCGATACGAGCTACTTTCGGGGGAATGAACCATAATTGTCAAGTAGAAACTTAGGGTCAAACCTAAGATTTCCCCATCATACCCCGTAAAACCCAAAGAAGCACGAACCAAATTAAGCAACATGGAGGAAAAAAAGAATGAATTCAAACACCAACGGCGAGCCGCAATCGGACCATTCACCCTATGGGCGCGAGCAGGCCTGGCAGTTACTCACCGAGTGGACCCAGAGCGAAAGCCTGCGCAAGCACGCGCTCGCCGTCGAGATCTGCGTCACCGCCTGCGGCGAAGCAGAAGCCGACCGCCTCGGCCTCGCCGGCGACGAGCGCGCAGCGCTTCGTCAACCTCTACACCACCACCGCCCTGCTCCACGACTTCGACTACGAGCGCCACCCCACCGCCGCGGAGCATCCCTTCGTCGGCGTGCGCGAACTGGAGCGCCTCGGCTGGCCGCAGGAGTTGCGCACCGCCATCCTCGGCCATGCGCAATACTCCGGCGTGCCGCGCGTCACGCATCTCGACAAGGCTCTCTTCGCCTGCGACGAGCTGGCCGGATTCCTCACCGCCTGCGCGCTCGTCAAGCCCACCAAAGCCATCGCCGATGTTGAAGTGCCCAGCGTGCGCAAAAAAATGAAGGACAAAGCATTCGCCCGCGGCGTCAACCGCGAAGACGTCATCCAGGGCGCAGCCGAGCTGGGCGTCGACCTCGACGCCCACATCGCCTTCTGTTTAGACGCAATGAAAAAGCGCGCCACCGAGCTCGGCTTGTGAGAACCGGAAACGAATAATGTTCGTTGAGACGGTGATAGACATGGATGCTCGTGCTCTGCGAGTTCGCAGAACCAGAACCTCAACTTGTATTGCTTCCGGCCGCATCAAGAAGAACAAGACTCTAGAAGTTCGGCGCCCATCCACCGCACTCGCGCGGAGTCTCCCAGTTCGACCCGTTGCCGAGAATGCCAGCGTCTGCGCACCTGAAGCCGTGATCGATGGCTTGCTGTTGATTCGCCATCGCCCTCAGATACATTTGGGTCTCGGCCGCGCTGCCGCCCCCCATGACCAGGGGATCCCGAAGGGGCAGGCGTCATAGGGGGAAAGCATCTTTTGCACCCAGCCGGGAGCTATCTTGTAGCTTTTATAGACGGCCGCAACCGTGGGCACTGTCTGGGCTGCGATGGCCGAAGGCGCCGTTCCCATTAAGAGGACGAGCTTGTACATTTGGGCGGAGTCAGGCGGGAGCGAACAGAATACGCCCATTCCTTTAGCCGGCGCGGCGGTCCCAGAGAAGTCGACAGCAAACATGCCGCACTGGCCCGTACTTGCCGGCACTTGAACAGGCGCTGCGTAGATGAATTTAATCTGTGCAACTGGCTTTCCGGAGAGCGACAATTGCTGCTGAAGAAACATGACGAGCTTGTCAGTCAGCTTTGCCGAGGAGGGCATTGACATCATCGCGGCGCCTGGGCCCTTCTGTCCCAATTGAAACGGACCATCGTGCGCGAGGAATATATCTCCGAAGTTGATGGTTTCGCCTTGTGGTCCTGCCATATTGATCGAACCGCCCGCAGCACTTGTAACTTTCCATCCGGACGGCACACCGGCAGAGACGCTTTGGTCCTGCGCAGTGTAGGGCTGCAACTGGACTGGGGGCGGCCAATGCGGCCGGGGCCGTAGACGGCTTCGCCTGCGCTCGAGCGGAGACAAAGGCTGGAACCCCGATGATGATCGAGATCACCGGCACGGCGGCGATCCGCAGAAATTTCATGGCATCGCATATTTGCATGGTTAAGGTCCCTCGTCCTTGGTTTTTTGGCCCTTCGCTTTGCGCGAGGCATCGAACCACGGTGATTCTGCGCTTGTTTCTGCGCTTGGGTATGCGCAGGGTAGCATTCATCGACGGCCGATGGCTATCATCTTTGTGCGCGGAGACCCAGAACGTATACAGCCGCTCGCGGGGTCAATTCACAAATCTCTCGTTCAGATTCGACGTAACTACGATTCCATCGTTCCAACCTGTCTGGAGTGGAATTCCATCGTCCAACTGGATTGGCGAGCAACCGACAACGGTTCGACCAACCGCTTCTCATTCTGACTAATCCGGCTCGAGGCTCGGGAAAATCTAAAGGGAATAAGGAGGCGCTATGTTGCAAGAGCTGCGGTTTGCAATTCGGATGCTGCTGAAGCAGCCGGGCTTTAGCTTGATCGCGGCGCTTACGCTGGCCCTGGGGATTGGAGCTACGTCTGCGGTTTTCAGTTTGATCCAGGGCGTGCTGCTCACACCGCCCCCGTACGAGAAGCCGCAACAACTCGTGCTGATTCCAACGGTGCGCACAGATGGACAGAAGATGGATAGCCCGCGCGGCTGGGCGGCGCAACAGTGGATGGAATGGAACAAAGAGGCGACATCGTTTCAGGGAATCGCCGGCGTATGACTGGACTTTCAATTTCCTGATTCGCAATGACGGCAGCCAATCCATGCAGGGAATGGAGGTGAGCAAAGACTATTTTCAGATCATGGGTCTGAAGACCGCGCTAGGGCGCGGTTTCGACGATTCGGATTTCGCGCAGGGACCCGTCAAAGTCGATTCTGCTGGGATATGAGTTCTGGCAGCGGGCGTTTGGCGGCGATAAGCAGATTATTGGGAAGACGGTGCGCATCAGCCGCTGGGAGGTGTCGCCGGTCGTGATCGGAGTGATGGAACCGGGAGTGCGATTCTTGCCCTCGCCGGGAGCGGCGAAGGAGCCGAATTACGACGTCAACGCGACAGTGGATTTGTGGGTGCCCTTGGCTCCGGACCCGAAGTATCTGAAGGAGCCTGGTTGGAACGTAGTGGGGCGGCTGCGGGATGGAGTGACTCCGCAGCGCGGCCAACAGGAACTGGCTGTACTGACCGCAGGAGAGGCGCGCACGGAGAAGCAGTTTGAAGGATTCACGCCGCAGCTGGAGCCGTTAACCGACGAAATGAACCGGGATGGCAGGCGGATTCTGCTGCCGCTGCTGGGCGCGGCGGCGCTGGTGCTGCTCATCGCTTGCGGGAACGCCGCGGCTTTGCTGCTTGTGCGCGGACTGCAACGGCAGCAGGAATACGCAGTGCGGATCGCGATGGGCATGGGCCGCATGGGCCTTCTGCGACAGGTTTTGACCGAGAGCCTGCTGCTGGCGATGCTCGGCGGGGCGTTGGGAGTCGGGCTGGCCCTTGGCGCCGTAAAACTGTTCAAGGTGATTGCCGGACATGCCGTTCCGCGCCTGGATGGCAGTGACAGCAGGCTGGGCGGTTTTGGCGTGGGGACTTGGGCTTGGCGGTGCTTGCAGCGTTTTTTGCGGGAGTTATTCCGGCCCTGCGCGCCTTTCGGTTGGATCCGATGGAGGTGCTGAAAGATGCAGGGCCAAAGGGAACGGCGGGAATCGGAGAGAGGCGGCTGCTGCGCGGAGTGACCATGCTCCAGACCGCGCTGACGCTGGCGTTGCTGGTGGGCGCCGGATTGCTGATTCGCACCATGGTAAAAATTGCGGAGGTACCGTCGGGATATAACACCGGCCGAATATTGACGATGAGTGTGACGGAGGTGCAAAGCTGGTCGACTTGGGGCAGCTTTCACCGCCAGGCGTTGGAGCGCGTTGCGGCGATTCCGGGTGTGCAGTACGCTGCGTTTGCCTGGGGCGTGCCGCTGACCGGAAACAACTGGCCGGCGACTATGGAAATCGAAGGCCAGCCGCCGGCAGCAAAAGAGAGCGACAAAACAGCGCTGCCACTGCGCGCGGTGACGCCTGATTATTTCAAGTTGATGGGAATGGCGCTGATCGACGGGCGGGAATTTCGATCGACCGATGACGATAAAGCGCCAAATGTGGCCATCGTGAACCAGGCATTTACCGACCGCTACTTTCCCCATAGCAACGTCGATCGGACGAAAATTCTGGCTGAACGGACGAGATAAACCGGGCGTGGAAATTGTCGGCGAGATCGCGAATGGGCGGACCGACGATCTGACCCAGGAGCCGTCGCCGGAGATTTATCTGCCCCTGTGGCAGGCGAGCGCGTTCTCAAAACATCTGGTGGTAAGGACCGCGGCGGATCCGCGCTCCGTCGTGGTTGCAGTGGAACGCGAACTCCGTTCCGTGGATCCTACCGCGGCGATCGAAAACGTGAAAACGCTGGAGCAGATTCGCGACGAATCACTGGCGTCCCGGACCTTCGCGATGCACCTGCTGACAGGGTTTTCGGTGGTGGGAAGCGTGTTGACGCTGGTGGGAATTTACGGCGTGCTTTCGCTGTCTGTGGCCTCGCGACGTCGGGAGTTGGCCATTCGCAGTGCAGTCGGCGCGCAACAAAAGGACATTCGCAAATTGATCTTCGGCGAAGGATTCCGATTAATCGCGGGTGGCGTGCTCGCAGGCGTGGCGCTGGCGGTTGTTTTGTCGCGAGTGCTGAGATCTTTCCTGTTCGAGGTCAGCCCAGCGATCCTGCGACATTATTCGTTGTGGGAGCGTTATTCGTGGGCGTTGGCCTCCTGGCGTGCTGGGCGCCGGTGCGGCGCGCGGGCAAGGTCGATCCGCTTGAGGCGTTGCGCTACGACTGAATTTGGTGATGTCTGCATCGTCGGCCATGCCCCTGCCAGGCAACAGAACCGCCACCGCCGTGTACCCGCTTAAATTCTCGGATTGCTTTGCAGAAAATAACTGATTCGCGGCGCACAATGGGAATGGATGAAGCGGCGCTACCCACGCCTTTGAGCAGCAGGGAGAGGACCCCACCCCCCTCCAATATTTTCATTTTCCACAATATCCTTGCAGATAATTACCCGCCCTTGTGAAACAGCCGAAAGCGCAATGCCGGCCACGACCGTGCTGAAGATCGAATGGGGCACACCCGGTTTGGTTTCGCCCTCAATCTCCGCGGAGAAATCTTCTCTGCCTTATCTGCCTTTGTATTCCTGGAACAGCTCGGGAAATTCCTTCCTGAGAGCCTCGACCTTGGGCCTGTCGCATACCTGAATGTAGGGGTTATCGGGATTGTGAAGCGCGTAATCCTGATGGTAAGACTCGGCGTCGTAGAAACCCTTCAGTGGCGTAACCTGCGTGACGATTGGCTTGGCAAAGACATGCGCAGCATCGAGCTGTGCGATGTACGCGGAGCTGATTCTGCGTTGATCTTCATTGGTATAGAAGATCGCCGAGCGGTAAGACGTCCCAACGTCAGGTCCCTGACGATTGAGTTGGGTCGGGTCGTGAACAACCGAGAAGAAAATCTGCAAGAGCTTGCCATAAGTGATCTTCGATGGGTCATAGACCACCTTGACCGATTCAGCGTGCCCCGTGGTCTCCGTAGTCACCTGGTCGTAGGTGGCAGTTGCCGCAGAGCCGCCCGCATATCCGGCTGTTGTCGCCACAACTCCCTTGACCCGCTCGAATACTGACTGGGTGCCCCAGAAGCACCCACCCGCGAAGATAGCAGTCTGCTTCCCCGACTTCGGTGCGAGGGAAACGTCAGTCTGTGGAGCCGGAATCCCCATCCGGGTCTGAGCCTGCATACAGCCGCTCAGTGCAAAGGCAAGCAACACAGCCGGCAAACCAAGACGAGGGGAAAATGAGCGAAGCATGAAACCTCCTGAATCACAGCGATCTTGTGTTGAGACTCTAAGAAGGCCTAAGAAGTTACAGCCCACCTTATAGCTCGACAACATGCAGGATGTTCAACCCTGCGCGGAGCCCACCTCCAAGCGCCCCAGTCCGCGCACGAAAGTGCCTACCCCGTCCGGCTGTCCTCCGGGCAATGCGTTTCCGTTCTTGGCTCCACGCAGTGAGATCACGCCATCCCGCAGCCGTTCGCTCCAACTCCCTGTTCCCTGTTCCCTGTTCCCTGTTCCCTGTTCCCTGAAAGCTTCTATGGCCTGACCATCATCTTTCCAACCCCGTCGCGATATTGGCTCGCAATTGCAAACGCCTCATCGATGCGATCAATTCCCCGCGTGTGCGTCAGCAGCGGTGCAAACCACGCGCCGTGCGCCTGGAGCAGTTCCAGGGCCTCCCCCGTCTCATGGTTCGATCGCCGCACGTTGAAGATGGTCAGCTCCTTGCGTCTCATCATTGACCCGTCCATCGAGACCATGCGCGTTGAGTGAATCCCCGTCAGCGCAACACGACCGGCATTGCGCGTCACTTGAGTCGCTTGGCTGGTTGTATGTTCTCCTGCAGCGCAGTCAATGGCGCAGTCCACACCGCGCTGCCCCGTACCGCGCAGAATCTCCTCTGCAGCCTCTCCCGGTTCAAGCACCACGTCAGCGCCGATCCCCCGTGCCAGCTCGCGGCGATGCGCAAGCGGTTCCACAGCCCAGATTCGTCCTGCCTTCACGGCGCGCAACGCGGCAATTGTCAGCAACCCGATGGGTCCCGCGCCGATTACTGCCACCGTTTCACCGGGACGGATCGACACCAGCCCGATCGAATGCAGTGCGATTGCGAGAGGCTCGGCCAGGGCCGCTTCGTTAAACGACATCCCAGTCGGGATCGACCGAAAATTCACGGCCGGCAGATTAATAAGTTCACGGAAAAAACCTGGCTCGTGCGGGTTGCTCAGAAAGCGAATGTTGGCGCACACGTTGTGATGCCCGCTCAAACAGAATTCGCAGTGATAGCAATAGAGCGCGGGCTCCAGCGCGCCGCGGTCGCCTGCAGCCAGTCCAGTCACACCGGCGCCTGCCTTCACAATCCTTCCCGCGGGCTCGTGCCCCAGCAGCATGGGGTACACGTTCGGAGTGCTGCCGACCGCGCCCTCGGAATACGCATGCAGGTCCGATCCGCACACTCCCACAGCCTCAATCCGAACCTGTACTTCCCCCGGTCCCGGATCTTCAATCGCCATGTCGGCAAGCCGGAATGTCAGGGGTGCAATAAGTTCCGCTGCTTTCATCAACTGCTCTTCCTCAAAAGCGATACCCTATCAGCGCGCGCGTACAAAAGGCGAGCGAGTGCTTGCATCAACGGCTCATCACGGGTTCGTTGTCACCCATCGTTCCCTCGCGCGATCTGGTTCAAGTCTCTTTCGTAAAGCCGGCAAAGCAAATTCCAGTAAGATGAAAGCGCGACAAACCGAGCTGGTACATCCGAGTTCGCCTCGAAGGAGAGTTGCCGGGATTATACTTCTTTCGCTCCCTGCAACCACACCACCCCGTGGAGTCAAGATCGGTCCCGCGTCTTCAGTTGATTCTTCTAAAAATCGGACCTCGCCCAAGTCTGGCGTTGAACTCCGCAGACACCCCGGCTGTCTCTTCAAGCAAAACCGCGCACGAAGAACTCAGCGCGATTTCCTCTCGCCCTTTGCAGAAAATAATCCGTCTTCAGCGCACAATAGGAATGGATGAGGATTTGGCAGGCGCACGTGTGCACATGAAAGACGCACCGACCCACCCCCACTCCTTTATTTTCTTTTCCACAGAAAAGCTTGCAGATAATTAGCTGCTCTTGTGCCTTAGCGCCCCATTTGCACTGCGCTGGCCTTGATCTCCGCCCGCGAGAAATAGAACTGCAGCATCCAGACGCTTTCCTCCGGCTCGCCAACTCGAAGCGGTGGCTTGAACCTCCAGGACTTTGCGGCTTCTTGCGAGACCCTCGCAAAGTAGTTGCCCGGTCCAGGCGACACATATTCGGCACTTGCAACTTTGCCGCTTCGATCTACGGCCACGCGAACCACAACCTCCACCGGCCTTTGCATGCTCGAAATTGCATACCGCGACACACTTGGCATAACTCGGCTTGCAATCGCGCCGTCCGCATTCACATCGCGCGGCGCCGGCGATTCGGGTTTGGTCTCGTCTTGTCCAGCCGTGGACGCGCTCTCAGGCTCGCCAGATGAAGCAGAAGGCGAAGCCGTGCCCGGTTGCGCAACGTCGCCTGTTGCAGCCCGGCTCGCGTCACTGCTCTCCGCAGGCGCAGCCGGTTGAGGCTCTGCTTCGCTCTCTCCAGGGGCGGGCGAGTGCTGTGCTTCGTCAGGCGCGGCAACCCGCGGCGATGCCTCTTGTGGCGCAGCATTGCCCAGCGCGGCTGCACTCGAAGTCGAGGCCGTCGACGATTGGGTCTCTACGGCGGCTGGGCTCGCCACGCGCTCACTGCGCGTCAGCAACGGCAAAATGTGCTTGTAGTTGTCGCCGCGCACCATCAAAACTGCCGCAACCGCCAGCAATGCCACCACGCCGATCGCAATCGGCCACTTGGACCTCTTCGCCAGGTAGGCTCCTTCGATGTCCGTGCGGAAAGTCAGCACCGGTTCCGCTTCGTCGAATTCCGCCTCGTTGACCGGCCCGGCTGCAATCGGAATCCGCTCTTCGTCCTTCACAACTGGCGCCACTGTATTCGGAGCCCGCTTTGCCTCAGCCGCGGCCACTTCCTCTACCGCATCAGTAGGTTCGTCGCGATCAAGGCGACCTCGAATATGCCCGATCGTGCACCGTTGTTCCGGCTCCGATCGAAAGCACTCCTGCGCAATGCCATCAAACGGTTCCGGCAGCGTTTTGGGCACCACCGGCTCCCCGGCTGTCCCGCTCACCGGCAAACGCCGTGTCATCGCCTCCACCAGCGTCATGCCAATCGACCACGAATCTACCGCCTCGGTAAGCATCCCTGAAGCCACTTCAGGCGCGTCGTATGCGCTCGGCTCCCACACCGACTTCGCCGTTCCATCCGTGACAAAAAAATCGTCCCCGGAGAGCTTCACCTGGCCGTTGACAAGCAGAATGTTCGACGGCTTTACGTGCCCGTGGATGAATCCCTTGCCGTGCAGATACAAAAGCGCATCCAGCACAGGATCCAAGAATTCCTTCGCCTCATATGCGCGAATCGCGTGCTCCTGAATTGTCTTTGACAGGGATCCTTGGGCGAGTTCTGTGACTACATACACCATTTCGGTGCCTGCAATTGAACTTCGCCCAGTCTCAAGCACCGCCATCAGTGAAGGATGGGAGAGAGACTTTGCCGCCTTCCACTGCGCCAGGTATTCGTTCGCCGCCGCACCCGACGCCGCAATCAGTTTGATCGCGGTCCTCTGCGTACCTTGCCGCACCGTCAGAAAGACGCCGCGATGCTCATCGCCGCCCAGCCATTCCAGCAGCGCAAAGGTCCCGTCGACTACGAGGCCTTCCCACTCGCGGCGAATCGAAGCACTTCCCATGAGAGTCGATTCTATCCAAGAGAGCGTTCGAGGATTTCAACCGCCCCCGGGTCGGCTACGCCAGGGGATTCTTTGCTCGCAACTCGGCCACAATCTCCGCCGCCGCTGCCCGCGCCTTGTCCGCCTGGTCCGGCGGAAAGCTGATCGCCCCTACGCGCGCATGTCCCCCGCCGCCGTAGCGCTCACACACCTGCGCCAGATTCACCATCTTTGATGGGTCGGCCTTCGTCCACGGATTCGAGCCCACCGACACCTTCGTCCGGAAACTCGACTTCGACAGGCCTATCGAATACGTCGCCTGTGGGTGCAGATAGTAGGGAATAAACTTGTTGAACCCTTCCAACTGCTGATCCGTAATGTCGAAAAAGATCGTTCCGTCGCGCTCTTCACTGCGACTCTTGATGAGCTCGATGGCCTGCTCGTGGCGCTCCAGCAGCGGTGGCAGCAGTCCGGCTACAAAAGGCTGCGCCAGCACTTCCGCAAGAGGCATCGCGGTCAACAGCGGTATCAGCCGCGGAATAAACTCCGGGTCCTGCGTAGACTCGATAATGAGCGTCAGCTTCATCGCGGGAGCGGCCATTTCCACCGCCGCCTCCGGGCTCTCGTATTGCGCACCGTCCACAATGTTGGCCCAGTGGATCATCTCCGCCACGGGCGCTGTGTCAAAGCCAAAGCGGGTCGAAGCGATGTGGGCCAAAAAGCTGGTGCAGGAGGTGTACTTAGGGTCGAAGAACTTGTGTGCCGCACATACTGGATCGCGCTGGCACGCCAGGAAATGCTCATGATCCTGCGGCGTCAGAAACGCTGACAAATGATGATCGAACCACCACGTTATCTTGGGCGATGCCGAGTATTTGAAGTCGACAATCGCATTTTCATCGCCCGTAAATTCGCTTTCGTCAAAGAGCGCTCCCGCGCGGTGCACCAGCCCGTGATATTCGTAGGTGGCGTCGGCGTCAATGCACTCGCGGTGGAATCGCGTAAACAGCGAGGCCGAGCAAGCTCCGTCGAAGCACTTGTCGTGATAGAAGACACGAACCCGCAAAACCAGCTCCTTTTGCCGAAACTCAAAGAATCCAGAAAGTTAAGCATCAAGGGCCGGGCCGGTTGTGTCAAGGTGACGGATCACAAAAGAGATGCACTGAGGATTCCCCTTTCGACTCCGTAACCCGCGCAGACTCAGCAGTTCTTCAGTAGAATTCTGCATAAAGCAACTTCTCAAGGATTTAAAGGAGTCCAGATGGATCCGGAAAATCAGCCTCGCGCGCCAGAAACCGCATCGGCGTCGCAGGGCCGCGAGGTGCAGAACTGGCCCGGCTCCCCGGCGCCCGCCTTACCTCCCGGCCCCAGCCGGATCTTCATCGGCAGCGGCGGTCTGCGCACCGGCTGGTCCCTGCTGATCGCGTTGCTTCTCTACCGCATCATTCGCATCTTCCTGGGATCGCTCACCGTGGCAACTTATCCGGCCATAGTCGACATGGATTTCTCGCCCACCCGGGCAATCATCGAGGAATCAATCCCGCTCGTCGCAATGCTGGCCGCGGGCCTGTTTGTTGCGCGCATCGAACAACGCAAACTCCTCGACTTTAACCTCACCGGCCCCCGCCGTCTCAAGCACTTCCTCTCCGGCCTCGGCGCAGGATTTGCCGCCCTCTCCGCACTCATCGGAGCACTCGCGCTGGGCGGCTGGCTGCGCTTCGGCCCGGTCGCGCTCTCGGGAAATCAAATCTTCGTCCTCGGCGCAATGTGGGCCATCGCCTTTCTCCTCGTGGGATGCGTTGAAGAAGGCATTTTCCGCTGTTACCTGCAATCGACGCTCACACGAGGCATCAACTTCTGGTGGGCCCTTGGAATCATCGCCGTACTTTGTCTTGACCTCATGTTCCGGTCCAGAGGAGGTATCGGTATCATCGCCGTCTTCTGGCCCGGCGGAATGCCTGCGGTCGGCAACAACTGCGAATGGGGCGTGTATGCCATCGCTTTGTTGGGTCTCGTTCCTTGCTTTCTCCTCCAGACGAGAAAGGCTGAAGGCTCCAGTTTCTGGCAAGCCGCGTGGGTCACCTCAACGGCATTCGGCTACTTTCACACCGGCAACGGCGGCGAAAACTGGATTGGCATCTTCGCCGCCGCCTTCATCGGATTTGCATTCTGCGTCAGCGTGCGCCTCACCGGATCGGCATGGTGGGCCATCGGCTGCCACGCCGCATGGGACTGGGGCGAAACCTTCTTCTACGGCACCGCCGACAGCGGCTTGATGACGAAAGGACATTTCCTTAGCTCTACGCTGGCTGGAAACCCCGTTTGGAGTGGCGGCGCGGACGGCCCCGAAGGAAGTCTGCTGGCCGTGGCAGTCGTCCTGCTCCTGCTCGCTGCTCTGCTTGTCGTCTACGGCCGCAAAAAGCCCGCACCGCACGCCGTTCCTGCCACGGAGCTGCTGGCAGGCTGAAAGAATCCCCATGCGCCTCTGGCTCAATCGAACCGGCGAGGTTTCACTCCGTGAACAATTGATCACCCAGGTTGTGCTCGGCATCCTGTGCCGTGAGCTTCTTCCCGGCCAACGACTGCCCAGCACCCGCGATCTCGCCCGCCGTTTCGGCATTCATGCCAACACCGCCAGCGCTGCCTATCGCGAGCTTGAGCGCGACGGTTGGGTGGAGCATCGCCATGGCAGCGGCGTCTTCGTCTGCAACAAGCGCCCCGCCGCGCCTTCCGATCCCGAGCTTGCCCTTGAACTAACTCTCGACCAGCTCATCGGCGATCTTGTTTCCAGGGCACGCAAGCTCGGCGCATCGCAGAGCATGATCTCCACCCGCTTCCGCCGCTGGCTTGCCCTCGAACCTCCTGCGCGCTGGCTGCTCATCGAGCCCGATCCTGAACTCCGCAATATCGTCGCCCGCGAAATTGAACAGGCCCTGGCTTTGCCCGTCATCGGCTGCGCGCCCGATGAAATCGCAGAGCCGGGGCTACTCAATCGAACACTCCCTGCTGTGCTGCCCAGCAAAGCCGCAGCCGTCCGCAAATTACTCCCTGCAGGATCCGAGCTCGTCGTGCTCCAGGTGCATCCCGTCGCTCCAGAACTGCAGGCTTATTTGCAGCGTTACCTGCCAGAGCACTCCACTGACCTGGTGGGTATCGCGTCGCGCTGGTCAGAATTTCAGCGCATCGCGCAAACCATGTTGGTTGCCGTCGGCCTGCGTCCCGAAAGCCTGCTCGTCCGCGATGCAACTCGCCCCGGCTGGAAGCGCGGGCTCGATACCGCCTCGGCTGTGATTTGCGATTCCGTCACCGCGCAAGAGCTGCCAAAAGGTTGCTTTCCCATCGTTTTTCACCTGATCGCTGCGGCCTCCATTGCCGAACTCCGCGCACTGGAGACGCGATTTACCGGCGCCGGCGACGCCGTTTCCCCTCCGCTGTGACACTCGCAAAACTGTCTCAATCACCTCTCCATCGGTTTACGCGCCTCCCTAACATTGCCGTCAGATTGCAGTTAATGGAGGCAACCGTCCATGCGATACTTCTGGATTCTCTACGCCATCCTTATCCTTCTGCTGTTAGCGGCATTCACAGCTGGAGGGCAAACTCTTCCGCCGACGCAGCAGAAAGCAGCCGCACCACCGGCACAACCACTCCCTGACAGCCCCGCGCCCGCAACTTCTCCTCTCTGGAACCGCGTGAAGGAGTTGCCCCACGGCGAGAAAATCAAAATCGCCTACCCGGGCGGCCACTCCGCCCGCTGCCGCTTCGCCGGCGCAACTGATGCCTTTCTGTTCTGCGATCCAACCGACGCTCCGTCGGGTGCAGACACTTTTCCGGTCGACCGGCGCGACGTTGTCAACGTCAGCGCCGATCACTCCGAACGCAACGGCCGATTGGTTCTCGCCGCCTTCATCGTCACTGGAGGCGTATGGGCAGGAGTACGAAGCTCGAGGAATGTGGATAACAGCGCCGCCGTATTGGGTGGATTTCTCGGTGCAGGCCTCGGCTGGCTCGTCGGCTATCCGGCTGCCTGCATTACGGGATACTGCCCCTCCCTTCATCTGCCCGAGCCGCAACCTGCCTACGGATTCGAAATCGGTGTCCCTTTGCCATCGAGGAGTTTTATGCACAAGCTGCCGGTCGGCCGGCCTTAAGCAAATCCACCCAAACCGAGATCCAGGGACAGTCCATAGCCCTGTTCCCGGGAGTATCCTGTTGATTGAATGATGGCCGAATCAGGCGCATTGAAGTACTCATCTCAACAAACTTCCACTCCCCCATCGCGCAGGCGCAAACGCCGCTGGCCGCGCATCCTTCTGTGGTCGTTTTTTGCCTTCGCAGCCCTCCTGTTGCTCGCAGCCGGCGCCGGTGTTTTGTGGCTGCGCTCCTCCGCCATGACCGCACTGCCAGTTCTCGACGGCGATCAACATCTCGCCGGTCTTTCCGCACCCGTCATTGTCCGCCGAGACGCCCACGGCGTGCCACATATCGACGCTGCCACGCAGGATGACCTCTTCGTCGCCCAGGGCTACATCACCGCGCAAGACCGCCTATGGCAGATGGACGCATTCCGCCGCGACGCCAACGGCGAGCTGGCGGAAATTCTCGGCCCTTCGCTCGTCAAGCACGACCTGGCCCGCCGCGTCGTTCGAGTTCCGCAACACCGCCCGCCGCATTTATGCCAACCTGCCCGCGGACGACCGCGCCCGCTTCGATGCCTATGCCCGCGGCGTAAATCTCTTCATCAACACCCATCAGGACACGCTCCCGCCGGAATTCAAGCTTCTCCATTACCATCCCCAGCCCTGGACCGGCGCAGACTCCGTCTCAATCGGCGTATTGATGGTCGAGACCCTGGACACGCACTGGGATGTAAAGACTCGCGCGCGAGCAGATCGCGGCCCGGCTGCACAATCCCAAGTTGGAATCCGATCTCTACCCCGTCGGCTCATGGCGCGATCATCCGCCGACCGGTGTTCTGGTCGACCTGAGCGAACCTCATCCTGAATCGCCTCCTTCCACCGATGAAGACGACGAGGACGAGCGCACCCAAACCCGCGCCACGCCCCCTGAAGACATGCGGCAGTCTGCGCTCCCTGCTCGGCTTGCCCACCTGCACAGACTGCACACCCGGCTCCAACAACTGGGTCATCTCCGGCACCCATACCGCCAGCGGAAAGCCGCTGCTGTCAAATGACATGCACCTCTCGCTCACCGTGCCCAACATCTGGTATATGGCTGATCTGCGCGCGCCCGGTTATCACGCCGCCGGAGTCACGCTCACCGGTGTGCCCTTCGTGATTGCCGGCCACAATGAGCACGTCGCCTGGGGATTCACCGCGCTCTCTGCCGATGTGCAGGATCTCTACGTCGAAAAGCTCGACGGCAAGGGAAACTATCAGTCCATCGAAGGCACATGGAAGCCCCTGCAAGTGGATCACGAAACCATTTACGTCCGCGGCGGGAAAGATGTCACGATCGATGTCCAGTCCACCGCCCACGGCCCCCTGCTCAACCCGATTCTGCCCAACGAATCCCAGTCCATAGCGCTCAGGTGGACTCTTTACGACACCACGCTCAACAGCATTCCGGTCTACGCAATGAATGTGGCGTCAAACTGGACCGAGTTTTCCGCGGCTCTCGCGCAGTGGAATTGGCCCACGCAAAACGTCGTCTACTCCGACGACCAGGGTCACGTCGCCTACCAAGCCGTTGGCCGTGTGCCCCTGCGCCCTGCGGGCCTTCAGGGCGTTCCAATTCAAGACGCCGCACATGAGTGGCAAGGCTACGTTCCCGTCGATTCGATGCCCAACGCTGTCGATCCGCCCTCAGGATTTCTGGCCACAGCCAACTCCCGCGTCACCACGGATGCATCGCCTTACCCGCTCTCGCTTGAGTGGGCTGATCCCTATCGCTCCGAGCGCATCTACAAGGCCCTGCAGGGCCGCGACGGCCTTAAGCCAGCCGACCTGCTCGCCGTGCAAACCGACATCTACAGCGAAGTGGATCAGGAGTTCGCACATCGCTTCGCCTACGCCATCGACCATGCCGCAGGCGCCGACCAGCGCCTCCGCAACGCTGCCGACCTCATGCGCAGTTGGGACGGACGTCTCACCACCGACTCCGCCGCCGCATCCCTTGTCACAAAAACTCGCCTGGCACTTTGGCCCCTGATTCTGGAGCCGAAACTGGGCAAGGACGCCGAGGAGTACAGTTGGTCCGAGTCCAACTTTGCCGAAGAAGAAATCGTCATGCGCGCCAATCCCGATTGGCTTCCACCCGGATACAAGGATTGGGACGCTTTGCTCACCGCGGCCGTCCGCAAAGGCATGGAAGATGGCAAGGCGCCCTCTGATGTGAGCCAGTGGGCCTACGGCAGCTGGCACGTCATCGATCTTGAACACCCGCTGGCCGTGTTCTTGCCCATTGTCGGCCGCGTCGCCGGCACCGGCCCGCAACCCCTCAGCGGCGACACCACCACCGTCAAGCAGGTCGGTCGCGCATTTGGCCCCTCGCAGCGCTTCACCATGGATTGGAGCAACATCGACGGCTCCACCGAGAACATCGTCCTGGGCGAAAGCGGGGACCCGCTCAGCCCCTACTTCCGCGATCAGTGGAATGACTACTACGGTGGAACCACTTTCGCGCTTCCTTTCAGCCCCGAGGCGGTAGCCGCACAAACGCGCCACACCTTGCGCTTGCTGCCATGAGGTTCCCGCGCTAACTTGAATTGCGGCGCGCCCCACAACGCCGGAAAGAGACAAGCCCCATGCGCTATCGATCGCTGCTCCTTTCTTTTCTTTCTTTGGTTCTCTTGATTTCACCCGTCTCGCCTGCGCAACAGCCGTCGCCAACCTATCGCTATACCGGCCATCTCTCCTTCGACATTGCAAAGGTTCCGTTCAGTCGCTACGGTTCTTACCTGGCCATCTCGCGCCTGCCCAATGAAGCCAATTCTCCAGTCGCATCGGGAATCTATCTCCGCAGCATGCGCGGCGCACAGCACCCTGTATTTCGCATCGAACTGCTCGTGGCAGGCGCTCCCGTTCCTTTCCAGGTTGACGCCGGCCCAACCCTCCTCCGCCTCCAGGCAGAAGCGGGCCGCGTGGATATCTGCATGCCTGCCGACGACCAGGTCCGTGTCCGTGGCGAAGGAGTCTCCCTGCGGTTGACTGCCGTCAACGACGCACTGGCCATCCCCAATGGCAATGACCATTGGGAGATTAATACGCCACCCACAGAGAAGTTCATGCTTTGGCCCATGACCGGCAGCCTGCAGATGGACGCGCCCTGGAACGGCACGGGAAACAGCCACGTGCTCGCAATCTTGTCCCCTGCTCCCGACTCCCACCGCTTCGAAGCTGAAATCGACAGCTTCTTGAGTGTTTGGACCGCTCCAGCAGTCACGTCCGATTTCACTGCGAGCGAAAACTCCGTCCGAGACGAATACCAGAAGTGGCTCGATCGCATGCCGGAGGTTCCATCCGAGTACGGCGCCGGCGCGGAGTTGGCCGCTTACGTGAATTGGGCCAGCGTCGTTGCGCCCAGCGGCTTCTTTGCGCGCCCCGCGATGCTCATGTCGAAGAACTGGATGGATCGCGTCTGGTCCTGGGATCACCTCTTCAACGCTATGGCGCTCTCCTACAAGGATCCCGATCTTGCCTGGCAACAATATCAGTTGCCATTTGACCAGCAGGATGTGCACGGCGCGCTCCCCGACGCGATTCGTGATTCCTCCATGGTCTTCAACTTCACCAAGCCGCCCATCCACGGCTGGGCTCTTACCTGGATGATGCAAAACGGCGGGTATCGTGATGCGAAGCACCTTGCAACGGCTTACGAGCCGCTTGCTCGATGGACAAATTGGTACTTCAAATACCGCGACACCAACGGCGACGGCCTTCCCGAGTACAACCACGGCAACGATTCAGGGTGGGACAACTCCACCGTCATGCTTGCGGGCATGCCCGTCGAATCCCCTGACCTGGCCAGCTTCCTTGTTCTTCAGATGGACACTCTCTCCTCGATGGCGCAGCAGCTCGGCAAGCCGGACGAAGCAAAAGCCTGGCACGACCGCTCAGATCGTCTCCTCAAATTGATGCTTGAGAAGTTCTGGAAAGGTGATCACTTTGTCGCCTTGAGCGCCCGAGATAGCGCCGTCATCGAATCGGACAGCCTCATCCTTTATCTCCCCATCATTCTTGGCAAGCGTCTTCCCGCACAGGTGCGCGATCCGCTGATTGCAGGCCTGCTGAAGCAAGGTCGTTTCAGAACCCCCCACGGATTCTCCAGTGAAGCCCTTTCCAGCAAGTACTACACGCCCGACGGATATTGGCGTGGTCCGATCTGGGCCCCCACAACCATGTTGATCGCCGAAGGCCTTGACGATACTGGAGAGCATCAGGCTGCATCCAGTCTCCGCGCCGATTTTTGCAAAATGGCTCAACAGAGTGGAATGTCGGAGAACTATGACGCAACCACTGGCGCTGGTTTGCGTGACCCGGCTTATACGTGGACTTCGAGCGTCTATCTGATTTTTGCTCACCAACTCTGGAAAGCCGAACATCCGTAGTCGCGCACGTGTCACCTCAAATTCCTCGCTGACGAAAGCGATACAGCTTTAGGAAGACATGAACTCGCCTCCCGCCTCAGCTCGACAGATGCCTCAGCCTGGCTCCCGCTCGCCGGGCCGGCCGTCATCCTGCTGGCCGCATTCGTGGCCACCGCGCCACAAATATCTCCGCGGCAATACCTGCGGCCACGACTTCGACTTCCATCTCGTTTCCTGGATCGATTGCCTTCACAGTTGGCGTCAGGGAATTCTCTACCCGCATTGGGCGCCAAGCGCCAACTTTGGCGCGGGCGAGCCCCGCTTCATCTTCTATCCGCCGCTCACCTGGATGCTCGGTGCGGCCCTCGGCTTGTGCTGCGTTGGAAGCTGGTCCCGCTCGCCCTCACATTCCTGCTCCTGGCCGCAACCGGCCTCGCCACCCGCGCCCTCGCGCGCCAGGCCCTGCCCGACGGCCCCGCAACTCTTGCCGGATGCGCCGCGCTCTTCTCCGGCTACACCCTCTTCACCGCCTATGAACGCACTGCCTTTGGCGAACTTACCGGCGGCTTCTGGATTCCGTTGCTGCTGTTATTCATCCTTCCGCGACCGCAACCCCAACGCATCTCTGCGTTCGCCGCGCCTTTGACGGCTCCGCCGCGCCGTTGGCGCTCGTTGTTCGCCGGAGCCTGGCTTTCCAACGCCCCTCTCGGCGTCATCGCCTGCTATTTGCTCGCCGCATTCGCCCTTGCTCTGGCGCTGCTTTGGCACTCCTGGGCTCCTGTGCTGCGCGCATCTTTCGCAGTCACCCTGGGACTTGGCCTCTCCTCGTTTTACCTCGTCCCCGCAGCCTTCGAGCAGCGCTGGGTCGACATCCACCAGGTCATTGATGATCCCGGCTATCAGATCCAGAACAGTTGGCTCTTCGCCCGCCACGCCAGCCAGACTCTCGAATTGCATGACCTCGAACTTTTCAAAGTCTCCGCCATCGCCGTCACCATGATTGCAGTCGCCCTCGTCGGGTATTCTCCTCAGTTGGTGCGCGCGGCACACTGCCCGGCAAACTCCGCTGGTGCCTGCCTCTGGCGCTTATCCCAGTCGCTGTCCTGTTCCTCCAGCTTCCCATCTCCCTGCCCGTCTGGAACGCGCTGCCCAAGCTCCGCTTCCTGCAATTCCCATGGCGCTGGCTGGTTGTGCTCGAGGCGCCGATGGGCATCTTCTTCGCTACCGCGATCTGGACTTCGCGGCCTTGGTTGCGCGCCATCCTCCTCACCGCCTGCGCCCCCGTTTTCCTCGCCGCCACACTCACCGCCGGGTTCAACTTCTTCCAGCCCTGCGATGACGAAGATGCCGTCTGGGGCATGCTGGGCGCCTACCACACCGGTCGGGCTTTGAAGGCACAGACGAGTACGCCCCTCCCGATGCCGACAACTCGCTCGTCCCTATGGGACTCCCCGAAGCCTGCCTCAGCGCGTCCCCCTCCACGGTCCTCGGCCAGGGCCCCGAGGGCACCGACCTGGAATGGGCGCCCGACCAGCACACTTGCGATGCAACCTTCAATGCCGCCCCGAATCAAGGCGAGTCTTCGGCTGAGCACCTGCGCATCGACGTCAATTCGCCGCACGCCGGATATCTCATTCTGCGCCTCCGCACCTACCCCGCCTGGCAAGTCCGCCTCAACGGCCACATTCTCGATTCCCTTCCCGAACGCGCCGATGGCCTCATGGCCGTCCCCGTTCCGCAAGGGCCCCGTCGACCTGACCGTGGATTGGACCACCACCCACGACATCCATCACCGGCCGCTGGCTCACCGTCCTCGCCCTCGCCTTGCTCACAGCCCTGTGTTTGCTCGAGCGAAAGTTCTCTCAGGCTCGGTTAGAATGAGTTCAATGCCGACCGACGTAAAGTCGCTGATTCACGAGGGCGCCGAACTCACCGACCGAGCGCTTGAGGATCTCCTGCCCTCCGTCGACACCGTCCCTGCATCCATTCACGGCGCCATGCGCCACTCCACCTTCGCCGGCGGCAAGCGCCTGCGTCCCGTGCTCGCCATGCAGGCCGCCGTCACCATCGCCGGCACGCTGCCACCGGCATCGCTCGTCTCGGCGCGGCCCTCGAGATGCTCCATACCTACTCGCTCATCCACGACGACCTGCCCGCCCTCGACAACGACGACCTGCGCCGCGGCAAGCCCACCTGCCACGTGGCCTTCGGCGAAGCCATCGCCATCCTCGCCGGCGACGCCCTGCAAACCCGCGCCTTTGAAGTCCTCGCCGGCCTCGATTGCCCGCCCGCCGCCACCGTGCAGATCATCGGCCTCATCGCCAACGCCGTCGGCACCGTCGACGGCATGATCGGCGGCCAGGTGCTCGACCTTGAAAGCGAACACCTCAAGCCCACGCCCGAGTTGGTCGAAGCCATCCACCGCGCCAAGACCGGCGCCCTCATCCGCGTCAGCGTGGTGGCTGGCGGCGTCTATGCCGGAGCCAACGCCGACGACGTCGCCCGCCTCGATCTCTTCGGCCGCAAGGCCGGACTCGCCTTCCAAATCGTGGACGACGTGCTCGATGTGACCGTCGATTCGGCGCAGTTGGGCAAGACCGCAGGCAAAGATCTGGCCACAGAAAAAGCCACATGGCCCGCCGTCTACGGCATCGAGCAGAGCCGCCGCGATGCCGCCAGCCTCATCGACGAAGCCTTCGCCGCCCTCGAACCCTACGGCAGCCGCGCCGATGGCCTCAAGTCCGTAGCCCGCTACCTCGTCGAACGAAAAAACTAGGAGACGCTCTCCCAACCGATACAGCCGGGTGCCCACATGTCTGACGCTTCTGAGACATGGGAAAGCTCAACGCTCGAAGCTCGATTGACGATTTGAATCATGCTCTCCGAATCCGAAATCATGACCGCGCTCCGCGACTGCTTCGACCCCGAAGTCAAGCTGAACCTTGTCGACCTGGGCCTGATCTACGCCATCGCCACCGGTCCCGACCCCGACTCAACCCCCGCATGGCCGCGTCAGTGGGTCAAGGTCACCATGACCCTCACCACCCCGCAGTGCCCCGCCTCCGGGCTGATCTTTGAGCAGGTCAGCAACCGCCTCGCCGGCATTCCCGACATCAGTAAAGTCGAAGTCGATCTGGTCTGGGAGCCGAAGTGGACGCCCCATCGCATCAGCGAAGCCGGCCGCCGCCAATTGGGAATCTAGGGGCCTCAGTCTGAAATGCGCGACGCAAAACTGGCTGTCATTCTGAGCGAACGGGGCCCCGAACGTCTTTCAGTACCGGGGCCCCCAAAGAGCGGTCTTTGCTCTTTTTGGGGTGGAGTTCGGGGGTAGTAAGTCGAAGAATCTGCGGTTGTTCTTCGATGAACTTCAGACTCACCACATCAGGGCCGTTCAACCTAGACGGGGATGTCCGCCCGCGTCATCACTCGCCGCAGCGTCTCGCGCTTCTCCGCGATATCCTCCACCGCATCCTGCACCTTGCCGACCATGCGCTGCACCTGGTCGATATACCCCGGCAGCTCTCTCCACCACGACCGCAGCAACTCCTGCTGGTCCAGCATCGCCAGCGTAGTGCCTGTAGCCGCCACGGCCATCGCCGCGCGCTTTTGCCCGGTCAATACCAATAAGCCGCTTGCAAGCAGGGCAGTGCCCGCCGCAATCCTCACCCAATCCACTGAGTCAGATTGCGATTCAGTCACGTGAAACGAAGAGTCATTGTCTCTCTTGGGAACCGGCGCAAGGGCCATCGAGTCTCCTTCTCGGGCGCAGCCCGCGGAACCGCGAGTGCGGTGCATCACATGCTACCTGAATTGCCTGAGGACTCGCACCTCATTTGCCGGCGTCGGAGACCTCCTCAATCCAGGTCGAACTCGCGCAATGGCTTGCCGTCCGGCGCATCCTTGGCCTTGCGCAACGCCTCGGCAAACTTCTTCTCGAAAAGATCTTCCTTGTTCTTCTCCGCTTCAACCGACTGCCTGAAGATCGATTCCTTGCGCTCGTCCTGCTCGCGCATCGCCTTGGCCGCCGTCTCCAGGTCCTCGAACATCCGTTTCCGCGGAGCCGGCGTATGGCTCACCACCAACCCCGTGGCAGCATCAATCTTCAGCATTGCCCCGCAATCCGGGCAAGCAACCTCGAACGTAGTTTCCTTCACTTTCGCCATGACACCTTGAATTGTAGGCGCTCCCCGCGCCGCTTGCCCAGAACCCTTCTTCCGGGTCGGATCCGCTGCCAACCAAACTGCTGCGCAAACCATTGTGCGCGAATGGCCGACGTAGAATCGTACCTGTGATTTATACCGTTTTGGCAATTGCCCTTCTCGTCGGCACTGGCGCTCTTCAAGACGGAAATCAATCCGCCCCTGTCGCGAAACCTCGCAACGAACCATTCCCTTGGAATGCCAAAAACATCCATGAGCTCAGTGGGAAAGATCGAATCGAGGTAACAAAGGCCCTAACACGCGACCAGCGCAAAAGCCTCATCGAGGCTCTCGTGGTCCAGCTCCGATCCAGCCGCAGGATTGGAGACGCTGCTTCAGCAAGAGAGCTTCTGGAAACTGCAAATGAGACCCGAGTCAAACTCATCGATTTGAACGGAGATGGAGTCCCAGAGGTCATTGCGCAGGCCTCCGATGACGGATCCTGCAGCCCGACCGGCAACTGTGCATTCTGGGTGTTCTTGCGATCGAGCAGTGGGTACAGGATCATCCTTGAAAGGAATGCAATCCAGGAGTTTGAAGTCCTCCCCACTCGAACGAACGGATTCAATGATCTAGTGCTCGGACAGCATGGCTCGGCAACTGAGAGTGAACTTTATCTTTATCGGTTCGCAAAAGGAAGATATCGGAAGGGACCCTGCGATGACGTCAATTGGGAACGCTTAGTCGGAGGCGAGTTGCAAGAATTGAAAGACCCTGACATTACTCCATGCAAACGATGACGTTTCAGGTTTGTGCTCGCAACGCCGTGCGAGCAAATGACGCAACAACGGCCCCGCTGCATAGAGCGGGGCCTTTGCATTCCATACCGCATCCAGCGCCCTCAGTGCTTCGCCGCTCCCGCCGAAGCCAGCTTCGCCTCCGCCTCCGCAATCACCCGCAGCGCCTCGGTATACGCCTCTTCGCTCTCGCCGGCTTCGTTCCATTCCTTCTGCCCGCGATCCAGTTGCTGCTCCGCGCGCGGCACATCGATCTCCTCCGGCTTCAGCGCGTCGTTGGCCAGAATCGTCACCCGGTCCGGCAGCACTTCCACAAATCCCCAGCTCACGTTGTAGGTCTGGCCGTCCCCCTGCCCGCCATGCAGAACCACGTCTCCCGCGCCCAGCTCCGCCATCAGCGGCGCGTGCCCATACAGCGGCTCCAGGTATCCGTTCTTCGCCGGCAGGTCGACCGAGTCCGCCAGAACCTCAAAGAGCGTTCGCTCCGGCGTCACCAGCCTCACCCGCAATTGATTTGTAGCGTCTGCCATAAAGTCCTTTCAGCTCCAGTGGTCGCCGGAATCAGCTACCATCTAGGCTAGAAGCTACAGCTGAAGCTGTCCCCTACACCGTCGCCTTCAGCCTCTCAGCCTCGGCCAGCACTTCCTCAATCGCGCCCTTCATATAGAAAGCCTGCTCCGGAATATCGTCGTACTTGCCGGCAATAATCTCCTTGAAGCTGCGCACCGTGTCCGCCACCTTCACGTAGGCGCCGGGAATGCCCGTAAACGTCTCGGCCACGTGGAACGGCTGCGACAGGAACTTCTGCACCTTGCGGGCCCGCGCCACGGTCAGCTTGTCGTCTTCCGAAAGCTCGTCGATGCCCAGAATCGCGATGATGTCCTGCAGATCCTTGTAGCGCTGCAGAATCCGCTTCACGCCCTGCGCCACGTCGTAGTGCTCATCGCCCACGATGCGCGCCGACAGAATGCGCGAAGTCGAAGCCAGCGGATCGACAGCCGGATAAATGCCCAGTTCCGACAGCGGCCGGCTCAACACCGTGGTCGCGTCCAGGTGAGCGAATGTGGTCGCCGGCGCCGGATCAGTCAAATCGTCAGCCGGCACATACACCGCCTGCACCGAGGTCACCGAGCCCTTGCTGGTCGAAGTGATGCGCTCCTGCAGCTCGCCCATCTCCGTCGCCAGGTTCGGCTGGTAGCCCACGGCCGATCGGCATGCGGCCCAGCAGCGTTGAAACCTCCGACCCCGCCTGCGTAAACCGGAAAATATTGTCGATGAAGAGCAGCGTGTCCGATCCTTCCACGTCGCGGAAATACTCGGCGACGGTCAGCCCGGTCAGCGCCACGCGCAGACGCGCTCCGGGCGGCTCGGTCATCTGGCCGTACACCAGCGCGCACTTTGAGTTCGCCAATTCGCCCGGCTTGATCACGCCCGACTCGGTCATCTCCACCCACAGATCGTTGCCCTCGCGGGTACGCTCGCCCACGCCGGCAAACACCGAGAAGCCGCCGTGGTTCTTGGCCACGTTGTTGATCAGTTCCATGATGACGACGGTCTTGCCCACGCCGGCGCCGCCGAACAGGCCGATCTTGCCGCCCTTCAAAAACGGCTGGATCAGGTCGATGACCTTGATGCCGGTCTCGAACATCTCCTCGTGCGTCGACTGCTCGTCAAACAGCGGCGCGGGCCGGTGAATCGGCATGCGCGTCTTCTCGCCGATCGGGCCCAGTTCGTCCACCGGCTCGCCGATCACGTTGATCACGCGGCCCAGCGTCTCCTTGCCCACCGGCACGCGAATCGGGCCGCCAAGATCGATGGCCTTCATGCCGCGCACCATGCCGTCCGTGGCTTCCATTGCCACCGTGCGCACGCGGCCCTCGCCCAGGTGCTGCTGCACTTCGAGAATCACGCTGATGGGCGTGGGCACGGTGAAGCCGTCGCTGGTGACGCGCAGCGCCTGGTAAATGGGCGGCATCGTCGCTTCTTCAAACTGCACGTCCACCGCGGGACCGGAAACCTGAATTACCTTGCCGATGTTCTCTGCCATATCTGCCTTCCAGAATTCCTAAACAGCGGCGGCGCCGCTGACAATTTCAATGATTTCCTTGGTGATCGCGGCCTGCCGCACGCGGTTCATCTGCAGCGTGTAGGCGTCGATCATGTCCGAGGCGTTGTTGGTCGCCGAATCCATCGCCGTCATGCGCGCCGCCTGCTCCGCGGCCACCGACTCCGCCATGGCGTGATACAGCATCGACGAAACATATTGCGGAATCAGCCCCGCAAAAAGCTCCTCCGCCGGCTGCTCGTAGATGTAGTCCACCTCGCGCCGTGCCGAATTTCTTCGCTTCCTCGTCCGCCTCGTGCGTATCCGCCGGCTCCAAGCTGGATGCCCGCGCTCAATGCGGCCTCGGCGGCGCGTTCGCGCTCTTCCACCGTCGGCTCCACGGCGCCCGCAATCTGCGGCTTGCCAATCTTGATCAGCGGCAGCATCTGCTCCACCACCAGCCGCTGCGAAATCACCGACTTGAATTCGTTGTAGACGATGTAGGCCGCGTCGATCTCTTCGTGCACGTAGCGCGCGATGATGTTCTCGGCCAGCTCGAACACGCGGCTCGGTCTCCAGCTTCACCAGCATGCCCGGATGATCGCCCGTCACCTCGACCGGCGCCTTGCGCTCGCGCACCTTGCGCGCGTGCTCCATTCGCGTCCGTCTGCTCGCTGTACACCGCCACCGGATAGCGCCGCCGCATCTGGTCGCGGCCCTTGCGGCCCACCGCCTCAATGTCGATCTCCTTATCGGGGTTGGCGTCGATGAACTGGAACGCCGTCTTCAGAATGTTCGCGTTGAACGCGCCCGCAAATCCCTTGTCGCCGCTGACCACAATCAACAGCACGCGCTTCTCCGGCCGCGTGACAAACAGCGGATGGCGCAGGTTCCCGGTCGCTTCGTCGAAGATGTCGACGCGCCGCGTCAGCGATTCCAGCACGCTGGTGATCATCCGCGCATAAGGCCGGGCCGCCAGCGCACGCTCCTGTGCGCGGCGCAGTTTCGCCGCCGCCACCATCTTCATGGCCTTGGTGATCTGCCGCGTGTTCTTCACGCTGCGAATGCGCCGCCGTAAATCGAGTACGTTTGCCATTTCACTTCCGAGCTGCTCAGCTGTTAGCTTCTAGCCATCTAGCGCTTCCTGTTCGTCACCCAAAATCAAGTTCCGGCAATGCGACCGCTCGGTTCTAGACTAGTAGCTAGGAGCTAGCGGCTAGAAGCTGTTTTTACGCCGTTACGCCTTGCAGCCTGCTCCGCCTTGAAGTTCTGCTTTGTATTCCTTCAGCGCCGCATGCAGCCGGTTGCGCAGATCATCGTCCAGCGACTTCTTCTTGGTCAGGTCCTCCATCAGCGCCGTCTGCGCCGCCTCAAAATACTTGTACAGCCCGTTCTCAAATGCGCGAATGTCCGCAACCTGCAGATCGTCCAGATAGCCCTGCGTGCCCGCAAACAGCACCACCACCTGCTGCTGCCATGTCAGCGGATGGAACTGCGGCTGCTTCAACAGTTCCGTCAGCCGCTGGCCGCGGTTCAGCTGCTTCTGCGTCAGCGGATCGAGATCCGAACCGAACTGCGCAAACGCCGCCAGTTCGCGATACTGCGCCAAGTCCAGCTTCAGCGTCGAGCCCACCTGCTTCACGGCCTTGATGGCCGCCGAAAATCCCACGCGCGAAACCGAAAGCCCCACGTTCACGGCCGGCCGCACGCCGGAGTTGAACAAATCCGTCTCCAAGAAAGATCTGCCCGTCGGTAATCGAAATCACGTTTGTCGGAATGTATGCCGAAACGTCGCCCGCCTGCGTTTCAATCACCGGCAGCGCGGTCAGCGATCCGCCGCCCTTCTCCTTGCTCATCTTCGACGAGCGCTCCAGCAGACGGGAGTGCAGATAGAACACGTCGCCTGGATACGCTTCGCGGCCCGGCGGACGGCGCAGCAGCAGCGAGATTTCGCGGTAGGCCATGGCGTGCTTCGAAAGATCGTCATACATCACCAGCGCATGCCGGCCGTTGTCCCGGAAAAACTCGCCCATCGCGGTCGCCGCATACGGCGCGAGGTACAAGCATCGGCGCGGGCTCTGATGCTGAAGCCGCCACGACGATCGTGTGGCCCATGGCGCCGGCTTCGGTCAAGGTCTGCACGACCTGCGCAATCGAAGAACGCTTCTGCCCGATGGCGCAGTAGATGCAGATCAGATCGTTCTTGGCGTTGTTGATGATGGTGTCGAGCAGGACAGCGGTCTTGCCGGTCTGGCGGTCGCCGATGATCAGTTCGCGCTGTCCGCGGCCGATCGGAATCATGGCGTCGATCGCCTTGAGTCCGGTCGCCATGGGCTCGCGCACGGCCTGACGATCGATGATGCCCGGCGCCAGACGCTCAACCGGCAGCGACTCCGTGGTCGCAATCGGCCCCTTGTCGTCAATGGGCGCGCCCAGCGCATTCACTACGCGGCCAATCATGGCGTCGCCCACCGGCACGCTCAGAATCTTGCCGGTGCGCTTCACTTCGTCGCCTTCGCTCAGCTCGGTGTAGTCGCCCAGAATCACGGCGCCCACCTGGTCTTCTTCCAGGCTCAACGCCAGTCCCGCGATCCCATGCGGAAAGCTCAGCAGTTCGCCGGCCATCACCTTGTCGAGCCCGTGGAGGCGCGCAATGCCGTCGCCCAGGGACGTGATCGTCCCGACTTCGTCCACCTGGACCTTCGCGTCGTAGTTCGCGATCTGCTCGCGAAGAAGCTGCGTAATCTCGTCTGCCTTGATCTGAGCCATTTCTTTCCTCTTGAGAGACTGGTCCAAAGTCCCCGGTCCCCTAGTCCCTAATCCCTTGGTCCCTACCCAGCGACCAACGCTTCCTTCAACCGCTCCAGCCGCCCGCGGACCGAGCCGTCATACACCGTCGATCCGATGCGCACCACCGTGCCGCCCAGGATCGACTTGTCCAGCTTGAAACTCGCTTCAATCTTTGATCCGGCCAGCTTGCCCACGTCCACAATCAGTGCGCTGCGCTCTTCGGCGCTCAGCTCGCGCGCCGTCACAATCTCCGCCTGGCGAATCCCCAGCCGCTCCTGCAACTCGGCGCGATAAGCCGCGGCCACTTCACTCACCTGCCGCGATGCGGTCGTTGTTGATCATCACCGCCAGCAGGTTGCGCAATTCCTTCTGCATCCCCAGCTTTGTGTTCAGCTTGTCGAGAATGCCCACCTTTTGTGTTGCGGCGACGGCCGGGTTGGCGAAAAACGCTTGCAACTCCGGACTGCCGTCCCAAGTCGCGAGAAAGTCGCTCAACTGCCGGTCAATCGCGGCCGTGTCCAACTTGCCTTGTGTCACCACATCGAGAAACGCGCCTGCGTAGCGGGAAGCGAATGCGGCCATCTAGTTCTGCCCTCCCTTGCCGCTCGTCGCCGTGTCGCGCACAAACTCCGCAATCAGCGCCCGATCGTTTTCCGCTGTCAGCACCAGCTGCTTTGCGGCCTGGTCGATCGCCAGATCGGCGGCAAAGTTGCGCAGTCCGCGTTTGGCCTGCGCCGCCGCCACGCCAATCTCCTGCTCTGCTGCGGCCACGATGCGGCTGCTTCTCTTCTTCGATGGTCGACTTGATCCGCACTTCGTCGTTCTTGCTCTCTTCTTCGACGTTCGCGCGAATCTGCGCAATCTCGTCGTCCAGCCTTGCGAGCTTTGCTTCCACAGCACTCAACCGCGTCTTCGCATCCTCGGTCATCTTGCGTGCCGACTCGATATTCTGGCTCAACGTTTGCGAGCGTTTGTGAACGATCTTCGGGAACACCCTCACCAGCGGAATCCCGATGGCCAAAACGATGATGGCAAAGTTGATGACTTCGAAGAGTGTTGCCGCAGTCTCCAGCTTCAGATGGAGAAGACCTGCAAATTTCTGCACCACTGGACCATGAAGATAGGTGTCTTCCTGATTTCCCTCGGCCTTCGCACTCTCAGGTTTCGACCCTTCAGCACTCGCAGGCTCGGAACTTGTCGCAGCCGCAGTGGAACTGGATGGAGGCGCAGCCTGTTGTGACCAGAGCTGTGCCGGCGCAGCCGCCAACCCAAAGGCCAATGCTGCAAAAACTACCAACGAGAAAATTCGAACGAAGGCATGCCGATGCAAAATCGATGTTTCAACGGGAACCCCCGGCAGTCGCCGGCAAAACCGCCCGGACCACCTGACTGGCCAGTTCCGCAACAGAAGCCTGCATGGCTTGCTGTGCGTGCGCAGCCTCGGATTCCAGTTCCGCTCTTGCCTGGCTCACCCGCGAGCCTGCAGCCTTTCGTGCAACGTCCAGCGCAGCGTCGCGTTCGCTGTTCCACTGCTTGATGCGCTCTTCGCGAGCCTTGTAAATCTCCGCACGCGCCTGGCGCAGCTTGGCGGCGTATTCGGCCGCCCGGGCTTCGGCATGCGCAATGGCCTTTTCGCATCCTCCACGGCGCCTTCCGTCCGCGCATGGCGCTCTTTCAGCGTGGCCGTCAGCGGCCCCTGCACCAGCAACTGGTAGGCCACGACCAGCACAATGAACAGCAAAGCTGTAGGGATCGCGCCGAGAAATAAGGCCCCAAGTTGTATGAAGAATTTCTTGCATTCCGGTACCGGGTCTTCAGGCAGTTGGTTTTGATTTCTGTTGTGGGTGGAACACCTTTTTGTATCAGGGGAGAACCCGCAAGTCAACGCGGTTGACGCCGTTTTGACGGGGTCCTGTGACTGCTGTCACGTAAAGGATATTTTGACCAAAATAGTACTTGCTTTCCCTTACAACAAGCCTAGACTAAAGATACCACCTAGACCCGCTTCAGGGTCCAGCGGGCCACCGGTTCCGGGAAGTCATTCCACTCCCGAAACCGGTGGCCCGCCTCAAAAATTCTCGGGAACCGTTTTGGCACGGTCGCCTTCCCTCGAATCTCAACTCCTCCCCACACATACGACGCAACTTTGTCCCATCCCTCTTGAAATTCCTTTCAGTCTGAGTATCCGGTCGCCCTATCCCGCGTCTATCTCCATGCACACCAATTCCGCCCCGCAAACGGGCTGGAACAATCCCCGGGAGCTGCCATCGGCTGTAAAGCACGGTCGTTCCCTCAAATGAATTCGGAGGAACATCGATTCATGCGAAACAAACTTCTCACCCTCGCAATGGCCGCCACGCTCGCCCTTGGCGTCACCGCAGCCGCCCTCGCCCAGGACACCCCCCCACCCCCGCCCGATCAGGCCAGGGCCAATCGGGCCAACCCGGCCGCGGCCCCATGCGCATGGACCCCGACCGGCAGCTTGAGCACATGACCAAGGAATTGGGCCTGTCCGCCGATCAGCAAAGCCAGATCAAGCCCCTGCTGGTCGAACGCCAGCAGAAGATGCAGGCCATCTTCCAGGACCAGTCCCTCTCCCGCGAAGATCGCCGCGCCAGAATGCAGGCCATCCGCACCGACTCGCAAAGCAAGATCGAAGCTGTCCTCAACGATCAGCAGAAACAGAAGTTCGAAGCCATGCAGCAGCACATGGGCCGCCGCGGCGGCGAAAACGGCGGGCCTCCACCGCCTCAGGCCCCACCTCAACCGCAGTAAAGCGAACAGACTTTGGGTGGCCCAGGTCTCGACTGTGAGACCTGGGGTCGCACGATTCTCGACAGGTCGATATACACCGCTGAGCCCTACTTCGTAGCCTTGTCGATAAACCCCGCCAAATCGTCCTTCAACTTGCGCAGCGCGTCCACATTCAGATAAATCATGTGCCCCGAGGGGTAGTAGCCGAACTGCACATTCCCCCGCAGCGCCGGTTCCAGATCCATGTGGTCCAGATCGTATTCGGTGGCAAAGAAAGGTGTTGCCAGATCGAAGTAGCCGTTGGCTGAAAACACCCTCAAATGCGGATTCTTGCGAATCGCGTTGGCCAGGTCTCCGGCCACATACACATACGTCTGCAAGCCCCCGGCGCCCCTTCCGCCACTCGGCGTGCTTCCACTCCCATTTGCCAAACGTGTCGGCGCTCGGCCGATAGGCGTCCGTGCTCTCGTACTTCAACTCTGTCTCCAGGTAATTGTGCAGAGCCGCCACATACGCACCGTTGATCCCCGTGTCTGAAGCGTCATAGCTGGGAAACTCCCCTGCCGCGTCCACGTCCACGCCCTCGAACCGCATGTCATAGCGGCCCAGCGTCTTGCGATCCTCGCGCAGCACTTCCTTGCGGAACCGCGTCGGTGAAATCCGCAGGTTCGCTTCCTTCATGTAATCCACGCTCAGCCCCGTGAAGTGACTCACTTGCTTCGCCACGTCGTCCAATTCCGCAGCAGATAATCCGTCTCCTGCAAACAGCGCATGCGCATAGGGACCAGAGGCAAATTCGCGCGCCTGTTCCACCCACGCCGATAAGTCCGCCGGCTTGTTGGGAATCTTGTCGAAGTACCACGCCGCCGCTGCATAACTCGGCAAATTGAAGACGTAGATCCCGTCATAGCCGGGACCCCAGACGCCAAAGTTCAAGAATCGACGAAATCAGCACCACCCCGTTCAATTGCACGCCGTCGTTGCCCAGCATATCCGCCAGCGCTGCCGACCGCGTCGTGCCATACGATTCGCCGATCAGAAACTTGGGCGAGTTCCAGCGCTGATTCTCGGTTAGGTAGCGGACGATGAACCGGTCAAACGCATGCAGATCCCCATCCACGCCCGTAAAATCCTTCGCCGTCCCCTTGCCCACCGCGCGCGAGTAGCCCGTCAACGGCGCGTCGATAAACACCAGGTCCGTCTTGTCCAGCAATGAATACTGGTTGGGAACCAGCTTGAATGGCGGTCCGGCCGTAGGGTTGGGGCTATCCGTCTCGATGCGCACCGGCGAAAACGACCCCATGTGCAACCACAAGGTTGCTGATCCAGGTCCGCCGTTGTACAGGAAGCTCACCGGCCGCGTGCCGGCTTCGGCTCCATCCAGCGTGTACGCCACGTAGAAAATGCTGCCGTAGGGCTTGTCATCTTCGTCCCGGATGATCAGAGTCCCCGCCGTAGCCGTGTACTTCAGCGTCTTGCCATTCAATGTCAATTCATGATGCGTTGCCGACGGCTTCTCTGGCGGAACCGGCGTTTCCTTGTCGGCATCTTTATGTGCTTCCCCACCGGCCGCAGGCGGCTGCGCCGGTGCCGGAGCCGGCTTCTCCTGTGCCGGTGCAGCGAAGTTGAGAAAAATCGAAACCAGGGCAATGAACAGGCAGACAACAAGCCTCTTAGGGGATTTCATCAAGTACATACCTCCAAAAATAAAAACGTGATCGTGCGTTTGCGTTGTTTGCTGCGCCTTTCCTCCGCGCATGCTTACGGGCCTGTCACCGACTTGTCCACCGTCAGCAGTCCCTGTGCGCGCAGCCAGTTCTCCAGCAGATTCGGCCACTGGTCCAGCGCTGCGTCGCCCGCGCCCAAGCCAGTGCCATGCGAGCCGTTGGCAAAGATGTGCGCCTCCGCCGGAACCCCCGCCTTCACCAGTGCCTCGTAGAACCGCAGCCCCTGTTCCACCGGAACCGTCTCGTCATTGAAAGTGTGATACCAGAAAGTTGGCGGAGTCTCCTTGGTCACAAACAAATCCGGGGAATATGCGACGCGCAGTGCCTCGCAACGGTCCATCAGGTTGAATAGCTTGCAGTAGCTCAGGTGCGAAGTATCGCTGGAAATGGCGCCGATCCACGGGTAGCCCAGCACCAGGTAATCCGGCCGGCTCGAAACGCGGTCGATCGCGTCCTCCGCATCCGGGTTTGCCCGGCAACAAACTGCGTCCCTGCCAGCGCCGCCAGGTGCCCGCCCGCAGAAAAGCCAATCACGACAATGCGATTCGGATCGATGTGATAATCCGCGGCCCGCGCCCGCACCGTCTGAATCGCGCGCCGCGCATCCAGCAGCGGCACCGGCAGCAGGTAGCCGTTTGAACTCAGCCGGTAGCTCAGGATGAAGGCGCGAAATCCCCGCGCCGTAAACCAATCCGCAACCTGCCGTCCTTCCAGATTGCCCGCCAGATTGACATACGAGCCGCCGGGAAAAATCACCACCGCCGAGCCGTTGGCGCGGCCCCTTTGCGGCTCAAAAATCGTCAGCGTGGGAATGTCTTCGCAGGCCTTGCCCTTGGCCTGCGGCGCGTCGCCCGGCCACAAGCCGAATCGTTTGAATGCCAAGAAATGCGTTGTTCTCGTCCGGCGCCGCGCAGGGCTGCTTCTGCGCCTGGGCCGCCGTAACTGCCAGCAGCCCCATCGCCAACATCGCAAAAACCTGTCTCACTGGGGACCTCCCCAAGGTTCGGGAGGATTATAAAGGCAGGGATCAGGACAGATCAGGGACCACTGTACGATCACTCTGGACGAGGCACCTCAACCCTTCTCCGAAGTCCATCGGCCTGTCCTTGTTCTCTGAGCTTCCCTGCTCTTGCTCACAGCCAAACCACCGTATGCCCCGGACACGAATCCGCCGCCTGCGCCGTCAGCGTCTCCGCCAGCTCAAATCCATAACGCGCAAAATAGTACGCCGCCCCGTGCAGCCGCTCCTGCAGCACGCCCCCCGGATACAGCGCCTCGGCTCAATCGCCTCCGCATGACGCTTCAGCGATTCCTCCTTTTGCAGTTGGAAATTTGCAGCCATCCTCCGCAGCCGGTTCATCTGGTAGCGCATCTTGCTGGCCGCCGTCTCTGCAGAACGGCCCAGCCCCTCATCCAGCTTGCCCATCCACTCCAGCAGCGGCTCGAGTTCCGCATCCAGCGCATTGCCCGCCGCTGCCAGCTTGCGCTTCCCCTCGATAGGCATCGCCCGTGCCGCCAGCACCTGCGCCAGCGAGTCCGCTGCTCTCCGCAAACACCCGCTCCATCGTCAGCTCGTGCTTGCGCAGCAGTTCGCCGATCGCCGGCTCCACCAGCGTTGCTGAGAAGCGCGGCTGCGTCGGCGTCATCCGCCCCAGAATCCGTTCAAACAACACCGCCGACTGCGCAAAGTAGGCAATCTCCGCCGGCCCGCCGATCGTCAGCGACGTCGAAAGCAGAAAATCCTGAAACACTGGCCGCAGCAGCGCCGAAGGCGAAATCCGCTCCGGCTCCGCAGCCAGAACCCCAACAAATCGGCGGTCGAATACCTCTCGCGGCCCGCCTGCCACAATCCGTCCGGCTCCGCCGCGCTCGCCGCCAGCCGCTTCAGCGCCACCCGCGCCCCGCTCCGCTCGTCAATCAGAAACAGCAAGCTCGACTGCGGCGCCACGGCCACCTGCGCGTGATACCCCGCAGCTCTCCAGCGCGCTGTTGCGCTCCACCAGCGCCGCATGCAACTCGTCCGCTCGCTCCAGCGCCGCGCGCAGCACCGGCGAACCCATGCGATGAATGGCCGCGCCCGCCCGCATCCAGCACCAGCAGCCCCTGCGCGCGCAAAAACCTTCGAATAAAACTCCGCAAACGCCTGCGCAAACGTCCGCCCCGGCTGGTAAGCCGCGGCCAGCGCCTCCATGGCGTCGGAGTAGCCCAGCAGTTCCCACGCCTGCTCCATCAGCGGCGTAATCGTCTCGTCCAGCACCACTCCGCCCACCGGCCTGGCTACATCTGGAGCCTTGTCGTATACCAGCTTCCGCAATCCCCGCCGCGCCGGGAACGTCACATGATTGATCTCCGCAAAATCGTGGTCTTCTGTCGCCAGCCAGAACATGGCCACATGAGGTTTGCCCGCTGCCGTTGCCTGCCGCGCCCGTGCCAGCGCCGTCGCCGCCTTGAACGGAGTGAACAGCGGCCCGCCAAACAACCCCACCTGCTGCCCCGTCACCACCACCCCGGCGCCCGACCGCAAGGCTTCCAGCGCGGCCGCGCCTGACGCTGAAGGATTCTGCTCAGCCAGCACCTCCACCAGTTCCGCCCAATGTGCGGGAACCTGCGGCCGCGCCTGCCAGTTGGCATCGGCCATGCCCGTTCCGTAAAACGGCCGCACCGCCTCCGCTCCGGAACAGTAGTCCAGAAACAGCCGGTGCAGTCCCGGCGCAACCGAAATCGGATAACAGTCTGCTGTCGACAACGCGTTCGCTTTCAGTTCGTGTGCCTCTTTGAAACCCCCGGGAGTGCAGGTTCGGATGGAGTCGGGCTCTGTTAAGGATGCCATGGCTGGCGTATTCGATGCACAAGCCTGCCCATGGTGCACAACTGCGATGCGTATACTCTCCTTGACTGCGCTTGTGAGGAGAAACATCAGGATGCCCGTAAAAGAAAAGGCTGCCAAGACCCAAAATCTCAAAAAATCGAAGTCCACGCCACCCCGAAAAGAAGAGATCAAAAAGCGGAAGAAAGCAAAGCTCGACAGGCGCAAGAAGTTCAAGCCCGCAATGGCCACAGTTGTCGAGAAAGCCGAATTGCTCAGCTCCGAAGTCGTCTACGAAGGCCCGCTCTTCCGTGTTCTGCACGACAAGCTCATCGAGCCCGGCGGCAAGCACAGCGAGCGCGACGTCATCCGCCACAACGGCAGTGTGGTCATTCTTGCCCTCGACAGTTCCAAGAGCAAAAAGAACCCCTGGCTCGTCATCGAGCGCCAATATCGCCACGCCGCCAACCAGTATCTGTGGGAACTGCCCGCTGGCAAACTCGACCCCGGCGAAGAGCCCGTCGCCGGCGCGCAGCGCGAACTCGAAGAAGAAACCGGCTACCGCGCCAAAAAGTGGAAACCGCTGGTCGAGTACTACGCCAGCCCCGGCTTCCTCGGCGAATCCATGAAGGTCTTCGTCGCCGAAGGCCTGATCGCCGGCGACGCTCATCCTGAAGAAGACGAGCAGATCGAATTCCGCCTCGTCAACCTCTCCGATGTGCTCAAAATGATCGAAAAAGGAGCTGATCCTCGACGGCAAAACCCTTACCAGCGTCCTCTTGTACGCCCGCCAAATCGCCAAAAAGAGAAAGAAGTAAAGACCTGGCGACACGTTGGGGCGAATCAAATCAATATCTTCCAGACGGACCGCTCCCTGTTCGGAGTTGTCCGTCCCACTTTATGAACACTTCCTTTCAAGAAAGCAATCAACCTTTCGCGCACTTTGCTCGTCATAACCTCATACGGTGCGCGTTCCCTTCATCCCTCGCTCGTCGTCATCAAAAAATCGCAAGGAAGGCAAAAGCCTGTGGCTCAGTACAAAGGCAAGGTCAAGTGGTTCAACAACGCCAAGGGCTACGGATTCATCGGACGTGAAGACGGTCCCGATGTCTTCGTGCACTATTCGGCAATTCAGTTGGACGGCTACAAGACACTGAAAGAGGGCGATGAGGTCGAGTTCGACATCGTCCAGGGCCAGAAAGGTCCCCAGGCGGATGCGGTTCTCCGTCTCAGGGATGCAGCCGCCCACAGCGCAGCTTAGTAGCGCGTACCCCCGGGCGTAACAGCAAGGCCACTCCTCAGGTGGTTCGGGAGGATTACGCCTGCACGTGGCACCTCTCTTCACAATTCTCGGCCGAGCGTCACGGTAATGGTGTGCTTCCCGCCTGATCATCCTGACCCTCTGTTGCGGCACTCCTCAATCCGCTCGTCTTTTCTCCCGCGAATATCGCATACTCTTCCCATGGACAACCCCACCATGGCCCGGCTCCTGGCCGAGACCGCCGACCTCCTTGAAATCGACGGCGGAGACAGCTTTCGCATCCGCAGCTACCGGCGCGCCGCCGAAGCCGCCGAGCAGACCACCGTGGACCTCGTCAGCGCCGCCTCCGATACCGCCCGTCTCCTTGAGATTCCCGGCATCGGCAAAAGCATGGCCGCCAACCTCCAGGCCATCGCCGCCACCGGCACTCTTCCCCTGCGCGACGAACTCCTCGCCAAATATGGCTCCGGCCTGCTTGAGCTGCTCAAGCTCCCCGGCATGGGCCCCAAAACCGTCGCCCTGCTCTGGGACGCCTCCAAAATCTCCAGCATCGACCAACTCGCCCTGGCCATCGAAGAGGGCCGCCTCGCCGGCCTGCCCCGCATGGGCGAGAAGCAGATTGAAAAGCTCCGCAAGGGCATCGACGACTACCGCCGCAGCGCCGGCCGCTTCCGCATCGACGAAGCCGAAGAAGCCGCCGCAGCGCCTCTCCACCTACCTCCTCGCATTCGATGGAATCGAAAAGCGTGACCCCCGCCGGCTCCCTGCGCCGCGGCCGCGAAACCGAAGGCGATCTCGATCTGCTCGTCACCGGCCCCTGCTGCGCGCCTGAGCACACCGCTGCCGCTATCGACTACGTCGCCGCATACCCCGGCATTCAAAGCATCATCGCCAAGGGCGAAAACAAGGTCAGCTTCTACCTCAGCAACAGCATGCAGGTGGACGTGCGCCTGCTCCCCTCAGCCTCCTATGGCGCTGCCCTGCAATACTTTACCGGCTCCAAGGCGCACAACGTTTCGCTCCGCCAGCGGGCCCTCAAAATGGGCTACACCCTCAGCGAATGGGCCCTCGCCCGCCTCGACGACGAACTCCACCGTCGCCGCCGCCACCGAAGAGGAGATCTACGCCGCCCTCGGCATGGACTGGATGCCGCCCGAGCTGCGCGAGAACCTCGGCGAAATCGAGGCCGCCGCCAACCACACCCTGCCCCGTCTCATCGAACTGGCCGACCTCAAGGGCGACGTGCACATGCACACCACCGCCACCGACGGCCACAACTCCATCCGCGAAATGGCCGACGCCGCCCTCGCCCGCGGCTACCAGTACATCGCCATCACCGACCACTCCAAGAACCTGGCCATGACCAACGGCCTCGACGACAAGCGCGCCCTTGAACACATAAAGCGCATCCGCGAAGTCGACAAGCAGATGAAGGGCCGCATCCGCGTCTTCACCGGCATCGAGGTCGACATCCTCGCCGACGGCGCGCTCGACCTCGACGACGAAGTCCTCGCCCAGATGGATGTCGTCATCGCCAGCGTCCACACCCGCTTTGAACAGAGCCGCGAAGAGATGACCGCCCGCGTCCTCCGCGCCATCGAGAACCCCTACACGCGCATCCTCGGCCATCCCACCGGGCGCCTGCTGCTGCGCCGCGAGCCCTTCGCGATCGACCTGGGAGCGGTACTGCGCCGCGCCGCCGAACTCGGCGTAGCCGTCGAGCACAACGCCGCACCCGAGCGCCTCGACCTCAGCGACCGCGACCTCCGCCTGGCCAAGGAACTGGGCTGCAAAATCGTCATCAACACCGACGCCCACGACACCCGCCATCTCGCCAAAATGGACCTACGGCATCCGCCAGCTCAAGCGCGCCTGGCTCGGCCCTGACGACGTCCTCAACACCAAAGGCCCCTCAGAATTCCTCGCCGCCCTCCGGCCCCGTCCCTGAAATAGCGCCAGAGGCTACCCTTTCGCCCCGCTTCCAGTCGAATGGAAAGAAAGGCCCCGGATTTCATGGCCTGCTCTGCGTCGGTTGGGGCTAAGATAGGGTGCGCTATGAGTCTGCTTCATCAGGAAACCCCGCAAGAACTGGACGACGCGGCCACGCGGCGAATCGCTCACCAGGGGCACCAGCCACGTGCTCTGCGCCAGCCGTGGCCGCCACCGTCGTGGTCTCCATCGCCATCGCCATCTATGTCATTGCCGGCCAAACTGCCGCCCGTCGCCACGGCTGAAGTTCTGGAGGTCTGGGCGCACCCCATGCACACGGTCACGCCCGCCTTCGACGCCGGCGGCGTGCCCCTGCCGCAGGATAGCTTTGACCAGGTGCTTGTCTTCACCATGTCAGGCTGCACAACCAGAGCAAGCAGCCGATCTTCCTGCACCAGATCCTGACCAATGTCACGCTGGACGACGGCATCCACACCAGCTACGCCGCCGATGCCGTCGCAATACGACCGTGTCTTTCTGGCCTACCCCGATCTGGCCCCGTGGCACAACACGCCGCTTGTCACCGGAACTGACTCTCGAGCCGGGCAGATCGACGGAGGGCACTTTCGTCTCCGCCTTCCGCCTCACCAAACAGCAGTGGGACGCGCGCAAAGGCCTGAACTACACCTTCAGCTTTCGCTACCAGCCCACTCACCGTCGACAGCCCAAGGTCGCGGTTACTGAGCGCTGACCGGCGCCGGCGCGTTCTTCGGCGTCGACAGATATCCTGAAATCTGGTTCTTTGAGTTGATGTTGTTCACCACGATCTCGTAGAGCGCAGGCTCCTTGCCGCTATAGAACTGCAGCGGCTCGTCCACGTTCCTGTCCTTCTTCTCATAGCTCCGGTCGTCGGCGTAAACCGTCAGGGTGAACCGGCTCTTCTTCGGGATCGGCCTTCCTCAGTTCCAGGCTCACGGTCCCCACCGGCTTCTTCTCGCCCTTGTGCAGCGTGAACTCGTAGTAGTTGCGGTCGCCCTTGTGCTTCAGCACTTCCAGCTCGCTGGCGTTGCGGGCAATCAGGCTGCTGTGGTCGCTCAGATCGCCCTTCATCGAGGTCAACTGGCTGATCGCCGCCGGCCAGATCGGTCTGCGTCTTGCCCAGGTCGGTCTTCACGCCGCCCACGTCGGTCTTCACCGTCGGTACACTCGCTGGAAACTGCCGTCACCTGCTGCGCGGTCTGCTTCTGCGCGCTCTCCAGCCGTTTGCTGTCGGCCTGTTCGCGCAGCGATGATCTGCTGCGCGCGGGTAGTCCAGCTGTTTCTGCGTCAGGCCAAGGGATTTGCCCAGTTCGTCCGTGGCCACCGTCAGCCGCGCATTGGTCTCCCGCAGTTCGGCGGCCATCTTCAGATTCTGCTGGTTCGCATCCGAAGCGCCGCTTCCTGATGGGCCAGGCGGCTGCTCAGCGTGTAGGTCCAGATCAGGCCGCCAATTGCGCCCAAAAACGCCACCGCGATCACCGCCAGCAGTGCGCCGGAATAGGTTCTCGGGGTTTCTTCAAGTTCACTCATGATTTGCCTTTCTTCTGCTTTCGCGGCTCGATTCGCATTCCTGCCCCTCTCCGGATCGCGCGATCCTGCGCTTCCGCTCGATCGCCGCGATCTCGGTTTCTCGTCAATCTCGTCTCACCTTTGCTTGCGAGCTCAAATCCGGATCTGCACAAAATCAGAGCCGCGTTTCATTCGCAACTTTCGGGACTCTACAAAATATATAGAAATTCCCCAGCTCCGTGCCGGAAAATCCTTGCCCGGCCATCGCCAGCGCAGTTACAGCCGTCCCTTTTACGCCCTCTTCCCGCCCCTCCGTGACAACCATCGAATCGCGCGCTATAAAGATCTTTGCTGCATTTTTGAGGCGCCGGCGTTCTTTCCGGTGCCTGCACACCAGGAAAATCTATAGAAAAAATCGCAAGAGGGAGTTCCGAAGGCTATGTCCACTGCTGTCGCTGGAAAGGGTCTGGAAGGAATTGTTGCAGCGAACTCCGGCATCTGCTGGATCGACGGAGAAGCGGGCGTGCTGGCCTATCGGGGCATCGACATTCACGAGCTGGCCGAAAACTCCACCTTCGAGGAAACCACCTATCTCCTCTGGAATGGTCACCTGCCCAACCAGTTCGACCTGCGCGAGTTCCAGTCGCAGCTCGCCCTTGCCCGCTCCCTCGACCAGCGCATCATCGACATGCTGCGCAGCTTTCCTTCCACCGCCACGCCCATGGAAGTGCTGCGAACTGCCGTGTCGGCGCTCAGCTTTTACGACGCCGACGAGAAAGACAACTCCCACGACGCCAATGTGCGCAAGGCCTACAACCTCACCGCGCAGATCGCCATGATCGTGGCCATCTACGACCGCCTCCGCAAAGGCCTTGAAGTCGTCCCCCCCGACCGCTCTCTCAACCACGCCGGCAATTTTCTCTGGATGCTCAACGGCGTCAAGCCCTCTGAAACCGCCACCCGCACCCTCGACATCGCCCTCATCCTCCACGCCGACCACGAACTGAACGCCTCCACCTTCGCCGCCCGCGTCATCGCCGCCACCCTCTCCGACATTCACTCCGCCGTTACCGGCGCCATCGGCGCGCTCAAGGGCCCGCTCCACGGCGGCGCCAATGAAGGCGTGATGCGCCTGCTCTACGCCATCGACAAGGCCGGCGCCGACCCCGTCGAATACGTCAAAGGACATGCTCGCCGCCAAGCAGAAGATCTCCGGCTTCGGCCACCGTGTCTACAAGACCGAAGACCCCCGCGCCACCCACCTGCGCCGCATGAGCGAGCAGCTCGGCAAGGATGCCGGCCAGCCCAAGTGGTTTCAGATGTCCCGCGCCATCGAGATCTACATCAAGAACGAGAAGAAGCTCAACGCCAATGTCGACTTCTACTCCGCCTCAACCTACGCCACCCTCGGCATCGACATCGACCTCTATACGCCCATCTTCGCCATCAGCCGCATCGCCGGCTGGGCCGCCCACGTCATCGAGCAGCTCGACGACAACCGCCTCATCCGCCCCCGCGCCGAATACATCGGCCCCGACTACCCGTCCCACTGGATCCCCGTCGACGAGCGCGCCTGAACGCGGCTGTCATTTGCTTTTCATCCGCATCAATTAGAACGACCGGCGGTGCCCCATCCTTGACGCAGTCTCATCGCGCCAAGGGTGGGAAACCGCACACTTCCCCCGCCGCATTTCACACCGCGTCAATCAGAGCCACCCGGGATGCCCACAGGGCTCTCTTGAAGAATCCCCCGACTGGTTTATTCAATGAACCAAGAGGGTGAAAAAATGCGCGTCAAAGTCGGATCGTTCCCAATCCCCGACCGCGCATCTGTCGAAACTCTATACGAGTCCATCACCCACTCCGGCACGCTCCGATTCCCACGTCGATACTCAGGTTGATGAGACCAGTTCGAGTCACCCATTACCGCCTTCGCCTCTTCCGAATCTGGCTTCAAAGCGCCGCCGGCGTGACAAATATTTCTTGACGAAGCGCGAGGGACCGGGCAGGATGGAGACCCCAATGTGTCCCCGGAGGTTTTACGTCCCAATCCAATTTCAGAAGGCTTCTTTTGTTGTGTTGTGCCGTTTTGTGCGCTGGCTCCTCACAAATCTCTGCCGCTTCCACGCTCTGCGTCAAACCCGCCGGTTCCGGAAGCTGCTACAAAACGATCAGCCTCACCGTCGGCCACGCCGCTGCATTCGACGTGATCAACGTTTGGCCGGGCACCTACAAAGAAGATGTCGTCATTGGAATTCCCCTTTCCCTGATTGGTTCAGGCGCCGGACACTCCGTGATTGACGCAACTGGCCTCCCCAACGGCATCTTTGTCGATGGATTTGACAACCCAGGGCTCAGTCACGTGACCATTGCCGGCTTCACCGTGAAGGGCGCTCAATGGGAAGGCGTGCTCGTCGTCAGCGCTTCGGATGTTACGATCCGCGACAGCAAAATCGCAAACAACACCCAGGCTACGGCCGTCTTTACGGGCGATCCGACAGGTTGCTCTGGCCAGCCGTCATTCGAGATGGATGAGACTGGCGACTGTGGCGGCGGATTACACCTGATGGGCGTCTGGGATTCGACCGTTTCGGGAAACACGATTACTCAAAATGACGATGGAATTCTCGTCAGCGACGAGCCCGCAGCGAGTCACGATATCCTCATCACTCAAAACAAGGTTAACGACAATCCTGGGGAGTGCGGCGTTGTGCTGGCCTCGCACCCGCCCGTCGGTGCAGTCGGCTCGCCGCACCATGGCGTGTTTCACATTACGGTCGACAGCAACGACATCGAGAACAATGGCGTCACTGTAGGGGGCAGCGGTGTCGGCATCTTTTCAGACGGGATCGGACAGGGCCGCTCCTCCCAACATGTGATTACCCACAACCGGCTCATTGGCAATGGAATCGGCGGAGTCGCGCTGCACACCCATGTGGGGCCGAATTTCGGATTGCCGGCGGACAACATGGATGGAAACGTAATTGTCGGAAACTACATCGCCAAGAATCTCGCAGATGTGGATGACACCGCCACGGGCGGGCGGGTCGGCATCAACATCAACAGCGGCGCTGGAGGTTCACCGGTTCGCGGCACAATCATTTCTCACAATGTCATCACCGACGAGGACATTGATGTCGCGGTCAATACCCCGGCCTGGGTCAACATTCACCTGAACGATCTGCGCGGCGGCAAAGTCGGCGTCGCAAACGTGTGCGCCCTGGATGATCCAGGCTGCAAGGGCGGCAGCGTCGCAACCGACAACTACTGGGGTTGCCCCAAGGGTCCCGGCGCAAAGGCTTGCTCGACAACCAGCGGTCCCAACATCCTTTTCACGCCGTGGTTGACCGAGCCTGCCACCGGTGACGATCAGGATCAGAGGTAGACTCAATCCAACCCAGAAGAACTTGTCGAATCATCGGCAGGTTCTTCTGTTGTAACGCTGGTTCGAGTCGATCGTCAGACCGCCCGCTGGCTCGCGTCTGAATTTCCAGCTTCAAAAATGTTGGTACTGTGCTCTAGGCCTTCGAGACCGACTGCCGCGCCTTCCACATCAGGTAGAGCCCCCATGCGGCCAGCGTGCTGACGTCCCGGATCGTGCCATCCAGCATCATCCGCTCAAACTCCTCAACTGAGACGGTGCGAATGACCAAGTCATGTTCCTCCTCGTCGCGGTCGAATTCACTCTGGGTTAACCGAGTCGCCAGAAACACGTGCTGCTTTTGCCGTGCAAAACCATACGCAATCCACATGAATCCGAGATACGTCATCTGCGCTGCCTGCAGACCCGTTTCTTCCTTCAGTTCCCCGCGCGCCAACTCTTCGGGACTCTCCACTTCCATCTCCCAACCGCCCTGCGGAAGTTCCAGTGTCCGCTCCTGAATGGTGTAGCGAAACTGCTCCACCAGCCACACTTGTCCGTTTTCAATCGGCAGAATAAGGGCGCATTCATCCTTCTCAATCACGCTATAGATTCCCGATTTGCCGTTCGAGCGCAGTATCTGATCCTCGCGCAGCCGCAGCCAGCGATTGCGATACACTTCACGGCTTGAAACTGTAGTGATGGAATTGCCGCCGCCGACAGGACTCAAAGGATCTCCTTTTGGACCTTCGTCATCAATTCTTGCTCCACCGCGATCAATTCCATTGCAATTTTCTGAGAAAATCTTCTACTCGCCACGCACACGCCACTCCCGTAGCCGCCCCAGCAGCGACGCCGGACCGCTCACCATCAACCGCACGACATTGCCCTCGTACTCCCGGCTGTGGACCACCATCCCCGCATCGATCGCCGCCAGCACCCCGCCCTCCTGTTGCGGAACCCGTAGTTCCGCCTCAATCACCGGATCGGAGTGCAACGCCTCATCTATTGCCTTCAGCAGCGCGTCCATGCCTTCGCCGCTCCGCGCTGAAACCATCACCTCGCCGCGCTTTTTCAGGCCTTCACGTTCCTGAGCGCCAAGCAAGTCGATCTTGTTCAGCACCTCGATGCGCGGTTTCCCCAGCGACTCCAGTTCCGCCAGCACCTTCTCCACCTGCGCCTTCTGTTCTTCGCCATAAGTCGACGCAGCGTCCCGCACGTGAAGCAGCACCTCCGCCTGTTCCACCTCTTCCAGCGTGGCGCGAAAACTTGTCACCAGAGTATGCGGCAGATTGCGAATGAACCCCACCGTATCTGAAAGCAGCACCTTTCGTCGGCTGGGCAGCTCAATCGCGCGCAGTTTCGGGTCCAGCGTGGCAAACATCCGCGAAGACTGCAGCACCTGTGCGCCCGTCAGGCAATTGAACAGCGTGCTCTTCCCCGCGTTGGTATAACCCACCAGGGCTACCGTCGGCACCGGCACAGATTCCCTCCGCTGCCGCTGTTGCTTGCGCACTCTGCGCACCGCATCCAGTTCGCCCTTCAAATGATCGATGCGCTTTTGAATCCGCCGTCTGTCCGTCTCGAGTTTTGTCTCGCCCGGCCCGCGCGTGCCGATGCCGCCGCCAAGCTGCGACATAGTCTTGCCCCGGCCGGTAAGCCGCGGCAGCATGTACTCAAGCTGCGCCAGTTCCACCTGCAACTGGCCCTCGCGCGTTCGTGCATGGCGCGCAAAAATATCCAGGATCAGCTGCGTCCGGTCCAGCACCCGGCACGGCAAAGCCGCTTCAAGATTGCGCAGTTGGGTCGGCGTCAGGTCGTGGTCAAACAACACCAGGTCCGCCTCGGTTGAAGCGGCGACTCCGGCAATTTCGTCCACCTTGCCCGCGCCCACCAGCGTCGCAGGATCGGGCCGCGCACGGCGCTGCATCAATTCCGCAGCCACCTCGCCGCCCGCGCTCCGCACCAGTTCACGAAACTCCGCGAGAGACTCCTCCGCGTCAAGTCCCGGTGAAGCCGTTTGCGACCCTTGCTGAGGCTGGAGGCGGGATGCTGCGATCTGATACTGCCTGGGTCTCGATCCGACTCGTCCTCGTGTGGACACATCGCCGCAAGGCGTGCGCCTGCCTGGCCGGCTCGGGTGCGGCGTGCGTGGTCCCTAAGGTCCACACCTACCAGGACCGCTCGTTCCGGCCCGCCACTCGGACTGCGAAGACCTGTCCTCATAGAGCCCGGCTGGGCTCCATCGCCGCCTTCAATTGCCGCCAATCGTGAACGCTCCCCGCGGCTTATCGCTGCTCCGCAGTCGCAGGCGTCGGAGTCAGCGCCGGCACCGCGGACGGCCCAACCCCGGTGAGCGGGGCTGCCGGGCGATGCTCACTGTGCATCACGCTTCGGTTGCTCACCACGGTCGAAATGGCGTGCTTGAAGATCAACTGCTCCTGGCTGTTGTTTTCGAGAAGCACCGAGTACTTGTCGAAGGAGCGGATCTTTCCGGTAAGCTTGACGCCGCTGACCAGATAAATCGTGATCGGGGTCTTGTCTTTGCGAACCGTATTCAGGAATGTGTCCTGAATGTTCTGTGCCGGCTTGTTCTCCATATGCCGATCTCCTGCTTTCCTGTTTTTGGGTTGTGTTGTTTGCAACCATCTTGCACTTGCGTGAAAAAACAATTCGGCGGGGTCGGCGCCGGAAGCCCCGGAGCCGCCAGGTCCCGCAATGTGACAACAGTATAGGGATTTGCAGTCTTTTTCAACTCCTGCGTGCCTGAATCCGCCTTCTTTCCCCAGCGAGGACAGCCCGGAATGGTACTCCGCAGCCCTCTCCGGATCACATCCCGGCGGATACCGCCGGCTGGTACCATAATCAGGTGCAAAAGCCCGCCAACTCCACCTGTGAGTGCGGCTCCCGCCACGCAGCCCGTACCCATGCTCGACCTCAAACGCCAGTACCAGCCGCTCCACGACGAACTCCTCGAAGCCCTCGGCCATGTACTGGAGACGCAGCAGTTTATCCTCGGTGAGCCGGTCGCCGCATTTGAGCGCGCAGCCGCCGACGCAGCTCGGTGTGGCCCACGCCATCGGCTGCTCCTCCGGCACCGACGCCCTCTGGCTGGCGCTCGCCGCCGCCGGCATCGGCCCCGGCGACGCCGTCGTCACCACCCCCTTCAGTTTCTTCGCCTCCGTCAGCTCCATCCTCCGCGCCGGAGCCACTCCCATCCTCGCCGACATCGACCCCGCCACCTTCAATCTCGACCCAGCAGCCGTCGAATCCGTCCTCAATGGCCCCCAAGCCACTCCGATCCGCGCCATCCTCCCCGTCCACCTCTACGGCCAATGCGCCGACTGGACCGCCTTTTCACATCTCGGCGCACGACACGGCCTCAAGCTCATCGAAGACGCCGCCCAGGCCTGGGGCGCTGAATGGAACGGGCGTCAAAGCCGGGCGCGCTCGGCGATGCCGCCGCCTTCAGCTTCTATCCCACCAAGAACCTGAGCGCCGCCGGCGACGCCGGCATGGTCACCACCAACTCAGCCGACCTTGCCGAGCGCGCCCGCATGCTCCGCCAGCACGGCATGCGCCGCCGCTACCACCACGACGAGCTCGGCTGGAACACCCGCATGGACGGCTTCCAGGGCGCCATCCTCCAGGTCAAGCTCAAATACATTGCCGACTGGAACCAGGCTCGCCGCACAATCGCGCGGCGCTACCACGCCCTCTTTCACGCCGCGGGACTCGCCGAAGTCCGGCCCTTATCCCGTCCACGGCGTCGTCCTTCCGCAGGAAGTTCCCGGCAGCCGTCACGTCTGGCACCAGTACGTCATCCGCACCGCTCGCCGCGACGCCCTGCGCGAATTCCTCACCGCCCGCAAAATCGGCTCGGAGATCTACTACCCCGTCCCGCTTCACCTGCAGCAAGCCCTCAAGCCCCTCGGCTACTCCCAAGGCGACTTCCCCGAGGCCGAGCGCGCCGCCCGCGAAGTCCTCGCCCTGCCGATCTTCCCCGAACTCCGCGAAGACGAGCAGCAGACCGTAGTCGCCGCCATCACCGAATTCCTCAGCTGAACCGGCCCTCATTTCCGCAACGATCCTTGGTAGATTCCAGATAGGAGTCTCCCATGCCCTCTACATCCCATCGCCCCACGTGGAAGACTCTGCTCGCCTTCTTCATTATCTATTTCGTCTGGGGCTCTACCTTTTTCGCCATTCGTGTCGGCGTCCACGAAGTACCGCCACTCTTGCTCGCCGCAATGCGCTTCTCTGTCGCGGGAGCCGTTCTCTTATTCTGGCTGATCGCGAAGCGCGAGCCCTTGCCAACCCGCCGCGAGTGGATTTCCGTCGTCCTTCTCGCGCTACTGATCTTCGTCTTCGACTACGGCCTTTTGTTCTGGGCCGAGCAGCGCGTACCCTCCGGCGTCGCCGCCGTCATGCTCGCCACCATCCCCGTCTTCATGGCACTCTCTGAAATCGTCTTCCTCCGTACACAGCGCCTCACCGTGCGCCTGACCTCTGCGCTCCTCGTCGGAATCGCCGGCGTCGCCGTGCTCATGAGTCACTCCCTCAACCTCGCTGGAACTCCCATCGACACCACCGGCGCCATCGCCCTCATCTTCGCGGCCGTGAACTGGGCCATCGCATCGATTCTCACTCGCAGACTGCCTCTGCCGGCATCCAAGATCATGAGCTCAGGCACCCAGATGCTGGCCGGTGGAATCATGCTCTTTATTGCCGCCGCCGCAGCCGGAGAGTTTCGCCACTTCCATCCCGCCGCAGTCTCGCCCGCCGCATGGTTCTCCCTCATTTACCTCATCATCGCCGGCTCCATCATCGGATTCACCGCCTACCTCTGGCTCCTCCACCACGAATCGCCCACCAAGGTCGGCACATACGCATACGTCAATCCCGTCGTAGCTGTCCTCGTGGGCTACTTCCTCGGCGGCGAAACCCTCGGCCTGCGCACCATCCTCGGCACCCTCTTCGTTCTCGTCAGTGTCGTGGTCATCACTACAAACCGTGCCAAACAACCCGCCTCCCCACGCGCCGCAAGAGACGCAGACTAACCCCATCTCCGCGCCCTCTCCCGAACCAGCCCAACGCCCAATCAATTAAAATCGCACACAGAATGAAATGTCCCTATTGCGGCTTCGGGCAAGACCGCGTGGTCGACTCACGCGAAAGCAAGGAAGCTGACTCCATCCGCCGCCGCCGCGAGTGCGAAAGCTGCAACCGCCGTTTCACCACCTACGAGCGCATCGACGAAATCCCCTACATGGTCGTCAAAAAAGATGGCCGCCGCGAGCGCTTCGACCGGCAAAAAGTCCTCAGCGGCCTGCTCCGCGCCTGCGAAAAACGCCCCGTGGCTTCCAGCAAACTGGAAGCCATCGTCGACGCCACCGAAAGCTTTCTCATGGATGCCCCCGAGCGCGAACGAACCACCAGAGAAGTCGGCGAGCTCATCATGAAACACCTCAAAGGCCTCGACACCGTCGCCTACATCCGCTTCGCCTCCGTCTACCGCGATTTCAAAGACGTCCGTGAATTCAAAGAAGAGCTCGAAGGTCTGCTTGATTCGCACCGCACAACCAAGCCGAAGAAGTGACGCGCTCAATATGATGAAGTGAATTCGCGGGGTATTCGCGACAGGTCTTTGTCGCTACGTTCGCTCAACAGCTTGCGGCCGAACTCATTCGGAACCGCCTCAGGCGTCAATCCGCGAACTCAATAGCCTGTCCGAGGTAGAGTCGAACGGTGCCGAAGCGATGAACGATGAATTGCGCCTCAGCCTCTGCGAGCGCTTTCCAGGAATTTGACCGCAAGTCCTTCCTGTGGGATCACTCTTTGCGTTCGCGGGCATTCTGAAACTGTTGAAAGTATCTTTCAGATCATCACCGCTTTACCCGCACGGTCGGAGCCGAAGAGAAACCGCTTTGGTGGAGCTCACACGAGCCGGAAGTCCGCCTCTGCGAAGCTCTCGAAAACTGCCCCTCCTCCCGAGGGCGCGCGACATCCGGAAACGACATTCGCGAAGAGGAGAAAGAAATCCAGGATTAAGCGCTTCGATTCCCGCAATTGCCCCGCCGTCACCCCTATGTGTCAGATACTGCTGCCCCGCCTTCGCTTAAAATCCTTGCATGTGCGGAATTGTCGGCTATGTCGGTCCCAAAAAGGTCGTCCCTGTCATCATCGAGGGGTTAAGACGCCTCGAATACCGCGGTTATGACTCGGCCGGCATCGCCGTCGGCAGCCCCTCGAGCAACAAACTGGAACTGCGCCGCGCCCCCGGCAAGCTCGCCAATCTTGAGGAGGTCCTCCGTGAACACCCTCTGCACGGCACTTTCGGCATCGGCCACACCCGCTGGGCCACCCATGGCCGCCCCACCGAAGAAAACGCTCATCCCCATCGCGACTGCACCGGCCGAATCGTCGTCGTCCACAATGGCATCGTTGAAAACTACCTCGACCTGAAGCGCGAACTCACCGAGCAGGGTCACAAATTCGTGACTGAAACCGACACTGAAATCATTGCCCACCTCATCGAGCAGGTCCAGCAGGACGCCGAAAAGGCCGGTGCCCCTATCCCGCTCGAGGTGGCCGTCCGCCGCGCTGTCAAACGCCTCACAGGAGCCTTCGCGCTCGGCATTCTTTCTGCCGCCGAACCCGACAAGATCGTCGCCGCCCGCTCCGGGCCGCCGGTCGTCATCGGCGTCGGCGAAGGCGAATCCTTCGTCGCCTCTGACGTCCCGGGAATCCTCCATCACACCCGCAACATCTACTTCCTCGCCGACGGCGACATGGCCATCCTCACGCTTGCCGGCGTCGCCCTCACCGACTTTGAAGGACGTCCCATCGAGCGCGCCATTACGCACATTCAATGGGATCCAATCCAGGCTGAAAAGGGCGGATACAAGCACTTCATGCTCAAGGAGATCTGGGAGCAGCCCCGCGCCATCCGCGATACCACGCTTGGCCGTGTCTCTCTGGATTCCGGCAAGGTTTTCCTCGGCGAAATGGACATAGCCGACGACGAACTCGCCGACGCCTCCAGCATCAACATCGCCGCTTGCGGCACCAGTTGGCACGCCGCACTTTCCGGCAAATATATGATTGAGCGCCTCGCGCGCCTCCCCGTCGACGTCGACTACGCCAGCGAATATCGCTATCGCAACCCCATTCCCGACCGCAACGCGCTCGGCCTGCTCATCACTCAGTCCGGCGAAACCGCCGATACGCTGGCCGCCCAGCGCGAGATGATTTCCCTCGGTTCCAAAACCGTCGCCATCTGCAACGTGGTCGACGCAATGGTGGCCCGTGAAGCCCACGGCGCCATCTATACCCATGCCGGACCGGAGATCGGCGTCGCTTCCACCAAGGCCTTCACCGCCCAGCTCACTGCGCTTTTTCTGCTCGCGCTTAAGCTCGGCCAGCTCCGCGGTCGCCTTGACAAGGAGCGTTCCGTCCAACTCATCGAAGAGCTGAGCCGCGTCCCTGCCAAGATTGAAGAAGTCCTCAAGTCGCGATCAGCCCAGTGCGAGCAACTCGCCTCCAGCTTTGCCAATGCCCGCGACTTCCTCTACCTCGGCCGCGGCATCCATTTCCCAATCGCCCTCGAAGGCGCGCTCAAGCTGAAGGAAATCTCCTACATTCACGCCGAAGGCTATCCCGCCGGCGAAATGAAGCACGGCCCCAACGCCCTGATCGACGAGACGCTGCCCGTGGTGGTCCTCGCCACCCGCGATGAGGCTGACCCTGCTTCCCGGCTTCGCTACGAGAAGACGCTCTCCAACATTCAGGAAGTCACAGCGCGGTCCGGCCGTGTCATCGCCATCGCCACAGAGGGCGATACGACCCTGGCCGGCCTTGTCGAGCACGTCATTTTCATTCCGCCCGCCTTCGAGCTCCTGTCGCCGCTTATCGAGATCGTGCCCCTGCAATTGCTTGCGTATTACATCGCTGTCCGCCGTGGTTGCGATGTCGATCAGCCCCGCAACCTTGCCAAATCCGTCACCGTGGAATAAAACAGCGGACTCCGCAATCGCTTTGGGCACTATCATGTTTCCGATAGGATGCCGCGATTCCCACGCAACTCGATTCGATGGTTGTTCGACCCCCGCCATGGTCCGTCCGGCAGGCTGGTCCCGCGCTGGATTTTCCTGCGCGCCCTCGCTGCCATCTATTTCTCTGCCTTCTACTCATTGCTGTTTCAAATCAAGGGGCTCAATGGCCCTCGTGGCATTCTTCCCGCGCAAGAATACCTCGCAGCCGTCGCTGAGTCGTTTTCGGGAGCGCACCGCTATTGGTACGCTCCATCGATCTTTTGGCTGTCGTCCAGTTCGCAAATGTTGATGACGATCATGTGGATTGGCCTCGCCGCATCGGTCGCTGCATTCCTGAATCTCTGGCCGCGTTTAACCTTCTTCATCTGCTTCGTCTGTTTCCTCTCGTTCATCGCCGCATCCAGCGAGTTTTCAAGTTATCAATCTGACGGTATGCTGCTCGAAGCCGGCTTTCTCGCCCTGTTCTTCGCGCCTCCCGGATTGCTTCCCGGCTGGGGCGCAAGCCATCCGCCCTCGCAAGCCAGCCTCTTCCTCCTGCAATGGGAGTGGTTCCGCATCTACTTTGAATCGGGAGTGGTCAAGCTGCTCAGCGGCGATATTCAGTGGCGCAACTTCACTGCGATGGACGAGTACTACCAAAACGGCCCTCTGCCGACCTGGATCGGCTGGTATGTCGAGCACCTCCCGCATTGGGTTCACGCCACCGCGGTCGCCGCCACCCTCGCGCTTGAACTTGGAATTGTCTTCATGCTGTTCTTCCCGAGACGCATACGCCTGCTCTGCTTTCTCATTGTCACCCCGTGGGAGATCATGGTGATTCTCACCGCGAACTATACCTTCCTGAACTACCTCGTCCTCTCACTCGGCTTTCTCCTTCTCGATGACAAGACACTGCGCCGATTCGTTCCAATTCGCTTCCGTCCGTCGGCAACCGAACCCGCCCCCTTCACGGAACCCGCCGCCGAGATGCCGTTATCCATTCTTGTTTCAGGCGAATCATCTTCAGCAGAAGCTCGTTCGCCCATCGCTGAAGAGTTGTCCGCTAGCCCAACCCCGCGCCAAAGAATCGCGGCACACCTTGGCGCCATCCGCCTTGCCTTTTCAGCGGTCATGCTCACTTGGATCGCCTACAACACAACCGCGGAAATGATTGGATTGATACTGCGCAGGATGCCGTTCCCCACGGCCCCGATCACGGCACTCGATCCGCTTCGCATTTCCAACCAATACGGCCTTTTCGCCGTGATGACGCGCGGACGCTACGAAATCGAATTCCAGGGCTCCAACGATGGCGAGAACTGGACCGCCTATCCATTCCGCAACAAGCCGCAGGCGCTCAATGAGGCGCCGCGTATCTACGCCCCTTATCAGCCCCGCTTCGACTGGAACCTCTGGTTCGCTTCACTGGGGGACTGGCGCCAGGACCAGATTGTTCCGCTCACCGAAGAACGTCTGCTCGCGAATGATGCTGACGTCGTTGCTCTTTTCAGAAGCAACCCATTTAAAGAGTCACCGCCGCACTATATCCGCGCCGTTCTCTGGCAATACTGGTTCACTTCAATCGACGAAAAGCGGCGCACGGGTAACTGGTGGCGGCGCCAGTATCTCGGCCTCTATGCTCCAATAATGACATCCACCGCGGATGGCAGATTCGCAATCGTCCAATGGCCGGACGAATTGCCGGCCCACGACTGAACACGGACGATCGCGCTCAGTCGACACCACATACTCCGTGCTTCTCACTGTCGGAGTGCTTCAACTCGAGTTGACAACGCCGTTCGTGGAACATATACAGGTCAGTCCACATAATCTGCGTGAAACGCTCATCCCTGAAATCGACTGGGACCGGTTCGGAGGCATTCTCAATGTTAAGGAAATCCGCTCTTGCTCTTCCGGCGCTTCCTTTGTTCGCGATCGTCTTGTGTCTGCAGCCGCGGATTTCCTGCGCGCAAACCGCTGCGGGCATGCTCGGCGCCTTCGATGGTCAATCGGATGTGGGCATTGTCACACCGCCCGGAACACTTGCATTCGACCCTGGAGGGAACAGGTACACCATCACTGCTGCCGGCGCAAATATTTGGTTCACTGAGGATGCCTTCCATTTCGTCTGGAAGAAGGTCTCGGGCGACTTTTCCCTGACGGGTGACATCGCCTTCCCTCAATCTTCCGGCGATCCCAATCCGCATCGTAAGGCCGTGCTCATGTTCCGCCAGACTCTCGATGCCAACAGCGCTTACGCGGATGCGGCCTTGCACGGTTCAGGCCTGACCTCTTTGCAGTACAGGCAGACCGTCGACGCCACAACTCAGGAAATCCAATCCAATATCGATTCGCCGCACCGGCTCCGTCTTGAAAAACGTGGCGACACAGTCACCATGTTCCTCAGTAGCGGCAGCGAACCTTTCCACCAGGTGGGCGCATCCGTCAAGCTCAACTTCGACGGACCATTCTATGCCGGAATCGGCGTCTGCTCGCACAACAAGGACGTCGTTGAGAAGGCCGTCTTCTCCAACCTCGAGTTCAAGACGCTCGCCTCGCCCACGGTTCCCAGTCAGTTAGCGCTCTACAGCACGCTCCAGATGATCAAGACTCAGGAAGACTCTCGCGACGCGCGAGTAGTTACCTCCCTGCGTGGCCGCATGGAGGCGCCGATCTGGACCCATGATGGAAAGACCCTCATCTTCAATCGTGATGGCCGCATGTATAGCGTCCCCGCGGAAGACGGCGCAGCAACACTCATCGATACCGGCGCTGCAACAAATTGCGGCGGAAGTCATGGGCTCTCTCCCGACGGCAAGTGGCTCGCCGTCAGTTGCAGCATGCCGGAACACCCAGAAACGCGCGTCTACATTGTGCCCTCAAGCGGCGGCACGCCCAGGCTCGTCACCGAAAATCCTGCATCGTATTTTCATAGCTGGTCGCCCGATGGCAAGACCATCGCATTCACTCGCCCCAGCAACGGTTCGGGAAACATCTATTCCATCTCCGTGGATGGCGGCGCAGAAACGGCGTTGACCACCGGCAATGGCATGAGCGACGACCCCGACTATTCACCTGATGGAAAATACATCTATTTCAACTCCGATCGCTCCGGCGGAACCATGCAAATCTGGCGGATGCATGCCGATGGCTCTCAGCCTGAACAAGTGACGCATGACGACTTCAACAACTGGACCCCGCATCCTTCTCCAGACGGAAAATCCATCCTGATTCTTTCGTATGACAAGACCATCACCGGTCATCCGGCGAACAAGGACATCGCCTTGCGCATTCTCAGAGTCAGTGACGGAAAACTTCGCGTACTCGTAAACCTTGTCGGTGGCTCCGGCACAGATAACGTTCCGTGCTGGGCTCCAGACAGCGCGCATCTTGCATTTGTCAGCTACCAGATGCTTCCAGTCGATGACAATGGTTCAAGCGAATAGAACTGAAGTCGCAGGCGGATAATGATGATCTTCGGCGCAAGGAACATCACAGCATTGAATCTCGCGTCGCTGCGCGGATCAATCCTAGACCGTTGCCTTGGTAGCCCCTGTTGAGACGCCGCCATCCACCAGCAGTGTCTGCCCGGTAATGTAACGGCTTGATTCCGAAGCAAGAAAAACGACCGCGCCATCGAGATCGTCGGGAAGCCCGGGCCGCTTCAGCGGAATGCGATCACGAATATACGCGACCCAGGCGGCATTTTCATAGAGGACTCGATTCTGCTTCGTCTCAAACCAACCTGGCGCCAGGCAATTCACCGTGACTCCATGCACGCCCCAATCGTCGGCTAGGCTCATCGTGAGTTGCTTGATTCCGCCGCGGCTCGCGCCGTAGGGAGCAAGTCCCGCGAATCCTGAAACGCTTGTTACAGAACCAATATTGATGATGCGGCCATAGCCTCGCTGAATCATTCCCCGTGCCACCGCTTGCGCAACAAAGAATGACCCGCGCAGATTCGTGTCGAGTATCGTATTCCAGTCGTCCCAGGTGACATCAAGCGCGGGCTTGCGGATGTTGCACCCGGCATTGTTCACTAGGATGTCAATCCTGCCGAATTGCTCCTCTATTGCTGCGACAGCGCTTTGAATGCTGACGTAATCGCGCACGTCAAGTTCCGTTGAGAAGGTTCTCCGTCCCAAGGCTTGAATCTCGCTCGCGAACTCCGACAGCGTGTTCCTGTCCCGGCTCGTCATCGCAATGTCTGCACCTGCGCGAGCAAGTGCGCGAGCAAAATACTGCCCCAACCCACGGCTGGTTCCGGTGACCAGCGCAATCTTCCCTGTCAAATCAAACAATGAATCAGTCATTCCAAATGTCCTCACGGTTCCAATACAACTTTCAACAGCCCCGGTTCACGGTCATAAAGACGCGTGAACCAAGACGCGCCATCCTCAAGAGGGGCAACGGCGGATATGAGCGGCTCAACGCAGATCGCGCCGCGCGAAATCATCGAGATACATGCGGGATACTCGCCCGACGACGCACAGGAACCCTGCAGCCGGATCTGCCGCGTGACCGCCGATTGCAGGCCAAGTTCAACGGTCGGGGAAACATTGCCAATCAGCGTCACCGCACCGCCTTTCTTCACGCTGTCCATCGCCAGTTTAACGGGAATGGTGCTACCGACACATTCCAGCGCAACATCCGCGCCACGCCCATCGGTCTGCTCGAGAATCTGCTGAATCACGTCGGGGTTGCGGCTATTGAAAGTCTGTGTTGCGCCAAGGCTTCGAGCCATTTCGAGCCGCGTGTCATCCACATCGAGGACGAATACGCGACCCGCACCCGCCAGACGAACCGCCTGCAACGTAAGCAGGCCAATCATTCCGGCACCGACTACAACCGCCGTATCCTCGAGCGCAACCGGAGTCAGCGATACGCCGTGGACCGCGACAGAAACAGCTTCGATGAGCGCCGCGTGCGAAAAGGGCATATTGTCGGGCAGGTGATAGGCGATTCTTGCGGGGACGGTGACATACTCCGCAAATGCGCCCATGCGCCTGAAGGTCGGCGTTGAAACTCCGATGACCTCGCGGTTGTCGCAGAGATTGATTTGACCGCGCGTGCAGTAGAAACACTTGCCGCAGGACACAGTCGAATCGAATGTGACGCGGTCGCCTGCGCGAAAGTCCTTCACCGCGCTGCCTACAGACTCAACAACTCCCGCAGCTTCATGCCCCATGACAATGGGCGGAAGCCGGCGGCCGGTGCTCCCGTCGTAACCATGCACATCGCTGCCGCAGATGCCGCAGGCCTTGATCCGGATGAGTAATTCATCCTCTGCGGGCTGTGGGATGTCCAGATTCGCCAAGTCGAGCTGCTTGTAGGCGGAAAGAACCAATGCTTTCATGCCATCTCCATTTAATCTGAAAAACAACGAGACTTGCCAATACCATTCGCCTGCTTAGTGAGTCTCTTGCGGCTGATGCGGGCCGATCGCGCAGTGCAACTCATTATCATATCGCGCTCGTCAGATGATGCTGTTTCGACGTCGGCTCAATCCGCCCAAGCAGGAAGATATACGCCGCAATCCCAATCAAGAGGTAAATCGCCGGCACGCCAAAGGCCAGCGAGAAAGAATGTCGCGCCGTCACAAGATAACCCGTGATAATGGGCGCCGCGATCCCCGAAAGCTGATTTGAAAAATTCATGATCCCGCCCACCTTCCCCACATTGTCCCTGCTCGCAATCAGCGACGGAATCGACCAGCCAACCGGCGCCGCAGCAGAAAGGCCGCCAATCGAAATGCTGATCCAGATCAATGCCTGCGTTGCGCTGTGCGGGTTGGCCGCACCTACAATTCCGAGACCGCACATCGTTCCACCAACAAGGATGAATTTGCGCACCCCGTTTGCATCCCAGCCTCGGCCAATCAGGAAATCCACAAGCCAGCCCCCCACAACGATGTCGCCGGCAGTTGCGACAAGCCATGGCATGCTGGTGTAGATAAATGAGTGAAGAAGATCGACATGCAATGTGTAAGAAAGGTAACTCGGAAGCCAGGTGAGAAGAAGGTAAAAGACATAGTTATATGACCCAAAACCAATCGCCAGTCCGATGACCTTCCGTTGCTTTAGAAGATAAGTAAGTGAAGAGGGTTCCGGAGGAGCTATGCTCTGCGCATGCAAATCCTCCGCGTCACCCGCAATGTAGAGGCGCTCAGTTTCGCTCAGCTCAGGGTCGTCGTCAGGATCGCGATAAACGGCCCAGAAAAGCAGGAAGTATGCAAGGCTAACCATGCCGGTGGCCGCAAAGCTCCAGCGCCAGCCGATCTCGATCAGGACAATTCCGATGAGAGGAACGCCGAGAGCCGAAGAGAATTTCGCTGCTGCATCAAAGAGCGACGTTGCGAGACTGCGCTCTTTGGGAGGGAACCAGTAGCCGATCGCCTTTGCATTGGCCGGAAAGGTCGGCGCCTCGCCGACTCCGAGACCAAACCGAGCCGCAAACAGAGCTGGAATCCCCGGAGAGACGGCCGCGCCAAACGACGCGAGACTCCAAAGAAATGTGCTGACCCGCCCAACCCGCTTGACGCCGAACTTGTCGAGCACAACCCCAATCGGCAATTGGCACAGGGCATAGGTCCAGTTGTAGGCACCGGATAAATACCCGAATGCAATGTTCGATATCCCGAAGGCAACAAACAGCGATTCGTGCGAAACCGAGAGGTTGACGCGGTCGAAATAATTGACCAATACCCCAATGCCAAGCAGCCATGCGATGCGCCATCGACGCCGTGGCGGCCTTGCCCGACCGTGGGAATCCAATTCTCTCAACCCTTTCCTCTCGACCTTGCGCTGGAAGAGGTCGATTCAGCGAATATAACCTATGCCACCTTCGATCGATCCCCGCGAACGCAAATTCGCCCCATGGTCAGTCACTTTTGATCCTTGCGTGCTCTGACATTCCCGCGCCTGCGCCTACGCATCCGACCTGATGCCATACACACGGGCGCAGTTTTCCCCCAGCACGGCTTCGCGTTCTTCGCTTGAGAGAGCATCCATATACTTCGTCACGATGCCCATAGCTGAAGCATAATCCGCTGACAGCGTACAGACCGGCCAGTCCGACCCAATCATGAGTCGCTCGGGGCCGAAGGCATCGAAAACAATATCCAGATAGGGCCAGAAATCAGCCACACGCCAATCATTCCACCGCGCCTCTGTGACCATCCCCGACAATTTGCACGATACGTTTTCAAATCTTGCCAGCTCCCGGAAATCCCGTTCCCATGGGTCGAGCAGCCCCTCGGCAATCGTGGGCTTGGCGATATGGTCCAGCACGAACGCCTGTTCGGGAAACTTGCGCACCAGCTTTACAGCGGCCGGCAAATGACGCGGAAACAGCAGTAAATCGTACGTCAGGCCAAACTCTGCAAGCTGCGCGAGACCGCGCCGAAAATCTTCGCGCAGCATGAATTCGTCGTCGGGCTCATCCTGCACCACGTGGCGCACGCCAACGAGCCGCGTGCACTCCTCAAACTGCTTCAATTCCGCAGACAGATCCGCCGCACACAAATCGACCCAGCCGACCACACCCTTGATGAACTCATTTTGCTCGGCAAGTTCCAACAGCCAACGCGTCTCTTCACAACTTTGCCGTGCCTGCACCGCAATTGATCCATCAAAGCTGTTTGCTACCAGCAGCGGCTTCAGATCCGGCGGCAGAAAATCGCGCTTCAGCGTAGTCATTGCATCCGTCATCCACACGTGCTCGGCGGGATTGTACTGCCAGAAATGCTGGTGGGCGTCGATTCGCATGATGTTCGAAATGATTCTCGCAGGCCAAGCCGGCACCGGCAATCCGATCTGCAGATTCTCGCTCCCGCGATGCCTTCTCATTCCTCAACCACTTACAACCAAGGATCGGCGATTTTCCTGGCTCTCAACAGGCCCCGTGCGCAGGTATATTGCTGTTATGCGATTGCAAAACCCGCTGCAAGCCCTGATCTTCTCCATTTGCCTTACCGTTGCTCCCGCGGCCGCCCAATCATCGAAACCAGTGATTACGCTCGATGAATTCCTGAACACGACCGACATCACCGCAGCACGCCTCTCGCCCGACGGTTCCGCTGCAGTGATTGCAACCGAATCCCCGGATTGGAAGAACAGCATCTACCGTGACGATCTTTGGTTATGGACCGCACTGGACGGCCTGCGGCCACTTACTCATTCGGGCAGCGAGCAAAATCCTCGCTGGAGTCCAGACGGCAAGTGGATCGCCTTCATCTCCGACCGCGCTCTTCCCGGCGAGTCCGCCTCCGATGATGGTGAACCCGAAGCCGACTCCGCAAAGGCTGGCCGCCTGTGGATCATCCCTGTCGAAGGCGGCGAGGCCCTCCCGCTCTTTACTGAGAAGCTCGACGTGCACGCATTCTCCTGGTCGCCCGATGGCGCCGCAATTTACTTTTCGACCACCGAGCCACTGACGCATGAGCAGCAAGATGCGCGGCAGGAGGAGTGGCAGGATGTCATCCGCTGGCGCGAGCAGTATCGCGGCGACCTGCTGCTTAAAGTCGTCCTAGCACCCGCGCTGGCTCGCGCTCATCTCCGTCCCGCTGCCCAACAAATCAACTGCCGCCAAAATCGCCAAAGGGAAAGCCGAAGAGATCGATGAGCCCCTGCTGCCCCTCGGCGCGGAGACCATCGCGAAAAGCCCTTCGACCATTGAAGAAATCGCGCCATCTCCCAACGGCAAATCGCTCGCCTTTGTTACCGGCCCGCCGCATCATCGAACTGAAAATCCAGCCGACTTTGAAATATTTCTCGTCCCAGCTGCCGGTGGCCAGATTCGTCAAATCACACACAATGAAGCCATAGAGTCCAACCTTCGATGGGCGCCGGATAACCGCGCCCTTCACTTTTCCGTGCAGGGCGCTTCCGGCTCGCTGGAAGAGAAGTACCGGGATGCAGCAGGGTCGTCTTTATCGGCTCGATACCGCCACCGGCAAAGTCGAGCGTCTCGGTGCGGAATTTGACGGCTCGTTCGACCAGTTCGCTCTGCTGCCCGATGGGCGCGAACTGGCCCTGGGTCTCAAGGGCACTGAAACGCAGCTTTACCTTGTCGATGGCCAAAAGGCAACTAAGCTCCCCGGCCTTGCCGGCAGCTATGCAGGCCTTGAGTCCGCATCCGGCTCAAGCACAATCCTTCTTCGCCACTCGGGGATCAATCAACCCACACAGGTTTATCTCGCAGCCGATCCCCTGCATCCCGACTGAGACCAAGCCCCTCACCAACTTCAACCCCATCTTTGCTCAGCGCGCCCAACCCGAGTGGCAGCCCTTACACCTGGAAGTCCGACGACGGCCGCACCGTCGAAGGCGTTCTCATCTTTCCTCCCGGCAAAAAAGACGCCCATCATCTGCGCATGCTCACCCTGATTCACGGCGGTCCTGCCGACGCCGACGGCGACCGATTCGGCGCCGACTGGTATGACTGGGCCACCTTCGCCGCTGACCAGGGCTGGCTCGTCTTCCGGCCAAACTATCGCGGCTCCTCCGGATACGGCGATGACTTCATGCTTGAAATTGAGCCTCACCTGGTCTCCAAACCCGGCCGCGACATCCTCACGGGCGTCGATGCTCTCGTGAAAGACGGCTATGCCGACCCCGACCGCCTCGCTATCGGGGGTTACAGCTACGGCGGCTATATGACCAACTGGCTCATCACGCAGACAACCCGATTCAAAGCCGCAGTCACCGGCGCCGGAGCGGTGGAGCATGCCGCCAACTGGGGTAACGACGACGACACCTTTGACGACGCCTGGTATCTCGGCGGCCAGCCTTGGCAGGACCCCGACCTCTACCAGAGCGAAGCCGCACTCTTGCAATTCGACAAGGTCAAAACCCCCACCCATCTGGTTCAAGGCCAGGCCGACATTCGCGTAAGCTATCTTGAGGGAGTCACGATGGAACGCGCCCTCCAGGCACTTGGCATTCCCCACGCCTTCCTCGTCTTTCCCGGCGAGGGCCACGGACTCGACAAAAATCCTTGGCATGGCTACATCAAGCTGCGCGAAGAGTTGAAATGGCTGGACAAATATGATGGGAAATAACCGGCTCAAAGCTTTCTGCCGGATACTGACCCGAATTGTCAGAAGCCGCGAGGCCCCTTGGCGCATCTATACCCTGTAGCGAATCTTTCTCTTTTTAGGAACCAATGAATCCCGTCGAACAGGCCCGCCAACTCGCCTTTCCAGCAGACGCTGCTCAGCGCGCGTCGCACCATGCTACTGAGCGAAATCCTCAAGCTGGCCATCGACAGCTTTCGCGCCAGCAAGCTGCGCTTTGCCCTCACTGCTCTCGGCATGGTCATCGGCACTGCATCGGTCATCCTCGTCGTCACCATCGGCCTCACCGGCAAGCAGTTCATCCTCAACGAAATTCAGAAGATCGGAACCAACGAGGTTGAGGTCGAGTACTCCGGCGGCGGCACGACCGGCGCGGAACGCGTGCTCTACAACGACTACCTCACCCGTCGAGGACGAGAGAGCCGTGCTGTCCCAGGTTCCCAGCGTGCAATTCTCGTCCCCCGTGCTTGAAACCCACGATCGCATCAGCTTCGGCGGCGGCGTAGTCAAAGACACCCTGGTTCTGGGAGTAAGCCCGCAATATCGGAACGTGCGCAACCTCGTTCTTCTCGCCGGCCGCTTCTTCGACGACCAGGACGAAAGTGGTCATTTCATGTGCGCCGTCGTTACAGTGCCCTTTGCCCACGAAATGTTCGGCAGTTCCGATGCCGCCATCGGCAAGGACTTCTCGATTCAGGGAATCCCCTTCACCATCATCGGCACGTTTCAAGGAAAGCGTCGACACCTTTGGCGAGACCGAGATCACCGACAACACCATCCTGATTCCCTACTCCGTGGCCCGCTACTTCACCGGAACCGACAACGTAAAGCAGACTTTATTTCTCCATCCGCTCCATGGACGAAGTGCCTGACGCCACCCACGAGATCCTGCGCATCATCAGTTCCCGCCACAAGCCTAGCTCCAGTCTACAAGGCATTTGATCTGAGAGAACTGCTCACGACCGCCGCACAAATCTCCGACATTCTTACCGCGGTCCTGGTCATGGTAGCCGCTGTCACGCTGGCGGTGGGAGGGCGTTGGCATCATGAACATCATGCTGGCCAACGTGCGCGCCCGCATTCGCGAAATCGGCATCCGCAAGGCAATGGGCGCGACTTATCGCGAAATCAAGCTCCAATTCCTTGCCGAGGCGGTCATTATCTCGCTCTCCGGCGGATTCGTAGGCATACTCGTGGGACTCACGATCCCGCTCTCCATCCGCCTCTTCACTGACTATGCTCTGCCCTTCTCGTGGCTGTCCGTCATCATCGCTCTTGCCGCCGCCACCTTTGTCGGCGTCGTCTTCGGCACAGTCCCGGCCACCCGAGCTGCCCAGATGGACCCCGTCGATGCATTGAAATATGAGTAAAGAAAATGAACAATTCCCAGGCGCCAGAAACCGAAGACGTGCCCTCCAAGGGGCCGAATCTCATCCTGCTCTATAGCTTGATAGCCCTTGCCCTGGTTGTTGCCATGGGGTTCGCCGCACTCATTGTGCTCCCCTTTTATCACCGCCGCTAGGGTCGCCTGGCGTCAGTGGCAGCCCGCTCCGCAATCAGCACCGGAATCCCATCCACGACGGGGTAGACTCGCCTGCAACCCGCGCAAACAACCCTATCCTCTTCCAGGCACAGCGAGCCCAGACAGACAGGGCAAGCCAGCAAGCCCGTCCACTCATCGAATGCTTTACGCTTTTCTGGTTGGAAAGACATCGTTCAGGTCGCTACTGAATTGTTGCGTCGGGGGTCGAAGCATCGCCGCCACGTTGCGGACGGCTGGCGAATTCGGCCTCGATGCGTTCGTTGGTGCCTGCCTTCGCAAACTCGTGCGCCACGCGGATGCCGTTAAAAATGGCCACGTCGTTCGAGGAACCGTGACCGATGATGCACACGCCGCGCACCCCAAGCAACTGCGCCCCACCGTATTCTCTGTAATCCAGCCGGCGCCGGAAGTCGTTGAACGCCCGCCGCGAAAGCAGCGCTCCCACCTGTGGCCGTCACCGTGCGGGTCAGCGACTCACGCAGCACGTCGCGCACAAATCGCCCCACGCCCTTCGCTGGTCTTCAGCGCCACGTTGCCCACAAATCCATCGCAGACAATCACGTCCGCCAGCCCGCTGAAAATGTCGCGACCTTCCACGTTCCCAATGAACTTGATCGGCAGCGCCTTCAGCAGCGGAAATGCCTCGCGGGTCAGGTCGTTGCCCTTGGTCTCTTCTTCGCCGATCGAGAGCAGCCCTACGCGCGGCTGCGCGAATCTTAAGCACGCTGCGTGCATACATCTCGCCCATCACCGCAAATTGCTCAAGGTTGTACGCCTTGCAGTCCACGTTGGCGCCCACGTCGAGCAGCACGCACGGATTCCCTTTTGCCGTGGGCATCGGCGTCGCCAGGGCCGGCCGGTCCACGCCCGGAAGCGCACCCAGCACCATCTTGGCTGTCGCCATGGCTGCGCCCGTGTTGCCAGCAGTCACAAAGCCTGCCACCTTGCGTTCGCGCACCAGCTTCAGACCTACGCGCATGGAGCTGTCGCGTCTTGGTCCGCACGGCATGCGCCGCCTTCTCGTCCATCCCGATACGCTCTGAAGCGTGGTGGATAACGATCGGCAGGTCCTCATTTTCGAGGTGCTCGTCCAGAAGATCGCGCAGCTCCGGCTCCGGCCCGATCAGGTGGACCCGGACTGGCAAAGCCCGGCAGGCGAGGATCGCCCCCCGGATTTCAGGCTCTGGTGCTTTATCGGAACCTACGGCGTCAAGCGCAATGTCGATGAGCATGGCGCCTCAGTCTACTTGGCGGCTTCCTTGGTGTCCAGCACGGCCTGCCCTTGTACGTGCCGCACTTGGCGCAGGCGCGGTGAGGCAGCTTCTTCTCGTGGCAGTTGGGGCACTCTGAGAGGCCTGTCGCCGTCAAAAAGTCGTGAGAACGGCGAAGTGCGGTCCGGCGCGTTGAGTGGCGCCTTTTCGGATTCGGCATGATGCAATTCCTTTCGTGTCCCTGTCCTGCGACCCCGGCCGGCTTCAGACCGCAAAAGGTCTTCGCTGCCATCCGGCACAATCGGGACACCCTGATTTCTCTGGGGTCGAACTTTGTCTCAGACTTTATCCGGCTCCGGAGCCCTGATAACGCCTCCCAGCGGGGGTCTGCCGGACCCTCATCGCAGGAACACGCCTCGAGGTTGCGGTTCTGGCCGCAGCGCGGGCAAAGTCCTTTGCAGTCAGGCTTGCACAGCGTCCTGACCGGCAGGGACAAAAGCACCTGCTCGCGCAGCACATCCTCAAGCAAAAGACTGTCCTTTTGATAATAACCGATTTCCGTCTCCGGCGCTGTAATCGACCGTTCCGGCGCCTCCGTATCCGCCCCTACCGGCCTGAAAATAAGGTCGAACTCGGCCGCCAGCGGAATCTCACCGGCTCCACGCACCGGGCGCAGGGAACCTGAAAATTGCCCTTGAACTGCCCCCTGAGCCGGATATCCGCCACAATATCCTTTGGCCCCCGGTGCTCGTGAATCACCTCGGCCCGTCCCGTCGGTTTCAATGGCCCCTCTTGCTCGGCCTCTTCGCCCAAATCCACCACCCCCGGAGCCAGTTCCAGGTCAAATTCGATCGGCTCCCGTTCCAGTTCGCTTACCTTGAATTCCATAGATTTCAGCCTACGGCGCACGCACCTTCGCGTCAATCTCCAGCTCCTGGACGGATGGCGCTTGCCAAGTCTGCTCATCATCAAGTGCACGATTCGGTTTCGTCCGCCCTGCCCACCCCGCAAAGTCGGCTTCAAATTCGAACGCTTTCTCGATTTGATCTTCCTGCAATACCGAATCAACCCGGCAACAAACAGTGACACAGGAAAGTTAGTAAAGGTTCCTGCCCTCCATCCATGGCAAATTCACATGGAGGGTCTACTGCCCCGGCGCCGCCATATGGTAGCCTCCCGTTGAGGACATTCGCCGCTTCCCCGTGCAACGCATCGCGGCCCTGACCGCACACAGCCACTGCCAACAACCACTGGAGAAACGCGCATGAGCGCCGTCAAGTACGACCTGACCATCATCGGCTCAGGGCCTTCAGGACAACGCGCCGCCGTGGCTGCCGCCAAGATGAAAAAGCAGCGTAGCGGTAGTCGAGGCGCGCACCGTTGTAGGCGGCGTCTGCATCAACACTGGCACCATCCCCTCCAAGACCATGCGCGAGGCCGTCCTGCATCTCTCGGGATACAACTACCGCTCCGTCTACGGCATGAACTACCGGGTCAAGGAAAAGATCACCATGGCCGACCTGGCTTTCCGTGTCCAGGCAGTTGTCAAAACCGAAGTGGATGTCACCGAGGCCCAGCTCTCGCGCAATGGCATCGACGTCGTGCATGGCATCGCCCATTTCGTCGACCCCCACCATATTCGTGTGGAGGGCCCGCAGACCGACACCACCCTCGAGTCCGAACGCATCATCATCGCTGTGGGCACACGCCCCTCCGTCTCGCCCAAGGTGCCCATCAACGGCCGCACCATTGTGAACAGCGACCAGGTTCTCGATCTGCCCGAATTGCCGCGCACCCTCATCGTCGTCGGCGGCGGCGTCATTGGCGTCGAGTACACCTGCATGTTCGCCATCCTCGGCGTGCGCGTCACCATGATTGAAAAGCGCAACAAGCTACTCGAATTCGCAGACCAGGAGATCGTCGAATCGCTCAGCTATCACCTCCGCGACAGCCGCGTCACCATGCGCCTCGGCGAAGAAGTGGAGAGCGTCGAAGAACTGCCCGATGGCGGCGTCGTCGCCAATCTCAAGAGCAAAAAACGCGTCTCCGGCGACGCTCTGCTCTACGCCGTAGGCCGCCAGGGAAACGTGGACGAGCTCGAACCTTGCCGCCGCGGGACTTGAAGCCGACAATCGCGGCCGTATCCCGGTCGATGAGCACTACCAGACCAAAGTCGAGCACATCTTTGCCGTGGGCGACGTGGTCGGCTTCCCTTCGCTGGCCTCAGTCTCCATGGAGCAGGGACGCATCGCCGCAGCCCGCGCCTTCAACGATCACGCCACCACGTCCAACCCCAGCTTTTATCCCTACGGCATCTATACCATTCCCGAAATCAGCTTCATCGGCAAAACCGAGGAGCAACTGACCGACGAAGACGTGCCCTATGAAGTCGGCATGGCCTACTACCGCGAAGTCGCCCGCGGCCAGATTCGCGGCGACACAACCGGCCGCCTCAAGCTCATCTTTCATCGCGAAACCCGCAAGGTCCTGGGCGTGCACATCATCGGCGAAGGCGCAGCTGAGTTGGTTCACATCGGCCAGGCGGTCATGACCCTGGACGGCACAGTGGACTACTTCGTCGAAACCGTCTTCAACTACCCCACTCTTGCCGAGTGCTACAAAGTGGCGGCCTTCAATGGCCTCGGCCGCCTCCATCGCTACCAGGCGGGATAGCTCAAATGGTCCACATTGCGCAAAATTCGCATTCGAGTAAGGGCTCTGGATCATCTTCCACGCATCAGCCAGTTCAAATCAACAGAACTCTTGCTACGGACGTATGCTTCATTGCGCTCCGGTTGCGAGAATCCGGCATTCCTGGCTCCGAAGCGCCATCGCCCATGCCCCTATGGAGGGTCACAATGACTACCGCCATCGGCGTTGTCATGACCGAACACATTGTGGCCGGCAGGCTTCAGGATCAGCGGCTCGCCGGCAAGCTGCTTGCGCTTCCCCAAGGACGAAGACGAGGTGGACGCGCTCGCAGCCGTTCCCGGCGGCGAACTCGTCGAGATTCTGGCCGAGCAGATTGCCGCCTTGTCCGCAACCGGAGAAGGCCCTGTGGATGCCATCGGCGTCGCCGTCCCCGGCGTCATCCGCCACGGCGTGGTTGAAGACTCGCCCAACCTCGCCCAGATCAAAGGCATGCGGCTGGCCGACGAACTGACCAAAGTTCTCGCCGGTCGCGGCATTACGGCGCCGGTGCACATCGCGAACGACGCCGACGCCATCGCCGCCGGAGTTGCCGCCACGCGCGGCCAGCTCAACAAGCTCACCCGCGTCTGGACCATCGGCAACGGCATCGGCTACGGCCGCTGGCCCTATGTCGAAGGCGTATGGGAGGGCGGCCACATCACCGTCACCCTCGATCCCAAGGAGCGATTCTGCGGCTGCGGCGGTGTCGGCCACCTTGAAGGCATCATGGGCTATCGCGCCATGCGCATGCGCTTCCTTGACCTCGAACCGGAAGAAGTCTTCGCGCAGGCGAAAAAGGGCGAAGCCCGCTGCCGCGAATTCGTCGATCTGTGGCATCGCGCGCTCGCCGCCGCCACTGCCTCGTTCATCCACCTCGCCGGGCCCGGACGCTTCTACTTCACCGGCCACAATGTTGGCTTTCTCGATCTGCCGGTCCTGCGCGCCCACCTCGAGACCATGGTCAAAATGAGCCCGCTGCTCAGTTTCTCGCTTGAAGTCCTGCCCACCGACGACGAAACCGCCCTGCTCGGCGCCGGCGTCAGCGCGATACGCGCCCTCACTTCCTGATCAAAGGGAGGGCTTTAGCCAAATGAATTCGATTTTGAGAATTGCGCGGTACTCTGTTCCCGCAGTTCGCTGCGTCGGCTAGTACTGCCGCAGATAGGTCCGCGAAAGCCGGTCGTGCCAGCTCAGGTGGTCCTCGTCGAAGATGGACCACGCCACTCCAAGCCCCACCGGCAGCAACGACAGCATCATCGCCACCAACCGGCCCTTCAGCTGCTCAGGCGTCGGATTCTCGTCTTCGAAGGTGCACAGAGCGATGCGGGCGTAGCGCATGCCCGGCGTTGCCCTCGCGAACATCAGAAAGATCGCGTGATAGAGTGCCGCGGCAACAATAAGCGCGCCAACCGCGCCCAGTTCAGCGGCCTTCATCGTCGGCGGATGCTGGACGTAGTCCGCCATGATCGCCACTGCAGCGCAAACCAGCCCGACAATCAGCGACCCATCCACCGCTGCTGCCATCAGGCGATATCCGAAGGGCGCCAGATAGAGCACCGGAGCCGGAGCAGCTTCGACTTCCGCGACTGCTCTTCGGGCTGCTCATCCAGTTCGAATGCCCGACCACTCGGGGCCGCTCCAGATCCGGGCCTTGCGATTCCGCTTCTGCCAGAGGCTTGCGCTGGCTCCGTAGAGATCGTGCTCGGGTCCACCTCAAAGATGCTCAGTTGGCCAAACAGTTCTCCGAGTGCGTCCATACGGTCTCCCGTCAGCCGCGGACGCATCCGCCGGGTCGCAACCAGTTCGCGCGGAAACTGGATCAGATTGGCGTGGATAGGCTGCGCCGGCTCCACCGGTTCGATGGCTTCCTGAGCCATCAGAGTCATCTCGCTCGGGCGTTCGCGCTTCGCCAATCCGCTCTTCCTCGATCAAATTCATCCGACTGATGTCGATTGAGACGCTGCTGGCGGCCCAGCAGAACGCGCTCGGCATATCCGGCTCCCAGCGAATTTCCAACACCTTGGCTCAGCCGCCGCATTTGCAGGCGCCATGGCGGCTTCCTCGACCACTCTCCCATGGGAGACGGAATCATTCGCGATCCTTTGCCGCGAACTGTCCTCTTGCCGCGTCACTGGCTCTTCAGTCGCAGTCTCCAGATTAGCCAGAGACACCTGTGCCGCCGCCTGCGCTTCCAGGGCGACCCGTGTGGCGGCTTCCGCTGCGCGCAAGCTGCTCGAGCCTCTGCGGCCTGCATCTCGCTGTAGCTTGGGACTTTTGCATAGCGGGCTGCGACGCGGGCTGCTGCTTGCGCTGCCCGGCTGTCTGCCGTGCTCTGCGGCTTGCGCCGGCGCGCTCTGCGCCACAACAGACAAGCCCTTGCGGCTCTTGTGCGCCTCCAGACACTTGATTCACTTCCTGCTTCCAAGATGGTTGGGGGGAGGGCTGGCTCACCAGTGTGCTCAAATCTCCAGATTCCCTTCTGACGCTGTCCTTGAGTCTGCTTCACGCTCAGAACTGCTGTTCAGGTCCGCAATGCCGGCAAGAATTGCCGCATGCGAACGTTGCTCCTAAACTAACCATGAGCTTGCGCTCGAATAAAACCGGGGAAAACGCTGCTGCATCCACGGCACCCAATTCGCGTGGACTTCAGATGGAGCCGACGCAGAAAAAACTGAATAAAATCCGCATCCCATTTCTTCACGAACCGGATGCACCTTAACCGAATCACAAACCTCGCGCTGTGTGAGCCCTCGTATTCTCCAGCTTGCTGCCCCAGCGGCTGTGCGCGCGTCCCATGCACTATGGCCTCGATTTGCTATGCTGGCCTTGGTCCTGGGATGCATCCTCGCAATTTCGTGTTTATCACGCTGCTGGCCCTCTGTCACCTGCAAGTTTGGGGACAGGTGTTGACCAATGCGTTACCCCCGTCGACCGCGCACGTCTCTCGACGCCAGACCACGGCCTCGGATGTCAACTCCGCATCAGCTTCCCGACGACCCGGGCCAGGAAATTCTGCCCGTCGCACAGCCCGAGCCCGCGCCCTCACAGGGCGTTCCGGTCCGATGGGATGGCCGATCGCCAAACCTGCGTGGGCGATATCTGCAACTCTCTAGCGGCGTCGTCGAATTCCACTACCGCGACTACGTTCTCCGCGCCGACAAAGTCGTCTATCACCAGTCCACCACCGAACTCGCAGGCCGACGGACACCTCCAGGTCACCGGCGGCCCCGAGGACGTCGTTCATCGAGGCCACGCACGGCGACATGCGCCTCGACATGCACACCGCCCGCTTCTTCAACGTCACCGGCTCCATAGGAGTGCGCCACAGCGGGCGCACCGTCGTCTATTCCACTACCAATCCCTTTCTCTTTTCCGGCAGGGTGCTGCTTCAGACCGGCGAGGGCAGCTACCGCGTTGTCGGACGGCACCATGACCAACTGCCGGCTGCCTCATCCCGACTGGCAATTGATCGCACGCGCTATCAACGTCGCTAACGGCCGCGCCTCCACTTCCAACACCGTTCTTCAAGTTGCTCGGCGTCCCCATCTTCTATCTGCCTTATCTGCGCCATCCCGTTGAAGAGAACGGCCGCGAGAGCGGGTTGCTCATTCCCGTCTTCAGCAATTCGTCCATCAAGGGATTCACGCTCGGCGAACAGGTCTACGTGGTTCTCAACCGCAGCATGGACATGGTCGATCGGCTCGGAATTTTATTCCAAGCGAGGCTTCGCTCCCAACGGCGACTTCCGCTACAAAGGACCCGGCCTCGATTACCTGACTGTGACGCTGGAATGCCCTGCTTGACCGCGGGACTGCTGCCACTCCGCCTGCAACAGGCCGCGTCAATCAGGGCGGTGTGGATGTTGCTGCCTTGGGACGCCAGGACATCACCCCAGAGACCCGCGTCGCCGGCAATGTCGAATACCTCTCCAGCTATGTCTACAGGCTGGTCTTCAACGACAACTACTCCCAGGCCGTCTCTTCTGAGGTGCACAGCAATCTCGCGCTCACCCACACGCATAACGGATTCATGCCTTCGGCCTACCTTGACCGGCTCCAGACCTTTGCCAGCACCGCTCCGGGCGACGAGGCAAGAATCCTTCATCTGCCCAGCTTGCGTTTCGACTCGATCGACAGACCCCTCGGCGCTTCGCCGCTCTATTGGGGATTGGGTTCTTCCATCGGCCGCCTGAGCCGTGCCGAGACCGGCTTCAACGCGCATAACGTCGGCCGCATCGACTTTTATCCCCATCTCTCCCTGCCCATCTGTCGCGGGTGGTTGGAGCATCGTCCCTGAAGTCGGCCTTGCGCGAAACTTCCTATTCCGGCAGCGAGATCCCCGATCTGACCGGCGCCAATGGCGGCACCCCTGCAGTCAGCCACGATCCTCTCAACCGGTCCGATCTTGAAGCTGCGATCGACGTCCGGCCTCCTGCGCTCGAACGGGACTTTACCTTCAACGGCTGGAACCGAACGCTCCGTCACGTCATCGAGCCCGAGTTCACCTACCGATTCGTCGGCGGCATCGGCACCCAGGCTCGCAACGTGCTCCTCGTCGACACCAGCCGACATCGCCACCAACACCAATGAGGCCGGATTCTCACTCACGCAGCGCTTCTACCTCAGCCCGCTGAACGCGCAGCCATGCCCTGACGCTGACACCGATTCGGCAACCTGCTACGTGCCCCGCCCATCCGCGCGAGTGGGCCAGTTGGCAGATTGCGCAGAAGTACTTCTTTGACCCCAGCTTCGGCGGCGCGCTCATTCCCGATCGCCGCAACGTCTTCGACTCCACTCTGGACCTGAGCGGCATCGCCTTCCTCACCGTGCCGCGCAACCTTTCCCCCATCACCTCGCGCCTTCGCTTTGAAGCCATCGACAACCTCCGCATCGAGTGGGACATGGACTACGACCCACGGGGCGGCCGTCTCGGCGCCGACAACCTCTACGCCGGGTACAGTTGGGGCCGCACCACCGTAGGCCTCGGTCACGCCCTTCTCAATGCCGTCGACGAGCAAGGCAGCGCAGCTACAACCATTCAGAGCCAGCAGTTGCAACCCTTCCTGCAAATTGGAAAGCCGAACGGAGCGGGCTTCAACCTCGCCGCCAATGGCGGCTATGACTTTGTCCACGGCGCGCTCCAATATGCAGGCATTCAGGCCACGTACAACTGGGATTGCTGCGGCCTCACCCTCGGCTATCGACGTTTTCAGCTCGGAAACCTGGGCACCGTAAGCCGCGACGAAACCCAGTACCTCTATAGCTTCACCCTGGCCAACTTCGGCTCGGTAGGCGACATCCGCCGCACCAAAACCGTCTTCCGCGATCCCAATCTTCCGCCCGCGTACTAGACCTTGCAACTTGGATCTGCCTTTTCGCCTCTTCGCTGCGCGTCAACATTGAGAGACCCCGGCAAACGGCCAAGCGCGGACGGCGTCCGGTGTCGCTGGAGTATCCTTTCCATCAGAGGATCACTACTTGTCGCGTATTCACTTTCTGGCTGGCCTCCTTGCTCTCGGCTTGGCTGTAGGTTGCAAGGCCCAGCCCGCTCAACAAAATTCACCGGATCTCGCGCTCAACCGGCGCATTGAAGTCCTCGTCCGCTCCCAGTTCAATATCCCGCAGGATTACAACGTATCCATCGGCGACCGCAAGCCCAGCCAGATGGCCGGCTATGACACTCTGCCCGTCACACTTTCACGCGGAACAAAGACAACCGTGGTCGAATTCCTCATCTCTACCGACGGCAAGACCCTGGCCCGCCTTGAGACCTTCAATCTCGCCAAGGATCCGGCCTTTAACATCGATGTCGACCGGACGGCCCATTCGCGGCAACCCCGCAGGCCAAAGTCACAGTCATCAACTTCGACGACCTTGAGTGCCCCTACTGCGCCCGCATGCACCAATCGCTCTTCCCCGCGACCCTCGACCACTACAAGGACAAGGTGCGCTTCATCTACAAGGATGACCCGCTTACCGAGCTGCACCCCTGGGCCTTGCACGCCGCCGTCGACGCCAATTGCCTCGCCGCGCAAAGCGGCGACACCTACTGGGCCTACGTCGATTACCTCCACTCCCACGGCCAGGAAATTACCGGGGAGGATCGCAACACCACCAAGAGTTTTGCCGCTCTCGACCGCATCGCCCGCGAGCAGGCAACACTGGCTAAACTCGATGCGCCTAAGCTCGACGAATGCCTGTCCAAGCAGGACGAAACCAAAGTCCGCGCTTCGGCGAAGGAGGCGGATGCCCTCGGTGTGGACGGTACCCCGGCCCTGTTTGTGGATGGAGAGCGCATCAATGGCGCCCTGCCGGAAGACCAGATCTGGATGGTCATTGATCGCGCCTTGCGCGCAGCGGGCGAGCAGCCTCCACCGGAACCGCCTGCGCAGCCCCAAAGCCCAGCAGGGACCGGAAAATGAAGGGCCCCGCGCGTCCCGCGGGCTTCCGCTTGTCGCGTCCGTAACTATTGCACGCTCTGCGTATCGCGTCCCCGGTCTAGGGATTTATCCTGTAAGACCGAGGTCCGATACGGCTCCTCAGGAGAATTCAGTTTGCAAGTCGAAGCTCGCTTCTTTCAGCGCCGTCCATTTGCCGCCCCCATTCTCGCTGGCGGACTCCTCCTGGCCGCATTATCCGGCTGCCATCGTGCCCCCTCTCCCGATGTGATGGCCACAGTGAATGGCAAGGAAATCATGCGTGCGGAGGTCGAGAAATACTACAAGGCGAGCCTCGGCGAGAACGCTCCAGGAACCGAGCCCTGAACAGGCCGATATCGTCCGCTTGAACATTCTGCAACAGTTGATTGAGGACGAGATCCTGCAGCAGCGAGCCGCCAAGCTCAACCTTGCGGCCACCGACGAAGATGTAAATGCCAAGCTGACCGAAATGAAAGCTCCCTATACACAAGAGGAGTTTGACAAGCAACTGAAGCAGCGAGACATTACACTGGACGATCTGAAGCGTGACCTCCGCCGGTCTTTGACAAAGGAGAAACTGCTGAACAAGGAGATCGAGTCGAGGATCAACATCACCGACTCCGACATCAGCGGCTATTACACTGCGCACAAGGCTGAATTCAACTTGATTGAGCCCCAGTACCATCTTGCGCAGATCGTTGCCAGCGCCGGGCCCGCTTCCGCAGGCAGGCAACATACAAGACAAGGCCTCCAGCGGGGCCGATGCAATGAAGAAGATCCAGGCGCTTTATAACCGGCTCAGAAGCGGCGAAGACTTCGGCGCGCTGGCCATCCAGTTCTCTGATAATGCCAATACCGCGTCAAACGGCGGCGATATGGGATTCGTCGGAGAGTCCGCTCTGCATAGCGACCCGGAGGCCTACAACGCCATCAGCAAGCTCAAGCCGGGTGAGATAACCGATATCCTGCCTATCTACGAGCACTTCCGGCCCGGGAAGAAAATAATCGGCTATCGCGATTTACAAGATGATTGCCCGCGAGCCTGCTGGGCAGCGTGAAATGAACGATCCTCGCGTTCAGCAGACCATCCGCCAGTTTCTGCGTGAAAACCACGCGCAACTGCTGAAGAATGCCTATTTTGAAATGCTCCACGACCAGGCCACTGTCCGGAACTACTATGCGGAGCAGATCCTGAAGAATGGCGCTCAGTAGCGACAATCCGCGGGCCAAAGGATTCCCGCTCCTGCTCACTCTCGACGCTGCAGCTCACGCCTCTAAAGCGTTTTCGGACATGCCCTAATCCGAAGCCGTGACTATAAAGTCAAAAATGGGTCGGAACGGGTGACCTTCCCGTGACCCAAAAGGCCACACCATTGCAGAACATGCCTCAGAGCGATAGCCGTCACTGATCGCATCCTCTTTGCGTAAAATGCGGTCCGGTCGCGATTCTCTGCCGACGTTCCGTCGCCACCCACATCAGGAAACAAATTGATCAGCGTGACTCACGGTTTCCCTGCCTGATCGTGAACCGTGTTCTCCCCAAGCATGACGAGATCGCGCTTCATGACCCGTCCGAACTGCCGAGGCATTTCGTTTCTGCGCTAAAACTAAACGGCCTCCGTCAGTGACGGAGGCCGCTTTCCCACTCATTCAGCTAGAGAACAAACTACTTCATATTGCCACTTGAATCCATTGTGATTCCGCCGGGGCCTGCGTTCTTCTTTTCTTCATTGGCCTTGCGGGTTCCCATCGCCTTGGTGCGCCAATCCTCAGCTTGTGCCAGATCTTCCTTGACCGCCCCGGGATTTCCATAGTCCAGATCTGCCTTGCGTCTGTAGACAAGGTTCAGATAGGCCATCGCATCGTCATAATTTGCGCGATTGGCCACCGCCTGGTTCAGAAATTGCAAAGCCTCATCGACCAATGGAGAGTTCTCCTCCTTGATCGTATCCATCACCTTCTTGGGAGCCTTCGAATTCCCCTCGCCATCGTCATTGACGCCGGCCGGCACAAGAGCCTTCAGCACGTTTTCGTGAGCCAGCGTCCAGTCGATCACGCCGACGGTATAAGCCGCTTCAGGATCCTTCGGGTCGACCGCAAGAACTTTCTTTTGCCAGGTCTTGGCGTCATCCAGCTTCTTGATATTGAAATAGATTCCCGCGATCTGCTTCAGGCTGTTCACATCGTTGGGATCTTTTTCCAGCACTTCCTGGAAGATGCTGATCGCCTGCTGTGCGGTCTTCAGGTTTTCCGCTGTGTCCAATCCGGGCACGATGTTCTGTGACAAAGCAGTGGCCAGGTAACTCTTGGCCATCGGGAGACTCGGATCTAATTCAGTGGCCTTCTGGAAGTGCCCAATTGCTTCCTCATACTTGCCGCTCTTGTAGGCATCCACTCCCTTGTTCAACTGATCTCGGGCTGCCAAGCGGTCGCACCCGCTCATGGAAAGCACCATGCCGGCCAGAACCACCGCGAGCGCCGTAATACGTGCGGGTCCATTCATGTTCGTATCGTCTCCTTCAGGTCGCACCTGTACTCTGCGCGCCTGGAATCTTATTGCGGCTGGCCACAGACGGAAGTTGCCTAAACCAGGAAGAGAAATATTACTCCTGTTTTCCGCCCCTGGAAATTGCGCCCGGATGGTTGACTCCCCACTTCGGACTGCGACATCGCCACTTCTGACCCAACCCCTGTTGCCAAAACTGATTTCATCGCCTCACTGGCTCATTTACCCACGCGCGCCACCAAAACAACGCTTAGATCTCGGGCGCGCTTTACCACCAGGAAAAAGCCGAAAAGACGACGTCTACTGTCCAGCCAAAATCTTCGGTGTCATCAGACCAATGTGGTCCACGTTCGCCGAACGTCCAATATCGACAACGTCCGCTACGTAACGGAAATCCAGATCATCGTCACCCTTCACGAACATCACTCGCTCGGCGCGGTTGGCATAGATTTCTGTCAGTCTCGGCAATAGTTCCGACTTCTGGACATCGGTCTCGTTGATCTTGTAGGCAGGAGCCGCACCCGGGCGATAAATAACCTGCACCACGATGGTGCGATCGTTCGGCTGCTGCTGCTGCTGCGGGTTCTTTGGCGGCTGAGGAACCAGCGCGTCAAGCCCCTTCGGCGTCACCGGCACAATCACCATGAAGATGATCAGCAGCACCAACAGAATGTCGATCATGGGCGTAACATTGATGTCGGACGAGTAACCACCCCCGCCTCCGGTACTCATTGCCATGGCTTCAAACTCCTCGTTTCCTCAAAATCGTTAAAGGGACTGCGCAACGTCAGCGCGCTATTCGCCGCCCTCAAGACTGCCTTCCTTCTTCTGCGTCAACAAACCCACTTCATCCACGCCGGCGGTACGCACAGCATCGATGGCGTCTTCAACAGCCCGGTACTGCGCACGCGCATCGGCGCGAACGTAGATCGTCTTCCCGGGTGTGTCGGCTAGTTTGTCGCGAACCTTTGCACCAAGCTCGCTCGTGGCGACCTTGTCCTGCCCCAGATAAACACCACCGTCCCGCGTGATGGCAACGACAATGGCATCGTCCTTGTCGGCATCCGGCATGGCAACGGCGTTGGTCACCTTGGCCATATCGATCGACACCTTGTTCTGGAGCATAGGTGTAATGACCATGAAAATGATCAGCAGCACCAGCATCACGTCCACCATCGGTGTCACATTGATGTTGGAATTGATCTTGCCGCCTTCGTTTCGAACTGCGATTGCCATTTATGACGCTCCATGCCTTTGAATTCTTGTTTCCGGATGGCTTCCGGCACTACTCATAAGCCGTGCGCCCGCGCGAATTCGAAATCGGAGGGCAGGAAAGCGTTTCCGCTCTCCTGCCTCCATATCTTCCCGCTCGAGCCAATTCAGACTCCGCTTAGCGCTTGTTGCTCTGCTTGATGAAATAGTCGATGAGTTCGCTCGAGGAGTTGTCCATCTCCACGTCGAAAGCTTCGACACGTCCGGTGAAGTAGTTGAAAGCCATAACTGCGGGAATGGCCACCAGCAGGCCGAACGCCGTGGTTACAAGGGCTTCTGAAATACCGCCGGCGACTGCGCCGATACCGGAGGTCTTCTGGGTCGCGATCGCATCAAATGCGTGCAGAATGCCGACCACCGTTCCGAACAGGCCTACGAATGGCGCCGTCGAACCAATGGTGGCCAGAACACTGAGGCCCCTCTTCAACTTGGCGTGGACAATGGCTTCCGCGCGTTCCAACGCACGCTGCGAACTCTCGATGGTGTTCTCGGTAGCTGCACCGCCGGATGCGCGGAACTCCTGCAGGCCAGCTGTCACAACTTCGGCCAGATGAGACTTCTTGTTGCGATCTGCAATCTTGATTGCTTCCTCAAGCTTGCTGTCCTTCAACGCACCGGCAACCTTGGGCGCGAATTCGCGTGATTGCTTGCGGGCGGCAGAGAAATACAGGTAGCGGTCGATCATCACGGCCAAAGACCAGATCGACTCGATGAAGAGAACAATGGCCACGCTGCGGGCCATCCATGCCATATGTTCCCACAGCCCCATGGGGCTGAAGCTGACTGTCTGTCCCTCGTCCTGGAACATGGCCAGGCTGCTGACAGTTTGCGAAGCGAAATGTGAGAGCTGAGCGAGAATCACTGAATCGTTCCTCCTAAGGAGTTTTCTTGTGAATTGCGACTGCCTTACGGTTGCTGGGAATGCGGCTCTTTCCGGATTCGCATTCAGGTCAAAAGCAAGGCCCCTTTCCTTGGACTTGGAAAAGGGCCAGAATCTGCGTCATCCGCCGAGACTGAAGATCACATTGATCGTGGTCTCCACTTCTACCGGCTCGTTGTTGAGCAGGTAGGGCCGATAGCGCCAGGTCTTTACTGCGTCCAAGGCCGCCTGCTGCAACATGGCCGGACCGCTGACAACCTTTAGATCTTGGATAGTGCCCGATTTGGAAATCATGGCCTGCAAAATCACTGTGCCGGAAACGCGCGCGGCCTTCGCAATTGGCGGATAAACCGGCGTCGTCTTCTGGATCAACATGCCGATGGCGACACCGGCAGAAATGTTCACCTTCTTGGGAGGTGCGGCCTTCACCTGAGGAGTCCCGCTGCCGAACACGCTGCCCATCACACCGTTCGCACTGCCGCCCAGTCCTTCCATGCCAGCAACGCCGAAGCTCGAAGGAGGAGCTTCTTTTTCTGCGACCATTTTAATGTCGTGCGGAATCTTGGTGGGAGCCAGCAGTTGGTTGTTCATCATCTGCGATTGCACGTGCACCACGTGAACCTCGGGTGGCGGTGGCGGTGGTGGCGGCGGTGGTGGCGGCGGCGGTGCAGTCAATACCGTCAACATCGCAGCTCTGGGAAGTGCTTCAGGGTAGATCAGCGGAATCAGGATGAGAAGAAGCAGGATCGAACCGTTGGTGATGAAGGTTACCACCATCCAATATCTGCTCTTACTCTTGATCCTGTGCGCGGATTCAAACGTGGAATCTTCAAACATGGCCAGCCTCGAATTCGGGTGTTGGATACCTCTATTTAGACACCGGGGAAACCCCAAATGTTCCCGGCATCAAAACGGTACCACAGAAGCGTGCTCCACCTATATCAGAACTATGCTTCACTTGCAAAACATGCCCTAAAAACAGTGCAATCGCTGTCGAATTTCACTTCACCCTCGGGCGCTTTGCCGCAGGCAAAACTACTGTATTGCCTCGCTTTGAACGCCACTCCTGCCAGGCCACCAACATCGGCGCCGCCACTGCGATTGAGGAGTACGTGCCGATGAGAATTCCAACCACCAGCGCGAACGAAAAATTGTGCAGCACCTGGCCGCCAAAGATAAACAGCGACAACACCGTAAGGAATGTCAGCCCCGATGTCAACACCGTCCTGCTCAATGTCTGGTTGATTGCCCGGTTCACTACGTCCGGCAGCGCCTCGCGGCGACTCAACCGCAGGTTTTCGCGGATCCGATCGAACACTACGATGGTGTCATTCATCGAATAGCCCACCAGCGTCAGAATCGCCGCAATCACGGTCAGGCTGATTTCCCGGTTGGTGAGCGCGAATGCGCCTATCGTAATCAGCGTGTCGTGGAAACAAGCGACCACCGCCGCCACGCCATAGATCAGCTGGAATCGGAACCATAGGTAGATCAGCATGCCCAGAAGCGAGTAAAGCGTGGCCCGCAGTGCTTGCCCTTCAAGTTGATGGCCGACCGTAGGACCAACCACAGTTACGCTGCCCACGCTGAACGAATTACCGAATTGACCATGCAGGGCGTCGTCAATCTGCTGCCGCCCGGTGTCGAGCGCGTTCTCGTTCGTCTGCTCGGGCAGGCTGATGAGCACCTCGTTGAGGCCGGGCTCATCGTAATTCACCACATTCGCATCCTTGATGCCGGCCGCGGCGGTCGCACTGCGGATCTTGTTCAAGTCGGGAGTCTGATTAAACTTGACCTCGACCTGTGTGCCACCGCGGAAGTCCACACCCAGCGGCACCGGGCTGCGAAGACCGCCCTCGGGATGCGTCCAATGCCACCCCATCGAAATGATGCCCGCCACGCTGAAGATCATGGAAAAGGCGAGGAAGTACCACTTCTTCCCAAGCCAATCAATATTTACGCCGTGAAACAGTTCCACTGGTTCTCTGCCTTCCTGGGTGCCGGAACTCACTCGATTCCGGGATTCGATGTTTTACTCTGCCGCCCTTGCCGCATTCGCGCGCCGTTTAAATGGATACCATTTGGCCCGTCTTCATCTTGTTCAGGTGGGCCTCAAAAATCACCCGCGAGACATACACCGCAGTGAACAGGTTCGCAGCCAGACCGAAAGTCAGGGTCACTGCAAAACCTTTCACCGGGCCCGTCCCAAACAGGAAGAGGATGCCGGCAGAAACGATCGTCGTCACGTGGGTATCGAAAATTGTGGTCCATGCGTGGGCAAAACCCTGGTCCACCGCCGCCGAAGGCGCTTTGCCAGACCTTACCTCTTCACGAATACGCTCGAAGATCAGCACGTTTGAATCCACGCCCATGCCGATGGTCAGAATCACTCCGGCAATTCCCGGCAACGTCAGCGTGGCTCCGGAGAATCCCATAAAGCCCAGCAAAATTACCAGGTTTAGAAACAGCGCAAGATCTGCGTTGATGCCCGATCCCTTGTAGTAGACGAGCATGAAGACCATCACCACCAACACGCCCACAACGGCTGCCGTCACGCCGTCGCGAATGGAGTCCGCCCCCAGCGACGCGCCGACGGTCCGGTCCTCAAGATAGTTGAGCGAGGCCGGCAGTGCGCCGGTCCGCAACATCTTTGAAAGAATCTCAACTTCATCCGGAGAGAAGCTGCCGCGAATCTCACCCGAGTCGCGAATCGCGCTCTCGATGTTGGCGACTTCCTTCACCCGCCCGCCCATCACCACGGCCATGCTGTGGCCCACATTCTTGCTGGTGTAGTCGTAGAACCTGTCGCCGGCTTCATTGGTCAACGTAAAGCGGACTGTCCGCTGCCCTGTATTCGAATCCGTCCCCGGATCGGCAGAGCGGAAGTCGCTGCCGGCAACGATCGGTACCCGCTGCAGCACATACACGCTGTCCGACTCTGAACCCGTACCCAGCACCCCTGATCCGTGCACCAGCCTCTTCGTCCGCTGGAAGCGCGCCGCCAACGCTGGCAAGGGCCGCCTGGTCATCCTGATAAGGGCCGCCAACCACGGGGTGAATCTCAAGACGGGCGGTGGACTGAATAATGGCCTTCACGCGGTCGAGGTCGGAGATGCCGGGCAACTCCACCAGGATCTGGTTCGCGCCGAGGCCGTACGGCGCAATCTCCGGTTCGCTCACGCCCAGAGTGTCCACACGGTCGCGAATGGTCTCAATTGCCTGCTGGTCCGTCTTGTCTTCGAGAGCCTTCTCCACCAGCGGCTTCATCGTCACCGTGAAGCTATTGTCCGAACTGCCGTTCACGTCGTACTCGGTCGAGTACTTTGAGTCCAGAAGGGTTCTGATCGCACCGGCCTGATCCGCCGATGTGCCTTCGATGCGGATCAATTCCGGCTTGCCTGATCCATCCTGCTTCAGCGGATCCGGCTTGTAGACCTGCGAAAAGGTTACGTGAGCCGCTTTCAGATCCTGCTGGATTCGCCCCACGGCGCTGTCCGTCTCGTCGCTCACTGCCTCAGCCACAACCACCTGCAAAATCAGGTGAACGCCGCCACGCAGGTCAAGGCCCAGGTGAATCCGGTTGGTCATGCCCTCCATCAGCGCCTTGCCCGAAAAGCCTGAAGGCACTCCGAAGATGCCGTAAACGAAAACCACCAGCACCGCAATAATTGCCAGAATTTGCTTGTTGAGATTCTTCTTCATTCTTCCACTTCTTCGGTCCAAAGAGTAAAAGCCCGGAGGGCTACGACGCCGAAGGCCCTTCCTGAGTAGTCACTGACGCAATTGCGCTCTTGGCGATTTCCAGCTTCAGATTATCCGGTGCTACGCGGATGATGATGACATCGTCCTTGATGGAAAGAATAATGCCTCGGATGCCGCCCGCCGTGGTCACACGATCACCGGCCTTGATGCTGCTGAGCATCTCCTGCCACTGTTTTTGCCGCCTCTGCTGAGGTCGAATCATCACTAGGTAGAGGACTGGAATCAAAAGCAGGGGCAGAAGCATCGGGAGACTGCTACCACCCCCGGCGGGCCCTGCCATCCAAATTGCCAAACTCGTTGCCACGATTGTCCTTTGCTCGCCCTGGCCGCAAACACATCCTGCCATTCAGGGCACAGGCACACCCGCCGTGGCGGACGCCTGATTAGAAATTTGTCTCCGGGAATATTCCTGGCCTCCTGGTGCTTCCGGCTCAGGCTCTGGCAAGGAGGGTCAGGCTGCTTCGCCCCGGCAACCGGGAATCACCCCATGCCCGTTTGAAACCCGTTACCCAGCTACCGTCTGCTTCCTGTTCGACACAGTCCTCTCACAGAACCCGCCTTGATCGGCCGCACCACTTCTTGCGAGCACACTCCAGCCGGGATCCAAAAGAAGGCCTAGAAAGATAAGAAACGCGCAGCCGGTTATGTGTCAAGGCTACCGCGCACTTCAGGACCCCGGATTCGGCGGTTATTCTCCCCATTCAGCCTCTTGGCAAATGAGTCTTCTCAACCCTTACAAAGACCTTACATATTGATTGTTCCGCCTTTAGGTGGATTGATTTCTCCTCTGAAATAGCGGCTCCTCGTTCGCGTTCGAGCGAATCCGAAGCTGTCTTCGTGTGAGGCAGAAAACATGGCGAATAAGAACATCTCTTCTTTCTGCGCTTCGTGCACTCAGGCTGCTCCGTTCAACATCACTCGCACACCCGCGATCGTGCGTGGGAGGCACTCATGACGCATGGTTTCGATTTCGCCTATCTTTTTCTGATTCCGCTGGCGCTGGGTCTGGTCTTCATGGTCTGGGTCTTATGGAACCTGACGAAGCAGATCAAACGATAGGCGCGCCATCACGATGCGCTGATTCTTCTCGTCCTTTTTATTCGGAGCGCAGGAAGTGAAATTCTGCATGAACTCCGGGCAGACTTGTTCGCGCCAATCTGTCGATGTGCTAATTCGGCTTCGATCCCGGTGCAGCAGCCGGCGGCCTCAGGCTCATCGTCCGAGTCCTCCACCAGCACTGCCGATCCCGGAACAATATCGAAGCTCGCCGCATCTTTCCGGCTGGGTGAAACGTCACCTGCAAGCGGCTCGCGCTGCCATTCCGGCGCCCCGCACACCGGGTCTGGATGGCTCTCCACATCGAACGCTGACAGCTTCTTCGCCAGCACCGGCTTGCGCACCGCCAATTGCGCCACCACCGCATACAGGCTCTTTCCGCTGCTGTCACGCCGCAATACGCCCCGTAGTCGCGAAACCAGCTCACCTGGCTCACTCCCGGATCGTAATCCGGCAGCTTCAGTGCCGCGACATGGCCCGTCACGCGATCCACCAGCAGCCACGGCCCGCGCTGCCACACCCAGTGGCCCTGCTTGTTCCCCGGCGGCTTCTCACCCGGCAAGGCGTCGTTCAGCCGCAACACCCGCCGCACCACAAAGCTGCGGTCGGTTACATCATGGGCGTCGCCGGTCGTCCATTCCTTCACCAGGCCATCTACAACCAGTGCGCGGATCTTCAATGCGCTCTTCACCCGCGGCCGCACCCGCCGGATCGCCTGCCTTCGAGTAAGGCACGCGCTTCACCGCGCCCAGAACCACACTGTGTGTCTTTCGCGGAGTGGCTTGAGTCACCGGCGCCGCGGCCATCATCGCCACAATCAGCACCACCGCCGTAAACCAGCTCCTTGCCCATGTCGCTTGCCCCTAACTTTGCGCTGCTTCCACCGCCCGCGCCACGCGGAACGCCGTGCCTTCGTTCAAATGCGCCGCCAGCACCTGCATCCCCACCGGCAGACCCGCCTTTGTCGCCCCGCACGGCACCGTCACCCCGCAGATTCCCGCCAGGCTTGCCGTCACCGTGTAAATATCCGCCAGGTACATGGCCAGCGGGTCGCCCGTCTTCTCGCCCAGCTTGAAAGCCGGCGTCGGCGCGGTCGGCGTCACAATCGCATCCACATCGGCAAAGGCGCGCAGAAACTCCTCGGCCAGCAGCCGCCGCACCTGCTGCGCTTTCAGGTAATAGGCATCGTAGTAGCCGGCGCTCAGCGCGTACGTCCCCAGCAGAATGCGCCGCTTCACCTCGGCGCCAAACCCCTCGTCGCGCGAGTGGCTGTACATGGCCGACAACGTATCCGACGCCGGCGAGCGATACCCGTAGCGCACGCCGTCAAACCGCGCCAGGTTGGCGCTGGCCTCCGCCGTCGCCACCAGATAATAGGTGGGAATCGCATACCGCGTATGCGGCAGCGAAATCGGCTTCACCGTGCAGCCGGCCGCCTTCAGCGCGTCGATGCCCGATTCGATCGCCGCCCGCACCTCCGGGTCCAGCCCCTCGCCAAAATACTCCGCCGGCACGCCGATGCGCATCCCTTCAACCGGCTTGTCGCTCTCCGCCGCATAGTCCGGCACCGGAGCCGGCGAGCTCGTTGCATCCTTCGGATCGTGCCCTGCAATCACGCCCAGCATCGTGGCCGCGTCGCGCACGTTCCCTGCAAACGGCCCCACGCGGTCCAGCGACGAAGCAAACGCAATCAGCCCGTAGCGCGAGACACGCCCATACGTCGGCAGCACGCCCACCACTCCGCAAAAGCTGGCTGGCTGGCGAATCGATCCACCCGTGTCAGACCCCAGCGTGGCCACGGCCATGTTCGCCGCCACCGCCGCCGCCGAACCGCCGCTCGACCCGCCCGGAACCCGCTCCGTATCCACCGGATTGCGCACCGGCCCATAGGCCGAGTTCTCGTTCGACGAGCCCATGGCGAACTCGTCGCAATTCAGCTTGCCCAGCAGCACTGCGCCCGCTGCCTCCAGCTTCGACACCACCGTGGCATCGTAGGGAGGCCGGTAGCCCTTCAAGAATCTTCGACCCCGCAGTCGCCGGAGCCCCGCGCATCACCAGCACGTCCTTGATGCCTACAGGAATGCCCGCCAGCGGACCCAGCGGGTCGCCCTTTGCCGCTGCCGCATCCACCCGCGCCGCCTGCTCCAGCGCGCGCTCTTTGGTCAGGCTCAGGTAGACATTCAGCCGCGGATTCACCTCCGCGATGCGGTCGTAGTAGCCCGCCGCGAGATCGGCGGCCTTCACGCTGCCCGCGGCAATCCCCTCGCGCAGCTCGCTGAGGGTCTTCGGCTTTTCAACAAACGTATTCCGCCGACCTTCATCTTCGCTGGTCTAATCGCGCCTATTCCGTGTATTCCCTAGTTCTTATCTCTCAATCACCTTCGGCACCTTGAAGAAGACCCTGTCCGTCTCCGGCGCCTGCGCCATCACCTCGGCGCGATCCAGCGAGGCGATCCTCTCATCCGGCCGCAGCACGCTGGCGCCGCCTGCGCCCTTCAACTCGCTCACCTGGGCCAGCGGCGTCACTCCGACCGTATCCAGCTCGTTCAACTCGGCAACATGGTCGAGAATGGCGTTCAGGTCGTGCAGCATGCTCGAGATCTCTTCCGGAGTCAGCTCCAGATGCGCCAGTTCGGCCACCCGCTCTACATCTTCTACGGTTACATTGGCAGCCATGCCTCGTCTCCCTCGCAGCTCTTTTCGCGGTCTCTCCGCCGAGAGCGCCGAAGCTAAAGTATAGCCCGTCTCCGCATTGGCTCCGCCCGCGTCTGAACCTCCGAACCCACCCCGCTCTAATCCACCGTCAGCGACAGCGTCACCGTGTGCGACGCTCCGCACGACATCACAGTGACAGGAATCGAATACGTTCCAGGCGGAGTATTGTTATCGCTTCCGCCGTGCGGCGGCGCCTCCTCCCGTGCCTCCGCCCGAGCCGGAGCAGCTTGACACCCCGCCGATCACCAGAATCCCCGCCAGAACCAGAAGAGACACTTTCCTCCGGCGTCGCCACGCCAGCGGAAGCAACAACAAAACCGCAAGCTACCGAATACGGGCTCCCATTCGGCCTTCGCGAAACCGAAGCGGTCAGCGCCTGCCCAGTCGCCACTGACACCGTCACACTCCCAGTCGAGTTGGCAGGAACCATCTCGCTCGTGGGATTGAACGCGCACGCCGAATTTGCCGGCAGTGCGCCGCATTTGAAGGTGAACGTTCCGGACGAGCCGCTCGCCGGCGTCAGCACCAAAGTGAAATTCGCAGTCTGCCCGCTGGCCACTGTCTGGCTTGACGAGCCGCTAAGCGCAGCCGCAAAATCCAGCCCCATCCCCGATAGCGGCGCCTGCGCACTTGCGGCCAGCGCAGAACTCGCAACCGTAAGGTTGCCTGTCTGCTGCCCGGCGCTGGCCGGCGTAAATGTCACTCCAACCGTGCAACTCGCGCCCGGTGCCAGTGTGCTCGCGCATGTGTTGTTCGCGATTTGAAATCCGTTCGAGATGGTCACCGCGAGATCGGTCAGCGGCACGGTGGCCTGCTGTTGGTCACCGTCACATTCTGGGCGCTGCTGGTTGTCCCCACTCCCGTAGTCGCAAAGCTCAGTTCCGCCGGCTGCAGTTGCACCGATCCCGCCGCGCCGCCCGTCCCGTTCAACGCAATGGTCGCGGTGTTCAATGTCGACGAGACGTGACGACCAAGGTAGCCTGCAACCGACCCATTCGCCGTCGGTGTAAACACAATCCCCGCCGTGCAGCTCGCTCCGGCAGCGAGGCTTGCGGCGCAAGTGTTCTGCGTCAAGCTGAACGGCGCCGTCACCGCCAGTGTCAACCCGGTCGCGCTCACGTTGCTCGTGTTACTGATCGTCGCCGTCTGCGCTATGCTGGCCTGGCCGAGCGTCGCTTCAGTGAACGTCATCTGCGCCGGGCTCACATTTAGCCCCGACGCCGCCACCCCCGCGCCGCTCAATGCAACCGTCACCGCCTTTACGCCCAGTGTGGAGGAAGTCACCGTCAGTGTCGCCGTGTTCGCGCCCGTTGCCGCCGGGGTAAAGATCACCTGCGACCGTGCAACTGCTCCCGTTGTTCAGTACGGCTCCGCACGTCGTTGCACCGGTCGAAAAACTCCCCGCGCCCTGACCAGTAATCTGCAAACCCCACATTGGCCATCGCCGATCCGCCGGTATTGCTCACCGTCAAGCGTCAGAGGCGAACTGGCCACCCCCACCTGCTGCGTCGGAAAACTCAAGCTTGTCGGGCTCACCGTAAATGTCGCCGCACTGAGACCCGTTCCACTCAGAGCCACCGTCTGCGTCTTCAGCGAATCCATGACGTTCAGTGCGCCCATCTGCGATCCTGCGGCAGTTGGAACGAACACCACGCTGAAGGAGCAACTCGAATTTCCCGCAAGCTGGCCTCCGCAATTGCTCGTCACCTGGAACGGTCCGCTTGCCGAAATCGCGATTCCGTTCAAGGCCAGGTCGCCGCTGTTGGTCAATGTAACCGGCTGCGCTGCCGAAAGCGCTCCGATCGCTGTCCCCGGAAAAGTCAACGACGTGGGCGAGAGCGTATCCGTTGGCGGCGCCGCGCCGGTTCCTGTCAATTGCACCGTCTGTGTCCCGCCTGCATCCACCAGCGTCAGCGTTCCCGTGGCCGCTCCCGTCTGCGACGGGGCAAACTCCACCGTCAACTGGCAGTCGCTGTTCGCCGCCAGCGAAGTGCCGCATGCGTTGCTCGCGAGCACGAATGGAGCAGTAACCGTCGCGCTCGTGATGGGAACCGCAGTCGACGGCGTCATTCTCCAGCGTCACCTGCAACGCAGTCGAAGTCGTCCCCGTCTGCACCTGCCCAAAACTCAGCGTCGCAGGCGATCAGTTGCACGGCGCCGGAATTCTCGCCCGTTCCACTCAGAGTCACCGCAATCGCTCCGCCCGCCACATTCGCGCTGATCGTTAATTGCCCCGTGCGACTGCCCGCCTGCGTCGGCGTAAACGTCACCTGGATCGCGCAACTTCGCATCCCGCATTCACCGTCGCATTCAGGCAGTTGTCCGTCTCGCTGAAGTCTCCGCTCACCGCGATCGCCGTGGGCGTCAATGCGATGCCGCCCGTATTGGTCAGCGTCACCGTCTGCGCGCTGCTCGGGTTTCCATCAGCCTGTGGAGGAAAGGTCAGCATCGTCGGATCCACTGTAGCCGTCGTCAATTGCGTGCCCGCGGTCCAGAGCGGAATCTGCCACACGCCACGCCCATAAGTCGCCGCCGCCAGCACAGTCGGCGATGCCGTTGCAGGAGCCGCGCTCAGTTCCACCACCGGCGCTTCCGGCAATCCCGTTCCAAAAGCCGACCAGCACGACGTCGCCGCCATCGCGCAGGTGGCGATCTGCCGCGTCGAAAAAACCCCCGCATCCGTCGCGATATAAGCCGTGTTCGCATCCTGCGGGTCCACCACCAGGCTGTTCGCTGGCGACAACCCAAGGTTCGACGTGATGTAAGCCCAGTGCGCCCCTCCATCCGTCGAGCGGTACGCCACGCGCACCGGCTCGGTCGGGCTCGGAACTCCATCCACCGTCACATATACCGTGTTTCCGGTCGCATCGTGCGGATCGACATAGATGCTTGAGATATCCAGCCCGTAAGCGTTCAAGCCCATCGTGTCGTTCGTCACCGGGTTGAGCGTCAGATCCGTCCATACCGCCATCGTGCCGTTCGCTGAACTCAGAGTCGCGCTCAGCACGTGCCCGGCCAGGATGCCACCGCCATCCGACGCCCCGTACATTCCCACATAAATCACTTCGCCGCCGCCAGGCAATGGCAGCGCAGCCATGCGTGCGAATCAGCGCATCGCCATTGCAGTATGGATTGCCGCTCACTCCATCGAGAATTGGGCTCATCGCATTGCTCGCCGCTCCAGCCGCTTCCGTCCGCCGGCCCGCGCCAAACTCGGCACGTCCCCACCAGCAGTTGCGTGGCATCCAGCGGATCCACCAAGAATGGTGCGGGCGTCGTCATGGTATCTCCGTCGCCGTTCACATCCGCGTCGTTCACCACCGCCGTCGAACCAAAGGCCGACGGCGTACATTCACCCGTCTCCGAGCACAAATGGATCGAAACGCCCGCCTGGTTGTTCACGTACCAATTCGAGTTGTTGGTTGGGTCGACGGCCACCGGGCCGCCTTCGCCGCCCAGAATCTGCGGCCAATCTACCGTCGGTCCCGTCGTGCTCTTCACGCCTGCGGTCCCGTTCGCCCCCAACCCCGTCATCATCGTGTAGGGCGACGTGCCGACGGCGGACATGCTCACCACCTCCGCCAGCGAGCCCAGCGCTCCATTCAGGTTCTGAAAGTGCGAATCGTCAGCGGCGGAGCATACCTGCCCCGTTTCGCCGACTCCGTCCGTCGAACGCCAAAGCCCGCTGTCGTTGCCTACAAAAATCTCCAGCGGATTCGCCGGATTCCACGCCAGCGCATGCTGATATCCCGCCACCTGCGCACTCATGCAGGTGTCGGCGTTGGTCGTGTTGCGCCACTCGCAGCTCATCGCCAGGCTGCACTTCCACAAATCGTTCCCGCCCGCGAAGAGCAGCGTGTCCTGTCCCGACGGCACTGCCGCCAGCGCCAGGTTGTAGTCGCCGTTCGTCAATCGTCATTGCACCCAGCGCCGTATCTCGTCTCCAGCGCCGCCGTATTCAGCTGAGTCGAAAACGTGATGTTCTGATTCGTGCACGCTCCGCCGCTCACTGCACACGCATCCTGCCAGATTCCCTGGTCCTGGTTATTCGCGTCCACCGTCCACGCAAAGGTGTCGCCAGTCTGCGGATTCACCGCCAGCGTTCCTCGAAATATCGGGCAGGCCACCGAACCGATCGATCCCGGATTCGCCGGGCACATCTGCGCCGTCAGTCCCGTCCCCGGCTGCGCCGCCAGCCGCGTCCAAGTCATGCCATCCGTGGATTGGTAATACCCGTGGAAACGCACCGCAGCCACAAAGACGCGCCGCACCGGGTTCCATACCACTGATGTCGCCGCGTTGCCATTGGGCAGTGCAAACAGATCGCCGGGCCCCTGCACATCAAACCCGCTCTGGTCCGTAATGCGCGCCAGTGACCACGTCGCCCCGCTGTCAGTCGAGTAGTACAGCCCTGCATAGCTCACGTTCGGACGTTCCGCATTCGCCAGCGTGCCCTCGTAGGCCTGCTGACACAGCCGCCACCACCAGTTGCGGATTCGACGTGCTCCACGCAAATCCCGCAAATCCCTCGCCCGCGAACGCCAGCAGCTGGTCTGAGGTCAGCGCAATCAGGTTCCAAGAATTGCCGCCGTCCGTCGAGCGCAGAATCCCCGCGCCATAGTAGGAGTCGAGCGCATCGTTCGGGTCGCCCTGTCCCTGCCAGAATCACCCCCGTGCCGCCCGGCTGCACCGTAATCGCGCCGATACTGATCGACGCATCGGGCGCCGTGCTCAACGCCGCCACCGCATCGGTCAGCGGCGTAAACACCACTGAGGCCGCATTTGACGTGCCTGCATTCTGCGCCAGCCACACTCCGCCGCCCGTCGTTCCCAGATAAACCCGGTTGCCCGTCGAGTCTGCCGGATCAAACGCAATCGACGAGACACGCCCCGTCACCAGGCCATAATTTGCAGAAATCACCGCAGTGGGTCCAAGCGGCTGCCATGTCGATGTCGCCGGGCTCTGGGTCAGACCTGTCAACGCGGCAGAGTGGAGTCGCCTGCCTCTCACGCAACTGCTCGTCGACTCCGGCCAGCCCCGCCGCGCAAGAAACCGCTGCGCCTGCACCACGCGCGGCGGCAGGCTCTCCCGACCCGAGACCCGGGTCTCCCCTGTTGTTTGCGAAAATAAGCGCCTGTGCCAATACCGCGGCGAGCGCAGCCAGCATCCCCAGCTTCCTGCACGATCCCATTCCGCGTTCTCTTCGCTGAAAACGAGCCCCGGCTCAAGCCTTCGCTGAAGGCTGCAAGTGCCGAGAAACTCCTGAGAAGTCCAAATGGCCACACGCGTCCGGGATCCGGTTCCCGCCTCGCCTCTCCCATCTTCCGAGGAGAACTTGAGCGGAATCCAATGGATTGCGCATTGAGAACATGCAGTTTCCGGGTTTGGAATTGCGGCCCATTATAGGACTCAGCGATCGCACCCCTGCTGTGACCGCCGGTACACAAGAGCCTGGGGACCGCTTCATCCACCAACCGCTCCCCAATGGTTCCAGAGCAAGGCCGAGACTGCTAAGCGGCATTTCTTCAGGCAAATTCCAGCTTGCACATCGCTCGAATCGCCACATAGTAATTGGAGAACCGCTCTAAAGCTCAGGCTCTCGACTGCCCGCGTTGTTCTGCCCTATATATGCCTTTGAATCGAACTTCTTTGCGATTGACGTTCCGCTCATCGGCCGCACCAGGCCGAAGACCGGCCGATCGAACCATGGCCGGTCATGCTTGCCCACAATCGCCCATGCAATGCCCGCATAGCCGTTGGGATCGCGCCCGTCCAGTTCGTAGCGATCGTTCAGCTTCACCGCCCACTCGAACGCGCGCGCCGGGTCCGGCGCCCATTCCAGTATCTTCTTCGCCCAGTACATCCGCATGTAGTTGTGCATCCAGCCCGTCTCCACCATCTCCCGCTGGGCCGCATTCCACAACTCATCGCCGGTCTCGCCCCGCTCCATCTGCTCCAGGCTGTAGCGGTGCGGCCGCACATCGCCCGCATGTTCCACCAGTGTCTTGCGCGCCCATGGCTCGGCGCACTCCCAGTTGTCGTAGTTCGGATTGTGCCGCACAAAAAGCACCGCCAGCTCCCGCCAGCCGATCAACTGGTCCAGAAATCTATCCCGCGCCGAGTCTGAAACCTTTCCCTCGGCGCACCGCCTCCTCCACCGCCAGCGCAATTGTCAACGGCCCAATGTGGCCGAAGTGAAGATAAGGCGACAACCGGCTCGTACCCTTCACCTCTGGATGGTTCCGGGCTGTCTCGTATCCCGCCAACTCGAGTTCAACAAACTCGCGAAGCCGCTTGAATGCAGCATGCGTCCCCCCGGCGAAGCTGTCCACCGGCCCCACAGTGCGATCCAGCTTTGTGAATCCCGCCGTCAAGTCTTGATGCAGCGGATAACTTACCAGCCCCTTCTTCGGGGTCCACCCCCGCATTGGCGCGACCCTCTGCGGCCTAACAAGATACTTCGGCAATTCCGCCTTCAAATGCGGCCGAAAATGATGCAACAAGAAAGTAGCTTCGTCCAAACACCGCCGACGGCACCACCACGTCGGCATCCACCGTCCAATACGGCACTCTGCAGCCTGCCTGGCCAGCACCCGCCGCCAGCGCTCCGGCTCGCGGCAAGGGTTCTCGTCGCCAATCAACAGCGCCGCTCCCACCTCTTCGAGAAACGCTTCGAGGGAATTGCCCGGATGCCGCCGCAGCACAAATCCCAATCCGCGCTCCGCGGCGTCTTCCGCCACATCCCGCAAGCCCTGCTGAAGAAGTGATAGTGCCGCAGGTTGGCGTTGGGGTAGTTGGGAATCACTGAGAAATACACCAACACCGGCAGCCCCAGCAGATTCCCAGCTTCAATCGCCACGTCCAGCGCTGGTTATCCGCAATCCGCATCGCCCGCTGCATCCAATACACAACGCAGCGCCCTTCCTTGCGCGGCGCACCTCTTCGCCGCACCAGCACGCGGGGCTGATTCGTCAGGCGCGCCAGCTCTTCAGAAAACTCTGCACTCTCAGGCATGAATAGTTTTGCTGCAAGTCACCCCTCCAATTCTCCATCCGCCAAAGGAACATTCCCGCAGTGATCCTTACGCCGCTCTGATCGCTTCAACAATAAACGTAGAGCGATTTCATCACGTCAAAGCGACGCGCAAACTGAAAGGGCTGCCCACAGGCAGCCCTTCCTTCAAAACCGAGCGGTTCACCCGCTCAGAGTCGCTTATCACTTCTTTACTGCATCAGTCTTTCACTGGCCTCTCACCATCTCCCCCAGGCCCGCGTGAAATAGTCCGCCAGCGTCATCCCCACCAGAATCAGAAACGTAAAAACCCCAGCCCCCACCGTCAGCTTGGTCAGCTTGGTCGAGTACTTCACGTGCATGAAAAACAGCACCACCAGCATCGCCTTGATGACGGCGATACCCAGCGCGGCAATGGGGTTGAAAACGCCCCATTCCTGGTACGAGGCCCACACGGTCGTTGCCGTCAGCATCAGCAATGCGCTGCCGATTACCACGTAGACCTTCGGGCTCACGATGTGATGATGTTGTTCGTGTTCTTCGGGTGTTTCGTCGTGTTCAGTCATGCCGGTTGTCCTTTATTGATGGCGACTTATCAGGTAAAGCAGCGGGAACAGGAATATCCAGATGATGTCGACGAAATGCCAGTACAGCCCGAAATTCTCGACAAATGTCACATGCCCTGTCGTGTACGCCCCGGCTTGCGCCCTGAAGATCATGAATCCCAGAATCGCGATGCCGATAATCATGTGCAATGCGTGCATGCCCGTCATGGCGAAATAGAGAAAGAAGTAAAGCTCCGTCCTGCGCGCCATGTCCAACGCCATGGGCTTGTCGTGATATACCTTGTAAATCTCCGGATCCGAAGCCGGGTCGAGAAACGACTGCAGGCTGTAGTGGAAGCCCGGAACGTGATGCTTCTCGATCTTCTCTGAATACTCAATCGTCTTGATGCCCAGGAAGACCAGGCCCAGAATGAACGTAAGCACCAGGCAGAGAACCAGCGCGCCCCTTTTGCCGCGTCTCCGCGCACCACACGCCCATCGCCATCGTAAAGCTCGACGTGATCAGCACCGCCGTATTCGCCGTGCCCCAGCCGATCTGCAACTGGTGCGACGCCGCCACGAAAGCCGGGTAATACCAGTTGCGGAGAATCAGGTAAGCAGTAAACAGCCCGCCGAAGAACATGATTTCAGTCAGCAGAAACAGCCACATCGCAAAGTTCGTGGCGTCGTTCTGCTGGCCCGATGGTCTCAAAATGGTGGCGCTGGTAGGGCGGATGCTCGTGCCCCGCCGCCTCCGTGCCGCCGTGCGTCATCACTGGGCTATCCGACACTGGCTACCTCTTTTTCTTTCTGGCGCTCGAGCCACTCGTAGTCGTAGGCTTCGTGGTCCATGATGGGAATCTCAGCAAAGTTCTCCGTCAGCGGCGGCGATTGCGTCTGCCATTCCAGCCCCGTAGCCTGCCACGGATTGTTGCCCGCGATCTCGCCGTACTTCAGCGACCACGTCAGGTAAAGCACCGGCAGCAGATAGCCGACGCCCAGCACCGTCGCGCCTGCTGTCGAGAACACATTCAGAATCTGGAACTCCGGCGGATACGACGCATACCGCCGCGGCATCCCCAGCGTTCCCAGAATGAATTGCGGGAAGAATGTGAGGTTGAACCCGATGAACGTCACCACCGCCGCCAGTTGCGAAATCTTCTCCGGATACATCCGCCCGGTAATCTTCGGCCACCAGAAGTGCACGCCCGACAGGAACGCCATCAACATGCCGCCCACCATCACAAAGTGGAAGTGCGCCACGATGAAGTACGTCTCGGTCAGATGAATGTCCGTGCCCGAAGCCCCCAGAAACACGCCGGTCATCCCGCCGATCGTGAATAGCCCCATGAAGCCGAATGCATACAGCATCGGCGTCTCAAACGTGATCGATCCCTTGTAGAGCGTGAATGCCCAGTTGAATATCTTGATCGCCGAAGGCACCGCTACCAGCATCGTCAGCAGCGAAAACACCAGCACCGCGTAGTTCGAAATGCCCATGATGAACATGTGGTGCGCCCAGACAAAGAATCCGAAGACCGCAATCGCCACCGACGAGAAAGCGACCGCCGTATAGCCAAACACCCGCTTTCGGCTGAACGTCGAAATCACCTCTGAGATCACGCCCATGCCCGGCAAAATCATGATGTAGACGGCCGGATGCGAGTAAAACCAGAACAGGTGCTGGAACAGCAGCGGATCGCCGCCCTTGGCAGGATCAAACACCCCGATTCCCACCGTCCGCTCCAGCGCGATCAACACAATCGCAATCGCCAGCACCGGCGTACCCAGCACCATCAGGATGCTGGCCGCATAGTGCGACCACACAAACAGCGGCATCCGGAACCAGGTCATCCCGGGGCAGCGCATCTTGTGAATCGTGACGATGAAATTCAGCCCCGTGAAAATCGAACTGAATCCCGCAATGAATACCGCCATGCCGGTCGTCATCACATGCGTGTTGACATAGTGCGTCGACAGCGGAGTGGTGAAAGTCCAGCCCGTATCCACGCCGCCTGAAGCCATCGTGTAGATAGCGAACAGTCCGCCCGCAACATACAGATACCAGCTCAGCAGGTTGATCTTCGGCAGCGCCAGGTCTTTCGCGCCGAGCATCATCGGCATCAGAAAATTGCCCAGCGTCGCCGGCACCGACGGCACCAGGAAGAAGAAGACCATGATGATGCCGTGCATGCTGAACACCTTGTTATAGGTGTCCGTGGCCATCAGGTCCGATTGCGGCGTCAGCAGTTCCAGGCGAATTAACCCTGCCAGTGCTCCGCCGATAAAGAAGAAAAACGTAATCGAAATCAGGTAGAGAACCGCAATCCGCTTGTGGTCGCCCGTCAGAAGCCAGCTCAGCAGACCATTCTCCTTCGACAGGAAATTCATCTTCGGAATCCTGGCCGTCGATTGATCGGGAAGAACGACGATCGTATCGCTCATTGCTTCACCATCCCTTGGCCCGCGGTTTTTGACCTGCCGCCTTTTGCGCCGCTGCCGCCTTGCCTTCACTTTCCGGCAGCAAATCTGTCGTCGTTGTGGTCTGCTGCACGCGATAATCGGAGTTCAGGTTCTTGATGTACTCCACCAGCGCGATCACGCCTTCCTCGCTGATCTGCCCCTGGTAGGTGGGCATGATCGGCGCATAGCCCTCGGTGATGTGCTGCGACGGATTCAGAATCGCCTGCCGCAAATACGCGTCGTCGGCCACAATCGACTGCCCGCTCGACAATCTCAGCGTGAGCACCGTACACATTCGCCAGGCTCGGCCCGCGCGCATCCGGCCGCGTGTTATGGCAGGCGTTGCAACTCAGGCTTGCAAACAGCCTTTCCCCGTTCTGCGCCAGCGAATTTCCGCTGGTCGAACCGGCCAGCCACTTCTTGAAATCTTCCGGCGTCATCACCACCACGTCGCCGATCATGTGCGAGTGTTCCGTACCGCAATACTGCGTGCAGAACAGGTGATACGTTCCCGGCGTCGTGGCCTCAAACCATACCGACGTATAGCGCCCCGGAATCGCTTCGCGCTTCACTCGAAATGCAGGAATCGAAAAGCTATGAAACACGTCCTGCGAAATCAGCGTCAGTTGCACCGCTCTGCCCACCGGCACATGCAGCGCGTTGATCTCGTGCTGCCCGCCCGGATGCTCCACCTTCCACATCCACTGCTTCCCCACCACGTAGATATTCATTGCATTGGCCGGCGGCGTGTAAATGCGGAAGTACAGCAACGCGCCCCATACGAACATCACCAGGAAACAGCCCCAGGGGAATGATGGTCCAGGTCGCCTCCAGCAGCGTCGAACCTTCGATCTGCACCGCCACCGGATGACGCTTCTTGCTGTACAGAATCGAGAAACTGGTCACCAGCAGAATGACGATCGTCAGTCCAACCAGGCTCACCAGCACCATGAAGAAATACAGCGCGTCCATCTGCGGCGCAATCTTCGACGCCTCCGGCGGAAACAGCGCGAAGTTCGTCATCCACTTGACGAGAAACTGCCAGATTACTGGACTGATGTGAGACATTCCGTTATCCGTTCACCTTTGTTTCTTTCAATGCTGCTTCCGTCGCTGACGGGTGCGCCTGCCGGTAGTCCCGCCTCAGCATCACGGCCATGAATCCACCCAGCAGAATCACCGTCAGCAATCCGCCCAGCTGCACCACCCGCGCCACAATCAGCGAGTGCGTGTTGGTCTGGGGATTGTAGTGGTAGCAGTAAGTGAGAATGTTGTCCACCGGCGAGCCGATGCGGTTCGACGAAGCCTCGTCCAGCCCCAGCAGCAGGTCCTTCGGTGAGTACTCCACACCCATGTAGTACTGCGCCAGCTTCCCTTCCGGCGTCACAATCTGGATCGCGCTGGCATGCGCAAACTGCGACCAGGCTGCTGCCCGGCACCGTCAATCTTCACGTACTTGAATCCCACCGCCGCTGTCAGCGCATCGATATTCGGCTGCGTCCCCGTCAGGAAGTGCCAGCCGTTCGCCGTCTCCGGATGCCCGTAGCGCTTCACGTATTCACGCTTCTTCGCCGCCGCCAGGTCCGTCCCCTCGGTCGGATCGATGCTCACCACAACAATGTTGAAATCCTTGCCCGGAACAAACCGCACCATCTGCAGCGCGCTCGCCAGCCCGTCCATCTCCTCTGAACACAGCATCGGGCAGCGGTAGTACACCAGCGCCAGAATCGCCGGCCGCTTGCCAAAGTAGTCGCCCAGATGCACTTGCTTACCCGCATCGTCGGTGAAAGCCAGGTTCAGCGGCAACTGCTGATTCAGTCGCTGCGCAATCCCCACCCCGTTCAGCAGCGAGGGCGTATTGTCGTTCGTCGGCCCATCTCCTTGTCGCCGTAGCTCGAAACCTGCGCCGCAGCGCCGTCGCCTGAAATGCGATGCACAGCACAATCGCGGCCGTGGCGGCCTTCGCCGCGCTTGCCCCAACTTCCCCGGATTGTGTCCACTGCGACTGCATGTTACTGCTCCAGTACCTGCCGTCCTTCCGTCCTGCACATGCTTACGAGCCCTAAGTCCCTGGTCCCTATTCCCTAGTCCCGGTCCCTATCTCCGCTTCTGCCTTCGCCTCCGCAGCTTGCGCCGCCGCCTGATCCTGCTCATATCCCGTTCGCGCAAACCCACTCGTCAGCGGCACCACCACCACCGGCTCCCTGTCGCCCGCCATCAACGGCTGCTTGTTGCACCGCCGGCGCCACCGGCAATCCGCGCTGCGCAATCAACTCCATCGCCCGCTCAATCGGAATCCTCACCTTGCCCTTGCGACCGATCAACCCAGCTGTAGTTGTCCAGCAGCAGGTCCTCGCGCTGGTGCAGTTCCGCCACATCCTGGTTGCCGTCATCCATCTGCAGCCGCGGCGTGGGAAAGCTCTGCGTCAGCTCCGCCACCTTGTGCTGCATCTCGGGATTGTTCGGCAAATTGCCCAGTTGGCGAATATTCACCGTCTGTCGTCCACTTGCTGGTGGGCCCGTCTTCCTTGTTCATCCGCGCGTTGATCACCTTGCCGATGCCATACGACAGGACGCCGATCACCGCCACAAAAATGGCCAGCGCGGTCAGAAAGACAATGATGCCCGTGACGCGTACATCGGACTGCTCGTAGCCCGCAGACGCATCGATCTCTTCCGGCCTGTGATCTTCCGGCTCGTGTGGATTATGCGTGACATGATCAGGCTCCAGAATCTCCGCCACATGCGGATCGTTGGTCTGCACCAGCGGGCGCGTCTTCAGCTGCATGCAGAAAAATGCCACCCAGAACGACATCATCGCCACCGGCACTGCCACATACTCCAGAATCCCCCAGCTGAAATGCAGGTTCCGCGCCGCGTCTTTGTAGTTCGGCTCAATCAGCCAGAACAGATCGAATGCCTTGGCGAATACCATCCATTGGCACACCCGCACCAGCCGCTTCTTGTTGCGCTTGATGTCCCGCGACAGCAGCAGCGTGAACGGAATCAGCCAGTGGAAAATGAAATCCAGCGTGATGATGATGCCCCAGTGACCGCGAATCCGGTCCAGATACCAGCGGAATCTCTTCCGGCAGATTCCCCGACCAGATGATCAGGAACTGACCGAACGCCAGGTAGATATTCAGCATCACAAAGGCAAATGTGAACTTGCCCAGGTCATGCTGTTCCGTCTGCCGCAAAATGCGTCTTGAACGGTTCTGCCTTCGACAGTCCAATCGACACCATGATCCCAAGCGCCAGCACCGAGTATCCCTGTCCCACCAGGAACAGCAGCCCGTACACCGACGAGTACCAGGTCGGATCCAGCGACATCACCCAGTAAATGACCGCCGCCGTCATGGTGAGCGAATACACCACGATGCCCGGCCCGCTGATGTTTTCAAACTTCTTGATCCAGTACGGCGTATTGCTCCGGCGAATCGCGCATCGCGCTTCAATCCCAGCGCGTTCAGCCGCCATGTGTAAAAGCCCCAGATCGCGAAGCACACGACACGCTCACCCCACAAACGCCGTCGGATTCAGCATCGGCCGCTTGAACTCCAGGCAATGCGCCTGAATCTCGTTGATGAATCCCGACTTCAACGCCGCAGCAAGATCGCCGGCGTTCGATCCATCCACCTGCGCCCACAGGTAAAGCTTCTTCAGGTTCAGCGCGACAACAACCCAATACACGAACACCAGCGGCAGCGTCCGGCTCATCGCCTCCAGTGGCCGCCGCAGCAGCAGGCCCCACTTGCCGCCTGAACAGTACTGCACCATCAGCAGCGCGAGCCCGCCCACTGACAAGCCGAATGTCAGCATCAGCCCAAGCACCCATCGCCCGCAGCACGTGCTCGATTGACCCGTCCGCAAAAGCCAGTCCGGCCGCGATCACCGAGAAGACCGCGCCCATCATCAGCGCGCGCGACCTCCAGCCGTCCACAAAGGCCGGCGCGCCCAGCTCGGCGGGAAGCTGCTTTGCGTGTGTCGCCGCGTTTGATTCGTGAGCCATTCCGTTCGTCCTTACTCCCTTAGTCCCTAGTCCTTCTCGGGGTCCCCGGCGACAGGTCTTCGTCGCTGGGGTGATGAGTCCCTACTTCGTGGCCGGTTTACTTGCTGGTATCGAAATCAGTGGATCCGCCGGATTGGCCGGAGCCATCCCCGGTGTCCCCTCTTTAGTGATCGCCGGATACGCCTGGATTGCCGTCGACGGCAGCGTCCACGGTTCCGCATATCCCTCCGGCAAATTGTGCTCAGTCGCCACTTCTTTTAGGCTCTTCACCTGAACACCCGCAGGAACATCCTGCATAGTCGCATCCTGGCTTAGCTGCAGCGCGCGGATGTATGCCGCCACCGCCCAGCGATCTTCCGGTGTGAGTTGCGCCGAGTAATCCGGCATCGCTCCATATCCGTGCGTCATCACGTAGAAATAGTGCGAAATCGGCTGCGCCATCCGAACTTGGTCGTGCAGATTCGCCGCCGGTTTGTAGCCCCTGTCGACAATCTCGCCCAGCCCGTTGCCCACCCGCGAATGGCACGGCGTGCAGTAAATGTTGAATCGTTCCTGCCCGCGCTCCAGCACTTCCATCGTCACAGGAAACGGCATCAGGTTCTTTTCTTCGCGATAGCCGTTCGCCCCCTGCACCACTCCCGTATAGAAATAGCTGTCTTCGTGCAGTTGCCCACGCGCCACCGTATCCAGCACCTGCGGGCGGGCGCCGCGATGATCGGCAAACATCTCCGAGCCTCGCTGCGGAATTACCTTGGGCTGGTCCTGCATATCCTGCCGGCACCCCGCCAGCATCAGCAGAGCGGCCATCAGCACAATCTTGGGTGCCCCATCCTCACGCGTTCTTTGCGCAACGGTGGCAAGCCATCGGCGTAAAACCGGCAAACATCTGTTCGGCGTCTTGAGGCGGTTCTCCAGCATCAGTACTCCACCTCCACCACAGAAACCGGGTCGAACGTCTGCAGATACTTCTTCGCTTCAATCAAATCGAACTTCGGATCCAGCGCCTCAAGGCACAGGAAAAACTTGTCCGTGGTCGCCCCATTGCGAAAGTTGGGCGCATTGAAGAGGGGGTGATACAGCGATGGCAACCCGTTCAGCGCAAACATTCCGAAAGCCGCCGAAAGTCCCGCCCACAAGATCGTCCACTCGTATGCAGGCACCACAAACGCCGGCCACGAGTACGTGGGACGCCCGCCGATATTCAACGGATACGCGAGCACGGATATCCAGGTCTCCAGCGAAAACATCGCTGCCAACCCCATCAAACCGCCCACCAGCGTCACCAGTGGCACCTTGTTGCGGTGAAAACCAATCGCTTCCGCCGCCTCTTCCACCGGGTAAGGCGTGTAGCAATCCATGCGTCGCCAGCCGTCCTGGCGCGCCTGCTGCGCGGCCCGCACAAGGTCGCCCGGTGTATCGAATTCGGCCAGCAGGCCGTAGGTTCCTTCGCGTGGGGGCATTAGTCACCAGCCTCCGCCGTCGTCTTGGGCTTGATCTTCGCCCCCGGCAGCAAAATGCGAATCTCATTCATCGGAATCATGGGCAGGAAACGCACGAACAACAAAAACAATGCGGTGAATAATCCCAGGGTGCCGACGAAGGTCATGTAGTCCCACTTGGTCGCACGATAGGTTCCCCATGACGATGGCAAAAAGTCGCGGTAGAGGCTCGTCACCACAATCACAAAGCGCTCAAACCACATGCCCGTGTTCACCACAATCGAGATGAAGAACATATAGGGGATTGAATTCCGCAGCTTTCTCGACCACAGCGTCGTCAACGGAATCGCCAGGTTGCAGGTGATCAGCACCCAGTACGACCACCCCATCGGACCAAACATGCGATTCCAGAACATGAAGGCTTCCCAGTGCGAGGCAGAGTACCAAGCCATGAACGCTTCCATCCCGTATCCATAGGCCACGATGAAGCCTGTCGCCAGCATCACCTTTCCCATGTTGTCGATGTGACGCTCTGTGACCAGTTTTTCCAGGTGGTAGAACTTGCGCAGCGGAATCGCCAGCGTCAGCACCATCGCGAAACCCGAATAGATGGCGCCGGCAACAAAGTAAGGTGGAAAAATCGTTGTATGCCACCCCGGCAGAACCGCGACAGCAAAGTCGAAGCTGATGACCGTGTGCACTGAAAGAACCAGCGGCGTTGCCAACCCTGACAACAACAGCGAAGCTGTCTCGTAGCGCATCCAGTGCCGCGTCGATCCTCGCCAGCCCAGCGAAAGAATGCCGTAGAAATACTGGCCTACCTTCGATTGCGAATGATCACGGTAGGTTCCGAAATCCGGCACCATGCCGACATACCAGAACACAACTGAAATGGTTGCGTACGTAGAAACCGCGAATACGTCCCATAGCAACGGCGAACGGAATTGCGGCCACACCGTCATCGTAAAGGGAAGCGGGAAGAGCCAGTACCCAAGCCAAGGGCGCCCGACGTGGATCAATGGAAACATTCCAGCGCAAACTACGGCAAAAATCGTCATCGCTTCGGCGAAGCGGCTGATCGAATTGCGCCACTGCTGCTTGAACAAGAGAAGGATCGCGGAGATCAGTGTTCCGGCATGACCAATACCGATCCACCAGACAAAGTTGATGATGGCGAAGCCCCATGCCACCGGCTGCGTGATCGCCCAAATGCCCACGCCCTTCAGGAACAGCCAGGTCACTGCCACCAGCAGCATGGTTGCCCCTGAACCCGCAATGCCGAAGAGCGCAAACCAACCCAGCGGCGTATGCGGCGTCAGCACGATCCGCACGATCTTTTCGGTGACCGACTTGAAGGTCTCGCCTGGCGCAATTACCCGGTATTCACCGGTCGCGGGATCGATCCTCACGTCTTTCGTTTTCAGTTCGCTGGTCGCCATCGTTGCTTCAACCCTTCGCCGGTGCGTGTTCCACCGGCGCTTCTTCGAGTTCGGAATTCAGGTTCAAAACCGCGGCTACATACGTCGTCCGCGGACGGGTGTTCTGATCGGCAAGCACCTTGTAGCTCCGCTCACTCCGCGCGCAGCTTTGCCACCCTGCTTGCCTTGTCGTTGATGTTGCCAAACGTGATCGCCGACGCCGGGCAGGCCTGCTGGCACGCCGTCACAATCTCGCCATCGCGAACGGGGCGGTTCTCCTTGTCGGCCTCGATCTTCGCTGCCGAAATACGCTGCACGCAGTAGCTGCACTTCTCCATCACCCCGCGCGACCGCACGCTCACATCCGGGATTGCGCATCAGCTTCAAGCTCTCCGTCTCATAATCGGAATACAGCAGGAAGTTGAAGCGGCGCACCTTGTAAGGGCAGTTGTTTGAGCAGTAGCGGGTGCCCACGCAGCGGTTGTAGACCATCATGTTCAGGCCTTCCGGCGTGTGCACCGTTGCGCCCACCGGGCAAACCTGCTCGCAGGGCGCGTTTTCGCAATGCTGGCACGCCATCGGCTGGAAGTGCGCGCGCGGCGCCGAAAGATCCCCTTCAAAATAGGTGTCGATGCGAATCCATTGCATGTTGCGCCCGATGCGCACCTGCTGCTTGCCCACCACCGCAATGTTGTTCTCGGCATAACAGCTCACGATGCACGCATTGCATCCCACGCAGCTGTTCATGTCGATCGACATGCCCCACTTGTTTTCCGGTAGGTCCAGTTGGGGAATAGCGAAGTCCCCATCTCGGCGTTTTCCCGCGACTCTCGCCCTCGTTCGCAAACCCCGGGTTGGCCTTGAACTCCTCCAGCGTCGCGTAGCGAATGATGCCGCGCTCGCCCAATGCCTCGTCGGCTTCAAGGAATTGTTGCCCGTGCCCTGCCGGTCGCCAAACCGCGTTCCCCGCTGATCCTGGAAGTGGCTCTTGGTGATCGCGATGCCCCACTTGCCGTCCACCTTCGCTATGATCCGGTCGCGTAAAACGGAGCCCACGTATTGCGAATCAGGTAGGCATTGAATCCCGCGCCCGAACCCACGCGCCCCGCAAACTCGCGCCCGTAACCCAGGTATACGGTCACTGAATTGTCCGGATGCCCCGGCGCCACAATCACCGGCGCCTTCACCTTGCCCCCGCCCACGTCAGCTCGACAATGTCGTCTTCTTCCAGTCCCAGCTTCGTCAGCGTCGCGCCCGAAACAATCGCCGCATTGTCCCAGCTCAGGTTGGTCACCGGCTTGGGCAACTCCTGCAGCCAGCCCACGTTTGACCAGCGACCGTCATACACATTCGGATCGGGCCGGAAGATAATCTCCAGCGAATCCTTTGCCGTAGGCGCGGGCACGCACCTTGAAATCTCCACCTTGCTGACCGTTCGCCGTCTTTGTCGAACGCCGTCTCCGCAATCCACCCGTCGTGCAGCGCCTTCCGCCAGCCCGTTTCGAAATCGCCCTTGATCAGCGGCTTCCACGTCTCGCGCACCGCATCATACGGGCTCACCATCGGCTCATCCATCAGCGTCTGCAAGAACATGGTGCGCCGTCTTTCCGCCATACAGCGGATCAATCATCGGCTGCACAATCGAAGCCGTGCCGTCATACGCCCGCGCATCCGACCATGACTCCAGATAATGCGCCGCGGGAATATGCCAGTGCGCAATCTGTCCCGTCTCGTCCACATGCGAGCCCAGGTGCGCCACAATCTTCGCCTTGTTGAAGGCATCCGCAAATCCCAGATCCGCCGGCGCCGAATAAATCGGATTGGCGTTCAGAATCATCAGCCAATCCACCTTGCCCGCATTCAAATCGGCAACCAGCGCCTTCATGTCCCTGATCTGATCGCTCGGCAGTGGAACCGGGTTCACCGGCTCGGACGCCATCGAGACCGTCTTGCCCACATTGCCCAGCGCATTGTTCATTGCCATAGCGCCAGCGCCGCACACCGATGCATCCTGGTAAAGCCCCGGAATCACCGCGCTCTTGCCCGCGTTCGCCTTCAGATCCTTCGCCAGCGCCGCCAGAAACTTCTGCTGCTCGCCGCTCCATGCATACGCCGGAGCCTCAACACCCGCCACTCCCACGAGCCTTCGCCAGCTCCGCCGCAAATGCCGGAACCTCGCTCGCCCGCAACCCCAGCCGATGCTCAGCCTTCATTCCGGTCGTCGTCGGCGTCGACTTTCCACCGCGTACAGCCGGTTCATCCCGTTTTCCGGCTCCTTGCGCCGCTTCGCGTAATCGCCGCACCAGCTTGTGGAACCCCGGATACGCCGCACCCGAAACAAAATCCGCGTCCAGCGAAACAATCACGTCCGCCGTCGCTCAGCGTCGTATTGCACGTTCTGCCCATTCGCCAGCGCCGTCCCCGCAACGGCAGGGTCATACTGCACCATCTTCGCTTTTGGATACGCCGCCTGCACCGCCTTCCACTGCCGCGCCAGCGTCGGCGAAGTAATCGTCTCGCTCAGGAAATAAATCCCTGTCCCATCCTTCGTCGCCGCCGCCTTCAGTCGCAATGCTTCGGCAAACTCCGCCCATTCCCGGTTCTCGCCGCGATACAGCACCCGCTGCGAGCGATCCGGATCGTACAAGGTCCAGCAGCGTCCCCTGCGAAAACGGATCCGACGATCCCATGGTTGTACGGGTGCTCAGGATTGCCATCGACCTTGATGGGTCGGAATTCGATCGCTCTTCACCAGCAGCGGCACCGCGCCCGTCACAAACGGATGCGCCGTCGCAAAATACATCGGCTTGCCCAGCACCAGATCTTCCGGCGCCTTCACATAGGGATAAATCGGCTCATCCGGCTGCTTCGTGCATCCGGCCAGCCCCGCCAACGCCATCGATGCGCACATCAACTTCAAAAAGCCGCGCCGCGAAACCGGATCGACCCATTCCTGCGCCGACGACGGAAACTCCCGCTCCACTGCCGCCTGAAATTCCGCCGTATTCGCCAGCTCGTCAATCGAGCGCCAGTACCTCTTGCCCTTCACGCCCTTCAGTTCCTGCGCGCACTTGCGGCCAGCGTCATCGGTGCTGCAGACTCAGCCCCGGCAGTCGCGGCTTTGACCCGGCTTTGTATCAGGGCGCGACTTCCAGCCGTGCCGAAAGCTCCGCAGAATCCTGGGCTTTCGCCCCCGTGGGATGCTCGTCCGCCGCTCGCGTCTCACCGTATTTTTCTCGTTCTCACTCATCGGTTCGCTCATCGGTGGCACGTCTCGCAGCTCGTCAGTTCGTCGCGGAGTCTTGATCTTGTACTTGGCCAGCAGAAAGTGACCCAATTCGTCCTGGCTGGTGAACTTCTTGTACTGACCGGCGTCGCCGGACAGCTTGGCCGCCGGCCACATCGCTCACCAAGCCCTTGCGCCCCCGCAGCGCCGGCAGATCTCAGCGACGCCACTTCGGCTCCGCGCTGCCGCTCGGATCCTTCGTCACGCAATTCACGCTCTGCAGCCGTGGGCACTCCCGCTCTTTTCATCCCCAACCGAGCACCACACCGGCCTGTCCTCCGCCGGCGCTCTCCCACGCCATGTTGTAAATCTGCGCCGTGGGCCGCAGATTCTTCGCCGGATTCCGATGGCAGTCCAGGCACCACTCCATCTGCAGCGTGTTCTGCGCATACATCAGCGGCATCTGGTCCACGCGTCCATGGCAGGTCGCGCAGCCAATCCCCTTGTTCACATGAATCGAGTGATTGAAGTAAGACAAAATCCGGCAGGTCGTGCACCTTGGTCCACACCATCGATTGCCCCGTCGCCCAGCTGTTGCGTACCGGCTCCAGCAATTGCGCGTTCGTCCAGATCTGCGCATGACAGTTCATGCACGTCTTGGTCGGGGGAATCCCCGCATAGCTCGACTTCTCCACCGTCACGTGACAGTACTGGCATTGCAACCCCAACCCCTGCACATGATGCTTGTGGCTGAAAGGCACCGGCTGGTCCGGGCGCTGACCCTGCCGCGTAACCCACGGAGAGCGCTGCAACTGATCCAGCGTGACCCCAAGTGCGATCACGATCAGCCCCGTCAACACCAGGCTCGCGCGAGCCAAAGCATTGGAGCTGCGATCAAATATCTGCGCCATGAATGCTTTCCTGCTTGATGTTCGTGTTCTTCAGTTGCGGTATCGCAAGATGAGCGCTGTGCTGGCGATCACATCACGTTGCGGTTATTTTCTGCTTTAATGCAAGGAGAACCTTTGCCTCGGATGACCCCGAAAATTCAATATAGCAGCCCGAACGCGCTCTGCGACGTCTGATCTCTGCAAATTTGAAAAAATGCTCTGTGACGAAAACGTTTTGTAATCTACTGAAAAGACTATATGTTGTGATGAAGTCTCATGAAGGGTAAAACATCCCGCTTCCCTGGACGCACGCGTACCAGAGAATGGGATGTTCCGCATCCAAATTATCACGTCGATCTTGGTCCACGCTACTGCTCACGTCGTGTGCGCTTTTCCAACCCCGCATTAGTCCAGCTACGCCGCCTCATCCGAGCATTCAAAGATCCCTTGCTTCCGTCGAGAACCGCAGAGAAAGTCTCCGCAAATGACTCGTCCGGCGATGTCGCCGGCCAGCCCACCATCACCAGAAAACACATCCAGAACAAAAAGCGCAATCGCAATGTCGTTGAACAGTGTTGCCTGGCGAAGATTCGGCCACAGTTGATTGGCAGCCCAGAAAAGAAATGCAATCGCCAGCAGAATCGCCTTCACCAACTTCCATCGCGCCGGCCGGTGAGCGGCCTGGTAAACAAGGTAAGCAAACGCAATCATCGCCAGCGGAAATGCTGCCAGAAAATCATGCGCCCGCGCGGGAAATAGCGCGGGATCGGCGTCCCACGCAAACAGCACCCCCACGCTCGCCAGCGTCATCTACTCCAAGTATCACTGAGATGGAACGCCGCGCCCGGTCGAGACGAATGTACATGCGCTCATTATTGACCGCCCTTCGAAAAGAAAGCATAAGGGCCGGCGAGAGCCGAGCCCTCCCATCCCCGCGCATCCTTGCCCAATTCGGCAATTCAATGCTTTAGAATTCGTAGTGGCATTTCATCCGGTTGCCGTCTGTCTCAAAATCCATCGCCTCATGCGGACACGCGTCCGGACGGCAGACGTCCATCGATTACAGCAGAATCAGAGTAGATTCACCCAAATGCACATCCGTAAAGTGGCCTTTCCTCAAGAAAAAGCCACCTGGCACGATCTCTTGGTGGGCACGGTTACTCTGATTCTGCTTTGAACACTGGGTAAGAAATCCCGGGTCTCCGCGGACCGCTTTCTGTCCCGGAGGTGGTGAAAGGTTAAGGTCATGAAATACGCGGGACTGCTGGTCATGCCAGCCGGATTTTTCCTCTCCATCGCCGCGATCCTGCTGTTTCCCGGCCCCGCGCCGCGCGCCGCCTTCGTCGCTCTGCGGCCTGGCCGTCGAAGCCATGGGGCTGGTCGTCGCCGTGCGCGGCCACATGGGCACCGCGTGGAGAGAGCGCCCATGAACGCCTCCGCCGCCCTGCCTTTCACTGAAGCCGCATTTGCCCTTACCCTGGGACTCCTGCTGCTCGCTCCCCTGGCCATCGCCGGCGTGGCCCTCGTCAATACCGGCCTCGGCCGCTCCCGCTCCGCCGCTCAATCGCTCCTCGGCTCGCTCGCCATGATCTCCGTCGCCGTCATCGCTCTTCGCGCTCGTCGGCGCAACCTTCGCTGACGGCTCCGCGGGCTCCGGCCACGTCTTCCATCTCTCCGGCAAGCCCTGGAACTGGGCCGGCACCGGCCCCTTGCTGCTCGGCGGCCTCGGCGCACGCACCCGCCGCGCGCAGCTCGCCATCCTCTTTGAATTCCTTGCTGTCGCCTTCGCCGTCCTCATTCCCTGGGGCTCGGGGGCAGACCGCTGGCGTCTTTCTGCCGGCATCGCATCCGGCCGCCGTTCTTGCCGCCATCGTCTTTCCCCTACTGGCCCATTGGGTCTGGGGCGGCGGCTGGCTGGCCCAGCTCGGCGTCAACTTCTCCCTCGGCGCTGGATTCCTCGACGCCGGTGGCGCGGCCACTGTCCATCTGCTCGGCGGCCTCTGCGCCCTTGCCGTTGTCTGGATCGCCGGTTCCCGCCGCGGCAAATTTCCCAAAGAAGGCCTCTCCACTGCCATGCCCGGCCACAACGCCGTCTACGTCCTCTTCGGATGCCTTCTGGCCCTGGTCGGCTGGCTCGCATGGAATATGGCCGGTGCGCTCCTCTGGCTAAGCGCAACCCCATCCAGCCTCGCGATCACGGCCATCAACACCATGCTCTCCGCTGCCGCTGCACTCGCCGCCACTTTCGCGGTCACCCGCTTTCGTTTCGGCAAACCCGATGCCAGCCTTTGCGCTAATGGATGGCTCACTGGCCTGGTCGCCTCGAGCGCCTGCGCCGCACTCGTCACGCCTGTCGAGGCCATCTTCACCGGCCTCATCGCCGGCATCGCAACTCCGCTCCTTGTCGAGGTATTCGAGCTTGCTCTCTCCATCGACGACCCCTCTGGCGCCATCTCCGTTCACGCCGTCGGCGGCCTCTGGGGACTTCTCGCCGCGGGCCTCTTCGCGCCACAGCCGGGCCAACTACTTGCCCAACTCATCGGCATCTCCACGCTCCTGGGCCTCGTCCTGCCGCTCATCTATCTGCTCTTCTGGCTCCTCAATCGCTGGGTTCCCTTCCGCGTTGATCCCGACGGCGAGCGCATCGGCATGGACTTGCATGAACTCGGCGGCGGTGCCTACCCCGAGTTCGTAATCCACCGCGACGACTCATACAGATAGGGTTCGCGTACCACGCCGAAAAGCGTTTCGGCGTCAGTCGATTCTTGGTACGATGAGAAACCCATGCGGCAGAATTCCGAAAATCAGCGACGCCTCACCCCTCTCCTACGGGCAGTCATTGAGGTTGCGTTCATCGTCTTTCTGTTCTATTCGAATCTGCTCATGGGAGAATTCACCGTGGCCAACGGGCGCGGGAAAAGCCTCGCATTCGCATTGAATGACATTTTTACAGGTACGAACTTCCTGATCGCGATGATTTCCGCAATGATCGGTTATGTAATCTTTGAATCTCTGCGCAAGAAGCTCTAGAGCTGACCTAAAGCGCCAAAAGGCGAAACCCGTTCGGGTCTGAGGTTTTGAAATCCCGGGTCTCAACCACCCCTGCGACAAAGACCTTTCGCCGGGGACCCCTGAAAAAGTGAGACTGGGACACAGGGTCGTTGGTTGTTATTCTCGGGTGCCGAACCTTTCGAGCCCGCAGTGGGGGCATGACCCCCGAGGAAATGGCTTCTTGCTGGGCCATCTCTTTTCGAAATACTTGCCGCAGCGCGGGCAAGGGAACTCCCTCAAGCGGCTTCCTGCAACAGCTGAGTAAAGCCAGAATGCCAGGACGGGGACAAGACCTAACCAACCAAAGCGGGATGGCAGATCAGCAAACACAGTTGCGAAGATGCACAGCACAAAACCAACGAAAGCCACCCGCCAATGAAGCCGCAAACGACGATAGCGCATCCATGCTGTCGCATAGTCCAAATCCAGCCCTTGACACTCCGTCAACCCAGCAGCTTCGCCGCATCCTTGGCAAAATAAGTCACAATAAAGTCCGCCCCCGCGCGCCGAATCCCCAGCAGAGACTCAAGAATCGCGCGATCGCGGTCCAGCCAGCCCTTTTCAAACGCAGCTTGCAGCATCGAGTATTCGCCCGACACCTGGTAGGCGCCGATGGGCACATCGACGAATTCGCGGGCCGCCCGCACCACATCGAGATAAGGCATCGCAGGCTTCATCAAAATCATGTCCGCGCCTTCATCCAGGTCGAGCTCGATCTCCCGCATCGCTTCGCGAATGTTCGCGCCATCCATCTGATAGGTCCTGCGGTCGCCGAATTGGGGAGCTGAATCCGCAGCTTCGCGGAACGGCCCGTAGAAAGCCGAAGCGAACTTCGACGCGTAGCTCAAAATGGGCGTCCGCGTCAGGCTGTCACGATCCAGCGCGCGGCGAATTGCGGAGACACGGCCATCCATCATGTCGCTGGGCGCCACAATGTCGGCTCCAGCGTTGGCCAGGCTCACGGCCGTGCGCGCCAGCAGCTCCAGGGTCTGATCGTTTTCCACGTCATGTCCGTCTGCGGTCCTGATCACCACGCCGCAGTGGCCGTGGCTGGTGTATTCGCAAAGGCAGACGTCGGCAATCAGAACAAGTTTCTTCGCGGCCGCACTTCGTTTTAATGCGCGCAGTCCCCGCTGCACAATTCCCTTATCGTCCCACGCGCCCGTGCCCTGTTCGTCCTTGGTTTCAGGCAGACCGAACAACAGCAACCCTCCCAGGCCGAGGCTCACCGCATTTTCCGCCTCGCGCACCGCTTCATCAATGGAAAGATTGAAGACCCCCGGCATGGAACTGACTGCGCGGCGCACGCCCTCTCCAGGGCAAAGAAAGAGCGGGTAAACCAGGTCACCCGGATCGAGAACGGTCTCGCGCACCAGGGCGCGCAGAGGCTCTGTACGACGCAGCCTGCGCAAACGTGTTTCTGGGAAACTCATGCTTAGATTGTAGACGAGATGCGGCCAGCGCCGCAGCCCAGCCCATTGCTTCCATTCGCTCCCTGCCAACCCGCCGGCCCCGCCCAACCACCGCCGTCAGCAGGTTGATGCCGCCCAAACGCAATCAAGCTGATACCAGGTAGCTAGACACCGATATCTGCGTCTCACAACTGGTCGTAGAGCGTCGTGTTGCGGTAGCCGAGCAGCGTCACCAGCGTCCAGATCCCAAGCGCCGTGCCAATGGGGATTCTGATAAGGCTAAGAAATGCCGCCACGATAGCGACCACGCGACCCCACGAAGAGCGCTCCATCAGACCCCAGCCCGCCGCAATGGCCAATCCGCCACGCAGCACGACGAATATCCAGGCGAAATGCAGAAACACCGGCATCATGTTTTCTGGTCCCCACGCTCCGTGGTCTCCCCATGGACCATGCGCCCAGGGACCAAAATTGCCGTTGAAAAAGGCATGGGCAAACGTCAGCCCAATCGCTCCCAACAGCAAAGAAAGCCCTCCATACACAAACCACACGATGCTCAGTGCTCTCACCCGGCCCGCGTACGTATTCAGTTGGAACTCGAAGTTCGGAATCGGGGGGACCGGCGGCGCCAACGGGCGGCCACAATGGGGGCAGGCCACCTGCCCCGGAGCCAAAGCCTGACCACATCCACTGCAAAACATGCGTGCCTCCTCCGCTATTCGTCCTGAGATTACTACGGAAGCGATGCGCCCGATGTTCCCTGGAGCTCCGAACATCCTTCCAGTGGCTAAAACTGGCGCAAGGATTCCGCGGGCCGCTTCTCCCAGCGCTCCTCGTGGCGGTCGTCACGCAGAATCATCCCGGTGATGCGGCCCTCCACGTCGCGCTCCACGCTGAGTCGGGTGATACTGCTCCCGTTGGGATAGAACAAGGTGTTCAGCGTTTCCGCAGCCAGTTCCGCCACTTCGCCGTGAACGTTCTTCTCGTAGAGTTGCTCGCCCTGGCGGAAGATCGTCACCGCAAGCTGGCCATGCATATCGTTGTATTCGCCCGCAAAGCTCTCAAGCTGTTCAGCGGTGAGGCGAAGCGCCGGAGGATGCAGCGGAATCACGATGCGCTCCGCCATGGTCGGCAGAGCCTGCTGGGTTTCGCGCCGATGCGCGAGCAGCCAGCGTGGCAGCTCCGGCTCGTCAAATGCCCGGCTCCAGCAATCATGTTTGAGCCCCTGGTAGATCCAAAACCGAATGTTGCCTCCGGCAGCCTTCACAGCCGCATACATCAACTCGTCCTCCCGCGGCGGCACAACCGGATCGTCGCTCCCGTGAAAGATCCATATCGGCGTCCGTCCCACCGCGTGGGCGTACTCAGCGGGCAGCGTCGTCATCTCATGCCAGCGCTCAGGCGCATAACTCCAGAAGATTCCACCCGCCGCAATCGCCACCGCAGCCCAGCGTTTTGGATTGAACCGCGCCAGCTCCCACGCTCCATATCCGCCCAGCGAAAGCCCCGTAAGGTAAGTGCGCGCCGGGTCGGCATGGAACTCCGCAGTCTCCTCGTCAAGCGCTGCAAGCGCCATCGCCATCATGTCTGGGTCAGTCCAGTAGTGACCCTGCAGGCACTGCGGAAGCACCATAATGAAGGGCCAGCGTTCAGGATGATCACGCACCGCTTCAGGCAGGCCAATTTGCGTCTGCCACATGCCTTCTGAGCCGCGCTCGCCGCGCCCGTGCAAAAACAGAATGATGGGCCACTGCTTGTGATCGTCGCGCCGCCACTCCTCCGGCAGGTAGACCTGGAAGTGATAGGTCGAACCTCGCAGCTCAATCGTCCGATTCAGAAAACCTGTTTCCTGAAAGTGCCTCGACCGGGAAAAACTGGCGCCTGCAGCGGTGGCAAGGCCTTGGGCCGGCGTCAGCGCGCAGGCCATCCACAGGCAGGCCGCCACAAGTCTCAGGATGCGGTGCATACTCGCATCCCATCATAGAACCAATGCGAAGGCACGCGCCCCAATCGTTGATTGCAAGCTTGGTGCAGCCCCGGAGCGGCGAAAATGCACGTCCACCTTTTTCTTTCCATATTCCTGACGTTTTTCTTATGAACTGCCATGAAACAATGGAGTGGACCAGCAGACTGAGCCCATGAGCCCCATTGAACCCGGAGATACGCTCGACCATTACCGCATCGACTCCACGGTCGCCCGCAGCGGGATGTCGATGCTCTTTAAGGCGACCGACCTCAACGACGGAAAGCAGGTCGCCGTCAAAGTACCCCACGCTGACCTGGACGCCGACCCCGTCCTCTTCGAGCGCTTCAAGCGTGAAGAAGAGATCGGTCAGCTGCTGGACCATTCCGGAATCGTAAAGACCTACAACGACGAAGAACGCAGCCGTGTCTATATGGTCATCGAGTGGGTCGATGGCCGCTTGCTCCGCAGCTTGCTGAACGATGAAAAGAAATTCCCCATCGAGCGGGCCGTGAAAATTGCTCTTGGCATTTGCGATGCGCTCGACTACATGCACAAGCGCGGCATCGTGCACCGCGATCTGAAGCCTGAAAACGTAATGGTGGATGCCGAGGATCATGTCAAACTCATCGATTTTGGCATCGCCATGAAAGAAGATGCGCGAAGACTTACGTTTGTGAATATGTCGGCGACCATGGGCACACCGGACTACATCTCCCCGGAGCAGGTCAAGGGACAGCGCGGCGATCAGCGCAGCGACATCTATGCGCTCGGGATCATGCTCTACGAGATGCTCACCGGCCGCGTTCCGTTTGTCGAGCCCAATCCCTTGGCGGCCATGAATGAACGCCTTCTTAACGACCCGATGCCCCCGCGTGAGCTCAACCCTGAAATCTCCCCGGAACTACAGGAGATTCTCTTTCGCGCCCTTGAACGCGATCCGCGCCACCGCTACGCGACCGCCCACGAAATGGCGTGGGACCTCGAGCATCAGGAGCAAGTGGGCGTCGAGGAGCGCGGTTCTGGTCCGGTGAACCGCCGCAAAGGACTCAACAAGAAGATGCTGCTCTACGCCGGACTCGCGCTGGTGCCGGTCCTCCTCTTCGGACTCATGCTGCTGCTGGCCAGGCGATAACGGCGCTTCCACAGCGCCTTCGCAATTCCGCTCCACGGCCTTTTCACGCACAAATCCCTTTGCGATGTGCCAGGTCTATGGTCTTCTAAAGACACCCGCCTATGCTGAAACACCTTGAAAGCTATTTTGAATTCACCCACCTGGGCACCAACTGGCGCACTGAGATTCTGGCCGGCGTCACGACCTTCCTCACGATGGCCTACATCGTGCTGGTCAACCCTTCCATCCTCTCCGCCACCGGGATGCCCCTGGCCGCCGTCACTGCGGCCACATGCCTTTCCGCGGCATTCGGCTCCATCCTCATGGGCATCGTTGCGCGTTATCCCATTGCGCTCGCGCCCGGCATGGGCCTCAACGCCTATTTCACCTACACTGTCTGCCTCAAGATGCACATCCCCTGGCAGACCGCCCTCGGCGCCGTCTTCATCTCCGGAATTATTTTCCTCGCCCTCACCGGTGCCGGTATCCGTCAAATGATTCTCCGTTCAATCCCTCATGAGCTCTACGCCGCCGTTGCCAGCGGCATCGGGCTCTTCATCGCCTTCATCGGCTTCCGCAACGCTGGCCTCATCGTCTCCGACCCCGCGACCCTCGTCGGTATGGGCAACATCCGCAATCCCACCGCCGCCCTCTCTCTCTTCGGCCTCATCCTCATGGTCATCCTTGAAGTCCGCAAGGTCCGAGGCTCCATCCTCATCGGCGTGCTCGCCACCACCGCAATCGCCTGGGCGCTCGCATCTTGTCCACTTCGTCCCAGCTGCCGGTGGCTTTTCTTCGCTGGCAGCAACTGCCTTCCAACTCGATATCCGCGGCGCCCTCAATAAAGGCCTTCTCGAAATCATCTTCGTCTTTTTCTTCGTCGACCTATTCGACAACCTCGGAACCCTCGTCGCCGTCACCAAGCGCGCCGGACTCATCTCCACTGACCACTCCATTCCCCGCCTCAACCGCATCCTCTTCGCCGACGCCACCGCCACCGTCTTCGGCTCCCTCACCGGCACGTCCACCGTCACCAGCTACGTCGAATCCACCGCCGGCGTCATGGCCGGAGGCCGTTCCGGCGTCACCGCCATCGTCACCGGCCTGCTCTTCCTCTGCGCCATCGGCGCCGCGCCCTTCGTCGGCGTCGTTCCCCCCGCCGCCACTGCTCCCGCGCTCATCCTCGTCGGCTCCATGATGCTCGCCACCATCACTGAAATCCGCTGGACCGACCCGCTCGTCGCCATTCCCTGCCTTCCTCACCCTCGTACTCATCCCGCTCACCTACTCCATCGCCAACGGCCTCGGCTTCGGCGTCATCGCCTGGGCCGTGCTCCATCTCGCCACCGGCCGTGCACGCAAACAGGACTGGCTTCTCTACATCCTCGCCGCCCTCTTCCTGCTCCGCTTCATCTACCTCGGCGCAAGCTAGTGTCCTGAGTCAGGAATACGCAAAACAAAACTGGCTGTCATTCTGAGCGAACGGGCCCCCGAACGCTTTTCAGTTCGGGGGTGGTGAGTCGAAGAATCTGCTTTTGTTCTTCAACAAACTATCGAGACTCACCACACTAGAATTGAGGTGAGCGTTTGCCTTGGCAGACTGAAGTAGGAATCTATGCACTTGTATCAATACTTGGCGTATTTCTTCGGCGGGGCGTTCCTCGCCAACAGCCTGCCCCATATCGGCAACGGCGTCTCCGGCCGCCCCTTCCAAACTCCATTCGCAAAGCCGCCGGGCAAGGGCCTGTCCTCTTCCACCATCAATGTGCTTTGGGGATTCCTCAATCTCGCTGTCGCCTACTGCCTCATCTTCCGGGTTGGCATCTTTAACCCGTTCAATTCGCTGCACGTCGTCGTCATCGGCGCCGGAATGCTCGTCATGTCCGTCATGTCGGCCCGTACTTTCGGACGCTTCCACGGGGGCCAATGAAGCTCCGTATCGTCCGGTTATCCTTTCAGCGCTTTTTCTATGTGACTCTCGCGCTGTCCCTTTTCACCTTTACCGCCGCGCACGTTTCCGCCGCCGACACCTATCGCGTCGTCCACGCCTACCCGCACGATCGGCAGGCTTTCACTCAGGGCCTCGTCTTCGTCGATGGCCATCTCTACGAAAGCACCGGCCTCACCGGCCACTCCTCCCTGCGCCTGGAAGACGTTGAAACCGGCCGCATCCAGCAGTTCGATGACGTGCCCAGCCAGTACTTCGCCGAAGGCCTCACAAACTGGGGCAACACGCTCATCCAGCTCACCTGGCAGAATCACATCGTGCTCGTCTACGACCGCTCGACATTTCGCTTTCTGCACACACTCCCCTATCCCGGCGACGGTTGGGGACTCACGCAGGATGGCAAGAACCTGATCCTCAGCGACGGCAGCGCGACCCTGCGCTTCCTCGACCCCTCAACCTTTCACGAAATCCGGCACATTATCGTCAAAGACCATGGCGCCCTGGTCACACAGCTCAACGAACTCGAGTACATCCACGGCCAGATTTACGCCAACATCTGGCACACCGACCGCATCGCCCGCATCTCACCGACGACCGGCAAAGTGCTTGGCACCATCGATCTCACCGGCCTGCTTCCTGACTCCGAGCGTTCCACTCCTGAAGCCGTGCTCAACGGTATCGCTTACGACTCCGTGCACGACCGCCTCTTCGTCACCGGCAAACTTTGGCCAAAACTCTTCGAGATCAAAGTAATTCCCGAAAAAGCAAAGACCAATCTCGCCAAAGCGCAGAAATAGCAATCTGGACCTGCGTCGCAGGTGTCCTGTCTCTAAGGTTCGCAGAATAAGTAATGTTGTCATCCTGAGCACCAAAAAAGGTTGTCATTCTAAGCGACCCTGAGCGCAGCGAACGGGGAGTCGAAGAATCTGCGGTTGCTCTTCGTAAATGTCGGATAAGAACTTCCCGGAAAGGACGCTGGGCCTGCGCACCATCACATTTCCGCAATCTCGTCCACGCGTATACTCTCCGCGAAGGCAAGACAAGCCATGGACCCATCCTCGTTCACCACTCTCAGCCTCTCCCAAAACGCGGCCATCCTCACCATCATCCTCGCCTTTGCAGGCTACCTCGTCACCTTCCTCAGCGCGCGCATGCTGGCCCGCCGTCGCGACAAGCTCGACCTGGTCAACAAGCGCCTCAATGAGTTCTATGGCCCCCTCTACGTCGCCTCAGAGGCCGGCAACATCGCCTACCGCTCACTCCTCAATAAACAGGGCAAGACCCAAAGCTTTCCCATCCTCGATGAGGAGATGAAGGAGTGGATGCTGTGGATGACCACCATCTTTATGCCCCTCAACGACGTCCGCGAGAAGGTCATCATTGAGAAGGCTCACCTCATCATCGAGGAGCAGATGCCCCAGTGCCTGCTCGACTTTGTCACGCACGTCGTGGGCTACAAGGCCGTCCTCGCCAAGTGGGCAAACGGCGATTACTCTGAGCGCCGCTCCACCATCGGCTGGCCTCCGGAATTCGATCTCTACGTCCGCCGCTCTTACGCCGCTCTCAAAGCCGAACAGACCAGCCTGCTGCACAGCATGACCTGGCGCATCTATCAGCGAGTGGTCGCCCGCAGGCGCCCCCACAAAGCTCCAAAGCCCCATCACTAGGTCTTGACCGCTCGATCTTGCACGAAAATGGGTGCCCCATCCAAACCGCGCATTTGCGGTTTGGGTGGGAAAGCACTCCCGCTCCTCTGCCGCTATCATCCTGAGCAACTCGTAAGAAAATGGGTGGCCCATGTCTCGCTTCTGAGACATGGGAAAGCATCATCTTCAAAGGATGGAATCACACGGTCAGAAAACTCGACGGAGCCTTTATGTTCAACTCCACTTCAATCTTTTTCCCGGCGCTTGCCTCTTACCCGCGCCCTGTCAACCCCCGATTCTCCCCAAGCCGCAGCGTGGGGCCGGCCTTGTTTGCTCGGATGGTCCCGTGCGCTGCTTTCCTCCCCCATCGCGCTTGACGGCCAGTCGAGATTGAGGGAACATCGTTTACGAAATCAGCCTATGCAAGTCATATGCCGCAAATGCTTTGCTCCGCTCGCCGACCGCGCCTTGGCGTGCGCCCAATGCGGAGCCCCCGTCGAAGACCCGGCCCCGGTCTCTGACCTTCAACCGTCAATGGCCACCGCTCACAGCGATTCCAATTTGAAAGCTCGCGGCAATTCAGGTTCAGGCGCTCGCAGCGATCTGAGTGGAATTGGTGGATGGCTCATCCTGGTCGCCTTCGCCCTTTTGCTCATCCCGATCGAAGACGTATACAGGGTTTCTTCCGATCTCAGCACCTTATATGGCGGCGGGTTCGGGCAGATGCTCGCCGACCACCCCGCCACAACCAAGCTCATGGTCTCTCAAATCGTCGCCGACACAATCTTCTTTATTTGTCTCGTTGGGTTGAATTATCTCTTCTACCGCAGGAACAAGGCGTTCCCCAGGCTGATGATCGGTTTTATAGGCGTGCACGCGATTTATATTCTCTTTCGCAGCCATGCCAGTGACGTCCTGCTGGGCACGCACGGCTTTTCTGCCAGCGCCGAAAGCGTCACTGTGGGCGCTTCCATCTGGATCGGCTACCTCGTCAGCTCCAAACGCGTCAAAGCCACCTTCTTCGACTAACGGTTCGGCCGGCCTGGCTTTCAGCGCCGACGTCCACTCGCTGGCGCAAAAAGCTACAGCGGTTTCGATTCTGCTCTTTACAGAAACCGAGAAGCGGAGTGGCTTTTCCCCTAAGAAAGAGCCACCTTGCACGATGCCGGCGATGTCAACAAGTGAATCGAAATCGCTCTAGCACTACAGTTGTAGCTCGACGATTCCGGAAGGAGCTGGGGGCTTCACAGGCTACGGAAAAACTCGATTCGGAAGGAGGCGGGGGTTTCAACCCCCGCACAAAGCCAGCAGAATCCAAGCCGGCTTTAGCAGCGGACGGGCTTTCTCACCCCTTTCGCCCGAAATCTAGAGTTTTTCCGGAGCCTGTTTAGGCCCGGGCCCCTGCCGTTTCTCTAAAGCGTGTTTCAAAAATCAGTTTTGTAACAAGGGCACGGCTTTAGCCGGGCCGAAAAAGGCAGCAGGAATGAGGGGTTTTAACCCCTGAGGAATAACAACCGGGCTCGGGACAAACGTTTTTGAAACACGCTCTAGACTTCTTGCGAAGTTTAACCGTAGTGCTAGAAACGAGTCGGCGTCCCGGCCACGCGCAGCCCCAGGTTCTTCCAAAGCCGCAAAGTAGGGTCCGCCTGGTTGATGGTGTAGAAATGTAGTCCCGGCGCGCCATTCTCTAACAGCGTCTTGCACAGCCGCGTCACCACATCCAAGCCAAAATCCAGCAGCGAAGGCTTGTCGTCTTGCATCTCTTCCAGACGCAGCTTCACCCAGCGCGGCAGGTCCGCGCCGCAGCCACCGCAAAACCGCACCGTGTTGGCAAAGCTTGTGATCGGCATAATCCCCGGCACAATCGGAATAGTGATCCCGGCCTTTTCGCAGCGATCCAAAAAGTGGAAGTAGGCATCCGCGTTATAGAACAGTTGCGTCAGCGCCCCGTCTGCACCCGCTTCCACCTTGCGGCAAAAGTGGTCGAAGTCCGCGCCAGGGTTGGCCGCCTGCGGATGCATCTCCGGATAAGCCGCAACCTCGATCTTGAAGGCGTCCCCATGCGTCGCGCGAATAAAACTCACCAGCTCATTCGCGTAGTGGAACTCCCCAGGTGCCGCCGAACTCATTGCCGTAGCCGGCAGGTCGCCGCGTAGAGCCACAATTCGCTTCACGCCCGCTTCACGATAGCGCGCAAGATGCGCGGCTATGTGCTCGCGCGTCGAGCCCACGCAGGTCAGGTGCGGCGCAACTTCCGTCCCCGAGTGTTCAACGACCGTTAACAGGGTCTCGTAGGTGCCATCCTGGTCCGACCCGCCTGCGCCGTGCGTCACCGAGAAAAAGTCCGGCCCCACCGCGGCAAGCTGGCTGATCACGGCGGGCAGCTTTGCCATGGCTTCCTGCGTGCGCGGCGGAAACAACTCAAAGGAGAAACTGAGCGGCGAAGATTGCTTCACTTCGCCCTCCACTCTGCAAAACGTTGGTCGAGTAGTGGTTTCAAGCGATCAAAGTTCTCCCATGTATCCTGCACATGATAGAGGGTCGGTAAATCGCCCCCCAGCGTCGCATCATAATCCGCAACGTACTTCCCTGTTTCAAAATCGAAGTAGGTCTGCGCGAAAGAATTGCCCACGTCGTTCAGATCTTCATCGCCGAATTTCCCATCACAAGCACTTAAAAAGAATCTACCGGGGGTCAGTGACCGTGAGCGCAACTTGGAAATTTCATTGGGAAAGTCCGAAATAAAAATATCGCCGGCAAGACCGGTCAAAAAGGCCCACGCGACAAACATTCCTGTATGCGTCGCCCCGGCCGATTGCGGCAAATCCTTTGGGAAATCGCCCCCATAGTGCCACGATGCATCGTCGTATTTCATGGCAATAAATCATTCTTCCATTTGCTGCCGGGCGCCCCGGGACCAGGGCCCCAGCGACAGGTCTTCGTCACTGGGGTGGAGATCTCACATTTAAGACCTGGGAAACCAAGGATGCTCAGCCCAAAACCCAACCGCAGTTCACTTCTTCACTCTCTCACTCATTCACTTCTTCACTTCTTCACTCTCTCACTCATTCACTTCTTCACTTCTTCACTTCTTCTCAGTACCTGTAGTTCTCCGCCTTGTAAGGCCCATCCACCGATACACCCAGGTATTCGGCCTGCTTCGGCGTCAGTGTCGTCAGCTTCACGCCGATCTTTTCCAGGTGGAGCCGCGCCACTTCTTCATCAAGCCGCTTCGGCAGCACGTAGACGTCCACCTTGTAGGTGTCCTTATTTTTCCAAAGGTCAATCTGCGCCAGCGTCTGATTGGCAAAGCTGTTCGACATCACAAAGCTCGGATGTCCAGTCGCGCAGCCCAGATTCACCAACCGTCCCTCTGCCAGCACAAAAATGCAATGCCCATCTGGAAAGGTGTACTTATCAACCTGCGGTTTGATGTTCAGCTTCTCCACGCCAGCTTCCTGGTTCAACCTGTCCATCTGGATCTCGTTGTCGAAGTGCCCGATGTTGCACACGATCGCCTGGTCTTTCATCTTCTTCATGTGTTCCAGCGTGATAATGTCCACGTTCCCCGTGCAGGTCACGTAGATGTCGCCCCGCCCCAGCGTGTCTTCCACCGGAGCCACTTCAAATCCTTCCATCGCCGCCTGCAGCGCATTGATGGGATCCACTTCCGTCACAATCACCCGTGCGCCCATTCCACGCAGCGAGTGCGACGACCCTTTGCCCACATCGCCGTACCCGCAGATCACCGCCACCTTGCCCGCCACCATCACATCCGTCGCGCGCTTGATGCCGTCCGCCAGCGACTCCCGGCAGCCGTAGAGGTTATCGAACTTGCTCTTCGTCACCGAGTCGTTCACGTTGATCGCAGGAACCAGCAACTTGCCCTGCTCCATCATTTTGTACAGGCGATGCACACCCGTCGTCGTCTCTTCTGAAACGCCGCGCCATTCTTTCGCAACCTTGTGCCAGTGTTGCGGATCATCGGCATAAACCTTCTTCAGCAGATCCTTGATCACCTGCTCTTCGTGATTCCCCGACGGCCCATACACCCACTGGTCGCCTTCTTCCAACTCATAGCCTTTGTGAATCAGCAGTGTCACGTCGCCGCCGTCATCCACCACCAGTTGCGGCCCCTTGCCGCCTTTGTGGTTCAGCGCACGATAGGTGCAGTCCCAGTACTCTTCCAGCGACTCGCCCTTCCACGCAAACACCGGCACGCCAGTCGCAGCAATCGCCGCCGCCGCATGATCCTGCGTCGAAAAAATATTGCAGCTCGCCCAGCGCACTTCCGCGCCCAGGCTTACCAGCGTCTCAATCAGCACCGCCGTCTGAATCGTCATGTGCAGCGAGCCGGTAATCCGCACGCCTTCGAGCGGCTTCTCCGCGGCATATTTGTTGCGAATCGAAACCAACCCCGGCATCTCGTGCTCGGCGATCGCAATCTCTTTCCGGCCCCAGTCCGCCAACCCCATATCCGCTACCTTGTAAGCCATATCCGTGGTTTCCACCGCTGCTGTCGCCATTTCCATTCTCCTTAAAGTAAATTCCCGATGACTGAACTCTTGAAGCCCGCCTCAATCAGTACTTCGTCCGACGATGCGAACTGTCCTGCCCGCTCACTTCTTCACTCATTCACTTCTTAACTTCTTAACTTCTTCACTTCTTCACTTCTTCACTTCTTCACCCGTTCACTTCTTAACTTCTTCACTTCTTCACTTCTTCACTTCTTCACTTCTTCACTTACCCTTACATCGTCCTATCGTGATATGTTGATATGTAACAGATTTCGCCTATGCCGTCAATTGTGAAAATCCTCCGCGTCGTCGCCGATCCCAACCGGCTCCGTATCCTCCTGCTTCTGCAGGGCGAGGAGCTCTCCGTCGCCGAGCTGCAGGAAATCCTCGTCATGGGCCAAAGCACCATCTCCACCCACCTCTCCCAGCTCAAGCAGGCCGGCCTGGTCGAAGACCGCCGCACCGGCAAAAGCAGTCTCTACCAGTTCAAGAAATCCGTGCCCGCCGAAAAAATCCTCGCAGGGCTCCTCGACCAGGCGCGCAAAGAGATTCCCGAAGCCGCCCACGACCAGGCCGCCATGCGCCGCGTCGTCAAAAAACGGCAAGACAAGATGCGCACCTTCTTTGACTCCGTGGCAGGCCGCCTCGGCAAGAACTACGTCCCCGGCAAGTCATGGAAGAGCCTCGCCGAAGCGCTCCTGCGCCTCATGCCCCCCATGATCGTCGCCGACCTGGGCGCCGGCGAAGGAGCCTTCTCGCTTCTCCTGGCCCAGCAGGCTAAAAAAGTCATCGCCGTCGACTCCTCCGCCAAAATGATCGAAGTCGGCCGCGAACAGGCCCGCCGCCACGGCATCAAGAATCTCGATTTCCGCGTCGGCGACATGGAAGAAATCCCCATCAAGGACGCCGCTGTCGACCTCGCCTTTTTCTCGCAGTCGCTCCATCACGCCCTGCATCCGGAACGCGCCGTCGCCGATGCCTTCAGAATCCTCCGTCCCGGCGGCCGCATCGTCGTCCTCGATCTGCAGAAGCACCGCTTCGAAGAAGCCCGCGAACTCTACGCCGACGAGTGGCTCGGCTTCAGCGAAGTCCGACCTAGAATCCATGCTCGAGAAGGCAGGCTTCTCCAATGTCCAAACCTCCGTAGTCGACAAGGAGCCCGAAACTCCCCAGTTCCAAACCCTCCTCGCCGTCGCCAACAAACCGGGTTAACACACGACCCTCATATCGCGCGCGAACCTGGGTGCCCCATCCTTTCCGCGTCTTTCTGCGGAAAGGGTGGGAAACCGCAAAACCCCAACCAGCAATGTCATTCAGAGCGACCCTGAGCGCAGCGAACGGGGCGTCGAAGAATCTGCGGTTGCTTTTCACTTCCCCAACAAGGCCACCAATCCAACTGCGCTACCATTGCATCCAATCAACGGAGCACGACAATGACCGCCACTGTGCTAGGCCGATCAACCACACCAACCCTGAAAACCGTCCGTCTCACCCGCGCCCGCCGCACCACCATCCTCAAGGCCCTCGCCGATCCGCGCCGATTTGAGCTGCTTCAGAAGATCGCCGCCGCCAACTGCCCCCTTGGCTGCGCCCAGGCCCGTGCGACCCTCCCCATCTCCGCCGCCACCCTCTCCCACCACATCAAGGAACTCGAAACCGCCGGCCTCATCCACGTCGAGCGCCAGGGCAAGTTCCACTTCCTCACCCTCAAACCCGGCGTCCTTCAATCCGTAGCCGCCACCCTGTCTGCCCTCGAACAGACCCCCTGCACCAACCGCTGAAATCACCTCAAAAAGATTTCCACAAAGCTCCTGAATCCATTTCTGCCCTTCCGTAATCAATTAGACGGTTATCGAAATGTCGAAACAATGACGATTTGATACAAGGAGCGGAATCATGAACAATCTTCAAGGCAAAGTCGCATTGGTAACAGGCGCGTCCAAGGGCATCGGCGCCAGCATCGCGCGCGAACTCGCAGCACGCGGCGCATCCGTCGCGGTCAACTATTCCGGCAGCAAGGCCGCTGCAGAGAAAGTCGTCGCTGAAATCAAGGCAGCCGGCGGCAAGGCCATCGCAATCCAGGCCGACCTTTCCAACCCCGAATCCATTGGGCCGCTCATCAACGCGGTGGCAAAGCAGCTCGGCCCCATCAACGTCCTCGTCAACAACGCAGGCATCTACGAGTTCGGCCCTATCGAAGCCGTAACGCCCAGCCACTACAAGAAGCAGTTTGACCTCAACGTTCTTGGGCTATTGTTGACCACGCAGGCAGCACTCCAGCACTTTGATCCAAAAGGTGGAAGCATCATCAACATCGGCTCCGTCGCAGCTTCGGGAATCGCCGCCGCGGCTGTCTACGCAGGCACCAAGGGCGCGGTCAACTCCATCACCGTCTCTCTCTCCAAGGAACTGGGCCCCAAGCAGATTCGCGTCAATGCGCTCAATCCCGGCATGGTCGAAACTGAAGGAGTCCACGCAGCCGGCTTCATCGGCAGCCACTTCCAAAAGCAGACCGAAGCTGAAACGCCACTCGGCCGCATTGGCCAGCCTCAGGACATCGCCGACATCGCCGCCTTCCTGGCCTCCGACGACTCCTACTGGGTCAGCGGACAGACCATACAGGCCTCCGGCGGCGCGCGCCTGTAACTCGCCACGCAGATTTCGGCTCGAACGTGGGTGCCCCGGGTCTCGATTCTGAGACCTGGGATTGCACGAACCTCAAACCGCCGCCAGTTCTTCCCTCCGCAACTCCGCTAGGCGCGTCGTCTCCAACTCCCCGCGATAAAACATATTGAACGTATCAAAGGGAATCAGCCGCTTCCCGTCCGGGTGCGCAATATGAATGCAGCTCTTCTTCACGCTGCGCACATCAAATGCCTCCGCGTCGATGAACTGCACGATAAGAATCCGAAACAGATTCTTGTAGCCCAGCTCTTTCGGCATCAGCACCTTCGGCAGGCAGCAGAGTAATTCCTTCAGCGTCGATGCCTGCGAGCTTGGCGAGTGATTGGTCGCAAACAGCTTGAAGAGATGCTCCCGCAACCCCGCCTCCTGCTCGTAGACGATCGTGTTCTTCGCCCCGTCAATCAGCACCTCCGGCGGCACCATCCCCGTCAGCGGAACCGCCTTCCCGCCCATCTTCAGTGCATACGCCATCGCCAGCGCATCCGGATGGCACGGCACCGGAATCAGATCCTCCGGCCGAAACACCTTCGTCTGTTCCAGAATCCTTCGCCGCACTTCCGTCAGCGTCAACCGGTGTTGCGCCGAATCGAATCCCTGCACCCGCCCCGCTTGCTGCACCGGCTGAAACGTCACTCCGCGCACCGCCGGCTGCTCCAGCGCATACTCCACAATCGCACCCAGTTCGCCGTCATTCACGCCGCGCTCCACCGTCACAACAAGCGTGGTCGAAATCCCCAGCCGATTCAGCCGCTCCAGCGCCTTCTCGCGGATGCTTCTCAAGTCCGCGCCCCGCAACTGCATCAGCGGCTCGCGCTGCAGTGAGTCAAACTGCAGATACACTTCAAACTGCGGCATGAATCCCGCCAGCCGCTTCGCAAACTCCTCGTCCTGCGCAATGCGATCCCGTTCGTATTCACCATCAGGTGCCGGATGGGCCGCTCCTTGCACATCTCCAGAATCCGAAAGAAATCCGGATGCAGCGTGGGTTCACCCGCCCGAAATCTGCACCACGTCCGGCTGCTTCTCGTTCCGCACCACGCAATCCAGCATCGCCTCAACCTGCTCCAACGTGCGAAACTCCGTCCGATGCTGCCCGCTCCCCGCGTAACAAATCGGACAGGTCAAATTGCACGCGTCGCAAATCTCCACCAGCGTCAGGCAGCTATGCTGCTCGTGGTCCGGGCACAGTCCGCAGTCATAGGGACAGCCATATTTCACCGGCGTGTTATAGACCATGGGCTGCTCCGGCGTCTTGATAAACACCTCGCGCGACCGCCGGTAGTAGTCCACATCGTCCGCCACCAGCACCCGCGCATGCCCATGCTGCGGGCACCGCTTCAGCATCCAGACCTTTCCATCCTCGAACACAATTTTCGCGTCTACCCGCTTGTAGCAGGTTGAGCAGATCGAAATCGCCACGTCATAGAACAGATACGGCCTTAGCTTTTCAGTCATTCAAATCTCCATCCTTGCCGCGGCTACCAGAAACCTAATGCGGCTCAGAGTCTTTATGCATCGACCGGCTCACCACCGTCATCACCACCCAAATCACGGCTGTAAGCGGCACCCCCACCACAGAGACAACCATGCACACAATGCCAATGACCAGCGCCTTCTCCGGCATTCCACCACCACTCGGTGCTCCTCCCGCGTGCCCCATCGACACGACGCTCAGCCCGCACAGCCCCAACGAGACGAGAAAAACGATCACAAATCCAATCAAAATCTTCGCAAACGGAATTCGGTCCACCAGCGGCTTGGTCATCTCTTCCACTCTCCGTACGCACCGAGTCTAACGCGGATCGTCATGCCTGACTCCGTCATCGTCATGCCTGGTTTCCTCTTCATCGCCAAACAGCTTCTGCGGCACGGTTTCCTTGCCGCTCACTCCGCTCACCACAGCCGTCAACACCCACGCGATCGTCGTGACCACAAGTCCAAGTGCCGAAAGCACCAGCGCGAACGCCCCGATCGTACCCACAAACGTATTCGGACCAAATTCTTCATGAAGGTTGCGAAACCGAGCCAGCACAGTCGCGTCCAGCCCGCACAGCCCCAGCCCAATGACGAAAACTACCGCCAGCACCACGACGACCTTTGCAAAGGAAATCCGCCTACCTGGCGACGTACTCATGCGCCTCCCTGAGCCTGCTTCGCATGTCCAACACAGACCAAACCCCTAAAACCATCAGCCCCGCAATGCAGCTCCACTGAATCAAATTCATCCCGCCAATCAACGGCTGTGGCTTCCAAAAATCAATCACCAGCCGCCACGCCAGATACCCTCCCAGAAAAATCCTGAACCGCGCCCCCTCCGGCAACTGCGCCTTCGTACTCACAACCATTCCCAGCACAATCAGAAATAGAATCTCGTACACCTGCACCGGATGCCGCCCGATCCCATCCCCCAGGTCAACCGCCCATGGCAAGCTCGTCGGCTTTCCATACGTATCATCGGCCAGTCCCGCCACCAGGCAACCCACGCGCCCCACCGCGATGCCCACGCACAACGGCAGCGCAAACAGGTCACCCGTCCTGCGCTTGATGCCGTTGAATTTTTTAATGATTTCGACGCCCAGCCACCCGCCCAGCAGCCCGCCCACAATGGTCTTGCCGCCCGGCGAAACGAGCATCGCGAGCAAGTGTCCCGCCCGCCACGCCGCCAGCACCGTGGGCCATTGCTCCGCCAGGCCCAGCACCCGGCTGCCAATCAGCGCACCAACCGCGGCGGCGGCCAACACCGTCCAGCGCTGCGGCTCGGCCACTATATCGCCTTGCCGTGTGCGCATGCGCCGATACACCCAATAGCCGGTGGCATAGGCCAGCGTTTCAAACACTGGATGCCACACCGGGTGCGACCCGATTGGAATCATGCCGGAAGTATAGCCGCCAGGCGTTCGCCCGCGGCGCAACGATTGTGACACTTAGTGCGAGTGACGCTCCGCCTCCAGAATCGCCTCTTGCGCTCCACACCCCAGCGATAGCCGGTAAGCGAACCGCTCGCGCCCACGACGCGATGGCAGGGCACCACCAGCGCCACGCGATTCGTCGCGCAGGCCCTAGCCACGGCGCGGGTTGACTTCGGAATCCCCATCTCGCGCGCCAACTGGCTATACGTGCGCGTCTCGCCGCGCGGAATCTGGCGCAGCGCCTGCCACACCCGCAATTGGAATACGGTTCCGCGCAAATCCAGCTGCTCGGCCTGGCCGTTTCCGCGTCCCAGGTCTGACCCCTCGCGCACGCTCTCCAGCGCCGCATCCACAAGTCGCCTCAGCGACGGATCGCGCCGCAGCTCCGCCGCCGGAAACTCCTCGCGCAAGCTCGCTTCAGCCTCGGCGCTCGTCGCCCCCAGCGCCAGCCAGCACAGCCCGCGCTCCGTCGCTCCCACAACCACCCAGCCAAAGGGCGAGCGCGCTGTCGCCCACCCAATCCGCTCGCCGCTCCCGCCCTGTGCAAACCGCGCCGGCGTCATTCCCAGCGGTGCGCCCTCATACGCGCGGCTCGACGAACCAAATCCAGCCGCATAAATCGCGTCCGTCACGCTGCCTCCCTTTTTAAGTGCACCCCGCAGGTTGCCCGCGCGCAGCGCCCTCTGATATTGCAGCGGGCTCACGCCCAGCCCCTGCTTGAACAGCCTCTGCACCGTGAACGGACTCATCCCCGCCACGCGCCCCAGTTCCGCAAGCCGCACCGGCCGATCCACATGAGCCTCAAGATGCGCGCGAACCTTGTCCAACCCGCCTCGCACCCCATCCAAAGGTCCGACCCCCGCAGAGGCGCATCGCTTGCACGCGCGAAACCCCGCCGCCCGCGCCGCCTCTGCCGATCCAAAGAACCGCACGTTCTCTCGCAGCGGCCGGCGGCTCCTGCAGCCCGGCCTGCAAAACACGCCCGTCGTCGTCACCGCATAGAAAAACGCAGCCGTTGGATCCCGCGCCAAAACCTGCTGTCCACGCCGTCTCTGGATCGAGCGCGCCGCCAGTCCCGGCCCGCCTACGCTCGCGATTTGAGTCTGCTGTTCATGGAAATCATCGTCGCCGATGGCGACCCTCGCACGCACTCCGATTCTTGCGCGTAATTCCGATTTCCGTGCCTGAATCAGTCTCCCTCTCGTTCGGAGTCAGGAACGCAGCGAGCCGCAATGAGCTAGTAGCTAGAAGCTAGGAGCTAAGCTAAGCTCGCCCGCGCTTCAACACCTCCTCCGCCCGCGCCAGATCCTCTTCCGTATCCACCCCGATCGTGTCCCCCGGCGCCTCCGCCACGTACACCGCAATCCCGTTCTCCAGCAGCCGCAATTGCTCCAGGCGTTCCAGCTTTTCCAGCGGCGAAGGCGGCAACGCCGCAAACCGCTCCAGCGCGCTTTTGCGGTACGCATAAATCCCCAGATGCTTGCGATAGCCGGCAAACCCGGTCCCATCCCGATCAAACGGAATCGTCGCCCGCGAAAAATACAGCGCCCGCCCGTCCAGCGCCGTCACCACCTTCACCGCATTCGGGTTGTCGAACTCCTCCGGCGGGCAGCGGCACCGCCAGCGTCGCCACCTCCACCTCCGGCCGCTCAAACAACTCCAGCAGCGGCCGAAAAAACTCCGCCGTCAGCGTCGGCTCGTCGCCCTGGATGTTCACGTAAATATCCGCATCGATCTGTCGCGCCACTTCCCGCACCCGATCCGACCCGCTCGCGCACTCCGGCGAAGTCATCACCACCGGAATCCCGTGCGCCCGGCAAACCGCCGCCACTTCGTCCGAATCCGTCGCCACCACCACCGGATCCATCAGCCCGCTTGCCTGCGCCGCGCGCCACACCCACTCCACCATCGGCCGCCCGGCAATCTCGCGCAGCACCTTGCGGCTCAGCCGCGTCGAACTCGAGCCGCGCCGGAATCACCCCGGCAATGCGCAACTTGCTCATGCAGGCGAGTCTACAGCAGCCGGCGCGTCCCGCCTCCATCGCCGCCCCGATGCCGCCATCCTCCCGCAACGTTTGACCCCAAATCCAACCCCCCGTATCATCTAGATTGGTGCGGCCATTGCTGCCGCAGCCCTCCCGGCGGAGTAGCTCAGATGGTTAGAGCGTGGGATTCATAACCCCAAGGTCGGCAGTTCGATCCTGCCCTCCGCCACCAAATTCGTTCAACAACTTAGCCGCATTTCCAGGTTCGCCGGGTGAACTCCGCGGCAGCGCCAGGCCCTGCTCCAAAGCACGTGGACCCGGCAAAGCCACATCGGAAAAAGGGAGGTAACATCATGGAAACTCAACAACTTCACCTGACTGACAGGTTTTCAGGCGCGATCGACTATGCCCGCCATCTTCACATCGAGCGCCGCAAAGGCACCGGCATCCCCTTCATGGCGCATCTCCTGGAGTGGCCTCCCTCGTCATGGGCGAAGCCGGTCATTGCCTCGGTTCCAGTCACCGAAGACATGGTCATCGCCGCCCTCCTGCACGACGCAGTCGAAGACCACGGCGGCGCAACCCGGCTTGAAGATATCCAGCAGAACTTCGGCTCCGACGTCGCGCGCATGGTCGAAGGGCTTTCCGACACGCTTGCCGAGGACCCCAACAAAAAAGAGCCCTGGGAAAAGCGCAAGGAAGCTTATCTTCGCCGCCTTCGCACTGAGAAGGCGTGATGTCCAGCTCATCTCCGCCGCCGACAAACTCTACAACGCCCGCACCATCCTCGACGATTACCGCATGATTGGCCCCGAAGTCTGGAAGCGCTTCAAGCGCGGCCGCGACCAGCAACTCTGGTACTTCGATGCACTCCTCAACATCTTCAAGTCAGCGAGAACCAACCGGATCGTCGAGGAACTGGAGCGCGTTGTCGCCGAACTGACGCGTATCTCGGCGGACGAAAACGCGACGAAACCAGCCACTTCGGCGGATTGCAAGCGGTACCATCAGGTGGGCCGGAGCGGACTATTCCGTAACCCCCATCAACCTTCTGCCTACCGCTTGCGGTATCATTGCGTCTATAGAGTGAGCGGTCTGTTCCCCTTGGGCCGCCCCGGTGGTGTGTGTGTCTCGATTCTTTCAGCGTTTTGTCTTCGTCCTGGCCGCGGCTGTCTTTGCCGCCCTCGGCCTGGGGTTCGGCCTCGGCCAGTTTGGCTTCTTCGGCGTTCACGCCGGCGGCGAACAGGATGGCGCCTACCGCCAGATGCACGTCTACGCCGAGGTCCTCAAGCGAATTCAGAGCGACTACGTCACCGACCCCAACATCAACAACGTCACCACCGGCGCGCTGCACGGCCTGCTCGAGTCGCTCGATTCCGACTCCAGCTATCTCACCGCCACCGAGTACAAGATTTACAAGGATCGCCCGGCCACCGGCGTCGCGCAGATCGGCGTCACCGTCTCCAAGCGCTTTGGCTATGCCACCATCGTCACCGTCGTGCCCGGCTCGCCCGCCGACAAGGAGCACCTGGCCGACGGCGATGTCATCGAATCCATCGGCGACCAATCCACCCGCGAGTTGTCGCTGGCCGTCATTCGCCTGATGCTCGAGGGCAAGCCCGGCACTACCGTCACCATCTCCGTCGTCCGCCCGCGCAAGCCCGACCCCGACAAGCTCACCCTCACCCGCACCATCACCGACCCGCCCGCCCTCAGTCAGCAGCAATATGACAACTCCAGCATCCTTTACCTCAAGCCCGGCGAACTCACCGCGGCACGCGTCGACGAGATCGCCGCCAAGCTCAAAGCAGCCCCAAAAGCCGAAAAGGTTCTGCTCGACCTGCGCGACTGCTCCGACGGCGACGCCGCGCAGGGCCTCCGCCTCGCCAACTTCTTCATCAATCAGGGCACCCTGGCCACGCTTGAAGGCCAGAAGTTTCCCGCCCAGACCTTCACTGCCGATCCCTCAAAGTTCATCACCAGCGCTCCCCTTGCCGTGCTCGTCAACCGCGGAACCTATGGCGCGGCTGAACTGACCGCCGACGCCATCGAAGGCGCCAAGCGCGGCGATGTAGTCGGCGAGCGCACCTTCGGCGAAGGCTCGGTGCAAAAGACGATCGAGCTGCCCGACGGCGCAGCCCTCCTGCTCACCGTGGCCAAATACGAGGGCCCCGACGGCAAGAAGATTCAGGACGATGCCGTCACCCCCACCGTCCAAGTGGGCCAGGCCTCTGATGACGACATTCGACGTCGAAACACCGCCCCCAAAGACGATGAGCCGCTCGATAAAGCGCTTGCGCTGCTCAAAGCCAAAACGTAGCTAAGCTGTCCGCTCGATTCGCCCGTTTTGTCGCTCTTGCCCGACGTCGCAAGTTGGTCAACGTGTACCTGACGCCATGCGCGCGCCCTTTCTGCATCTCAGACAGTGCTAGCCTTAGGCCTGAGGCATCCTCTCGCGATTCGCGATCGCAGAGACGCCCACTGAGGCCTGAAGCTCTTGGCTGCCCCACCCCCAATCGACCTCTCATCAACACGCGCGGCCTGGGCCGCTCCCATCGCCTCGACCCGGAGCCGGTCCCGGTCTTCGCCGCCGCAAGGTCGCCGGCAAAGTGGCTCTCACGGCTCTGCTCTTCCTCGCCGTCATCACCGGCTCCCTCGCCGGCCTCATGCTCGTCTACTCCGTCAATCTGCCGCAGATCAACGACCTTGAGCGCTACCGCCCTTCCACCACCACCGACCTCTACGACCGCAAGGGCCGCATCATCGGCTCCTTCGCCCTCGAGCGCCGCGTCGTCGTCAACTACGACGGCTTCGCGCCCGTCCTGCGCCAGGCCGTCATCTCCATTGAAGACAAGAGCTTCGAATCCCACTGGGGCGTCAACGTCCTCCGCATCGCCGGAGCCCTCTGGCACGACCTGCGCAGCCACGGCCGCGTTCAGGGCGCTTCCACCCTCACCATGCAGCTGGCGCGCAATCTCTTTCTCTCCTCCGAGCGCACCGCCGCCCGCAAGCTGCAGGAGGCCTATCTCGCCATCCAGATTGAGCGCGCCTTCACCAAGCAGCAGATCTTCACCCTCTACGGCAATCAGATCTACCTCGGCAGCGGCATGTACGGCTTTGAGGCCGCCTCGGAGTTCTACTTCAGCAAGCACGCCAAAGATCTCAATCTGACCGAGGCCGCCCTGCTCGCCGGCCTGCCCAAAGCGCCCGCCGCCTATTCGCCCGCTGCTCAATCCTGAGAAAGCCCTGCGCCGCCGCAATCTCGTGCTCAGTGAGATGGAGTCCGACGGCGTCATCACCCACCAGCAGGCCGCACAGTCGCCCGCAGGCGCCGCTCGGCCTGCACATCTCGCAGCCCGATGCCACCGTCGCCCCCTGGTTCCAGGAAGAAGTCCGCCGCGAACTCGAAAAGCGCTTCGGCATCAGACGAAGTCCACGAAGACGGCCTCCGCGTCGAGACCACCCTCGACCTCGATCTGCAGCAGACCGCCAATCGCGCCGTGCCCGACGGCCTGGCAGCCTACGAGCGCCGCCATGGCTGGAAGGGCAAGCTTGAAAATGTCCTCGCCGAGCGGCCCACCATCGAGGACTACAAGCATCCCGACTGGGCCGCCGCCACCGACCCCGGCGACTACGTCCATGCCGTCGTCACCCGCGCCCTACCCCTTGAAATCATCGCCCGCATCGGCTCCGGCGAGGTCGTCCTTCTCCCCGCCGACTGGCAATGGACCGGCCAGCGCTTCGGCGACGCCCTCGTCAAGCCCGGCGACATCATCTATGTCCATCTCAGCAACGTCCTGGAGGGCAGCTGCCCGCCGCGCCACGCTGGAGCAGGACTCCGGCGCGCAGGGCTCATTCATGGCCATGGACAACACCACCGGCGACGTCCTCGCCATGGTCGGCGGCCGCGACTTCGCGCTCTCCCAGTTCAACCGCGCCACCCAGGCTGAACGGCAGGTCGGCTCCAGCTTCAAGCCCTACGTCTACACCACGGCCATTGAAGAAGGCGCCAAGCCCGACCGACATCATCGTCGATGCGCCCGTCAACTTCGGCGGATATGCTCCCCATAATTACGAGAACGACTTCAAAGGCGCGATGACTCTCATCAACGCCTTCGCCGAGTCGCGCAACGTTCCCGCCGTCAAACTCGCCGCGCGCGTCGGCATCCACAAGGTCATCGACATGGCGCACCGCTTCGGCGTCACCTCCGACATTCCGCCCTACCTGCCCGTCGCCCTCGGCGCCGCCGGAATCACCCTCCAGGAGCAGGTCGACTCCTACTCCGTCTTTCCCAACGACGGCATCCGCGTCACCCCGCGCCTCATCCGCAAGGTCTCCAACTACGACGGCATCACCCTCTGGCAGGACCGCCCCGAAGTCAACGAAGTCATCAGCGAGCAGACAGCGCGCTCCATGATGGTCCTCCTCCGCGCCGTCACCGCTCACGGCACCGGCGCCGCCGTGGCCGCAGCTCAATCATCCCTTCGGCGGCAAAACCGGCACCACCAGCGACTTCACCGACGCCTGGTTCCTCGGCTTCTCGCCCTCCATCACCTGCGGCGTCTGGGTCGGCTACGACAACGAGCAATCCCTCGGCGAAAAGGAAACCGGCGCCCGCGCCGCCCTTCCCATCTGGATGACCTTCATGCGCGCCGCCATCGCCGCCCACCCCCGACGAGCAGTTCCTCGCCGACCAGGAAGACAATCACAATGGACCAGGCCACCAGCGCTCCTCCCGCCGATCCCGCGCCCGCCCCGTCAAGACCGGCATCTCTGCCGGCAGCAAATTCGCAGCCCGTCCCAAGGCCAACGTCCTTCATGGTGAAGTCGACCATCAAGCCAACACAATCAGGACCAATCAGTCGCCCTTCACCCCGATAAGCGCGAAATAAACTCACCCTAGGAGTCACCGGTTTGCTCTTTTTGGCATCGGCTCGATAAACTTCTTGCCGAACCGGGAAACGCCGCCCTGCCGCCAGCAGGCAGGATTCTCCAACTGAATGGTCAAGTCACCCGCATTCTCCGGCGAACGGCGGCTGTCGAGCCGACTTGCAAACCGTGTTGCTTTGCGGGCGACCCGATAAAGCGGGTCCGAAAAGGAAATCCTTTGCACGCTCAAATGAAATTCCCGACCCTTGCATGCGGCCTGATGATTTGTTGCGCCGCCATGATGAGCCATTGCACCTGGGCACAATCGAAGAGCGACGACGCATTGCCTCCGGCGCCCCACGCAAAGCAGATTCATTTGAAACATGTGCTCGTGATCGGCGAGACAAAGGGATTTGAGCACGATTCGATTTCCTCCGCCATGAACACCATCTACGACCTTGGCAAGGAAAGCGGCCTGTGGGATACGACGCTGCGCACTGACACGGAACTACTGACAAAGAAAAAGCTGGGAAATAATGCAAAGAATCTCGACTACTTCGACCTCATCGTCTTCGCCAGCACCACCGGCGAGTTGGATATGGACGCAAGCCAGAAACAGGACATGCTCTCGTTCATCCACGACGATGGCAAGGGATTCGTGGGAATCCATGCGGCTCTCGATACCAACTACACCTGGCCGGAATACGGAGAGATGATCGGCGGCTGGTTCGACGAGCATCCCTGGTCTACCTTCAACGCGCCAATCGTCAATGAGGATCCTGACTTTCCCGCGGTGCGCCACTTCCCGAAAGCGTTTGTCAAATACGATGAGATCTATCAGCCGAAAGCGTGGTCCCGGGATGAGGTGAACGTCCTGCTGAGCCTCGATCCAAGCAGGCTCGACTTCAACAATCCGCGCGTTCACCGCACCGATCACGATTTTCCCGTGGCTTGGAGCAAGATGTACGGCAAAGGCCGGGTCTTCTACTCCACGCTTGGCCACACTGAGGAATCCTGGAATGACCCAGACATCCGCAAGATGTACTTTGAAGCGATCAAGTGGGCTTTGTGGATGACAGACGGCAGCACAGCGTCGCACCCCCGGCCAGCTTCGCCTTCACAGAGCCAGGTGCCCCATCCTTGAATCGCATTCTGATTCAAGGGTGAGAAGAACAGCCCCCGATCCAACATCAGAAGGAACAACGCCTTCGTCTTTAGACCCTCAGGAGTGCCTTCCAGAAAGTTGGCCGCACCGCAGGTGCCCTTAGCCCTGAGAATTGCCCTCCATAGAGTTGGCCGCACCGCAGGTGCCCTTAGCCCTGAGAATTGCCTTCCAGAAAGTTGGCCGCACCGCAGGTGCCCTTAGTGCTTGGTCCACCCGTGCATTCCTGCTTCGAAGCTGCGGCGGTCGAGGCGAGGCAGCGCGCGCGCCACCTTGTCGGGCAGAAGCGGGTAGTGCCGGGCTGCGATCAGAAGCTCCGGCACGCACCAGACATTCTTTTCTGAGGTCATCCAGCTCTGGCTGTCCAGACGCTCCAAATTCACCGCGCCGGAGTAAGCACGCAGCGTGCGTTCGCCGCGCAGGTTGTAGTAGTGCTCAAAGTAGCTCAGCGCCAGCTCGCGCAGCGTACGGTAGATGGGCGCGCGAAAGCGCAGCCCTGCGAAATTCGATTTGGCAATGCCGCCCCACAGGCCGCCTTTGCGGTAAATGGCCACTACGTGGTCATCGTCCTGCACCGCCTCCAGATCCATCAGCAGCGGCGGATAGCCGTTCACACGCAGCGCGGCCGCGGCCAGCAGCGCTCCCTCTAGGCAGTGTCCGTTGCGCTCACGCAATACGCGCTGCGGAGACCACGCCGTGTTCGCATACTGATACTGCAGTGCATCGATGAACTTCTGAATCTGCACCGGAGTTTTCAGCCCGCGCAAGGTGCGCAAATCCCTCGGCGATAAGCCGAATCTCTCTTGCCCGCTTCGTCGACTTCCGCTCTTCGACAATTCCTCACCGTTCAGCGACTGAGCCGCGCCCCTCTTCGAACCTCACCAGAGTGATATATAAGTGTTCTCCAAGCCGGCACCTGCAGCAACTCAACCCGCCTGCCCCACACTTGAATTGCCTTCCGATTCAACGGCGGATGATCACGATCCCCAATCCAACACCAGAATCAGCAAATCCCATGCTTCAGCATCCGAAGGATGCTTCCTCTTAAACTGCACCACCGCTTCTCTTCTTTCGTTGACACCCTCCACTTCCCGACCCTATTCTCACAGAACCCTGATGACATCCTACAGTCCCCACAATCGAGCCGCACCCCTGGGTTGCACATGCGAAGTCTTGATCGGAGAGGTCTCATGAGTCTTCACACTACATTCCGTAAAGCCATCTCCTTCGCACTGGTCTTTTGCGGATTTGGCTCCCTCGCGCAACTCGCAAACGCGCAGGCTCTCAGTACTGGAACCATCGCCGACCCCAACTTGGGAAACATGAAAGCTTTTACCGTCAGCATCCCTGCAGGCTGGCAGTTCCAGGGCACCGTCGTACGCGGGCCGGAGTGTTACCCTAATTCGTTTCCTGCCTTCCGCGCCTACTCACGTGATGGCCTCTCTGAAATTCGTCTGCTCCCCGCCTTCAATTGGAGCTTTCACCCCGCCATTCGCATGAATACCATCCCCGGCTGCCTGCCTTACAAGGGAACGATGTCGGCTGCGGAATTCCTCAATCATTTCGTTGAGTTGATCCCCGGCGGCGTGCACGTGGTGGGACCCATGAGCATCGCGCAGCCCTATCGCGAACGCGTCGAAAATGTCGCCACTTCCATGAACGCGAACAACCACACCCCCGGATTTCACTCGACCGTCGACACCGCCGCACTGCGCGTCGAAACCGTCAACGGTTCCTTCGTAATTGAACAGCGCGTGCGCGTATGGCTCGGATGCCGGACCAACAACCAGGCCGGCGTATTCAGCGGCGGTGGATGCGATGCCCATGTCGACGTGCTCCGCGCGCCCAAGGGCAAACTCGACGCTCTCGTTGCCCTCGTCGACGCGCATGATCTCACCAGGCCGACAGGAGATGACCAGTGGAAGGCGGCTTACCTGCAGCGCCAGGCGCGCGAAAACGCTGATCGCATTCGAAATCTCACTGAAACCGAAACTCGCCAGGCCAACATGCTCCATGCCCAGTACGAGCAGATTCAGCAGACCATGAACCGCAACCACGAAGCCTTCATGGCCCAGCAGGAATCGCAGTTTCACAGCGCGATGAACAACGCCAGCAACGCCATGAATGCCCGAACCACAGCCGCCTCCGACTGGGTCGATTACGCACTCGATCAGCAGACCGTCAACGGGTCGGGCGGACTGGCGAAGGTGTCAAGCTCCTACTCCCAGACCTGGTCCAATGGCCAGAATCAGTGGTTCCAGACCAACAACCCCAACTCCGACCCCAACGGCACCCTCTACGGCAACTGGACGCGAGATACCAAAGTCCACGGCAACGGTCAATCCTATTGAATCCCGCGTCAGTCCATTTTCGTAGGAGGAACCCGCTGCCATGATGTGGATTGCATTCGCGGTCTTCCAAATCATCGTCGTGATCGCCGGCATTCGGCAGGAGCAGCGTGCAGGACTCTGGAGTTGGTCCAAATTTGCCTTCGCTCTCGCCTTCGCAGCTCTCGAAATCGTCATCCTGCTCGCGCCCCTTTACCTCATCGATCTAAAAAGCCCTCGATTCCCATGGGTGATGGGCATCGCCGGCGTCATCGCCGCATTGAACTTTGTCTGGATGATCATCGTCGCGCGCCGCTGGAAGCTTCCCGACGGCCGCACCAGCCTCCAGGCCTACCGCGACGAGCACTCTCAAAGATAGTGGCCGCCGCACTCACGTGCACCCATCCGATGCGCCGTGATCGATGCGGAACGGTCATTGCGCCAATGCGCACCACACTGCGTACCCCATGCCTCATCCGCCGTCGTCAAAGACCTGGAAGCGCATGAGCCTCATCCTTCAAACTCCCCGCCAAACCAGGTCGAGGTTCAAAAGATATTGCCCCAACATTTGCAGATGATTATCGCCTTCTCGCGCACAATCTAAAGATGAGGAGAAACCGCTTTGCCGGAGGTGTCACCAACAACGACAGAATCTGTCACGAATGTGAACGGTCCCTATCGGAAAGAGGTACCCCCCACCCCCCTCCAATATTTTTGTTTTCCACAAAATCCTTGCAGATTTTATCGGCAACATGCGGTCCGCGTCCCCGCCCGGGCAAAGACCCCATGAAGCTCTGCGGAGGGAGCCCGGCGAACCCACCCCCTCTCGCTTATTTTCGTTTTCCACAAAATCCTTGCAGATTTTATCGGCGATTGCATGCGCAACATCTGCCGAAATGGAAACCACGTTACTTTGGCCGGTTGTGAATCTGTGCCGCCAGACCTGAATCCAGCCCCATTTGCCTCACATTCAAAAGGCACGGCTCAGCGCTCCAGACCACTGGCTATAAGCTAGAGTCTAGAGGCTAATCTGAATGATCGAAAAGAAGACCCACAAAGTCACACTCATCCCAGGCGATGGCATCGGTCCTGAAGTCACCCACGCCGTTGTCCGCATCCTCGAAGCCACAGGCGTCGGGTGGGAGTGGGAGCGCTTCGCCGCCGGCGCCGAGGCCTTCGAGATCTTCGGCGAATACATTCCCGCCGACCTCAGCAAGTCCATTGAGCGCAACAAGGTCGCGCTCAAAGGGCCCGTCACTACCCCCATTGGCGGTGGATTCAAAAGCATCAACGTCACCCTGCGCAAGCAGTTCGACCTCTTCGCCAACTTCCGCCCCATCAAGAATCTTCCCGGACTCGACTCCAAGTGGCCCGGGGTCGACCTCGTCATCGTCCGCGAAAATACTGAGGGCGAATACGTCGGCCTGGAGCACGAAGTCGTTCCCGGCGTCGTCGAGAGCATCAAGGTCATCACCGAAAAAGGTTCCACCCGAATCGCCAAGTTTGCTTTCGATTACGCGCGCAAGCATGGTCGCAAGAAAATCCACTCCATCCACAAAGCCAACATCATGAAGCTCTCCGATGGGCTCTTTCTCCGCTGCGCGCGCAAGGTAGCCGAGGGTTTCCCAGAGATTTTTTACGGCGAACACATCATCGACAACACCTGCATGCAGCTCGTCATGAATCCCTACCAGTACGACACACTGCTGCTTGAAAATCTCTACGGCGACATCGTCAGTGATCTTTGCGCGGCCTTCGTCGGCGGCCTCGGCCTCGTCCCCGGCGCCAACCTCGGTCACGAGTGCGCCATCTTCGAGGCCGTGCACGGCTCCGCCCCGGACATTGCCGGCAAAGACCTGGCCAATCCGACCGCTCTGCTCCAGTCCGCCATCCTCATGCTCCGCCACCTCGACGAGTCCGACGCCGCCGACAAGGTGCACAAGGCCCTCGAATCCGTGTACACCGAACGCAAAACACTCACCCGCGACGTTGGCGGCACCGCTGGCACCAGCCAGTTCACCGATGCGATTCTCGCCGCCATGGGATAACGCGTCACAACCGCACGCGGAAGGAGCCGCACATCCTCGTCCACTGTCTTCTGTTCTATGAGGCAAGTGAGTAATACGCTTCTCGCGGCGTTGAGTTCCGCGATGCCCATCTCGATCTTGCATTGAAGACGAGCTGGCCCATCAAACTTGTGTTGACCGGCGCATTCGCGAATCCGGCAGATGGCGCGATGGTGCTTTTCAAGGGTGCATCACCTGGATATGGCGAGAAATTTGCGCAGAAACCCCTGCGTGACCAGCGGAATCATCAAGCGATGCTGTATCCGTGAATGGACTCCAACCGCTGGCGAAGGATTCGCAATGCCGCTTCGGCCACCGATTCGCTGACATCGGTCTCCGACGATCCGTTTTTCCTCTGCAGAGCTATTGAGCTTCGCGTTTCATACGCTTGGTCACGTACATAGCGGCATCGCCCGCATTTAGAAGGCTGTCCTTCGTCGTTCCATCCTCGGGATAAAGGGCGATGCCGAAGCTTGCCGAGCTGCGCAGAACGAAACCCTCGATCGTCATTGGGTCGTTTAATGAGCCTTCGAGGCGGAGCGCAATTTCTTCAACTTCGGCGCGACTGCGCACGGCCGGAACCAGCGCCGCAAATTCGTCGCCACCCAGCCGGGCCAACAAGTCGTGCGGACGCAACTGGCGCTTCATCCGTTCTGTTACTTCCTGCAGCAACTGATCCCCGACCCGATGACCGTAGAGATCGTTCACCAACTTGAAATCGTCAAGATCAATGTAGATAAGCCCAAACATGGCGGCAACCTGGCGCGATTCTTCGATCTCCGTGTCCAGGCGCCTTTCCAGCGAGAAGCGATTGTGAATGTCGGTGAGCAGATCGAATTCTGAACGTCTCAGAAGGTCCGAATAGAGCTTCCGGGATTCAATTGCCAAGGATCCCAATCCCGCTGCCGTCAAGAGAGTCTCGGACTCGAAAGCGCGCGGTTTTATTAAAGGATCGAAAGCGGCATAGATAGCCCCCAGCGCCGGACCGGAGCGGGCGCGAATCGGCTCTTGGACGACGCGGAAGGCTGACAGCTTCGCTGGGCAATTTCCCAGCTTTGCTCCGTCCGCAATCTGGCACCAACAAGGCACGCCGCGCAACTTGAACGAAACCAGCTCAGTGATCTGCTCGATGATCTCCGCCAGAGGCCGCGACCCGTTGATGTCCTCGAGAATGCGGCTCCGCCTGCGCTCGATGTAGGCGGCCTCGGCGTTTTGACGGCGTACGGTCCGTTCCGAAAACCACGCTTTGCCGCCGGCAAGAAGCAGCAACACGAGCAACGCGCCCACCAGACGAAGAAGATTTGCGACGCTCCGCCAAGTGGGCCCTGACACCACCTCCACGTCATCGAAATTGCGTATTAGCAAATCCGACGCAACCGGGCCGTTGAATGGATCGGTGCGGTAAAACATGCTGATCCCGGTGACCCTGATCATGGAGCCAACATCGACTTGTTTCATTGGGGGAAGTGGCGCGACGTCGGCGCTGTCCGGATGATGATAAATCACCGAAATTAGATGATCGCCGGTAGTCGTCAGAACGTACTCATCCTGGGAGGCCTCCCTCGTTTGCGTCTGAACCCGCCCCTCCACTGAGACCAGATCGAACGCATTGCGGCCTGAAGTCAGCGACTCCCAGTCGACCTGCGCCGGCGTAATGGGCGCATATTCCTGCATGTCTCGAACCTGGCCATGTGTCAACACCAGGTAGCCGTTGCGAACATCCGGGAAGCCGGAGGCATAGGCAACGTCGCCGACGCGCAACGGAACATCGGTGATCGTCATGATCCACAAACTCTTGGCGCCGCTCTGCAGCATGACTGCCGAACCCGGCTGATAATAGGTCACGGTGCCTTTCACCCGAATCCGTTGCGTCAGATCGCGTACAAAATAGCCACCCAAAACTTGATCCATCGGCGTTATTGGCAAATTCTCGGGACTGGTGTTCGCAACCTGCAGGATCTTGACATCGTCCAGGCCCTGCACGTCGAGCGCAGTTCCAACCTGCTGCATCTTTTGGTCAAACTTGGCGTTCGCAACCCCGGTAATCTCGACCTCCGCATCAATCAGGCCCTTCAATGCACTTTCATCATGGCTGTTCACCATGGCGTCAATGTATCCCCCATCGATTGACACCTCCAAGAAGATGTCTTTTTGATGCAGGTACCAGACCATTTCGGCGCTCTTGACCACGCCACGTACTGAAACTCGCATCGCATCGACTTGCGAACTGAACAATTGCTGGGCCGTCGCCGGCACCGGGCTTGGAGGAACGCCATGACTCAACAACGTAATGCGCTTGGAAACTACGATATTGCGAAAGCTGTTTTGCGTCGTACCTTCGATTCGCACGTGATCGCCGGGCAGCAAACCCATCTCGGTCTGGGCGTACGCAGCAACATAGATCGCAACGCCGCGATCCTCGACAAATAAGTCCGTCTCGTGCTCGCGGAAATATGTGACCGTCGCCTCAAAGTCAACCGGCAGCGACTGGCCGGCTTCTGCGCTCGTCAGTGCATGTATTGCTTGTAGGCTTGTAATTGTTGCGGGCGCAACTGACCAGCCGCTCGCGGCCCCGCCGAGAAAGATACCCAGGATCGAAAGTAACCGCCTCATAATCAGAATCGTTACCCCATTCCACTGCCGCCTTCACTGCTTTGTGGTTCTAGACAAAGCTGAAGGACTAAATCCTTCGCGCCGAGAGCTCGGCGGAAGCCTCGGGTGTAGGCACGTGCATCGGGAATCTAATTGACGCTATTTTACGCCCGCGTGAGCCGTGGTGAATCCCATCGCACTCCATTCAGAAGCTTCGGAATGGCTACAACGGCAATTCGACGAGTCGTTTGAAGCGTACGTTGGCAAACCCAGTTCCCAATTGAAATCCCCGGCGCCCTCGAGCCACGCCCTCCGCCACCGGCCCTCCAGTCGAAATCTCTCCACCCTTCTATCCCTTCCATTTTGTATGGGTGCGCCGATCCTCCTGTACACTGGAGTGTTCAAGGCCATGCAAACAAAACATCCAATCGGCATCCTCGGCGCTACCGGAATGGTCGGCCAGCGCTTCATTCAGCTCCTGGAGAACCACCCCTGGTTTCAGGTTGAGTGGCTCGCGGCGAGCGACCGGTCAAGCGGTAAAACCTATGGTGAAGCCGCCAAGTGGCGCCTCGACACCCCCCTGCCCGACCGCATCGCCGGCATGACCATTTCCCCGGCCGAGCCCGAAGGCGCGCCTAGGATCATCTTCGCCTCAATTGACGCGGCCTTTGCCCGTGAATTGGAGCCCCGTTTCGCCGCGGCGGGCTGCGCCGTAGTCTCGAACTCCAGCGCCTTCCGCATGGCTCCAAACGTACCTCTGGTCATTCCGGAAGTGAACGCCGGTCATCTGCACTTGATCGAGCAGCAGTCCTGGCGCAAGGAGTCTGGCGGATATATTGTCACCAACTCCAACTGCACGGTCATGGGGCCTGTGCTGGCTCTCAAGCCGATCGAAGATCGGTTCGGAATCGAGCAGATCTTTGCCACCTCCATGCAGGCCATCAGCGGCGCGGGCTATCCCGGCGTAGCCTCGATGGACATCATGGATAACGTCATTCCCTACATCCCCAACGAAGAAGAGAAGATGGAAGAAGAGATGCTCAAGTTGCTGGGCAAGCTCGATGGTCGGGTGGTCAAGCCTCTTGCCGCTCGCATGAGCGCCAGTTGCAATCGCGTCCCCGTCGTCGACGGCCACACCGTCAGCGTCTCCATCAAGCTGGGAAACAAACTCGGCCGCCTCGCGACTCGCGAAGACCTCTTGGTCGCGTGGTCGGAGTTCAAGCCGCTCGCTGGCCAGGGACTGCCCACCGCTCCCGATCAGCCCATCGAGTGGGCCCCGCAGCCTGACCGGCCTCAGCCCCGCCTCGACCGCAACCGCGGCAACGGCATGGCCGTTACCGTCGGTCGCCTGCGTCCCTGCAAAGTCCTCGATTGGAAGTTCACTGTTCTCTCGCACAACACTATTCGAGGAGCCGCCGGCGCAGCTATCCTGAATGCCGAGTTGCTCGCAAGTCTGGGTAAGTTGGAACTCGTCGCCGAGACCACCGCACGCGCTTAGCTGATGAAGATGAGAATAATCGCATGAGCCTGGTTGTCATGAAGTTCGGCGGCACGTCGGTCGAAGATCCGGCAGCCATCAATCGCACCGCGGACATCATTGCCGGCCGCGTCGCTTTGGGCAAGCAGCCCGTCGTCGTCGTCAGCGCCCTCGCCAAAGTCACTGACCAGCTCCTCCGCGCCGCGTCCTGCGCCGCCAAAGGCGACCGCACCGGCGCACTCGCCATCAGCTCGCGCCTGCGCTGCCGCCATCGCGACACCGCATGCGCACTCGTAAAGGCTCCCGCCGATTCCGCAGCCCTCATCACTCTCATCGATCAGAAATTCGACTCGCTCGATGAAATCCTGCGCGGCCTTGCCGCCATTCTCGAGCTCACTCCCCGCATCTCCGACCTTGTCGTCAGCTACGGCGAGCGCATCTCCAGCCGCATCGTCGCCGCCACCTTCTGCGAGCGCGGCATTGACGCCGCCCACGTCGACGCCCGCGACATCATCGTCACCGACTCGCAATTCCAGAAAGCCGATCCCGCAAGACACCATCATTGAGAAGCGCGCCGCTGAAAAGCTCCGCCCCCTCATCGACCAGGGACAAGGTTCCTGTCATGGGCGGCTTCATCGCCTCCAACGAAGCCGGCATCACCACCACCCTCGGCCGCGGCGGTTCCGACTTCACCGGCGCACTCGTCGGCGGCGCGCTTTCTGCCGCTGCCATCGAAATCTGGACCGACGTCGACGGCATCATGACCTGCGACCCCCGCGTCTGTCCTGAGGCGCTGCGCGTCAAGGTCATCAGCTTTGAAGAAGCGGCCGAACTCGCCTACTTTGGCGCCAAGGTTCTGCATCCGGCCACCATCCTCCCAGCCGTCAAAGAAGAACATTCCGGTTCTCGTGCTCAACAGCCGCAACCCTTCGAGCGAAGGCACGCGCATCATCTCGCTTGCGCCCCATTGCAAGAGCCCCTTCAAATCCATCGCCGTCAAAAAAAAGCTTAGCATCATCGACGTCGTCGCCAGCCGTATGCTGATGACTCACGGCTACCTGAGCGAGATCTTCGCCATCTTCGACAAGCACCAGTGCCCCGTCGACATGGTTTCCACCAGCGAAGTCTGCGTCTCGCTCACCGTCGACTCCAACGACAAGCTGCCTGCCATCGCCGCCGACCTCAGCCAGCTTGCCGACGTCAAATACGAAGGCAAAAAGGCGCTCGTCTGCATGGTCGGCGAAGACATTCGCGGCCAGAGCGGCATCGCCGCCCAGGTCTTCACGCCATCCGCCACATCAACGTGCGCATGATCTCCCAGGGCGCCAGCGAAATCAACATGAGCTTCATGATCGAAGAAGAAGACGCCGAAGAAGCCGTCCGCTCCCTCCATGCCGCCTTCTTCCAGAATCCCGATCCCGACCATCTTCGACGTGGAAACCCAGAAGCTTGCCGCACAGCCCGTGAAGTAAGCTCTCCCGCGCGCAGTCTCGATGCTGGAACCCGGCGCCCGAAAGCTGTAATCTGTCATCTGTTCTTTGTTCACCGTTTCCCCGATAGGCTCCCATGCTCTTCCTCGTCCTCGGCAAAGGAAAAACCGGCACTCTCGTCGCCGAGGTGGCCCGCGAGCGCGGCCACGGCGTGCGCGCCCTCGACATCAACTGAAAACCAGCACGCCTCCGCGCTCACCGCGCCCAACTCTTGCCGGCGTCGACGTCGTCATCGACTTCACCGCCCCCGAGGCTGCGCTTGAAAACATGCGCGCTGTGCTCGCTCTCGGCTGCCGCATCGTCGTCGGCACCACCGGCTGGTATGCCCAACTGCCGAGATGAAGTCCCTCGCCAGAACATCGCGGCGGCGCGCTCCTCTACGGCACCAACTTCTCCATCGGCGTGCAAAAGCTCTTCCGCCTCACCGCCGAGCTGGCCCAGCTCGACGGCTATCAGTTCACCATCAGCGAAACTCACCACACCTCCAAGCTTGATGCCCCTTCCGGCACCGCGCTCACGCTCAAGGAAATCATCCAGGCCGCCCACCCGGGCATCGAGATTCCCATCACCTCGCACCGCGTCGGCGACGCCAAGGGAGAGCACATCGTCACCGCCAGCAGCGAACACGACGTGCTCGAGCTCCGCCACGACGCACACTCACGCCGCGGCTTTGCCATCGGTGCTGTCCGCGGAGCCGAGTGGCTTGCACACAAATCTGGTGCGTGGGACTTCCGTGAGGTCATTGGTCAGTTTTGAGAGGATGCCGCCGCGATTTATCGTTCAGTGTGACTCCAGGGAAAAAGTCACATTGACCATGGTTTCCACTTCCACTGGCTGATTATTCAGCAGGTAGGGCTTGTAGCGCCAAGTCCTCACGGCATCCATGGCGGCCTGGCCCAATGCTTTGGGGCCGCTGATCACCTGCAAGTCCGAAACCGTTCCAGACTTCGTGATTTTGGCCTTCAGCACCACCACGCCTGAAATCCGCCCGTCCTTGGCAAACTTCGGATAAATCGGCTCAGTCTTGTGTATCAGGTATCCCTCGGCCACCCCCGCTGAAATGGCGGACAACGCGGGCACCACTTTCACACTGCCCCCGTTGCCAAAATTCGTCTGCGGAACCCCGTTCGCGCCATCCATCGCTGCCGGTGAAATGCTGGCCGGGGGCGTGTCGGCCGGTGCCGGCTTCTTCATGTCCCTTGAGATCTTCGTCGGCGCCGCGAGTTGCGCATCCATCATTCCCGACGAAACCGGGCTCGTGCCTGTCGACGCTTGAACTCCGGCCGCTGGCCCCAAGGCAGAAGGCTTGGCTATCGTGGGGCTCGTTTCCGGTATCTTCTCCGCCGCGCGAACCTGATCTGAAAGCTCTGGCGTTGCCGACATCGCCGGAGCCGAGGCAACGGCCTGCGGACTCTGCCGGAACGGGTGCCCGAAATAGAGCCAAAGTAGACACGCAATCACTCCTAGACCCATGGAAAGAATCACCCAATGCGTTCCATGAGAGTTCGACTTATCGTCTTCAGGCTGAATCGAGCGAAAAATTGGCTCAATCGTGTTGAGATCGACCGCGGGCCGCGGTCGCGTGGTCGTTTGGCCCCCATCTTCGAGCGTGTCCAACCAGGATTTGCTCGGCGGCGCAGTTTGCGCCGTAACCGAGGATCGCGGCGCAGCTTCCGGCGTCTTGAGAACCGCAGCCTGTTCCGCCTTTGACTTGACGGAGTCCGCTTCGCTCTCAAATTTGGTTTGCGGTTCCGGCGCCTCTGCGGGTCGCGGGCCTGCCTGGGTAATGCTCAAAAGCCTGGGTTGATTCGCCCAGGCATCCGACGGCTCCGATCGGTCTTCATCCTTCTTCCGCGAATTCCCCGTACTCCCCGATCTCCCATTCGCAGCGGGCCCCTTCACATCGAGTTCCTTTAACGCGCGCAGGTGGATGCGATCCCATTCCTCGAAGTCCGGAAGGCGGGTGTCCGCCTGAAGGGCCTCCGCAGGCTCTGGCGGAGGTGGTGCCGGCTCGAATGCTGCCTGTGAGGTCGTAAAGCTATAGCTGGCGCTCGGCGGCGGTGCAGGCAGTTCGTGATAATTGCTCGTTTCCACGGGAGACGGCTCGGGGGCTTCGACAACCGGCTCCGCAACCAGCTCGGCTTCTTTCACAGCCTCCGCTGGAATCGGCAGAAATTCGCGCGCTCCCGCTCGCATCGAACTCATCAACAAGCTGGGATCGTTCCTGGTCGAGTAGACCATCACCGTTGCATCGCTGATGGTCGCAATCTGCGCCACGATCGAAAGCGCGTAATTCTGGTCGCTGTCCAGATCCAGCATCACGATATCGAAATGCTGTTCCATCCACCGTGGCAAATCACTCAGGCGCGCGGGATATGCGGGAAACTCCTGTACCGTCCTTGAGCCCGAACTGGCCAGTGCTTTCGCGATCACGCTTCTGCGCGCTGCATCGGGCCCGATCAGCGCGATCGACGTGCGAATCGAACGAGTCACTTCCGAATCAGGACCTTGAACGGCGGTCGACATTTCAGCTCCACGACTCATGTGTTCCCGGGTGCCACGTTGGAGAAAGCCAAATCCACCTCTTCACTTTGCGTGCCCACTCCAAAGAGCCTCGGGGCAGGCCTCGCCCACGCGGCAAAGCCGTTCCCGCGACACGCACCTGCAATCCTTGCGTGTTCGGGCCGCAGCGGCTATTTCAGATCGGAGAAAAATTAGTCGATTTTGCCTGCAATCTTTGTTTTGAATCGTCGCAGGTCAAACTTTTTTGTTTCAGGGCGATACACTCAGGTCTTGGCGCCTCGCCATACGACCTTTGACCGACTCCAGTTCCTGTAAGGCAAATGGTATACGCAATTGGCTTCCAGGGAGCACCTAGGTCACCCGGCGTAGGTGCCTTTCGTCACTAGAGGACCCCTGACCCGCCCTCAACCCGCCCAATTCGACCTTCCGGCCGCCGAATGCAGTACCAGACCCTCCCTGCGTCAAGGGCGGGCGACCCCGAACTCCCCATGAATTACGCGCTTACCCGAAGCGACTAGAGGATCAGCGGCGCTTCTCAGGGTGGTTTACGCTGAAAGCTTATGCTCCTCCGCCTCGCACGTACCGTAGACATTCCTGCCATCGTCGCCCTCGAGCGCACACCCGAAGCTCGCAAATTCGTCGGCCAATGGTCAGAAGAACGACACCGCGAAACCCTCGCCCACCGCGACGCCCGGTACTTTGTCAGCGAAACCGAAACCGCCGCAGTACAGGCCTTCGCCATCCTCCGCGGATTGACCGAGCCTTCGCACGCTATCGAGCTCAAACGCATCGTCGTCGGCGCACCGGAGCGTGGCATTGGCCGCAAAATCCTCTACGAACTCCGCCGCATCGCCTTCGAGGAGTTCCACGCCCACCGTTTCTTCCTCGACGTCTACGAGGACAACGCCCGCGCACGTCACCTTTACGAAAGCCTCGGATTCGTTTACGAAGGCACATTGCGCGAAGCCGCCTTCCGCGACGGCCAGTACTACAATCTCCGCCTCATGTCCTTGCTTGATCGCGAATACGCGGCAAACCAAGCAGCGGAGCGCGGGTAGGCCACTTCTACCAGTCCATGAACCACGGACTCCTCTCTGATCGCGCTTTTCTCGCCGGGGACGCGAGACGCACCCCCTCCACCCCGGGGCGAAGCAGGAAGAAGCTAAGAGTCATAGGTCGCATTTACCCCGGGGTCGCTTTTCGACTTTCGTGGCAACCCACTACGACGCTTTTCGTACAACCGCGGTAAATGCCTGCCACGATTGAAGACGAAAAGCAGCACCCTGAGACCGTGCGCTCATCCTGCAGTTTTTGCGTGCAAAATGCAATTCACAAAAAGAGGGTGACGCATTCTTTCTGCACCGCTTATGCACACGCCCTCGCGGTATACACTCTCCTGTGATGGAAACGACAGGTTGTGGCACGGCAATCGTCACGCCTTTCAAGGCGGACGGCTCTATCGACGAAGCAGCGCTCCGTGCGCTGGTCAACTGGCAAATTGATTCGGATATCGATTTCATTGTGGCTTGTGGCTCTACCGGCGAAGCGGCCACGCTAGAAGAAGATGAGTGGCTCCATGCGGTGCACATCGTTGTGGATGCGGCAGCGGGCCGCGTGCCGGTCTGGGCAGGCTGCACGCACAACTGCACCCGCACCCTGCTCCGTCAGGCTGCTCTGCTCCGCCGGGTCCGCGGCGTCGACGCCATCCTCTCCGCCAACCCTTACTACAACAAGCCCACCCAGGAAGGCCAGTTCCAACATTTCCTAGCCCTCGCCAAGGCAGTAGATCCCATCCCCATTTGCCTCTATAACGTCCCCGGCCGAACCGCGGCAAACCTTGACCCCGAAACCGCACTCCGGCTGGTCGAAGCCGCGCCTAATATTCAGGCCATCAAGGAAGCCAGCGGAAAACTGACCCAGATCGCAGAGCTTTTCCACTCCATGCCTAATGGATTCAAGATCTTCTCCGGCGACGACAACCTCGCCCTGCCGGCGATCGGCGTCGGTGCGCACGGGCTCATCAGTGTGGCCGCCAACGAGGCTCCGTTCGAAGTAGGCAGGATGATTCGAGCCGCCCTTCACAACGACTGGGCCACAGCCCGTGAGCTTGATCGTCTCTACGGACGCTCTTTTCGAGGCCAACTTCTGGGAGTCGAATCCCGCTCCAGTGAAGACTGTTCTCAATCTGATGGGCCGAACCACCGACGTTCTCCGCCTTCCGCTCGTGCCACCAACTGCCACCACCCGCGCGCGCCTTGAACGCCTCGCCGGGGAGTTGGGACTGCTCAAATTTGCTCCTCAGGCCTAAGGGCACATGGGGATGTTCTGAGGTACCTCTGCTCGTAAAGGATGAATCGCATGGCCTTTTTTCTCTTCAAGTCCGAGCCCGAAGCCTATTCCTTCGACGACTTTCTTCGCGACAGGGAGACAAATTGGGATGGCGTCACCAACCCCACTGCCGTCAAGCATTTGCGCGAAATGAAGCCCGGAACAAAGTGGATTTTCTACCACACCGGCGAGGAGCGGACTGCCGTCGGCACCGGAACAGTGGTCAGCGTTGATCCGACGGATCCGAAAATGCCTACCGTCCGTGTGAAAGTGGGCAAGCGGCTCAAGAAACCCAAATCTCTGGCAGAAATCAAAGCTGAGCTGCTTTTTAAGGATTCGCCGTTGATCGTGATCGGTCGTCTCTCCGTGGTCCCTTTGACCGCGGCGCAATGGGACTGGTTTGTAATGTGAAGAATCCGGAAGACTACAGCCGATGACATAAATGCCGCAGGCCTGGGTTCAACGGCGAGATTCGCAGCAATGCGAATCGAATGAATCTCGCGAGCCGATACGCCGGTTTACGCGACCAATTGCAGATTGACTCCTCTACTTCGCGTCTTCTTCCAGCCATGCGCGCGTATTGAGCAATTGCCTCTGGTCAAGTGCCCAGACTTTGCCAGTTAATTCGTCGGAGGCCTTGCCGTCTCGTGCCGACTTTTCGAATTCGCCGGACATCGCCTGCATCTTGGCATCCAGATCGTCGAGGAAGTTGAGCACCAACGCCTCGGGAATCATGGGCAGCTTTGGCGATCCGAACTCCAGCTTGCCGTGGTGCGACAGAATCATATGCAGCACTAGAGTCTTGAGGCGCGGTGGAAAACCGGGGAGTTTATCGATGGTCTTCTCCACCAGTTCCATACCCATCTGGATGTGACCCAGCAATGTTCCCTCAACTGTGTAATCGAATCCGATCTCCCAGGAAAGTTCGCGCACCTTGCCGATGTCGTGGAGGATGACGCCGGTGAGCAAAAGGTCGCGGTGAAGGATGGGGTAGTGCGGCGCGACGCGGTCAGCGAGCGTCAAGAGACTAACCACATGTTCAAGCAGACCGCCCAGCCATGCATGGTGCAATTGGCGCGCCGCTGGGGCCTCGCGATACGCCTGTGCGAGGTCCGAGTCGCTGAATACCATAGTCAATAAACGCTTGAGGTCGGGATCAGTGAAGCTCTCGACTGCAGCCAGAAGCTGGCACCACAATACGTCAACATCATAAGTAGTCGAAGGCAGAAGGTCTGCCTTATCGACCTCCGATGCGGTGGCCTTGCGCATTTGCTCGATCTTCATCTGGAGTCTTTCGTCGAAGCGCGATACAGTGCCCCGCGCCTTGACGATATCGCCGCGCTCAGCATCTTTAGCGATCCGTGGGTCGCCAATGTCCCAGACGCGACCCTCAAGCTGTCCAGTCTTGTCTCCCAGAATCAAGTTAAGGTATGGCTTATTGGCCTTTGTGGTACGCTGCTGCCGAGACAGTAAAAGGAAGAAGCCGTCAAAGACCCGTCCTTCATCGAAGCCCGCAAGATCGGCAATATAGATGTCTTTCATTCTGCGGAGAAGATTAACCCACGCGACCTGTTCCGCCCAAGAAGCAAACCGGGCCACGAAGCGAATCTTCGGGCCCGGAAGGAATTTCTAGTCCTCTACACTCACTGTTGCGGTGCGGGGGCAGGCACCTGAGGAACCGGAGTCTGTGGAGTTTCGCCTGTGCTCGACGGTTGCGTCTCGTCGGCCGGCTTTTTGCTTTTGTCGCTCAGCCGGGTTTTCTCTCCGAGGTCGTGGTGGACTTCTTTTTCTTTTTGGAAACCGTGGTGCCGCCCAGTCCAAGCGGGGCCGATTGTTGTTGGCGATCCGCAACCTCTGCAGCGTCAGGTGCCGCAGGAGCCAGCGCATCTTTCTGCGGAGCGCTCGTCTTCTTTTGCTTTGGCACTCTGGCACGATCACTAAATCGAGTCTTCTTTTCCGGGGGAGCTGCGTTTTCGAGAGGATTGTCGGGCACAGCCGCAGCCGTCGCAGTTTCCTCTGGCACGGCACCCGCATTCTCAGTCTGGCTTGAGGCCGCCTTTGGCAAAGTCTCCTGCGGGGCCTTGCCAAAACGGATCTTTTCTTTCTTGCCCGGCTTCATTGCAGCTTGTTCCGATTTGCTGAGCTTGCCTTTCTTGCTCTTGATGGCGGTTGGCGCTGGCGCAGCAGCCTGCTCCGCCGGCAAAGCGGCCTGCGGTGACTTCTGACGGTAGCCGTGTGTCGTTTCGCGGAAACGCGTGCGTTCGAGCTTCTTCTTCTTTTTTGGCGTGGGCGGCGTGTACGCGGAGTAGGCGATGGGGAAGACCCGCTTGTTGGGACTGGCGCCTGAATCGGTGTAGCCGGGCTTGATTTCGATGTAAGCCTCGTCGCGCATTTGAGTCAGATAGTCGCGCATTGCCGGCTCCATCCTGCTCATGTAGTAAGCCTGCTCGACATCCTGCTCTACATCTTTGTACGCTGGAATACCGCCTGGAGTGTGATTCACCACCTTGAGGATGACCCAGCCCTGGCGAGTGCGAATCGGATCGGTATACTGTCCTTCCTTAAGCGCAAAGGTCTGGTCCTCGAGCACTTTAGCCAGAGCGCCGCGGCGGAACTGCCCCAGGTCGCCACCCTCGGCAGCCGTGGGACCATCACTGAATGATTTGGCTAGCTGGCTGAAATCGCCGTCAGCGTGGAGTTTCGCCTCGATATCGTCGGCCTTCGCCTTCGCGGCTGCGACCTTCTGCGCATCATCCGGCTCCGCGCCCGCTGCATCCGTGGACGATGGAGCAGGTGCGGCGGTTGAAACCAGGATCTCAGCGAGCCGGACGCTTTCCTGCTGCGCATACTCCTGCTTGTGCGTCTCAAAATAGCGCTCCGCCTCCCCCGGAGTGACGGAGATCTTGCGGCCCACCTCTTCGCGCATCACTTCCTGAGTGATGATCCCATTGCGGATGTTGGCTTTGAAATCCTCATAGGAAACGCCCTGCTCCTGGGCCGCTTTTTCCAGATCTTCAATGCGTTGCAAGGTTGTATTGCTTGCGAATCTCGTTGAGCCGGTTCACCAACTCTGTTTCGCCGGTAATTTCCAGTTCCTTGCCCTTTGAAAGCCAAAGCTGCTGGTCGATCAGGTTGCGCAGCAGAATCCCGGTGCGCCTCTGAGATCTCCTGCATCGATGCGCCGTGCTGGCGCTTCTCCTGGTCCAGTTCCTTCATCGCGCGGTCGTAGTCCGACTGGTGATGATCTGGTCGTTGACTGCGGGCGATGATGTCTTCGACCGTTTCGCCGCCGTATGGGCTCGCGGCCGGGGTCGCACGCGATTGCGCGAAAGCGGGAACTTGCGAGCAGCGCCGTGACCAACACGAAAGCCGCGGGAATGCGAAGGAATCTAAGAGTCATAGGTTGGCACAATGCAGGCGGCAAACGCACTCCACCTGAAGCATAGACGCCATTGTAAATGCCCGGATAGCAGGAGCGCGATTCCGGCGCAGGACCCGCTCGAATCAAGAGGCTCAGCCCAATGCCCGGGAGTCCTGCGAACGCAGCGATTTGGCTCATCAGAGTGTGCATCCGGCTATCCGGAATTCCACGGCGACCGGAGTCAAATAACCCAGTGGTATACTTTAGCCCAAGACCGCCCTGCGAGGCGCCTTCACGGCGCCTGCCGCACCTGCTGTCCGGAGGTTCCTCCAGCATATGACTCCCCGCGCCCGCAGGGCACTTTTCAGCCTTATTCTTTTCTTCACCGTCTGCGCTGTCGTGGGCAGCGTGATGCAGCGCAAGGTCGGCGCGCAATCGTCTGAAGACGAGAGCCAGATCCGCGACAGCCTCAAGACCTTCACCGACGTGTATGCGCTAGTGGAGCAGAATTACGCCGAGCCCATCACCGGCGACAAGGCCGACGCGGCCATCTACGATGGCGCCATTCCCGGCATGCTGCGCGTGCTCGACCCCCACTCCAACTTCTACGACCCCAAGGCCTATGCCAGGATGCGCGAAGACCAGCGCGGCCACTATTACGGCGTCGGCATGGTCATCCAGCAGCAGGGCAATAAGGTCTATGTCATCACGCCGTATGAGAACACACCATCGTTCCGGGCCGGGATCCGCCCCGGCGACGTGATCTCCGCCATCGACGGAAAATCTGCAGACGGCATGACCTCTGACCTGGTCGCCAAGGCGCTCAAAGGGCCCGAAAGGCACGCATGTCCAGGTAACGATGATTCGCGAAGGCCAGCCCAAGCCGCTGGTCTTCGACTTGATTCGCGATGAGATTCCCCACCCTTCGGTCGACCTGGCATTCGAGATTCGTCCCGGCGTTGGCTACATTCACCTGACCCAGTTCCAGGAAACCACGGCGCAGGAAGTCATTGACGCAATTAACGGCATGGGCAACCTGAAGGGCCTGGTATCTTGACCTGCGCAACAATCCCGGCGGCCTGTTGAGCCAGGCGGTTGAAGTTTGCGACCATCTGCTGACCAAGGGGCAGACGATCGTCTCGCAGCGCGGACGCGCTTACCCCGACCAGGTTTACACGGCCACTCATGGCAACGACGGCAAGACATTTCCCGATCGTGGTGCTGGTGAACCACAATACGGCTTCGGCGGCCGAAATCGTGTCCGGCGCCCTGCAGGATCACGACCGCGCTCTGATTGTGGGCGAAACCACCTTTGGCAAGGGCCTGGTGCAGACCGTCTATAACCTGAGTGAAGACACCGGCCTGGCGCTGACCACCTATCACTACTACACGCCATCCGGCCGGCTCATTCAGCGCAACTATGCGGGCGTTTCGCTCTACGACTACTACTACAACCACGCCGGCGCCTTGCCCTCCAACTCCACCAACCGCGAAGTCAAGTTCACTGACTCAGGCCGCACTGTTTACGGTGGCGGCGGCATCACGCCGGACGAAAAAATCGATACCCCGAAGAGCAACGACTTCCAGGATGAGCTGCTCTATAAGTCGGCGTTCTTCCACTTTGCGCCCTATTACCTGGCTAATCACACTGTGGACAAGAACTTCCAGGTGGATGATGCGGTGCTGAAGTCCTTCAAGGAATTCCTGACCAGTCAGAATATTCCCTGGACCGATGCAGACCTGAACGGAGTGATGGACTGGGTGAAGGTCAATATCAAGCAATTCATCGTCACCAGTCAGTTCGGCCAATTGCAAGGGCTGCGCGTGATGGCCGAATGGGATCCGATGATTCAGAAGGCGTTAGGCTACCTACCGGAAGCTCAGGCATTGGAAAACACCGCGCACAAAGTGCTGGCTGAGAAGGCGCAGGCTCGGAATGAAGGGACCCAGGGTGTTGCAGAGAAACCATAGCCGATTCGCTGCATCAGGAATGCATCAGAACAAAAGGCCATCCCCGATGGGATGGCCTTCTATTTTGGAATCCGCTACCTCTGGCTGGCTTCTCCCGCCGCGACTTTCCGATTGAACTCTGCCGACTGGTTCCGCGGCACGCTCAGCGATTGCCACCTGTCGCAGGCAAAATGCTTAGCCAGCAGCACGATCTGGCCCACGTGATGCGGATAGTGCGCCATCTGGCGATTGATGGCCTGCATCACCGAATGCGCCTCGCCGCGAATCGTCACCGTCCGCCCAAGGTCCGCATCCGTCAGCGGCTCAAGCGCCTGGAAAACCCAGCTCCAACCATTCTCCCATTCTTCCAGCAGCGCTTTGCGCGTCGCGGGCGGATCGACAAACTCCGAGTCGCGATTGCGGTCCGGCTTCTCGCCGTCCGTGGTCAGGAAGTCGGTCCAGCGCGACCGCATATTGCCTGTCATATGCTTCACGATGATCGCGATTGAGTTCGCTTCCTCGTCCAATGCCGCAAAGAGCTGTTCATCCGCGACCTGCTCCATTGCCCGCTCGGCAAGTTTCTTGTAATACCGGAACACAGCCAGGGAGTCTTCGATATACGACGTGGTGAACTTCAGCGCCATGCGGACAGTCTATGCAAAATTACCGAGCGGATCCAAGAGGATCAGGGCTCGTCGCCATAAATCTCGATTTCAAGCTTTCCGCCCTCAGCGATTTTTGCCCGATACATGCCGGGCGTATTGAAGCTCCAGGCCATCTGCCCATCCGGGGTAATGGCGATGACGCCGCCATCGCCGTGCAGCGCCTCCAGCTCCTTGTGAATGACCTCATCGGCGGCCTGCTGCAAGGGCATGCCCTTGAAATACACCAGATTGCAAACCTCGCGCGCCACGCCGAGGCGGATGAAGTACTCGCCGGTACCGGTCGCCGATACTGCACAGGATTGATTGGATGCGTAAGTCCCCGCGCCAATGATCGGCGAGTCGCCGACGCGGCCCCACCTCTTGGCCTGCGTCCCGCCCGTCGAAGTGCCGGCCGCAATATCGCCCTGCTTATCCAGCGCCACCACGCCCACGGTGCCGTATTTGTGCGCATCGGGCGGCTCGGGATTCGGCCACGGGCTCGGCCGGCGCAGGCGGCGCGCCGGCCGGACGCGGCGGAATCGGCAATCCTTCTTTCTTCAATTGCCTCACCAGCGACTGCCAGCGGCGCTCAGTAAAGAAGAAGCTTGGGTCCACCTGCTCCAGACCCACCTCGGCCGCAAATGCGTCTGCGCCCGCGCCGATGAGCATCACATGCGGCGACTTCTCCATCACCGCGCGCGCCAGGCTGATGGGATGCCGCGTGCGCGTGACCCCGGCCACTGCGCCGGCCTTCAGGTTCGAGCCATCCATGATGGCCGCGTCCAGTTCATTCTTGCCGTCGGCGGTAAACACCGCGCCGCGGCCCGCATTGAAGAGCGGGTCGTCTTCGAGAATGCGGATCGACGCCTCCACCGCGTCGAGCGACGAGCCGCCCCCATCGAGAACCTTGGCCCCGGCTTCAATGGCCTCGGAGAGCGAGGCTCGATAAGCCGCTTCGGTTTTGGGATCCATCGTGGCGCGTTCAATCACTCCCGCGCCGCCGTGCATCACGATCGCCCAATGATGATTCGGCTGCGGTTGCTGCGCCGACGCCACGAACAGCGCCACCGCCATCGCGCTGCAATCAAAAGCCCAGATCGAGTGCGCATTGAGCTCACCTCATCTTCCCATGGTATCGCTGAATCTTTGCCATTTCTTGATTTCGATTCCCAATTCTCTGCGTTTCTCGGATACCATCGCAATCAATGACGAGTCTCACCATGCGACTATTTTTGCTTGCTTGCTGCTGATCGCAGTCGCTGCAACCGCCGCCGCAAAGCCGCGACCGATTCCGGTGAAGGTTGTCGTGGTCACCATGTTCGAGGTGGGCGAAGACACCGGCGACAAGCCCGGCGAACTGCAGTATTGGGTGGAGCGCGACCACCTTGACCGCATCTATCCGCTGCCCGCCGGCTATCACGCCGTGCGCATGAACAGCTCGGGTGAGATGGCCGTGCTGACCGGCCAGGGCACGGCGAACGCCGCCGCCACCATCATGGCGCTCGGCCTCGACCCGCGCTTCGACCTCAGCCACGCCTACTGGATCGTCGCCGGCATCGCCGGAGGCAGCCCCGACCGCGCCTCACTTGGCTCGGCGGTATGGGCGCGCTGGGTGGTCGATGGCGACCTCGGGCTACGAGATCGACGCGCGCGAGATTCCGCCGGACTGGACCACGGGCTATCTGCCGCTGCGCAAGACTCGCCCATTCGAGCAGCCCGCCGCGCCGCTCGATGGCCAGGTATACGAGCTGAACTCGGGCCTGCCGAGTGGGCCTTTCAATCTCACCCGCGACACCCCGCTCGCCGACTCCGACCCGCTGAAGGAAGATTCGCGGCCAATTCGACGGAGCGGCCGCCCAGCGCCCGCCCTTTGTCACCATGGGCGACGAGATTTCCTCTTCGACCTACTGGCACGGCAAACTCTTCGACGCCTGGGCCACGGAATGGATGAGCTACTTCACCGGCGGCCAGGGCCAGTTCGTTACCACGGCCATGGAAGACACCGGCACGCTGCAGTCGCTCGAAGTACCTGGCCAATGCCGGGCGCGTGGACTGGCACGCGTCATGGTGCTGCGCACGGTAAGCAACTTCGACCGCCAGCCGCGCGGCATGAGCGCAGCCGAAAGCCTTGCGCACCAGCGCGTCGGCACCTACAGCGCGTACCTGCCCTCTCTTGAAGCCGCGTACACCGTGGGACATGTCGTGGTCAACGAGCTGCTCACTCACTGGCCGAAACTACGCGAACAACAGCTGTCGGAGCAGATCAGGCAAGCCCACCATCCTTACGCATAGCATCTCTGCTGAATCACAGCAGCATTTTCTGCAGCGAGATCCTTGGCGAAAGCGGGTCTGGCAGTGCAGAATGCTTGAGTTCAGCAAATTCGAATACTCCTGGGAACCCAGAGGCGCCTGCAATTGGCAGCTGCGAGCGACCCGGCGAAAAGGCCGATTGAGAAGCTTGGAGGCTCGGAGGACTCTCTTGAAACTGAATTACGGAACGCTGGCATTGATCGTTGTTGTTGGTACTGCTCTTTCTCAACCAGGCGTGGAGACTTCCCTGGACCGTTCCGCGAATCGTCGGACTCGCTATCGCGATCCCCTCGTTTCTGCTGTTCGTTCTTGCGCGCATTCAACTGGGACGGCTTTCAGTGTGCAGGCCAAGGCAAGCACGCTGGTGACTACCGGGCTCTATTCCCGCATCCGCAACCCGATCTACTTCTTTGGCGCCCTGATGATCGCGGGAGTCATCGTGTGGACCGGCAGGCCCATGCTGCTGCTCGTTTTTGCCGTTCTGATCCCTTTGCAGGTCTATCGGGTCCGGAAAGAAGAGCGCGTGCTTGAAGAGAAATTCGGCTGCGGCCTATCTGGATTACAAACGGCAGACGTGGTTCTAATTCGGAGATCGAATTCAACGGATGGGTTGAGCGATTCATCCCAGTTACCCAATACGTTTCTCAAGGAAGCTCGATGCATACTGTCTGGTTCGGTGAATTTATGGGCACGCTGGTTCTGGTGCTGCTGGGCAACGGCGTGGGTGCAGGCGTAACGTTGCGCAAATCCTACGCGGCAGACGCGGGCTGGATGGTCATCACGACAGGGTGGGCTTTGGCCGTGCTCTGCGGCGTTCTGGTGGCGCAGGCCTTTGGCAGCCCCGGCGCGCAATCTGAACCCTGCCATCACGCTGGCAAGCGCGGTTTGCAGCGGAGACTTCTCGCACATGCTGAGCCTGTGGATGGCGCAATTGCTGGGCGCCATGGGCGGCGCAGCGCTCGTGGTCGCTGCACTACGCACCGCATTGGAATCTGACGCCCGATCCTGCGGCCAAGCTGGGCGTCTTCTGCACCAACGCGGCGGTGCACAGCCCATCTGGCGAACATCTTCAGCGAAATGGTGGGCACCGCGGTGCTGGTGGTGGTGGCCGGGGCAATCTTTTCGCACGGAGTCTCAGCAAACGGGCCCGCGGCGGGCTTGGGACCATGGCTAGTGGCGAGCCTGGTGTGGGGCATCGGCCTCTCGCTGGGCGGCACCACCGGCTATGCCATCAACCCTGCGCGCGATCTGGGTCCGCGTCTAATTCATGCGTTGCTGCCGATCCCCGGAAAAGGCGGCTCGAATTGGAAATATGCGCCCATTCCCCTGATCGGCGATTTGCTGGGAGGCGCACTGGCCGGACTCCTTCTGCGCTACGCGCATCTTTAGCGGGACGCACTCGTCGGGCAATCGAGAGTGAAGCAGGATGATCGCTGAAACGCGCTTCTCGCCGCGTAAATGCTCAAGTTGTATGCTTGCTTGAGGCAGATAGATTTCGCCTGCTTCATAGCCAAGGAAAACCGAATGCCCGAAACGGTCCTGCAACTTGATCCTCGCGACAACGTCCTCGTAGCGCTCACACCACTGACCGTCGGAACGACTGTGCGCTTGGATCAAACCTCCTGCCTTGTCACAGAGAACATCCCTGCGAAGCACAAGCTGGCTCTCGCGGATTTGAATCCCGGCGACCTGATTCTGATGTATGGCATGGTGGTGGGCGAGGCGACAGCGCCGATTTCACGCGGTGGCCTGCTCTCCACACGCAATGTGCGCCATCGCGCCGGAGCCTATACGGCCACGCGGCAACCCGTTTCCTTCGAATTGCCCGATGCAACGTGCGTGGACCACGCGCACATTCATGGGCTTTCACCGCGTCGATGGACAGGTGGGTACACGCAATTACTGGCTGGTGCTGCCGCTCGTGTTTTGCGAAAACCGCAATGTGGAGAGGATGAAAGAGGCGCTCGAAGAGGAATTGGGTTACGGCAGTTCGCACAACAGCTATCGTCCACTAGTAAGGCAGCTTGTGGATCGGCAGTCGAATGGAAGCAGCAAGCGAATGCATGAGCTCGTTGGGGAACGCTCGGGGCGGGTGTTCCAAAATGTGGACGGGATTCGCTTTCTTACCCACCAGGGCGGCTGCGGCGGCACGCGCCAGGACGCACAAGCGCTCTGCGGGCTGCTGGCGGGTTATATTCACCATCCCAACGTGGCGGGGGCCACAGTGTTGAGCCTCGGCTGCCAGCACTCGCAAGCAAGCATGCTGATGGATGAGCTACGCGCGCGCGACCCTGGAATGAGTAAGCCGGTTCTGATGTTCGATCAGCAGCGATCAGGGCGCGAGACGGTCCTGTTGACTGCTGCGTTGGGCAAGACTTTCGAAGGCCTGGTGGAGGCGAACAAGATGGAACGAGCGCCTGCGCCTCTGTCGGCACTCACGGTTGGGCTGAAGTGCGGAGGCTCCGATGGATTCAGCGGCATCTCTGCCAATCCGACGCTGGGGTACATCTCGGATCTGCTGGGTGAGGTCGGCGCGAAGTCACTGCTAAGCGAGTTTCCTGAACTGCACGGAGTTGAGCAGGAACTCATCAACCGCTGCGCCACCGACGAACTGGCCCAGCAGTTCTACGACCTGATGCAAACCTACTCTGCCAGGGCCAAGGCCGTGCACTCGGGCTTCGAGATGAATCCTTCGCCAGGCAACATTGCGGATGGGCTGATTACCGACGCGATCAAGTCTGCGGGCGCAGCGCGCAAGGGCGGGATTGCCCCGGTTCGCGGTGTGCTGGACTTTCCGCAGTACGCAAGCGTGCCCGGACTGACGCTGCTTTGCACGCCGGGCAATGACGTAGAGTGCGTGACCGCGCAGGCCGGATCGGGAGCGAATCTGGTCCTGTTCACAACCGGTCTGGGCACGCCGACCGGCAACCCCGTCGCGCCGGTAGTGAAGATCTCGACCAACTCGGCTCTCGCCGAACGCATGGGCGACATTATCGACTTTGACGCCGGCGGCATCGTGACCGGCGAGACGACCATCCCTGAATGCGCCGAAAAGCTGCTTGAGCATTGCATTGAGGTGGCCAGCGGCGAGCGCTTCACCAAGGCAGAACTCTTGGGGCAGAACGATTTCATTCCCTGGAAGCGCGGGGTCTCACTCTAAAGGCGCCGAGGAGGCGACGATAGCCTGCCAGGGCGGTTCGCGCTTTTGCGTCTTGGCCAGCCGGACATCACTACTCCAGAAACGAAGCTGCCAACGCCAGCGCCGTTAATGGCCGCCGTCTCCGCGCGCAGAATGCGCGGGCCCAGCGAAACGGCGCGCCAGCCATTGGCGTCAAACAGTGCTTCTTCCTCCGGAGCCCATCCACCCTCGGGGCCGATGGCGATCTCGAGCGTGGGCATCTCCGCCTGCGCTGCGGCAACAGATTCCTCCAGCGCACTTCTCAGTGTGGTGGAGCGCTCCTGCTCGGCGAGCACGATTCGCACGGCCTGGGAGGGAGCACCGCACCAGCGACAAGAGGGAAACCGGATCGTGAATCAGCGGCACATCGGATCGCCGCGACTGCTGCGCCGCCTCATGAGCGATGCGTCGCCAACGCTCCGCACGTTTTTCCGCAGCATGGGCAAGATGCTTTTCGGTCCGGCGCGCAATCACAGGCGCGATCGCCATGACGCCAAGCTCAGTGGCTTTTTCAATGGCCCACTCCATTCGATCGAACTTGTAGACGGACATTACCAGCGTAATGGGCAATGGCGGGATCGGCCTCAAGCTCGGCAATCAGGTTGAAGCGGACCTCGCAGGGCACGGCGGGTCCGTTCGTGACGGCAGCCACCTCTGCATGAAACACGCGACCGCCTGCAACCACGTCCGCTTCCATGCCGGGCTGTGCGCGCAGCACGCGAGCCATGTGCTCGGCTTGCGCGCCTACGAGAGTTGCGGTGGCCTCATCCCAAAGTTCGGCAATCCAGCGGCGGCGTGTCATAAGCCCCTATTCATGCACCTTTCGCTTACTAGTCTATTCTTTCGCACAAACACTGAGGGGGACGCTGGAAGCGTCCCCCTCAGTGTTGCCTATTGGTTGGATGACCCGTTACTTCTTCTTCGCGGCTTTCTTCGCGGCTTTCTTCGCGGGTGCCTTCTTGGCTGCTTTCTTAGTTGCCATTTGCCTATTCTCCCTTTTCGATGGGTTGCATCGATGCTGCAATTTTAATTGCAGTTGAAGAATGTATAGATTCATGCATGCTCAGTGTCAAGCAAAAAACGAACGGAGGGTGGAAAAAGTGGCAACAATTTCTCCTTCTCAAATTCGAGATTCGCTCCTGGGCCTCATACGAAATGATGCGATCGGAGAAATCCGAGCGCCAAACCGGCGACTAGATCTTGCCAGCAATGAGCGAACATGCAGGGACGCAGACTGCGACGAAAGATCGCGAGCAGACCGAAGAGCACACCGAAAACAGCCAGCAGCACCATGTTTCGCACGCCCTGGTATCCATGTGCCGCGCCGAACAGCAATGCGGAAAACACTACGCCAACCGCTGCGCCGCCACGCGCCCACGCAGTGAACTGGCCTTGCAGATAGCCTCGAAACACGGACTCCTCGACAAAGCCCACTAGGACGCAGAGCGCAACCCAAGCCGCAATTTCTTTACCATTCGCCGGCGCAAGCTGCTCCAGCTGCTGCACCGTGCGCTGCTGTGAAGGGCTGGGGGCGAATGGTTGACCAGATCGGACTGCGGGCCGCTGGTGCGTGAGGGCGGCTTCAACGCTCGACCATAGAATGCCCAGCGTACCCAGAATCATCAGCGAGCCAATCCAGAACAAAACGCAATACCCAGATCCAAAGCAAAACCTCGAAAGCCGCCAGCGACAGCACCGAAATAGCGTGCGCAGCGGAATTCTTCCTGAGCCATAGCCCGAGCGCTACCCAGCCCAGCATTGACGATCTCGAGAAGAGCCGTCGACGCATAGGTCACCATGCGGCTACCCGAGCCGTGCATGGTTGCCAACCGGGAGCTTCCGCTGATCGAGAGCACAAGAATGCCAACAATGAGCACCACCGTATGCCAGACTGGCGCGAGAGTGCGCGGTGGGACGGCAGGCTCGTGCGGCATGTCAATCGGCAAATTGGCCATCGTGTCACTCTCAGGAATTCGGCGTTCTTCAAAATGTACGCGAGAGGGGCGCGCGTCCTCAATTCGCAGAGAAGTCCTGCGATCCAGCGAATCAGCATTCGATCACATTGAGCGCGAGCCCGGCGAGGCTGGTTTCTTTGTATCGCGATTGCATGTCGAGCCCGGTGAGGTACATGGTGCGGATGACCTGATCGAGCGAGACCTTGTGCTCCTCGGACTCGCTGAGTGCAATACGGGAGGCGTGCACCGCCTTGGCTGCGCCCATGGCATTGCGTTCGATGCAGGGTATCTGCACCAGCCCGCCGATGGGGTCGCAGGTCATGCCAAGGTTATGTTCCATCGCGATTTCAGCGGCATGTTCAATTTGACCGTTAGTGCCGCCCAGCGCGGCGGTCAATCCGCCGGCGGCCATGGAGCAAGCGACGCCGACTTCACCCTGGCAACCCACTTCGGCGCCGCTGATGGATGCATTCTCCTTGTACAGAATGCCGATGGCCGCCGATGTGAGGAAGAATCGCATGATGCCTTCATGATCTGACTCGGGTCCGAAGCGGCTGTAGTAGAGCGCCACCGCAGGGACTACTCCTGCAGCTCCATTCGTTGGCGCCGTCACCACGCGACCGCCGGCGGCATTCTCCTCATTCACCGCCATCGCATAGACCGTGACCCAATCGAGCGGAGCCAGCGGATCGCCGCGCAAGCCGTCCGCTTCTTTCTCGCGCATCCGCTCTGCCAATCGGTGAGCGCGTCGCCTCACGTTGAGACCGCCCGGTAGAATGCCTTCCGTCGCAATACCCCGGTTCACGCAATCCTGCATTGTTTGCCAGATGCGATCGATGCCCTCGCGCACCCATTCGACGGGAGCGCGCTCAGCGTTTCGGCCAGCAGCACTGGAAAGTGCGCACTCGTTTTCCAGCATCAATTGACTGATTGAAAGCTCGTTGGCCTGCGCGGTAGCCAGCAGCTCCGCGGCCATGTGAAACGGAAAAGGAACTGCAATGGGCGGCTTCTCACCTGAAGCGTCCGCACCATCCTCGACGATAAAACCGCCGCCGACGGAAAAAAAGGTCCGTTCATCAAGCGAGACCCCTATTGCATCAAAGGCAGTAAGGCGCAGGCCGTTCGGATGCCGCGTACGCGCGCCCGGGGGAAACATTACGTCGCGCCTGAAGAGCAGATCGCGCGCTTCATCGAACGGGATCGGCCGCGCTCCCGCCAATTCGATGCGCTTTGCAGAGCGGATGCCGGCGACAGTGCTTTCGATGGCCGCCGGATCGATGGTTGCCGGCTCATTTCCGGCCAAACCCAGCAGCACGGCCCGATCGGTGGCGTGGCCCAGACCGGTGAGAGCGAGGGAGCCAAATAACTGCACCTGCACGCGCGCGACCCGCTGCAGATGGCCGCGAGGCTCCAACTCCCGCGCGAACCGGCAAGCCGCGCGCATCGGACCCATTGTGTGTGAACTCGAAGGGCCGACGCCGACCTTGTAAAGATCAAAGAGACTGGTGGTCACGCCTGAGATTGTAGCGGTCGGCAAGTACGAGGGGCCAGAAACATTCAAATCGCTTTTGTTCTTATCGCCCTCAATGGGCCGCTGCAATGGCGGTGGCCTCAACAGGGTCGAAACCGGTGGAAGATGAGATGACGGCATCGAGGTAGCCAGCATTGGTTGTGTCGAAGGTGTAGCCCTTCAGATCGGGGCTTCCGCCAAAATCCACTGCAAACACAAAGGTGCCGGTACTATCTTCGACCATGGACTCGGGGTTTGTTCCCACCGAAAACGTGCTGCCCAGAGCCGTGAGTGAATAGATGCTGTTGCTCGAGGTGATGGAAAAGCCCGATATAACTCCGGTCGAGCTACCGCTTACCTGGCGATTGACCACGTACACGTAATCGCCTGAAGAAACGGGCAGGATTGAATAAGGAGCGAGGCCAGCGCTTCCGTAAGGAGAACCGGAAAGTTCCTTCATGGTGCTGAGATTGAATACGCGCAGGCCGCCGGTGTTGGAGCCGGAGGTGGCCACGGTCTCGCCGACATAAAAGAGCCGGTCGCTGGGATCGACGGCTACGGAGAGCGCGGCACCCGCAGAATTCTCAACGGGTATCGTGCTGACGACGCCAAGTGGATTGGGATTGGCTGTGTTGAAGGGGACAATCGCCGTGCCGCCCGATCCCATGGCCACGAATACGTGCAGGTTGTCGGAGGAGATGACCACCTGCTGCACAGTGGAGGCGGGCAGGGCATCGAATTGCTCGGTATGAGATGTGGCAGCGCCCGTTGAACTGTCGATGGGAATGGCATACACGAGGGAGGCACCTGAAACGGATTCCACGAGCCAGGAGTTCGATGAATCCACCTGCATGCTTGCGGCCTGATCGGAAGAGATCGGCGCGCTGGAGTTGGCAAGAGAGAGCTCGCCGTTGGAGGCAATAGTGTAGTCGTAGATGCCATTAGCGGTACTAACGTAGAGGAAATCGTTGTTTGGAGCCACGGTGATGGCAATGGGTAATGCAGGGACCGTATACGGGCTACCCGTGAGGGCGGTAATCACTCCTGCATTGATGTAGTAGCCGGCAATCTGGCTGGTCTTTGCGTCGAGCACGTAGAAATTGCCGCTTGACGCAGTTGTGCTGCCGGTTCCGCTGCTTGAGGTACTCGGCGCGTCCCAGAAGCCTTTGCAACCGGCCAGGAGCGGCAGCGCCAAGAGCACCAGCCTTGCCCACTTTCGAATCCTCATCGCTGCTCCTCGAAGGCGCCCGCCAGCACAGGTAGCCCACAGCACTCAGGGTACCGCTTCCGGCTGAGTTACGTCGCGCAAGTTGAAGAGGCACTCCCGCGAACGCGGTCAGACCGTGCATGCTAATGACGCACAGGAATCGATTTCGCTTGCGCACCGATCGTGCGCCCAATTCGCATTGGGACTGACCAGACAGAGGAGATGATTGTGCGACGGAACGCCCGATGCAGGCGAGAGAAGGGGGTTGTGCTCAAGCCTGCCGACACAGAGTCTGCCAGGCTCCAAAGAGAGTTCCCCGGCAGACAGAGAGTCTGGTTTGCAGCATCCTCTGAAAGGTGCCGCGATGTGATTACGCGCCTCCGCTGGTCCCGGGCACGTTCTGCGGTACGCTTGTTCGAGCGGCAATTGCCAGCGCAAACTCACTCCCCGCGGACAACTTCACATCATCCTTCTTCGTCGATACGAAGACTCCGGAATTCCGGCTCGCAATCCTGCTATGAAGGTCGACTCCCGATAATGCATCAATTTGATCGATTTGCAGCGTCTGACTTGTCCACTCATTCGTGTGCTGATTGCCAGGGGACACAGAATATCCGCCGAAGCCTTCACCGCCCGGCGGGTCAATTCCAACGATGGTTGCCTTGATCGGAAGCACTTTTCCGTCTTTCAGTTCTGCCCTGGTAATGCGCAAAACGAGTTTCGAAGTCCCTCTCAGTTCCATATCGTCGGTGGATACGAGGCCCAGAAGCTTTGTGCCATGCGGCAGTTCGGTACCGTCTTTGAGATGGACCGTGTCGCTGAGCACCACCGTAAACTGGCTGCCTGGTTGTGCCTTCCTCGCGTCGAGGGGTTTGACGAGGCTGGCTTGCGCGGGCACCATCTGCATGGCCTCATGGAGGCCGGTTGGTGAGGTGGTTGTGTTTGGTGAGGCCGTTGATGCCTCCATCTTCTGCGCATTGACATACGCCGGAAAGACAAGAGCAAGGGCAAGGGCTGAAATGAACAGGGATATCTTAGCTTCACGTTTCATGAGAAGAAACTCCTCGAGGGGGATTGCGAGCGTCTCCTTAACGTGCATTAGCCGGAGGCATACTACCCGGTTATTTAGACGGGATAATACGGTTGTTGGTTGTGCTGATTGTAGAGATTGCTCTCTCAGTTTCTCGGATGTCGAGACCCTCCCATCATAAGTTTTCTTGCATCCACTGCTCATCGAACTTGCAAATCAATTCAAATGAGAGACGAGCGACGAAAATGGTTGCGAGGATACTTTGACCTGATTGGCAGGCCGCTAATGTGCGCGGAAGTGTTCGTTGCTGCGAGCCTGCCAAACGAGCCGGGCGGCCGTCAGGTCTTCAATGGCCATGCCCACGGATTTGAAGACGATGCGCTTATCGCGTGGGATCTCCGATGCATGTGAGCCCCGCAGCACTTCGCCGATTTCGGCTTCAACTTCAGCGCCGGAGATTCGGACGTCTCCCGATTCGCGCTCGACGCAGGAGCGGGACTCGGCGACGACATAGCTGGTGAGCATGGCTTCGTCGTCCAACTCGCGCAAGGAGGCGCCGGTGGCTCCCACGGCCAGCACCAACGCATTGGGTGCGAGCCAGCGACCCTGCAAAACCGGCTCAGGCGAAGCAGTTGCGGTGAGCACGACGTCGGCCGCGGCGGCTCTCTCGATGTTGACGGCGCTGGGCGCCTGTTTCGGCTGCCAGTCGATCCGCGTTGGCTGCGGTGCGACTCCAGATGCGAATATCAGTGAGCCCTGGCCAGACCAACCGCAGCGCTCTTATGTGCGCGTGGGCCTGCACTCCTGAACCCAAGATGCCGAAGCTCGTTGGCGCTGATTCGAAGTGCAGCGGGGCCAGAGCTGCGAAAGCAACCGCAGAAACGGCAGCGGTGCGCATCTCGGTGATGAGGCGCCCATCCATCACTGCGAGCGGCTCTCCTGTTGAACGGCGCAGCAGTTCGATGACGGCCATGTGTGTATGTAAACCCAACTCGGCGTTGCCTGGGTAGAAGGTCACGGTTTTCACGCCCATCACGTCGCCGGCGATCACAGGCATCACTGCAAACCAGCCGTTGCCGGCGCCTTCGGCGTTTCCAGCGCGAAGGATGGTGCGCGGAGGCTGAACGACGAGGCCGGACGAGAAGTCAATCAGCGCCTGGCGGATGGCTGGAATGAGCGCGTCGTAAGTGAGGACGGCGCGAACTTCGTGCTCGGCAATGTACAAGTGAGCGTGTCCTCAGGTCAGAAGGGTTGGGAAGATGAAGCGGGAGTTAGTTGGGGCGGTTGCCGGAGGTGGAACGGCGACGGAAGCGCTCGTCGACGGGCTGGCGGCCCTGGAATCCCGACTCGACGGTGTGCCAGTACTCAATGGAGGGCTCGCCCATGCGCCAGCAGAGCAGAACCACCTGGTCGTCGAGGCGGCAGGGGAAATCGAGCAACCCGGATTCCAGATCTTTCACCTGCACGCCGATGGAGTCGATCTCGGCCACGCTCTCGCGAACCCGCTGCAAGTGGCCTTCCACCTCGGCACGCTGCTTGGCGACCGCGGCCACGTCCACGCGCATACCGCCGGCGAGGTAGATGCGCTGCGCGAGCGCGGAGAGACCCACATCGGCTGCGTCAGCCGCCTGCTTGCCCTCGATGGCGCGCTTCAGCAGCGACTCCAATACCGGGAGCAGAGACTGCGCTTCGTCGAGAGTGAAAGTCTTCATGGTGGATTCCCTGCCTCTAGGATACGACGAAACGGGATGCAGGACTAGGCACTTGTGGCTTGCCCCTGATTACCTGCGAGCCATGACACCAGTGCACACACAGCCAGGATTGCACCCATAACGGCCAATGAAAGGGTGATGGGCAAATCGATCCAGTGAGCGGTGAGCATCTTGAGGGCCACAAAGGCCAGCATTGCGCCGAGTCCGTAATGGAGGTAACGGAGCCTATCGAGCAGGGCCGCAAGCGCAAAATAGAGCGATCGCAACCCCATGACCGCTGCAATGTTGGATGTGTAGACGACGAATGGGTTGTGCGAAACGGCCAGCACGGCGGGAATGGAGTCGACGGCAAACAGCAGGTCGGTGACTTCGACGGCCAGAATCACGGGCAACAAGGAGCCTTTGGCTGGCTGCAAACGGCGAATCCAGTCTGGAACGGCGGCACGCGCTGAACCTCCGCGCACGAGCCTCCATGCGGCGTAGAGCAGGAAAAGGCCGAAGACCCAGGTGATCCATTCGAAATGTTGAAGGAGAGTCACGCCGGCGGCGATGAAGAGAGCGCGCAGGACGACTGCTCCGCCGACGCCCCAGAGCAACGCATTGTGCTGGCGCTGCTGGCTGATGCGGAAGCCCTGAAAGATGACGAGGAAGATGAAGAGGTTGTCGACGCTGAGCGAGGTTTCAATGGTATAGCCGGCCACCCATTCGAGCGCTGTTTGACGGCCTTGCGCGACCGCTATCCAGCAGGCAAAGACCGCGGCGGCGATCGCGAGCACTGCTGTCCATGTCCACGCGACAGACTGCGCATATTGCGTTTCGCGCCGGTGGCCTGGGAGAAGCGAGTCGGCAACGAGCAGCAGCAAGACCGCCGCATGAAACCCCAGCCACCATCCCCACGACGCGCCCGCAATCATAGGTTGAATGCTACAGGAGGGAAGCTTCCAGTCTCTAGTGTCTCTCTCCGAGGTTTGTAGCACAGGTCGCGAAGAGCAACCGCAGATTCTTCGACTCGTTCCACTCCCTCAGAATGACAACTTCTTTGGGCGCTGAGGATGACAGCCTCTTTCTGCTGCGAGTTTTTGAGACACCACAATCCCTTTCGATCTAAAGACGGGTTATCGCAAATCAATCAGACGGATGGTTTCCATGATGACGTCACCATCGATGGCCAGGCTGCGGGCGCTGATCTTGTCGAGGGTGTCCTGCGCCGTGTGGTGATAGCTGTTGTTAGGTCCGTAGTCGAGGTCGATCAAGTCGATGGATGGCACGCCGCGCTCTACGAACGGCAGGTGATCGTCCTCTACCGCCTCATCGGTCTGGAAGAAGTAATGCTCGTCGCCAAACTTTCTGGCGGACTGGCGCACGAGGTCGACGAGCCATGGTGCGGAATGGGTCTCACGCTGAATGTCGAGGTCCTTGTCGCCGATCATGTCGGTGAGAATGAACGCCCTGATGTGGTTCAGCGTTCCATCGCGCCCCCACTTTGCGGCGAGGTGGCGGCTGCCGTAGGTCGAGTCGGAGGCCGACCAGCTCTTGATTGCCTCCTCGCCATCGAAAAAGACCAGCCAGACGGAATAGCCGTCGAGTTTTTTGCCATGTGCTGTTTCGGTGCGCAACTGGTCGGCGATGGCCATCAACAGGCCGGTAGTGGCGGCACCGTCGTTGGCGCCGACGAAATTGATATTGCGCAGCCAGTAGTTGGTTTCGTAGTGCGAGGCGAGGACGATGGCGCCGTCTTTTTTGCCGGGAAAGCGGACGATGAAGTTGCGCATGTTCACCGGACCAATGGGTGTGTCGGCGGTGAATGTGTCCTCTTCATCCTGGTCGTGCTGGAAGTGTTCGCGGAGGAAGGCCTCGGCTTTGGCGTGGCCGGGGCTGGTGGGCCAACGGGGGCCGATGGCTGCGAAGTCGCGTGCGTATTCCCACGCTTTGCCGCCGTTGAATCGCTGCGCCGGGGCGACGAGCGGAGCGATGAGAATGAGCGCGGCGACGAATGGCGCCAAGGTTCGCGCGAGCCGGCTTCGGCGTTTCGCGAGGGGCGACCGACGGAGCAGTCGATTCCAAGATGCGCCTGGCCGCGAAATATTCTGCAAGGCTTTTGTGGAAAACGAAAATTTAAAAGGGGGGGTGGGTCGGGGCGCTTTCCCCTGAATGGAATCGAGAGGTTCGGATCGCCGATTGAAATAATCTGCAAAGATTTTGTGGAAAACAAAAATAATCAGGGGGGGTGGGGGGGTGCCTTTCCGGCATGGACCGGAGACATGCCGGACGTTTTGACTCGAGCAGGCGCCGGGCGAAGAAATGCTCCTCGGCATCTGCGGGGTTTCAAGTGTCATCGGATTTTTCCGACTGTACACGGGCAATCATCTTCATGGTTCGCAATCCTGAATGGACCTTGTAGTGGTTCAGTTTGAAAGGCACATCCCACAGGGGCTAAAGCCCACGTTTTTTTCTTGTCGCTTTCGGCACGACTGAAGTCGTGCCCTGTTACAAAACATCTTCGAATCGCTGGCTGGAAGCGGTTTTTCCGAAGCCAGCACTGTGCTCATTCGATTCGCGGCGATTGCGGCACGAGTCAAACTATCCCATTCACGAGGACCTGTCACAGGTGCGCCACGAAATAGAGCCCTTTCGAAAGCAACTTCAAACTTAGCCAATATGCGAGGGCATCCCACGGTTTCTCTCTAATTCATTGTGCGACACGGGAAGGTAATCTTCTGCAAAACCACGGAAAGAAAATGGCGGTGCAAGGGAAGAATTATTGCGCGGCTTTCCTAGCTTTCTCGGCTTTCTCGGCTTCCTTGGCTTTGCGACGCGAGGGGTGGACGTACCAGGCTACGCCGATGCCGATGAGGTAGAGGATGAGCATGGGGATGGCGTAGATGCACATGGTCCACGGGTCGGGACTGGGAGTAATGATGGCTGCGACGAGAAAGACTGCCAGAATTGCGTAACGAATGTTCTTCCACAAGAATTGCGGGCTGACGATGCCGAACAAGGCGAGGAAGAAGATGAGGATGGGCATCTCGAAGCTGATGCCGAGGCCCAGAATCACCGAGAGAAAGAAGCTGGTGTAGTCCTCGATAGTGACCATGGGCGTGAAGTTGTGGCCAAAGCCCACAATCAGGATTTTGATGGCGGCAGGCAGCACAAAAAAGTAGCCGAAGCTTGCGCCGGTGAGAAAGAGTCCCACGGTGGCGGCCATAAACGGCACCACAAAGCGCCGTTCCTTCTGGTAAAGGCCGGGAGCAATGAAGAGCCAGACCTGATAGAGGATGAACGGCGAAGCCAGAATCGCCCCCGCGAGCAATGCCGCCTGCAAGTCGAGGTTGAGCGCATCCATTGGATGAGTAAAGACCAGTGATTTGCCGATGTGGATCAGCGGCGCCTGAAGAAAGTCCACGATGCGGTCGCGCAGGAACCAGCAGATAAAGAAGCCCGCTGCCAGGTACAGGGCGGAGTGGACGATGCGGCGCCGGAGCTCGTCGAGGTGCTCCATCAGGCTCATGCCTGGAAGTTCCGCGCGCTGTGTTACGGCCTGCCGCGCCTTGCCGATTGCTTCCGCGGGGTCAACCATTGTGGCTTACGGCCTCCGTGGGCACAGCGGCTTGATCGTTTTGAGTAGCCGGCTCGGCTGTGCCTTCGGCGCTGGGACTTGGGCTGTTTTCGGCGGCGTCGGGGGTTGATGCATCGGCCGGCTCAGGCTGCCGCGAAGGCTGCGTAGCCGCCACCTGCTCGCCGGTCGAGGGCGGCAGAATGCGCGGGGTTGTCTCTTCTACCAGTGCCGCGGCAGGTGCGCTGATCTCGGGGTATTGCGATTCTCCGGCGTAGGGGGACTCGATGGCGTTGACGGTTGCAGGGGGTGGCGCCGAGACGGAGTCCTGCGGCGGTGCATTGAGAGCGAGGGTGCGCTGGCGCTCTTCTTCCTTTTTGCGGCGGTCAGCGTCCTCGGCGACTCGCAGTTCCTCTTCCATCTGAAACTTGAAGTCGTTGGAAGCCTTGCGGAACTCATACATCAGCTTGCCGATTTGGCGACCGATCTGGGGCAGCCGCCGCGGTCCAAAGACGACCAGCGCCATCACCATGAGGATGAGGGAGTCAGCCATGCCAAGATTGGCGGCTTGAATTGTGGTCGGCGTAACCATGAAGGCTAATGATACCTGCACGCGCAGGGCGCTCACAATTCCACCAAAGAAGGAGTAGTTGCTCAGCTTGAGAGAAACCATCCCTCAGGGGCTAAAGCCCTTGTCCTATGCTCTGGCCTATTTGGCACGGCTGAAGCCGTGCCCTTTCAAGGCAAATTCAAACTGAGCCAATACCAGGAAGGAGTGAGCCGCAGTTGCGGGATTACCAGGTAAAGCCTCCGGAGGGCGGGGGCCATGCGCCGGCAAGCTGCCGCAAAAGGACAATTCTTCCGAAGTGGTATGCGTTGTGGGCCGCCAGGCTTTCCAGCTGCTCCCTTACAGACATGGTGCGCAAGGGCGAGCCGGGCTGCGACGGGCAATGAATCTCCTGCTCCAGCATGGCGGGATCGCGCGCGATGCCGGCAGCCTGCTGGTTGCCACGGAAGAATCGTTGGCGCAGTGTGTCCCAATCTTCGCGCGCGGTATCGGCCTCGCTGGGGAATCCCTCGGAAGGATGAAGGGGATAGGGCGTTTCAATGCGTTCGATCCAGTCGAGCGTCACCTGCTGCCAGAACGTGATGTGCCAGAGTTCGTCGTAAATGGTGCGCGGCGCACCTGGAATCAACGTACGCGCGAGATTGCTGTCAAGACCTTCGAGAATGACCGATGGCGGCGATGCGGCGCTATCGCCAATGAGGACCCGTTCAAGTTCGTGCATGTTCATGCCTCCAATTGTCTGACCGACACGGCATTAGAGGGAGATTAACGCATCTGGGCGGCGGAACTCTTCCTACTTGTTGTTGGGGTGGCGGGTCCAGTTTGAGAAAGACCATCCCTCAGGGGCTAAAGCCCATGTCCCATGCTCTGGCTTATTTGGCACGGCTGAAGCCGTGCCCTTTCAAAACAATTTCTAACTGAGCCACCATTGATGTTCGGGCTGCGTGTCGGGACCGGCTTGTGGGGCTTTGGTAAAATAGAGAGCAGTGGAAGTTGATTGCGGCGGACAGGTTTCTGGAACTCGCCGGCTGCGAATCGCATCCATTAGGAACAAGGCTGCAACAACCCCGTGGATGGGGGCGTTGCTCGAAGAGGCTGGGGAGTACTCCAGCGGATTGAGCATCGACAGCGCGTCCACTGCAGCGGCTAAGGCTTTCAACATCCCCGTCCGCTCCTCCCGCAAGGGATGGGCAGGGCTGAAGGCGGAGTACAGTGAACCTGATTCTCGACGAAATGACGGCGGCCTCGCCGGAGGCTGACACGAGTTGCAGCCTTGAAAGCTACCTTGCGCTCCCTGACCACTCGATGGACGACCGCATCGCTGAGGCGCGCGCCAGGCTCGGGACCCGTGCGATTGTGCTGGGCCACCATTATCAACGCGATGAAGTGATCCGCTTCGCCGATTTCACCGGCGACAGCTACAAACTCTCAAAGATCGCTGCAGAGACCGATGCGCGGTACATCGTGTTCTGCGGTGTGCACTTCATGGCCGAGAGCGCCGATGTGCTGGGCCGCGACGGTCAGCAGGTCGTTCTGCCGGATCTAAATGCGGGGTGCTCAATGGCCGATATGGCCGAGATTTCGCAGGTGGAGGCTTGCTGGGAGGTGCTGGAGCGGCTAGGGACCTTGCGGAGGAGACGATTCCGCTGACGTATATGAATTCCGCCGCGGCGATCAAGGCATTCTGCGGTGAGCGGGGCGGGCTTGTCTGCACTTCGTCGAACGCGCGCGCGGCCTTTGAGTGGGCATTTGCCCGCGGCAAGCGCATTCTCTTTTTGCCCGATCAGCATCTGGGCCGCAACACGGGATTTGCGATGGGCATTCCGCTGGATGAGATGACGGTGTGGGATCCATGGGCATTGCAGGGCGGCGAGACGAAGGACCGATTCGCAGCGAGCCGCATTCTGCTCTGGAAGGGACACTGCTCGGTGCATCAGCGTTTTCTGCCCAGTCATGTGGACCAGGTGCGCGCCAAGTATCCGGAGATCCGGGTGATCGTGCATCCCGAGTGCCGGTGGGAGGTGTGCCAAAGGGCTGACTCGCTGGGGTCGACGGAGCAACTGATTGCTGCGGTCGAGGGGGCCGAAGAGGGCACGATGTTTGCGGTGGGCACGGAGATTCACCTGGTGAACCGGATGGCGCGGCGATTTGCTTCGCAAAACAAGCGCGTGATTACGCTCGACGATACGGGGTGCCTTTGCACGACGATGTACCGCATCAGCCCGCAACATCTGGCGTGGGCGCTCGAAAACCTGGTGGAAGGGCGCGTGGTGAACCGGATCAAAGTTCGCCCCAGTGTGAAGCATTGGGCGAAGGTGGCTTTGGACCGGATGCTGGAAGTCTGAGAACGGGTTACATCAAGCGATATCCAGCCAGCTGAGGATTTCCCTCAGGGGTTAAACAGGCTGCGGAAAAACTCGAGATTCGGACGAAAGGGGCGAGAAAGCCTGTCCACGGCTAAAGCCGGCTCAGATTCTGCCGGCTTTGTGCGGGGGTTGAAACCCCCGCCTCCCTCCGAATCGCGTTTTCCCGCAGCCTGTAGAGCCCCAGATTTCGCGACTTTTGCGGCACGGCTAAACAGGTTGCTGAAAGGCCCTTTCATCAAGTCGGAAAGACCGGAAGGACACCCCTCAGCGGCTAAAGCCGGGTCCATTCCATGACACTTAGCGGCACGAATGAATTCGTGCCCTTTCAAAACAAGGCGTTGTCGCGAGTTTTTCCGCAAGCTGTAAAGCCGTGCCCTTTCAAAGCACGTTTTCTGCAATCAGTTCCAAGAGCCACAAGCAAACAGGGTCATGTTGACGTTGGGGGAGCTTCGCTTCATGCGCCTTTAGCGTGTGAGGAACCTGCTTTGTGGGACTCAGGAATTGGCGCCTGCTGAACTGTTGGGGATTACGAACGTAATGTAAGCCGCATGAATTTCTGAATCGCGCACAACTTTCTGAATGGTTGTCGGGTTGGGGTGAATAAGAGCCCACGGCGACGCATGCGCACTTCCTTTCTGCCGCTCCGGGCCACCAACCGCGATGACTCCGTGGAGGCCACGGACCAACGCAGAAAGCGAAGTATCCACATGCATCCTAAGACTCATGGGAGGCTTATCCTTCCTTCTCTATTTGCGCTGACCGTTGCCTCAGCACTTCTTGCAGGTTGCGGCGCCAGCATGTCGTCGTCAATCAACAACAACTCAACCTCGCCGACGGGCTCATCCTTTGTGATCGGCACCGATGCGCCGATGGCGAGCGTGACTTCGTTCTCGGTGCAGGTTTCGAGCATCGACGCCTTCACCTCGAGCGATTGCACGGGCACCCCGGTGTCGCTGGTCAGCGGCAACCGACAGTGGATTTTGCACGCTTCAATGGGCTGCAGACGCTGCTGGATATGCAAGACGTGGCGGCAGGGACTTATAACTGCGTGCAGATCAACCTGGGAACCGCAACGCTGGGATTTCTCGATACCAGCGGCGGTGGTGCGCCCGACGATTACGACGGAGCAGCAACGCTGCCTTCCGGCCCGCTGACTTATCCGCTTACGAACCCGATGGTGGTTGCGGAAGACAGGAGCGCCGGTTGGGATTGCACCTGGACTTTGATCTGCGCAAGTCCATCGTGGTGGACGGAAGCGGCAACATCACCGGCGCTGTGAATCCCACTTTCAATGTGAAGGCGGTAAACAACACCGATCCGGGAGCCTACATCGACGAATTCGATGCGGCGGTGATCAGCGTCGATTCGGGCGCGCAGTCTTTCATGATCCAGGGACCGCACGGAAGGCAGTTCACGGTGAATGTGAGTGGCTCGACGGAGTGGGATGGCGGCGCAAGTTTGAGCACTCTCAACTCGAACAGCATCGTGCAGGTCTCGGGCTTTCTTGACAGGGCCGACGAGACGATCGATGCAGACGAAGTGGCTCCGCTCTCTGACAGCGGCTTCTATGCCGCGGGCCAGGTCACGTACGTTACGCCGTCGTCGGGCGCAGCGAGCAGCTTCGACTTGTATGTGCGCGGCACGCTTCCGGCGAACACGGGCGTCACGGATGGCAGACATTGCGACCGTGGATCTGAGCGGAAGCGAGAAGTACTCCATCTTCTGGATGCACGGACCGCTGGCGCAATTCCTCTTCAACCCAAGCGGGTTGCTGGCGGGCCAACACGTCGCAGTGGGCGGACCGGCAACCGGCGCGGCTGATGCATCGGCGGTGACGGTGAAGCGCGTGATGCTGCGCGACTGGGGCTTCAACGGCACAGTCGTACCCGGCAGCGAGAACGCGCGGCAATGGCACGTTCCAGATGCAGGTGAATGGATTTGCGGGTGTCTTGATTCCGCAAACGGTGACGGTCTACATCGCGGACAATTGCCAGTTCCGCGATGGATGGAGCGGATTCTCGGACGTGACAGACAACGCAAATGTGCGCGTGGTCGGCCTGTTGCTGAAGGATCCTGTTTCAGGCAACACCGTGCTCGTGGGTCACTATGTAGACGACCTGGATTGAGCGCGATTTGAAACTCTGCGCCGAAACAGGCTCTTGCCTGTTTCGGCGTTTTTCTTTATCCGGCGAGCGCGGACTTGACTGCTTCGCTGACGAGGCGGCCTTCTGCACGGAGGCCTGCGGCCTGGAGTTTGGCCTGGACGGCTTTGATGATGGGTCCCATCTCTTTGGGTGTGGGCGGGTGGCCTGTGGAGGCGGCGTGGGCAGCCACGGCTTCGGCGACCAGCGCATGAAGGCCGGCTTCGTCGAGGGCCTTGGGCAGGAACTCCTCGATGACGACGATCTCGGCGGCTTCTTTGGCGGCGAGTTCGGGGCGATTGCCCTTGGTGAACTGCTCGATGGAGTCGCGGCGCTGCTTGATCATGGTGGAAAGCGCCTGCTGCTCTTCGGGCGGCGTGAGCGGCGGCACGCTTTTCGATGGACTTGTTTTTGAGGGCGTTCTTGATGAGGCGCAAAGTGCCGGTGCGTTCGGCGTCGTGGGCCTTCAACGCGATGATGACCTGTTGGCTGATTTGTGCTTCGAGTGCGCCTGCGTCGGTCATGGGAACCTGTCTTCAGGTTCCATCCTAGCAGCTTCAAGGTTGGCTTCAGCCGGCTAGAGATCCGAGGGTGGGAACAGCGTTGGATCGTCGCCGGTCTGGCCAAAGGCGGCCGCGACGCCTGGATAAAGCACGAGAGTGACGTATGCCAGTGCGTCGATTGCGATGATGGCGAACAGGAGTTGCCGGGGCAGGATCGACTGCATGTCGCTGTAATCGACTACGGTCGCCATCGGCGTCGTGGGATACGTCTTGAGCCAGGGCAATCCGAGCAGCCCACCGAAAAGAAAGGCATGGCGAGCCCACCCATACAGGTTCCAGAGCCCGAATCCAGCGACCAGGGAGATCAAAGCCGCGACGGGAATCAAGAGGAGGAAGGGATTGGCGGTGACCGCATCACTGGTGGACTGGCCGGAAGCCACATTCGCCTGATGCGCAGCCCAGACGCCTCGAAAAACGTAAAGCAGTACCGCCGCTTTGGCAACCTCGTAGAGGACGATGAGAGTGACCGCAATCGGCCTCTTGGTTTGCTGTGGTTCTTCTCTTTGAAGGGGTGGCAGATCCATTCTTCTCTCCCTGGCGGGGGGTTCGCGTTTTCGATTGGAGTGGCTTTCTCAATTAAACCATGTAAATCCTCTGTTTACTGTTTCCTCGCTGAACCTAAGTAGTGACAAAGGAGAGACGTAGAGGCAGTCGGACTTTTCCACATCAATTCACAAAATCCACAACATTGTGTATTCTGTGATTCTAGATGCTCGCGGAATGCGGCGTCCGAAACGAGGAGAAAACATGATTCGCAAGACGCGCCTTTTTACACCCGGTCCCACACCGCTGTTGCCGGCGGCCCAGTTTGCCATGGCTGCGGCGGACATCCACCACCGCACGCCTGAGTTTCGCGCCCTGTTCCAGAAGGTGCTGGCGCAGCTGAAGGTCTTTGTGGGCACAAAGAACGACGTGCTGCTGCTTTCGTCTTCGGGCACGGGCGCGATGGAGGCGTCGGTTTCGAATCTGACCTCGCCGGGAGACCGGGTGCTGGTGCTGACGGCGGGCAAGTTTGGCGAGCGCTGGGTAGACCTGACCAAGGCTTTTGGCTGCCAGGTGGACGTGGTGAAAGCTCCCTACGGCGAGACCTTTGACCTGGCGAACGTGAAGGCGGCGTTGAAGCCGGAGCACAGGGCCGTCTACATGCAGGCGACGGAGACCTCGACCGCGGTGCGGCACGATGTGGAGGCGATGGCAAAGCTGATGAAGGAATTGGCGCCCGAGGCTCTGCTGGTGGTCGACGGCATTACCGGCCTCGGCACCACGCACTTCGACGTGGACGGCTGGGGCATCGACGTCCTGATCGGCGGATCGCAGAAGGCGGTGATGATTCCGCCGGGGCTCAGCTACCTGAGCGTGAGCGAGCGGGCGTGGGCGGCGATGGAGAAGTCAAAGAATCCGCGCTACTACTTTGACCTGCGCAAGGAGCGCAAGAACGCCGTGAAGGGCGAGAGCGCCTACACACCGGCGGTGGCGCTGGTCGCGGGGCTCGGCGCGGCGCTCGATTACATTGCGGGGCAGGCAGGCGGCGATCTCGAAAAGGGCCGCATTGCGCTGGTGGACAACGCGCAGGTGAATGCGGCGGCGACGCGCGCAGGATTGGTCGCGCTGGGATTCACGCTGTTTGCGCCCACGGCTCCGGCAGCGGCGGCAACGGCGGTGGCTGTGCCCGAAGGCATGAATTCGGGCGACGTGGTGAAGGCGCTGAAGGCGCGGTTTGCGCTGGTCACGGCGAACGGCCAAGGCGAGATGCAGGGCAAGATCTTCCGCGTGGCGCATCTGGGCTTCTTCGATTACCTCGACACGGTCGCGCTGCTGGGGGCGATGGAGCACATCGCGAAGGACACGCTGGGGCTGCCGGTGAAGTATGGGCAGGCGGTGGCGGCGGCGCAGCAGGTGTATGCGGACGCGGCGAAGTAGTGAAACAGAGACGTAGTGAAAAAGTGAAGAAGTGATTGAGTGAAGGACTCTCGCTGATGATTCACTGACCATTCACTTTGTCACTGTCTTGGTTCACTCCTTCGCTCCTTCACTGTTTCACTCATTCACTCGTTTACTGCGTCGCGTTGTTGCGAAAGGCATTCATGGCTGAACTCACTTTTGGAGAAAAGCTGCTGATTGCGCGCAAGCAGCTTGACCTCTATCAATACGAGATGGCCGAGCGGCTGGGCGTGCATCCCAACTCGGTGACCAATTATGAGCGGGGTGAAGGCAAACCGCACGCGGCGGTGGTGCGCATGTTCGAGTTGCTGTGCGAGAAGCACGACATTCGCTTTGATGAGTATGAAGTCCCAGCACAAGCGCAAGGGAGAGACGATGAAGATCGTTTTGGCAGAGAAGGTTTCTCCGGCAACGCTGGCCGTGTTTGCGGCCGAGCCGGGATGGGAAGTTCTGACGCACGACAAGCTGCCGGACGGGTTGCCGCGGCGCTGGCCGATGCCGATGCGCTGGTGGTGCGCTCTGCCGTGCAGGTGGATGACGCGCTGATGGAACATGCGCCCAAGCTGCGGGTGATTGGCCGCGCCGGCGTGGGCGTGGACAACATTGACGCCGAGGCAGCTACGCGGCGCGGCATTGTGGTGATGAATACGCCGGGCGCGAATGCGGTGGCCGTGGCCGAGTTGACCATCGGCCTGATGCTGGCACTGGCGCGCAAACTGCCCGCCGCCAACGCCACCATGCACGCCGGAAAATGGGAGAAGAAGAGTCTGCAGGGCGCGGAGCTGCGCGGCAAAACGCTGGGCATTCTTGGCCTGGGACGCGTCGGCCTTGAAGTCGCCAAGCGCGGCACGGGCTTTGGCCTGGAGATTATCGGCAGCGATCCATTTGTCTCGGCCGCGGTGGCGCGCGAAAACGGCATCAAGCTGGTGACGCTGGACGAGCTGATTGCGGGTTCAGACTACATTACGTTGCACGTGGGACTGACGCCGCAGACGACCGGCGTCATCAATGCCAAAACGCTGGCGACGATGAAGAAGGGCGTTCGCATCATCAACTGCGCGCGCGGCGAATTGATGGAAGATGCGGCCTGGTGGCGGCGCTGAAGAGCGGACAAGTGGCGGGGGCGGCGCTGGATGTGTTTACGGTGGAGCCGGCGAAGAATTCTCCTTATGCCGAACTGGACAACGTGATTCTGACGCCGCACATCGCAGGATCGACAGCCGAGGCGCAGGAGGCCGTGGGCATCCAGATCGCGAGGCAGGTGCGCGATTATCTGAAGCTGGGCGTGGTGCAGAACGCGGTGAATCTGCCCTCGCTGAGCCACGAGGAATATGTGCAGTTGGCGCCCTACATCGATCTCGCCGGTCGGCTGGGATCGTTTCTGGCGCAGACGGGCAAAGGCGGCATTGAGGCGATCCACCTGATTTACGGCGGCGCGCTGGCGGAGGCCAAGACCGACCTGGTGCGCAATGCGGCCATTGAAGGACTGCTGCAAGGCTCGGAGAATGTGAACCGCATCAATGCAGCGGCGGTGGCCGAAGAGCGCGGCATCCGCGTGCACGAGGAGAAGCGGGAGAGCCCTCGCGGCGGCGCGGCCACAGTGCTGACGATTGAGTTGCACGCCGCGAGGGAAAGAGCCACGCGAGCGCGACCGTGATTCACGGCGAGCAGCCGCGGCTGCTGGAGTTCGACGGCATCGACATTGAGGCGCCGCTGGAAGGCAATCTGCTGGTCTGCCGCAACCTCGATGTGCCGGGCGTGATCGGCAAGATCGGCACCATCCTGGGCGAACACGGCGTGAACATTGCCAACTTCGCGCTGGGCCGCGAACGCGCGGGCGCCAAGCCGGTGAAGGCGCTGGCGGTGGTGCAGGTGGATGCACCGGTTTCAGACAAAGTGCTGGAAGCGCTCGGACCATCGAAGCGCTGCTCGAAGCAAAGCTGGTGCAGCTATCATATCGGCACAACGTATTAAAAGCCGGTCCGTGGTGGGACCGGCCTTTGTTCGGTCCAAGGAGTTTGGCAGCCATTGCCATTCATCTTGATTGCGGGCTGTGAAGACGCTCCTATTGCACGGGCTTGGCGGTGCCGTTCTTCAGGCTCTCGTCGATGATCGACTTTACCTTCCGGTCCGTCTCGGAGGCGATTCTTGCCTGCTCCGCGCCGAGTCTGCCTTGCTGCCACCCAGGTCGCCCTGCTCCGCGCCCAGTTTGGCTTCCTGATCCACGAAGAGGAATCGCTTCTGCGCCCATCTCGCCCTGCAATGCGCCGAGCCGGCCCTGCAGTTGACCGAGTTCGCCCTGGAGTTCGGCCAGTTCCTCCTGGGTGACGGTCTTGCCCATGGTGGCTTGCATCTTGGCCACGCCGCATTGAGTCGGCCATCTCCTTGCTGATGTCGGGAGCCGGAATGATGGTGGAGCCTTTGACGTGACCGATCGCCTGCTGCTGTTTGCCCAGTATCTCCTGCTGGCGTCCGAGCATCGCCTGCTGCTTGCCGAGATCGTTCAATGGGCTTATTGTGGACTCAATCTGCGCCATGATGGCGGGGTCATCGACAAAGTAGGATTTGCCTTCGTGGGTGAACCAGAGGAAGTCCCCGTGGGCCAGCTTGCGCGCTTTATCGATTTCGGTGGTATGAATTTCACCGGAGAACGTCAAGTTCTGGCGGTCATCGCCGGTGACGATGGCGTAGGAATCCCCATTGCTGGAGTAGTGGTAGTACGGACGCGTTGCCTTGTGCGTCCTGGATTGCGCGGTGCGAGGATGAAGCTGCGGCGATCCCCGTCGGGTGATATCGAGATGAATGACGGGAGGCGGCGATTTGTGACCGGATGCGACCCGGATGACGCATGATCGGGCGCCAGGGCCGGGATGGCGGCAAGGGCGCAACGATGTCAGCGGACGGCAGCGGCGGGACGGCGGGGAGCTTTGGGAGCGGGGGCGGCCTGGTCGGCGCTCGCGTCCGGAGGAGGAGCGGGAGCCTCGTCGGGAACCTGATCAGGATGCGCCTGGCCCGTGACAGGTTCAGCGGGCTCCGCAGGTTCGGTGGCATCAGCGGGCAGTGCGGGCGCGGAAGGCACGGCTTGCGGCGCAGGTGCTTGCGGCGTTTGCGACGCGGCTTCAACACGAATGAGGGCCGTGGCAGCGAAGAGTGCGACAGGCACGAGCAAAACGGCCAGCAGGGCGCGGAGGCGATTGCCCGCAAATGCCTGGCGGAAGGATTGTCGTTGAGCAGACGTTCAATGCGGCGGGAGAGACTACCGGTGCGAGCCATGGCGACTCCTATAAAGGTTGGGCGCGGCGCGGCCGCGAATTCGAGCAGGATCTGGGCATAGGCGGAGCGGCTGGCGGCCTGCTCGAGGCCGGCGCGGTCGCTGATGGCCTCGGCCAGATCAGAGAGTTTGCGTTTGAGCCACCAGCCCAGCGGGCTGAACCAGAAAAGCGCGGCGTAGAGGGCGGTGAGGAGTTGCAGGTAAAAGTCGCCCTGGCGAATGTGAGAACGCTCGTGGGCCAGAACGATGCGCAGCTTCTCGCTGTCCCAAGTGGCGTAATCAGCGGGCAAGACCACCGCAGAGCCGATGGTGACGGGCGAGGAGACGGCGCGGCTGGCGCGGAGATGAAGGCCTGCGGCAAGAGGGGAATCCGCATCGACGGAAACCGGAGAGGCACCGCGCCAGATGCGCAGCGCTGTGCCGAGACCATAGAAAAGCCGGAGCAGAAGCGCGGCGACGACCAGCAAATAGACGAGCCAGAGTGCCGGTGCCAGCGCGAAGGACGATGGGTCGTGAGAGGCGCCACCGGAGGAATGAATTCTGGCGGAGACTGTATCGGGGATGGCAGACGGGTGAGTAGAGGGAGCGGTGCGGGGGCGGCGCTGGAGGACTCGCGTCAGGGCGCGCGGGTGCGCGGTGGCTGGAAGGTGTGTCGCGCACAGGAGCGGGTGATTCTGCGCTCTGCGGTGAATCGGCTTGCGGACCGGCAAGCACATTCGGGGCAGGACGGCGGGCAGCGGGCGTCGCGGTGGAGATGCGGGATTGAATTCTCGCCTGCAGCTCTTCGAGGAGAGTCTGGGGATCGGCGGGAAGCACGACTCTCGCCTTCGCGGGGACAAACTGCCAGCGAGCGGCCACGGGCAGGAGCAACGGCATGAGCAACGCTGCGGCCAGAACCAGGCCCCATGCGGCTTTCTGGGCCAGCACGTTGCGCACGCGAAAGGCCTGCAAACCGGCCCAGACAGCCAATGCCACCAGCAGAGAACGCAGTGCGGCTTCAACCAATTCTGCGATCATCTCTTCTCCTCCTTTTTCTGTTTGTCGGCGCTGCGAGCTGGAGCGGCGGCACCTTTTTGGGCTTCGGCGATACGGGCTGCGAGCCGCTGCAACTCGGCGCGGTCGAGCACCTTGGAGTCGACCATGCCCACAAGCAATGCTTCAACTGAGCCCTCGCAGAACCAGTCGACGATGCGTTTGGCGGCGCGGCCGGCCACGCGCTGGCGCGATTGTGCGGGATGGTAGAGGAAGGTGCGGTCTTCGAGGGTGTGGGCGAGGTAGCCTTTTTCTTCAAGGCGGCGCAGAACGGTGCGGACGGTGGAGTCCTTCAGCGGCCGATCGAGCTCTTCGCGGACCTGACTCCGCGGTGACCTTGCCCATGCGCCAGACGATGGAGAGAATGCTGCGTTCGAGTTCGCCGAGTTCCGCGGGATCGTGCCCTGATGTGAGTGTTACTCGCCATAGTGTTACTGACTGTAACACAGGAAAGAGTGAGCGGGCAAGAGAAATATTTGAGGAAATTATTTTTGGGGTTGGCGAAAAAGATAGGCCGGAGCGGTTGCTCCGGCCTGGATCCATCGGGTGGAGGCATGCGCGGTTTACGCGCGGCTGAGGTAGGCGCCTTCGCTGGTATCGACGCGGATTTTTTCGCCTTCGTTGATGAATGCGGGGACCTGGACGACGAGGCCGGTTTCGGTCTTGGCGGGCTTGGTGACGCTGGAGGCGGTGGCGGACTTCAGGCCGGGCTCGGTCTCGACGACTTCGAGTTCGACTGCGGAAGGAAGCTCGATGCCGACGGCCAATCCGTCATGGTAGCTGACCTTGATCTGGAGGTTGGGGGTGAGGTATTCGACCGCATCGCCGAGGGTGGAGCCCTTGAGAACGGTTTGCTCGAAGTCCACTGGATTCATGAAGTAGTAGTCGTCGCCGTCGGCGTAGAGGAATTCCATGGACACTTCGTCGACGACTACTTTTTCGATGGCGTCGGCAGAGCGAAAACGGTGCTCGAACATGGCGCCGGTTCTGAGGTTGCGCAGTTTGGCCTGAATGAAGGCGCGGAGGTTGCCGGGGGTGCGGTGCTCCACCTTGAAGACCAGATGCAACTGGTCGTTGTGTTTGATGATCATGCCCGGACGCATTTGAGTGGCGGGAATCGCCATAGGGGTAAAACTCCTTGCTGTGCTTGCGTTTAGAGACGCAAAAAAGATCGGCCTTAGCCTATCTACTATTGTAGCTTAGCGGCGAATTGAGCGCTGCGCGGGGCTCTGAGAGCCCGTTGCACTGTGTTCTGATCGTAGCCATGGCGAGGAAATGGCTGGGACGGGCGAGAGCGTGCGGTACGCCGGTAGCGGGACTGCTGCTGCTCTCGTTTCTGTGGTCCTTGAGTTCGCTGCGAGTGGACCTGTTTTCGAATCTGACTGGGAACCTCGTGCCCTACATGGAGAAGCAGGTGGTTTCGTTCGCGCTGCTGGCGGCGTTCGCGGGGTTGATTGCCTTAGTGCGCCGATCGAAGTGGCCGCAAGGGCAGGAGGCCTGGAATTGGGTGGCGGTTGGAGTGGGGCTGTTTGTGGTGCCCGCGGGGCTGGTGTATTTGTCGAGTGAATCGATTTCAGGACAAACGCGGGTTGCGCTGTTTTCGCTTGCGCTGGTATTTGCTGTTGTCTTTGGGCCGTATCTGGGCCCGGGTTCGGGGACGGAAAACAGGAACGGGTTGGCCGCATCCCTCGTCGCCGCGACCGGGACGCTGTGCATTTTTCCTGTAGCTCTTCCGGGAACCCTGGAAGGCGGAGTCGCTTTCATCGGGGTGATTCTTGCGGCAGGGTGCGTGGCAGCGGCGAATTGCCGGGCGGTGAAGCTTGCACAGGAATTGCCGGGAAGGCCGGTGCTGCCGGTGGCGGCGATTGCCGGCGCCACAGCGGCGGTGGGACTGGCCGGACTGAGCGCCATGACCGAACGCGCCGTCTGGAACTGGAGTGCGCTGCGGCCGGAATTTGGGTGGGCGGCAGCAGTCGAGTTGCCGGGGTTGCTGCTGCTTTTCTGGCTGATGGGGAGAATGTCTGCGGCACGGATGACGACGCGCTATGTACTGGCGCCGTTCATTGCGATCCTCGTCGGGCTGGTCTTGATGCAGCCGTCTGCGGGAGTGCGGATCTGGTTGGGGTTGGCGATGGAAGCAGGCGGAGCGGGGTGGCTTTTGTTTGCTCCTGAAGACGATGCGGATAGCGATGGCGCGAACCTGAATCTAAGTGATGAATAGTGCTATGGAATTGTCGCGGTGTTGACAGACTGGTCGAGCGTTTGCTGAGGAATTAAACAGGCTGCGGAAAAAGGTTGATTTCGAGCAAGAATCCGGCGACAGGCAGACGGCAAGGGCTAAAGCCCCGGCGATTTCAGCGCCAATTATGGCCCGACAGAATTCGTGGCTTGTTACGAAACCTTTTGAATCACTGGTGGAATTGCGTGGCGCGACGATTGTTGGGCGCTTTATTGATGGGGGGGCTCGTAGGGCTCGACGCGCAGCATATTGGAGAGAATGCCGCGCTCTTCAGGGCTAAAGGCATTCTGGTAGCGGCTGGAGTTGAGCACCATCTGGCGCTGATCGGGTGGCACCGCGCGCAGGTCCTGGAAGGCACCCTTCATCATGGCCTGGCGATCGGGTGCAAGGGTTCTCCACTGCCGGGCGGAGTCGGTGACTTGGGCGCGTTCCTGCGGGGACAGGCGCTCGAGAGCCTCGGCACGGGCGAGGCGGCGTTCGCGCTGCGGTGCGGGCATCTGGTCCACCTGATTCAACTGGCGTACCATGCGTTGCTGATCAGATTGGGGAAGACGGGAGAAGTTGGGGTCGCTGCGCAGCATCCGCTCCTGATCCTGAACGGGAACGCCGCGGTGCTCGTTGAGCCATGCACCCAAGTGGCCGGGCGGGGTGTAGCCGGGCTGCATATAGCGAGGATAGTTTGGACGCACGGAGCCGGGCGCCGCATATGTCTGGCCGGGATAGACCGGGCGAGCCGCGACGGAAGGATTCACCGGAGCTTGCGGGCGGAATCCGTTATTCGGCCCTGGCATGGCGCGGTATTGCGGGTATTGCTGGTTGGGACGGCCATAAGTCTGCGGCCGACCCGATTGCTGGCGGGGATTCTGTGGACGCGAGGGCTGAGAGCGAGGCGCAGAGTAGTGGGGGGCAGAGTTGCCCTGGCGCGGCGCGCCTTGTGGCCGAGCGGCGGAATGCTGGCCGAATCCCCAGGCAGCAGGCAGACAGAGAGCGAGGGTCGCGGCAGCGAATGCTGCGCGGCGGAGCGTTCCCGCATTGGTAACCCCGATCATGATGTCTCCCGGCCCCCTTGCCGATTGAGCTGCTCCCGTGGACCGCGAGCCAGTTCTCAGTTGGAGTTTGTGTCGTTGTTCGATAAAGACTCAAGCTGGTCCAAGAGCTGAGCGTTATTGTCGAGCGTTTGCAAATCGTGCACCACAGCCGGCTGCCCCGGAGGCGGAGCTACCTGATCCCAGTTGGAGATGTCGAGGTAAGCTCCGCCACCCAACAACAGCACGACCGTGAGAGCCATAGCAGCAAGGGGTCTTACGTGGAATTGAGGTCCATAGGCAAAGCGGGCGCGCAAACGTTCAAGCCAGCCGGCGGGCTGCGCCTGGCGCTCTTCATTGAGGCGGGCACCGAGCCGGGTCATAAAGTACGGGCTCGGCTCGGGTGCATCCCACGTATCCATCAAAGCCATGGTCGCGCGCAGCTCGTCCAGCTCTTTGCGGCAGGACTCGCACGCGGCAACATGCGATTTAACCTTGGCAGGCGCGGTTTCAGGAGCGAGCAGCAGGTCCGCCAGCTTCGCTTCCATTCCGGTGCATTTGTTCACGGTCTGTTCCATTGGTGCCACCCCACTCCCCGCCGGTGCATTCCGGCTTTCCACTTCACACAAATTCCTTCAACTTGTCCCGCAGTGTCTGGTAGGCGCGAAAGAGCAGCGACTTGGTCGCCGATTCACTCAGTTTGAGCACATCCCCGATCTGCTTGTAGTCCATGCCCTGGTACTTATGCATCAGCACCGCCATTCGCTGTCTTTCAGGCAATGCCATCACGTGCTTCCTGATGGCAGCCATCCGCTCATCGCGGAGGAGGCGCTGCTCCACACTTAGTTCGTCATCCGCGACGTCCGGCGTGGTTCCTGTTTCCTCGTCCGGCACGTCGAGATAGACAGTGTGCGCGGACCGCTCATGGCGGGTATCGCGCGCATGGTTCACCGCCAGGTTGGTCGCAATCCGGTAAAGCCAGGTGGTGAACTTGGCCTCGGCCCGGTAGCTCTCGCGCGAGCGATAAACGCGCAGAAAGACTTCCTGCGCCAATTCTTCGGCAACCGCCTGGTTGCGCACCATTCGGAAAAGGAAGTGAATCATGGCCCGGTGGTATTTTTCCACGAGGAAGTTGAAGCCTGATTCATCCCCTGCCGCGACGCGCAACATGACGGCGGCATCGCTTGACTCATCCGCGCCGTAGTCGATGCCTTTATACGCATCGCGACGCGCGTTCGGCAGCGAAGCCGAGCCCGCTCCCAGTGCCGGTTTGTCCAGGACCAGGGTTGCCATATCTTCTGGAACCCCATCCACGTCGGAAGGTTGCGCCAAATCTGCGGTTTCCGGGACAGAATTTGGGGTTTCGGGCGAATCCGCAGGCGGGGTCAGGCCGGTGTGCGGGTTGGGCTTGCCGCCGGGCCGACTGCCGGGCTGTGCCGACATTTTGGACTGGCTTGAGCCAGGCAGGCCGGCGCCGCCGGGGCCGGAGCCTGCCAGCTGAAAGCCGCCCAGACCCACGCCGCCCAAAACGGAGCCGGAGCGCAGAATCGCTTCGCCGTTTGGGTCGGACTCGCCTGCATCGCGGATCGATCTGAACTTCCAGTGCATGGTTGAATTTGAGGGGCTGGGCCTGCCCCTGCGACTGGCGGCACAGCTTGGCCGTAAAGCCCTGCTGGTGCTACTCTAACGCATGGGATGCCGCCCTGGCGCGACTTCTGTCAACCCTCCCATGGGCGCTTAACTCAGCGGTAGAGTGCCACCTTCACACGGTGGAAGTCGCAGGTTCGAATCCTGCAGCGCCCACCATAAGCTACTTGCTTACTGTCACTTATCCTGCAGGTTTGAGCCGGCAGGCAGTTTTGTGCGCTTCGTCCGGGGTTTATGGCCGGCAGGTGGCGGCGAGCTGCTGCCTGGGGGGGATGAGTTCTACCCCCGACGAAGGCATTCACCGGCGAGCGATGTTTGATCAATTCATCTACCCGAAGACTGCTCCAGTTCGGTTTCGATACGCTTTCAGGCGATTTCCCATTCTGGGAAGAACGAGAGTTCTCCACCATTAAAGGTGTTGCATATCACATAACACGGCTTTCGCCTGAGTTAACGTAGTCGCCATAGATCGACTTATTCAATAGAGGGCCCTCGATGCGAAAAGACTTCAGTACAACTCTCCAGATCATTAATGAACCGGGCACGCTTTCAAGCCAGGACGGCTTGAAGCTGGGCATTTTCTTCGACTTAATCGAAATGGAAGACATTGCCGGGGACACGGTGGGCCGGAAGTTCAGCTACGGAAATCTCCGCTTCAGAGATCGCCTGGAGTCCTCGATCGTGGACCTGTTTCTTTCCAAGTCACGCCTGACTCTGGCGGGTGGAGGAATTGAAGCAGGGGTGCGCCTCTATAGCCTGAATTCATTCACGGTGACCGGCGAGATCGTGGAGTGTGAGTTGGTTGGCAAGGTTGTCGCGTCGGATGGTCCGGGTTCCGGGACGAAATGGTTCAAGATTCCCCTGGGGTTTGATAAGCTTTCGCGGGCCTAGACACTTCTGATTGAAGGTGAGGGGAGCGTTGACGCGCACGACGACACTCCGCGGTGTGCACAGGCGCGCGATAGATGGAACCGCCGCTGACAATTAATCCTGAATCGACTCGACGAGCCGATCCATTTTTTCTTCCTGTTGCTCAATGGACTCAACCAGTTTGAATTGCGTGCGACAGCGGTCGAGGTTTTGTCCCTCACGATGCACCTTGAAATATGTATCGCCGGCCAGATAGTCGGTGAGAAACCGAACTCCAACCTCAAAAGTGATGAGCTTGCCTGAAAAGGCGAGATAGTGCTTCTCCGTGGATGTGAGGAAAGTACCGGTGGAAGCGAGATAGCCGCGCACCAGCGCTTCGAACATGGGGAACTGCATGGTGACTTTGGCGAGGTCGCGCTCGTCTTCCTGGGCGGTGCTGGTGGTGGTGCGGACCATATCGCCGAAGTCGTAGTGCACAAGGCCGGGCATGACGGTGTCGAGATCGATGACGCAGATGCCCTCTCCCGTGTCGTCATCGAGCAGGACGTTGTTGAACTTGGTGTCGTTGTGAGTGACGCGCTCAGGCAAATTCGCGTCAAGCAGAACTCCGGAGATGGATTGATGCGCGAGCGCGAATTCAATCTCGGGACGGGCGAGGACGGCACGGTTGGCGACGTCGGAGGCGATGGCCTGCTGGAGCGCGGAGAATCGCTTCGGTGTGTGGTGGAAGTCGGGAATGGTGTCGTGGAGACGCGGCGAAGGCAGGCTGGCGAGGAGTTGCTGAAAGCGCCCAAAGGCCTTTGCGGCCTCGAACGCCTGCTGGGCGGTCTCCACCGCATCGTAGGAATGTGCACGCTGAATGAAGTGATACCCACGCCAGTAATTACCTTCTGCATCGACGTGCCAGGCGTTTCCGTCGCGCGCCGGAATGAGAGTGAGGACGCGGCGATCGCTGTCTGGCGCGCCTGCTACCTGGGTGGCGAGATGCGAGGTGACGCGCTGGACGTTTTCCATCAGGGCTACCGGGTTCTTGAAGATGTTGTGATTGATGCGCTGCAGGATGATGCGGACCGGCCGCCCTGCATGATCGAAGACTGCGCAGTAGGAGTCGTTGATGTGACCGCTGCCGTAAGGAGTCGCGCTTAGAAATTCACCAGCGATTTGAAACTGGCGCGCGGCGGCGTCTGGGTTGGGCTGATTGCTCATGACCAGAGTCTTTCAGGATAGCTGCCGCGCTGGATGAGTTGGCGGATGTTTTCGACTACGCGCGGCCGGTCTTGACGATAGGTGACGCCGAACCACGTATCTGGAGTGCGAAGGACCTTGACCTGTGCCTGGCCGGATGCGATCAGTTCGCTTACGGTTACCGGAATGTAGCATTCAGCTTTGAGGTCGGAGCTGTTGCGCGCGAGAAACTGTTGAAAGCTGTTTTGCAACTGGCCGAACACAGGGGGCGTGAAGCCCCACATATTCAGGGAGACCGGTTCGTCCCCTGTGAGTGGGCTCACGCGACCGGCGGCGTCAATGTTTGAGACGCTGCCGTCTTTGCGTTCAATGCCGGTGAGCTCGACCACGCTCTGCAAGTAGCTATTGCCGTCTACGGTGCACACGCCGCGCGCGACGGAGCCGAACTCAGAGAGCGTATTGCGCAGGACGAATGCCACCATCGCATAGTCCGGTGCACCCGATTGCAGATGATGCGCCAGAAGGCGAAAGCTTGCGGCGCCATAAAAATCGTCGGCGTTGATCACGGCAAAAGGCTCGTGGATTACGTCCTCGGCCATCAGGATTGCCTGCGTGGTACCCCATGGCCGGGTGCGATCGGCGGGCACAGCGAATCCAGGTGGAATTTTGGCGAGTTCTTGAAAGGCATATTCGACGGGGATGCGTTTTTCGAAGTGCGCGCCGACCATTTCCTTGAAAGGCTGTTCGATGTCTTTGCGGATGACGAACACGACCTTGCTGAATCCTGCACGGAGGGCATCGTAGATGGAATAGTCCATCAGAGTTTCGCCACCCGGACCGATGGGATCTATCTGCTTCAAGCCGCCGTAGCGACTGCCCATACCGGCGGCGAGAACGAGCAAGGTTGGAGAGGACATTGAAGTCATTCAGCCAGTCTATATTCAGTGAGCCGGAGGATTGGGCACGAGGTCGAGGGTGAGCACTTCAAACGGTGCGAGCTGAAATTCATGCACTCGCTGCGCATCGATGGGGATGGCGGGCCGGTTCACATCATCTTTCCAGGGGCTGCTTGCGTTGTAAGACTGCGCCGAGTCGTGGGGCAGCTCGAATGCCTCCTGGAGGCTGATGCGAATCGTCTGCTGTTTATCGCTGGGATTGCGCAGGACGAGGATACCTTTGCGCGGCGTCCAGGCCGCCCATCCATAGACTTCGAGCCAGGCGGGATCGCCGCCGATCCAGTGCGTATCCCTCAGGACATCGGCGTTGGCGCGCGACCATTTTGCGGCCTCGGCGAGATCGTCCCAATTGGCATCGGTCAGCAGGGACGGGGTAATGTACATTTCCTGAAGCTGCGTGCCGGTGCCGAAGTAGGAGCGAATCTCGTTGCGAAAATCGTTTCCAGGATCCTTGTCGAGGCTCTTGTGCCGGCTGGCGTAGATCATGCCATGGAGCATGAGCGAGTTGAGCGGGTAGAGCGGCCCACGCTGAACGACATTTTGATAAGTCTGCGCGTCGCGATAGGTAATCCAGCGCTCGCGGTAGGTTCCTACGCCAGCCGTTGAGTCATCGTCGCCGCCGCGCCAGATGGAGTCGGCGTGGATGAGCCAGAAGGGCGACGGCCAGGTGCCCGTGGTGAGATTGATGAAGACGTCGGGCTTGGCGGCGCGGAGTTCACCGATGAGATGGATGGCGGCAGAAAAGTCGCTATCGAAGCGGCTGCCGGGAAAGACGGAGTCCACATTGCCGGTGCCGTCGAACTTGAACTGGTTGACGCCGTAGGTGTGAATCATGTCGAGGCAGACATCGCGGAAAGCATCGTAATATTTTGGTCCCGAGAGGGCGTATCCGTCGGCGATGATTTCGTATCCCGCAGATCGCCCAAACGCGATGCGCTCTTGTTTCGCAGTGGAATAGCCACCCCAGGGGGACATCCATACGCCAGGACTCGCGCCGTACTTGGCAGCCGCATCCTTGACTGGCGCGAAGCCGTTGGGGAAGCCATTGTTGAATTTCCAGAGAGACTTGTGGTTATCCCAGCCGTCGTCAAAGAGGAACGAGTCGAGCTTGACACCACGCTTCTCAGTCAACTCGTGGCCGAATGCATTCACGCGATCGAGCGCGCCTTGCTGATCATAGCTGTTGGTATAGCCCAGGTCATACCAGGAGTTATAGTGCAGAAATGTCCGGTAGGGATGTGCCCGCTGCTGCTCAAGATAGGCGAGAAAGTCGCGCCGCATCTGGCCCTCGCGGGTTACACCGATGACGGCGGAGTAGGTAATGGACTGATCGGCGCGCAGGGGCAGGTCGCGATTGATCCACGCAGTTGCCCGTCCGGCGGTGACCTTGCTCTCTGCAAGCGGATGCTCGAAGCCGAGGAAGAGATTGCCGGCGACGATGGGCGAACCGGCGACGGAACCACTCACGTGCGCGGAGGGCAGCGCGAGATCGATGAGTTCGACGCGACTGATGGGCACGTCCTGGACGACTGCGGTAAGGGTAAGGAGTTGTCTGAGGTAGTTGGAGTTATCGAGGAGGACCACCGACCAGACAACGCGCAGGGAATGATCGCTGCTCTCCAAAGGGAAATCGAACTGAGTGCCGTGCAGCCGATCGGCCATGCGGGAAGCATCGGGGCGCGGAGCTAGTTCAAGTTTGGAAGGCTGGCCGGCAAGCTTGAGGTTGGTGGAGTCGTAGATGATTCCATTCTGGAGAAGAATGGCGAAAGGCTCCGGTACGGGAATCTCTTTTGCGGCCAGACGATCCGTGAAGACGAGATCGCGGATGCTGCGATCCGCGATAGACCATTTGGCGCCGATGGCTTGATTGTTTATCTCGAAACTGTCGCCAGACTGGGTGGCGATGACCTGACCAGATTCGGAGGCCTGCGAAGAGGCATTTGCGAAGGCCGCACCGGAGAGCCCTGCGAGCGAAAGCGTGACACCGGCAATCGCGCTTCGGATTGCTGTTTGAGAGTGCATGAGTTCGTCCCCTTGGTCTGCCCGGTGATTGTATCGCGGTGAGCGGGGGCGAAGAGCGATCAGGCGATGGCGCGGGACGGTCGCACGAAGGGGTTTATGATGGCTCGCATGACGAAGAAGCTTCGCTGGGGCGCGTTGAGCACCGCCAATATTGGCATGAAGAAGGTTTTACCGGCCATGCAGCACGGACAATTCACCACCGTGACTGCCATCGCCTCGCGTGATCTGGGCAAGGCCCGTGCGGCAGCCGACGCACTGGGGATTACGACGGCGTACGGATCGTATGAAGAGCTGCTTGCCGACCCGAATATTGACGCGATCTACAATCCCCTGCCCAACCAGATGCATGTGCCATGGACCATCAAAGCGGCTGAAGCCGGGAAACACGTATTGTGCGAAAAGCCGCTGAGCCTGACCGTTGCCGAGGCCAAGACGCTGCTCGCAGTGCGCGCGCGCACCGGGGTGAAGATTGGTGAAGCGTTCATGATTCGGAGCTATTCGCAGTGGCTTCGACTGCGTGAACTTCTGGCGGAAGGACGCATCGGGAAGCTTCGGTCGATTGTTGGATTCTTCAGCTACTTCAACAATGACCCCGGTAATATTCGCAATCATGTGGAAAGCGGCGGAGGCGCACTGCTGGATATTGGGTGCTATTGCATTCACGCGTCGCGGTATGCGTTTGGGGAGGAGCCGACGCGGGTGGTGGGATTGGTGGAACGCGACCCGGCGATGAAGATTGACCGTTTGACTTCGGCGATGCTGGACTTTCCAGGGGGGCAATCGATTTTTACGTGCAGCACCCAGTTGGCGCCTTACCAGAAAATGCAATTTCTGGGAACCAAGGGGCGGATTGAAGTCGAGATTCCTTTTAATGCTCCGAAAGACAGGCCGACTCGAATATTCATCGACGAGAGCGGCGATCTGACCGGGAGCGGAATCCGGACGGAGACTTTTCCGGTCGCCGATCAATACACGATGCAGGGCGATGCTTTCTCGAAGGCTGTGCTGGAGGGCGGAGAGGTTCCCGTTCCGCTGGAGGAAGCGATCAGGAATATGGCGGTGATTGAGGCCGTGTTTCGGTCGGGCGAAACGGGGCAATGGGAGTCACCGGAGGCGTAATCGGCGCCGGAGCAGGTGCAACTCGACTCACTCCTTCCAGTGAAGGATGTGTGCTGGATCACACATCGCGGCTAGGTGTGGAGATGTACACTCCGATGGTTGTGTTTGATTCGGAAATATGCCGGTTGATGAGATGGTTTCTTTGCTGAGTACCACGCGGGGCGCCGAGCGACCGCTGCTCGAGCTGACAATTGGCGACCTGCTGCATCGCACTGCGAGCCGGTTTCCTGATCGGCTTGCGGTGGCTTCGCGGCACCAGTCGCGGCGAATGACCTGGGCTGAGTTGAGCGACGCGGCGGACCGCGTGGCGCGCGGGTTGTGGTCGCTGGGGATTCGGCGAGGCGACCGGGTGGGCCTGTGGTCGACCAACTGCATCGAGTGGATCATGATGCACATGGGCTGCGCACGCGCGGGAGCGGCGCTGGTGAATGTGAATCCCGCCTACCGCTCGCATGAACTGGGATACACACTGACGCGCTCGCGGATGAAGGCTCTGTTTCTGTGGCACACGGATAAGCGCGCGGATTATGAAGAGATTCTGAATCGCGCACGCCACGGGCACACGCTGGAGCTGCAGCACACGATCTATTTCGACTCGCCGGAGTGGACGGCGCTGCTGGACGCCGACGGCAAGTTGCCCGACCACGTCGCGGTCGACGATATCGCCAATATCCAATACACGAGCGGGACGACAGGGCTGCCCAAGGGCGTGATGCTGACCCATCACAACATCGTGAACAATGGACAGTTTCTGGCGCAGGGATTTCACTATACCGAGCAGGACCGCATCGTTGTGCCGGTGCCGTTGTTTCATTGCTATGGATGCGTGATTGGGACGATGAGCGCGGTCAACAGAGGTGCAGCGATTATTTTGCCTAACTGGACATTTGACGCGCGCGCGACGATGAAGGCTGTCCATGACGAACGGGCGACCTCGGTGTATGGCGTCCCGGCGATGTATGTGGCGGAATTTGGGCTGCCGGATTTCGCGAGCTTTGACATGACCAGCCTGCGCACGGGGATGATGAGCGGCGCGCCGTGTCCGGTGGAGCTGATGAAGCGCGTGCTGAACGAGATGCACATCGGCGAATTGGTGATCGCCTACGGGCAAACGGAAACCTCACCGGTGGTGACGATGAGCGATGCCGGCGACTCGATTGAGATTCGCGTGAACACGGTGGGCCGTGCGATGCCGCAGACCGAGATTCAAATCGTGTCGACAACAACCGGCGAGACTGTACCGATTGGAGAGCAGGGCGAGATTTGCGCGCGCGGCTATGCGGTGATGAAGGGCTATGACGGCGACGAAGAAGGTACGGCGCAGGTGATCAAGCCAGACGGCTGGCTGCACACCGGCGACCTGGGAGTGATGCATGAGGATGGCTGCATCCACCTGACGGGGCGGTCGAGGGATGTGATTATTCGCGGAGGGGAAAACATTTATCCGCGCGAGGTGGAGGAGTTTCTCTACACGCATCCCAAGGTGGGCGAGGTGCAGGTGGTGGGGATTCCCAACGCGCGGTTGGGCGAGATTGTGGCGGCGTGGGTGCGGCTGCGGCCGGGAATGGAAGCCACCGAGGAAGAAATTCGCGGATTCTGCCAAGGGCAAATCGCGTACTACAAGATTCCCGAGCATGTGCGGTTTGTGGACGATTTTCCGGCCACGCTGTCGGGCAAGATTCAGAAGTACAAGATTCGCGAGTTTGAGATTGAGGCACGCGGCTTGGAATCGGTGGCGAGCGCGGCGACGGCTTGAGCGTTGCCTCTTTCTGAAGGACAGATTTCCTTTACGCGGCTGTGGCGAAAACCTTGGCGCGCTCAATTGTGACCACGGTGATGTCGTCCTGCTGGCCGAATTTCCTGGCGGCTTCGACGATGGCAGAAGCGGGTTCGGTGGATAGCGCGCGTCCGCGGTCAAAGCCGAAGAGCTCGCCTTTTGTGCTTTGCGCTTCGACGACGCCATCGGAATAGAAGGTGAGGCGGCTGCCGGGGGCGAGATGGAATTCGGTCGTCACATAATGCGAACCACTTTCTACGCCGAGGGGAAGCGCGCCGGGCAGTTCGATTTCCACTCCATCAAGATAGGGCGAGAGATGGCCGGCGTTGGCAGCCAACACGTGACCATTCGCAGAGATGCGCGCGACAAGGGCAGTGGAGAATCCGCCACCGGCGCGGCCGACGAGACGCTCGTTTAAGTTGGCAAGGAGTTCGGCGGGGTCGGTGGTGTATTCGGCTACGCCTCGAATGGCGCCGACGAGAACGGAAACCAGCATGGCGGCGGGCAGGCCTTTTCCGGCTACGTCGCCGACGACAAGCAGCAAGCCGCCGTCGCCCGCGGGCAGGATCTGAAAGAAGTCGCCGCCGACCTGCTGCGCGGGCAGGTAGATGCTTTCGACCGTGAAGCCGGGGACTGTCTCGACGTTCTCGGGCAGGATGACCTGCTGGACCTCGCGGGCTGCCGCGACCTCACCTTCCAACAGCGCCTGCTGGCGGCTGATGCGGGTGGAGCGGAGCACCATAATGAGGGAAAGGGACAGCAGGTAGAGCAAGTCGCCGATCTGAAAAAGACTCAATTGAAAGGGGCCGGCCGGGAAGCGAAAGAGCAATTGGCCCCACTGAATCGAGCGCGGCGCCAAGGCGGGTATCTGCGCGACAAAAAACAAGACCACCTGCGCGTAGATGGCAAGGCTCTGCAGAATGACCGGAATCAGCAGGATTCCCGCCTCGCGGTTTCCCCGACGCAAGTGGACGATGAGCAGGATCGGAATCACTCCGGCGATCAGAAACAAAAGCGGGAAGAGAGCCACGATCCCCCAGAGCGTCGAGATCGTGCCATGTGCCTGGCCGATGGTTGAAAACACCTGTCCCATCCCGGCGACCAGGCAGACAATCTGGATCCACCTCCCGAATCGCAACCTAAGGAACGCGAGGTACATCAAGAGGGTGCAGATTGAACTCGCCATCCCCAGCGGCTCACGGAGCAGGTCCCAATTGGCTGGAATGTTGTGGAAGTACTTGTAGAAAGTGAGCGGCAGTTCGCACGTCGAGAAGAAGAACTGCAGGAATATCCATAGGTATTCCCATTGCTTCCGCTGCGCAGAAAACAGTGCCAGCGCGACGATACCGAGCCCCATAGCGAAGATATCGGTCATCCACGTCGGCGCGTTCTGGCCAACCACCGAAAGCCAGTTGTGCTCCTCGAGCGCGGACCTTTGCCCGATGGTGAGATTTGTCGAATAGAAGCCGGGAAATGCATCTCCCCATTCGTTGGTGGAGATGTGAGCGCGCACGGCAATCACCAAGGAGCCGGTGGCAATTTGCCGATCGGGAATTGGCGCGAGCAACAGGGCATTGTAGGTATACGCCTTGAAGGGCGCGACCTGGCCCGTCTGCAGGACGCGTTCCCCGTTGACATACACCTCAAAAGCGCTGGAGATGAAGAACTCAGACAAGGCGAGGCCGGTCTGGCTGGGGAGCACTCTGACATGAAGCCGGTACCATACCACGTCGGGGTGGCTGTTTGGGAGGGCACCCCTGATGGAAGTGTTGGAATCGAAGCGGGTCCAATGCGAGTCATCGAAGTTCGGCTGCGCATAGGCTGGGTCGTCTCCGCCATGGATCAGCCAAATGGTCGCGAGGTCGGCTGGGCCGCGCAGGTTGGTTGCGTCGAAGGTCTGTGCGGTCAGGTAAGCCGGGACCAACGCCAGACACAACAGCGTCAGAGCCGGAACGATTCGCAATCTCCAAAGCAGGGGCGGGAAAAGGCGGCAAGCCATCGGGTCGCGGGACCTCCTGGGGATTGACCTCAACCCTACCACTCAACTTGCGCAAAGGCCTAGCGGAAAGTCGTCTGCGTGCGGCGATCCAGGTTGGGACCGCGATGCTTTGGCGGGGCCAATATGGCTGCCGGAGCAGGTCAGAAAAGCAGTTCTGGCTCGGCGCGCTTGCTTTGTGCTATAAGGCAAATCACGCTGTCCTGCGAGCTCAGGCGCAGACAATCTCATCATCGAGGAAGCCATCATGAAGATTCGTTTCGCTGGGAAATGGTTTATGCCATTGTCGCTCTCACTCGGCGCCATTGCTGTTGCCGGAGTGGCGCAAATTTCTGAGGTGCCGCCTGTCACGATGGGGCTTTGGCAAACTGAGACCAGCTCTACGGTGACCGGACTTGAGAACACGCCGATGGCCGGAATGGCCGCCGCTATTGGGCGTGCGCACGTCAGTCAGTCGTGCCTGACACCGGAGAAGTGGAAGAGCGACATCCAGGGATTCAACGCCAAACAGCAGCATGGCTGCGCGATGTCGAATCTGCAGCAGAGCGCAAAGGAGATTTCATTCGATGAAGTCTGCAGTCAGGGAAGCGGCGTGAACAAGTCGCATGCTGACATTCTCATCGACAGCGCGGAACACGCACATGGAACCGTGGTGATGACAGTGACGATGCCGAATCTTCCGCAACCGATGACGATCAACATGTCGATGATTTCGCACTACCTTGGCGCATCGTGCGGGGACGTCCAGCCGGGTCAGGGCAAAATGATCAAGTGAGTCGGAAGAATCGCGGGATCGCGTCTAGCGCGTTTCTCCGGCGCGAAGGATGGGCTCTATCTTCTTGTTATAACGTCCGGTGAATGCATTCCAGCGAATGATGGCGAGTTCCTTCAGCATTTGCAACCCATCTTTGAGATAGCTCATGCGGGTGCGCTCGTCGTGCGCCCAGCTCACGGGCACTTCGACGACTTTGAAGCCACGCTTGAGAGCGATCAAGAGAATCTCCGGGTCGAAACCCCAGCGCTCAATGGTTTGCAGCTTGAAAACGGTCTGTGCGGCGGAGCGGGTGAAAGCCTTGAATCCGCATTGGGTATCGGCGAAGGGAAGCCGCATGACCATGCGACAGACGGCATTGAAGCAGCGCCCGAAAAACTGGCGGTAAAGCGGCTGGCGATGGACCTGGCGTCCGCTCTCTAGCCAGCGCGAGCCGATGGCGATGTCTGCGCCGTTGGCAATGGCGGCAAAGAGACGATCGGCCTCTTGAATGGGCGCGGAGAGGTCAGAATCAGTGAACATGACGATCTCGCCGAGTGCCTGCAGAACGCCATGGCGCACGCTGTAACCCTTGCCGCGATTGCCAGGGTTCTCGAGGAGGCGGATCTCGGGCGCGTGCAGGCCGATGTCGCGCACCACCTGGACAGTGGAGTCAGTGGAGCCGTCGTTGACTACGATCACTTCGGCATGCCATCCATTGGCGCGGATGCAGGCCACTACTTCCTGCAGGGTCGCGGGAATGCGTGCGGCTTCGTTGAAAGCTGGAATCACGATGCTGTATTTCGGATATTGCGTCACGTCCACGCTCTTTCGCCGCGCTCCCTGGCCCGCATCCCAGTGCAGACTCTGGATAGGATAACCCCGCGGGGCAGGCTTGACGCGGGGAGAGGGGCTGAAACCCGGGTTTTCCGCCAACCTGCTGAAGCAAAAGGCTCAATTCTCACAGGGTACCTTGATTTTTGGCGCGGGTCAGGTCAGAATCCGTTTATGCTGTGAGGGGAGGTCTAAACGACATGACAAAGGCAGACCTGGTGGAGAAGGTCACGAAACTTGGTGATCTGACTCGCCGCGACGGCGAAGTTATTGTGGAAACGGTCTTCGATTCCGTAATTGCCGCGCTGCAGAGTGGAGACAAGATTGAGATACGCGGCTTCGGTTCTTTCCGCATCCGCCAGCGCAATCCCCGCATTGGCCGCAACCCCAAGACCGGTGAGCGTGTGGAAGTGCCCGCCAAGCGAGTCCCTTACTTCAAACCTTCAAAGGAACTGCGCGATCTGGTAAATCCGGGAGAAGCCGCAACCGCTTCATGAGGATGCGCACTGATTGAGCGCAACTTCCCCGTTCAAGCGCACAGTCCAAATCTGAAATTTGCGGTTGCTTCAAAGCGGCCGGATGCCGATAACGCCCATCATGCGTCCGGCGCGGCCTTGTGCCGCGCGATGCGAGAAGAAGAGCTCGGTCTGGCAGCTGGTGCAGCCGCCGACAAGCTTGATTGCGCCCGGCTTTAGACCGGCATCGAGGAGCTGACGCCGATTGGCCTCGACCAGATCGAGATGCAGGCGGGGCCCGATGTCAGAATGGCCCGGCGCGCGCTGAGTGAGAAACAACATCGGATACCGGGTCCGCACGGGGTCGGAGTCGAAGACCTCGCGAAATAGCTCGTGGGCGTAGATAAACTGCGACTCGAAGCTGGAATAAACCTCGTCGCCGACCGAGTAGCAGCAAGCGCCCACGCCTGGGCCGATGGCAGCCACAAGGTCTTCGGGGCGCGAACCGAACTCGAGGCGCATGCGTCCGATGCCGAGCTCGACGATTCGCTTTACGGTACCGCGCCAACCGGCATGGAAGGCAGCCACGGCACGGCGCTTACGGTCAGCGACGAGCACGGGGATGCAGTCCGCGACCTGAATGCCGAGCAGCAGGCCGGTGACGGCAGTCATCAGGCCGTCGGCTTTACGCCCCAGCGACATGGACCCGTCGCCGGGGGCCCCGGCTTTCCACCCCAGCGACATGGACCCGTCGCCGGGGGCCCCGGTTTTACGCGGACGCTCGCGCACGGAGTCCGCGTTGGACACTGCAACTACAAGATTGGAATGGAATTGACGGAGGGCGACGAGGGGCGCTTCTGCGCTTCCGGTGACGGCCTCGGCCAGCAGGCGGCGATTGCGGGTCACGGTTTCGCGGCTGTCGTCGGGCGTAAACCCGAGATTCAGTTCGCCAGGCGCACCTTCGGCACAATAGGCCTGGCTGGCTCCGCCTTTGCGGGTGCTGAATCCGGCCCAGAGCCAGGGCAGCTTCTCCCAACCGGGAACCGGCAGCCAGTGAACACCGTTGGCGGCGACGCGCGGGGTCGACGAGTGGACCGAAAGATCTTCCGGCGATACGCGCTCGAGACGGAGCCGGCGGGTAACGCCGGCGGGCTTGCCTCGGCGGTTACGGACCAAACCTGCCTTCGCCAGGAGAGCGTCGATCGCTTGGGTATTGGCGTCGGATTTTGAGTTCGGGGGTAAGAGAGACCGCTTCACAGTCCGATTGTAGCGGGAGGCGAGGCGGGCGTTTGAGGGGGGAGAGCGAATGGGCCTGCCTTCCGGCAGGCCCGCTCGAGAGGCGTTTTTTGGGAGGGGGTCCTGGAGGGATCAAGGGAAGGGGTCCGTTGCCGGACCTTCAAAGAGGAATGTGTACCTTCGTTGGAAGGGTCATAACTCGGGGAAGCCTCTGCTTGTTACTGAATAGGATGCCGGATTGCGTGAAAGGTTGCAAGGCAGATATGAGTCCGGTGGAAAACTTTCTTTCGGGCAGGTTCCGCGGGTGCTGTGGGGACACCATGTCGCGGCAGCTCAGGCAATTTTCACTTTGCGGCGAACAACTTTCGCAATCGCGCTGGTGACGAGACTGACTGGCAGCAAGCGAACAGCCAACGCCGATAGACGGCCGCTGATATTGGGGATGATGGTGCGCTTCCCGCTTGCGAGCGCGGCGACGGCCTGTTGGGCAACATCCTCGGCCGATTGGAGTTTTGGTCTTTTGAAGACATCGGAGCGAGAGACCTCGAAGAATTCACTTTCTGTGACTCCGGGGCAGAGCGCCGTTACTTTCACGCCGAAGTGCGCCACCTCCGCGGCCAGACCGAGGGCGAAGAATCGGTCAAAGGCCTTTGTGGCCGCATAAGTTGTGAGGTACGGGACGGGTTGAAAGCTGGCGGTAGAGGCGACAATGAGGACCCAACCGCGGCGGCGCTCGACCATGCGGGGAACAAAGAGCCGCGAAAGCCGCACCACGGCCTCGCAGTTGACGCGCACCTGACTCACCTCCTGATCGATCGGGGCTTGTTGGAAGGCGCCGAATTGGCCGAGGCCCGCGTTGTTCACCAGAATTTCGACGGGGAGGCCGGCACCCTCAGTGGCCGTGTAGATTTGCCCGGGTGCCGCGGGCTCGTTCAGGTCAGCAACGACGATGCGTGTCTCTACGCCTTTTGCGGTGAGCTCAGCGGCCAGTGCCTCAAGGCGATTCATGCGGCGCGCGGTGAGGATGAGCTTTGCGCCGTGCCTTGCGAGTTCGCGCGCCAAAGCTACAGCCAATGCCTGAACTGGCTCCTGTTACGAGGGCCCATTTGCCGCGAAAATCCTGCGTCGTTCCCATCGCGGTCCATCATAGCGGATGGGTGACGCTGACCCGGTCAGCTGCGTCTCCCGCGACCGGCTGTTGATGCTTTCGACCTTTTTGCCGGCTTGTTGGCAGTCTTGACGGTTTTAAGATTCTTTTCGACACGCAGCTTCCACGCGGTGAGTAATGCGCCCTTGAGCAGGTCCTCATTGGCTGTCGCCAGGCGAACGTGGGTTGCGCCGTTTGCGCCCCACCCCCCCGCTACGGGAAGAAACACGTCGGGCTGCTCGGCGACAAACGCCGCCTGCTGCTCCGGCGAGAGCATCAAGTTGCCGTAGCCAAGGTTGACGGACGCGAGCGTGGCAAAGATTCTGCCGTCGACGCGAAAATCAGCCGCGCCCATGTGGGAACCCTCTTCAGCTCCGTCGATGCTGAGCGCAAGGCGACGAAAGTCAGCGGCGTTCATTGCAAAGATCCGAGTAGCTCGCTGTCAAATTCTTCGTTGAGCCACTTAGTGAACGCCCGAAACTCCTCGTCGCGGCCGAGGAAGTCGCGCACCATCTGGCGGCCGGGCTTGGAGCCGCCTTGCTCCAGCACAAGCTTGCGGTAGCGGCTACCGGTGTCGCATCCGAGCAAATCTTCCGCATCGAACTGCGCGAAGAAATCGAGGGCAATCACCTTGTCGAAGGCATAGGTGTAGTAGTTCGACGAATAGCCGGTGAGGTGGCCGAAGCTGGCATACATGCGGTTGCCCTCGATCCATGTCCAGGGCTGCAGGGTTTGGTAGAGGCGTCTGGTGATGGTGTCGAGGTCGAGGCCGACCGGGTTCTGATCGTGCAAGTCGAGCGAGAGGGTGGTGTAGTAGAGCTGTGAACGGACCCAGTCTGCACGGCCGAAGGCACCTGCGAGCTTCATCTTTCTGATGGTCCCGGAGGGCAGCACCTCGCCGGTCTGGTAGTGCTTTGCAAATGCCTGGAGCAGCTTTTCGTCGCGGAAGAACTCCTCGAGCATCTGCGAGGGGACTTCGATGAAGTCGCCTTCGGTGGCAAATCCCGACAGGCCTGCCCATTCGGTATGCCCGCCGAGGATTGCATGCATCAGATGGCCGAACTCGTGGAAAAATGTGACCACGTCGTTGTATTGCAACAGGCCGGGATCGCCTGCCTCGCCGCCGGGGAAGTTGCAGATCAGACCGGCCTCGGGCAGGTAGCGTCCACGGACCCCAGTGACCACGGGCGCAGCGGAGAACCACTTATCCTTGCCTTCGCGGGGATGCATGTCGAGATAGAAGCGGCCCACCTGCCGGCCTTCGTCAAGGACCTCAAAGACGGAGACGGCTGGGTCCCAGCCGGATGCGCTGGAGCGGCGGAACTCGACTTTGAAGAGCTTCGCCGCGGTCTGAAGCACGCCCGCCTCGACCTGCGCGTAGGGGAAATAAGGCCGCACGGACTGCGAATCGAAATCGAACGCCGAGCGACGGAATTGCTCGTACCAATAGCCGCGGCCGGTGGCATCGATTGCCGTCAGGCGGGGCTCGCGCGTGCGGGCAAAGTCCAGAATCAGTTGGTGCTCGCGCTTTGCGCCTTCGCGGCTGGCTTCATCGAGCCTGGCCAGGAAGGTGCGCACATTGGCTGCCGAGCCCATCATCTGGTCCGCAGTGGCCAAGTCGGCCCAGCTGCGGAATCCGAGGACCGAGGCAATCTCCTGTCGAGTGGCCAGCAGATCGAGCAGAATCTGCTGATTCGCCGGGTAGGCCCGGGTGTTGTAGGCGAGGAACATGCGTTCTCTTAGCGCCGGATCGGCCCCAAAGGTCATGACCGGCTGCATGTCGGGTTGGTCGGTTGAGAGGGTCACCGTGCCATCGCTATCCGGCTGATGACGCTCAAGATAATCGGCAGGGAGACCTTCCAATTCAGCCGCGGTGGCCTGGATGGTTTTGCCCCCCTCCTGAATGTTGCGCCCGAATTCGAGCGAGAGCCGCGTAGCTTTCTCATGCAGAGCCTGGAGATGGTTGCGGGTGGCCTCGTCTTTGTCGACGCCGGAGAGCCTGTAACCGAGAAGGGTGCGCTCAACATAGTGCCTGGTCGCCGCACTGGAGCCTTGGAGATCGATGGCCACGAGAGCGTCGTAGACGGGGCGATTGAGGCTGAGGGAACTACCCGCCATGGCCACGCGTTGAGCCTCAAGCTGTGCCTGATCGCGAACTGCTTTATCAGCGGCGACGGAGTTGAGCACTCCGGCCTGAGCGCCAGCGAGGGACAGTTGCTCAATGGCCGCATCGTACAGGCGCAGGGAGTTTTCGGGGGTGCGCGGTTCGGAGACTTCCAACAGCGCGGCGAGGGCAGTTTCGTGCGCTGACAAACGGGCCGCTCACCCAGGCAGTCAGCGCCTCGGGCGAAGCTGCACCGCCGGCGTCCCAGGCGTGAAGATCTTGCGTTACGGCAGCGGCGGCAGCGGTTTCAGCAGGCATGATGGGCACAACCCTCCAAAGCTAAAGATTGCCACACCGGGCCGGGTTGGCGAAAACGAGAGCCGAGATTACTGAAGGCACAGGCTTTCCCTGTTGCATACAGGACGTATCCCATCTAATATGCGTCAATTGAAGTTATGCCTCAGACCGTAGCCGCTGCGACTGCCACACCCACTGCAAACGTACCTTTGCGGATTGGGAAGCTGTGCGTGGCGATTCCGGCCGGGTCGGCGGCGGAGATGATGGAGCGGGCCGAGTCGGCACTGAAGGATTCAAAATTCATCGAGTTCCGTTTGGATTCGCTCTCGAAGCCACCGGCTGCGCTGCCTTACATCAAGCAATTCATGGCAGAACATCGCGAAGTGACGGCTGTGGCTACTTGCCGGCGGAAGCAGAACGGCGGCAACTTTGACGGGGCGCTGGCCACAGAACTCGACATACTGGCCAAAGCTGCCCAGTCCGGCTGCCAGATCGTGGACCTTGAAATTGAGTCCGCTGAAGAAGCCAAGCCGGCCCAGTTGGCCAAACTGCGCGCTGCGGGAGGCGCGCTGATGGTCAGCTTTCACGACTTCATGCGCACCAAGAGCCTGGCCCAGGCTGCCGACCGGATCGAGGCATTCAAGCCGGACTTTGTAAAAGTGGTTTCGACCGCCCGCACGCTGGCCGACAACCTCGCGATTTTGAAGCTGATCGAAGACCGTTCACTCTCGGCACATGTAGTAGGCATCGCGATGGGCGAAGAGGGACTTGTGAGTCGCGTACTCGGCCCCAGGGCAGGAGCGGCGTTTACCTTTGCTGCGTTTTCCGACGGAACGGAGACCGCGCCGGGACAGGTTGCAGCACGCACACTGCTCGACCTCTATCGCGTGGAGCATCTTGACCAGGCAACGCGCGTGTTCGGCGTGGCGGGCAATCCGATTTCACACTCACTTTCGCCGCTCATGCACAACGCCGCATTCAAGCGCGAGATTGTGAATGCTGTTCTGCTGCCGCTGAAGGTGCGTGCACTCGATGACCTGCTGACCGTGATCCGCGAGCTGCCTCTTGCCGGCGTGGCAGTGACAATGCCGCTGAAGCAGGAAGTGCTTCCGCATCTGGCCAACATGGATCCTCTTACGGCGAAGATAGGCGCCTGCAACACACTGCGCACGGGGGCGGACGGCAAACTTTACGGGTTCAATACCGACGTGGCCGGAGTGGTGAGGCCGCTGGAAAAGAGGCTGAGGCTGCGCGGTGCGCGGATTGCGGTTCTGGGCGCAGGAGGCGCGGCGCGGGCCGCAGTTTTTGGCCTTGTGGAGCAGGGCGCGGAAGTGTATGTCGTCAACCGCACGCATGAACACGCTGTGACGCTGGCCCGACAAGCGAAGGTCAAGTCATTGAAGCATGAAGCGTATGCGAAGCAGCACTTTGATGTGCTGATCAATGCCACACCCTGCGGCATGAAGGGCGTGAAACAGGCGCTGCCTATCGCAGAGAACGAGTTGAACGCAGGATTGGTCTTCGATATGGTCTACAACCCTCTGGAGACGCCACTGCTGGCTCTTGCGCGAACTCGGGGAATACCCGTAGTCAGCGGGCTGGAGATGTTTGTGCAGCAGGGCGCACGCCAGTTTGAGATTTGGACGGGCAAGCCCGCACCGGAATCCGAGATGATGCGGGTGGTTGAACATGCGCTGCGCAAGCGGAGCTGAGGCATCTTATTTTCGCTTCTTTGCCGTTGATGCCTTCTTACCCTCGAAACCTGCTTCGTGCATGATGGGAATCGGCGCCATATCCGGGCCGACGCGATGGACCATTGTGTCTCGCAGTGCGTAGGAGATCGTTCGAGGTGCGGCGGGACGGGCGATGCCGGAATCAGGATCGATGGCGACGTCGAGAGAACTGGATATCTGGAAGCTGAAGACGGGCTCGCTGCCGCCGGGCGCCGGTTCAGACGAGATGCGAACGGGCAGGAATCCCTGGATGGGATGAATCCGGAAAGCCGTCTCATAGCGGTGATGTTTGACGCTCCAGGTAAAGACGCGAATCTGATCGAAGTCGAAGGGCAAGCCGGACTTGGGTGGGGCAAGCGCTGTCACGTACTCCGGCATCTCGTGGCTTGTGCCGGGAGACTCCGGGTCGTTGACCTTGGCAATGACGTAGGCTCCCACGATGCGCTGGCCCTCGGCATACTGGGCGATGTCGTCGGTTACATCGACGTCCACACGATTTCCGAGAACCCATCCGGTGTGGCCCTGGGCATCGCGAACCAGCCACCAATCTTCCATCACGATGTCGGGTGCCGCCGGCTCGGTCGCAGCAGGCGGGGCCGAAACCTGCAATCTTTTCGACTGAGCGTTTGAGCTTTCAGACGCTGCGCCTTTCGTTGCGGGAGAAGTTGGCGCGACATGTTTTGGGGCCACAGCCGGGTGGGCGACGGGGACCTTGGGAATCGAGGCCCGCATGAGCATCTGGACCTTCGCGTTTTCGGCAAGGATGTAGAAGCGGTCGGTATCGCGGCCGGGGGTGAGGTGGAGATACATTTCGTCGCGCAGGGTGGCATTGGCTACGACGGGGTCGTCCTTGTGCTGAGTTCCGAGCTGGGCAAAGCCTTCGTAGGTCTTGCTGTCGATGACCGCGCGCTCGGGAATCCAACCGATCTCGTTTTTCTCGGTCTTGACCTTGTAGAAACGGCGGCCGTGCTCGAGGACCTCGAGTGGCTGGCCGTTTTCAACCTCGGCCACGCGGTTTGAAACGGCGGCGACCCGGTCGCGCAGGTACATTTGCCGGGTCCAGACATAAACCATGTCATGGTGCTCGGGATGAAAGCGGCTGCAGCCGTCTGCAAATACAAGAAAAGAAATGATAATTAGCGAGGGCACACAGGACTTAAAACACCTGACGGGGAGGAAATCCGGAATCGGGAATCGCGTCAAAACAGCCACTCTGGGTCACTTTGAGCATAGCATTTACTCGGGAAGCCGAAGTTGGGAAGCAGATGGGTTTGGGCGAAGAAGTACCTGTTTCTGAACCACTAGCGGCCCAAATCCGCCGGTTGGAAGTGATTCGAGGACCCTGTTCCCTATCACATCGACCTGTAATTTGCTCTGCTAGACTCGCTGCAATTTACCGACATGCTATTTAAGGCCCGCAGCGCAGCTGTCTATGGAATTGACGCGAACCTCATCGACGTGGAAGTCGATTACAGCGGAACGGTCTGCGATCAGGATCATTTCCATACGGTTGGGCTGCCCGACGCCGCAGTGCGCGAGAGCCGCGACAGGGTCCGCGCTGCCATTAAGAACTCCGGCTACCTGATTCCTCCGACCTTTATCACGATCAACCTGGCCCCGGCAGACCTGAAGAAGGAAGGTTCCGGCTTTGATCTTCCGATTGCATTGGGGATTCTGGGCGCTTATGGCGCCTTGCAAACGGACGATCTGAGCCGCTTTCTGCTGGTAGGCGAATTGGGCCTGGACGGGAGCGTGCGCTCAGTGCCCGGCATCCTGCCGATTGCGATTCTTGCGCGCGAGAAGAATATCCCGAACCTGATTCTGCCCGCCACCAATGCCGCCGAAGCCGCAGTGGTGGAAGGCGTGAACGTCTATCCAGTGTCCTCGCTGCTGGATGTGATTCAGCTGGTAAACAGTCAGGTAGTGGGCACGATTCAACGTGAGCCCTACCGGGTATCCACTGAGGAATTGCTCGGCGAATTGCAGCATTTCTCGGTGGACTTCTGCGATGTGCGCGGGCAACACTCGGCCAAGCGCGCGCTGGAAGTGGCGGCGGCCGGCAGCCACAACATTCTAATGATTGGGCCGCCGGGATCGGGTAAGACGATGCTGGCCAAGCGGCTGCCCTCCATCCTGGCCCCGCTGACGTTTGAAGAGGCGCTCGAAACGACCAAGATCCACTCCGTCGCCGGAGTGCTTGACGCGGCGGCAGGACTTGTTACACAGCGCCCTTTTCGTTCGCCCCATCACACGATCTCTGACGCCGGGTTGATTGGCGGCGGCATCGTGCCCCGGCCCGGCGAGGTTTCGCTGGCCCACAATGGGCTGCTTTTTCTGGATGAGTTGCCGGAATTTCCGCGCAATGTGCTTGAAGTAATGCGCCAGCCGCTCGAAGACTACACAGTGACCATCGCCCGCGCCTCGATGTCGCTCACCTTTCCCGCGCGATTTATGCTGGCCGCGGCCATGAACCCCTGCCCTTGCGGCTATTTCAACGACAAGTCACGCGAGTGCATGTGTACTCCCCCGATGATCCAGCGCTATATCGCGAAGATTTCAGGACCGCTACTGGATCGCATTGACATTCACGTAGAGGTGCCTGCGGTTCAGTACAAGGAGTTGCGCGGTTCTGCATCGGCCGAAGGCTCGGCAGAAATTCGCGGCAGAGTGTTAGCTGCGCGAGAACTCCAGCGCGTGCGCTTCAGGAAATCGGGCGACAAAATCTACTCCAACGCGCAAATGACCACGCGTCAGATTCGTGTTCATTGCGAGCTGGGCGCCGATTCTGAGCGCCTGTTGGAGCGCGCGATGCAACAGCAAGGGCTGACTGCGCGCGCCCATGACCGCATCTTGAAAGTGGCCCGGACGATTGCCGATCTTGAGGGCACGGAACATCTCACAGTGGCGCACCTGGCAGAAGCGATCCAGTACCGGACGCTCGATCGCAGCTACTGGGCTTAGGCAGAGAGTTTTCTGGCGGCAGCGGGCCGGGGGACAGTCGAATCCGTTTCGTTAACGGGGATGGTTCCCTGTTGAAATCCGCGGGTGGACGAGGGCTGCCGAAAGCCGAATAATTGGCCCGGAATTCGCGCATGGGAATCGCCTTCATATAACTGATTATAAACAGTTTACATCCATAATGGTTACCGATGACGTCGAGGATACCACTATGGGGCTGGAATCGCTCAAAAAATTATTGACCCGGCAGCCGACTGGGTATAGATTCATGTTTGCCATCCAAAAAAGCAAGTTGCAGTGTGCAATTTTGCTCAGCCTTCTGTAATTTCCCGCATCATTTTGAGCAAGCGCTCAACCAATGGTGCCCCCGGTGCGTTCTTAACGCCCACCGGAACGGAGATGCGGGGCACGTGGTAACCAAGCAGGTATTCTGCATTGCGAATACAGGATTTAGCCTGTCCGGGTTCGTGTGAGTCTGCGTCAAGATTTTTTCCAACTCGATGCCCAGTTCGTGCGTCTAAGGGATGGAAGCAGGTTTTTGGGGGGCAGTACTGCAATGCGTTTAGCTGCCAGTTGCACCGGTGGTGCCAGGTAGTACCAATCCGGGCGGCGGAATTTCAGAAGGAGAATTTTGTCATGCGTTCTGATTTAGTTTTTGGGGCACTCTCTCATGTGTCCAATCGTTACCAGCTCTGCCAATTGGCCAGCAAGGCAACGCGCAAGCTGCACAAGCCGAACACACGGCTGCAGGACACCACAAACGAGGTCCTGGTCCGTTTTCACGTCACCAACCCTGGCACCGCAGTTCCGGTTAAACCGGCTGTGGATCAACCTCAACCCGTCGAACGGCGCCGCGCCGCCTGACCGCATGTTGACTGAAGCGTATAATTGAGTCAGGCAATGGTTTCGAAGCGGCTACCATAGAAGGCAGCCGCTCTTTCCAGGCTTTTCAATCTTCTGCTTCAATTGGAGAGATGTTTAGAGCGCGGCTTTGTCCAGCCGTTCATTTTGAACCCCCGCCTTATTGCTCTTGGAGTACTTCCCCCTCCCAGACCCCCCTCACTCCCATCCCGCCCTATTCGCAGGTGAACATGACGATCGCTGAACTAAAAGAAAAAAACATCACTGAACTGAGCCGCATTGCGCGCACCCTTGAGATTCCGGGCGCCAGCGGCCTCCGCAAGCAGGACCTGATCTTCAAGATTCTTCAGGCCCAGAGCGAAAAAGAAGGCCACATCTTTGCCGAAGGCGTGCTTGAAATTCTGCCCGACGGCTACGGCTTTCTGCGCTCGCCTGACTATAACTATCTGCCCGGCCCCGACGATATCTATGTTTCTCCCTCGCAGATTCGCAAATTCGATCTGAAGACCGGCGACTCCATCAGCGGCAACGTCCGCCCGCCGCATGAAGGCGAGAAGTATTTCGCCCTGGTCAAGATTGAGGCCATCAACTTTGAGTCGCCCGAGGAGACCCGCAACAAGATTCTCTTCGACAACCTGACCCCGCTCTATCCCCAGGAACGCATCAAGCTGGAGACGGTGCGCGAAGCCGTCAGCGGCCGAGTGATGGACCTGCTGACCCCGGTAGGCAAGGGACAGCGCGGCCTGATCGTCGCTCCGCCGCGCACCGGCAAGACGATGCTGCTGCAATCGCTGGCCAACTCCATCACCGCCAACCAGCCTGAAGTTGTGCTGATCGTGCTGCTCATCGATGAGCGGCCCGAAGAAGTGACGGACATGCAGCGCTCGGTGAAGGGCGAAGTCATCAGTTCCACCTTTGACGAGCCGGCTGCCCGCCACGTGCAAGTGGCTGAAATGGTGATCGAGAAGGCCAAGCGTCTGGTCGAGCACAAGCGCGACGTCGTGATTCTGCTCGATTCCATTACCCGCCTGGCGCGTGCCTACAACACCATCGTGCCGCCGTCGGGCAAGGTGCTCTCAGGCGGTGTGGACTCGAATGCTCTGCAGCGGCCCAAGCGCTTCTTTGGCGCAGCGCGCAACATTGAAGAAGGCGGCTCGTTGACGATCATTGCAACGGCTCTCGTGGATACCGGCTCGCGCATGGATGAAGTCATCTTTGAAGAATTCAAGGGCACGGGCAACATGGAAATCATTCTCGACCGCAAGCTGGTCGACAAGCGTGTTTTCCCGGCCATTGACATTCAACGTTCCGGCACCCGCAAGGAAGAATTGCTGATTCCCAAGGACGACCTGCAGCGTATCTGGGTGCTACGGAAGGTACTCAATCCGCTGTCGCCCGTCGAGGCCATGGAGCTGCTGATCAGCCGGCTTGAAAAGGTGCGCAACAACGCTGAGTTCCTGCAGAACATGAACCAGCTATAGCGAATTCCCAGCTTTCGGTGGTCTAGGTGGTCTAGTACCTCAGATGGCTGGAAACAACGGCTGGGGCATCCTCCCCAGCCGTTTGGTTATTGGAAGGTCATCCTTAAACAGTGAAGACAGCAACCCTCCTCCGCGCATCTGTAATTCTGGCTCTGTTGTGCTGCCTTCGCTGCCCGGCTCAGGACAAGGGATACTGGCGCGCTGCAAGCAACACGGCGAATTCAATCACCGGTGACATTTCCATATCCGACGCGAAGATCACGATCAACTTCACCGCATTTCCGCTTGTGCAGGCGCGCAGTCTGGCGCCGGCAGAGGTCAGCGCGGTATTTGATGCCGACGTTAACGACGGGGGTACCGGAACCCTCTACCGGGTGACTGTTCCCGGTGAGAAGCGCTTTCTCCACCGCAACACGCTATGTGGCGCGGAAGACACACAGTGGATGGCGACTTTCGTTTCCGGCCGCACGTTGCAGGTTGCTTTATTTTCCGGCTCGGAGCCGCCCGTCTTCACATTCGATGCGCTTGGCAAATCGACCGATCTCTGCGGCACATTTACCTATGCTCGATGAGCGCAGGCAAGAGCAGGCAAGATGTGGAGAACAAAGAATGCGTGAAACGAAGTGTCGAACCTGAGCACTCGGTCAGGCTTACTGTTCGCCGCTCCCTCGGACCTCGTCTCGTCCGCCCTTTCCGGAATTCCCGCGCGCTGATAAGATAGATAAGTCGTGGGGCTGTAGCTCAGCTGGGAGAGCGCCTCGTTCGCAACGAGGAGGCCAGCGGTTCGATCCCGCTCAGCTCCACCAAATCTCCCAAGAATCTATCGGCATAGAAGTCCTTCCCTTTCACTGCGTTCAAGGTCAGGATTTCGCCTCGCCGGAATCTCAAATTGCGCCGGATGGCGACGCAGTAAAGGCCCCATCACGGGTGGAGTCGGAGAACCAGTTTTTGGCGATCAACCTATCGCGGAGTTTCAGGAATGGAAGTTCGATGAACGAAAAAGTCAGAAACGCGAGCGCCAGGGAAACTCCTCCCCACAGGATGAACGCGGAGACAAACGAGCGAAATCCTTCCCCAAAAAGATGCTCGTGATACGTCATGACTCGCGCGATGACTCCAGCGTGAATCAGATAAACGCCATAAGACAATCGCGAGATGACGTAAAAGACGCGCGCCCCGAAGAAGAAGGCTTGTTGCATCCGAAGAAGGAAGAGGGTCAAAGCGCCATAGGCGATGGCCACGGCGGAGAAAAGGAAGGTAGGGGGGACGACGTACCAAAGACAGAAGCATCCCAGGAAAACCAGGACAAGAGCTGCGTCCAGCCAGCGGCTCATACGCAGCACTTCTGGCTTCCAGGTCAGGAGCCAGGCAATCAATAAGCCGACTGCAAGCCCGTCAGAGTGGGTATGAAATGGATAGTAAATCGCCGCATGAATCAGCCCAGGGTCGTGCAACCCAGCGGTTGCGAAATGGCGGACCAGAGGAAGGGCTAACAGCCAAATGAGAGCCAGGTCGACGAGAAACCTGGGTGGAAGGAATTTTGCGCAGACGACGAGAAGAATTGGAATCAGGAGGTAGAACTGTTCCTCCAGAGAAAGGGACCAGCCGTTGGCGACCTGATGCATGCCAACCTTGAACCATGAAGCGTAATTGGACAGAAAAGTTGCGTCGAGCCAAAGGCCCCGGCCTTTGCGCCCGAAGAAGAGCTCTTGCGCCAATAACAAGGCAACCAGGAAGTAGTAGAACGGCCAAATTCGAAAGCCTCGTCGAAGGATGAACCGCCGCACATCGATGGTTCCTCTTGCCCTGAGCTCCTTCCAGAGTTGCCCTCCAATGAGAAGGCCGCTGAGGACAAAGAAAAGGTCTACCCCTGTCCAGCCAAACTGAGTAAAGGGCATTTTCAGAGTGCGAACGGCGTGCGGCGCGAAGGTCCTGAGGTGGTAGGCAAGGACAAGAGCGACGGCCAAGCTTCGGAGCACGTCGAGGCAGGGACGGTTTCCGGCGGGTGGGTGCCGAAGGTCTTCGAAGCCGGCAGACAGAAGGACCAGCGGCCTCATGCAGAGCCTGGATAGATTCAACATTCTGTCTCCGATCAACCTTGCTTGCCAGGATCAGCAGGAGAGTGCAGGTAGAAAACACGCCCTGCTGATTCCGGGCAAAGGGGCCCAAGATCAGCTTGCGGAGAGATGACGAATAAGGCGTTGCTTCACCGCCTTGTGTTGAGCTAGCAGGATTTGAAAGGGGAGGAAGGCCAGGGCCACATCGAGAATGCAATCGGCATGGTTCTGACGTCGTACCTTGCGTACATTGCTTTCGAATGCTTAGACGCACAAATCGAGGAAGGGTTTAGTACCATGCGCGGCGCATATTTTGGGGTGCATTTGCGGAAGATATTCGGTGTTGGAAACGGAAATCCTGCCGATTGCCTGGAATCATTCAGTCAAGAGGTTGCGGGAGCATCTGATTGGATCGAAATACCGTTATCGTCTCTCGCTGTCCTGGTGATTCCGGTTGACACGCCGGGGCCAAGATCGGAGCCCTGGCATGGCCCAGCCTTCAGAAGCTGAGCGCGCATGCCAGAGTCAAGATCCAACCAATCCTGGGGCTAGAGGTGGTTGACGATCTTTCGGATCGCATCATCCGCGTCGACGGGGAGGATGGCCTCGATTGGAGACGCACCCGGTTCATGAAGTCTGGGGAGCAGCCCAAGAGTCTGAAGCAACGCGATACCAGCTTCATCGGTGGAAGTCATGGCCGGGAGCTCGGGGAGATGGTATTGATACCAGTCTTCCATGAGATTCGAAACGATCGTTTCGGCAGTGGAATAATCGCTGGCGATCACCACCATCTTCAGGAGGCAGATTTCACGATCTGTCAGTCGGACTGTCGGCGGGCCGTTTCTCAATTCCAGCGCGAGCGCCGCGAGACGACGCTCAAAGCGCGACTTGGTCTCGGTCCATATCGCATAGCCGAGCCATGTTGGCGGCGCTTCGGGAACCGGAATAATCAGCCGGTGCATCTCGCCTACGAGGAATGGAATTCCGCGGGTAAGCCGATAAATATCATCAATCTGTGGCTCAGAAAGCGCGATCTTATACAGCTCAACGAACCAGTCCCGCAACTGCTCGATGCTCAAACGTCGAACGGCGGCGACTCCATCGAGCAAGTCATCGGATTTTTCTGATAGATTCCAGCGCAGCAGGTCGGCACCGCCGGTGAACAGGAGCAGGCGATCATCGTCCGCCATCGCCCGGCTCGCTTCATCGGGGGAAACGGCAACGAGGTCAGAATACCCTGCATAGTGGAGCTGCGCGCGAATGCCACAAGCGGAGTGCAGGACGGGGTTTTGCTCGCGGGGCAGGAGCCAGTGCGAAGTGGCAACGAGGGCACGAATCTTTCTTGACTCCTTCGGATTCTTCTTCGCCTTCTCGAGATGGCTTGAGAGATTGTCGACTTCTTCTATTTCGAAGAACGACTGCTTAGGAGTCTCAAGCGAATTTGTAGCCTGAGTCGGTAAGTCCTCGACCGCCTCTTCTTCCTTTTCTTCCGGAGCCGGAGGAGCCTCTGTTGCACAAACTGTGGATGACTGCTCCAACTCCGCGGAGCCGTACGAGTCGGCCTGCGCACTTAGCGAGTCATCACTGGCGGAAGCTTTCTCAGCAGGTGAAGGCGAAGACGCCTCGCTGGATCCATTCTTTTCGGCGGGAATCGTTTTGGCGGCTGGTTCCGTGGTGGAAGCCGGGCCATCCTGCCACAGTTCGATTTCCAATTGCGCAACAAAATCATCGACACGGGGGAAATTGCTCTTGAGATTCTGAAGGTCGGCATCATCGGCGCCGTCTTCCAAGCTGCACGCCCAGTTGAGCCACTCCTCAATGGCAGGACCAGGAAGGTCAGGGGGCGCGGACTGCGCGGAAATCTCCATTAACTCAGCGACGGCCGCATCGCGCTGCGCGAGGCGCTCTTGTTTCGTACGTTCGCGGCGGTGCGAGACGGTTCCGGCGGCCAGGAATTGAGCTAAATCCAGATAACGACGCCGCTTGCCTGCGACATCGTCAAGGCGTTGGACCAGCTTATGAAGTTCTTCTTTGGTCTTCCAGGTTGCCGCACTGTCTTCTGAGAGGATGGCGTCCCTCAGGTTCTGGCAGACGTCCAGCAGTTTACCGAGATCGGCAATCGCTTCTGCTTTATTCAGGTGTTGCCCCGCATCGAGGAGATCGATCTTGTCGTGCCAGAGTTCGGTCTGCTCTTTCAGGGATTGCAACGTATCAGAGACGACGCTCCGACTGGATTTTGTATCTTCATAAGCTTTCACGGGTTTTGCTCCACCTCGCTGAGGGAAGTCATTCTGCGGTATCGCAATATCGTACCGTGATTGGATACAGCGATTCGCAGCTAGTAATAGGGTCCGCTGTCACTCAGGTCACGTTACCTAAGGGTTGTGGACCCAACGGCGAGGCCGGGACGCGGAAATTCCGCGAACGGAACGCCCGGGCGATGCCCGGGCCGGCCAGATCGCTAGTTATCGGACGAGATTGGTCTTGGAAGCTTGGAGCCTTCGTTATGCGGTTCAATCCCTGGAAGGTGCTGAAGGCTCATCGGGGCATTCGTACTCGAACTTGCGGAGGTTTCTGAGGCACTCTGCAAGGGCACCCATCAGCGTTTCGCTCCAGCCAACGGGCTGGAATTTTAGTGTTTTTTGATTCAGCTCGATGTCGGCCGTGGCGAAAAACTGCAGATCGCTTGATTTCGCAGTGGCGAACTCCTTAACCGTGATGCGCGCCTCGATTTCACCGTCACAATGTTTCTTAGTGATCGAGAAAAAGTGCAACTTGGCGAGATTCTCCGAGGCATCCTTCTGCAGAAACTTCCAATCGCTCACGTCATTTCCTCCTGATAACTTGCTCCCCTTAGATGCCAAGTCTAGCCCATGGATGAACGGTTCGCAGCGGGTCAAAATTCGCAACCGCACATGCCGCAGTTTCTTCTGGTATAAAGGCTGCTGTCAAAGCCGGCGTTCGGCGGCCTGCCGATGCGAGGATCGCGAGCCGGCAAGAAAGACTCGGAGAGAACAATGAGAAACCTGGAGCCCACCTCAAACCCTTTTTCTGCGATCACACGGCGACACTTTCTGAAGGCAGCCGGGGCCGTCGCAATGATGCCCACCAAAGGCTGGGGCGCGCGTGGCACGTCAGCTTCAAATCGGATCACCCTGGGCGTGATTGGCTGGGGCATGATGGGGCCAGGCAACACCAAGGCATTCCTGGCGGAGGATGATTGCCAGGTTGTGGCAGCCTGCGACCTGCACAAGGGCCACCTGCAGACTGCGGTGGACACCATCAATACGACATTACGGGAACACGGACTGCAAGTCTTATCACGACTATCGGGAACTCATGGCCCGGGATGACATTGACGCAGTGATGATTGCCGTTCCGGATCACTGGCACGCGCTGCTGGCCACTGAAGCGGCACACCGAAAAAAGGATGTGTACGGTGAGAAGCCGTTGGCGCGGACCATTGCGGAACAACAAGCCATAGTGCGTGCCGTGCAGAAGAACAACATCATTTGGCAGACTGGTTCCTGGCAGCGTTCTCAAGCGCCGTTTCGCAAGGCGGCGGAGATCGTGCGCAACGGCCTCATCGGGAATGTGGTGCGGGTTGAAGTCGGCCTGCCCGGCGGCCATCACGATTTTCCCGGCACGACTCCCGCGCTGTTTGCGAAGCTCTCCGCTCTGCCCGACAAGATCACGAGTCCGGCACAGATTGTCCCGGGCACGCCGGCATGGGATTTGGCTGTGACTGACCCGCCGGCGGATCTGGATTACGACCGGTGGATTGGGCCTTCGAGGATGGAGCCGTATATCGAGGCGCGGGTTTATCAGAATTGGCGCTGGAATTACAACACAGGCGGCGGACAATTGATGGATTGGATTGGCCATCACGGCGACATCGCTCATTGGGGTTTGGGATTCGATGCGACCGGCCCATCCGAAGTTGAGGGACATGGGGAGTTTCCGGCTGCAAATGCTGTGTGGAACTCAGCGACCAAGTACATGATCGAATGCAAATACCGCAAGGAAGTCACTCATTATCCGGTGGACGTCGGTATCACTATTGCGGGTGGATATCCCGAGATCATGATGGGGACGAAATGGATTGGGACAGACGGCTGGGTGTGGGTGGACCGAAGCGGATTTGATGCCTCGAATCCAGCGTGGGCGACGGCCGACCCGTTGCCCGAGGATTTGCGCAAGGTGAAGCTGTACGAGTCGCACGGCCATCAACGCAACTTCCTGGACTGCGTGAAGTCACGGAAGCCAACGATCACCCCGGTCGAGACGGCGCATCACTCCACGATTCCGGGGCACCTTGGCCTTATTTCGATGCTGGTAGGGCGCAAGCTGCAATGGGATGTGGCGCAGGAGAAGATCGTCGGTGACAGCGCCGCAAGCGAACTGCAGTCGCGGCCCTATCGGGCACCCTGGCAACTGGGTTGATTCGGCAAAGCGAGTGCGGCCACTTGGCGTATCCTGCGCCGGTGGCCGCGATTCCCTAGGTAAACAGGTCCTTCATCTTCTCGAGCAGGCCTGGCGACGTTGGCTTGTTGTCTACCGTCATCGTCTCGGCCAGCTTTGCCACCAGTTCGCGTTGCGCGCGGCTCAGTTTCTTGGGAATCTGCACAACGACCTTGACGATGAGATCGCCGCGGCCCTTCTCGTTCAGGTGAGGAACACCACGGCTCCGAATCCGGAGTTCCCTTCCATTCTGGGTACCCTCGGGAATTTTGAGGCTGATTGGGCCGTCGATGCCTTCAATCTCGATCTCCGCGCCCAAAGCGGCCTGCGGAAAGCTGATGGGAATGACACAGTGCAGGTCGTGGCCCTGGCGCTCGAAGAAGTCATGCGAACGGACTGAGAGCACTACATACAGGTCGCCGCTAGGACCACTGGAGCGTCCAGCGTCGCCCTCGCCACCATAGCGAATACGCGTTCCGTCGTCCACGCCAGGTGGCACCTTAACGTTGAGCTTCATTTCCTTAGCGACGCGTGTCTCTCCGCGGCAGGTTGTGCAGGGATCGCTGATGATAGAGCCTGAGCCCCCGCACGCACTGCAGGTGCGCGCCACGGAGAAGAACCCTTGCTGATAGCGGACCTGGCCCCGTCCCTGGCACTGGGGGCAGACACTTGGTCCGCGGCCCGATGAGCTGCCGCTGCCGTGGCAGGTTGCACAGGCCTCAAAGCGGCGAATCCTGATCTCGGTCTCGGTGCCGAAGATCGCATCTTCAAAATCGATTGCGAGATCGAAGCGCAGATCTTCTCCGCGCCGCTGCCGTCGTGGCCCGCTGCTGACTGCCGCCCATGTTGAACATCTCGCCGAACAAATCGCCGAAGATGTCACCCAGGTCCACATTGCCGCTGAAGCCTCCGAAACCACCGGGGCCGGATGCACCCACGCCGGCGTGACCATAGCGGTCGTAGGCGGCGCGTTTGTCGGCGTCGCTCAGCACCTGGTAGGCCTCGCTGGCCTCTTTGAACTTCTCTTCTGAGGCATGATCGCCTGGGTTGCGGTCAGGATGGTATTTCAACGCCTGTTTGCGGTAGGCGCTCTTCAACTCCTGGTCACTGGCATCGCGGGAAACGCCCAGGACCTCGTAGTAGTCTGCTTTGCTCACGTTTGTATTAGAACCCATTCTCTGTTCCCAGTATTTACCGGTTTATCTGCTTGAATTACTCGCTTGTCTGTTTCGGATTTGACACCACACGGACCAGCGCCGGGCGCAGCAGCCGCTCGCGAAGCTTGTAGCCGCGGCGAACCTCGTCAGCGACGTGCTGGTCGGGGAGGTCGTCGCGCTCGACCGAGCCCAGCGCCTCATGATGGCGAGGATCGAATGCCTCGCCTACGGAGGCGACGGGAAGCACATGCAATTGACGCAGAATCTCCTCCATCTGCTTCACAATCAACTCGACGCCGGAGCGCAACTGCTCTGCTGAGCCAGTCGACTTGAGCGCCAATTCGAAATTGTCCAGCACGGGCAGAAATTGCTCAACCACATTGCCCACGGCATAGTCGCGAAACTCGAGTCGTTCGCGCTCGGCCCGCTTGCGTGCGTTCTCAAACTCGGCTTGCAGGCGGGCGAGCCGGTCTAACAATTGGTCGCGTTCGCCCTTCAACTGCTCGCATTCCGTCGCGAGCCGGTCAAACTCGGCGCGGGCTACCGGAGCCCCCTCGGGCTCAGCGGCGGTTGCGTCGGCGCCCTCGGGCGCGTTCTGCTGCGCGGCGGACTCTGCCGCCTCCAGCGCTGTCACTTCGGATTCCTGTTCCGGCATATTTCTTCGCAATCCCCAGAGATTCTTCTTCTTGTTCAATGATAAATTCCTCGGCATCGGCCAGGTTCTCCAGCGCCCACAAAGTGAAACGCGGGCCCTGGCACCGGCGCGTTTACGCTACCACGGTCGACTTCACCGCCGTGTGAAACAAAGTCAGTCAGCAGGAACTTCCAGAATGCGCTCGGAGAGGCGCGCCACGTAGCGCACTGCCTGAATCATCTCCTGGTATTGGATGCGCGTGGGAGCGATCACAGCGACAGTGCCCAGGCTCGTTGCTCCGAGCCGCGCCGGAGCGCCAATCAGCACCAGATCCTGCATGGCGGGCGAAGCCTCATCGAGCCCCACCACAACGCGCACTTCCTGCTGGCGTCCGTCGACGTAGGCGGTCAAGAGCTCGACCAGGCGCTGCTTGGCCTCGAGGGCAATCAGCATCTGCCGCAGCCGCTCACGGTCCACCTCGGCAGCAATTAGATTGGACATGCCATCCACAAAGATGGTGGGGCCGGTTTCGCCGCCGGCCAACGCGCCTTTGCGGCAAAGTTCCTCAACCGAAGCCAGCATCTGGTGATAGGCTTCGCGCTCCTCCTCCATGCGACGCGCTACTTCAGCACGAATGCGCTCGATGGGCCAGCCACGGAAGTTTTCGTTCAAATAGCGCGCGGCAGTTTCAAGTTCGACGTGCGACAATTCCTTGTCCAATGCCAGAACGCGGTCGAGCACGGCGCCTGCCTGGGTTACCAATACCGCCAGCACCCGTCCAGTGGAAAGCCGCGAAAAATGAATATGTTCCAAGACCTGCGCTGCTGTAGAGCTGGCCAGTGCAACGCCCAAACCGCTTGAAATCAGGGCCAGAACATGCGAAGTGCGCTCAAGATAGTCGTGGCTGCTGGATACACCTGAAAAGCTCTCCTCGATCTGCCCTCGCCGCTCTTCGCTAAGGGGCGAAGCATCCTGCGATCCGGCACCCAGCGCAGCGGGCCCACCGACCCGCCCGAACTGCGCTTCAGGACGCGTAATCTGCTCGACGTAGTAGCGGAAAGCCGAGGCAGTGGGCACTCGCCCTGACGATGTGTGCGGCTGCTCAAGCAGGCCAGTCTCAGCCAGCGTAGCCATCACGTTGCGAATGGTTGCAGAACTTAGACCTTCTTTGTTGGCAAAAAACTGCGCAACCGATTGCGAGGCTACGGGTTCGCCAGTAGCGATGTAGAGCTCGATGATGGCCGTAAGCACCAGTCGCTCTCGCGGACTGACTCGCGCCTCTGGCATCGTTTTACTCTCCTTCAGGAACCGCCCGGCATCGACTCAACTCCGCGTGAAGCTCAGAGCCTGACTTGGGCTGAACCCCATTAACTCCTCATTTGTCTGCAACTTGCGTGAGAAATTGAATAGAGGTGTCCTCTCTAATTGTAGGGACCAGCGAACAATGCTGTCAAGGCGAGCGCAGAGCGAGGGAACACCGCAAGTACCTGTAAATTGGGCATCCTACGGCTGGTTGTAATAGCCCGAATTGGTGCGCACAGTCAACTCCGGCTGGTCGACGACCACCTTCAAATCGCGGTACTCGTCCGCATGATCTGGACGGGGCGGATTGAACGAGATTCTATAAAAGGAGTTGGCGTCGACCTCGCAGCGATCGATTTGAGCGGCAAGGTCATTGTCTGGTCCCAGGATCTGACCACCCGTCTGGGTGGCGAGGACCTTGAGCGCGAGATTGCCTGAATCCGCTTCTTTGGGGGACTTCACGCCCTTCAGATATTTTTGGTAGAGGAAGGAATTAGACGAAATACCATCGGACCCAGGGGAGACGCTGTAGACGACCGTGCGCGCTTGACGCAGCTTGGTTGAAAGCTCGACGATCGCGTCGAAGTATCGCTGTTGGTCCTTTTCTGAGTAATACCCAAGCTCTGGCCGGTTCAGGATTGGCCAGCCGGGACCGACCCAGACGAGCAGCTTTCTGCCGGGCTTCAGGGCTTCATTCTCGGCGATGGCAGCCATTTGGCGGACGGACAACTGGAATCGCTCGACGAGGCCCTGGCCGCCCATGGCCTGGTTGATGGTCGGAACACTTCCTTTGATCTGGCGGACGATTTCAGCAAGCGCGTTTCCGTCGATTGAGGATCGAGGTTGCACACGTATCCCCGCATCGCTGAGCAGGACCAGCGAAACTGGCTGCTTGAGACGGCCGTTGTTCGCGCGGAGAAACTGCTCAACCTGCTGCCGTACGACGGCCACCTGCTGAAACGGGAGATTCGCTTCATCGATCACGAGAATCACTTCTACAGGTGGGTCCGGCTTCGAAGTTATGTCATTAAAGGCCCGAAACGATAAGAGTTTGCGCGGCTGGCCATTGTCCAGAAGAGTGAAGTCCCACGGCTGCAAACCGGTAACTGGCTTACCTGCGGCGTCGGTGACGACGACATCGATTAGAATCCGGCCTTCCGCTGTGACGACGCTTGGAGAAGCTGCAGGATTCTGCGGCGGACGCTGCAGGAGCACGGGATTGGTTGGCTCTGGCTTGTGCGGCGCTCCGGTCTGGTCGACGCTGGGTGCCGGAACAGTCGCCTGCTGCCCAATACAGGGGCCGCAAGACACAACAGAATTGCAAAGGAAGCGAGGCTCGGCATAATCAGCACTTTTTTGCCCCTTCACGTTGATCCGAAGCGAGTCTACCCCAATCTGCTCGTCTTCAGCAGGTAGAGGGTTTTATCCACGCTCTCCTCTTCGCACCTTGGTGCTGTTAGATTTTTAGGAGGGCGTGTCGATCTCATCTGCCGCGGTCATTTCTCAGGCCGGGATGCACAACGCCGGGAAAGAGCCATGTTCCAGATCATCGAAGACCTTCGCATTCAATGGACGAAAGTCGTCCTGCCGCCCGTGTTTCTCGAAGAAGAACTGCCCATCACCGAGAACGCGACGGCGACGATCTTCAATACCCGTCTCGACATCGCACGCATCCTCGGTGGGCGCGATGCGCGCCTGCTGGTCCTGGTCGGCCCCTGCTCCATTCATGACCCCGAAGCCGCACGGGAATACGCCCGGCTTCTCAAGTCTGCGATTGAGGAGCTGTCTACAGACCTCTGCATTGTGATGCGGGTTTATTTTGAGAAGCCGCGCACCACCGTGGGTTGGAAGGGACTGATCAACGACCCCCATCTCGACCAGTCCTTCAAGATTAACGACGGCCTGCGCCTGGCGCGGCATCTGCTGCTGGATCTGGCCGAGATGGGCGTGCCCACGGGAACAGAATTCCTCGACATGATTTCGCCTCAATACATCGCAGGGCTGGTGAGCTGGGGCGCCATTGGTGCGCGTACCACGGAGAGCCAGGTACATCGCGAACTGGTCTCAGGCATTTCATGCCCGGTGGGATTCAAGAACGCCACGTCCGGCGATGTGCAAGTTGCAGTGGACGCGATTCTCTCGGCGGCGCAGTCACACACTTTTCTGGGACACACCAAGCACGGGCAATCCGCTATTTTCGTGACGACGGGCAATCCCGACTGTCACATCATTCTGCGGGGCGGCCGCAAGACGGTGAACTACACGGCGGAGAGTGTTGCGCAAACTGCGGCGCAGATGGAAAAGGCTGGGATCGAGCCACGCATCATGATTGACTGCAGCCACGCCAACAGCAACAAGGACTACACCCGTCAGGGGTTGGTGTGCCGCAACGTCGCCGGGCAGATTGCGGGCGGAGACCGCCGCATTCTCGGCGTCATGCTGGAGAGCAATCTAGTGGAGGGCGCGCAGCGGCTGGTTCGGGGCAAGCCGCTCGTCTATGGGCAAAGCATCACGGACGGCTGCATTGCGTGGGACGAAACCCACACTCTGCTCGCCGAACTCGCTGCCGCGGTGCGGGCGCGTCGGAAATCAACCGCCAATGTCAACGTGTAGCAGCGAATCCCACGTCTCGATCGAGCGACCTGGGATTCGCGATTCAGGATCAGGCGTTTCCTATCACAATCGTGTGCGGGCTCATGGGAATCGGGTGCCCCGCAACGCCACTGAAACCGGCAGCGTTGTACATGCCCGTCAACTCCCGCAACGTGTAGGCATCGCCCGATGCAGTCGTTGTCAGCATCGTCATGGCAAAAGCCGCAGGCATGGGCGGAGTAACACGGTCATCATTGGGGACGAACTCAAGTGTGGCGGCTCGACCACCGGGCTTTAATGCGCTGTGGACCTTCTTCAGCAGGTCCACGCACGTTGGCTGGTCGAAGTGGTGCAGAAAATTGGTGAGCAGCACCGCATCGTACGGCCCACCAAAATCCACATCGAAGGCGCTACCGGGCAGCATGTTGTAGCGTTCTTCAACGCCAGCCTTGCGTGCATTGGCCAAAGCAACACGCAGTACCGGTGCCCAATCCAGACCTGTAACTTGTGCCTGCGGATTCTGTTTGGCGATTTCAATGCCGAACAATCCGTGCCCCGCGGCGATATCCAGCACATGCATCGGACCCTTGTGACCATCGAGAACGATTGCGCCCAACGGACCCGCCATGGGGCCCATCATTGGTGCCATCTGTTCGGCGAACTGCACCCAGACGGGATTCTCCGGCTCGACTGTACCCTCGCCAGGCAAACTTGTGCGGCCAGCGCGAACTACATCTGCGAGGTGGTCAAGGGGATCGCGCAATGCCGGATTGCACAAGAACTGGGCGACAGAGGCCATGCAGGCGGGCGAACGCGGATCAAGGAACGCCGCACTTGACGGCGTATGTCGATAATGCCCATCCTCTTTCTTGAGAACTCCGTTGATGGTGAGGAAATCGCACAGGATGCGAATACCTCGCTCCGATGCGGAACAATGCTTCGCGATGGAAGCGACATCGCCCGGACCTTCGCCCACGGCTCTGAAAACATCGAGCTCAATCGCCGCCTTGAGTGCAGCAGTGCGCTGCTGTGCCTGCACCATATCGAAGACCAGACCGGGGTTCAACGGATCTTCCGCATGATTCCCTTCGTGCATAACGAATCTCCGCTTGCATTATTTTGGGATGATCATTTTTGGGGAAGTCCCAACACAAGCTTGCAGAGTTTACCATCCACGCTGCGCATTCGCGCAATGATTTTGAGCGTCGAGATCTGCATAAACCGTTTGGCATCGTTGAACTTTTATTGGCCGACCAGAGAGGTCGAGCTGAACTTCGATGAGTGTCTGAAGGACGCGTAGTTCGGCCGGTGCGATCAAAGCTGGTTCGAAAGACCGCAGCGATGCAGCAACCTTGAGAATCGCGCATCTCCCCGCATCGGATCCCATTTGGGATCGACGGTCAGGAACACGACATGGACGTCGCGCGCATCGCAGCAGCGATCGAGCCATTGCAGCGCAAGATCATACTGCTTGAGTCCGGCATGCACGATTGCCATCGCATAGGGGGGAACGTACCGCTCCTTTGAAATGGAGAGTAGCGTATTGAGCACCTCCATCGCGTCTTCAATGCGCCCCATGCGCGCGAAAACGTATCCACGCAGAGCGATGGCCTTGGAATTCACGCCAAATTTCCCGGGGTGATTGAGCGCGGCAAGCGCGAGTTCGTTTTCGCCCAATTCGATGTAGACCTGCGCAAGATGGACCTGAGCAATCCAGAATTCGGGATCAACCACAATCGCATGTCGCGCGAATTGAACGGCCGCACTGTAGTTGCGTGCGGCGAAGGCGATCTGCGAAGAAAGAGACTGGTGCATCACGTAAAGAGGATCCAGTTCGCGGGCACGACGAATCTCTGCCTGTGCCTCTTCATGCCGGCACATGTGTGAGAGCGCTACGCCGAGCATTCGATGTCCCAGCGGATAGTTGGGGTCGAGTTGGATAGCCTTTCTGTATGCCGACTCCGCGGCAGGCCACTCCCAATCTAGCCAGAACTTGAGAGAACCTAACGAAGTCTGAACCTCGGCAAGATTCGGCTCAGCTTCCACCGCATGTCTTGTGGCTTCCCGGGCCAGGGGCCAAACAATCTGCGGCTGTGCATCCCCGTTTACCGGTCCGGAAGTGTAGCAATCCGCAAGGCCCGACCATGCGAGCGCATAGCTTGAATCGAGCTCCGTGGCGCGTGTGAAGTATTCGATCCCTTTTCGAGTCGTGGGCGGGCTGAGCTGTTGCCAGAAGTGTCTCCCATGGAGATACAGGTTGTAGGCTTCAGCGTTCCGCGTCTGCCGGCGTGCGAGGGCTCGCAGGCGTTCCGGAGAGAGCCTCAGGCGCACCTGCTCCGCGATGGTCTTGCTGAGTTCACTCTGCATGGCCAGGATGCTGCCCGGCTCGCTGTCAAATGAGGCCGACCATGTTTGCAGCTGATCGCGAACCCGGATCAACTTGGAAGTGATCCGGAATCGTTCGCCCTCAGCGCGCAGTGAGCTCTCGACGAGGTAGGTTGCATCCAGTTCTCTACCGATCTCGGCGAGGGATTTGACAGTGCGCTTGTACGACATTACCGAAGTCCGGCCGATGACGCGGATGTGCTCAGGGTCGATCTGGCCGAGCGACGCAATCGTTTCTTCCGTCAACCCGTCGGCCAAATAGTCACGATCGTTTCCCGCACCGATGTTTTCAAAAGGCAGGACGGCGATTTTCACATGCTCCGGTTCTTCTGAGGCAGTTTCCGAAATGGTTTGAACGTTGGGGATAAACCGGTAGCCCCGGCCAGGAACGGTAGCTATATAGCGGTTCTCACCTCGGCTCTCGCCCAGCGCGCGGCGAAGGGCGGAGATGTTTTGATTCAAGTTGTTCTCTTCGACAATCGCATCCGGCCAGACGGTGCGGATCAACTCTTCCTTCTCCAGCACCTCGCCGGCGTGGGTTACCAGCAGAAGAAGCGTGGCAAAGACCTTGGGCGTCAGCGGAACGGGCTCTCCGGCGCGTGAAAGAAGCAATTTACCGGCATCAAGCCGATAGTCTTCAAACCCGTAGATCTGGAGCTCTTCTCTGCGCATCGGGGAGGATCCGAATCTTCAGAAGTTTTCAGAAAACCTTCAGACTCTGCTAAAGATTTTCCGCCAAGTGTGAGCCAGTATAAGCGGCATGCCGGCAATTGGAGCCTGCAAATCAGCAACAAGGAGAAGGAAAATGATGAGAATAAAGGGTCTGAGAGCCATCTTTGCACTGGTCGTGGCAGGCGCATCCGCCATTTCGTTCGCCCAGTCCGCCGCGGCTCAAACAGAGGACTGGGACCTCGACGCGCGCAATCTCGAGGGCAGCTGGACGGTTCAGGTTACCCAGGTCAATTGCGAGACCGGAGCCGCTTTGGGCAGCCCTTTCTATTCCATGCTGACCTTTGTGCGCGGCGGAACCCTGCTGGAGACAACTGCGAACCCCATGTTCTTCCCCGCGGTTCGCGGTCCGGGGCACGGTGTCTGGAGCCACTCATATGGCGACACGTTCAAGGCAGTGTCGGTTGCCTTTATCACCCTGAACGGCGCACTCGTGAAAACCCAAACGATTACGCAAACGATCAAGTTGGGTGATGACCGGGACACCTTCAAGACGACTGCGGCCGCGGTGCTTATCGTTCCCGTGGGCGTTGGGGTGACGATTTCGGGTTGTGCAATTGCAGAGGGGAAACGGATCAAGTGAGTCCGATAGCAGATAGTCCGCTTGCCGGATGCCCCACTTCTTGATGTTGAGATTTGGGGCACCTCCCCGGTATCCCCGTTCTGTCTACCGGCCTGGATTGGAGGTCGGCGGATTAGGCGGCATCGGACGGGGTGGCAGCGGCTCGCGCCCCAGCAGCACCCAAGTGCGTTGGCGCGTCATGCGAATCCGGCATCTCCATCTTTCCGGGCCGATCCCGCAGCTTCTCTCGCGAAATCCAAGCCACGCCACCTGTTCGGGTTCGAGCATCCAGGCGGTTGCATTTGCGGCATTGCGTGTCTCTTTCATGAAATAGGCCGCATTCATGTCCGCGTCGGCCGCATCGGCATTCATCCGTTCGCACACATCCGGCGGCCGCCCAGGCGCATCGTCCGGGTGCCAGCAATAATCTTCGTCGTGGATTAGCGCGTACTTCTTGCCATTGTCAGGGATGAAATAGCGCGGCGAAACAGTGGGGACCCGTTCTGCTTCGATCCACTGATAGAGATCATGAACAAACGCAGGAGGCAGCTGGCTCGTGAACAGGGTTTTCTCAGTTAGCTGGCGAGAAAAAATGGTCAGAGTCGGCGTGGGTTCTCCGTTGGTGGGCTCGAAATAGAATCCGCCGAGGAGAATTCCTTCCTGCAAATCAAACCAAAGGAAACCTCGTCCCCTGAGGTACGGACCCTGATGTCCGGAGACCGTCAGATAGCGCCCCTCACGAAGCACTACGGGCAGATTTGAACCATCGAGAATATTGTCTACGGCGTCAGAGAGCGACATATCGCGCCCATAGTGATACTCCGTGCGGGGAACAGCAGCTTTCATCAGGGCGCGGAATCGCTTGTCCTTCTCCAGATCTTTTGTGCGTTGCCCTGCGAAGCTGCTTAGAAACGCAAGCTGGTCGCTCGGGAGCGGATTCTGAAAGACGACAGGGGAAGGGGGTGGCGGCAGTGGAGGCGGTTCCTGGGCCGCGGGATCTTGTGCCGCGGCGGTTGGTGCAGCCAACAATCCGGCCAGCAATAGGACCACCCCAAACGCGATCAACGAGCGGGCCCAAATCCCGCGGAGGAATCTTGCGGTCAGCGGCATCGCTCACCTCCCGCCTCCAATTTATGCCCAAGTGCTGCGCACTACCAATCGAAAAATACGCGGGCCCGGTCATTCCCGCCGACAGAATGGAAGCCCGACTCGCGTGAATGGCGGGCGTCGGGCTCGAAGCAAGGGAGGGGGCTAGATTCCCGGCTTGGAAGTTGTGCCCGACTGAGCAGGCGTCTTCTGAGGAGCGTTCGTGGTTGGCGCAGCCTGCTTTCCGGTGTTGGTCGCAGGCGTCGATGGCTTCTTCCTGACCCTTCGGGCGGGAGCCGGCGCGGGACAGGGCGGTGGCGCAGCAGCAACTTTCGCAGTGAGCTTCGCGACCGTCTGAGTCTGCGTCTGCACGGTGACCCGCAGATCGCTTACCTGTTTCTCCTGCACGGCCGCCGCTTCGACCAGTCGATCTTCGAGTGCGTGGCGCGCGTTCCCGAGGCTGACCAGAGCTTGCTGCAACTGGGTTGCCTGGTCCCCGGTGCCTGAAACCCGCGATGCCTCAGAAACGCGCAGCAGGACGTCATATAGCGCATTGATATTGCGGGACACGGGCAAGACCTTGCTGACGGTGTCGGGAGCGGCATCGGCGTCATGGAGCAGCGGCGGCAGATTGTCTTTCAAATCCCGCAAAATCCCGTCGACATTCTGCTCAGCTTCATCCCGCACAGTTCCCCTCTTCCACTTCTCCAGCCGCAGAGCACCGACCGTCTGCTGGACCGTATCGAGCGAAGGCCGCAGCAATCCCGATGGAGTGACCTTGGGAAGCGCTGGAGCCGCGGGCGTTGGACCGCTCGGGCCCGGTTGCGCCGCGGAGACAACCACGACCGAACAGCATATCGCCGAAATGAGAACGGCTTGCGAAATGCGCATTGGATTTGCCTTCCTGGTGTGCCGGAGTTTTCGAGAGAGTTGGCGCTCGCCAACTTCCTCGCAAACGCATCGCCCCTCTCAAATTTCAGTTCTGATTCGAGGCCTGCACACGGCGCGATCGCCGCGGTTGAATTGAAATCCCGTGGGGCAAGCAGGCTCCATGTGATCGAACTTGCAAAAACAACAATCCAAAGGGCCGTGCGAACTCGGGCCCATGCAGGATAACCGATGACTCCCTGCGCGTTCCAGAATTCTGCGGCTCCAATTCTGATCAGGGACCGCGGCGAACAACGGCCTCGGGCGTTGAGTTAGATGCAATCTTGCCGACACGCGGGTGCTTCGAGTGGCTCGCGTTGTACCGCTTTTGCGGTGACATGAGTGGGCGACAGGGGATGGCCTTCGCGGCAAAGCAGACCGGCTATGATGGTTGCAACCGCAGGACCAAGCGGCACACCCATGTCCGACCCGTCCATTTTCATTTCGGCAGGCGAAGCCAGCGGCGAACACTATGGCGCGCTGCTGATTGCCGGTTTGAAGAAGCGGCTTGCGGCTCAGGGAAGGCAGGCCACATTCTTCGGCATGGGTGGCCAGCGAATGGCTTCAGAGGGTCTGGAAGTTGTTGTCCGCTCTGAAGATATGGCCGTTATGGGGATCACCGAGGTGATTCGTCATTTGCCCCGCATCTTAGCGGGAGTTCCGCAAGCTCAAGCGCGCCCTAAAAGAACGCCGCCCCGCGGTTGCCGTTCTCATTGACTTCCCCGACATCCACTTCAAACTTGCTGCGCAACTTCATCGGCTTGGCGTGCCAGTGATTTTCTTCGTCAGCCCTCAGCTATGGGCCTGGAAAAAGCACCGCATCAAGCTGGTGCAGAAGTATATCGACAAGATGCTGGTGATTTTCCCATTTGAGGAGCAGTTCTACCGTGATCACGGCGTCGAAGCGGAGTTTGTCGGCCATCCGCTGGCCGATCTTCCTCTGCCATCGATGAGCCGCGACTCTTTTGCGATGAGCTGGCATCTGCAGAGGGCAAGCACCTGGATCGCACTGCTCCCGGGCAGCCGGGCCAAGGAGATACGCGACAATCTGCCGGAGATGCTGGCCGCTGCACGGCTGCTGGTCCGGCGCGCCGCTTCTGGAGCGGGTCCGCTGAATAAATTGGAGTTTGTTTTGCCGCTGCCGCCCACTCTCACCCATGACCAGCACTCGATGATTTCCGGGCTGCTCGAGGAATACCGCAATGATCTGACAATCCGCACCACGGACGATGCACCCGGTACGCTTTTTCACGCCCGAGCCTCGATTGTTGCCAGCGGCACGGCCACGGTTGAAGCTGCGCTGATGGGCAATCCGTTTGTGGTGGTCTATCGCGTTTCGCCGGTCACCTACGCGATTGCAAAGAGAGTGGTGACGGTGCCGCACGTGGCCATGGCCAATCTGATTGCGGGGCAGCGCGTGGTGCCGGAACTGATTCAGGATGACTTCACGGCAACGAATATCGTTGAACAAATTGAGCCGCTGCTACCCGATGGGGCCCCTCGTCAGTCCATGATGAAGGAGCTCAAGCGGATTCGCGACTTGCTCAATGCCCACTGGAAAGACCATGGGGTAGAGTACGGTGGAGCAATTGACCGGGTGGCGGCGATTACTCTTGAGCAACCAGGCTTGGCTTCCCCGGTCGCCGAATCCGTGCAATCCTGATTTGACCCGGAGAAGAGCTGGCGATACCACCACCGCACAAGCGGCTGCGATGCAATGATGACTGCTATGAGTTCGAGAAAGCAAATGAAGAATCTGGAGTTTCGGCTTCTCCGATTCTGGTTCGGCCCTCGCCATTCTGGCCATGGGAGTCCTGATGGCCTTGCCGCCTCATGGCCCAACGGACAGAGCGCCCCGCGCTGAACATCACCGGCTACAAAATCGATGCCGAGATCGACACGACCACCCATCACCTGGCTGCAACCGCGGTGGTCACCTTTACCGCGCCGGAAAATGCCTCGGAGGTGAGCTTCGGCTTTCATCCCGCACTCAAAGTAACAAAAATTCCGACGAGACCGGCAAACTGCTCACCGGAGAGCGTTTAGCCGACGGCACGATCCGCGTGACTCCGGCATCGCCGCTTCATCAAGGGCCAAGCGTCGCACTGGACATTCGAATATGAGGGCACGATCAGCGGGAGTGAGGACGGCCCGGTGGAAGGCCTCAAATTGGCCGCCATTCAGGAGCCCATCACTTACCTGCTCTATCCGGCGCGCTGGTTTCCGATGACCGGACTCATGACCGACCGATTCACCGCGGAGATGCACATCAAAGTGCCGCAGGGGATGCGGGTCTTCGCGAGCGGCGCGCAGGGCGCATCTCATTCGGTCACGCTCGCCAGTGGTAAGCCGGGCGACGAATTTGACTTCGACTGGACGAAGCCCGGGTTCCCGGGCACAGTGATTGCCGGACGATTTCTTGGACCGTTCACGGCCGGTCCCGGCAACGTGAAGGTGTATCTGACGGTGAGCCACCAGGCAAGCGGCAATGAACTGGCACAGACAGCGGCGAAAGAATACGACTTCTTTACCGACAGCTTCGGCAACCCCGAAACGGCGCATCTGAATGTCGTCGAATTACCTGACGATACGCTTCCGGCGGCGTGGGCTCCAGAGCTGGCGGCCATGATGGGCTCGAGGGTGGGCGACAAATCCGGCATTCGACTGCTTGCCAACACGATCGCGCACCAATGGTGGGGATCGGAAGTCAGCCCGCGTACGCTCAACGACGCGTGGATCACCAACGGCATGGCGCGCTACGGCGAATTGATGTATCTGGAGGACGAGAGCGGCAAGAATGCAATGCGAGCGGCGCTTGAAGACGTCTCTGCCGGCGCGCTGGCGTATGACACGATTCCCATGTCCAGCAGCGGCCGCTTGGATCCCTTTTCGCCTGAATTTCAATCGATGACTCTGGAAAAGGGTGCCATGATCTTCCACATGCTGCGCGGAGAAATTGGCGATAAAGCGTTCCTTGAAACATTGAAAGGTGCTCTCAGCCAATACACCGACAGTCCGATCCGCAGCCAGCGACTTTGAGAAGGTGGCCGAGGCACAGAGCCAGCAGCAATTGACGCCATTCTTCGCGCAGTGGGTGGATGGCACCGGGGCGCCGACATTCAACGATAAGTACAGCGTCTACCGGCTCGGGAACAACAAGGGATTTCGCACTATCGGCGACATCACCCAGGATCTTGACCTCTTCAACATGCCGGTGGATCTTCGAGTGGAGACCGACGGCAAAACAGTGAACCAGAAAATTGACGTGGTGGGGAACGACTCACAATATGTTGTAGACACATTTGGCCGGCCACGACGCATCAGCATCGACCCCGGCGACTGGGTTCTCAAGTCCTCGCCCGACTTGCAGGTAAGGATCTCGATTCTGAAGGGGCAACAACTAGTAGCGCAAGGTGATCTGGTCAACGCGCTGGCGGAGTATCAGAAGGCGCTGACCGCGAACCCGCAGAGTTCACTGGCCAACTACCGCATTGGCGAAGTCCTCTTTACTCAACGCAACTATCAGGCCAGCGTGAACTCCTACCGGGACGCGCTGCGGGGCGATGACGAACCGACCTGGACCGAGGTCTGGAGCCACATTCAGATCGGAAAGATCTTTGATATCACCGGCCAGCGCGACCGAGCCGTAAACGAGTACCGTCTTGCCGTCCAAACGAACGACAACACGCAGGGCGCGATCAACGAAGCACGGCTTTACCTGCAGAAGCCCTACAAGCGACCGGATACGGATTAGACCGGAGTAGACCCAACAACACAACGGCCAGCCCCAGGGCTGGCCGTTGCTGCTTTCGGTTTCTGCTGCGTTCATTCGCAGAGTTTATTCTCCGGGGTTGGGACGCCCCATAGACAGGACCTCGATCTTTACCGGAGCGAGGCCGGTCTCGGTCATTTCAAGTTTCTTTGCCGCGCCATAGGACAGGTCGATGACCCGTCCGTCGTAGAGGTAGCCGCGATCGGTGATGCGGACAACCACAGACTTGTGGTTGGCGGTATCGACCACCCGCACCCTGGTGCCGAATGGGAGCGTGGGGTGACAGGCGGTCATGGCGTTCATATCAAACACTTCGCCGCTTGCCGTGCGCCGGCCGTTGAATACCGTCCCATACCAGGAGGCAACGCCGCGGAGCAAATCGACAGGCCTCTTGCGGCCAACCCGAACCGGCTGACTGACCGGAGGGGTTGGGCTCAGAACCGGCGAGGCAATCGTAGTAGCTGCCGGCCTGGACAGAAGCGCATCCGCCTGCACGGTCCTCGTAGAGAGGGAAATGACCGCGCCGACCAGCGCAACACAGGAAGCACCCACGAGCAGCCAAAACTGCACGGGATTTTTCCGGTTCACGTTGCTTGCGTTTCGTCTTATAAGCATTGGTCCATTTTACTAGTTCGTCACTAGTAACCTCAACCGTTTACAAGAGATACACGGGATATTTTGCAAGAAAAACGATAGAAAAATGGGGCCATTTCCGGTAAGTCCTTACCTCTGTTCGAGTTAGAAATTGCACCGATTCTTGTGCAAAACTCGATCTTGCCGGAAGGCGACGACATATGCTGCGCAGATGAAGAAAAGAGCGGCGCAGACCGGGAATGTGCGAGACCGTTCCCGAATTCAAAAAAGGCTAGCACGGGGGACTTGCCGCGTACAGCAACAATCGCTGTGGATTAAACGTCCTTTTCCACGGGCCCAGTTGTGCAATTGAGAGGAAAGAACTTATGAGCAGCTTAGGTTCAGTGATCCGCATCGCTTTCTGCACCACGATCCTCACTGACGGCATCCGTCCTGGCACAACAACCTTTTACGACGCCCGGCGGTCCCGTTCCACCTGCCATTCTCACCGCCAAAACCATCTTTGTTTCCAACGCCGGGGCAGACAGCGGCCTGTTCCCCGAACCCTTCAGCGGTGACCCAAGTCGCGGCTATCGCGAGTTCTATGCGGATCTCAAAGCGGCTGGACAGTTTGAGTTGGTCGACGATCCCGCCAGCGCCAACCTGGTGTTGGAACTTGCAGCTTACCGCGCCCTATGGCCCAACCAACGGCAGCAAGCAAAATGGTGCTTCCGACCCTCTGCCAATGTTCCGGCTGGTGATCTACGACAGGAAGACCCATTACGTGCTTTGGACGCTGACAGAATCGGTCGAGCTTGCATTTCTACAAAAGACCCATGACCGGAATTTTGACAGCGCGCTCGAGATTCTAGTCGACGACTTTGAAGCGCTCAGTGGCAAGCCAATCTGCCGGCTCCCCATTAAAAATGGGCAGTTTGCAGATTATTTCCAGCGTCCTGCTAGCGTGAGGTTGGAGCAATAAATCATTCACGCAGGGGGAAGAATGCAATCTGAGTGCGGCAGGGCTGGAGTTATTGAAAGAATCCGAAGGATTTCGCGATCGGACCTATCTGGATGTGGCCGGACTTCCGACCATTGGCTTTGGCCACCGACTGGTGATTCCGGAGTGCTATCCGCTCGGAATTAATGAAGCGCAAGCAGAGGTAATTCTGCAATGGGATGTTCGCGAAGCGGAGCAGGCGGTCGAGCGGCTGGTCAAAGTTCCACTGGCCCAGGGGCAGTTTGATGCGCTGGTGGATTTTGCCTTCAACCTTGGCGCGAGCCGGCTTGCCACCTCAACGCTGCTGCAGGACCTGAACGCGGGAAAGTCTGACGAGGCTGCCCGGCAGCTGCTGCGCTGGGACCACGCGGGTGCGCAGGAAGTCGCAGGCCTGAAGGCTCGCCGCGAAGCGGAATTCCGGCTTTGGAACGGCACGAGCCCTGGGCAAAGAGCGGGAGCCGCTGCTTAATGCGCTGACGCGCGGCTGGTCCTCGCCAGCTTGTCAACTGCTCGCCCGCCAGGAGAAACGCTCCCACGCCATACACATAGCTGCCGCCAGGGCTCACTTCGCCGGGTGCTGCACCGACTTTCTGGATGGAGCCCAGCCGGCCATCTGCATAGACGTGCGCCAGCATACCCTTCCAGGCTCGTCGCAACGACCGGCTCATAGGTCGCGCGGTCGAGCAGGCCCGCGTTGATACCCCAGGCGAGAGCGAATGTAAAGAATGCCGAACCGGAGACCTCGGGGTGCGTGTAGGCGTCGGGATCGAGCAGGCCACTGCGCCACAGCCCGTCTTTTCCCTGAATGGCGGCAACCTCCTTGCGCCATCTGGCGAAACTGCTTAACATAGCGGGCGCGGGAAGGGTAATCGGCGGGCAAATAGGGCAAAACGCGCGCGAGGCCAGCCAGCACCCATCCGTTGCCCCGCGACCAGAAGAGCTTGGCGCCGTTCTTTTCGTGCTGGTCGAGGAAGCTGGCGTCGCGGGAGTAGAGATGCGCCGCGGGATCGTAGAGGTGACCAGAAGTGAGCCACCATTCGCGATCCATGTAGTCAAGGTAGCGCGTGTCGCCTGTGGCCTTGGCCAGCCGCGCCAACGCAGGCGGCGCCATGAACAAGTGCGTCGCACCACCACCACAGATCCTTAGCCGGATCGTCGGGCCGCTGGAGCAGCTTGTTCGCCTCGGCCTTGATGGCAGCGATTCGTTCCGGCGCAGGATGTTCCAAATACAATTCGAGGTAAGACTGCGCAACCGCTTCATCATCAGCATGGCGAAGCGCGGTCCCAGCTTCCACCCTGTTTGCTCGGCGAAATTGAGCACGGCATCGTGGTAACGCGGGTCGCCGGTGGCGCGCGAGGCCGCCAGCAGCCCATCGTAGAGCGCGGCATAGGTCCAGTCGGTGCTGAAGCGGCTCTCAGCGGTACGCAGTTGCCAGTCCGCCACTTTGCGCATGGCCTTGTTGATCGCGCGCGGCTTGAGCGCGGGCGAAAGGTCCCTGGCCAGCGGTCCAGGGTTGGCAGCATCATCGCCCGCCGGGTCGACTTCAGCGGAAGCCTGCGCCCACGCGCGATGCCCGACGATCGCGTAGGCAACAGACACCGAACAGCAAGCAGGCATGCTACCTTCGCAGCCTCAAAGTCAATCGCATTAAATTCTCGATTTCGCGACGCTCATTCTCGACCGCCCTCGGAATCACCCGATGAGCCTATCGCATCGGCGTCGACTGAACAAAATCCGACTGGCAGAAGCGTTCAGGCTTAGCGTCTCGAGTTCAACCACTTCCAGCCGCTCATCCGGCTTCAGGTAGCCTTTGCGGCGAAACCAATCTTCCATGGCAGGCTGAAGGCGCGCCAGCGGCACCCGGTGCCCGGCCTCGAGCAACCCATCGGCAACAGGCAGCGTATCGTCAAAGACCGCGTCGTTGGTGAAGTTGCGCATGGCAAAGTTGTCGATCCAGTGAATGGGGCACGCATGCCGCGCGACCGTCGGAGTCAATTCGCTGGATGGAGAGCCTGCGCACAAACATGATTTCACTGTACATCGCTTGATGCACAAGCCCCTATGGCTTCTTTTCGCGGTGCGACCTTGGCGCTCTTTGGCTGCTGCGTCTCCACCGTGAAGCGCTTGTAGTCGTAGTCGCGCTCAATGAAATGCTGGCGAAAGTTCTTCAACAGCAGAACGCGCGCCTGCATGGTCCCTTCGCCGCCTGTGGGCAGCCATAATTCGCCGTTCGCAGGGCTCCCGGGACGACGGGTCTCCATCGTCTGGAGTGGTTGACCGGCTCCTGGTCGAAACGGAAGTTGGAGCCTTTCTGAATGCTTGCAAACAGGCCGCCGGCGACGCGGAAATTGTCGTTGAAACTCACTTCGAGATGCGCCACCTGGCGATCGGCCTCGTCGATCCAGACCGTCCCTGCAGCTTTCTTTGACGCATCCTCCGCCAGGCCGTGCGTTTTGGCATCTTTGCGGCCAACAAAGTCGAAAACGATTGTCGGCCGGCCGCGATAATCCATGCGACGCTCGTTGCGCACATCCATGATTTCCAGCAGCCGGCTGACGCTGATGCTCGGCCCCTCCAGGGGCTGATCGCGCGGCGTCTTCTCCGCCTTCTCCACCAGCTTTGTTACGCGCTCGGTCTCCTTTTGCTGGTCGTGATCGTCTGAGCGGCTGGCCGTTCTTCTTTACGGTGCGCTCAATGACGTGGCCGTTGACAAAGAAATCCTCGTCCTCCTCGGTCTCGGTCTTCTTCACCTGGCCGTTGGCGTCAATGTCCTGGGTTGTTTGCAGCGAGGTGTAAGTATAGGACTCACGCACTTTATCCAGCTGTTTCTGATGGTCCTGAACCTCGCCGCATAAGTTGGCGAATGTCGGGCAAAGGCGGAGCGTTTGCAGTTTCTGCGCCGAGGCCTGCACGACAGGCAGAAAGGACAGAATGAAGCCGATACGCCAAGCGATTTGTCGAATGTGCATGAAGGTCCATTCCCGGCGAACGGGTCTGAGGCCTGCGCCGGTGTATTGCGCTTCCTGTTGGACCCGGAGACGAATCAAAAGTTTTGTCCACGCAAGAAGAAGAGCTTTCGTCTTCCGTGTCGCCATGCTATATGTAAACACTTAAGATTATTTTGTTTGCTCCGGCACATTGCTGACCAGGCAGAGGAGAAATCCTAAATGTTTCGATTCCTGATTCATTGGCTGCTGACCGCAATTGCGCTGATGATTGTGTGCCGGCTTGTACCCGGCTTTCAGGTGGAGGGAACGGAGTCTGCAATCGAGGCGTCCGTGGCACTCGGCCTTCTGAATGGGGGACTTGGGTTCGCGCTGAAAACGATCAGGTTTCCCTTTGCTCTCGTCACGTTCAGTGTGTTTATGGTGTTCATCAATGCCGCAGCGATCATGCTGGCTTCGCAGATGGTGGGCGGATTCACCGTGTTTGGATGGACTCCAGCGTTTTGGGGAGCTGCCATCCTGTCCTCGATCGGCTTCTTTGTGCGGGCCCTCTCGAAGGAATAATCTTCAGGGCCGTATGTACGCGCTCCGCGCGGCAGAATCAAAGAGCACTTCAGACCTGATTCACCCCATTGCGAAAATCGCGCTGAGTTAGCCGGCTTGAACAGACCAGCTCAGTGCAGTATTGTGGTTGCTCGTGACTCCGTCTGCACAGAAGGCGCGTTTGTGCGGCGGCGATCCCCGCTTGCCGGCGCGAGATTCTACGACTCGGCCGGCCACAAGAAGGAGAACAACAGAATGATCAAGCTTGTGATTCACTGGGTGCTCAGTGCGTTTCTTTTGCTGGTTATTTCCCACTTTGTGCCCTGGCTTTCGTGTGAATGGCCTGGAACCGGCGCTGATTGCCGCGCTGGTAATCGGCCTGCTGAATGGGACACTTGGCCTGGTACTGAAGATTCTGACCTTTCCCATCACCATCCTCACCCTGGGCTTGTTCCTCCTGGTGATCAACGCATTGATGATCCTGTTTGCGTCGCACCTTGTCAGAGGCTTTCATGTGGCGGGCTGGATTCCGGCATTGATCGGCGCAGTGGCGTTGGCGCTGCTGGGCATGTTGCTGCACGCCTTCACCAAGAAAGTGTAGGAGACCTTTGTGCCTCGAGGAATGCTAGTTACGGGGTGGCGCCACGGGCCGAGGCAGGGCTTTGTTGGCTGCAGCGGATGTGACGCGACGATGTTGGCTTCTGCGAGCTGGTCGCAGGTGCAATCGCCTGTTTCGTTGCCGCATTCAATGGGTGCTTCAGCACCGGACGGTCGAGTGTTTGCGGGGTGCGCATGGCTCCGGCGCTCTGAAATCCTCCGGGAGCAGAGACCCGCGGCATGGCAATCACTTTGGGTGACTGCGCGGGTTGGACGTGCGAGTAAACGCCCCAGCCACCGCCAACCACTACAAACACGATGGCGGCGGCGGCGGCACTGCGCATCATCGTGTTGTTCATCCAGCCACCGTGCGGCCGCATCGACGTTGGCCAGTGCAGCATGCGGCCTGTAGCGAGAAAACTCCTGCAGGCCGGCATTCATGCGATCTTCAAGGCCCTCAGGAGCTGGCAGGCTGGCAATCAGCCGCAAGGTCTTCTCAGCTTCTCCCGCGTCCTCAGTCCTGGGTATAAATGCGTTGCGTGGAGGAGTATTCATCTGAGACTCCTGGAATGATTGAGCAGGTCGGCCATCAGGTTGCGTGCGCGAAAGAGCCGGGAGCGAACGCTTGACTCGGTAATCCCGAGAACCGAAGCAATCTCAACGCTCGAAAGCTCCTCAAATGCTGAAAGAACCAGTACCTCGCGCTCCTTGGCGGGTAGCTGGTCGACGCAGGTGAGAACATGCGCGTGGTGCTGGGCTGCGGCGGTGCGCTCTTCGGCGGACAGTCCATCGGCAGGCAGCACGCGTGCCAGGTCGGCGATATCATCGGTTTCCGGGCGGGTTTTGGCGCGGCGCTTACGATCCAGCACGATGTTCCAGACAATGCGGATGAGCCAGACGCGGTGATCGCGCACTTCGTGGAGGGTGTCGCGATGGCGCAATACGCGAAGGAAAGCTTCCTGGACGGCGTCTTCAGCGTCGGCCTGGTTGCGTACAACTGAAAAAGCGACCCTGTAAAGGGTGGAGGCGTACTGGCCCACAAGAGCTGCGAGCGCTCTCTCGTGAACGTGCTGGCGGGTCTCGTCATGCACGGCGCTTGGGGTGATCTCCATCCAACCTGCGAATACTGTCTGGCTGGCGCTCATACCACCATCAGACGCACGTGCCTGCGAAAGCGCTCATACCCCGGCGGTCCACCGTGTCAGTCTTCGCTGATCCAGAAGGCTCTATTGTCCGGCAAGCTTTTGCGCAGCAATGGAACCAGCCGCGCCGTCCTTGTCGGCATCTTTAACCTTGGCCCACAATGCGCGCGCCTGGTCCTTCTTGCCGGTGGCGGCATACAAGTCCGCAAGGTCCAATTGCGCAACGCTCGCCGAGACGGTCACAGACGGCTTGGCGATGAGTGCGTTGTACAGGTCGATGGCCTGGGAGTCGCGGCTCGTTTGATGATAGAGGCCGGCCAAGGCCAGTTTCGCCAGATTGGCAAGGTCGCGATCCCACGAATCCGCTGCCGCCTTCAACTCCGTCTCGGCCGGGCCGTTCTGGCCCAGGTCCTCATAGGTGACTCCGGCAAAATAGTGGGCCTTGGCTCCCTCAGGCAGCCAGCTATACTGCTGCGCGACCGCCACAAACTCCTGATTGGCGGCCTTGGATCGCGCGCTGGATGTGGCGTAGGTATCCTTTTCGGGCGGAGCGCCGGGCACCGACAATGGGGCCGAGTAGGTGTCGAGCGCCGTACCCAGGGCGGCATCCGCAGAGGCAGACTTTACGTTCCAGAAAATCGCGGCTGCGAGGCCCAGGAGAACGACCGCTGTTGCACTGACGGCCCACCGCACAACACTGGCGCGGTGACCACTGAGCCAGTTCACACTGGTCTTAGTGGCCTGGGCAAATTTGTCGCCCTTAAGGGCGTGACGGGTTTGTGTGTCCACGGAGTTTGTTTGTCCTTCTTCGATCGACTTGCAGGCGGGTCCATACAGGAGGGGGCGCAGCGACTGCAACCTTATCAGTCTATCAGCGCGCGAAGAAGAGCGTCCACACGGACGGCGGGGCCCGGCTGAGGCCGCGCTAAAGTGCGCCAACCGCACGGGTACGGCGAGAAAAGGTGCCGCCGGTTCCGGGACCCGGCCTACTCGTGCTTGCTCCTCCGACGGCGCAACGGTAGTCTAGTGTCATGTACGAGGAATTCCACGTCGTAGACCGCTGGAGCGGTGAAGACCTGCATTGCCGCTGGAAGGGCACGATGGTGGCCATTGCCACCCGCCACGCCGACGCCGTGGATGTGCGTTATGACGTCAATGACCGGCCAATGTGGATTGCCCTGCCCTGTACGGCGTGGGTGGAGCAGAAGAAACGCACCGGCAAGGTGATTACGGACCAGCTTGCCGTTCAGATCGCCGGCCGTTACCTTAAGCTGTTGATCGAAGAGGGTTACGATTCGCGCCGGGAAATCTATACGATGACGGTTGCCGATGTGCTGGAACAGCTGGATATCGTGGTCGCCGAGGCCAAGGCTGAAGGAGCCATGCCTCCTCTGCCGGTCGGGATTCAGTAACCCTCGCATACCGGAGACAACCTGCAATGTGAGCACTGAAGATTAGATTCAGGCCGCAGCCGCACGCGTTTTTCCGGGCATGCTGGCCGAGAATTGGCAAGAAAATCAGGCCAAATGCGCGCTGTTTGAGGTAGATTGGTCTTGCCCGACCAACAAAATAATCGAATGCTGTTCAAGAAGCGGTCAATCCCCCAGGGCTCAATATTGAAGCGAATATGACCGAAACATACGGTCTTCAGGCGCACTTTTGTGTTCGCTGGAGTTGGCAGCGGCAGATTGCTCCATTGGCTCGGTCTGGCCTCTTTTCTGCCTGGTTCACGTCTGCGATCCGGGGATTTCAAAGCATCAATTTGGATGAGCATTGGGAACGGAGAACGGGGTAAACGATGAGATATTTCGATAATTTGAGCAGGTTAAGGGTGACTCAATATCCGGCCATTTGTTTCTGGACGTTCCTGGCAATTGGGCTACCGGCAGCGAATTGGGCGTTGGCCCAATCGGCGCCGGCGAAAGCAGGAGCTACAAGCGCTTCGCCGTCGGGCGGGGACTTCTCAATTGAAACGGAGATGCTGACCTATAGCGCACTTGAATCCAACAGCGAAGCTGTGGCCTGCGACGTGGCCGCTTATGTCAACAAGACTTCTGCAAACTTCTCGAGTCCCCCGGCCGGCACCGTATGCAGCGTCAATGCGGGCACTGCGGCAGCCACTGTGCTGATTCTTCCCTTCGATCGAAATGAGTTCTCTGATTTTCAAATCTGGCGCGCTGATATGGCAGCCATGAGCCAGCTTCGCACTCGGGCTGAAGTTTCCTATCAGTGCCCGAAAGGCGCTCGAACGAGAGGTGCGACGGCTTCTACGGCTGGCTCAATCGCCGCAAGCCTCACGCCGTACGGAGCGATGGCGGAAACCGCACTTGGGATGATGGCGACGGAGGAGTCTGCCACCTCCGTCGTTGGAACGATTCAGGACCAGGCACTCATGGACGGTGTCGCAAGGCAACTACGTTCGCTCCGCGTGAAGGTGCTGATGCCGTCGGTCTACACTTCCTTTGGTTTCATTGCGGACGACGAAGCACATTCACCATTTATGACCAATCTCGACAAATTGATTGATGCTCGAGCTTGCCTGGCCGACCTTGCGGCGACGGATGATAACAAGGACAAGGCCGGTGCGGCTCAAATGGCCAAAGACATTGACGACTTCTTCAAATCACTCACCGAAAGTGTCGCCGCTCCGCCCAATCCCAATGCAGCGCCGAAGCCTACGACTACCAGTACCACTGCAACAGCAGCGACTCCTCCACTTGCACCCCCGGCGTCAACTCGTTCACATCTTGCCGCCGCCCTTTCAGCAGACGGGCTGGCACAGAAGTTGGGTCTTGACCTGACCACGGGAACGCTGCCCAACAGAAATGACTGGCCGCATATTCTCCTTCTAAAGGCCCTTGAGTCTGGAGGAGCCGTGACCAAGAGCAGCAGTATTTTGAAGACCACAATGAGTTATAGCGGGGGCTCTGTAGCGACCTATAGCCTCTTTCGATTGGACGGAGAAGTGGAATGCTCCGGAAATGTATTTGACTTCAGCGGAACCATTCCCTCGAAGAATTTTGCCGAGAAATTCCACCAGTCAACCATTGACCCTGGGAAACAGTTGATTTTCTCTCGAGGCAGTTGCAACCCGCCGTCACAGTAAGGATCGCGCTGGACGAAGCGCTATCATTCGCTGCGGCGCTTAGTCGTGCCGCAGCGCTTCCATTGGCTGCACACTTGCAGCACGCTGGGCCGGGATCCAGCTCGCGGCCAGCGCAACAGCAAGCAACAGCAATACACCTGCGGATAGGGAGAGGGGATCATTCGGTTGGATGCCGTAGAGCATCGATTTGACCAGGCGCATGAGGGCGAGCGCGGCGAGGGCTCCAACGAGTATGCCTGTTACAGCCAGCGATATGCTTTCGCGGAGAATCATTGAGCACACTTGTCCCGAGTGCGCACCAAGCGCGAGGCGAATGCCTATCTCATTGGTGCGCTGAGCCACGGTGTACGTCATTATGCCGTAGATGCCTACGCATGCGAGTACGAGAGCGAGCACGCCGAAGCCCGCGGTGAGCGCGGCTAAGAGCCGTTCCATCTGCATAGTGGCGTTGATCTGCTCGCGCTGGGTTCGCACATCAATGATGGGTAGATTGGGGTCGACCGACTGGACCACGCGGCGCAGCACCGGAATGAGCGATGCGGGAGCGAGCGGCGTGCGTAGTTCGTACACCATGCTTCCAACGTCGGAAGTCTGGATATAGGGCAAAAAGAACTGTGCCGGAGGCCTATCCCGGAGGTTGACGTAGCGGGTGTCCGCGCAGATGCCGACGATGGTGATTAATGCTCCCGTGTCTGCGCGGGTGGTTCGGAAGCGGCGGCCGATAGGGTTCACATTGGGAAAGCGCTTGCGTGCGAGTGCCTGGTTGATGACGGCAACCTTTAGCGACGTGGCCGTGTCCTGCGAACCGAAGCCACGACCGGCGAGGATGGGGATTCCCATGGTCTCAAAAAAATGGATGCCGACCGAGTTGGTGTCCTCTGCAGCGTTTTTGTGGAGACGCTTGTAATCCTCGAACCTTTCACCTTCAGGAAAAAACTCGTAGTTGTTGAGGTTGTCGGCGATATAGGGCGTAGCTGCCGTTGTAACTGCTTTTACGCCGGGCAGCGCGGCCATGCGCTGCTCGAGCTTCGCATGAAGAAGAATGTCCTTGCCGGCGGGATACAGCGCGGCCGGCGGGGCAATCTCAAAGAGCAGCAAATGGTCCGCGTCGAAGCCGACGTCGACCGTGCTGAGCGCGAAGAGAGTGCGCGTAAACAGGCCTGCGCCTATCACCAGCAATGTGGACAGCGCAATCTGAAAAGCGACGATAGATTTTCCGCTGAGACCGCGGCGGCGGCGCGTTGCGCTCTGGGCTGTCTCCTTGAGGGTGCTGCTGACTTCAGCACGCGAGGCCATCCATGCGGGCGCGAGGCCGAAGAGAATTCCGGTGATGAGCGTGACTGCGGCTGTGAATGCAAAGACACCCCAGTCAAAGGGCGTGTTGATTTCATTGCGTTCCCATGCGTTGGTCAGCAGATTCGGCAGAACGTTGCGGCCGAGGTAGCCGAGCGCGAGACCGCCTGCGCCACTGAGCGCCGCGAGCAGCAGGCTTTCTGTGAGCAACTGGCGAAGTATGCGCGATCGGCCCGCGCCCATGGCGAGACGGACGCTCATTTCGCGTTGACGCTGCGAGCCGCGGGCCAGCAGGAGGTTGGCGATGTTGGCGCAGGCCAGCAGAATGACCAAGCCGGTGAGCGCAAGCAGTACGTAGATTGGCTTCTTGAATAGGCGGTCGAAGAAATGCAGGCCGCGGCTGCCGTCCGCGAGTTCAAAGCGCGGCATCGTTTCGCCTGTCTCCAACTTCATGCTGGCGCGGACCGCCGCCCGAAACTGCACGTCGAGACCCGCCTGCGCGGTTCGATCGCTGACACCGGGTTTGATGCGCCCCACCACATTGACCCACCAGAGTTCGGAAGAGTTGAAGAGATTTTCCTTGCCTTTAGGATCGATGACGGGCTGCAGGCTGAGCGGCACGTAGAGGTCGGGCGACTCCATCACGCCTTTGGCGCCGGTGAATCCGCGGGGAGCGACGCCGACGACGGTGACGGCGATCTGGTTAAGCGTGATCGTCTGGCCCAGCACCGCGGGAGAGCGATCATAGTCACGCAGCCAGACGGCGTCACTGATGACGGCGACACTTCCGGAGCCGGGCGTGGCGTCGTCGGAGGCCTGGAGCGCGCGGCCAAGTTGCGGGCGGACTTCGAGCACCTGGAAATAATTGCCGGTGACCATGGCGGCATTGACGCGCAGCGCGGTGCCGTGGATGGTGGCGTTCATGCTGTCTTCCTTGAACGCGAGGAGGTCGTTGAACCATTGGTTGTGCGCGCGAAGCTGCTGGTAGACGGGGAACGAAAACACGGAGCCGGTGGTGCCGGAATCGGGCGTGATGTCGAAGTCCCCCCACATGCCGTGAATGGCCTCGTGGCCGTCGCCATTCCAGCGGAACATGCGAAGCTGCTCGGGGTGCGGGACGTTGAGGCCCTGGTAAAGCAATTGCTTGGCGAGCGCGAAAATAGTTGTATTGGCCCCGATGGCCAGCGCCAGCGAACTCACTGCAATCGCGGTGAAGCCGGGGCTCTTACACAGGATGCGGATGCCGTAGCGCAGGTCGACCCAAAACTCATCCCACCAGCGCAGGCCGAGCGAAGCGCGCATTCCTTCTTTGTGAACCAACGTTGGGCCGAGGGCCATGCGTGCTTTGCGGGCGGCGTCGGCCGGGGTGCGGCCTTTGCGAATGAGATCGGCAGTGAGGCCTTCAAGATGGTTGGCTAGCTCGGCTTCCATCTCGGCCTCAAGTCGGTCACGATGACTAATGGAACGGAGCCACGACCTCGGTTGAGCAATAGCGCGAATGAATGCCGAACGCAGTTTCATAAGTTCTTGGCTCCCTGTTCCTTGTTCCCGATTCGCTTCCTTACTCGTGCCGCAGTGCTTGCATGGGCTGCACACTTGCAGCGCGCCGCGCCGGAATCCAGCTTGCGGTCAACGCCACAACAAGTAAGAGCAACGCACCGGCCGTCAGCGTTGCAGGATCGTTCGGCTGGATGCCGTAAAGCATTGACTTCACTAGCCGCGCCAGCATGAGGGCCGTGCCCGTTCCCGCAATAATCCCCACAACGGCGAGACCCGAACTTTCGCGCAGAATCATGCGGCGCATTTGTCCCGGCTGGGCCCCTAGCGCAATGCGGATGCCGATTTCACTTGTCCTTCTGGCCACCGAATAAGACATGACGCCATAGACGCCAACGCAGGCCAGGGCCAGCGCCAGCACACCAAAGCCCGCGGTGAGCGAAGCAAAGATGCGCTCCTGGAGCATAGTGGAGTCGATTTGCTCGCGCTGCGTGCGCAGATCGATAAGCGGCAGATCGGGATCGATGGATTGGACCACGCGGCGAATGTCCGGAGCAATGGCCTCGGTCTTCAGCCGTGTGCGAATCTCATAGGTGGCGCCGAAATCGAGATTCGGGGTTTGCAGGTATGGCTCGAAGAACATGGGCACGGGATCCTGCTTCAGGCTCCAATAGCGAGTGTCGGCGCACACACCCACCACTTCAATCCAGTTACCGAGCTTGCCCTCGCGGGGATGAAAGTGAGCGCGGAAATGCCGCCCGAGCGGGTTGAGGCCCGGGAAGGCCGTGCGCGCCAGAGCCTGGCTGATGACGGCAACCTTCGGCGATGTCGCTGTATCCCGCGCGTCAAGATCCCGGCCAGCGATGATGGGAATGCCCATGGTCTTGAAGAACCCTGCGCCCACCGCATTATTCATCGCAGACTGTTCCTTGTTCGGATCCAGATTCTCGCCTTCGGGCAGAAAGGTTGTGTTCTCCATACTATCGGAGATGAATGCAACCTCAGACAGCGTCACAGCTTCAACGCCGGGTATGTTGCGCAGCCGTTCTTCTAGCCGCTGGTGCAGAGCCAGATCGGAGGGCGGCGGATAGCGCGACTCGGGCTGCTGGATGGCGAACAGCAACAAGTAATCGCTGCGGAATCCGGGATCGATGTGTGCAACGTTATAGAGTGTGCGCACAAAGAGAAACGCGCCTGTCACCAAAACTGTCGAGAGCATCAACTGAAAGGCAACAATGGCTTTTCCGCCAATCCCCTTGCGGCGGCGCGTGGCAGTCTGCGCGGTCTCCTTCAGTCCTGAACTGACCTCGGTACGCGTGGCGAGCCAAGCTGGAGCGATGCCAAACAGGAGCCCAGCGGCCAGGGTGACGGCGGCGGTGAAGAGAAAGATTTGCCAATCGAAGTCGAGCGTCATATGATTCGCGTTCCACGGGTTCGACATCAGTCGGGGAAGCACCTGGCGCCCTGCAAAAGCCAGCATGAAACCCGCCGCTCCTCCAATGCAGGAGAGCAGCAGACTCTCCGTTAACACCTGACGCAGGATGCGGCTCCGCCCCGCTCCGAGAGCAAGGCGAACGCTGATCTCCCGCTGGCGGGCAGACGCACGCGCAAGCAGCAGGCTGGCAATATTGGCGCAAGCGAGCAGAAGCACCAATCCGACAACCGAAAGTAGCAGGTCGACGGGCTTGCCAAATTTTGCTTTGGAGTCAAAAAAGCCGCGGCTACCGTCGCTCAAATACAGGCGCGGCAGAGTCTGATTGGCGTCAGGATGGAGAGTTGCGCGGGCGACGGAGGTGAGTGAAACGCTGAGTGAGGCCTCGGCTTCGGCACTCGAAACTCCAGGCTTCGCCCGGGCCATGAGATTGAGCCACCACTGTCCTGGGTCAGAGTTGTAGAGAAGTGAACCACCCTCACCTTTGGGCACAATAACCGCCTGCAAGTTTAGAGGTAAAAACACGTCCGGCAAAAACTGCACGCTCTCGGCTCCCGTAAATCCCCGGGGCGTTACGCCAATGACAGTCACAGGAACCAGGTTGACTTTGATGACGCGTCCCAGCACATCTGGCGATTTGCCAAACGATCGTTGCCAAAGCCCAGCGCTGATCAGTCCCACCGGAGCGGCTCCGGGCCGATCGTCAGAGGGCTGAATTGCGCGCCCCAGAATGGGCAGCACGCCGAGTTGAGCGAAGTAGTTGCCCGAAACCATCTCCCCTTGCAACACCTGCGCGTTGCCGTTAATGGTGGAGTTCAATCTTCCAACGTCCTTGAATGCGAACAAATCCTGGAGCACGTGGTTGTCGCGCCGCAGTTGCTCGTATGCCGGGTAGGAAAAGACGTTGCTGGTAATGCCGCCCGAGTTCATGTTCCAATTTCCCCAAAGGTTGGTGATGGCGACTCTTTTGTCGCCTGCCCATTGGAGCAGTCGCAATTGTTCGGGTTGGGGGACGGGAAGACGGTCGTAGAGCATTTGTTTGGCAATTGAGAAGATGGTCGTGTTGGCGCCGATGGCCAGGGCGAGAGACGCGGCTGCAATCGTGGCAAAGCCAGGGCTCTTCCGCAGGATGCGGATGCCGTAGCGCAGGTCGACCCAGAATTCGTCCAACCAGCGCAGGCCGAGCGAAGCGCGCATTCCTTCTTTGTGAACCAAGGTTGGGCCGAGGGCCATGCGTGCTTTGCGCGCGGCTTCGGCGGGGGTGTGGCCTTTGCAGATTAAATCTGTGGTAAGGCTTTCAAGATGGTTGGCGAGCTCGGCTTCCATGTCGGATTCGAGCGCGCGACGATGAATGATTGAACGCAACCAGGAACGCACCCGGGAAGAGCTGCCCGCGAGGAAGGAGTCTAGACTCATGCTCCCTCCGGCATGGTTCGAAGAATCCCATTGATGATGCCGGACATGCGATTCCACTTCGCCGTTTCTTCGTTGAGCCGGTCGCGGCCTACACTTGTGAGCTTGTAGTACTTGGCGCGGCGGTTGTTCTCGCTCTCTCCCCACTCGCTGTTGATTGCGCCCTGGTGCTCGAGCCGGTAGAGCGCCGGATAAAGGGAACCTTGTTGAATGACAAGTTCCTCGCCTGAAATCTGCTGGATGCGCAACAAAACTCCATAGCCATGCAAGGGCCCTAGTGACACCGCCTTCAAAATCAGGAGGTCGAGTGTGCCTTGCAGCAGATCGGCCTGCTCGCTTCGTTTGGATTGGACCATTCTTCGCTCTCTCTCCTCGACACTCTAGGAGAGAATAGCCCGACTCTCCTAGAGCGTCAAGGGGAAAGAGACTTGGCGGGTCGGCCTTTCACTAGCTGATCGGTGGCAGAGAAAGGCGGCTAGTCAAGGATTATGGCGACTAATCCTTCTGCGTTCATGTAATATTCCCACTTGTTCGCTCGAAGAAAGCTCACTGAAATTCAAAAAAGGAGAATGATCACATGGGGCATGGACTGATTGCGTGGATCATCATCGGATTGCTTGCAGGCTGGATTACGGGGAAGCTGATGAAGGGGTCGGGGTTTGGCTTTTTCATGGACATGGTCGTCGGCCTGGTCGGCGCGCTCATTGGTGGATTTCTGTCGAGCCACCTTGGGCTCGGGGGAGTTGGCCAGCACGGGCTCATCATCAGCATCGTGATCGCGGTCATCGGCGCCGTGATTCTCACCTGGATAGTGCGCCTCATCAGCGGGAACCGCGGGGCAAATCTGTAGCCAGGCTCGCATTCGAATTCTGGCATTTTGCAGCGCGAATCCTGGCGAAAGCGGCACAAATG